>NZ_CM182064.1:0-117500 GCF_059417765.1 Candidatus Pelagibacter sp. PS_40
ATGACAAGCAACAACACAACACAAAGTACAAAAGATGTTTCATCTGAAGCTTTAGATTGGGCTTTAATTCAAAAGGATATGAAAAATAAGCTAGGTAGCGATATATATGAAAGCTGGCTTAGAAAGATAGACTTCGTTGAAGAGATGAATAGCTATGTCTTACTTTCGGTTTCTACTAGATTTATTCGAGACTGGATTACTTCAAGATATTTAGACCAAATTTTGCAAATAGTAAAAACGTATAAGAAAGATTTAACAAGAATAGAGTTTAAGATTATTGAAAAAAACTCTGAAAATGAGATAGAAAATAATTTTACTAAAAATGAAAATAATGAAAACGTATCATTCATTAAAGATACATACTTACAATATAACAGAATAGACCCAAATAAAAGATTTGATAACTTTATAACAGGAACAAGTAATAAACTTGCCTATGAAGCATCCATGAAAGTTTCAGAAAATATTTCTCATTATAATCCACTTTATATTTATGGAGGAGTTGGAATGGGAAAAACACATTTATTAAATTCAATTGGTCTTTCATTAAAAGAAAAAAACAAAGTTATGTTTATTTCTGCTGAGAGATTTATGTATCAGTTTGTAAAATCAATCAAATCTAATGATATGGTGAAGTTTAAAGAGTATTTTAGAAATACTGACATATTATTGATAGACGATATTCAATTCATGAATGGTAAAGAAGCAATGCAAGAAGAGTTTTTTCATACGTTTAATGCACTATTAGATAAAGGCTCACAAGTTATAATCTCTGCCGATAGAGCTCCGAACAAATTATCAAGAATCCAAGATAGAATTAAATCAAGATTTGCTGGAGGTCTTGTTGTAGATATACAAAAACCTGACTATGAACTTAGAAGTAAAATTGTTAAACAAAAAACAGAGGAACTAAACATTTTTTATTCAAATCAAGTAAATATTTCAGAAGAAATACAAAAGTTTATAAGCACAGAAATAACCACAAGTATTAGAGAGTTAGTAGGAGCAATTAATAGAGTTGTTTCTTTTTCAAGAATTTACAACAAAGTTCCAAATTTATCAGAGGTTAAAGTAATTTTAAAAGATCTATTAAATATTGGAGAAAATAAAGTAACAATAGATTTAATACAATCAACTGTATGTAAGTTCTTCAAAATTAGTAAAAGTGAGATGCTTTCTTCAAGAAGATCTAGATATCTTGTAAGACCAAGACAAACAGCAATATATTTAACAAAAATTTTGACATCCAAGTCATTACCTGAAATTGGAAGAGAATTTTCTAATAGAGATCATACGACAATCATTCATTCAGTTAAAACCATTGAAAAATTGAAGGAAAAAGATCCAGAAATGACAAACAATATTAATAATCTAAAAAATCAGATATTGTATAATAAAGAAAATGAAATTTAACGTTAATCAACAAGATCTGCAACAAGCACTTAATTATTGCCAAGGCGTAATTGAAAAAAGAAGCACACTTCCTATTTTGTCAAACGTTTTATTAAATGCGAGTAATTCAAACCTAACAATTACAGCAACAGATTTAGATTTAATATTTATTCATCAAATTAACAATGTAGAAGTTATAGAAGAAGGAAACACAACTACTACGTCATCTATTATGTATGACATCATAAGAAAATTTTCGTCAGGAAAAAAAATTAATTTATCTTTAACAGACGTTAGCAAACTCCAAGTTGAGTCTGAAAAATCTGTTTTTAATTTAAATTGTATTAGTGCATCTGAGTTTCCACTAACAGATGAAAACTTTAATCAAAATGAATTTTCTATAAAATCAAAACAATTATTGAAATTATTAAATAAATGTAAATTTTCAGTTTCAAATGATGAAACAAGACACTATTTAAGTGGAATTTTTTTTCATCAAACACAAACTGAAGATAAAAATTTTTTAACAGCAGCAGCTACAGACAGTCATAGAATGTCTATTTCAAAAATAAGATTAGACCAGCAAGTAGATTTTGAACCAATAATACTTCCTAAAAAAACAATTTTTCAACTATGCTCATTGTTAGAAAGTTATGATGGCGATGTTAAAATTTCAAATATTAAATCTAAAATAAAATTTGAATTAAATAATAGTATATTAATATCTAAGTTAATTGATGGGAAATTTCCAAATTATATTCAGGTAATACCTAAGAATAATCAAAAGAAGTTAGAAATAGATTTAAAATTATTTTTAGACTCTGTTGATCGAGTTGCTTCAGTTTCATTAGATAAAAAAGATGGAGTTAAATTTAATTTGTCAAAAGACGTTTTAAACTTATCAGTTAACAACACAAATAGTGGTGATGGAAAAGAAAGTTTAACTGTAAAGTTTGATCATGATCTAGAAATAAGTTTTAATTCTAGATATTTAATTGATGTAGCATCACAACTTGATGGAGATAAGATTGAAATTTTTTTCAATGATACTGGGTCTCCGGCATTAATTAAAGATCCAGGCGATTTTGACAGTATATTTGTTGTAATGCCTATGAAAGGCTAGCTTAAAGTATCAAGTTCAGTATAAATAGTTTTTTCCAATTCTTTCGTAAAAATTTCCTTGCTTAGTCCAGGTTCAATAGGTTTTAAAATTGAAACAGTTAGAGTGGTATTAATTTTTTTCCAACCATGTTTTGGCCAGGTATTACCAGAATTGATTGCGATGGGTTGGCATGGAATATTTAATTCTTCATAAATTCTACCAGATCCTTTTTTAAAAGGAGTTCTATCTTCTGCAGAAAGTCTTGTTCCTTGTGGAAAAATTATTAAAGGTCTTTCAGATAATTTCACTTGTTTAGAAATATCATCGAAAAAACCTAAGTTTTCTTTAGAAATTTTATTTCTTTTAATTGAAATTGACCCTATTTTTTTTAAATACCAGCCAAATATAGGAATCATTAGCAATTCTTTTTTTAAAATAAAAACAGGAGAATTAAAGATAGTTTGTAAAAAAAAAGTTTCAAACATTGACTGGTGTGAAGCAGCTATAAAAAATTTTTTTCCTCTAATTATGTTTTCCCTACCTTTAATGATTATCTTTGTTGATAAAAATATTTTTAAACATAAAGAAGTCCAAAAGCCCATAATTTTTCCACCAAATAAAACTATTTTTTTTGGTAGTAAAATTGCTGGCAAGAAAATTATGGAAATTAAAACTATTCCTAAGAAAAAAAATAATGAAAATAAAAAATTTCTTATCATATTAATCAAAAACTAAATCAAATCTTTTAGTTTTTGTCTTTTTTTAATAATATTAATCTTTGATCCTTTAATTATTAATTCTGCTGGTTTTGGTCTTACATTGTAATTTGAGCTTAGTGACATTCCATAAGCTCCAACATCACACATTAGCACAAGATCTTTTTCTTTTAATTTCTGAAAACCTTTTATAGTTGTAAATTTGTCTGTACTTTCACAAATTGGTCCTACAAATTCATAAGTTTTGTTTGAAATTCTATTATTTTTTACTACAGGTATAGTTTGATGATTTGCACCATATAATGCTGGTCTCATAAGATCATTCATTGCAGCATCTAATATGATGAAATCTTTTTTGGTATTTTCTTTTATATAAATAACTTGAGAAATTAAAAATCCAATATTACCAACTATAGATCGACCAGGTTCAAATATTATTTTTGTTTTTTGGCCCTTTAGAAATTTTTGTATAGCAGTGTTATATTTTTGATAGTTAAGTTTTTTGCTATTTTTCTCATAAGAAATACCCATGCCTCCACCTAGATCAATAAATTCAAAGATATGGCCACTTTTTTTTATTATTTTATTCACTACACTGAGCATTTTTTCATATGGTTTGTGATCTAAAATTTGACTACCAATATGAACACTTAAGCATTTAAGGTTAATATTTTTAGAATGATTTGTAAAATTTACTAATTCAAAAAAAGTTTTTTCATCTACACCAAATTTATTTTCTTTTTTTCCAGTTGAAATTTGTTTTAATGTCTTAGCATCTGTATTTGGATTAAGTCTAATACCTATATTAACTATTTTTTTTTTTGATTTTGCAATTTTTTCAATTTCAATAATTTCACTTTTAGACTCAGCATTTATTAATAAAATTTTTTTATCAATTGCATAACTTATTTCTTTTGAAGTTTTACCCACGCCCGAAAAAACAATTTTTTTTGGGTCTATACCTGCTTTTAGAGCCATCATTAACTCACCCATTGAAACAACATCAGCACCTAGCCCTAATTTTCTAATTTCTCTTATCAGATTTACATTAGTATTGGATTTGACAGCAAAACAAATCAATGGAGAAAAGGAGCTAAAATTTTTTTTAAAATTTTTTATATTTTCTGTTAGCCGTTTGTGCGAATAACAATAAGTTGGTGTACCAAACTTTTTTGCTATTTTTTGAACATTAACTTTTTCAATTGTTAAGTTTTTCTTTATATATTTCATCAATCTACTGACTTTGGAAAAACCATTTCATTCCCCTCATATTGAGGATCTCCTTTTTTTCCACATGAAAACAAGAAAGAACAAATTATAAAAATTAAAATTAGTTTTTTTATCATTTTACGTCTTTTTATATTTCATTATCATTTTTTTGATATTATCAAAAGACGTTCCACCATAAGATTTTTTAGAGTTAACAGAGTTTTTCACATTAAATATCTTTAAAACTTCAATTGTGAGCCTTGGTTCAATTTTCTTTAGTTCGTCAATATTTAATTCATTCAATTTTTTCTTTTTTTTCTCTGCATAATTCACAATAGAAGCTGTAGTTTGATACGCTTTTCTAAATGGCATTGAATGATTTTTAACAAGATAGTCAGCTAAGTCAGTAGCTGTAATATAGCCTGAGTTAGCAAGGTCTAACATTTGTTGTTTATTAGGTTTTAGATTTTTTAAAACCTCATTAAGAATAGCAATACTGTTATTAAGAATTTCATTAGATTTGAAGAGTATTTCTTTATCATCTTGAAGATCTTTAAAATAAGATATGGGAAGCCCTTTAAGAATTGTCAACATTGAAAACAAATTTCCATAAACCGTTCCAGTTTTCCCTCTTAAGTATTCCAACAAATCAGGATTTTTTTTTTGAGGCATTATTGAAGAACCAGTTACCACTTTGTCTGAAAGTGTGATTAAATTGAATCCATCAGAGTTCCAAATAATTAGTTCTTCAGCTATTCTTGAAATATGCATTGAACAAACAGAAGCGCTATATAAAAAATCTAGAACAAAATCTCTATCTGCAACAGTATCAATTGAATTATTTGTTGGTCTTTTAAAGCCTAGTTTTTTTGAAGTAAAATTTCTGTCAATATTAAAAGAAGTACCTGTTAAAGCAGCAACACCCAAAGGATTTTCTGATAAACTTTCTAAATTATAGGTAAATCTTTTTTTGTCCCTATTAAACATTTCTACATAAGACATTAAATAATGCGCAAAAGATACAGCTTGTGCATTTTTTAAATGAGTAAACCCAGGCATTATGGTTTCAATATTTTTTTCTGAAATTTTGAGAATGGTTTTAATAATATTGTCTAAATTCTTATTAATTTCTTTAGTTGCTGAAGTCGTCCACATTTTAAAATCAGTAATTACCTGATCATTTCTAGATCTAGCCGTGTGAACATATCCAGCCTCTTCTCCTATAATTTGAAATAATCTTTTTTCAATATTCATATGAATATCTTCATATTTTTTATTATATTCAAATTTATTTTTTAAAATTTCTTTCTCAATTTTATTAAGTCCAAAAATTATCTTATTCTTAATTTTAAAAGAAATAATTTTTTGTCTAAATAACATCTCAACATGTGCGATTGATCCTAAAATATCTTCTTGAAAAAGCTTTTTATCAATATCTATTGAATTACCAACTTTTTGGAACAAAGTTGAGGCATCTTTCTTTATTCTTGATCCCCATATTGCCATATTGTTTTTATTTTTTACCATGATAATTAATTATACATATTTAGCATGAAATTATTATTAATATTTATCTACCTAATAACTAGCAACATTAGTTATGCACTAGAAAAACCTAATATAAAAAATTTAGTTTTATCAAAAAATACAAAAATATATGAGGGAGTAGTTTTTAAAGACTCAAATAATTATGATGTAAATTTAGATGATTTTAAAGGAAAATTGTTAATATTGAATTTTTGGGCTACTTGGTGTGCTCCTTGCAGAGAGGAGATGCCATCTCTAGATGACTTACAGTCAAATAGTAATTTTGATAACTTAAAAATTTTTCCTATTAATATTGGCCAGGAAAATTTCTCTAAATCAGATTCTTTTTTTAGAGAACTAAATATTCAAAATCTAGAGATATATTTTGATGCGCCAATTACTTTGGCTAAAAAATTTTCTTTAAGGGGAGTTCCTACAACTATTTTATTTAATAAAAAAGGTGAAGAGTTTGGGCGTATTATGGGATCTATTGATTTTAATAATTTGGATTTTATTAATTGGCTAAAACAATACGATTAATCTTTAAAGAAATAAGCAAAACTAACCAATGCTACTATAGCAATGAATTGCAGCAACACTCTTAGCTGCATCAGTTTATTCGAATATTTTTTGCTAGTTTCGCCACCTTTGAACAAAGTTCCAATTCCTAAGATCAAGACGACTGCTACAACTATTAAAAGCACAATACCTAAAATTTTAACTAATGTTCCTGTTATCATGAAACTATTGTAGAATAATTTTTAATAAAAAAAACATAATAAAAACATCTATGACACTTTGTCTATCAACTACAATTATTAAGCCAGAAAAAGATATGCCAATTAAAAATGCTATTATTTTACTGCACGGTTATGGGGGTGATGGGAAAGACATAAGTATGTTGACCTTAAATTGGAAAAGATTTTTGCCTAATACTATTTTTTTATGTCCAGATGGTCATGAAGAATGTAAAATTAACCCAGCAGGTTTTCAATGGTTTGATTTAACTAAAGATGATCCAAGTTATATTCTAGAAGAATCTAAAAAAGCAGAAAATAAACTCCAAAAATATATTGAAGAAGTTAAAACTGAATATAATCTTAATAATTCTCAAATTTGCTTATCAGGATTTAGTCAAGGATGCATGATGTCTATTAATTTAGGTTTAACTAGCAATCAAAATTATAATTGTATTGTTGGTTTTTCTGGTAAGATAATTAATCAAGATGATCTTAGTATGAGAAAATCTTCTTCTACTAAAATGCTATTGATACATGGTGATCAAGACGCAGTTGTGTCACCAACATTTTTATTAGAGGCAAAAGATTTCCTAATTAGAAATAATATTGAAATTGAAACCAAAATGATAAAGAATTGTGAACATCATATTCCTATTGAGGCATCAAGCGCGGCTTTAAATTATATTAAAAATAACTTTCAAATATAATTAAATTCTATTTATTGATAAATTATTTTTTTTCAGTTAGAGTTTTTTATAATGATTTTTAACGATCAGAATTTGTCTTTAGAAAAATGTCCTGCGCTAGTGTTAAATGCAGATTATAGGCCTTTAAGTTATTATCCATTGTCTTTATGGAGCTGGCAAGATTCTATAAAATCTGTTTTTTTGGATAGAGTTGTTATAGTTAGTAATTATGACAGAGTTATTAGGAGCCCATCGTTTAATATGAGATTACCAAGTGTTATTGCATTAAAAAGTTTTATAAAACCACAGTCTAATCCTAGCTTCACAAGATTTAATGTTTTTTTAAGAGATAAATTTTCATGTCAATACTGTGGAAGTGGTGAAGATCTTACTTTTGATCATTTACTTCCAAGATCTAAAGGTGGACAAACCAACTGGGATAATGTTGTAACTGCTTGTTCTTCATGCAATGTAAAAAAAGGTGGAAGGTTATTAAAAAATTTGGATATGAGCTTAAATCAAAAGCCATATCAGCCATCTACAGAAGACCTACATAAAAATGGTAAAAATTTCCCACCAAATTTCCTACACAAGAGCTGGATGGATTATTTGTATTGGGATGTTGAGTTAGAAGCTTAATTAAATTTTCTCAGAAATATTAATAGCAATTTTTGATCCAGTTTTAATTAATTTATCCAGAATAGAATACATTCCTTTTTTAGTTGCACCTTCTTTATAGGCTATATCTTTATGATGCAGCTCATCTTCTCTAAATTTAATTATTTTTTCTTTTAATTTTTTCTCATCGTTTTCTAACTCATTAATTTGATTTAGATAATGTTCGTCAATTACTTCTTCCACTGAGGCAGTGCATAGCATAGCAGCTTTTTTCCCCAGCATTGTTGAGCCAAAACCAAGTCCTACACCAAGCAAATCCCATAAAGGTAAAAACTTTGTAGGTTTTATATTTCTTTTTTTAATTTCATTTTCAAAATATTCACAGTGTTCTTTTTCGTGAATTTTCATTTCTTCAATTTTCTTTTTAAGGTTTTCATCTTTAACAAATGTATTTAGAGCTAGTAATTGGCCTTCATAAATCTTTATTGCACCTCGTTCACCTGCGTGATCAACTCGAATAAATTCTTTTACTTTTTCTTTATTTGTTTTTTTCATAAGTTAAGAAAAGTTTTATAGTTATAGTTGTGATTATTAAAGAGATAAAAATATTTATTGTAGCAAGAGATAATCCTAAAATTTTAAACGTTGCATCTTTACAGCTAACTGTAACCTCTTTTAGCTGATTTAGAAGAGCTTCTTTAGTCAAATCTGCATTATTAGAATTTAGGTCACAAACTAAAGACTCTTTTATAAAGCCTTGCTCTATTCCAAAATGATAAAACGAAATAGAGAATGCTATAATAAATGTAATACTTAAAATTATTAAAAAAAATCTTTCAAACTTTTGAATAAAAATAAAAAGTAAAATTATAACTATTGAAACAACATAAGGTATTCTTTCAATTAAACAAAGATTGCACGGTTGATGACCCAAAATATGTTCAATAAAATAGGCTGTTAAAAGAGCAAAAATACTGAATAACAATATAAGATGAAGTGTAGTTTTTCGTTTAATCATGTTTGTGTTATTTAATTGCAAAATATATTAGGGTAAAAATTAATACAATTATAATACCTAAAATTGTAAACCATTTTGCAGCATCAGTTTTCATAAACTTGCTAAAAATATCACCAAATTTATATGATAGGTATGAGACGATAAAAAATCTCAACCCTCTAGAAAATAGACAAATAATGAAAAATATAGGCAAATTAAAACCAATCATACCACTTGTTATTGTGAATACTTTAAAGGGCAAAGGCGTAAACCCAGCAAGAAATAATGTAGCAAGCCACACATAAAGACCACTTCCCTCAGATAAGCTATTTTTAAGATTAATTACCTTTTCTTCATAATTATAAAATTCTACTACAATCATTCCAAGATCAAAAAAATAAGATCCAATGAAATATCCAAGGATACCTCCAAGTGAAGAAAACAAAGTAGCTATTAAAAAAATTTTTAAATAATCATTTTTTTTTGCAATAACCATTGGAGCAATCATAACGTCAGGTGGGATTGGAAAAAAAGAACTTTCAGTAAAAGATAAAATTGCAAGATAAGTATTTGACTTCTTGTGGGCAGCAAGTTTTAAAGTTTTTTGATATAATTCATTAAGCATTTTTTTGTTTTTAATATAAATTATGTTCTTATACTATTTAATTTTATAGTTATAATAAGGAAAACAAAGGGCGAGTGGCGGAACTGGTAGACGCGCACGACTCAAAATCGTGTTTCGCAAGAAGTGAGAGTTCGATTCTCTCTTCGCCCACCAATATATTATGGAAATAAACAAAATTAATAATTTATTAGAACTATTTTATAAACAGTATCTTACACAAGATAAAACAAGTGTGTTTTTACAATCCTTAAAAGAAGTTGAAAAAAAATATTCTTGGGAAGATGTATATTCAAATGTCATTAAACTTTCTGAGGAAATATCAAGATATATAAAAAAAGGTGATAGATGCTTGTTAATATCAGAAAATAGACCAGAGTGGATGATATCAGATTTATCTATTATGCTTTCGGAGGGCATAACAGTTCCGGCTTATACAACTTATGTAGAAAGAGACTATGAGTATATAATTGATGATTGCACTCCGACTGTTTTAATCATTTCTAATAAGACACAGTATTTAAAAGTAAAAAATATTATACCTAAAAAAAAATTTATAAAAAAAATTATTTTTTTTGATGTAATTGAAGAATTTGACCAAGAACTTCATGTAAGTATTAATCAAATTTTTGCTAATAAAAACTTTAATTCCTTAAATTTTTCTGAATTAAAAATTCAAAGAAAAGATATTGCTTGTATAATTTATACATCTGGTACCCAGGGAAATCCAAAAGGAGTTGTATTAAGCCATGGTGGAATTTTAAACAATTGTGAGGGAGCCCTTGGTTTATTAAAAGAGTTTGTCTCAAAAAAACCTAAATTTTTGACATGGCTACCCCTTTCTCATTCATATGAACATACAGTCCAATTTGTTCAAATAGTCGTGGGAGCACAGGTATTCTATGCTGAGAGTATAGAAAAACTTATAAAAAATATGGAAAATTGTTCACCTGAGATAATGACAGCAGTTCCTAGATTTTATCAAAATTTACATCAAAAAATAAATACTAATTTTAGTAAAGCTACAGGAATAAAAAAATTCTTAATCAATCAAACCATCAAACTTGGAAATAAGAAATTAAATAGAGTGCAATTTTCATTAATAGAAAGTTTAATAAATTTTGTTTGTGATCTTTTAGTACGAAAGAAAATCAAAGAACAATTTGGTGGAAATCTAAAGGCATTTATTTCAGGAGGAGGAGCGTTAGACAAAGAAGTGGGTTGCTTTTTAAATGCAATTGGTCTCCCAACTTTACAAGGGTACGGATTAACCGAAACATCTCCTGTAGTAAGCTGTAATTCTATTAATGAAATTAGGGTAGAAACTGTGGGCAAACCATTTAGGGGAAATTTAGTTAAAATTGCAAATGATGGTGAGATTCTGGTTAAAGGAGAAAATGTGATGTTGGGTTACTGGAATAATGAAGAAGAAACAAATAAAGTTTTAAAGAATGGATGGTTATCTACAGGTGACATTGGAGAGTTTGATGGCGAGTTTTTAAAAATAACAGATAGAAAAAAAGATATAATTATAACTCCAGGTGGAGATAATATTTCTCCAATCAAAATAGAGAGTGATTTAAATAAATCTAATTACATAGAGCAAAGTTTAGTTTATGGTGACAACAAACCTTATCTAGTTTGTTTAATTGTTTTAAGCTCAGAATATAAAAATATAAAGAATGAAGAAATTAAAATAGAAATAGAAAAAATAAATAAAAATTTAAGTAAAATAGAAAAAATAAAAAAGTTTTTTGTAATTAAAAATCAATTTACAATTGAAAACAATATGATGACCCCTACTTTAAAATTAAAAAGATATAAAATTATAAAAACTTATCAAAATGAGTTAGAAAAACTTTTTAATTAATTTTTATAAAAGACATTATAAGTCGCATAAACGTTAATGTTTTTTACATAACAAAAATTTTAAATAAAAATTTTTTTTAAAAAATAAATTTATAATTTGCCAATTAATTAATGAATTGACATCACTTGTATAAAAAAATAAAAATAAGTTAACAACGAATCACTTTGATTCGTTTAACTTAAACAGGGAGCTAAAGATGGCTACAAAGAAAAAAGCTAAAAAAGCTAAAAAGAAGACTAAGAAAAAAGCTAAAAAAGCTAAAAAAGCGAAGAAAAGAAAAAGATAGTATCTTAGACTTTTCAAAAAACGCTTCTCATAACGTTATGTGTGAGAGGCGTTTTTTTTTGCCCTAATTTTTAATCCTCAGTATCGGTAATTGGCTCTGAGTCTGTGTCAGATTCTGTGATAGGTTCTTTAATCTTAGTTGGTGCAGCCACAGCTTTTGCTTGGCCCTCCAAATTTCTCTTTAAAGCCTTATCTAATTTTTTCTGGGTATCTTCTAATGATACACCCATCACTATTTGAAATTCAGATAAAATTCTTTCATAAGCTTTTTCAAACAACTGTCTTTCACTGTATGATTGATCAACCATTAAGTCGTCACCTTTATTTAAATCTCTAACAACTTCTGCAAGCTCATAGATTTTGCCTGAAGAAATTTTTGCTTCATATTCCTGTGCTCTTCTACTCCACATAGATCTTTTAATTTTTGGCTTGCTTTTTAAAATAGATATACATTTATTGACCTGATTTATTGTTGCAAGAGGTCTAAGATGAGATTGCTTATTTACAGGAACCATACCATTGGCTTTGTCTTTTTCAAATTTAAGAACATAAGTTTCAACATCAATTCCACCAATGTTAATTTTTTTAAACTCTGTAATTTGGCCAACGCCATGTTTTGGATAAACAACGTAATCTTTAACTTTATATTCTCTTTTTTCTGTTTCTTGTTTTTTTACCTTTTTAATTTCAGGCTTAACTTCATTACTTTTTGAAATTCTTAAATTATCAGTTTTAATTTCTACTTTTTCTGGAACAGCTTTTTTAGAGACTGTTTTTAAATTTTTTTTAATTTTAGTTGGAGTTGCTTTTATTGTTTTAGTTTTTTTTACTGGAATTTTTTTTTTTACAACTTTAGCTTTAGGAAGCGTAGGCTTTTTTGCTACCTTTGCTTTAGTTTTTTTTTTTACTTTTTTCTCAGGAGTTTTTTTAAAGATTTTCGCTAAAATATTTGTCGTACTTGTTTTCTTCATTTTTATATTTTTCATTATCCTCTGGAGGATCTTTTTTAATAGTTATATTTGGCCAAATTTCAGAATACTTTGTATTTAGTTCAAGCCATTTTTCGCTCCCAGACTCAGTATCTGCTACTATCGCATCTACTGGACATTCTGGCTCGCAAACGCCACAATCTATACACTCCTCGGGTTTAATTACAAGCATATTTTTGCCTTCATAAAAGCAATCAACAGGACAGACTTCAACGCAGTCCATTAGTTTACACTTAATACATTTATCATTTACAACGTATGTCATTTTCCCAATTCACTTTTTACTTTTAACTTCAAGTCTCCCATTGTCTTGGCATCCACATATAGTAAACCTGAGAGTCTTCTCATTAAGTTTGTTTCATAAATGTCAGCACTATCGTTTGAATAGATTATTTTCCATAATGACTCAATTATTTTAATTTTATCAGAATCTGGAACATTTTTTACTTCTCTTGTAAAATCTAATATTTGATTTGAGTTATCTTCAACAATTATTGCTTCAGACATAATTTTATCTATCTCAGAGACCGGTGCGCCTAAATCAATAAGCGTTTCTTTAATAATATCTTCTTCTTTTTTTTCATAAGCCTCATCTATTTTTGCTGCATGAATTAGCAAGGCAGCAATTTTAGAATAAGAGTTATCCTGAGGTTCATTTTTTTCTTTATTTTTAAAAAAGCTAATCATTAATTCAAATTTAAGTTTTTCAATACTTTAAATGGGCTGTTTGAAGTATCTATTTTTTTAAAAGTTTTTTTAATTTGTTTTTTTGGATTATATCTAAAATACATATCATTGTCTTTTTCTAAAGTTTTATAATTCATTTTTTCAATCAATTTCTTAAAGTTATCTTTACTACATCCTAATAAATTAAGCATCTCTGGTACTAGTTTAATTTCTTTATCCTTTTCGGGGCTAGCGTTAATAATTAGCATAAATAATCTCTCTAAGATGTCAATTCTAACAAAATAATTATCAAAATTTTCAAATCCACATAAAAGCATAAATTTTTTATTTCTTTTATTTTTGTCATCTAAAAAATTTAAACCAAACGTAGGTGGCGTCAACTCAAAATACTTTTGGTTAAAATTTTTCCATAATAAAGTTCTTAAAGAAACTGCTTCAGGTTTTAATAGTTTGAATAAAAAAATATGATAACGCCCAAACTTCACCCCTAAGTCTCTTAAAATTTTTCTTTCATCTTGCCCAAGTTTTTTTAAGTATTCGGTAACCATTTCTCTTTTAACTACACCATTGCTTTCATACAATTGATAAGCTAAAGCTTTAATGGATGAGTTACTTTCTTTTAAATTTCTTAGATCAATTAAACTTTTTAGTATTAAATTAATTTTTTCATTAACCCATTTTTCAATAAATTCTGATAATTTTTGTTTGTCATTATTTTCTAAAAGATCATCTACTATTAAAAGTATATCTGGATTTAAATAATCTTTTCCGGTTACTAATTTTGCAATAGGAAAATTTTTCCAATAGATTTTAAAATCATCTTTTAATTCAATTAGACCTGTTTCTATGATTAACTGAACTCTTTTTTGAAGCTCGGGCCCCACAGTCTGTCTTGCTGCCTTTTTCAATGATTTAATGTCAGTTTCTAAAGCCCCAACTTTTAAGTCCATTTCAAATTTTAGACCTTTTAAATCACCAATAAACTGCTCATCAATTATTACTTTGTCGTTTTCCATTATTTCAGTTTTAAAATCCATATCTTGGTTTAAGCCTCTTGCAAGTACGCTGGCTCGTTTATCAATAAATGTTTTTGTAAGTTCTTCATGTAGTCTATCTGATAATCTATCTTCTAATAGTTTTGTTTTCTCTATCCAATAATCTTGGTTTTCAACCCAATTAATTTTATTGGAAACATAAGACCAAGTTCTAACATTTGCAATTCTATTTGACAAAGAATCTACATTTCCTTCTAATTTATCTAATTTCATCAACTGTAATCTCATATAATCATTGGTAATTTTACCATAATTACTATTTAAAAAATTGAATACCTTGCCAACAACTTCAATATGATTTCCATATGTTTTTTTCACAAAGTCTGGAATTTGACAACACTCCCAAAGTAATTCAAGTGTTTCTCTGTTGTTTTCAATTTTGTTACCTTCCATATCTTTTAAAAAATATTTTAATACTTTTTCATCTCCGCACTCGTGTATTTTCCTTAACCAATCTTTATTGGGTTTTTCTTCAAGTGATTTAATTAAACTTAAAGCGTTATTAAAATTTAAATTAGAATTTCTCCAAAATAACATTCTAATTTCTTCAAATTTATGATTTTCAAGTAATTCTACTTCCTCAGCTGAAATATCTTTGCAGTCTCCAGTCACTCCAAAACTACCATCATTTAAATATCTGCCTGCTCTTCCAGCAATTTGCCCAATCTCAGACATATTAAGACGTCTTAATTTTTTACCATCAAATTTTTTAAGGTTTGAAAAATATACATTTTCTAAATCCATATTAATTCCCATACCAATTGCATCTGTAGCAACTAGGAAATCAACATCTCCTGATTGATATAATTCAACCTGAGCATTTCTGGTTTTTGGACTTAGAGAGCCCATAACAATAGCTGCTCCACCTTTTTGCCTACGTACAAGTTCTGCAATTGCATAAACCTCTTCAGTTGAAAAAGCTATTATTGCAGTTTTTCTATTTATTCTTGATATTTTTTTATGCCCTACGTAGGTAAGTTTAGAAAGTCTTTCTCTATTTATAAATTCAGTGTCTTCGTTCAGTTTATTGACTATATTTTTAATAGTACTAGAGCCCATAAACATCGTTAGTTTTTCGCCACGAAGATTTAACAATCTATCAGTAAAAATATGACCTCTCTCATGATCTGCACACATTTGTATTTCATCAATACCCACAAAATCTAAATGCTTATTGATTGGCATCGACTCTACTGTACAAAGAAAATATTTTGCATTAGGAGGAATTATTTTCTCTTCACCCGTGATTAATGCAACTTTATCAGAGCTTATTTTTTTTATAATTTTGTCATATACCTCTCGTGCAAGTAAACGTAATGGAAATCCAATCATTCCCGAATCAAAAGAAAGCATTGTTTCTATTGCAAGATAGGTTTTGCCGGTATTTGTTGGACCAAGAACAGCTGTAATTTTATTTTTAGACATTTCTATTGATGGTACCTTAAATTTTTACTCCACCATATATTGTTGTCCATAAAGAACAAAAATAGGTTAAAACATGACCGAATCATTAGAGAAAAGTTCTCATTTTAAAGTTTATAAAATTATTAAAAATTAACCACCTGGACCTAAGTTAGAAGATTTTATTTTTAAAATTTTCCATATACCTGAAGCAGAGGTTATAATTTTATCGTTACATTTTAGTTCACAAAACAAAAATACTAGTGAATTTGTTTTTTTTAAAATTCTTGTAAAACCGTTGATTTCATCTCCCACTTTAGATGCACCAATAAATTTTAAGTCTAATGAAATGGTTACACAAGGTGCATTACCTGACGCTCTGTGTGCAGCAGTTCCTGCACCTGCATCAATTAAGGCTGATAAATAACCACCATGAGTTATTCCTGCATTGTTCAAATGGTTTTCATTAATTATAGATTTAAACTCATATTCTGTTTCAGACATAGTTCTAAATAAAACACCACCATTGTGTTTCATAAAACCAGATTTAATACTTATTTGTTCAAATTCATTACTCATAATTTTTATAATATGAAGGTTAAAATTAATAAGATTATAAAAACAATTATAAAAAAATATATAACTGATTTTTGTAGAGATGATTTTAGTAGCCAATCTAACATTTTTTTTATTTATCCTTTTTGGTGGACCGCCCAGAACTCGAATCTGGAATCTCCCGGTTCGTAGCCGAGCGCCTTATCCAATTTGGCCAGCGGTCCTTAATTAAATAATTTACTCAGTATATCAAAGTTTTTAATGTAATTTAACTTATAAAATATTATGTTGTATTAGCAATGACCAAAAAACTAGATGATGTAGTTATAACAACTGCAGTAAGAACTCCTATTGGCACATTTAAAGGATCTTTAAAGGATATTAGCGCTGATAAACTAGGCGCATTAGCTATTAAAGAAGCTGTCTATAAATCAAAATTAAAATCAGACGATATTGATGAGGTGATTATGGGACATGTTCTAACTTCTGGATTAGGACAAAACCCAGCAAGACAAGCTTCTATTCATGCTGGAATTCCAGTTTCAAAACCCGCATATATAATCAATCAAGTGTGTGGATCTGGATTAAGATCTGTAATTTTAGGATATCAGTCTATTAAACTAGGTGAAAATAAAATTATAGTTGCTGGAGGACAAGAAAATATGTCTAGAGCACCACATGCTATATTTTATCGAGAAGATAAAAAACTAGATGAAAATAAGTTAGTAGATACGATGATCAATGATGGATTAATAGACTCATTTAACAATTATCACATGGGAATTACTGCTGAAAATGTTGCAGAAAAATATAAAATTTCTAGAGATGAACAAGATTTATTTGCATTAAATTCTCAAGAAAAAACTCAAAAAGCTATAAATGAAAATAGATTCAAAAATGAACTAATCAAATTAAAGATTAATACTGATGATAAAAATTTTATTTTCGAAAAAGATGAACACTCAAGAAACAATCTAAACTTAGAGGATTTAAAAAAATTAAAAACTGTTTTTAAAGAAAATGGCACAGTTACTGCAGGCAATTCATCGGGAATAAATGATGGTGCAGCAGCAACTATATTAATGTCTAGAGAAGAAGCAGAACTTAGAGGTATAGAACCGTTAGCCAAAGTGGTCTCTTGGGCAACATGTGGTGTTGAACCTTCGTTGATGGGGTTAGGGCCAATTAAAGCTGTTAACCTTGCATTAGAAAAAGCTGAATGGAAGAGAGAGGATATTGATTTATTTGAAATAAATGAGGCATTTGCAGCTCAAAGCATTGCTGTAATTAGAGATCTTAAAATTCGTAAAGAGATTGTAAATGTTAATGGCGGGGCAATTGCATTAGGACACCCAATTGGAGCTTCAGGAACTAGGATTTTAGTAACTCTTATTCACGAAATGATTAGACAAAATAAATGTAAAGGTTGTGCCACTCTCTGCATTGGTGGTGGTATGGGAATAGCCATGTGTGTTGAGAGAAATTAATTTCTTATTTATTTGTTAATTTTTTAAAGTTTTTTGTTCAATAAAATACAGGTTTGCACAAAAAGGCTCATTATTATGCTAAAATAACATGAGATATAGTTTTTTTTAGGTGTATAAATCGATTTAAATAATGAGTGAAAAATTACTTGTTCCAGACATTGGTGAATTTGAAAAAGTTGAGGTTATTGAACTTTTAGTAAAAGTTGGAGATCAAATAAACTTAAACGATCCTGTTGTTACTATTGAGAGTGACAAATCTAGTGTTGAAATTCCATCAACAGTTTCTGGTAAGGTAGAATCTGTAAATATTAAAATAGGTGATAAAGTTTCTAAAGGAGACTTATTATTAAGTATTGAATCTTCAAAAGAAAGCCCTTCAGAAAAGCCAATTCCTAAAGATACAGAAAGTATTATTAAACAAGCAGAATCTGTTTTAAAGAATGAAAAAAAAGAAGAAACTATTCAACAAAGTCCAGCCCTAGAAAAAAAACAAACAATAATTCAAGTTACAAATGAAAATGATATTGATCCATTAGAAACTCAAGATTGGTTAGAGTCTTTATCTGCAGTTGTTGAAAAAGATGGAAATCAAAGAGCTCATTTTTTGATAAAAGAATTAATTAACAAAGCATATCAAGAAGGTGCAAATATTCCTTATACACAACACACTCCTTACATAAATACAATCCCACCAGAGGCAGAAGTCAAGTCCAATGGAGATCAGAACATTGAAAGAAGAATTAGATCTTTAATTAGATGGAATGCAGCAGCCATGGTTGTGAGAGCAAATAAAAAATTTCCTGAATTAGGTGGTCATATAGGAACATTCGCATCTGCAGCAACACTTTATGATGTAGGAATGAATCATTTTTGGAGAGCTAAAAATAATAAATTTGGTGGTGATTTAGTTTATTTTCAAGGTCATAGTGCACCAGGCATCTATGCTAGAGCATTTTTAGAAGGCAGATTAAATGAAAAACAATTAGATAGTTTTAGACAAGAAGTAAAACCAGGTGGACTTTCTTCATATCCACACCCTTGGTTGATGCCAAAGTTTTGGCAGTTTCCAACTGTGTCAATGGGATTAGGACCTATGCTTGCAATTTACCAGGCGAGATATATGAAATATTTAATTAATAGAGGATTAATTAAAGATGAAGGTAGAAAAGTTTGGGCATTTCTTGGTGATGGAGAAATGGATGAGCCAGAATCTTTAGGTGCTATAGGGTTAGCTTCTAGGGAAAAACTGGATAATTTAATATTTGTTATAAACTGTAATCTTCAAAGATTAGATGGACCTGTTAGAGGTAATGGAAAAATTATTCAAGAGCTAGAAGGAAGCTTTAGAGGAGCCGGTTGGAATGTAATTAAAGTAATTTGGGGGTCTTACTGGGACTCACTGATTGCTAATGATAAAACAGGTCACTTAGTTAAAGCTATGAACGAAACTGTCGATGGTGAGTATCAAGCAATGAAGGCTAGAGATGGAGCTTACGTTAGAGAAAAATTTTTTGGAAAATATCCAGAGACACAAGAGCTAGTTTCTAGTTTGTCAGATAAAGATATTTGGAGATTGAATAGAGGTGGTCATGATCCTCATAAAGTTTATGCAGCATATGATCAGGCATCAAAAAATCAAGGCAGCCCAACGGTTATAATCGCTAAAACCATTAAAGGTTATGGCATGGGAAAAACAGGTGAAAGTGTTAACACAACCCATCAAACTAAGAAGTTAGACGTAGACGATTTATTATATTATAGAGATCGTTTTGATGTGCCTTTAACTGACGATCAAGTAAAAAATGTAGAGTATTTTAAGCCAGATGAAAAATCTCCAGAAATTAAATACATCAAAGAAAGAAGAATGAACCTTGGGGGTTCTTTGCCAGAGAGAACAACTTACGCAAAGCCAATAAAAGCACCAGCAAAAGATATTTTTGATTTCATGAAAGTATCAACAGGTGAAAAAGAAATGTCTACAACCATGGCATTAGTTAGAATGTTTACAAATTTGCTAAGAGACAAGAATGTTTCACCGAGGTTAGTCCCAATTATTCCTGATGAAGCAAGAACTTTTGGCATGGAAGGATTTTTCCAAAAGATAGGAATATATGCGCATGAAGGTCAAAAATATGAACCTGAAGATTCTGCGCAGTTAAGCTCTTATAGAGAAGATAAAAGTGGACAAGTATTAGAGGAAGGAATTAATGAAGCTGGAGCAATGTCATCATGGATTGCAGCTGCAACAGCTTACACGAATCATGATATTGAAATGATTCCAATTTATATTTTTTACTCAATGTTTGGTTTTCAAAGAATAGGAGATCTTGCATGGGCTGCTGGAGATAGTCAGGCCAGAGGTTTTTTAATTGGAGCAACAGCTGGAAGAACTACTTTGGCTGGTGAAGGATTACAACACCAAGATGGACACAGTCACTTGATAGCTTCAACGATACCAAATTGTGTAACATATGACCCAACTTTTCATTATGAGTTAGCTGTTATTTTTAGAGAAGGCTTGAGAAGAATGCATGAAAAAAATGAAAATGTTTTTTATTATATCACAACCATGAATGAAAACTATTCACATCCAGGAATGCCAAAAGATAAAAATTGTGAAGAAGGAATTCTTAAGGGAATGTACAAGATTAAAGAATTTAATAGATATGGAAAAACAAAAATTCAACTTTTAGGCTCAGGTACAATATTGAGAGAAATGATGTCTGCAGCAGAAATTCTTCAAAATGAATATCAGATAGATAGTGAAATTTGGAGTGTTACTAGCTTTAATGAGTTGAGAAAAGATGGTATGGAAGTTGAAAGATATAATCTCTTAAACCCTGATAAAGAACAAAAAGTTTCATTTGTAGAACAGTGTTTAGGAAAAACTGAAGGACCGATTATGGCAGCCTCAGATTATATGAGAATGAATTCTGACCAAATTAGACCTTATACTAATAAAAGTTTTTATTCTTTAGGGACAGATGGTTATGGAAGAAGTGACACTAGAAAAAACCTTAGAAAATTTTTTGAAGTTGATAAAGAGCATATTGTTGCCTATGGACTGAGTGTGTTAGCAAAAGAGCAACTGATAGCTTCTAAATACGCTAAAGAAGCCATAAAGAAGTATAATATTGATGGCAGCAAACCAATGCCAACAAAACTATAAGATGTCAGATAAAGAGATTAAAGTACCAAATATTGGTGAATTTAAAGACGTTGAGGTAATTGAGGTGCTAGTTTCAAATGGCCAGTCAGTTTCTAAAAATGATCCACTTATTACAATTGAGAGTGACAAATCTAGTGTTGAAATACCAGCTTCTTTTGATGGAAAGGTTAAGTCTGTTAAAATTAAAGTGGGAGATAGGGTTTCAGAAGGTGATTTAATATTAACTATAGAACAGTCTGGAGAAGAAGAAAAAAAAATAGAACAAAAAACTATTAAAGAAGCAGAACAAGTTACAAATCAAAATCAAGTAGAAAAAATTGCAAAAGTCAATCCAGCACAAAATACAATAAAAAAAGATAATTCAGAAATTTCATCTGCAAGCCCAAAAGTACGTAAATTTGCTAGAGAACTTGGGGTTAATATTAATGAAATAGTTGGTAGTGAAAGACAGGGAAGAATTGTGGAAGATGATGTAAAAAATTTTATATCCTCTACGATTAATAAAAATCCAGATAAGACCGAAGATCAACCAAAAAAAATTGTTAGTGAATATTCTCATTCTGATTTTGGTGAAATTGAAGTTAAAGATATGCCTAGGGTTAAAAAATTAGCCTCTACATATTTAGTTAATTCTTGGACTACAATACCTCATGTCACAAATCATGATGAAGCAGATATAACTGAAATGGAAGATTTTAGAACTTCACTTACTAACATGTATACAGGGGAAAGAAAAAAAATTACTCCATTAGCTTTTATTGTTAAAGCTTTAGTTGCATCTTTAAAAAAGTTTCCTAGTTTCAACTCTTCAATAGATGATATTGAAAATGGAAAAATTACAATGAAAAACTATTTTCATGTTGGGATTGCAGTGGATACTCCACATGGTTTAATGGTGCCAAAAATTAGAAATGCTGACAATAAAAGCATCTCATATATTAGCAATGAATTGAAAATAGTAAGTGACCAATGTAGAAATTTAAAAATAGATAAGAAAGAATTTTTTGGAGGATCTATGACTATTACGAGTCTTGGAGGAATTGGAGGTTCATTCTTTACACCAATAATAAATTATCCAGAAGTTGCTATATTAGGAGTAGGCAAGGCACAAAAAAAACAAATTTTTATTAATGGGAAATTTGAAACAAGAACAATGCTACCGCTTTCTTTATCATATGATCACAGAATAATTGATGGAGCTGAAGCAGCTAGATTTAATAATGATCTAAAAGAAAATTTAGGCAAAAATTTTGCTTATAAATTAGCTGTATAGATATTAATGTCAAAAACATCATCATTATTTTGTGCATTATTATGTACATTCATATGGGGAACGACTTTTATAGCTCAAGATACTGGAATGGACGACATTGGCCCTTTCACTTTTAATGCTGTCAGGTTTTTTGTTGGTTTTTTAGTAGTAGCTCCATTAGCCTTTATTTTTGAAAGAAAAAAAATATCAAAATCAGTACAAAAAAATCAAAAAGAATTTATCAACTTGGCTATTTTAATAGGCCTATCTTTATTTTTGGGATCAGCACTTCAACAAGTAGCTTTACTCTATACAGATGTTGCTAATGCGGCATTCTTTACGATTTTTTATGTGCCAATGGTTCCGTTTATAATTTTTTTCATGTATAAAAAGCCAATTCACTGGAGTATTTGGCCTTCTGTTCTTCTTTGTGTGATGGGAGGTTATTTGTTAACTAATTTTTATAGCGCAACAGTTAGAAATGGTGATGCACTTATAATAATAGGCGCATTTTTCTGGAGTACACACATTATTTTTACTGGCAAAATTATAGAAAAATATAATCTTCCATTAACAATTGGTGCGATTCAAACTTTAATTGTTTCCTCGCTATCATTAATTATAGGATTAATTTTTGAAGATTTTATTTGGTCCAATATTCTTAAAGAAAAATTTCAAATCTTATATGCTGGAATTTTGTCTGGAGGTCTTGCATTTGTTTTACAAATATATGCACAAAAAAATATATCCCCTGCTCCCTCAGCAATAATCTTTTCTTTAGAGGGTGTTTTTGCGACAATTGCTGCTTGGATTTTATTAGATCAAATTTTAGATATAAATAATTTATTTGGATGTTTATTTATTTTATTTGGTGTTTTGTTTTCACAATTAGCACCAATATTAAAAAAAAATTAATTATATATTATTATAAACAGAATTATTGAAATAATTATTCTGTAAATAACAAAAACATTCAAAGAAAATTTGTTTATATAATCTAGGAAAAACTTAACTGTAAAATAAGAAAATAAAAAAGAAAGAGTGATTGATATTAGTACAAGATAGTTAAGCTCAAAGCTTTGACCAATGGCATTTTTTAACTGCAGCACACTTGCTCCAGCTATAGCAGGTATAGCTAGTAAAAAAGAAATTTTACTTGAATCAAATCTATTAAATCTAAAAAGTCTTGCAGCTGTTATTGTAATTCCTGCCCTACTCACACCAGGTATTAAAGCAAGTATTTGGAACAAACCAATATATAGTATTGTTTTAAAATTTAAATTAGATGATATTTTTTTATCAAATTTACTTTTATCTGCGAGATATAAGATAATTCCAAAAATTAATGTTGTCCAAGCGATTATCTTTAAATTGTTTTCTAATAGGTTAACTAGACCTGTGGAGCTGATTACGTAGCCAGCTATTACAATTGGTATTGAGCCAATAATTAATAAAGATAATAACTTTTGATTATTTCTAAGGTCTGATAACTCTCTTCTAAAATAAAAGACTATTGCAAGTAAAGAGCCAAGATGGAGACTAACATCAATCATTAGTGAGTTAGAATTAAACTCAAATATTATCTCAACAATATTCAAGTGAGCTGATGAACTAATTGGTAAAAATTCTGATATTCCCTGAACTATTGATAAGATTATAATTTCAATAATATTTGAGAACATTTAATGCTTCGTAGCTTAAATATTCAATAATTTAAACAATTCCATTTTAACATATTAGATATGCATAAATTAAAATATTAAGATTTAATTGGATTTATTTCAAATTTAAGGTCATATATGCTGACCTTGTTTGTCTTTTATTACATAAAACCTTGATATATGCTAAATTTATTGAGGGTTAAATATGTCAGAAAATATGCTTAAATTTGTTAAAATAGGTCAACAAACTCCACCTAAAAGAGAAGTTGGAAATAGAAAAGAAGACTTTAACGAAATTTATAAGGAATTTATTAACGATAAAGCAAGCGAACAATCTAGCAGGTGTTCTCAATGTGGAGTTCCTTTTTGCCAGGTCCATTGTCCATTAAGTAATAATATTCCAGATTGGCTAAAATTAACTGCAGAAGGACGATTAAAAGAGGCTTACGAATTATCTCAAAGCACTAACAACATGCCAGAGGTGTGTGGAAGAATATGTCCACAAGATAGATTGTGTGAAGGAAATTGTGTAATTGAACAATCAGGACATGGAACTGTAACTATAGGTTCAGTTGAGAAGTATATTACTGATAATGCTTGGGAACAAGGATGGGTAAATCCAATAAAGGTTAAAAATGAAAAGAGTCAAAGTATTGGAATTATAGGAGCAGGCCCAGCTGGTCTAGCTGCTGCGGAGCAGTTACGTAAGTCAGGATATCAAATTACAGTATACGATCGATATGATAGAGCTGGTGGTTTAATGATTTATGGCATTCCAAATTTTAAATTAGAAAAATTTGTTGTAGAGAGAAGAACCAAATTATTAGAAGAAGGTGGAATTAAATTTGTTCAAAATTTTGAAGTTGGAAAAGATGCTACATTAGAGCAATTAAGAAAAAAACATGATGCTCTTTTAATTGCAACTGGAGTTTATAAAGCTCGAGAAATAGATCTTCCAGGAAAAGATTTAGGAAATATATTTCCAGCCATGGAATTTTTAACAGCTTCAAATAAAAAAGGATTAGGAGACAAGGTAGAATTATTTGATAATGGAACTTTAAATGCTGAAGGAAAAAATATTGTAGTAATTGGAGGAGGTGACACTGCAATGGACTGTGTTAGAACTTCAATCAGACAAAAAGCAAAATCAGTTAAATGCCTTTACAGGAGAGACAAAGAAAATATGCCTGGATCTGCAAGAGAGGTAGCCAATGCAGAGGAAGAGGGAGTAGAGTTTGTATGGCTATCTAGTCCCAAAGAATTTATTGGAACAAATAAAGTTGAAGGTTTGATGGTGGATAAGATCAAACTTGGGGAACCTGATGACAGTGGAAGACGTAAACCAGAAATTCAGAATAATTCTCACTTTAATATTAAGGCAGACATAGTAATTAAGGCTCTTGGTTTTGATCCAGAAAATTTACCAAAACTATTTGGTTCTGAGGATCTACAAGTTACTAAATGGGGAACATTAAAAACCAATTTTGATACTATGGAGACAAATTTACCAGGTGTGTTTGCAGCTGGAGATATTATTAGGGGTGCATCTTTAGTTGTCTGGGCCATAAAAGACGGAAGAGATGTAGCAGTATCAATAAAAAATTTTTTAGAGACCAAAGAACTCAGTAAAGAGAAGGTTGCTTAATGAAAAATTATAAAAAAAATCTTAAAATTCTTGAGGATGGTCATGTTTATTCTAAAGAAATGGAGCATGACGCTTGTGGAGTAGGGTTAATTGCTTCTACAGAAGGTAAAAAATCAAGGAAAGTAGTAGAATATGGAATTAATGCCCTAAAAGCGGTTTGGCACAGAGGAGCAGTTGATGCTGATGGAAAAACAGGTGATGGAGCTGGAATCCATTTAGAAATCCCCTCAGACTTCTTTGCTGAAAAGATAGAAATCACAGGTCATGACCATGATGGTTCAGAAATTTGTGTGGGTATGATTTTTTTACCCAGAAACAATTATCAAGCACAAGAAAATGCAAGAACTTTAGTTGAAAGTGAATTAACAAAAAGTAATTTTAGTATTTATGGATGGAGACAGGTTCCAGTAAATCCAAAAGTTTTAGGTGAAAAGGCAAATCTTACAAGACCAGAAATTACTCAAGTATTATTTAAACATAATAATAAAGATTTAACAGAAAAAGAGTTAGAAAGAAAAATTTATGAATCAAGAAGAAAAATTGAAAAAGAAGCTATTAAAGATGCGATAGAAGGTTTTTATATTTGTTCAATAAGTTCTAAGTCAGTTATTTATAAGGGCATGTTTTTAGCGGAGTCTATTGCAGATTTTTATTTAGATTTAAAGGATGAGAGGTTTATATCTCGATTTGCAATATTTCATCAAAGATTTTCAACAAACACAGCACCTAGTTGGGATCTGGCACAACCTTTTAGAGCATTAGCTCATAATGGAGAAATAAATACATTCAAAGGAAATACAAACTGGATGAAAGTTCATGAGCAAGAAATGAATAGTCCATTATTTGATAATATGGAAAATTTAAAACCAGTTATACAACCAGGATCATCAGACTCTGCTGCACTAGATAGTGTTTTTGAACTTTTAAATATTTCTGGCCAATCAGCACCCCTTGCAAAATTAATGTTAATTCCAGATGCATGGTCTAAAAAAAGTCAAACATTATCAAAAGATCACCAACAACTATTTAATTTTTTAAATAGTACAATGGAGCCATGGGATGGACCAGCCGCTATTGCAGCTACTGATAATGAATGGGCTATAGTAGCTGCTGATAGAAATGGGTTACGCCCAATGAGATATACTATTTCAAAAGATAAAATATTGTGTGCAGGATCAGAAACGGGAATGGTTGAAATCGATGAGAAGCAAATTCTTAAAAAGGGTAGATTAGGACCTGGAGAAATTCTTGGAGTTAGAATAGCTAAAGGTAAAGTATTTTCTAATGTTGAAATAAAAGACTATCTAGCAAAAGAGTTTAAACATTTTAACAATCAAATAATTGATTTAGAAAAGAAATTCCCAATAAAGAATGAAAAATCTACTTTTTCAGGTGATGAGTTAAAAAAAAGACAACATACATTTGGTTATAGTTTAGAAGATCTGGAGCTTATTCTTCATCCGATGGCAGAAGATGCAAAAGAAGCCATTGGTTCTATGGGTGATGACACTCCACTTGCAGTATTGTCTGACCGTTATAGACCGCTTTACCATTTTTTTAGACAAAATTTTAGTCAAGTTACAAATCCACCAATTGATTCTTTAAGAGAAAACAAGGTTATGAGTTTAAAAACTCGTTTTGGTAATCTTGGAAATATTTTAGATTTCACTAATTTAACAGAAGAAAACATATACGTTTTAGACAGCCCCATATTATCAAATTCTCAATTAGAAAAATTTATTAATTTTTTTGGGGAAAAATCAATAACAATTGATTGTACTTTTGATAAAAGTGAAAATCTTGAAACTTCTATTGAGAGAATTAGAAAAGAGTCTGAAATTGCAGTTCGACAAGGCCTTACGCAATTAGTTTTAAGTGATAAAAATATTTCTGAAAAAAGATTACCCATCCCAATGCTATTATGTGTTGGTGCAATAAATACTTATCTTATTAAAAAAAAATTAAGAGGCTATGCATCAATCAATGCTCAAACTGGAGAAGCATTAGACACGCATTCATTTGCAACACTTATAGGTGTTGGAGCAA
Organism: Candidatus Pelagibacter sp. PS_40; assembly: GCF_059417765.1. NCBI lineage: Bacteria > Pseudomonadati > Pseudomonadota > Alphaproteobacteria > Candidatus Pelagibacterales > Candidatus Pelagibacteraceae > Candidatus Pelagibacter > Candidatus Pelagibacter sp. PS_40. The sequence goes on from NZ_CM182064.1 coordinate 27,712, forward strand.
CTACTGTTAATCCTTATTTAGCACTGGATAGTTTATATCAAAGGTTTGAAAAAAAATTATTTGGAAAGTTTGAGTACGATGAATGCATAGCTAGATATATACAATCGGTAAATTATGGACTTCTGAAAATAATGTCAAAAATGGGAATTTCGGTCATAAGCTCTTATAGAGGTGGATGTAATTTCGAAACAGTTGGTTTGAGTAGAACAGTAGCATCAGAATACTTTCCAGGAATTTTATCAAAGATTTCAGGCATAGGGTTAAATGGAATAGAAAAAAAATTAAGAACTATTCACAAAGAAGCATTTGAAGGAACGGATGTAGTTTTACCAATTGGAGGAATTTATAGATATAGAAAGGATGGTGAAACTCATCAATATCAAGGTAAGCTCATTCATCTTTTGCAAAGTGCAGTTTCATCAAATTCTTTTGAAGCTTATAAAAAATATGCAGAAGGTATTTATAATCTTCCTCCTATACACCTTAGAGACTTGATTGGATTTAGAGATAAAAATTTAAACCCATCCTTAGATATTTCAGAAGTAGAACCAATCGAAAATATTTTAACAAGATTTGGAAGTGGAAGTATGTCTCATGGTGCATTATCGAAAGAAGCACACGAAACATTAGCTATAGGAATGAATAGAATTAAAGGAGCCTCTTGTAGTGGTGAAGGTGGAGAAGATGAAAAAAGATTTATTAAGATGGAAAACGGAGATAGTGCTAATTCTAGAGTTAAGCAAATAGCCTCAGCAAGATTTGGAGTAACACTTAAATATCTAAATAACTGTAACGAAATAGAGATTAAAATTGCACAAGGAGCAAAACCTGGTGAGGGAGGTCAATTACCAGGGTTTAAAGTTACGGAAGAAATTGCCAAATTAAGACATTCAACTCCGGGTGTAACCCTAATATCACCACCACCTCACCATGATATTTATTCTATCGAGGATTTAGCTCAATTAATTTACGATCTTAAACAAGCCAATCCAAAAGCAAGAGTTGGTGTAAAATTAGTAGCATCTTCTGGGATAGGAACAATCGCAGCTGGGGTAGCTAAAGCTAAAGCAGATATAATTTTAATTTCTGGACATAATGGAGGAACAGGAGCTACACCACAAACAAGTGTTAAATATGTGGGGATACCTTGGGAGATGGGATTAACTGAGGCTAATCAAGTTTTAACTTTAAATAATTTAAGGCATAAAGTTACTCTAAGAACAGATGGTGGAATTAAAACAGGAAGAGATGTTGTTATTGCAGCCATGATGGGAGCAGAAGAATATGGAGTAGCTACTACAGCTTTAGTAGCCATGGGATGTATAATGGTTAGACAGTGTCACTCAAACACATGTCCAGTTGGAGTTTGTACTCAAGATGAAAAACTAAGAGAAAAATTTTCTGGTACGCCAGAAAAGGTAGTCAACTTATTTAAATTTATAGCTGAGGAAGTAAGAGAAATTTTAGCACAAATAGGATTTAAATCATTAAATGAAATAATTGGTAGGACTGATTTATTAAGACAGGTAAGTAAAGCTTCACCAAACTTAGATGATTTAGACCTAAACCCTTTATTTGTTCAAACAGATGCTGGTGAGAACACAAGGCACTGTACAGTTCCAGAAATAAATTCTGTTCCAGATACATTGGATCAAGAAATTTTACCTGAAATTAAAGAACAAATTGGAAAAGTAAAAATTATTGAAAAGGAATATATTATTAAAAATACTCATAGGACAGTTGGAACAAGAATTTCTAATCATCTTTATGAAAAATATGGATCTGAAAAACTAGAGGATGGCTTTTTATCTTTAAAGTTTAAAGGATCAGCTGGACAGTCATTTGGTGCATTTGCAATAAAAGGCTTAAAACTTATTTTAAAAGGTGATGCTAATGATTATGTTGGCAAAGGTTTATCAGGCGCAACAGTGGTAGTTAAACTTCCAGACGAAAGTAATCTAGTTTCACATGAGAATACCATAATAGGAAATACAGTTTTGTATGGAGCAACATCTGGAAAACTTTTTGCAGCAGGTCAAGCTGGAGAAAGGTATGCGGTAAGAAATTCAGGATCAATTTCAGTTATTGAAGGATGCGATTCTAATGCTTGTGAATATATGACTGGTGGCACAGTTATAATTCTAGGTGATGTAGGAGACAATTTTGGAGCTGGAATGACTGGCGGAATGGCGTTTATTTACGATATAAATAAGAAATTTGATAAAAAAGTAAACCCAGAGACTGTAGTATGGCTAACGCCTGAAACAGATTATTGGATAACTTATTTAAAAAATTTAGTTCAAGAACATCACCAGGAGACAAATTCGGATTTTTCTAAAAAGATTATAGAAAATTTTGATAGAGAAATTTCTAATTTTATTCAAGTTTGTCCAAAAGAAATGATTGATAAGCTAAAAAACCCAATAAGTTTAAAATCTATTATAAAAGAAGTTAGTTAAAATGAAGGATATAAATATTTTTTGTTTTGGTTTTGGCCAAGTAGCAAAAAATTTTATAAAGAAGCTTAGTGTTGAGCAGTATAATATCAATTTGTCAGCAACCTCTAGAAGTGAGTCTTCAAAAAAAACATTCAATGGTATTAATTATAATAGCTATCTATTTAATAGCGAAAAATTTGATCAAAATTTAGTTGTAAAATTAAAAGAAGCAGATCATATCTTAGTTTCTATACCACCAGAAGATCAAGAAGATTTAGTTATAAAAAATTTTTCTAAATTTATAGAAAATTCCAAAGTAAAATGGATAACATACTTATCAGCAACTAGTATTTATGGTGATCATAAGGGAGAGTGGGTTAATGAAAATAGCAAAACAAACCCAATTTCAAATAATGGTATAGCAAGATTGAAAGCTGAAAATGCATGGTTTTCTCTAGAAAAAAATAAGAAAATACCAATTCAGATATTTAGGTTATCTGGAATTTATTCTAATGAAAAAAATATTTTAATACGTCTAAAATCAGGAGGCGTGAAATTGATCAACAAAAAAAATCATTTTTTTTCTAGAATTCATGTAGATGATATTTCAAATATATTATTTAAATCTTTATCAAAATTTAAGTCAGGAGAAATATACAATCTATCTGATGATAAACCCTCTACATCTGAAGAGGTTACTTTATTTGGAGCAAAGATATTAAATATTGAAAATATCGAAAAAATTGAAGTTGACCAAATTAAAAGTGAGATGTTGAAAAATTTTTATAATGAGTCTAAAAAAGTTAGCAACAAAAAGATGAAAAGTTATTTTGATTATAATTTAAAATTTCCAAGCTATATCGAAGGATTAAACCATATTAGTTGTAATTTTATTTAGCTCTAAGAGTATTTTTTTTAAACCTCGTTTACTTGATAAGCTGTGATCACCATTTTTTATTATCACTAATTTTTTATTAGCTTTAGTAAATAACTTAAGAACTTTTCTAGAATAACTTGTTGGAACAACTTCATCTTTACTTCCATGAATCATAGTTACATTGATTTTGGATTTAATGTTTTTATTCAAGATTTTATTTTTTCTACCATCTTTTATTAACTGATAAGTGATTGGATACTCATAATTACCATGTTTTAAGTTATAAATTCCTTTCTTTATAGTTTCATTTTTCATTTTTTTTGTAAATTTTTTCCACATTAGGTTTTGTAAAAACTCTGGAGCTGAACCAATTCCTAAAAAACCTTTAATTTGATCTTTAAAATATTTAAATTGATTTAACGAGAGCCACGCTCCCATACTTGAACCAACTAAGATAAATTTATTTTTTTTAACTATTTTTTTTATTACTATTTCAACTTCTTTTGACCATTGTGTGATATTTCCCTCGGTAAATTTTCCTGAGGATTTTCCATGACCAGAATATTCAAGAGCAAGAAAACCAAGCTTATTTTTTTTTGCAAATTTTAGTATTGCTTGAGGTTTTTCACCTTCAATGCTTGACATAAAACCATGTAAAAAAATAATATAAAGATTATCTCTATAATCCTTACTTAAATATCTTATTTGCCTGTTATTAAGGATCTTAATGTATTTAAATTTATTCATATAAGTTTATTAGAATTAATTCTTAATATATAGTTCTATCAAATGTCTTCAGAATTAAAAGTACTGCAAGTAATTCCTAAACTTGGATATGGTGGTGCAGAAACAGGCTGTTACGATCTTGCACACTATTTACCAGAAAATAATTGTATTTCTTATATAGTAACTAGTGGAGGAGAGTTATTAAAATTTATTGATAAAAAAAAAGTAAAAGTAATAAAACTTCCCGTCCATAGTAAAAATCCATTTTTAATGCTCTTTAATTCAATAGCTTTGATTTTTATTATTTTACTAAATAATATATCAATTGTTCATGCAAGAAGTCGTGCTCCAGCTTGGTCTTGTTTGTTTGCAACAAAAATTACAAGAAGAAAGTTTGTTACAACCTTTCATGGTACTTATAATTTTAAAAACTCAATTAAAAAATTCTATAATTCAGTAATGGTTAGATCGGATTTAATTATAGCAGGATCAAATTTTATTTTTTCACATATTAATCAAAATTATTCAAAATATTTAGATTTAAAAAAAAAATTCTTGGTAATTTTTAGGGGAATTAATGTCGATTATTTTGAATTATCAACAATTTTAGACAGTGAAGAAAACAGACTTATTTCAGATTGGGATGTTGATAGAAATAAAAAAACGATCCTAATGCCAGGTCGGTTAACTGCTTGGAAAGGTCAGGAGACATTTATTGAGGCATTAAATCTTGTTAATAAAGAACTGGGGTATGAGTCTTTTAATGCTATTATTTTGGGTAGCGATCAAGGAAGAGACATTTATACCAAAAAAATTAAAAGATTGGCTGAGCAATATAGGCTAACTAGTCAGTTAAAATTTATAGAACATTGTAAAAATATGCCGTTAGCCTATAAAATATCAGACATTGTTGTTTCAGCCTCAGTAGAACCTGAAGCTTTTGGAAGGGTAGCAGTTGAAGCTCAATCAATGGAAAAACCAATAATAGCAAGTGATATTGGGGGATCTAACGAAACTATTATTGATAACGTGACAGGTTTTTTATTTCAGTCTGGTAATGCAGAAGCTTTGAGTAAAAAAATAATAGAAGTCTTACAATTAGACGAATCTAGATTGAAATCTATTGGTATAGAAGGTAGAAAAAATATAATTAAAAAATTTAATGTTGAAAAAATGTGTTTTTCTACATATTCAGAATACAAAAAATTATTAAATTAAATGCCATTAATAACATTGCCAGATGGAAACACTATTGAATTTCCAAATAAAGTAACAGGACTTGAGGTTGCTGAAAAGATTAGTAAATCTTTATCAAAGCAGGCAACTATTATTAGTGTTAATGAAGAACTTAAGGATTTAAGTTTTGTTATTGATGAGGATTGCTCAGTTAAAATTTTTACTTCAAAAGATAAAGAAGGTTTAGAAACTATTCGTCATGATACGGCCCATATAACTGCAATGGCAGTTCAAGAACTCTTTCCAGGAACGCAAGTAACCATTGGTCCAATTATAGAAAATGGATTTTATTATGATTTTTCAAGAAAAGAACCCTTTACAGAAGATGATTTAAATAAAATTGAAAATAAAATGAAAGAAATCGTTGATAGAGATGTTCCAACTACAAGAGAAGTTTGGAAAAGAGATAAAGCCATATCTCATTTCAAAGATAAAGGAGAAATATACAAGGCTGAAATTATTGAAAGTATTCCACAGGGTGAAGATGTTTCTATATATTTTCATGGAGACTGGCATGATTTATGCAGAGGCCCTCATCTTTCTTCAACGGGAAAAATTGGTAAGTACTTTAAATTAACAAAGGTATCAGGGGCTTATTGGAGGGGTGACTCAAATAATGAAATGTTGCAAAGAATTTATGGAACAAGTTGGGCATCACAAAAAGATTTAGATGAATATTTAAAAAGAATAGAAGAAGCAGAAAAAAGAGACCACAGAAAACTTGGAAAAGAAATGGATTTATTTCACTTTAGGGAAGAAAGTCCAGGATCAGTATTTTGGCATGAAAAAGGTTGGAAGTTATTTCAAAAATTAGTTGCATATATGAGAGCTAGACAAGAAAAAGCTGGCTACAAAGAAGTGAACACTCCTGAAATTTTAGATAGATCTCTTTGGGAAAAATCTGGCCACTGGGAAAAATATGGAGAGCATATGTATACTTCTCAAACACCAGATGAAAAAATATTTGCAATAAAACCAATGAATTGCCCAGGTCACGTACAAGTTTTTAATCAAGGATTAAAAAGTTACCGAGATCTTCCTTTAAGAATTTCAGAATTTGGAAAAGTACACAGATATGAGCCTTCAGGTGCTTTACATGGACTTTTAAGAGTTAGAGCTTTTACTCAAGACGATGCTCATATTTTTTGCACAGAAGATCAAATTACATCAGAATGTTTGATTGTTACTAATTTAATTTTAGATATTTATAAAGATCTTGGATTTGAAGATGTAATATTAAAATACTCAGATAGACCAGACTTAAGAGTTGGTGATGATAATGTTTGGGACAAAGCTGAAAAAGCTTTATTAGATGCAGTTAAAGCTTCAAAGCTTCAATACACAATTAATAAAGGAGAGGGAGCATTCTATGGTCCAAAAATTGAATTTGTTTTACGAGATGCTATTGGTAGGGATTGGCAATGTGGAACTTTACAAGTAGACCTTAATTTACCAGGAAGATTAGATGCTTCTTTCGTTGATAAAGATGGAACTAAAAAAATTCCTGTAATGCTTCACAGGGCGTTATTTGGATCATTAGAAAGATTTATTGGAATTCTTATAGAAAATTATGCAGGCAAATTTCCATTTTGGATAGCTCCTTTACAAGCTGTTGTAATTCCAATTTCAGAGGAATTTGATTCTTATGCAAAAGAAGTAAATGAAAAAATTAACAATGCAGGCATAAGCTCTGAGGTAGATTTAAAAAACCATAACTTAAATTATAAAATTAGAGAACATTCACTATCAAAAATACCACTTTTATTGATTTGTGGAAAAAAAGAAGTTGACAGTAACTCAGTAACGATTAGAAGATTGGATACGAACAAACAAGAAAATATGGAATTAAACTTATTCTTAGAAACTTTCTCAGCTTTAAACAAAGCATCCTCAAACTAAGTGGCAGATTTTAAACAAAATTATTTTCAAAGAAGAACTAAAGATAAAGGTCCAAGATCTAACAATAGAATTTCTTCACCTGAGGTTCAAGTAATTGGAAGCGATGGTGAAAATATAGGAATCATTAATACAAATGAAGCTATATCAATGGCTAAAGAGCAAGGATTGGATTTAATTGAAATAGCTCCAAACGCAAAACCACCTGTATGTAAAATTATTGATATGGGTAAATTTAAATATGATGCTCAAAAAAAAGCAAATGTTGCTAAAAAGAAACAAAAAATAGTTTTATTAAAAGAAATTAAAATGAGACCAGTTACAGAAACTCATGATTATGATTTTAAAGTTAAAAATGCTAAAAAATTTATTGGAAAAGGTGACAAGGTAAAATTTACAATACGATTTAAGGGTAGAGAGCTACAACACTCACACTTAGGTAGAGAATTAATGGATAAAATAAAAGCTGATATGCAAGATATTGGCAAAGTTGAATTGCACCCAAAGTTTGATGGTAAACAAATGATCATGGTTATCCAGCCTTTATAAGGCTTAATAGAGGTTGTAAATCCATTCCAATATTTGTATAAGTCCGCAGAATTATGCCAAAATTAAAAACTAAAAGTTCAGCAAAAAAAAGATTTAAAATCTCAGCTACAGGGAAAGTTATGATGGCTCAAGCTGGAAAGAGACATGGTATGATAAAAAGAACAAATTCACAAATTAGAAAATTAAGAGGCACGACTGCTATGTCAAAACAAGATGGCAAAATAGTTAAATCATACATGCCTTACAGTTTAAGAGGATAAAATGGCTAGAGTAAAAAGAGGCGTAACAAGTCACGCAAAACATAAAAAAGTTTTAAAAGCTGTCAAAGGTCAATGGGGCAGAAGAAAAAGCACTATAAGAGTTGCAAAGCAAGCTATGGAAAAAGCTATGCAATATGCATACAGAGATCGTAGAACTAAAAAAAGAGAGTTTAAATCTTTATGGATACAAAGAATTAATGCAGGCGTTAGATCTGAAGGAATAACTTATTCAAAATTTATTAATGGTTTAACTAAATGTGGAATTAAGTTAGATAGAAAAATACTAGCTGAAATAGCATACGATAGCCCAGAAGCCTTTAAAACGATCGTTCAAAAAGCTCAATCGGCACTAAATTAATCTTCACTATTGTTTTTCTTCGGTGAAGAAATAATCTCTCAATATGTCTGATATTAAAAAAATAAAAGATGAATTTCTTTTAAAGTTAAAAGAAAATTTGGATTTAAATCAAGTTAATCAAATTAAAACAGAACTATTTGGTAAAACTGGGTTAATCAGCTCACAATTTAAACAGCTTGGAAAATTAGCAGAAGAAGAAAGAAAAAAATTTGCATCAGATTTAAACTTAGTCAAAAGTGAACTTGAAAATTTAATTACTATAAAAATTGATGATATTGAAAAAAAAGAGATTAACAAAAAATTAGAAAAAGAAAAAATAGATATAACTTTACCAGAGAGACCTTTTGTTCAGGGAAAAATTCATCCTGTATCTCAAGTTATAGATGAAATTTCTTCAATTTTTTCAGAAATTGGTTTTAGTGTAGAAGAGGGACCAGATGTTGAAAATGAATATAATAATTTTACTGCGTTAAATACACCTGATAACCATCCTGCAAGAGATATGCATGATACTTTTTATCTAGATGATACAAAAGAGCTACTTTTAAGAACACATACTTCACCAGTTCAAATTAGAACAATGCTTAATGATAAACCACCTTTTAAAATAATAGCGCCAGGGCGAACATATAGATCTGACAGTGATCAAACTCATACTCCAATGTTTCATCAAGTTGAAGGGCTACATATTGATAAAAATATAAATATGGGGCATTTAAAAGGATGCTTAAATTATTTTATTAAAGAGTTTTTTGAGGTTGATAAAATTAAAATGAGATTTAGACCTAGTCATTTCCCATTTACAGAGCCATCTGCAGAAGTTGATATTGGTTATGAAATAAAAGATGGAAAAATAGTAATTGGGGAAGGTGATAAATGGCTAGAAGTTTTAGGTTGTGGAATGGTTCATCCCAATGTTTTAAAAAATGTGAAAGTAAACCCTGATGAATTCCAAGGTTATGCATTTGGAATAGGAATAGATAGGCTCGCAATGTTGAAATATGGCATTAATGATTTAAGAGCCTTTTTTGATTGTGACTATAGATGGCTAAATCATTTTGGATTTGATCCAATAGATGTCCCAACAAACTATAGGGGCTTAAGCCGATGAAGATTACAACAGCATGGCTCAAAGATCATTTAGATACCAAACTTAATGAAAATCAAATCATCGATAAACTTACAGATATTGGTTTAGAAGTAGAGGGTGTTGATAGTCAATCAGGAGAGCTTGATCAATTTGTAATTGCCAAAATTTTGAAGGCTGAAAAGCATCCTGATGCTGATAGGCTTAGAGTATGTGATGTTGATATAGGTTCGGGCAAACCAGTAAAAGTTGTTTGTGGAGCTCTAAATGCTAAAGAGGGTTTATTAACAATTTATGCCCCTCCTGGTGCTGTAGTGCCAAAAAGTCAAATGAAATTGGTGGTAAGTAAAATAAGAGGTGTAACCTCATATGGAATGCTTTGTTCAGAATCTGAACTTAACCTATCAAACGAAAGTGATGGCATAACAGAGCTTTTACCAGAAAAATATAACAAAAAAGTAGGAGAAAATTATTTTCCAAAAAAAAATTTAAATGTAATTGATATTTCTATTACACCAAATAGAGCAGATTGCTTAGGGGTTAGAGGAATAGCAAGAGATTTAGCTGCTGCAGGCGCAGGAAGATTAATAAATCAAAAAGAAAAAAAACTCGATAAAAAAAATAAACAAACAATTAGTGTAAAAATTGAAAATGAAAAAAATCAAGCATGTATATCCTTTGGTAGTTGTTTAATTAAAGGAGTAAAAAATACTGAAAGTCCAGAGTGGCTAAAAGACAAAATAATTGCTCTAGGCCAAAAACCTATTTCGGCAATAGTTGATATTACAAATTATGTAATGTTTGATTTGAATAGACCACTTCATGCATATGATGTTGATAAAATAGATAAAGGAATAGTTGTAAGAAATTCTAAAAAAGGTGAAACATTCGAAGCATTAGATAATAAGGAGTATAAATTAGAGGATGAGATGTGTGTCATATCAGATGCGTCAGGCGTATTAGGTCTCGGAGGAATAATAGGAGGCACAAGAACTGGAACTGAACTAGATACAAAGAATGTGTTAATTGAGTCTGCTTACTTTAGTCCACGATCAATCAGAAAATCATCTAAAATCTTGAATATAGATACGGATGCAAAATTTAGATTTGAAAGAGGTATTGATCCATTATCAATTGATCAAGGACTTGAAAGAGCAGCTAATTTAATCCAAGAAATATGTGGTGGTGAAGTTAGTGAATTTGATATTCAAAAAATTGAAGATGTTAAAAAAAAATCATTAAAATTTGATCCTTCTTTGTTTGAAAAAATTACTGGATTTAATATTGATATAAAAGAAATGATAAAAATCTTAGATAACCTAGGATTTGAAATTAAAGAAAACAAGGGAATGCTAGATGCCGTTATACCATCTTGGAGACCAGATATTTCACAAGAAGTTGATGTGGTAGAAGAACTTGTAAGAATCAAGGGCTATGATCAAATTAAAATTATTGAACCAGAAAAAGTTAGAAAAAAACAAACATTAAATTTAAAACAAAAATTATTTCATTTTTTACAAAGATCTATTGCTTCTAAGGGGTATTTTGAAGCTATCACATGGTCTTTTACCGACAGCAAAATTAATCAACTATTCATTGAAAATAATAAAGAAATTAAAATAATTAATCCTATAAGTTCTGATTTGAACGTTTTGCGAAGTTCAATTTTTTCTAATTTGATAATTCATTTGAATAAGAATTTAGGAAGAGGATTTAAAGATTTGTCATTTTTTGAAATAGGTCCAACTTTTTTAGGATCTGAGCCAGGTGAGCAACAGACAGTCGCTACTGGATTAAGATCAGGAAAATTGGCTAGGCAGAGCTGGCTGGAAAAAGAAAGATTAATAGATGTGTTTGATGTTAAAAGTGATGTTATCAAAAGTTTAGTTGAAGCAGGTTATAATAAAGATAAGCTCTATATTGACGATGAAACACCAAGCTATTATCACCCTGGAAAATCAGGAAGAATATTTCTTAACAAAGGAAAAGAAAAAATAGTTGCTTTTTTTGGTGATATTCACCCAGGTATATTAAAAAAATTAGATATTAAAGTTGAGTCTTTAGTGGGTTTTGAAATATTTTTAGACAATTTAAAACAGCCAAAAAAATCATTAAAAGATCAAAAAACTCAGTATAAATATTCAGATTTTCAAAAATCAGAAAGAGATTTTGCTTTTGTTTTAGATAAAAATTTTAAAGTTCAAGAATTAATTGAAACCATCTCTAATGTAGACAAAGAGTTAATAAAATCTGTCAAAGTATTTGATGTTTATGAAGGAGAGAATATTCCTGAAGGTAAAAAATCAATTGCATTAAATGTAATTATTCAATCTTTAGAAAAAACTTTGGCTGAGGATGATTTAAACAAAATTAATCAACTTATTATTTCTGCTGTTGAATCCAAAACTGGTGCTAAGATTAGATCATAATCATGACAAAAATTGATCACATCAGAAACTTTGCAATCATTGCGCATATTGATCATGGTAAATCAACAATTGCAGATAGGATAATTCATAGTTGTGGTGGTCTAACCGAAAGAGAAATGAAGGCCCAAGTTCTAGACTCAATGGATATTGAGAGAGAAAGAGGCATAACTATTAAAGCTCAAACAGTTAAACTTAATTATAAAGCAAAAGATGGTAAAGAGTACATTCTAAACATAATTGATACTCCAGGACACGTAGATTTTAGCTATGAAGTTAGTAGATCTCTGTATGCATGTGAGGGATCTATTTTAATTGTTGATAGTACCCAAGGAGTAGAGGCTCAAACATTGGCTAATGTTTATCAAGCTTTAGATACCAAGCATGAGATAGTACCTGTACTAAATAAAGTTGATTTACCAGCATCAGACTTAGAAAAAACAAAGAAGCAAATAGAAGAGGTCATAGGTATTGATACTGAAAATGCCATACCTTGCTCTGGAAAAACAGGTGAGGGTATAGGAGAAATTCTAGAACAAATTATTGTGTCACTACCAGCTCCAGAAGGAGAAAAAGATGCTGATTTAAAATGCTTATTAGTTGACAGTTGGTATGACACTTATTTAGGGGTGGTTATTCTAGTTAGAGTTATTAATGGAAAAATTTCAAAAAATATGAAGATTAAAATGATGTCTACTGAACAAGAATATATAATTGAAAAAGTAGGTGTATTTACTCCAAAAGCAACTGATGTTAATGAATTAAACGCAGGAGAAATTGGTTTTATAACAACAGGAATAAAAATTTTATCAGAAACAAAAGTGGGAGATACTATTTGTGATGCAACTAAACCACCTCAGGAAGCACTTCCTGGGTTTAAACCTAGTAAACCAGTTGTATTTTGTGGTTTGTTTCCTGTAGATAGCTCTGAATACCAAAAATTAAAAGATGGTTTAGGAAAACTTCAATTAAATGATGCTAGTTTTTCATATGAGGCAGAATCTTCATCTGCGTTAGGTCTTGGCTTTAGATGTGGCTTTTTAGGTCTCTTGCATTTAGAAATTATAACTGAAAGATTAGAAAGAGAATTTGATATAAATTTATTAACCACAACACCAGGGGTTGTTTATAAAGTTCATATGAACAAAGGAGACATAATAGAGCTACAAAACCCTTCAAGTTTACCAGAACCTACTTTAATCAAGTTTATTGAAGAGCCTTGGATTAAAGCAACAATTATTACACCAGATCAATATCTAGGAGCGATTATAAAAGTTTGTCAGGATAAAAGAGGAGTACAAACAAACTTAAGTTATTCGGGTAATAGAGCTGTTTTAAATTATGAAATCCCTCTAAATGAAGTTGTTTTTGATTTTAATGATAGGCTTAAATCAATGACTAGTGGCTATGCAAGTTTTGATTATGAGATCATAGGTCATAGAGAGGGAGATTTAGTAAAATTAGGAATACTTGTTAATGCTGAGCCAGTTGACGCTTTATCAATGATGGTTCATAAAGATTTTGCTCAAACTGTTGGAAGAGAGGTATGTGAAAAATTAAAAGATTTAATCCCACGTCATAATTTTATGATTCCAGTGCAGGCAGCAATTGGAGGAAAAATTATAGCAAGAGAGACTATTAAGGGTTTTAAAAAAGATGTTTTAACAAAAATTCATGGTGGTGGAGCTAGAGATAGAAAAAGAAAACTATTAGACAAACAAAAAAAGGGTAAAGCTAGAGGCAAACAATTTGGAAAGGTTGAAATTCCACAGGAAGCTTTTATTGGTGTCTTAAAAATACAAAAAGAATAGATAATGAAAAAAATTAATTGGGGGATAATAGGTTTAGGGGATATTGCTCAAAGTTTTTCAGAAGGTTTTCTTAATTGTGACAATGCGCGGTTGCTTGCAGTTTCTAGTAATAAAAATGAAAAATTAGATCAATACAAAAGTAATTTTAAATTAGAAAAAAAGTATCTTTTTAATAATTATGAAGATTTAATTAAATGTGGGGATGTTGATATAGTTTACATAGCCTTACCAAATAATCTTCATTTTCAATGGATTTTGAAATGTATTGAAAAAAATAAAAATATTTTGACTGAAAAACCAGCTGTAAGAAACCTCACAGAGGCAAAAAAAATAGAGAAGGAAATTATTGATAGAAATTTATTTTTCAGTGAAGGTTATATGTACAGGTATTACCCACAAATCAAAAAGGTAATTGAAATTTTGAAAACAAATCAATTAGGAAAATTAATTTCAATGGAAACTACATTTTCAAACAATCTATTATTTAAGAAAAAATTTTTCTTTTTTACAAAAAAAAGAAAAATAAAGCCAGAAAATAGATTATTTAATAAAGATCTAGGAGGTGGTAGTATTCTTGATTTAGGTTGTTATACTATATCATTCAGTCTTTTAATTGCGTCATTAATTGATGGGTTAAACTTAAAAAATTTTAAATTGAGAAATATAAAAAAAGAAATTGGCTCAACTGGTGTTGATATAGAGGCAGAGGCTGATTTAATCTTTGAAAATGGTTTTAAATCAAAAATTAAATCTTCATTTAAAGATGATTATAAAGATACAGTCATTATTGGTGAAAAAGGATCTTTATTGATTAAAGATGCTTGGCATGGTGCTTCTCTGATAGAAAAAAAAATTGGTAAAGATAGAACTAAAATATTTAATGAAGAATCATCTAACATATATTCATATCAAATAGAAAATATAAGTAAAAGCTTATTGGACAATAAAAAAAAAACATATTTTCCAGGTTTCACAATTAATGACACAATTTTAAATACAAAAATTTTAGAAAGTTGGATTAATGCCTAAAAAAAAATTAGCTGATTGTATAACTTTTTTTGATAATAATTTTATGTTTGATTTGAGATATAATATTTTAAAAAATTATGTAGATTATTTTATAATCTGTGAGTCAAAGTATAATCACAAAGGAATTGAGAAAAATAAAAATTTTATTTGGAAAAAAGATTTTGATCAAAATAAAGTTAAATATTTTTTCATAGAAAAACCATTTAATGAAAATGATGATCCATGGAAAAATCAAGCTATACAAAGAGAATTTTTGTTAAAATGTACAGATTTTTTAGATGAAGAAGATTATATTTTTTTCTCTGATCCAGATGAGATTCCTGACCCAAATTTACTGGTTAATTTTAGTTTAAAAAAAAAATATGGGATATTTCTCCAAAAATGTTTTAATTTTAAGTTTAACCTTTTTAATCCATATGAAACCCCATGGGAAGGTACTAGAGTTGCACAGAAAAAAAATTTAAAATCTATTGATTTTATGAGGCAAAAAATTAAATCAAAAAATTTAAAGTATAAGTTTTTTAGGTTTGATAAAGAAAAAAGTATTGAATTGTTTAATAATGCTGGCTGGCATTTTAACAATATTCTTTTACCGAGTGAAATCTCTACTAAACTAAAAACATTTGCACATAGTGAATTTTCTAGCGACAAATTTTCAAAAGAAGAAATTATTAAAGATAAAATAGAAAGTTACTCAGATCTCTTTGAAAGGGAACATAAATATATTAAAGTAAAGTTAGACAATTCTTTTCCAGATTTTATAATAAAAAATAAAGAAAAATTTGATGATTGGATAATTTAAATTTTCAAATTCATTTGAATAAATCTAAGTGTTTTTTATTAAAAATTAGCAGCTCATTTCCATCAAATCTTTTGTAATTATTAATAATTAATTTTTTATGTTTAAGTTTAGAATAATTTGCAATAGTTTTAATTGCATTTCTTTTAGAGTCATTTTTTTTAATTATTTCATACACTTTTGTTTTTTTTTTACAAAAAATTATGTTTGCAAATCCTGCACCGTGCAATCCAACTATTAATTTTGATGAGTTAAATAATGAAATCTGATCAAATATACTTAATTTTGATAATTTAAATATTGCAAAATTTTTTTTCTTTAAAATATCAATTATTTTGTCATTTTCATAAAATTGATAATGATTAAATTTTGAATCTGACCTATCAATATATATCTTTTTATAGTTAAATTTTTTATTTTTGAAATTTATAAGTCTGTTTCTAATTTTCTTTATAATATTTAATGGAATATTTTCAAATTGCTTATGGAAATCACCAGATTTTAGATAAATATTTTCTAAGACAGAGATTTTATCAGCATCGATATGCTTAAATTTTTGACTGTCTATTAGTTGGCTTTCTTTAATACCATAAATTTTTAATGTATCGACTATATAATTATTTGTTTTTGGAATATAAAAATAATCGAAGTAATTTATCATTTTATTTACATAAAGAATTTCAATTTTAGGTAATAAATCAAATAGCCAGTGCCAGTAGTTATTGCCACTCGCACCTTGTATTAAAGAAAAAACTTTTCCTTTAAATTTTTTTTTTAGTTTAGGGGTGCCAATTTTTAAAACAGAATTATATTTTACTGAACTTATTTTATCTCCATTTTGCTGATAAGAAAAATTATTTATTTGATTATTTTTTAAAATATAAGCAACGTTTGTGTTACAATCTGTATAAATTCTACCTTTACAAAACTCGTATAATTTAAACTTTTTTTTATAAAAATTTAAATTAGTAATTTTTAATTCATTATTATTTATTTTTTTTTTCGATTTATTAATTTTTCCATAAATCATTTTAAATAACTTAATGATAAAAATTTTATATAAAAGCTTCATAAATGAAATTTATTGTTTTTATTTTAAAATATAATTTATATAGGAATTTTTCTTAGATTTGTTATAACATCATTTTTAACATAATGAATCAATATTATAAGTTTATATTTAAATCTTTTAAAAAAAATTTATTAATCACAATTTATTTAATATTAAGATTATTTATATTTAGAAAATTTAGCTTTTTAGATAAAAAATTCCAGAAGAAATATTTAAAAATTAATCAGTCAGCGCCTGGTTTAAAAAGTAAAGGAAGCTTTTCTCAAGATTGGTTTTCTTATAATATTAAGTATCTTTCAAGAATTATATACAAATACAATTTAACAGAAAAAAATATGAATATTTTGGAAATTGGGTGTTTTGAGGGTTTATCAACACTATTTTTTCTAAGCACTTTAAAAAATTCAAATATACATTGTGTTGATCCATTTTCAAGTTTTGAGGAAAATAAAGATAAAGATTTTAATCAAGTATTTGAAAATTTCAAAAATAATACTAAAGAATTCCATACAAGAGTTAGGCTAAGTAAAACTACATCAGATGAATTTTTTAAAAAAAATTTAAATGAAAAATTTGATTTAATTTATATTGATGGAAATCATCATTCTGATAACGTTTTAAGAGATGCAAGAAATTCATTTAAATTACTTAATAAAGGAGGCTTTATTGTATTTGATGATTTTCTTTGGGATTATTACGATGAAATAAATTTAAATCCAATTGGTGGTGTTAAACAATTTTTATCCGAAAATTTTTTTAATTTAAGAATTGTTTCTATTGGATATCAACTAGTAATCCAAAAAAATAAGTTTATTTTATAAATATTAATACTGGAGAGGTGGCCGAGTGGTTGAAGGCGCACGCTTGGAAAGCGTGTATGGGGGAAACTCTATCATGGGTTCGAATCCCATTCTCTCCACCATTAAATAAACTTTATTTATCAGACAGTTATTTAGGTATTTTATGATTTTCTTGTTAAGATAAATCAGCATTTTTTTAAAAAAATGTTATAATTTTTCTTTTCCAAAATTAAAAAAATGACAAATAAAAATACATATCAGGCAGACTCCATTAAAGTTTTAAAAGGTCTTGAAGCTGTTAGAAAAAGACCAGGAATGTACATTGGTGATACTGATGATGGAACTGGTTTGCATCATATGGTCTATGAGGTTGTTGATAATTCTATAGACGAAGCTTTAGCAGGACACTGTAAAAATATAGATATTAAAATAAACTCTGACGGAACAATTACAGTTAGAGATGACGGTAGAGGAATACCTGTTGATATGCATAAGGGCGAAAAAATGTCTGCTGCAGAGGTTATTATGACTCAGCTCCATGCTGGAGGAAAATTTGATCATGATTCATACAAAGTATCGGGTGGTTTACATGGTGTTGGAGTTTCAGTTGTAAATGCATTATCAGAAAAATTAAAATTAGAAATCGACAGAGATGGAAATAGATATTTTATCGAATTTAAAGATGGAGCCTCAAAAGCACCTCTTAAAGTTATAGGAAAATCAAAAGAAACTGGAACGCAAATAACTTTTTTACCATCAAAAGAAATATTTTCTTCAATTAAATTTACTCCAAATATAATTATTAAAAGAATGCGTGAACTTGCATTTTTGAATAAGGGAATAAAAATAACTGTTAACGATTTAAATCAAAAAAAAGAAAAAATAATTGTATTTAAGTTTGATGGAGGAGTTTTAGAATTTGTTGATTTTTTAGACGAAAAAAGAGAAAAACTTGTAAATAAAACAGGTAATGATTTATTTAAGAAGCCTATTTATATTGAAGGAAAAAAAGATAATATTGAAATTGAATGTTCTTTAAAGTGGAATGCAAGTTATGGAGAAGACATCTATCCATATACAAATAACATTTATCAAAAGGATGGTGGTACCCATTTATTAGGATTTAGGAGTGCCCTTACTAGAGTCATTAATAAATATGCTACAGAACATAATTTATTAAAAAAAAATAAATTAACTATTTCAGGAGACGATATTAAAGAGGGTCTTACATGTGTAATTTCAGCAAAGATACCTGATCCTAAATTTTCTTCTCAAACAAAAGATAAGCTTGTTTCATCAGAAGTTAGAATGATTGTAGAAAGTATTGTTAGTGAAAAACTTTCAATATGGTTTGATCAAAACCCAACTTTATCTAAGATTATTTTAGCTAAAGTAATGCAGGCAGCTCTTGCAAGAGACGTTGCTAGAAAAGCTAGAGAAAATGTTAGACGTAAAGGTGCTTTAGAATTAAGTGGATTACCTGGAAAATTAGCAGATTGTCAAATAGGCAAACAAGAAGGAACAGAATTGTTTATTGTTGAGGGAGATTCTGCGGGTGGTTCTGCTAAACAAGGAAGAAATAGGTCAAATCAAGCTGTTTTACCCCTTAGAGGTAAAATTCTTAATACCTATGTGGAAGAGATTGTTCTTAAAAAAAATAGCAATAGAGATGGTAGCGAACATAGAACAAAATCTTTAGCAAAAATGATGTCATCTAATGAGGTTGTGACTTTAATTAATGCACTTGGCCTTGATCCAAAAGTTGAAGATATTGATTTGAAAGATTTAAGATATGGAAAAATTATTATCATGACTGATGCTGATGTTGATGGTTCTCATATACGAGCATTATTACTAACATTCTTTAACAATAAGCCATTTAATAAACTAATTGAAAATGGACATGTTTATCTTGCACAGCCGCCTTTATTCAAGATCAATAAAGGAACAAAAGGCATTTATATAAAAGATGAAAAAGAGTTAGAAGATTATATTTTAAAGAATAACAAAGAATTACAAAAAATTAAAAAAGGAACAAAAGAATTCACTAAAGCTTATGAAGATGAAAAATCTAGAATGAGCATTCAAAGGTTTAAGGGATTAGGAGAGATGAACCCAGAAGAGCTATGGAATACTACGTTAGACCCTGAAACAAGAAATTTATTACAAGTACAATACTCAAAAGATACAAAAAAAGATCAAGATTTAATACACACATTAATGGGTAATGATGTTGCATTGAGAAAAGATTTTATTGTTTCAAATGCAATTAATGTTCAAAATCTAGATATTTAATAATGAAGTTTTTCGAAACTTCTAAATATTTTTCATTAAAAAAATCAACCTACATCAATCTAAGATGGATTGCTATTATTGGCCAACTTATAACAGTTAATATTATTTATTTTGTTTTTGATTTTAGATTTAATCTAATTTTAGAAAATTTGATAATTTTGATTGGAGCGCTAAGCAATCTTTATTTAATCTATATTAATAAAAACACACAACTGTCAGATAAAATAGCATTTCTTTTTTTATCTATTGATATTTTACAACTGAGTTGTTTGATTTATTTAACAGGTGGAATTATAAATCCTTTTTCAATTTTTTTGATTATCCCGGCTATATTTTCATCATCTAATTTAGGTTTTAGGAGCAATTTATTCTTAGTTAGCTTCACAGTTTTAGTGATTATTTTTCTTACTTTTTTTAATCAACCTTTGCCCTATCCAATTAAAGAACATTTTCACGTAGACAGCTATTATTACTATTCAATTCCAATCGCATTAATTATTGCTTTAATTTTTTTAAATTATTTTGCATTAACCTTTGGATCAGAATCTAGAATAAGGAAAGAGGCACTAAATAAAATGGAAGAAATCATGTCAAAAGAACATGAGCTATTATCATTAGGAGGGCAGGCTGCTGCTGCTGCACATTCATTAGGTACACCGTTTTCAACAATGAAGATTATCTCCACTGATTTATTGGAACGATTTAAAGATAATGAAGATGTTAAAAAAGATATTGAGTTATTATCCAGTCAATTAGAGAGATGTAGTGAAATTTTAAAAAAATTAACATTAAACCCAATAATCGAAGATAACTTTATTGATCGTGATTTAACAATAGCCGAATACGTGAGTGAAATAGTCAAGTCATTCCAAGAAACAAGTAAAAAAGATTTTATTGTAAATTATGATCAAAATTCAAATCCACTAAATATAACTAAATCAATAGAAATTGTTTATGGACTAAGAAATTTTATCGGTAATGCAAATAAGTTTTCTGAAAATAAGATTTTTATTAATATAAAAAGTGATAGTGATTTCACAGAAGTTATGATTGAAGATGATGGAGAGGGATACCCAAAAGATGTTTTGAGTAAAATTGGAGAGCCTTATATTAAATCTTTTAAGTCTTCAATAAAATCTAAATCTGGATTAGGTCTTGGAATTTTTATAGGCAAAACTTTACTTGAAAAAAATTATGCAAATATTCTATGCAGAAATTCCCAAACAAGAAGTGGGGCTGAAGTAAGTATTAAATGGAAAAATGAAGATCTTTTAAAACTTTAATGTAGTTTTTTTTTATTTTCAAATAAGCCACTCAATTGTGAAACCATAACATCTCCAAGTTCATGCACATCTGTTATTTTAATAGCTTTATTGTAATATCTAGAAACATCATGCCCAATACCGATAGCTAAAATTTCAACGTCACTCTTAGTTTCTATAAATTTAACCATTTTTTTTAAATGTTTTTCTAAAAAATCTCCTGAATTAACTGATAAAGTTGAGTCGTCAACTGGGGCACCATCTGAAATAACCATCAGTATTTTCCGCTCTTCTTTTCTTTTTTTAATTCTATTATAGGCCCACGAAATAGCTTCCCCATCAATATTTTCTTTTAATAATCCTTCTTTAAGCATTAAGCCTATATTGTTTTTCGCCTGCCTCCACTGTGTGTCTGCACCTTTATAAATTATATGTCTTAAATCATTTAATCTTCCAGGATTTTTTGGTTTATCATTCTTAGTCCAAGCTTCTCTGCTTTTACCACCTTTCCAATTTTTTGTTGTAAAGCCTAAAACCTCTACTTTTACTGAGCATCTTTCTAAGGTTCTAGATAATATATCTGCACAAAGTGCAGCAATTGTTATTGGCCGACCTCTCATGGAACCAGAATTGTCTATTAACAAGGTTACGATTGTGTCCTTAAAATCAAGATCTTTTTCTTTCATAAAAGATAAAGAATTATAAGGATCCATAATTATTCTAGTTAATTTTGAGCTATCTAATAAACCTTCTTCTAAGTCAAACTCCCATGCTCTATTTTGTTTTGCAAGGAGCTGCCTTTGTAGCTTGTTAGCAAGCTTAGTAATTAAATCTTGAAACCCGACAAGTTGTTGGTCTAAATTTTTTCTTAATTTTTGTGTTTCTTTTATATCTTCTAATATTTCAGCTTTTGCAATTTCATCAAATTCTGTGGTGAATACTTTGTAATCTTGATCAATATTATCAATATTTGTTTTTTGTAAAACACTTTCTGCACTCTCTTTTAAAGAATCCGAGTCTTCTAATTGCTCTTCCATCTGCTGGTCGCTTAGATCAAAGCCAGCATCTAAACTAGTCTGGCTATCATCTTGATTATTTTCTTCCTCTTTGTCATCAGACTGGCCGTCATTATCGTTCTCTGATTTATTATCTTGCTCATTTTCTTGTTCATCGTTTTCTTCATTATTTTCTTCATTATTTGAAGCAAAGACATCCATATTCTCTAAAATTTCTGAAAATTTTAAACTATAATTATTTTGATCTTCCAAATTTTTACTTAAAAAATCAAAATGTTTATCAATAGATTCGTCAAATTCTTTCTTCCAAAAATCTAACATTTTTGTAGACACATCATTGAGCTCTAATTTAAAGAATTTGTTTAACATATATAATTCAAAAGCTTCATTCACAGGAACATCTTCTTTATTTTTTAATTGTTCTTTACGATTAGAAAGTATTTTTTGGTTATAATTTTCACTTAAATTTTTTCCGACTCCTTTAAGCATTTTGCCGCCAAGAAGTTCATACCTGATTTTTTCAGCAATATTATATAAAGATTTACAAGAAGGATTATTAGGTAGGTTTTTATTAAATATTTCTTTATTTGAAAATTTTTTCTTTAAGGCTCCAGAGTCAGTTTCTGCTCTTAGTTTAACAAAATCGTTTTTATTTGATAAATTGGTTACATCAAAAAAATCAGTTTTTTTATTACTTAAATCTTTATCTAATTTTTTAACATCTAATTTATAATCTTCAGAAATTACTTTAGCTGTAGAAATTAATGCTTGTTTAAATTGCTCTTTAAAATTGTTTTCTTTTGAGCTCATTTAGATCTGAATATTAACCATCGACTCTGGTAAGTCTTCTCCAAAACATCTCTGATAATATTCAGCTATTGTATTTTTTTCTATATCGTCACACTTATTCAAAAAAGTGACCCTAAAAGCATAACCTGTGTCTTTGAAAATTTCAGCATTTTCAGCCCAATGAAGTACCGTCCTTGGACTCATTACGGTTGATATATCTCCAGCTATAAAGCCTTTTCTAGTTAAAGATGCAACTTTAATCATGTTAGAGATTTTTTCTTTACCTTTTGGATTGTTTAAATTTTTATTTTTAGCAAGAACGATTTCCATTTCTCTATCAAGACTAAGATAGTTTAAAGATGTTACAATATTCCATCTATCCATCTGCCCTTGGTTAATTTGTTGAGTACCATGGTACAATCCTGTTGTATCCCCTAGACCAACTGTATTTGAAGTCGCAAATAATCTAAAAAATTTATTTTGTTTTATAACTTTATTTTTATCTAAAAGAGTGAAATTACCTTCAGCTTCCAACACCCTTTGAATAACAAACATCACGTCTGGTCTTCCTGCATCATACTCATCAAAAACAAGTGCAACAGGGTTTTGAATGGACCAAGGTAAAATACCTTCTTTAAACTCAGTAATCTGTTTTCCATCTTTTACAACAATTGCATCTTTTCCAATAAGATCAATTCTACTTACATGACTATCTAAATTCACTCTAATACAAGGCCAGTTTAATCTAGCTGCGATTTGTTCAATGTGAGTAGACTTTCCTGTACCATGATAGCCTTGAACCAAGACACGTTTATTAAAAGCAAAACCTGATATGATAGCAAGGGTAGTATCTCTATCAAACTTATAATTTTTATCTATTTCGGGAACGTATTCACTTCTTTTAGAGAAAGCGTCAACTTCCATATCTGAGTCAATTCCAAAACTTTGCTTTAAAGACATTTTAATGTCTGGCTGTATGTTTAAATTAGGTGTCAATTTTTTCCTTATAAGTATTTTTTAGCTGAGTATAAGCTAAAGTAATTAATTTAAGTTTTTCTTCGTATTCTTTATTTCCCAAATTAATATCAGGGTGAAATTTTTTGACAAGAGTTTTGAACTGATCTTGTATTTGTTCCCATTTTTGGCCAACTGAAACACCTAAAATACTAAAAGCTTTAATATCATTAGCATCAAATTTGAATTGATTCATGTGGTTATATTCACCTCTAAGTTTGGTTTTATCAAACTCATCTTTTAACGTATTGTTCCACAGAACTTTAAAAAAATTATCTGAAGAGCTAAAGCTTTGAGTGGGTTTATGCCAGGTCATGTCAGACTTTAAAAAATCAAATACCTGCTCATCATCCATTCCTTTAAAATAATTCCAATTTTTATTAAATTCTTTAACATGAGTTAAGCAAAGCAATCTGTAGCGTTTGCTATTATCTTTTTCAATTGGTGCCTTATATTCACCAGTATCAAAGCAATTATTCCAATCACAAATATTTTTCATGCTGTATAGTAATAAATTATTATTTATGAATATAAACGAATTAATTAAAATTGTTAAAAATAAACTTGAAGCAAAAATTGTTATACAGGATCTTAAAATCGAAGATAAAAGTTTTTTACATAAAAATCATAAAGGAAATCAAGAAGGAATGTTCCATCTAAAATTAATTATTAAATCTGAAGAGCTTAAAAAATTAAATAAGATAGTATCAACCAAGAAAATCTATAATATTTTAGATCATGAGTTGAAAGAACACATACATTCTATTCAAATACTACTTAGTTAATTCTTTTTTTAAAAAGAGATTAATAGTTTTTTCATTAAACTGTAATTTGTAAACTGGAGAACCTATTCTTTTAAGCAAAACCAGACTAATTTTCTTTGTATTATTTTTTTTATCTTTTTTCATAAAAGATAAAATTGTATTTAAATTTTTTATTGAAAAGAATTTATTAATATCTCTTGGAAGATTTAGGTCATTTAAGTGACCATCAATTAATTCAAATTCTTTTTTATTTAAAATTTTATTTAATAAACTAAATCTAGCAGCAGTTTTAACACCGAGGATAACTGCTTCACCATGATTTAATTTTGCTGAATAACGCAGTGTTGCTTCAAAGGCATGAGCAAAGGTATGTCCAAAGTTTAGTATTTTTCTTATACCTAATTCTTTTTCGTCAGCCTCAACTACTTTTTTTTTAATCAAGCAGCTTTGATGAATAGCTGTTTGTATAAAGGGACTTTTTAATTGGAGAATTTTTTCTCCATTTTTATTTAAAAAGTAAAAAAATTTTTTTCCATTAATAAGTGAGTGTTTTAAAATTTCACCATAGCCACATACAACTTCTCTTTTTGGTAAAGAGTTTAAAAAGTTAGTATCTGATATAACTAGACTAGGTTGATAAAATGAGCCAATTAAGTTTTTACCATATTTGGTGTTTACACCTGTTTTGCCTCCGATTGATGAGTCGACCTGTGAAAGTAGTGTAGTTGGTATATTTACAAACTTTAAGCCTCGCTTAAAAGTACTTGCTGCAAAGCCTGATACATCACCAGTAATACCACCACCAATAGAAATTAAACAATCATTTCTATTAAAACTTTTTTTTAAAAGAATTGATGTGATTTCATTGACACTTTTTAGATTTTTATTTTTTTCACTCGCATTAAAATAATGAATTGAAACAGATCCTTTTGGTAAAGATTTTAAAGTATCTTTTACTAAATTTTTTGGAATATTTTTGTCAATTACTAGAAGACATTGATTAAAATCAATAGAATTTTCTTTCAAAAATTTATTTACTTTTTTTAAAATATTATTTCCAATAATAATTGAATATTGTCGGCTGTTGGTGTTAACTTTTAATTTAATTAAGCTCATATGTTTTTATTATTGTTTTAACTATTTCATTTTTTGTTAATTTATTACAGTTTATTTTAAAATTAGCTTTTGAATATACTTTCTTTCTTTTATTAATAATGGCTTTAATTTCAAGATCAGTTGAATTTGAGGCTAAGGGTCTTTTTTTACTACCTTTAATTCTTTTAATTAAAATTAAATCATCCCAATCGAGCCAAAAAGAAAAATGATTTTTTAAAATATCTTTTCTTATCTTGTCATTAATAAAACTGCCCCCACCTAAAGAAACAACAACTTTTTTATGTTTTAAAGACTTAATAGTTATTTTTTCTTCTAAATTTCTAAAGTATGCCTCGCCATTTACTTTAAATATTTCTGAGATGGTCATACCAGCATGTTCTTCAATTAAATTGTCTATATCAATGAATGGAATATTCAATTTTTTGGAAACCATAGCCCCAATAGAAGATTTGCCTGACCCCATCATACCTAAAAAAACGAGGTTTTTATTTGAATTCATAAGCTTTCTTTATTGAAAAAACACAAATATGTCTTAATTTGAAATTACTAAAGAATATATGCAATTTTCAAAAAACACAAGTAATCGGAGTGGTAAAAGTTTATTAATCAAAATAGTATTTGTGTTAATTATTTTTATTGGAGCCATAGTACTACTTGGTAATATTGAATTTCCATCTCCAAATAAAGACATTGAAAAAATCATCCCTAATGAAAAACTTAAAATTGTTAAGTAAGAACTATTTTTTAGTTATATTATTTTCTTTATTTTTTGGTTTTGCAACCAACTCACAAGAACCAGTGGATATCTGGGAAGTGGGAGAAAAAAAACCTAAAGAAAACTTAATCTTAACAGAAGATGAATTAGAAAAAAATATTCCCCAGAATAGTATTTATGATATGCAATCCCAAAAAGAAGTGGAATTAAGCATAGAAGAAACGCAAACTTTAATTTCAAAAGAAAAAAAATTAATCGGAATTTATGACCCTGCAGAAAATGGGTTGGATATTAATATGTGGTCCAATTCTAATGGAGATCAAATTTTAAATATCTTTAAAAGAATAGATAAATTGGAACTTTCAAGAGATGCTGCAGAGATTTTGGATGTTTTATTATTAACAAATGCACATTATCCAGAAATGAATATTTCAAAAGAACAGTTTTTAGAAATTAAATCAAAGTGGCTTATTAAGCGCTCAAACTTTGACTTGATTGAAAAATATTTATTAAATAATGAGATTATTAATGAGCATCCAAAACTTACCAAACATTTAGTAGATCATTATTTGTCTCAATCAGATGTTGAAAAAGCTTGTGAAATTTTTTCTAAAATTAATGAACCGATACAAGATTTATATTTATCTAAATTCAACATTTATTGCTTAATTAATAATAATAAAAGAGATGAAGCTCAATTGCTTATCGATCTTCAATTAGAATTAGGCATTGCAGATAAGTTTTTTAATAAAAAAATTGATTATTTAATGGGGTATAATACAGAACCAGCAACAGAAGTTTCAGAAAAAACAATTTTAGATTTCCATTTATCTCACAGAACGAACCCAGAATTTAAATTTGAACCAAAAAATACTACATCCAGGCAAATATGGAAATATCTATCAACTTCAAATCTATTAGATGATATCAGTGATATTGAGCTTACAGATATAGAGAAAATTACGAGCATTGAAAAAGCAACACATGAGGGAAATTATGCAGAAAAAGAATTATTTGAACTTTATAAGAGATTTCAATTTAATATTAATCAATTATTAAATATTAAAGAATCAACAAAAGTACTCTCAAAAACAGAAACAAGAGCGCTAATTTATCAAGGAATTTTAATTACTACTGAAATTGAGAATAAGTTACAGTTAATGAACGCCCTCAAAAATTCTTTCAAGAATGACGGTATTGAAAATGCATTTAATATAGAATTAAAAAATTTTTTAAAAAATATAGAAGAGAACAAGGTGCCTTCAAATTTTACAACATTTTATCAAAATAATTTAGGTAATGAAGAGACAGAACAAGCAAATATTAAAATAAATAATAAAATTTTACATCAATCAAAATTAATAAATTATTTAAAATTAGAAAAATCTAAAAATGATCCCACAAAAGATATAAATGATTTCTTAAAAAAGATAAAAAAAGATAAAAAATATTTTTTTTCTAAAAAAGATGTAATTTTAGTTGAGACCTTCAAGTCTGATGGTGTCAAGATTTTAGATAAGTATGATGATTTATACCAAATAAACGATTCAGAAATACCATCTGATATTCAAATATTTGTTAACAGCGGTGATATGGCTGCTGCATTGCTTAGAATTGTTGAGGTTATAGGGCAGGACAGCTTAAATGCTATTGATGAGGATACGTTATACTTTATTATAAGCACACTTAATCAGCTAAATGCGGATCCACTAAGAAATAAAATACTCTTTAAAGTTCTTCCTTTAAAAGTTTAAAATTTATACTAAAATAATCAACCATAATGTCAGTTAAACCAATTTTAACAGAACCAAATAAACTATTAAGGCAGATTTCTAAACCAGTTAAAAATGTTGGTGATGAAGAAAGAAGACTTATGGATGATATGTTGGATACTATGTATGCAGCACCAGGAATAGGTCTTGCAGCAATTCAAATAGGGGTACCAAAAAGAATTATAGTAATGGATATAAGTAGAGATGAAGACAAAAAGGAGCCAAGATATTTTGTTAATCCAGTAATCAAAAATAAAAATGATATAACGTCAAAATATGAAGAGGGTTGTTTGTCAGTTCCTGATCAGTTTGCTGAAATAGAAAGACCAAATGAATGTGAAGTTGAATATTTAGATTACAATGGGAAAAAACAATTATTAAAAGCAGATGGATTATTGGCAACTTGTATTCAACATGAAATGGATCACTTAGAAGGAGTTTTATTTATAGACTATTTATCTAAATTAAAAAAATCTATGATAATTAAAAAACTCTCTAAGATTAAGTCGAATAGAATAATCGTTTAAATGACAAAGAAAATTGTCTTCATGGGTACACCATTTTTTGCTGTACCAATTTTAAAATCTTTATATGAAAAAAATTATATAATATCTGCTGCGTATACACAGCCACCAAAAAAATCTCAAAGAGGTCAAAAAATAAATAAGTCGCCAATACAAAGTGTAGCAGAAGATTATAATATAGATTGTAGAACACCAGACACATTAAAAGCAAATAAAGAAGAATATGAATATTTAAAACAACTAGATTTAGATTTAGTAATTGTTGTGGCCTATGGTCAAATAATACCCAAAGAATATTTAAATCTTGCCAAAAAAGGTTTTATAAATATTCACGCCTCCCTTCTGCCAAAGTGGAGAGGTGCTGCACCCATTCAAAGGTCTATTATGAATTTAGAGAAAGAAACGGGAATTAGTATTATGAAAATAGGAGAAAAACTTGATACTGGTCCAGTTGGCAATAGTTATAGAATAAAAATTAAAAATAGTGATAATGCAGAAACAATATCAACTAAACTTTCAATTTTAGCTTCAGAAAAAATCATAGAAAATGTAGAAAATATATTTGAAGATAAATTAACATTTAAAGAACAAGATGAGACAAACGCAACCTATGCTTCTAAAATTGAAAAATCAGAGGGTGAAATTAAGTGGAATGATAATGCAGAAAGTATTATTGGAAAAATAAACGGATTATACCCAAGCCCTGGGGCCTTTTTTATTTTTAAAGATGAAAGATACAAAATTTTAAAAGCAGAATTAGGAAATAAAAGCGGTGAGATAGGTGAAGTAATGTCCAGTGATTTAGAAATCAGCTGCGGTAACCAAAAATCTATCAAAATTATTGAAATTCAAAGACAAGGAAAAAAGCCTCAAAATATTAATGAATTTGTTCTTGGTTCTCAAATTACAAAAGGCTCAAGAATAACAAATGTTTAGATATCAAGTCTTAATAGAATATATAGGAACTAATTTTGTTGGTTGGCAAATACAATCTAAAGGAAAATCAATTCAAAAAGAAATACAAGTCAAGTTATCAAAATTTTTAAAAGAAAAAGTGGTTTTGATAGGATCTGGAAGAACAGACGCAGGCGTTCATGCAATAGAGCAGTCAGCTCATTTTGATTGCAAAAAAGAAATTCAAAATTTAGATAAGTTATTAAAATCAATTAATCATTTTATAAATGATAAAGGTATTTCTGTTATAGCAATTAAAAAAAGAAGTCTAAAATTTCATGCACGACATTCAGCCAAACAAAGAATTTATAAATATATAATTTTTAATAGATTAAGTAAGCCTTCTCTTGAAAAAGAAAGAGGTTGGCACATAATCAAAAAATTAGATATTGAGTTAATGAAAAAAGGGGCAAAAAAACTTTTAGGTACTAAAGATTTTTCTACTTTTAGAGCATCAAGCTGTAATGCAAAAAGTCCAATCAAAACTATGAAATCTGTTAAGATTAAATCAAAAGATGGAAGAATTGAAATACAATTTAAATCACAATCATTTTTACAACAACAAGTACGATCAATGGTAGGTAGTTTAAAATACTTAGCTGAAAATAAATGGGATTTAAAAAAATTTGAATTTGTTATTAAATCAAAAAAAAGAATTCTTTGTGCACCACCAGCACCTGCTGAGGGATTATTCTTAGAAAAAGTTATTTACTAGTTTTTTGTCGGCCAATACTAAATTTTTTATTAATTCTCCATCTAGATTCTGCTCTAACAATATAACCACAACAATTTTTTGACTTACATTTGCATGGAAACTGTTTGTAATCTTCATCATAACCAAAACCATAATCGGCTGTAATCTCTTCACCTTTTTTAATATCTTTTATAGCAACCACCCATAATTTTAAACCTGTCCCGTTATAATCGCAATTATTAGAACAAGAGTGATTTATTAAACGTGCTGTGTTCCAAGAAACATCTCCATCCAAGTCATATTTTTTATTCAAATTAAATAAATAGATGGGCTTTGCATTATCAAACTTTTGTGATTCTTCTGTTTGTTTCTTAGTGATAATTTTACCCACATAATCAATAATTCTAGTACCTTTTTTGATATCTTTTGCAGCATATAGGCCACGACCTTTTTTATCGATGTCAGATTTTTTAATTTTGTAAAGTTTCATTGTGAGTTCTTTAATGCGTATTGAGAAATTATCAATTAAATTCTAGTAAAGCTTTTACATGCATCTCAGTGCTTTCTTGAAGTGCTTGTAGATCGTATCCACCTTCTAAAATTGACACTACCTTTCCATCACAATATTGTTTTGATAACTCGAGTGTTCTTTTGGTAATACTATAAAAATCTTTTGACTCTAATTGAAGTTGTGCCAATGGATCATCTTTATGAGCATCAAACCCTGCAGAAAGTAAGATAAATTCAGGTTTAAACTCTTTAATTTTATTAAGTACAAATTCATAAGCATTTAAATACTCTTCAGAAGTTGTTCCTGCTGGTAAAGGAATATTTAATATATTGTTATGTTTTCCTTTTTCATCTTTAGTGCCTGAGCCTGGGTAATAAGGGTATTGATGAGTAGAAATATATAAAACTTTTTCATTATCATAAAAAATATCTTGAGTGCCGTTTCCATGATGCACATCAAAATCAATAATTGCTATTTTTTTAAGTTTATATTTATTTATAAGATAATTAGCTCCAACAGCGACATTATTATAAATGCAAAAACCCATAGCTTTATTTTTCTCTGCATGATGCCCTGGAGGTCTAACGGCACAAAAAGCATTTTTAAAATCTTTATTTTGAACACCATCAATAGCTGTTATAATTGAACCTACAGCATCTGAGGTCGCATCCTTACTCCCAGGGGAGACTATTGTATCTCCATCTAAAAAAGATAATCCTTTTTCAGGAAAAGATTTTTCTACAAAATTTATATAATCAGAATTGTGCGTTATTTCTAAAAGTGATCGGTCAAATTTTGAAGGTTTTTTCCAAACTAAATCTTTATTATCTAACTTTTTAAAGTTATTGATAACTACTGTAACTCTATCAATTTTCTCTGGATGACCGTCGCCTGTATTATGATTTTGATAAGTGCCAGAGGTTATTAAACCAGTTTTCATTTAAAATAATTTTCTAAAATATTATAATATATTTTAGTCAATTTTTTTAGATCTGAAATAGACACTGCCTCATCTACTTTGTGCATTGTTTTACCTACTAGACCAAATTCTAAACATGGGGCAATTTTTCTAATAAATCTTGCATCAGAAGTTCCACCGGTTGTAGACAGTTGAGGTTTAATTTTTGTAATTTTTTTTATTACATCTCGAATCATATAAGTTGTTTTATTGGGCTTAGTTAAAAAAGCTTCACCTGATACACGGTATTCAACTTTAAAATTAGATTTATCTTTTTTAGTAATTTTTTTGAAAATTTTATTCAATCTATTCTTTAAGCTAGAAGACGTATGTTTATTATTAAATCTTATGTTAAAGGTAGCTCTTGCAAGGCCTGGAATAACATTATCAGCTGTATTATTGATATTAATTTTAGTTACCTCTAAATTTGTAGGCTGAAAGTCTTTTGTTCCTTTATCAAATTTTATTTCTTTTATTTCATTTAGTATTTTTATTAATGAAGTCGATGGATTTTTAGCACGATGAGGATATGCAACATGACCTTGAGTTCCAATTATCGTTAATTCAACATTAATACTTCCTCTTCTACCTATTTTAATCATTTCACCAAGTTTATTAGGGTTTGTTGGCTCACCAACTAAGCAAAAATCTATTTTTTCTTTTTTCTTTTTTATGTAATCAACTACTTTTTTAGTACCATTAATTGCAACACCTTCTTCATCACCAGTAATTAATAAACTAATAGATCCATTAATTTTTTTATTAGTTAATACATAGTTGTTTACAGCAATAACCCAGCTTGCAATTGCACTTTTCATATCATTAGCACCTCTACCAATAAGATGATTTTTTTTAATAGCTGGACTAAAAGGCTTAATCGTCCAATCTTGTATATTTCCGGGAGGCACTACATCCAAATGACCAGCAAACATAAAGTTTGGTTGAGAATTACCTAATCTTGCATATAGGTTTTTAACTGGTTTAGAATTTTTATCTTTAAACTCTAAAATCTTACATTTAAATCCAATAGTAGTTAATTTTTTAGCTAAGAATTTCATTACCCCAGCATCAACTGGTGTAATGCTTGGAAATCTTATTAGCTCTTTAGCTAATGTGATTTCATTGTAAGTTGGCATTTAGTCTCTTAATAAGTCGTTAATAGAAGTTTTGGATCTAGTTTTTTCATCAACTTGTTTAATAATTACTGCACAATATAAAGCAGGACCTTTACCATCTTTACTAGGAATGCTACCTGGAACTATTACTGAGTATGGTGGAATTTTTCCATAGATTACTTCACCAGTTTCTCGATAAACAATTTTTGTAGATTGACCAATAAATACACCCATAGATAATACAGATCCTTCTCCAACAATTACTCCTTCAACTATTTCTGAACGAGCTCCAATAAAGCAATTGTCTTCGATGATAGTAGGGTTAGCTTGCATTGGCTCTAATACACCTCCAATTCCAGCACCACCTGATATGTGACAGTTCTTTCCTATTTGTGCACAAGACCCTACAGAAGCCCAAGTGTCCACCATAGTTCCTTCATCTACATAAGCTCCAATATTTACAAAGCAAGGCATTAGTACTGCATTCTTTCCAATAAAAGATCCTTTTCTAACTGGAGAATTTGGAACCATTCTAAAACCAGCTTTTATATGATCTTCCTTAGTCCAATTTGCTGTTTTACCTTTTAATAAATGAGATTTATCATACCAACTACTATACGGGCCGCTTAATGAATCCATATCATGAGTTCTAAAACTTAACATTATTGCTTTTTTAACCCACTGATTAACTACCCACTCATTACCATTTTTTTCAGCAACTCTTAGCTCACCTTTATCAACAAGTTCAATTGTTTGGTTGATAGCATCTAATATAGATTTATCAGATTGACCATTTATGGAATCTTTATTTTCCCAAGCTGTATTAATAATGCTTTCAAATTCTTTCATAGTTTTATTTTATCTTTAGTAGGTTAGTTTTATTGTGCTTTTAATATATTAATTTCTTGAAGAAAAGAAGGCAAGTTCTTAATCTTATAATCAATATATGGTTTATCGGCATCTTTTTTTGCAAATACTTCATCATTCTCAAGCCAACAAGTTTTCATTCCTAAATTTTTCGCTTGTTCTAAATTATGAGCGATATCTTCGATTAATATTGATTTTGTTGGATCAAGCTCAAATTTTTCTACTATCTTTTTATAAGGTTCAATTTTTGGTTTTGGAATAAAATTAGCATCAACAATATCAAATGCTCCATCAAACAAACCATCTATACCTAGTTGTTTAGTTACATTTTCAACATGAGCGTGAGAACCATTAGTAAAAATATATTTCTTTTCTTTTATTTTAATTAATTCTTCTCTTAATATCTCATCTTTAGGAAGCCAGCTAATATCAATATCATGAACAAATTCCAAAAATTCATGTGGATCAATTTTATCGTGACTCATTAATCCAGATAATGTCGTTCCATATTCATAGAAGTATTTTTTTTGAATTTCTCTTGCTTTAATTAAATCGACATTAAATTTCTTTGAAATAAAAGAAGACATCTTTTTATCAACTTCAGAAAAAACCTTTGTTTGTCCAGAATACAAAGTATTATCTAAGTCGAATAGCCAGTATTTAGTATCAATTAAATTTTTCATTCTCTAATTAAAGTTCCTGAACCTTTATCAGATAATAGTTCAAAAAGGAGTGAGTGATTTTTTCTTCCATCAATTATTACAACTGCCTTAACTCCATTACTTGCAACATCTAGACAATTCTTAATTTTAGGTATCATTCCACCAGAAATTACTTCTTGATCAATTAATTCATTAGCTTTTTTAGAATTAATTTCAGGGATTAGTTTTTTTTCACTGTCTAATACGCCCTCAACATCACTAATAATCATTAATCTTCTAGCTTTTAGTTCAATTGCAATCGATCCTGCAGTAGTATCTGCATTTATATTAAAGGTCTGATTATCTTTATCCACACCTAAGGGTGCAATGACTGGTACTTTGTTTGCTTTTATTATTTCAGTTAAGAACTCTTTGTTAATCCCAGTAGGCCTTCCCACAAATCCAAGGTCTTTGTTTTCTTGTACGACAGTAATTATATTATTTTCTTTTGAGGTAATTCTTTTTGCTTTGCTGTCTAACTCGTTTAAAGCTTCAACAATCTCTTTATTAAATTCGATTAATACATCCTCAACTATGTTGATCGTATCTTTATCAGTAACTCTTAGTCCGTTAATAAAATTGCTTTTAATATTAACTTCTAAAAGCTTACTATTAATTCTTTTTCCACCTCCATGAACAATTATAGGATTGAAACCAAGTTTTTTTAAAACGACTACATCTTCAATAAAAACTTTAAATAATTTTGGATCAACTAAAACACTGCCACCACACTTAATGATAATAAATTCATCATTATATTTTTCTAAATATTTTTTTACTTCTTCAACTGTTGGGCCATCTTTGGGTAAGATATTTATTAATTCTTCTTCTCTTAACGATGACATTTATGTTGTTTTGATAGTCATTTTTCTTTGAACAATATATTGTTGTATCATTGTGAAGATGTTGTTGAAGCTCCAGTAGATAACAAGACCTGCAGGAAATGGTGCAAGAATTACAGTTAAAAAAACTGGGAAAAACATAAATATTTTAGCCTGTATAGGATCTGGTGGCGTTGGGTTTAGTTTCTGCTGTATCCACATTGTGATACCCATAATGATAGGCCACGCACCTATTAATAAGAAAGAAGGTGGATCCCAAGGAATTAAACCAAAAACATTGAATAAAGATGTTGGATCTCTATCACTTAAGTCATGTATCCATCCATAAAATGGCATGTGTCTCATTTCAATGGTTACAAATAATACTTTATATAGCGCAAAGAAAACAGGAATCTGAACCAGAATAGGAAGACAACCACTCATTGGATTAACTTTTTCTTTTTTATAAAGAGCCATCATTGCTTGTTGCAATTTCATTTTGTCATCCTTGTGTAACTCTTTTAGACGAGCCATTTCAGGTGCTAATAACTTCATTTTTCCCATAGACTTAAAACTAAAATTGGCAAGAGGAAAGAATGCCAATCTAATGCAAATAGTGACAGCAATAATTGCTAAACCGTAATTACCAAGTAATTTAAAGAAGTAATCTAATACAAAGAACAAAGGTTTTGTGATGAAGTACATAAAGCCCCAATCAATCGCTAGATCAAATTTGTTGATATCTAAATTTTCAGCATAACCATCAATGACATTTACTCTTTTAGCAGCAACTATAATTTGAATTTTTTCTTCAATGGAACTGTTTGCTTTAACCTCAATACCTTTGGTAGATATGTAATTTGCTCTGAATTTATTTTTATAATCAAAAGTTGTTTTAAACTCCTTACCCTTTGGTGGTATAACTGATGTAACCCAAAACTTGTCTGAAATAGCAACAAATCCATCTTGTGCGATTTGAGTAAACTTTTTTTCTTGGATATCGTCGTAATCTTCCTCAATTAATTCATCATCAAGTACAGATAAAAACCCTTCATGCAAAATATAAAAGCCAGATATCTCTGGTATCTTATTTCTAATTATTTGCCCATAGGAGTAAAAATTATAAGATTTATCTGACGAGTTAATTATTTTTTCTTTTACAGTAAATAAAAATTGATCATCTAGACTTATATGTTTCTCAAATGTAATCCCTTGAGTATTAGTCCATGTTAGTTTTATAGGATTATTATTGGTTAACCTTTTATTTCCGGTAGTTTCCCAGACGGTAGAAGCATCAGGTATATCTATATTTTTATTAGTGCTTACAAAGCCACTTTCAATTAAATAACCATCTTCAACATTTCTTGGGCTTAATAAGGTTATTTTTTCATTTCTATTAAGTTCAATATTGTACTCTTTAAAAGTCAGATCATCTATCGCCGCACCCTTTAAAGAAATTGACCCAACAACACTTCCATTTTCAAATTGAATTCTATCATTTTCTTTTAAAGCATCTGCTCTTGAAAGTTTTGAAAAATTTTCATTTTTATCTAAGCTAGGAGTGTCTTCATTATTTTCAATTTTATTTTGTTCAGCTAGATTTTTTTTAATAGTTGCAGGGTCAGGCTGAAAAAAAAGAGAGTATAAAATAATTACCGCTGCTGATAAGGATATTGCTGCGATTACGTTTCTAGTATCCATTATTTCTTAGCCTTGAATTCTTTATTTACTGGATCAAATCCTTCACCACCACCCAACATTTTAATGGGGTGACATGAAAATATTCTTTTAGTACTTTTTGAGATTGCCTTAACAAGCCCATATGTTCTTAAACATTCAATTGTATATTCTGAGCAAGTTGGAAGATATCTACACGAAGGAGTTAAGTAGGGGCTAATAACCATTTTATAAAATTTGATCAGGCCAATTAAAATGTTTGATATAATATTCATTACTTAATCTTTTCTATGTCTTGGAATAAAGTATCTTTTATTATCGCATATTCATTGTTTAGCATAGTTATTTTCGCAATCACAAGGTAAGAATAATTAAAGTTTATAGACACTTTTTTTATAGCTTCGTTCATTATATTTCTTAATCTTCTTTTAATTTTATTTCTCTTTACAGCACTACGGATTAGTTTTTTTTTAGCTACAAAGCTAATATTTAGTTTTTTATTATCTTTATCTGCAAGAGGACCAAAAAAGAGAGTGATATATTTATTTGAGATTTTTTTTTTCTTAAGTAAATTTTTAAAATCTTCGTTTTTAGAAAGAGCAACAATTTTGCTTTTCATTTATTTTGAACTATTTACCCTGAGGTTTTTTTTGAGTAGATGACACTGTAAGGTTTTTACGTCCCTTATCACGTCTTCTCTTAATAAGTTTCTTCCCACCTTTAGTTGCCATCTTTGATCTGAAGCCATGCTTCTTAAGACGTTTTCCAACTTTAGGCTGATATGTTCTTTTCATAGGATTTATTTAAGTTTTTTTAAATTTCGCCCTTTATAGTAATTATATGTATAAATAGCAAATAGAAGATTTTATAATACGACCAATAAATTATGGAAAAATCAAAAAAAGTTAAGATAACTTTAGGTTTATTTTATCTTCTAGTTGTTTCATCATTTTTATACTTTTTTTTATCAAAATTCACCCTTGAAGAATTAACAAGCTATGAATTTATTAAAAACAATAGAGATTATTTTTTTGGATTAAAACAAACTAATTTATTTTTAATTTCTTTAATATTTTTAACAGCCACAATTATTTGGGTTGTGATGGCTGGATTTGGTTTGCCAGTTGCACTCTTAGCAGGGTTTATTTTTGGCAAGTGGCTTGGAACGATTATTCTAATAATTGGAATGACTATTGGTGCAACAATTTTATACATCATTGGAAATTATTTTTTTAAAGAAATTATTAAAGAAAAGTTTTTAAATAGATTTAAAAATCTAGAAGTAAAATTTAAAAAATCAGAATTTATTTATCTTTTAGCTTATAGATTTATTGGAGGCATTCCTTTTGCATTATCAAATGTGTTACCTTGTATTTTTAATGTTAGAGTGAGTAATTTTTTTTGGGCAACATTAATAGGATTAACTCCACCACTATTTTTAGTTGTTTCAATTGGAAGTGGACTTGAAAAAATCATAGAACAAAACTTAGAAGCTCCTAGAATCATTGATTTGATATATTCACCAGATATCTACATTCCAATGATTGCTTTTGGAGCTTTATTAGTAGCTGCAATTGTTGCTAGAAAAATATTCTACAAAAAATAATCTGGTGCCCCCACCAAGAATCGAACTTGAAATTTATCCTTACCATGGACATGTTATGCCATTTAACTATAGGGGCTAATTTGTTATTTTATTGAAGTATTTCTATAATAAATCATTTTTTCAAAAAATTGCCTTAATTTTTTTCATATAATGATTTATACCTACGGAGGAAATTTTATGGGCATTCATTACGATTATAAATCTACTAAAGGCAATAAGCTTATGGAGAAGCAGGCAAAGAGAGAAAAAAAGCTTGCTGAAAAAAAAGCAAAACGTGAAGCTAAAGAGGGACCAAAAGTTCAAGAAGAACCAGAGAAAACTTTAGATGCATCAAAGCCTATCACTTTAGATTTTTTAACTAATCCAGACAAATAATGAATGATAAAGAAAAAAATGAGAAGTTAAGTCTGGCTCTTAGAAAAAATTTAAAAAAAAGAAAAATTTTTCAAAAAAAAAATAAGAAGAAAAGTAAATAATGTCAGTACTTTCTGATAAATCTATAAGGAAGTTAGCAGTTGAGCAGTCAATGATTTCTCCTTTTATAGATAAGCAAGTCAGGGATGGTAAAATTTCTTATGGACTTAGTTCATTTGGCTATGATGCAAGAGTAGGAGATGAATTTAAGATATTTCATAATGTTAATTCTTCTATCGTTGACCCTAAGGAGTTTAGTTCAGATAATTTTGTAACCAAAAAAAGCTCTGATTATATTATCATTCCTCCTAATTCTTTCGCTCTTGGAACTACTATTGAAGTCTTTAAAATACCAAGAGATATTATGTGTATTGTTGTTGGTAAGAGCACATATGCAAGAACAGGAATCATAGTTAATGTAACTCCAATTGAATCTGAGTTTTTTGGAACAGTTACTCTTGAGTTTTCTAATACCACACCGCTACCTGCAAAAATTTATGCAAATGAAGGTGTTGCACAATTTTTATTTCTAAAAGGAGATCAGTCTCCTGAAACTTCATACGCTGACCGTAAAGGAAAATATATGGGTCAAACTGGAGTAACTTTACCAAAAGTATAATCATGAAAAAATTGGAAGTCTTTGGGGCAGCAAAGCTCAAGGGACAAATTAGAATTTCAGGTTCTAAAAATGCATCCCTTCCTATTTTAGCTGCAACATTATTATCAAATAAAAAGATATCTTTAACAAACCTCCCAAGGGTAAAAGATATTGAAACAATGATACTTTTATTAAAGTCATTAGGTTCAATTATTGAAGATAATAAAAAAGAATTGATTATCAAAAATACCAAGCAAACAAAAACTTTTGCAGCTTATAGTTTGGTTAAAACTATGAGAGCAGGAATATTAGTTTTAGGACCATTACTTGCTAAATTTGGTAAAGCAAAAGTTTCATTACCTGGCGGCTGCGCAATAGGGACAAGACCTGTTGATATTCATTTACAAGCTCTATCAAAACTTGGAGTTAAATATAAAATTATCCAAGGTTATGTGCATGCTAATGCACCCAAAGGATTAATAGGAGCAAATATAAAATTTCCTAAAGTTTCAGTTGGTGCTACAGAAAATTTAATTATAGCCGCATGTTTAGCTAAAGGAAAAACAACTTTATCAAATTGTGCGATTGAACCTGAGATTAAAGATTTAGTTAATTTTTTAATTAATATGGGGTGTAATATTAAGTGGACTGCAAAGAGAACGGTTAGAATTGAAGGAGTGAACAATCTTAAAGGATTAGATTACTCAGTAATGCCGGATAGAATAGAGGCTGGAACTTATTTAATAGCTGCAGCATTAACTGAAGGAAATTTGAAAATTACTGGAATTGATCCTAAGATAATAAGTACAGAAATTAATATCTTAAAAAAAGTAGGATCAAAAATTACATTAAAAAAAAATGAAATCCTTATTCAAGGAAGTAAAAAGATTAAAAATATAAATATTAAAACATCTCCTTATCCAGGGTTTCCAACAGATTTGCAGGCACAAATGATGGTATTATTATGTAAGGCTAATAAAAGATCTCATATTAAAGAAGAAATATTTGAAAATAGGTTTATGCACGTTGCAGAGCTTAATAGAATGGGAGCTAAAATTTCTATTAATGGAAATCAAGCAAGCATAGAAGGAAATATCAAATTTGAAGCAGCAGAATTAATGGCCACAGATTTAAGAGCCTCTGTATCTTTAATTCTTGCAGCTCTTGCAGCTAAAGGAAAATCAGTAATTAATAGAATATATCACCTTGATAGGGGCTATGAAGATATAGAGAAGAAATTAAAAAAAGTAGGGGCTAAAATTAAGAGAATTAA
Organism: Candidatus Pelagibacter sp. PS_40; assembly: GCF_059417765.1. Lineage (NCBI taxonomy): Bacteria > Pseudomonadati > Pseudomonadota > Alphaproteobacteria > Candidatus Pelagibacterales > Candidatus Pelagibacteraceae > Candidatus Pelagibacter > Candidatus Pelagibacter sp. PS_40. Next base: position 68,532 of record NZ_CM182064.1, read on the forward strand.
TTAATGGATAAAAAATATTTATCAAAAATTATAGCTACAGATAATGAGGGATTACAAGTAATCTCAGCATGTTGCTCTGGAGCTGAAGTTAAAGTTAATGAAATTAAGTATCTTCAGAAAAACAAAGTTTTTCTATTATCATTAAAAAGATCTAAAGTAGAAACGGAAGAACAAGATAAAAAAATTACTAGTATTTGCAAATTTGAATTTGTAGATAGAGTTAAATCTAAAAATATTAAACAAAACGACCCTGAGGAAAAATTAGAGTTAATTGGGATGGATTATTTAAAAAATAATGACAATTATGAGATAAACTTAATGTTTACAAACAATGCATATATTACATTATCGACAGAAATAATTGAAGTAACTTTAGATGACCAAAACAAAGCTGATTAATGATTAAGATATTAGATAGTAAAAATAAAAACTTTGATAAAACTTTAGACGCATTACTGTCTAAACGAAAAAATAAAGTCCAACTTAATTCAGTTTCAGTTATTAAAATTATTAAAGATGTTAAGAAAAATGGAGATAAAGCTATTTTAAAGTATGAAAAGAGATTTAATAAAAATAGTATTATTGCCCCAAGCATAAAACAAATTAATAGAGCTATTCAGTCTTTAGATCAAAAAGTTAAAAAGGCAATCGATCTTGCTTATGATAGAATTTATAAATTCCATTCATTACAAAAATTTAAAAACATTTCTTATACAGACAAACTAAAAAATAAATTAGAGTATAAATACGTACCTATTGAATCAGTTGCAATTTATGTACCTGGTTCAACAGCTTCATATCCTTCCAGTGTTTTAATGAATGCAGTACCTGCAATTGTTGCTGGAGTGAAAAGACTAGTTATGGTTAATCCAGGTCAAAAAGGTAAACAAAATCCTGCGGTATTATATGCTGCTAAAAAATGTAAGATTAAAGAGATTTATTCAATTGGAGGACCATCTGCTATTGCAGCTGTTGCATATGGTACTAAGAAAATCAAAAAAGTTGACAAAATTATTGGCCCTGGAAATTCTTATGTAGCTGCAGCAAAAAAAGAAGTATTTGGAGATGTTGGAATTGAAGGAATGATTGCAGGTCCTTCTGAAGTGACAATTGTTTGTGATAAGTTTTCAAATCCTGAATGGATAGCGAGCGATCTAATAGGTCAAGCAGAACACGATAACCTTGCTCAATGTATTTTAATTTCAAAAGACAAATCAATTATTAAAAAAGTTAATTATGAAATTATCAATCAATTAAAAGAATTGCCTAGAGCAGTGATTGCAAAAAATAGTCTACTTAATAATGGAATTTTAATTCATATGCCGTCTGACCAAAAAATTATTAACACAGTAAATAAAATTGCTCCTGAGCACTTAGAGCTTAATACTAAGAACTATAAAAAGGTAGTGAGTAAGATTAAAAATGCAGGATCTATCTGTTTAGGAAAATATGCTGTAATGGCAATGACAGATTATAATGTTGGCTCTAATCATGTATTGCCAACCAATTCCTCAGCAAGATATTCAAGTGGAGTTAGTGTTAATGAATTTTATAAAAGAATTTCATATATAAACCTATCAAAAAAAGGGATTGAAACCCTTGGTCCATCAGTTATAACACTTGCAAACTACGAGGGTTTAGTGGGACACGCTAAGTCGGTAGAAAAAAGAATTAGGAGAAAATAAATTTGTCAAAACAAGAAATGCTGTCGTTCTCAGGAATTGTTGAGGATTTATTACCAAATGCAATGTTTAGAGTAAAATTAGAAAACGGCCATATTGTTACAGCTCATGCTGCAGGCAAATTGCGTAAGAACAGAATTAGAGTACTTCAAGGTGATAAGGTTCAAGTCGAAATGACACCTTACGATTTGACCAAAGGTCGTATCACTTTTAGAGGTTAATATGGGGCCCTGTAGCTCAGTTGGTAGAGCATCGGATTGAAAATCCGTGTGTCACTGGTTCGAGTCCAGTTGGGGCCACCACCACCTCCCTTAAAAATCTAAAAAATTATTGAAAAAATAAAAGAAATAAAATAACTTTTTTATATAAATAATAAAAGGATGAGTAAAAATGAGCACACTAAAAGGAACAGTAAAGTGGTTTAACGGTAAAAAAGGTTTTGGCTTTATTGAAAGAGAAGATAAAGAAAAAGATGCATTCGTTCACGCATCAGCAGTAAAAACTGCAGGTATGCGTTTTTTAAACGAAGGTGATAAACTAGAATTTGAGATGGAGGATGGCCCGAAAGGCCCTTCAGCTGTAAATTTAAAAAAAATAGACTAGTTCTTAAACTTCAAAAATCTAAAAGGGCGTTTAATCCTTAAAAATAAGGTTAACGTCCTTTTATATTTAGGTGTTGAAAATTATTCTTAATTGTCTAAAAGACTGATCATGATTATAAATATTACATACAGAGAGACTTCAAGAAGTACTCACAGACTTTGTTTCCATAGCCTTTAGGCTATTTATTTATAATATAATTTTAAATCCACACAAAAATAATATAAACACAAGGAATGCCTGCGTAGTATAACGGTTAGTACGATAGTTTGTGGAACTATAGGATTTGGTTCGATTCCAAGCGCGGGTACCAAAAAGATGAATAAAGAAAATAAACTAATTCCTGGGTTACCCTCAGGATTTGAAGATCGATGGGGCAAAAAATTAATTCTCAAGAAAAAGTTAATTAATACTATTGAAGCTAATTTTGTAAAATTTGGTTTTGGTGCTCTTGAAACGCCTTCATTTGAAATTTCAGAGAACATAGGATCATTTCTTGCAGATGATGATAGTAATCCTATGTCTGACGTATTCTCATTCAAAGATGGGGAGAAAAATATTACACTTAGATATGATTTATCAAGTCCACTAGCTAGATTTGTTGCTCAAAATAATCAGGAATTACCCTTACCTTATAAAAGATATCAAATGGGTGATGTCTGGAGAAACGAAAAAGCGGGTAATGCTCGTTATAGAAGCTTTTTACAATGTGATGCTGATATAGTTGGTAACGTTAACCCAGCCCAAGCAAATGCTGAACTATGTAATTTGATTGCAAGTACACTTCTTGCCTGTGGTTTAAAAAAAGATCAGTTCGTTGTTAACATTAGTAATAGAAAAATTGTTCAAGGTTTAATTGAAGACCTTAAAATATCCGATGATAAGAAGATAAAGGTTATGAGAGCAATAGATAAATTAGATAAGCCTGGCTTTGGTTTAAGAGGAGTTGAAGATTTATTAAAAGAAGAAAGAGTAGATGCAAGTGGAGCTGTTACAAAGGGTGCTAACTTAACAGATGATCAAGCTTCACAAATAATCAATTTCTTAAAAGTAAAAGATTTAAAAGAATTAAAAGAAAATTTAAAAAATCCTTTATCTCAAGAAGGAATTAAAGAATTAGAAGATTTATTAGAAATAGTAAGTTATGGAGATTATTTAGATCAAATAAAGACAAACTTTACAATTGTAAGAGGGCTTGCTTATTATGATGGGTTTTGTGTTGAAACCAATTTAAATTTCAAAGCAAAAAACAGCAAAGGTAAAGAAGTTGATATAGGAAGTATTTGTTCAGGTGGACAATATAATAAATTAATTTCAAGATTTAAGGGAGTTGATATTCCAGGAACTGGAATGAGCTTTGGTGTTGACCGATTATTATTTGCAATGATGCAACTTGATCAAATTGAAGTGGATGAAAAAAAACCAGTCATTATTTGTGTAATGGACGAAAAGTATTTAAAAAATTATTATGAGATTTTAAAAGTTTTAAGAGATAATAATATTAACTCTGAAATATTTTTAGATAGTAAAAAAAATTTAGGCAAACAATTAACGTACGCAAATAAAAAACAATGCCCGGTAGCTGTTATTTGTGGTGAAAATGAATTTAAAGATAATACGATTACTTTAAAAAACCTTTTAGGAGTTAAAGGTGAAAACAATCAGTTAACGTTCCCAAAAGAAAATTTAATTAATGAAATCAAAAAATTTATCTGAAAAAATTCTTAGATCGGTTAAATCTAAAGGATTTAAATATATTGATTTACCTTCAGTAATTGAGGCCAATCATATCGTTCAACGATCTGGGGAAAATTTTAGAAAGTTTATTTTTTCATTTACTGATCAAAATGGTAGTGAGCTTTGTCTTAGACCCGATCTAACTATTGCATCATGTTTAAGATACTTAGAAAATAATCTTAAAGGAAAAGAGAAAATATTTTATAGCGGTCAGGCCTATAGAAAATCAAATAATAAAAGAGATTCTATTATTAGAGACCAAGTTGGCTTTGAGATTATTGGCTCTAAAGATGAAAAGAAAGATGATAAGGAAATTATTAATACAGCCTTAAAATCTCTATCTAATTTACAATATTCATCAGGAACTTTAAAAATTGGTAACGTTGAGATTTTCAATTTATTAATTTCAAAGCTAGATATCCCAAAAAGATGGAAATTAAGACTTTCAAGACATTTTTGGAGAGAAGAATACTTCAATGACTTATTAAAAAGATTAGAGACAAACTCTGATGTAGACCCAACGATTGTTGAAGTTGATAAAAAGAGATATTTAAAAATGTTAAAAGATAATCAGCAAACAATAGTTGCTGGACGATCAACTGAAGAGATTTTAAAGAGATTTGATAACAAGATTAAAGATCCAAGAAGAGCTAGTAGAGGTAAAAACGTTTCAAAAATTATTAAAGAGTTTTTAAAAATTAACTGTCCAATAGGACAAGCTGCTGAAAACCTTAATATTTTTTTTAAAAAAAATAAAATTAATTTAGTTGTGGATCAAAAATATTTCCCAACTTCATTAAATAAAATTCAAAAATTAAATGTAGAGTTCTCAGCGTCTTTTGGGCGTCAATTAGAATATTATACAGGCATGGTATTTAAAATCGATATTAAATCTAAATCTAAAAATATTAATGTAATCAATGGTGGAAGATACGACAAACTAATTTCAGACCTTGGATCTAAAAAACAAGTTCCAGCAGTAGGAGCTGCTTTAAATTTAAACTACTAATGACAAAAAATATTATTAATATTGGAATTCCAAGTAAAGGTAGATTGAGAGCTGATATCTTAAAGATATTTAAAAAAAATAAATTAAATTTAGTCTCAGAAAGAGGTGAAAGAGATTTATTAGGATCTATTAAAAACTTAAATAATGTTAAAGTATTATATCTTCATGCAAGAGAGATAGTTGAAAGACTTGGAGATGGCTCTTTAGATCTTGGCTTTTCTGGATTTGATTTATTAAAAGAAAGTGAAGTAAATATTCAAAAAAAGATAAGTGTTGTTAAGAATTATGGATTTGGTAAAGCAACATTGGTTGTTGCTATCCCAGACCCTTGGATTGATGTTCAAACAGTTGCTGATTTAGAAGAAATTGCTTTTGAATTTAAAGATAAAAAGAAAAAAAGATTAAGAGTGGCAACGAAATATCCTAATTTAACAAGAGAGTTTTTGTTTTCAAAAGGAGTTACTCAATTTAAGTTAGTTAGTAGTTTAGGTGCAACTGAAGCATATCCTTTTACAGGGTCATCTGAAATTATAACCGATATTACTTCATCTGGTGAAACTCTGAGAGCGAATAATCTTAGAATTCTTAAAGATGGCGAAATTTTAAAGTCAGAAGCCTGCATGATGGCTTCAAAATCTTCTTTAAAAAATAGTCTAGTTAAAAAATTAGTTAAGCTACTTTCTAAGTAGAGTATCCTTAACGTAAATTAAAATAATCTTAATAATATCAAGGTTTCTAAGTACTGCATAAGCCGTAACTATAGTTCCTGTAATAAGTAGTATTTTTAATACTAAGATTAATTCCATAGAGACAGTTTTAAATAATTACATATATAAATCAAATTTTTACTATAAAATATCTCATAGAATCATGGACATAATTTTATTAACAGTTTTAGTCTTATTACTAGGAGTTGCTTTAGCAATCCTTTATCTGAACTTAAGATCTAAGCCAAAAGATGAGAGCGAAAATAAAGAAGCTGAAGAGATGGCCAATTTAAAGATAGAAATTACTTCATTAAAAGATACCTTAAATACTACTATTAATACTTCACTTGGTTCAATGTCGACTTCATTTACCGCTCTATCAACTGGGGTGACTAAAGATATGACAGAAGCTTTAACAAAAGTTGATGAAAAAGTAGGAAACTTCAACAGTCAGGTCGAATTATTAAATAAAAGCCAAGAAGGTATAACAAAAATTTTAGCTGGAGTTAAAAAATATGGAACTCTTGCGGAGTTTTCATTAGATGCACTGATTAAAGACTTATTACCTGCTTCTCAATTCATGACTAACGTTAAGATGAAAGAGGACACAAGTGAAAATGTTGAATTTGCAATTAAGCTTCAGGGTGATGTTTTAGTACCAGTAGATTCTCACTTTCCAGTAGAAAAATTTAAAGCTATTACCGATGGTTATGACGCGGATGATAAAAGAGCTGTTGCAGATGCAAGAGCAAAATTAGCGACTGCATTTAAAGCTAAAGCTAAAAGTGTTAATGAAAAATATATTGTTCCACCAAAGACAACAGATTTTGCAATAGTTTATGCACCGACTGAAAGTTTATATAAAGAGCTAACTGAATACCAAGATCCAACTACTAAAGAGTTATTAACTCAAGAATTAATGAAAAAACATAAAGTTGTAATCTGTGGTCCAAATACTCTTTCTGCTTATTTACAATCATTACACATGGGCTTTCAATCTCTAAAAGTTCAAAAGGGCGCAACTGAAATTTACGATCATCTAAAAACAATTAGCTCAAGATTTGGAAAACACTTTGATAATATAATTGCTCTTAGAAAAAAATTAGAAGAAGCAATGATTGTTGTTGATAAGTTTGGAACAGATGCAAGATCGATCAGCAGAAGCCTAGAAAATATTAAAGATCCCGAACAAGTTGATAAAGCTGTTCAAACAGAAAATGTAGAAAAATTTGTTGACCATTCAAAACAAGCCAAAAATTAATTTCATTTTTCCTTCAATACCCCTTATAACAAACTATATGCAGTGGAATAATAAATTTACTTATCCAAAATCTATGAGATCAATGGTTAGTGGCTCAAGAATGTATGCTGTAAATCAAGAAAAACTTCCATCAGTAACTTCCATATTACAAGCAACACAAAGTGAAGAAAAAAAAGCATCTCTTGCAAATTGGAAAGCAAGAGTGGGCGCTGCTGAAGCTAATAGAATTAAAAATGATGCTTCAAGTAGAGGAACATCGATGCATTCTCATTTAGAAAAATATTTATTAGGTCAATTAAATTTAGAGCTATTAGAAGAAGAGGCTAGTAAATCCAAAAAAATGGCAGATGAAATTATTGAACAAGGTATAAAAGGAAAATTGTCAGAAATTTATGGTACTGAAGCAACATTATATTATCCAGGAAAATATGCGGGTACATGTGATGCTTGTGGAGTGTACGAGGGACAAGAAACTATCATTGATTTTAAACAGTCCAACAAACCGAAAAAAGAAGAGTGGATTGAGGACTATTACCTTCAATTAGGGGCTTATTCATTAGCTCATAACGTTGTTCATAACTCAAATATCACTCAAGGAATTGTCCTGCTATGTACGGTTGATAATTTATTCCAAGATTTTAGAATTCAAGGTGTTAAACTAGAAGAATATCAAAATAAGTTTTTAGAAAAAGTCGAACAATACTATCACCAAAGGAATATGAACTAATATGAACCTTGCAATATGGGATATCGAATCTAGTAGCGCTAATACTTCATGGGGAAGCATTATTGAAGTAGGTGGCATTTTAGTTGACCCAAATTTTAAAGAATTAGATCGTTTTAATTTTAGATGTAGATTGCCAGAAGGAGAAGTTCCTCAAGCAATGGCTTTAATAGTTAACAAAACTAGCGTTGATTTATTAACCAAAGGAAATTTAAGTCACTACCAAATGTTATCTCAGTTAGAAGCAACATTTAAAAAATGGAGCCCAGCAATGTTTATGGGTTGGTCAAATATTGGCTTTGATGATGAAATGATAAGAAATGAATTCTTTAGAGGAATTAGATATCCTTATATCACTAACGCAACTCCTAACAAAAGACATGATGGTTTAAACATTGCAAGAGGCGCTCATGCAGTAGATGAAAGTGTTGTAAAAACTGAAATAAATGCAAAAGGGAATGCGGTCATGAAACTAGAATCGTTAGCTAGAATGAATGGTTTTGAATCAAGTGGTGCTCACTCAGCTTTATTTGATGCAGAACTAACCGTTAAGGTTTTAGGATTAATTAAAAAAAATCAGCCTCAAACTTGGGATACATTTTTAAGAACAGCAAACAAGAGCGATACAGAAACAATATTTAAAACAGAAAAAATGTTTACATTAGCTGAATATCATTTTGGTAAAAATTATAGATTTGTAGTTGCACCACTTCACCCAAAACATTGTATTCACCCAATCTATCAATGGGGCCAAGCTTTTGACCTTAAAATTGATCCTATTCCATTATTTGATATGTCAATTTCTGAACTTAAAAGTGCTATTAAAAAATTAAAGTTTTTAAGAACTATACGATCAAATAAAGCTCCTATAATTCTAGACGCAAGTTATGGACTACAAGTTGAACCATATAGTAATCTTGATCCTGATCTAATTAAAGAGCGTGCAAAATTAGTAAACAGTAATGAGAGATTTTCTCAAAATGTTTTAACCGCATTACGAGAAACAGCTGAAGAAAAAGCACAATTCGATTCACAAGTTGATTTACTGGCAGAAGAGACAATTTATAAAAAATTTACTCCTCAAAAAGATACAGCTTTATTTCCAAAATGGCATGCAGCTTCTTGGAAAGATAAATTAATATTATTAGATAAATTTGAAGACGAGAGAATGGTAAGCTTTGGAAAAAAGATAATATATCAAGAATCACCTGAGACACTTCCACCTGATATGTTTAAGACTATTAAGCGTGGAATAGCCGAAAGAATATTAAGTGATGAAAAAGAAAAATGGTGGACATGCAAAGAATTTTATTTTGAGTGTGATAATTTAAGAGATAGATATACCAACGAAAAAGATGAGAAAAAGCTGAAGTTTCTAGACGAAATTAATGAGTTCGTAGAAGGTATTCAAAAAAAATACGAACAAGCATAATAAGTCTCTGTTAATTAACTAAAAAAATCATTTTTTACATATTGAATAAATCTAATAAGAATTTATATATGAAATATGCTTATTGATTTTAAAGACGAAGAATTTGAAACAAAAATTAAGAATGAAGATATCTCTGTAGTTCAATTTTCTGCAGAATGGTGTGCTCCGTGCAAGAGCCTTAAACCCATCATGGATAAGTTTTCAGATAGCTACAAAGATAAAGCAAACTTTTATTATGCTGACATAGAAAATGGTGGAATTAACACAGGTTCAGCTGCTGGTGTAAGAGGTGTACCTACTGTTATTGTTTACAAAAAAGGTGTTGAAGTAGACAGAAAAGTTGGTGGAGTTGCTGAAAGTCAAATGAAAGAATTTCTAGATAAGAATATCTAGTTTAAGTTTAAAACTTCTCCTGCAAGATACAAAGAACCTGTAATTAAAATAATATCATTTTCTTGAAGATCAATTGAGCTAATTGCTTCCTCAATAGAATTTTTATAATTAATATTTTCAAAATTTTTAATTTTCCCTTTAAGTTCACTTCCCTTAATAGCATTGGGTTGATTTGGAATGTCAATTGTTGTTAATGATTTAATATCTTTAAAGTAACTCATATATTCATTGTGGTCTTTGTTGGCCATCATTCCTAAAATAATATGTTTGTTACAATTTAGACTTTGAAGATATTCATTTAATACCTTTGCACCAAGTGGATTATGAGATCCATCAACAAATAATAAATTATTACTAGTTAAATCTTTTAATTTTCCAGATTTTAACTCTTGTAGTCGTGCAATACTTTCTATTTTAGTAATACCACTCTTAATATGTTCATCAGTTATTTTATATTCTGTTAATTGTCTAGCAGTTGCAATTGCTGTAGAGACATTTTCTAATTGAAATTCTCCAGGCAAATTAGGTTTTGGAAGTTTAAGAGCACCAAATTCATCTTCAAAATAAAAAAAATTATTTTCTTTTAAGGTAAAATTATAGTTTTTATTAAAGATTATTTTTTTAGAAGAGTTATCTTTAATTGTATCCTCAATACTTTTGTTAATTTCATTTGAGCTTTGTTTTGCAACTACTATTTTAGAGTTTAACAAAGTGGATGTTTTCTCAAATATTATTTTTTCAACTGTTTGCTCTTCTTTTGGAAGCCAGTCTAAGTGATCCAGACCAATAGCTGTTACAATAGTAGCTAAGTTTTTTTTTAAAATATTGGTTGCATCAAATCTATGAAATAGACCTGACTCAATTAAGTTAATGTTTTCAGGGTATTTCTTTGCATAATGAAAATAAGCTACAGTTAAAATTTCAAAGAAAGTGATTTGTGTTTGATTATTCGCTTCTTCTACTTCAGAAAAAAGATTGGCTAATTCATCATCTGTTAGAGGCTTATTGTTAAAGACAAATCTCTCATTAATTTTTTGAATGTGAGGACTGGTATAAATATTACATTTATAATCAGCCTCTTTTAAAATTGCATAAAGTGCCTGGATAGTTGAAAATTTTCCGTTCGTGCCAACAATAGAAATGCAGTTAATTTGATCTTGAGGATTGCCTAATTTTTCTAAAAGATTTTTAGTTCGATCTAGACTTAGATCAATCTCTTTAGGATGCAGCTTTTGTAAGCGCTCTACTATCTTCTGAAGTTTCATTTTCTGATGAATTTATAGCAGAATTTTTCTTTAACAATATTGATAATAATGATCCAATTTTTTCTCTTAAGTCTTTTCTCTCTACAATTAAATCTACAAAGCCAGTTTTTTCTACATACTCACTTCTTTGAAAGCCTTCTGGTAACTCTTCTCTTACAGTGCCTTGAATTACTCTTGCTCCTGCAAAAGCTATAAGAGCTCCTGGTTCTGCTAAGTGCAGATCACCTAACATTGCATATGACGCTGTAATACCACCAGCAGTTGGATCAGTTAGAACAACAATATAGGGTAAATTATTTTTCTTTAGTTCGTTAATTGCAAGTGTCGTCCTTGTCATTTGACTTAAAGATATAAGACTTTCCATCATTCTCATTCCGCCACCAGAAGTAAACACTACAAAGGGTTGTTCATTTTCTATTGCATGTTGAATTCCGTATAAAAAAGCTTCACCTTCTGCAGCACCAATTGAGCCACCTACAAAATCAAAATCAGATGCAATTGCTGTGATTTTTAAATTTAGAATATTAGTATTAACAACCATCATTCCACAATCCATGCCAGTTTTTTTTCTAGCAGCTTTTAATCTATCTTTATAAGGTTTTGCATCATTCCAATTTAAAGGGTCATCTTGAGGAATTGGAGTTTTTAAAACTTCATAATTATTTTTGCCAAATATAATGTCAAATCTCTGACGTGGGCTTATTCTGTGGTGTTTGTTACAAGATGGGCAAACCCATAAGTTTTCTTCTAAATCTTTTTTTAAGATTGGCCCCTTACAACATGAGGTCCAGTCACTATTAGCTATCTCTGTTTTGGTTGCACGTGCTTTAATGATGGTTTTAATCTTTTCACCAAATCTTAAAGTTTTTTTAATCCAATTCATGCTATTTTTTTTCTTAACTTTAACACAATATTAGTTACATTTGTGACAGGATTTTGGCGTTTTTTAATAGAATTTGATATTTCTTTACATAAAGCACTGCCAACCACTAATCCATCAGCCTTTCTTAAAGATGCTATGGTTTTTTCAGTGATCCCAAAGCCTATTACAATATTCTTATTCTTGTTAAGTTTTTTAATTTTACCGTAACGCTCTAAAATTTTTTTAGGCGAAACCTTTAGCTTGCCACCAGTTGTTGAGAGCATACTGATATAATAGACCATATCATGTGAGTCTCTTATAATTTTTTTCATTCTGTCCAGAGACGTAGTAGGAGATACTAATTGAATAAAACTAATATCTTTTTTCTTACATTTTTTTGCAAATTCTTTATTTTCTGGATAAGGAAGGTCAACAACAATTAATCCATCTACTCCTACTTTTTTACAAATATTTATAAAGTTATTATCTCCATATTGATAAATCATATTATAATAACCCATCAATATTACGGGTTTTGATTGTTTTGATTTTTTAAAATTTTTAACTATTGAAAAAACATCTTTAATTTTGATACCATTTTTCAAAGCTCTATAAGCGCTTGATTGAATCTGTCCACCATCTGCAATTGGAGTGTTATGAGGAAATCCTATTTCGCAAATGTCAGCATATTTTGCAATTGATTTTAATATCTCAAGAGACTTCTTTTTAGTACTATCTCCAGCTACTGTGTAAGTTAGTAATGCAGGTCTCTTTTCAGTTTTTACTTTTTTAAATGCTAAGTTGATTAATGACATCTTAGTTAATTTTTCCCAATCTTTCTTTTAAAATATCACGATCCTTTTTGGCATCACCACAAGAATTAACAATAATGATAGTATCTTTGTTTAATTTTGGAGCAATTTTTATAGCTTCAGCAAAAGCATGACTAGGTTCAAGACTTGGGTTTATTTTTTCAAGTTTTGTAACTAGTTTGTATGCATTTAAAGCCGCCTCATCAGTTGCAGATGTATATCTTGCTCTTTTAGTATCTTTTAAGAAGCAGTGAATAGGGGATACCCCAGGATAATCTAATCCAGCAGAAATAGAAGCGGTATCGTTAATTTGTCCTTCACTATTTTGACAAACATAAGCTGCAGCTCCATGCAATATCCCAAGTTTAGCTCCATTAGTTAGAGGTGCTGCATGTAGTTTTGAATTTTTTGGTCCACCAGCTTCAACACCAATTAATTCAATCTGTTTTTTGTCATAATCAATAAACTCACTCCAAAACCCATAAGCTGAACTTCCACCTCCAACACAATTAATGAGTTTAATTTTTTTAGGCATCTTTTTAAATTCTGACTGAATTTGAACTTTCAATTCTCTTGAAATTTGAGCTGTACTCCAGCCACAAATTTTAACAAATATATTAGGGCCTACTGTTGATCCAACACACATATGGGTGTTATCGCAATTTGAAACCCAATAACGCATGCATTCACTGACAGCATCTACTAATGTTTGGCTTCCTGAATAAACAGGTACAACTTCTGCACCATTCTTTTTCATTGCATCTACATTAGGCTTTTGTCTTTTAATATCCTTTGCACCCATGAATATTTTGCATTTAAGGCCAAATTTTTTAGCAGCCATACTCAGCATCTTTCCAGCATACCCTGCACCCGTATCACCAACGACATATTTTTTCCCTGCCTTTTTAGCAATAAGGCAATGAACTGTTGCATTATAAATTTTATGAGCTCCTCCGTTCGCCTCAGACACCATTTTGGCATATATTTGAGCTCCACTTAAGTGATCTGATAGGTTTTGAAGTTTAATAAATGAAGTAGGAGAGCCTATATAATTCTTAAAATAATAGTCTCTTTCTTTAAGAAATTTTTTATCGTATCTAAGTTTTTCAAAAAGTTCAGTTAAATCCTCAATGGGCTTTTTTAAAGTTTCAGGTATAAAATTTCCACCAAATTTACCACCCCAAAATCCATTTTTGTTGTGTTGATCAATTAAAGGAATTTTTTTTTTAAGTTTCATTGTTAATTAATTTAATTTTATTTAAAAAAATATTTATTTTTGAAACATCTTTTAATCCAGATGTTTCTAGACCTCCAGAAATATCTATAATGTCTGCAATTTCTTTATAATTTTCAAGGTTATCTTCAATTTGAATATTCCCAGCAAGCATCAATTCTTTATTAATTTTAATATTTTTAATTAATTGATGATCAAAGGACATGCTTTTTTCATAACCTTTGCTGTCGAATAATATTATATCTGCAAGTTCATTATATTCTAAATATTTAACTGTGTCATTTTGATCTTTTACAGTTATCGCAACAATAATTTTTTTATTATATTTTTCTTTAAGTGATTTAACTTCAGTAGGTGTACAATCATAAAGTTGATAATAATCGAATGGTAAATCCTTTATTTTTTCTAATATATCTTCATTAGGTTTAACTAATACAGCAACATATTCTGATTTTTTTTTATCAACTTTTAATAGCTTTTTAAGCTTGTCATGTTCAACAAATCTTTTTGATTTAGGCCAATTACAAATAAACCCTATCATCTTAGGTGGAGTAGGATGGGAAGTTAAAAATTCTAAAGTTTTAGAGTCGGAGATCCCACAAATCTTGCAGGGTTGGATCATTGATTTAAGTGATTAATTAATCTTTTAATGTTATTTTTGATATTACCCTTTATTAATGACCTTCCCATTACAATACCAGAAACTTTATTTTTAAAAGCATCATTAGGAGTCATTACTCTAGATTGATCATTTGCATCATCTCCAGGTAGCCTTATTCCTGGCGTAACAATAAATAAATTTTTGTATTTTTTCCTAACTATTTTTGCTTCTTGTGCAGAACACACAATTCCAGCTGCACCTGATTTTTTTATAAGACCAGCTTGTTTTAATACTAACTGCTCTACGGTCTTGGTGTGACCAATTTCTTCAAGAGATTTTTTGTTAAGGCTTGTTAAAATTGTAACTCCTAATACTTTTAAATTTTTGTTAATTGATTTAGCTTTTTTTGTAATAGCTTTAAGCATTTCAAGGCCACCGCTTACATGAACTGTAATATATTTACATTTCTTTAAATCTTTTAAACTATCCATTGCAGATAAAGCAGTTTGTGGAATATCATTTATTTTTAAATCTAAGAAATAATCTCTCTTAAAATTTTGAAGAAAAGCTCTCCCACTTTTTGAATAAAAGAACTGTAAGCCAAATTTCGGAAATATTTGAAGTTTATTAGTTTTCGTATCGCTAATTATTTTTTTTATTTCTTTTAAGCTTGATGTATCACAAGCAACAAAGATATTTTTATTCATCATTGTTTAATTTTTTAAACATTTCCTTAGACATTTTAAAGTGAATTGTTTTTTTTTCGGGCGTATTCACTTTCTCTCCTGTTTTGGGATTTCTTGATATTCTTGCCTTTTGAATATTAGTAGAGAACATTCCAAAACCTCTTAATTCAACACGATCTCCTCGTTTAAGGGCCTGCTTTATTTCAGTAAGAATAATATCAGTAAACTTTTCTAGGTCTTTTTTTAAAAAATTTGGGTAGTTATTAGCGAGTTGTTTTAGAAGCTTTGATTTTACAATAGCCAATTTTTATTCGTCTTCTTTTTTCTTTTTCTCTAAATCATCAGATAATGATGAGAAAGGTAAGTTTTTACCACTTGCTTCAGAACCATAAGTATCTAGTGCAACTTTACGCTCAATTTCTTCTAAAAGTTTAATACTTAATGTTGCTTTTCTTTTATCTATATCTAACTCTTGAATAGCACAGTCAATTCTTTCTCCACCTGTAAATCTAGCAGGTCTTGCATCAGCAGCATTAATAGCTATTGCAGATTTTTTAATAATGAAGTCCATTTCACAGCCTTCAGGTCTTACAACAAGACCTTTGTTGTCAGTTGAAATAATCTTAACAGTGATAGTTTGTTTAACCTTTTTATCATTAAACCAATCAAAAGGGTCTGGTTGAGTTTGACGTAAGCCAACTCTAACTTTTTGTTCTGCTGCTTTTACTTCTAATACTTTAACTTTTAATTTATCGCCAATTTTATATTTAGCTAATTCTTCTTCACCATTATTTAGGTAAGTTAAATCATTACAATGCAAGAAAGCATCAATATCTAAGCCATCAACTTTTAAGAAAATAGAATATTCATTTTTACTTGCAACTTCACCCTCAACCTCAGATCCAATTGGGTAAGTTTTTTCAAATGTTTCAAAAGGGTTATCAGTTGTTAAACGGTGAGATATTGCCACTCTTCTTTTTTCTTTATCAATTTCAGTGATTACACAATCAATTTCATCTCCAACTTTGAACATTTTTTTTGCAGAAATATTTTTTTTAGTCCAACTTAATTCACTTGAGTGCAATAAAGTTGATAATCCTTTTTCAAGCTCACAAAAAGCTCCAAAGTCCATAAGCTTAACTACTTTTACTTTATAGATTTTGTTTAGTTCATAATTTGAAATGTTTTCAAAAGGGTCTGGTGTAAGCTGTTTTACTGAACAACCAACCTGAAGCTTTTCAAGATCAACACTGATTACTTTAAGGTCATGTTTCTCGCCGATTGTAAAAACTTCATCAGGGTGATTAACTCTTGAATAAGAAATTTCTTGTAAGTGAACTAAAACATCAAGCTCACCATTAACACTAAAAAAACAACCAAATGAACTATAGCCTTTTACTTCAGCACCTTTAATTATATCTCCAACTTTGAATTTTTCGACAATTTTAATTTTATCTTCTTTTTTAAATGAAGAGATTATTTCTCTTCTAGAAACACATGCGTTTCCTCTAACTTTATCTAATTTTATTAGAGCAAATTTTTGAGGCTCATTCATTAAATGACTAATGTCTTTTAATGGTTTATCTGAAATTTGAGATCCAGGTAAAAACATTAAAGAACCAGTATCGATGTGTTCAACTATGCATCCACCTTTAACACGTCCAGTAATTTTACCCATGATAGGTTCATTTTTTTCATACGCTTCAACAAGTTTGTCCCAACCTTGAATTTTTTGAGCTTTTGAAGCTGATACTAGTACTTCACCTTTTTTATCTTCTAACCTTTCAAGAAGAACAGAAATTTTTTCACCCACTTTTGCTTTATCAAGCATACCCATGCTTTTTAATTCATTAATATCTAAGATAGGCTCTGATTTTAAACCAGGTACTTCAAGAAATACAAAGTTATCAGTAACTTTGTTTACTACACCTGTAATAATTTTTCCTTCTTCAAGATTTGCTGTTTTAGTAAACTGTGAATTTAGTAATTGTTCGAATTCTTTAGAGGCGGGGTTTGAAAGGTCTTTATAAATTTCCATTAAGCTTTTAGTTTCCTATCCATAATTTGTTTAATTTTTAAAAAGCATGATCTTTTAGTTAAATTCGTGGTATTAATCAAGACCGAATCTCGAGTTCTCATAAGAGGTGAAACTTTTCTATTATAGTCACTTTTGTCACGGTTTTTGATACTTTTTAGGACTTCATTAAAAGATATTTTCTTATTTAGTCCTTTTAACTCTTTATACCTTCTTAAAGCTCTAGTCTTAGTATTTGCTGTTATAAAAAATTTAAAATCAGCATCAGGAATTATCTTATAAGTTATGTCTCTTCCATCTAAACAAGATCCATTATACTTTTTGGGAGGATGATAAGCACTTTTAATTTGAAATGCATGAACAAGTTTTCTTATTTTTTTATCTTTTGATATAATTGATGCCATTGTTCCAACTTCATCTGATAATAATTTTTTATTTTGCAAATCTTTCATAGTTAATTTGAGCATCTTTTTTTTTATTAAAATATGACTATACTTATTTGGTTGAGTAAGTTTAATATTTGCAATTAATCTATAAATTTTTCCTGTATCTAAATAAAATAAGTTAAAATGTTTAGAAATTAATTTTGCTTGAGTGCCGGCACCAGCAGCAGCAGGCGAGTCTATTGCGATTTTAATTTTTTTTTTAAGCTTCATAGTGATGAATGGTTTATATTTTTAATTATCTTCAAAAAAGATGGAAAGGAAGTGTTGATAGAATCTTTATTGTGAATTTTCCATTTTCCACCAAAGGTTAAGGCAGCAATTGTACTCATCATAAAAACTCTATGATCCTTTAGATAGTTTTTAACAGTTATTGGTTTTTTTATTTCTAAATCAGGCTGTCCATAAATCTTAATAGAATCGTTTGTTAAATCTGTTTTTATACCCATCATATTTAAAATTTTCGAACCCCAAATTAATCTTGGACTTTCTTTTTGGTTTAGTTCTGAAAGGTCTTTAAAATAAGAAATACCTTTTGCTTTTGCGGCAATTAAAAAAATAACCAAAAATTCATCAATGGCACTACTATTTAATTCTACTGGACAATTAATAGCTTTAAGTTTTTTTGAACTTTTTATTAAAATATCAGAAATTTTTTCTCCTCTATAATTTTTTTGTTTTTCAAGTGTTATTTTGGCTCCCATTTTTTTTAAGATTGTAATAACTCCCACTCTAGAAGGATTGATATTTACATTCTTAATTAAAAGTTTTGAATTATCAGCAAGCGTTGTTAGTACCATAAAAAAAGCACTGGAACTTATGTCTCCTGGAATTTGATAATTGAAGGCATTAATTTTTTTTGGTTTTTTAATGTCTATAAAATCAAACTTTTTAGTCTTTCTTACCTTGATCGGAATTTTTAAATATTTAAAAAGTAATTCTGTGTGATTTCTTGATTTCTTTGCTTTAATAGAGGTTGTTCCTGATGCATTTAGTGCTGCAAGCATTACGCTACTTTTGCATTGAGCTGAACCTTTCTTCTCAAAATATTTAATACCTTTTGCTGATTGTGTGCCAAGAATTGTTAAAGGTAGTTTATTCTTTATTTTATAAGAAAATTTAACCCCAAATTTTCTTAGAGGTGTGGTTACTCTTGAAAAATCTCTTTTAGATAAACTTTTGTCACCAATTATCTTTATTTTTTTTGTAGATTTAATTAAAAGACCTAAAATTAATCTACCAAGTGTTCCAGAATTTTTAGCATCTATTGTTAAATTTTTATTGTATTTAAAGCCATTAATCCCATTGCCTACTATTTCACAGTAATTTTTTTGTATCCGCACTTTTATGCCAAGTTTTTTGATGCTATCAATTGCAGCTAATACATCTTCTGACATTAAAAGGTTGTAACCTTTTGATTTTCCAATTGCTTGAGAAGCTAAAAGAACCCATCTTATGCTTAAACTCTTATCTCCACTAACTCTTATCTGTTTATTAAATTTTTTTATTTTAACTTTAATTATGAGTGTTTTTGACATGCTTTAATTAAATTTAAAAGAGTCACCAAAATAAGCATTTTTGGCCTCAGTGTTATTAATCAATTCATTAGGAGATCCTTGCGCTACAATCTTACAGTTTGATAAAATGACTGCTACATCTACACAAGAAAGAAGATCTCGCGCTTGGTGATCACAAATACAAATAGTTATGTTGCTTTCTGTTTGTAAATTAACAATGATTTCCTGTAGCATCTTAATAGTCAGAACATCTAGTGCTGCGAAACACTCATCAAGTAAAAGCACCTTTGGGTCACTTAATAAGGCAAGAGCAATTACTAGCTTCTTTTTTTGTCCACCAGATAGAAACTTTGCTTTTATATCTCTGATAGCGTCTAATTCAAATTTAGCTATAAGCATATCAATCTTATGATGAATTAAATTTTTATTGTCGATTACGATTTCAGCTATTGCTTTTAAATTTTCTAACAAAGTAAGATCACTAAAATAACCACCGTATTGAGGAACATACCCAATTCTAAATTTTGTTGTTCTCAAATATATTGGGTAATCAACAACATCAATCCCCTCAAATTTAATTTTACCAAAGTCAGGTTTAATTAAACCTGTGATTAAATTAAAAATTGTTGATTTTCCAACTCCATTTGGTCCTAACATTCCTAAAATTTGTCCATGATTAATCTTAAAGCTTACGTTGTCTAAAATTTTTCTCTTACCAAATGATAATGATATATTTTCTAGAGAGATAAAGGGCTGAGGGTTTTTAAAAGATTTAATCCTAAATTTTTTTATTACACCCATATTACTTAGTTCCTTCGATTAATACTTTTTTTCCAGTATCATTCATAAAAATTTTAGTGTCTTTAGTAGTAAGATTCATTTCAATTTTATCAGCATATAAATTTGTTTTTTCTCCAGCATAAACGACATTTTCAGTAAATGTGCCAAGATTACTTAAAAAGGAAAAATCCAAGTATTCTCCTGATATCTTATGTCTTGGGTAAATAACTATTACATTTTCAGAAAAAATAGTATCATAATTTTTTGAATTATATTTGCCAAAATTAGAAGTAATTTTAACTGTGTCTGAATCTTTTATAAAAATAAAAGCTACAACGTCTCTTAAAAACATCACGTCAGAATTTTCAACTTTAATTTCAGCTTGTTTTGCAGTGATCTGATATTTATTACCTTTAGCATCAGTAGAAACATAATTAATATCATCAATATAGGTTGAGTTGCTATTTTGATTTTCATCAATTTTTTCTATAACTTGAGTTTCCTTTACATCTTTAAAATTCTCAGTGAAGTACTTTAAATAAAACCATAATGAAATTAAGATAATGACAAGAACCATTATAGCTTGTAGGCCTGTTTTTTTATTCATTTAACGAATATTTGAATGAAGTATGTTGTGAATATGTAAAATTCCAACAGTCTTTTTTTTGTTTTTATCTTTGTGAACACATAATGAAGTGATTTTCTTTGCATTCATTATAGATAAAGCTTTTTCAGCAAGAGTGTCTAGATTGATGCTTATAGGGTTTTTGGTCATAACTTTTTTGACAGATAGATCTTGGAGATTATCGCTCATTGCATTAACTCTTCTAATTTGGCCATCAGTAATTATTCCTGTAGTGATTTTCTTATTATTTTGAACAATTAAAGTACCAAGTTTTTTATTTGAAATAATTTGTAAAGCTTTTTTCATATTTAAGCTTTCATTTACGAATGGAATTTTGTTTCCTGTGATCATTAATTCTTCAACAGTTCTAAGTTGTGCGCCAAGATTTCCAGAGGGATGAAATTTTTTAAAATCTTTTTTATTAATATTTTTTTTATTTAAAACTGCTACTGCCAACGCATCACCTATGCTCAATTGATTAATTGTGCTTGAAGTTGGAACGATACCAAGACCTGCCTCAGTTACTTCTGGAATGAGTATTTTGATATCAGACGCTTTGTATAATATCGAATTTTTTTTAGACATTATTCCTATTAGAGTGATTTTATTTCGATTTGCATATTTAATAATATTTTTTAACTCTTCTGTGGAACCAGAATAACTTATCAAAATTAAAATATCTTTTTTTGAAATACTACCAAGATCACCATGAGAACAGTCATTTGCAGATAGTGAAAATGAAGGTGTGCCAACAGAGGAAAGTGTTGCTGAAATTTTTGCTGCTATTAATCCACTTTTGCCTACCCCACATAGTATCACTTTTGATTGACAGTTTGCCAACGATTCTACTGCTTCACTAAAAGAATTATTAATTGAATTTTTTAGTTTTTTTAAAGCTTTGATTTCAAGATCAATTACATTCTTTGCAATTTTTTTATAATTTCTTTTTTTCATTTAATGAGACCATATATCGTCTTTAAATAAAGCCAAATCAAGATCAACTCTAGTTTTTAAAAATGCTAAACAGCTCTTATATAAATCAATTCGCTTTTCTCTTACTAGAATTTTATTTAATTCTTCATGAATTTTATGCAAATAAATAACATCATTAGCACAATATTTTAATTGTGCTGGAGATAGCTCTCCTCCAAAGTCTGAACTTTGAAATTGTTTACTTATATCTACGTTCATAAATTCTTTAATTAATGTTTTTAGGGAGTGACTATCAGAATAGGATCTAGCTAATTTTGAAGCTATTTTTGTATCAAGAATATTATTAGTTTCTGTTTTCAGGTAATGCTTAATGTGAGCCATGTCCGCCCTACCATAGTGAAATATTTTGGTGATTGATTCGTCTGAAAGAACTTTATTTAAGTTTGGAGTATCATATTTTTCCCTATCAAGCTGGATAATATGAGCATCAGAATTACCAGTTGATATTTGAATAAGACATAAAGGATCACGTTTAACATTGAGACCCATAAACTCTCCATCAACCGCTATAATATTGCCTAAATCTAAATCTTCTGGTAGATCACTCTTGTGAAGTTTAATATCAATATTCATTTTTAATTATATATATATGAAAGCAAAAAATTGTCTAATTTTTGGCGGTAGTGGTCAAATAGGTCGTCATTTAATAAGAAAGCTTACTAAAAATAATTATAAAGTAACTGTGGTTACTAGAAACCTTCATCAAAAAGGATATGCAATAAAAACTCAAGCTAATGCAGGTTACATAGACATTGTTGAAGCTAATATCTTTGATGAAAAAAAAATTAGAAAGCTTTTCTCCCAAACTGATATTTGTGTAAATTTAATTGGTATTTTATATGAAAGTGGCAAGGGCGATACTTTCAAAAATATTCACTCTATTTTTCCATCTATTTTATCTAAACTTTGTAAAGAATATAAAGTTCAGCAATTTATTCATTTGTCAGCATTAGGGATAAATAATGCACCAGACTCAGAGTATGCAAACAGTAAATTAGATGGTGAACTTAATATTCAAAAAAATTTTCCTTTAGCAACAATATTAAGGCCTTCTGTAGTTTATTCAGTTGATGATAATTTTACTACGTCTTTTATGACTTTACTCAGTAGACTTCCATTTTTCCCTCTTTATTATAATGGATCAACTAAATTTGCTCCAATACATTGTTCGGATTTGACTGATACCATTTATCATGTTGTCTCTAAAAATATTTACTCGAAAATTATAGAGTGTGTTGGGCCTGACATCTTATCCTTAAAAGAAATTTTAAAAAAATTATTACATTTAATAGATAAAAAAAGATTATTAGTACCATTACCTCTTTTTGTAGCAACTATGTCTGCTAAATTTTTTCAATTATTTCCAAAACCACTCCTAACAATAGATCAGCTTACGCTTTTAAAATATGACAATGTTCCTTCAGGTAAATATCAAACTAATGCTGATATTGGGGTTCCAAGTACAAGAGTATTTGATAATGAAGTAGAAAAATATTGCTATATGTGGAGAGAAGGTGGGCAATTTTCTACAAAAAAATATAACCCTGCTAATTCTTAATAGAATTTCCTATACTAAAATTGTATGATTATTTATGATAATTAATATTATTTATTTTTTAATATTCTCAATTTTCTCTTACCTAATTTATCTAATCATAAAATCTCTGATTAGAGGGTTTAATGGAAAGAATAAGAAATAAAAAATTAAGATTAATTAAATTAAAAAATTATTAAGCAGTATTAATTTTTTTATCAATATACTGAGGTGTCTCTTCATCTTTATCAGATACAGGCTCTTCTTTTTTTCCTTTTGGCTGATAGGCATATAGTAAATGAAGTTTGCAATATGAAAAATCTTTTAAAGACGATCGTCCACAAAAATAAAATGATTGTTCTTCAGGGTGACCTATAGGCCATTTACAAGAGCTCTCGTCTAGTTCCTCTAATTTCTTAGGATTTTCTGGTTCAAAGTCTTTTTCAATAATTAAGGATTGAAACTTACTTTTTCGTCCTCTTTTTTGCTTAGAAGAATTTTCTTCTGAACTATTATCAAAATTTTGGCTTGAAGATGCATTTCTAGTTTTAATTTTTGATGATAAATTTAATCTATGAGCTTTACCAATTACTGCATTTCTACTAATACCACCGATTATTTCAGCTATTTGGCTTGCAGTGCTTCCTTTGCCCCAAAGTTCTTTTAACTTTTCTACTTTTTCTTCGTTCCAGCTCATATTCTATATTTAGTATGTTAATTAAATTTTATAACTATATACAGATCACACAAGAATAAAAAAAAGACAATGGATTTTTCTGTTTTATACACATCTTTTTTTAAAATTTATATATGATTACTTATGGTTGAATTGGATAAAAAATATCATATCGGAGTTAAAAAGTTTGGCTTTGTAAATTGGATTGGCTTTAAAAGCCTATGGCTTAAAGAGTGTAACAGGTTCATGGCAGTTTGGCAGCAAACTTTGTTATCTCCACTTGTTTCAAGTTTATTATTTTTATCAGTTTTGTCCCTAGCTTTAGGCAATAATAGAGGAGATGTGCTTGGCTATTCTTTTATAAATTTTTTAGCGCCTGGTTTAATTGCAATGAGCATTTTAACACAATCATTTAGTCATTCTGTTTCTTCACTAATGATAGGAAAAATTCAAGGAAACATTGTTGATATGCTCTATGCACCACTTTCAGCCCTTGAAGTGTCGATGGCAATAATACTAGCTGCCTTAACAAGAAGTTTTTTAATAGCTATAATTTCAATAGCTGTCTTTTCATTAATAGTTGATATCACAATTTATAATATTTTTTATATTTTTGTATTTGGTTTTTTAAGTGCATTTATTCTTGGAAGTCTTGGTTTTATAACTGGCCTTTGGGCTGAAAAATTTGATCATACAGCAACTGTAACAAATTTTATAATAACTCCATTAAGTTTTTTATCAGGTGTATTTTATTCTATAGATAAACTGCCAGAATTATTTCAAAATATTAGTCACATAAATCCATTCTTTTATATGATCGATGGGTTTAGATATGGCTTCTTAGGAAAATCAGATGGACCAATAACAATAGGCCTAATCTATCTAACCATATTAAGTATTGTTATGTGGTATGTTGCTTTTCTTCTTTACAAAAAAGGTTATAAAATTAAATCTTAGTTAATGAGCGCTTTAGCAAAAAATTATAATAGAAGAAAAATTTCCTTTAAATATGGCAAAGGAAGTTTTTTATATTCTACTAATGGAAAAAAATATTTAGACTTTGTTCAGGGAATAGCAGTAAATTCCTTAGGACATGCAAACCCATATTTAATAAAAGCAGTTAACAAACAATCTAAAAAACTTTGGCATGTTTCTAATGCATTTATAATTCCAGAGGGTGAAAAATTAGCTAAAAGATTGGCAAAAAAAACTTTTGCAGACTTTATTATTTTCCAAAATAGTGGAGCAGAAGCCACAGAGGCTGCAATTAAAGTTGCTAGAAGATATTTTTATTCGATAGGACAACCTTCAAAAAATAGAATTCTTTGTGTTAAAAATTCATTTCATGGAAGAACATTAGCTACAATTTATGCTAGTGGATCAAAGAAGATGACTGAGGGCTTTGGACCAAAAGTTGATGGATTTGACCATTTTGAATTTGGAAATCATAAAGATTTTAAAAAAAAAATAACAAAAAAAACGGCTGCTATTATGGTTGAAACTGTGATGGGGGAAGGAGGAATTAAAGTTATACCCAATTGGTGTTTAAAAGAATTAAGAAAGATTTGTGATAAGAGAAAAATTTTATTAATTTTAGATGAAGTTCAGTGTGGAATTGGAAGGAGTGGAAATTTTTTTGCATTTGAAAATTCTAAAATTAAGCCTGATATTGTCCCAATAGCAAAAGGTATTGGAGGTGGATTTCCGTTAGGTGCAGTTTTAATGAATAAAAAGGTAGCATCAGGAATGACAGCTGGAACTCATGGGTCAACATTTGGTGGCAACCCACTAGCTATGTCTGTTGGAAATGCTGTTTTAGATCAAATATTAAAAAAAGTATTTCTTTCAAATGTTAAAAAATTATCAAAATACTTTTATTCAGAATTAAATAAATTAAGAAAAAAGTTTCCTAAAATAATTAAAGAAGTAAGAGGCGTTGGTTTATTAATCGGATTACAACTTCATGATGATCAAACAAAATTTATACAGAAACTAATGGATAATAAATTATTAACAATTAGAGCGGCTGAAAATGTTATTAGAATATTACCTCCTCTTAATGTTAAAAAAGAAGAGATAGATATAGCAATAAATATTATTAAAAAAGTGTGTTCTACTTATAAATAAATATGAAACATTTCATCAACCTTAAAGATATACCTTCAGCAGACCTTAAAAAAATCATCATTGATGCAAAGAATAGAAAACAAAAAAGAAAAAATTATAACACCCTAGAAGTTGATAAAGATAAACCTTTAAAAGGCAAGTTACTCATTCAAATGTTTGAAAAGGCAAGTTCGAGAACGCGATTAAGTTTTTACCTTGCAATAAAACAACTAGGTGGAGGAACTATAACACTTAGAGCTAATGAATTACACCTAGGAAAAGGTGGCGAAAGTCTAGCAGATACTGCTAAAATCTTATCAACTTATGGGGATGGTTTTATGCTGAGAACTGATAGTGATAAAAAAATAGAAGAATTTAGCAGATACTTAAAGATACCAGTAATAAATGGTTTAAGTCCATCGTCTCATCCAACACAAGTGCTATCAGATATTTTCACAGTTGAAGAGATTAAAAAAAAATCTATTTCCAAATTAAATATTTGCTGGATTGGAGATTCTAATAATGTTCTAAATAGTTTGATTGCGGCTTCAGTTAAATTTTCATTTAACTTAAATATTGGCTGTCCCAAGAATTATGGGCCTAAAAAATTTGTATTAGATTGGGTAAAAAAAAATAAAAGAAAAATTCATATCTTTAATGATGCTAAAAAAGCAGTTAAAAATGCTGATGTAATTTTTTCAGATAAAGTAATTTCATTGAACGATAAAGTTAATAAAAATAAAAAAATTAAAGATTTTAGAAACTTTCAAATTAATTCAAAATTGATGAGTTTTGCTAAAAAAGATACAACTTTTTTACACTGTCTTCCAAGGGGAGAAGAAGTTACGACAGATGTTTTTTTGGGAAAAAACTCTGAAGTATGGCTGCAGGCTCTAAATAGAGTGCACGTTCAAAAAAGTATTTTATTATATTGTTTTGGTAAATTAAGGTAGCTGTTTAGGGCTATCACTATTTTGATTTAGGTACTTAATAATCGAGGCTCTATCTTCTTCTTTTCTCAAGCCAGCGTAAGACATTTTTGTTCCTTTCAAATATGAGCTAGGTTTAGTTAAAAAACCATTAAGTTCTTCAAAAGTCCAGTCTTTACCATATGAGGCTAAAGTTTTAGAATATTTGTAGTCTTCTACAGCACCTACTTTACTGCCTACTACGTTATAAAGAGCAGGACCAATTTTATTTGGACCACCTTTTTCAATAGAGTGACATGCTGCACATTTTTTAAAAATTTTCTCACCTGAAGTTACATCGCCTAGAGCCATTATAGCGGCAATGTCTACTTTTTGCTCAACTTCAGCAACTTGGGATATTGTGGAAGCTGGTTGTCCTTCAACTTCAACTTGATACCCTGGATTTTCTGGTTTATTTACATGAAAGACACCATCAGCAACTTTTCCTAAACCAATTACAAGAAGCGCAACCATTAAAATAGCAGCAATAATTTTATTAAGCTCGAACGAATCCATATAAATTTTATTATTTTGCAGATATAACATGATAATTAAAAAATACTTAATTTTTAATTTTTTAATTTTGCGTCTGTTAGACGCACAAATTGGTAAATTTATAATGGCTAAAACATTAATATTAATTCCATCAAGAATGTCAGCAAGTAGATTGCCAGGTAAACCACTTTTAACAATTAATAATTTATCAATAATTTCTCATGTTTTTAAAAAGGCAGAAGAAACAAATATTGGCGAGGTAGTAGTAGCAACCGAAGATCAAGAAATACTCGATGATGTTGAAAAAAATGGTGGTAGAGCTGTTTTGACGAGTAACACTCATAAAACTGGCACAGATAGAATTTTTGAGGCTTACGAAAAGCTTAATATTAAAGACATTGATTTTATATTAAACCTGCAAGGGGATGAACCAAATATCGATAAAAATGATATTATAAATTTAAATAACTTTATGATTAATAGTAATTCTGGAATTGGAACGCTAGCAGCAGAAATTAAAAATGATAAAATGTTAATTGATCAAAATATAGTTAAGGTTATTACAGAAAAAAAATTAGAAAAGAATAATTTTCCAATAGCATTAAATTTTACTAGAGATGGTTTTTCAAGAAATGATCAAAATACTTATCATCATATTGGAATCTATTCTTATAAAACAAGTACATTAAAAAAATTTGTTAGTCTGGACCAAACATTAAAAGAAAAAAAAAATAGATTAGAACAGTTAAGAGCATTGGATAATAATCTGAAAATCAATGTTGCTTTGGCAAACTTTTCTCCCATTGGTGTAGATACAAAAGAAGATTATCTAGCTATAAAAAAAATTATGGAATATAAATCCTAAAATGACCAAAATTTATTTTCAAGGAACATTCGGTGCTTATTCACATTTAGCAGCACTAGAAATAGATCCTAAAGCAGAAATAATTCCATGTAAGACATTTGATGAATGTTTTTTAAAAACATCACAAGATAAAAATTCGAGAATGGTAATTCCAGAGTCAAATCGAATTACAGGAAATATTGGAATCGAATATCTTATTTTTAAGTATAGACTTAATATTTATGCGGAACATTTTCAGAAAATTGAACATAATTTATTAGGACAGCCAGATAGCAATTTAAGTGATATCAAAGATGTTTATTCTCACGCTCAAGCTTTATCACAGTGCTCTAAATTTATTAAAAAAAATAATTTAGTTGAACATATTCGTGCTGACACTGCTGGTTCGGCTGAGACAATTTCAAAGACTAAAATTAAAACTGAAGCAGCAATTGCTTCTACTTTAAGTGCTGAAATTTATGATCTAAAAATACTTTCAAAAAATATTGAGAATGAAAAAGGCAATGCTACGAGGTTTTTGGTAATGGGTAATGAAGTTTTACAGCCTGATTTTGGTGATAAGAAATACATAACTTCTTTTCTATTTAAGCTAAAAAGCAAGCCTGCAGCTCTCTATCAATCATTAGGTGGCTTTGCGATAAATGGAGTTAACCTTACAAAACTTCAAAGCTATCCAGAGCAAAATTCCTTTGAGTCATATTTTTTCTTATGTGATTTAGAGGGACACATCGACAATCCAAAAATACAAAAGTCTTTAGAAGAATTAGGACTTCATTGCCAAGATTTTCACGTACTAGGTGTTTTTGAGGCTGATAAGTTTAGAGAAAAATAACTTAGAAACTTTTCTTGTAGAATAGAAAACATTACTGTTATAATAGTTTTGGAGGCTAGAGGTGAATACTGCTTGAACCCGACCAGATCTTAACGGAAGCAGTCGTAGAGACAGTTATTCAGGTTCTAGTCTCCTTTATATAAAATGAATAAAAATACAAAAGTTTTAGCTTTAAAGTACAGACCTCAGACATTTAATGATCTTATAGGGCAAGATGTTGTTGCGGAAACAATTTCTAACTCTATTAAGGCTAATAAAGTGCCTAATGCCTATCTTTTTACTGGAATTAGAGGAATAGGAAAAACGACAACAGCAAGGATTGTTGCAAAATCTCTAAATTGTTCAAATGGAATAGATAATTTGTGTAAAGAGGAACTTTGTGAAAATTGTAATGCCATTTCTAACTCAAATCATATTGATGTATTGGAAATGGATGCAGCAAGTAAAACAGGGGTGGACGATGTAAGAGACCTTATTGAATTTTCTAGATATGGCCCAACTACTGCTAAATATAAAATATTTATAATTGATGAAGTTCACATGCTTAGCAAACAAGCATTCAATGCATTGTTAAAAACCTTAGAGGAGCCACCAGAATATTTAAAATTTATCTTTGCAACAACAGAAATAAAAAAAATTCCAATTACAGTAGTTTCACGTTGTCAAAGGTTTGATTTATCTAGAATTAAATCTTTAGAGTTGTTTGATTTTATTAAGAAAATTAAAGAAAAAGAAAATGGTAACGCATCAGATGATGCTCTTAAATTAATTGTTAAAATTTCTGAGGGTTCAGTTAGGGATGCGCTATCGTTACTTGATAGGGCTTTACTTACCTTGGATAAAGACAAAGAATTAGATCTTGCAGCAGCACAAAAAATATTTGGTTATTTTGATAAGTCTCAATTAATTGATTTATTTGAATTGATATTTGAAGGTAAAGAAACTGAAGTTCTCAACACTTACAGAGAAATATATAACCAGGGTGTTGAACCAAAAATTTTTATTAATGATTTTTTAGAGCTCTTATATTATTTTAAAAATATTGATTCACTCAATTTGGATGGTAATAATTTTTTATTGAATGATGAAGAGTTTAATAAAATTAAAGATCTTTCAGAAAAAGTTAACAATGAGACCCTAATATTATTTTGGCAATTTACTATTAAAACACTTGAGGAGCTTGATATTGTTTCTAATCAACATTTATCAATAGAAATGTTCTTAATTAGATTAATTCATTTAAAAAGCATTAAACAGGAAAGTGACAAACATAAAGACGATAGCAAACTATTATCTGAAAGTGAAAACCAAACATCCTTTTCCCCAAAAAAAACAAACGAAGATATCTTTGGAATAAAAGATAAATCTGAAACAATAGGGCAAATGAAAAATATTGTTCAGGAAAAAGATATCAAAGAAAAAGAAAATAATAACATTGAAATAAATACCAGTCTTATAAATTCATTTGATGATCTATTAAAAGCATGCTCTTCTAAAAAAGAGATTAAATTAAAATATGAATTAGAAAAAAATGTTAACCTTGTAAGTTTTGAGAACAAAAGAATTGAAATTTCATTTAATGAAGATTTAGATAAAGATTTTATTAAAGATCTTTCAACAAAACTTTTTGAATGGACCAATGAAAGATGGATTATAAGTCTAAGCAAAACTAAAGGACAGCCATCAAAAAAAGAAGAAGAAATTAATGAAAAAAAAGAACTGATAGAAAGTGTAAAGAACTCCTCAATTTATAAAGATATTTTAAAAAATTTCCCTGACGCAGAACTTATTGATGTTAAACCTAGAAAAGAAGATTAAAGAATGACTGATTTTACAAAAATTTTAGATAAAGCAAAAGAATTAGAGGCTAAAATGAAAGAGAGCCAAGAAAAAATAAAGAACATTCAGGTAGAAGGAACGTCTGGTTCAAATTCTGTAAAGGTTACTTTAAATGGTGAAAATGAAATGATCAAAATTGACCTTTCAGACGAAATATTAAAGGAAAATAAAATTATAATCGAAGATTTGATAGTGGCTGCCCATAATAATGCAAAATCAGAATTAAAATCTAAGACATCTGAAGAAATTTCTAAGTCTACAAGTGGATTAGGTATTCCTGGTTTTAAATGGCCACTTTAAGAATATGCAAAATATTAATGAGATAGAAGAGTTAATTAAATTAATTTCTAAACTTCCTGGCTTAGGTCCTAAATCTGCAAAAAGAATTGTATTAAAACTTATTAATAATAGGGATGAACTTGTAAAGCCAATGGCAAACACGTTGGCACAAGTTTATAAAAATGTTATTAGGTGTCAATCTTGTGGTACTTTAAAATCTAATTCATTAGGCTGTAACAATTGTGAAAATTCAAAAGAAAAATATAATAAAATATGTGTAGTTGAAGACATTGCAGATCAATGGTCAATTGAAAATTCAAATATCTATAAAGGCTACTTTCATATTCTTGGTGGCACTATTTCTTCTGCCGGCCAGAGAAAAGAGGATCTTTTGATTAATTCATTAGTAGAAAGAGTTTCAAGAGAAAATATTGAAGAAGTTATACTAGCAACAAGTGCAACAGTAGAAGGTCAAACTACTGCTTATTACATAGAGGATAGTTTAAAAAAAACTTCTACTAAGGTTACAAAACTTGCTCAAGGACTTCCTGTTGGTGGTGAAATAGAAAGTCTCGATGATGGAACTTTATATTCAGCTTTTAAAAACAGAACTGGAATTAAAACTAATTCTGACTAGATTTCTTTATTAATCGATTTAGATGTAATAACGGTTCTGTGTAACCCGAAGGTTGCTCTTTACCTTTAAAGATTAAATCACAAGCTGTCTTAAAAGCAATTGATTGCTCAAAATTTTCAGACATCATTTCGTAGCTTCCTCTTCCGGAGCGAGTATAGGCACCATCATTTTTATTTTGATCATCAACAATTTTTGCCATTTTTTTCATTACTTCCATAACTTGTGATTTTGTACAAATATCGTGATGTATCCAATTAGCTATATGTTGAGAAGAAATTCTTAAAGTGGCTCTATCCTCCATCAAACCAACATTATTAATATCAGGTACCTTTGAACAGCCAACTCCATGATCTATCCATCTGACGACATACCCTAAAAGAGTTTGTGCAGAATTGGAAATTTCAGAGTTAATTTCTTCCATTGACCAGTTTGGTCTGTCTGCTACAGGAATTGTTAACAAATCATCCAGTTTTGCAGATTCTCTTTTTTGAATTTCTTTCTGTTTCTCAAAAATATTTATTTCATGATAATGAAGAGCATGAAGAGCTGCCGCTGTAGGTGAGGGAACCCAAGCACAATTTGCTCCAGCATTTAGATGCCCAGTTTTTTGTTCCATCATCTCTTTCATTTTGTCCGGCATAGCCCACATTCCTTTGCCAATTTGAGCCTTACCAGAAAGACCACATTGAAGACCTATGTCTACATTGTTATTTTCATATGCCCCAATCCATTTAGAAGATTTCATATCTCCTTTTTTAATCATAGGACCAGCTTCCATTGAAGTATGCATTTCATCACCAGTACGATCTAAAAAACCAGTATTAATAAAAAATACTCTATTTTGAAGTGTTCTAATACACTCTTTTAAATTAGATGAGGTTCTTCTCTCTTCATCCATAATTCCAATTTTACAAGTGTATTTTTCCAATCCTAAAACTTCTTCAACTTTAGTAAAAATTAAATCAGTAAATGAGGTTTCATCAGGACCATGCATTTTTGGTTTAACAATATAAATAGAACCAGTTCTAGAATTACCTTTTTTTTTAATATCATGAAGGCAAGCTGCTGAAGTTATAAAGGCATCCATAATACCTTCTGGTATTTCAGAACCATCTTTTAAAGTGATTGCTGAGTTAGTCATAAGGTGTCCAACATTCCTTACCAATAATAAACTTCTTCCATGTAGCTTTAATCCTTTTCCATCTTTAGAAATATAACTTCTGTCGGGATTTAATTTACGCTCATAAGTCTTTCCATTTTTTTCAAAAGTTGATTTCAAATCACCTTTCATAAGTCCAAGCCAATTACGATAACAAATAACTTTGTCATCAGCATCTACTGCAGCGACACTATCTTCATTATCACAAATAGTTGAAACTGCAGCTTCAACAATAATATCACTAATTTTAGCAGGATCTTGTTGAGCACTAAAAGCATTTGGGTCTATAATTATTTCTATATGAAGATTATTATTTTTTAAAATTATTGCTGATGGATCATTGGCCTCTCCTCTATGACCAATATATTTATCTTTATTTTTTAAAGATGATTTATTACTATCTTTTAATATTGTTAAAGAGCCATTATCAATTTTAAAGCCTGTAATATTATGCCATTCAAAATTTTCTAGAGGAAAATATTTTTCTAAAAAGTCTCTTCCATATTTTATAACCATTTCTCCTCTTAAAGGATCGTATCTTTGAGTGGCACTATCCTCAGATTGCTCGATTACATCTGTACCATACAAACTGTCATATAAACTCATCCATCTAGCATTAGCGGCATTCAGTGCATACCTTTCGTTCATGATTGGAACTACTAATTGAGGTCCAGCGATACTAGTTATTTCTTCATCAACATTATTTGTTTTGATCTTAAAATCAGGGCCCACTTCTTTTAAATAATCAATTTCTTTTAAAAATTTTTTATACTCCTCTAGATTGATTTCATTACCTTTATTAGCAATATGCCAATCGTCTATTTTTTTTTGTAAATCTTCTCTTATTTTTAATAGCTCTTTATTTTTTGGGGCTAGCTCATGAACTACTTGGTCGAAGCCTTCCCAGAATTTTTCAGAAGAAATATTTGTATCTTTAAGCAACTCTTCATTAACGAAGTTAAGCAATTTATTAGAAACTGATAGATTGTGTATTTTTGTATATTGTTCTTTCATAGCACCCATTTTACCCCATCTGTATTTTTGCCTGAGAGTTTTGCTCCATCGGCGAGATAAATCTCTTTCCAGAGTGTTATGTTTGTTATCGGTCCATTTGCCTGAGAGTTTCCGGGGTGGTTGCTCCTTCGGCGCTATTATTTAATAGTCTCTCCCGATATCAATTAAGAGTACCTTTTAATAGAATTATGTCAAATATAAATTATTTAAAACATTTTATTGCCTTTTTTCTTAATTAATTAATAATTAAACAATCATATGAAAAATTATTTAAATTTTGAAACAGATATTAAAAATTTAGAGATAGAAATAGACAAACTTAAAGACCCTTATAATCAAGATGGTCTTTCGGAAGTAGATACCAAAAAAATATCTGAGTCTCAAAAAGAGATAGATAATAAGCTACAAGAGATTTACTCTAACTTAGATCCCTGGCAAACTACTCTAGTTGCAAGACATGAAGATAGACCTAAAGCAAAATTTTTTATTGATAATTTATTTGAAGATTTTATCCCATTGTCAGGTGATAGATATTATGGAGAAGACAAATCTGTATTAGCAGGATTTGCAAAATTTGATGAAAAATCTGTCTTAGTTATTGGTCAAGAAAAAGGGGACAGCCTTGAAAGTAGAATTGAAAGAAATTTTGGAATGATGAGACCTGAGGGTTACAGAAAAACAATTAGATTAATGAAATTAGCAAATAAATTTAACATTCCGATAATTTCTTTTATAGACACACCCGGAGCTTACCCTGGTGTAGGGGCGGAAGAAAGAGGTCAAGCAGAGGCAATTGCAAAATCAATTGAGTGTTGCATGTCTTTAAACGTCCCAACTCTTGCAATTGTTATTGGAGAAGGTGGATCAGGAGGGGCAATAGCACTTGCTTCATCTAACAAGGTAATCATGTTAGAAAATGCAATTTACTCAGTAATATCTCCAGAGGGCTGTGCCACCATTTTATGGAGAGACCCCAAAAGAACTTTAGAAGCAGCAAAAGCTATGAAATTGTCTTCAAAAGACCTTTTAGAACTAAAAGTAATTGATGAAATTATTTCAGAGCCAATTGGTGGTGCCCACAGAGATAGAGACCTAATATTAGATAACGTAAGAAAATCGATTGAAAAAAATTTGAATGAATTTCTTAACATGAGTGGAGAAGAAATTTTTAATCATAGAAAAAATAAATTTTTAACTATTGGAAGATCTAAAGGTTTCGTAAATCAAATAGACGATCTAAGTACACTCAGCATGAAAGAAAATAAGGTTAATTTATTTATTAAAAACTTCTTTAAATCAAAGTTAAATTTAGCAGTTTTATTTGGAGTAATAGTTTTATTGGGCTATTTTATATTTTCTTTATAAGGCCCCACAACAGTTTTTAAACTTTTTACCTGTAGCTTCACATTTCTCATTTCTTGAAATTTTTTCATTTTTTCTTTTTATTAGTAAACATTTTGGATCGTTAGATGTTTCTTTTTTTAATGGTCTTGAAATACTTTCACTAGGTTCTTGAACTATTTTTAAATTTATTAAAATTGTAACAAAATCCATTTTCAATTTATTCAATAAGTTTTCGAAAAGAAAAAAGGCTTCTTTTTTATACTCAACTAATGGATCTCTTTGACCATAAGATCTTAGGCCAATAACTTGTCTTAGTTGTTCAAGATATTGAATATGTGACTTCCAGTTTAAATCTATACACTGAAGAAAAATTCTTTTTTCAACTTCTTTTGCTTTTTCTTCATCCAACATTTTAATTCTTTCATTTCTTGCTTCTAAAAATTTAGAATTAATTTTATTTTTGAACTCTTCATCTTTTAATTCAGTAACATTTTTAAATTCATTATCATCAACACTTTTTCCTAGTAAAGTTTTTAACTGATTATTAAATTCATTATTTTTAGTTGTTGATAGTTTCTGTGTTTTTAAGCTGATTAGATGACTAATAATTTCAGATAAGAATTCATCTGAATAATCAAAAACTTTTTCACTATTCATCACGCCATTCCTTTGAGAGAATATTACATGTCTTTGATCATTTAACACGTCATCAAATTTTAATAAATTTTTTCTTATATCAAAATTTCTAGCCTCAACTTTTTGTTGTGCCCTTTCAAGTGCTTTATTAATCCAGGGGTGATCAATACTTTCTCCATCTTTTAAGCCTAATTTTTGAAGAATATTATTCATAGATTCTGAACCAAAAATTCTCATTAAGTCATCTTCTAAACTAACATAAAAAATTGAACTTCCTTCATCACCCTGTCTACCAGCTCTTCCTCTGGCTTGGTTATCAACTCTTCTAGATTCCATTCTTTCTGTACCAATAACAAATAGTCCACCGAGTGATTTTATTTTATTTTTATTTTCTAAAAGTTCATCATCAGGTTGACTTCCTTTTTTTCCACCTAACTGGATATCAACACCTCTACCCGAGATACTTGTTGTGATTATAACTGAATTCATTTTTCCAGCATTTGCAATGATTTCAGCTTCATTTTCATGATTTTTTGCATTTAAAACTACATGTTTAATTTTTTCATCATTTAGTAATTTTGAATAAATTTCTGATTTATTAATGCTAGAAGTGAAAACTAATATAGGCTGACCTTGCTTGTGACACTCCAGAACTTTTTCAATGATAGCTTTATTTTTTTCTTCTTCAGTTCTAAAAATTTGATCATTCCAATCTTTTCTAATCATTTCTTTATTTGTAGGGATGATAACCACAACTAAATTATATATTTCATAAAACTCCTGAGATTCAGTTGCTGCAGTTCCAGTACATCCTGAAATTTTATTATAGAGCTTGAAGTAATTTTGATAAGTTATTGATGCTAGAGTTTGATTTTCAGCTTGAACATCTATTCTTTCTTTGGCTTCAAGTGCTTGGTGTAAGCCATCTCCAAATCTTCTTCCCTCTAATATTCTACCAGTAAGTTCGTCAATAATTTTTAATGTTCCATCTTTAACAATATAATCCTTTCCTTTTTCAAATAGATGATGAGCTCTTAAAGATTGATTTACATGATGAACTAAACTTAAGTTTTCAGGGTCATAAAAGTTATTATTTTTTAGAATTCCAGCATCAGAGAATATTTTTTCTACATTATTTATTCCCTCATTGGTAAGCAATATATTTTTATCTTTTTCATCAATCTCATAATGTTCTGGTAATAATCTTTTTATAAGTTTGTCAATCGCAAGATATTGTTCTGTTTTGTCTTCAGCAGCTCCCGATATTACAAGTGGCGTTCTAGCCTCATCAATTAAACAAGAATCTATTTCATCCACAATAGTATAAACATGTCCTCTTTGAACCATTTGTTCTTTTGAAAATTTCATATTATCTCTAAGATAATCAAACCCTAATTCACTATTAGTTGCATATGTAATATCAAAATTATAATTTTTTTTTCTTTCAAGATCATCTTGGTCATTATTTATAAAACCAAAAGTTAATCCTAAAAATTTATATATCTCCCCCATTTCTTGCGAGTCTCTTTTTGCAAGATAGTCATTTACAGTAACTATATGCACCCCTTCTTCTGTCAGAGCATTTAAATAAGCAGCTAGACTTATTGTTAAAGTTTTACCTTCGCCAGTTCTCATTTCTGCAATTTTGCCCTCGTGAAGCACAACACCTCCAAGTATTTGAACATCATGATGTCTCTCATTTCTTGTTCTCTTAGAAGCCTCTCTCACAAGTGCAAAAGCTTCAGGCAATAGGGTGTCTAAATTTTCACCATTTTTAAGTCTATCTTTCAATTCTGTAGTTTTTTTAGGAAAGTCTTCGTCACTAAGGTTTTTAACAGAAGCTTCTAAGGAGTTAACTTTTACAACTATTTTGTTAATTCTATCGAGCTCTTTTTGATTGCTAGATTTAATAAACTTTGTGATAAAATTTAAGGGATTAAGCATTTAATTTTCTGGTATATAATTAATTATAACTTTTAATATAAGTATTAAATAAATATTTTAAACACATGCCAATAAACGTTAAAAACTTTATAAACTCACTAAATTTAAAGTCAAAAAATAGTGACTTTCAAGATTTAGAACATCTAGATGGAGTTTCAATATCCACAGTTTGTGCAAATTTATACAGCAAACCCAGGGATGATTTGGTTATGTTTTATTTTAGAGACGGGGCAAACTATGCATCTGTTTATACACAATCAAAAATAGTTTCAGAGAACATTAAGTGGAATTTAAATATTAAAAGTAAAAAAATAAGCTCTCTAATTATTAATACTAGAAATGCTAATGCATTTACAGGATCAGATGGTTACAAAGGTTTAAAAGAAATAGCAGAAGAAGCAGCATTACAATTAACAAAAAAACAAACTGAAGACGAAGATTTTCCAAAGAAGATATCATCAAATCAAGTACTTTTTGGATGCACAGGGACAATTGGAGAAAAATATCCAACTGAAAAAATTAAAAAGAACATTCCAGAACTAATCAAAAAAATTAAATATACACA
The DNA here is from genome assembly GCF_059417765.1 of Candidatus Pelagibacter sp. PS_40. Taxonomy (NCBI): domain Bacteria; kingdom Pseudomonadati; phylum Pseudomonadota; class Alphaproteobacteria; order Candidatus Pelagibacterales; family Candidatus Pelagibacteraceae; genus Candidatus Pelagibacter; species Candidatus Pelagibacter sp. PS_40. The sequence goes on from NZ_CM182064.1 coordinate 106,823, forward strand.
AAATAAATTTACCTGGATGAAAGCTGCATTAGGCATAATGACAACAGACCTACAGCCAAAAATTTCTATGGAGGAATGCAAAATAGGAAATAAAAATGTTAAGATTTATGGGATTGCCAAAGGATCAGGAATGATTTTTCCAAACATGGCGACCACATTAGGTTATGTTTTTACAGATGCAGATCTTTCAAACGATATTTTAAACAAACTATTAAAGAAAAATATTAATACAACTTTTAATGCAATTAGTTGCGATGGTGACACTAGTACTAATGATATGGTTTCTATTTTTTCAACAGGAAAAGTAAAAAACTCAATCATTAATAATATTAATGATAAAAAGATATTTAGTTTTGATAAAGCCCTACATTCAGTATTATTAAATTTGTCAAAAAGAGTGGTTAAGGATGGTGAAGGAGCTACTAAATTTATTACAATCAATATAGTTAAATCAAAAAGTGAGAAAGAAGCAAGAGTAATAGCTTTTTCTATTGCGAATTCAAATCTTGTTAAAACAGCTATCGCAGGAGAAGATCCAAATTGGGGTAGAATAATAATGGCCATAGGAAAATCTGGAGTGAAAATAGATTTAAAAAAATTAGCAATAAACTTTGGTGGTATTAAGATTATAGAAAAAGGACAAATTTTTAAATATTACAAAGAAAATGAAGTGGCTAACTATATGAAAAGTCAATCAATAGATATTTCAGTAAATTTAAATATGGGATCAAAAAGTTTTACTGCTTACACAATGGATTTAACAAAAAAATATATTGAGATTAATGCTGATTATAGAAGCTAATTTGATATTGAATTAACTTTATTAATTATTAACTATAAACCATGATTAAATACAAGCTCATATGTAAAGATTGTGAAACTACTTTTGATAGTTGGTTTTCATCGTCTAAGGAATATGAAAAACTTAAAAAGAAAAAATTCTTAAATTGTCATTTTTGTAATTCTTTAAATGTTGGAAAGGGCTTGATGTCTCCTAATGTGAGTACTTCAAAAAATATTTTAACAGACATTGATTCATCCAGTGAAAAATATAAAGAAATAAAAAAAACAATTTATAAATATCAAGAATTTATAAAAAAAAATTTTGAATATGTGGGAGAAAATTTTGCTTATGAGGCAAGGTCTCTACATTATAAAGACAAAAAAAAAGCCAAAGGTATTTATGGTACCGCAACAAAAAAAGATCTTAACGAATTAAAGGAAGAGGGTATAAAAGCAGAAATACTGCCTTGGATAAAAGATAATACGAACTAATTTTTTATAAATTTTGTAATATAATTAACAGAAGTATCATTTGTTACTTTCCAGCTATTATCTAATATATTAAAATTCATTCCATCTAATTTTTTAAGAGATAGATTGTTTTTTTTACTTATATCTATTAGCTCACTAGGTTTAACAAATTTTTCCCAATCATGTGTTCCAATTGGAAGCCATTTTAAAATATATTCAGCACCCACTATTGCAAATACATAAGATTTTAATGTTTTGTTAAGGGTTGCGATAAACATTATTCCATTTTTTTTCAATAATTTTGAACTTTCTTTAATAAAAAAGTCTATATCATTAACATGTTCAACTATTTCCATGTTCAAAATTACATCAAATTTTTTTTTATCTTTTAACATCTCTGGAGATGCAACTTTATAGTCAATCTTAAGTTTATTTTTTTTTGCATGAAATTTTGCAACTTCAATATTTTTCTTTGATGCATCAATGCCAACAACACTTGCTCCTAGTCTGCACATTGGTTCAGATAATAACCCTCCACCACAACCAATATCAAGTAATTTAATATTTTTTAACGGCTTATCAGATGATCTAATTTTAAAATCTTTGATAATATTTTCTTTTATATATCTAATTCTTATTGGATTAAAATTATGCAATGGTTTGAATTTACCATTAGGATCCCACCATTCTTCAGCAATTTTGGAAAATTTCTCAATTTCTTTTTTATTTATTGAATTCATAATAGATAACTTGTGGACATAACAATTAAGATGTATTTTATCAAATATAAATTACAAAATTATCAATGAAAACTGTTGTATTAAAGTTCGGTGGAACCTCCGTTGGAAGTATAGATAGAATAAAGAGCGTAGCAAAAATTATTTCCTCTTACAAAAAGAAGAAAATGGGTGTCATTGTGGTTTCATCTGCAATGAGTGGCACAACCAATGAATTAATAAAAAAAACAAAAGAATTAAGTAATACCTTTGATGCAGCAGAATATGATGTTTTGTTAGCAACAGGAGAGCAAGCAACTTGTGCATTAATTGCTGGTAGATTAAAACACCTTGGTTTTAAAGCTAGATCATGGATGTCTTGGCAGCTACCAATTATTACAGAAGGACCTTATAGCTCTTCAAGAATTAGCAAAATCAATAAAGGAAAAATACTTAGTTTCATGAAATCAGGTGGAATACCTATCATAACTGGTTTTCAAGGCATTAACTTAGAAAATAGACTTACAACACTGGGCAGAGGTGGAACTGATGCATCAGCAATAATGCTTGCAAAATTTTTTAATACTGATGCGTGTGATATCTACACTGATGTAGATGGTGTTTATACTACAGATCCAAGAAATCATTCTAAAGCCAAGAAAATTCATAAAATTTCCTACGATGAAATGTTAGAGATGGCATCATTAGGCGCAAAGGTTATGCAACCTACATCTGTGCAAGATGCAAAACTAAATAATATTAATTTTTCAGTTAAATCTTCATTTCAAAAAAAGAAAGGCACATTAATAACTGGTACAAAAAAAACCTTCAGTAATCAAATAATAACTGGAATTACTTCTACAAAAAATGATTCTAAAGTTACGATTGTAGGTGTTAAGGACAGACCAGGAGTAGCAGCTGCTGTTTTTAAACCATTATCACTTAATCAAATTAATGTTGATATGGTAGTTCAAAATATTTCTTTAAATGGAAAAGAAACAGACTTAACTTTTACAATTAAATCTGAGGATGTAAAAAAAACAGAAAAAATAATTAAACAAAATAAAAGAATTTCATTTAGAAAACTTACGTATGACAATAATGTTTCAAAAGTATCTATTATTGGTGTGGGTATGATTACAACACCAGGAATTACCTATAGAATGTTCCAAGCTTTGGCTTCAAAAAAGATTAACATAATGGTTATTTCAACTTCTGAAATTAAAATTTCAGTTTTAATTTCAAATAAACAGATAAAAAAAGCAGTAGCAGTGCTTCACAAAGAATTTAAGTTAGATTAACTTATGAGCTTAAGACCATTTAGAGACATTCATAGAAAAAAAACAAAAGTAATAAATGTTGGTGATGTAAAAATAGGTGGTGACAATCCTATTTCTGTTCAATCAATGACCAATACTTTAACAACCGATATTCAGGCCACAATAAAACAAATTAATGATATTCATGAAGAGGGTGCAGATTTGGTTAGAGTTTCTTGCCCAGATGAAGAGTCTTCATTAGCTCTTAAAGAAATTACAAAACATGTATCTGTTCCAATAATTGCTGATATTCATTTTCATTATAAAAGAGCAATAGAAGCTGCTGAAAATGGAGCAAAATGTTTAAGAATTAATCCAGGAAATATTGGGGATAAATTAAAAATACATGACGTACTTAGTGCTGCTAAAAATAATGATTGTTCTATTAGAATAGGTGTTAACGCTGGCTCTCTTGAAAAAGATATTTTAGAAAAATATAAAGAGCCATGCCCAGAAGCTTTAGTTGAAAGCGCACAAAGGAATATTAAGATTTTAGAAGATCAAGATTTTTTTAATTTTAAGATAAGTGTAAAATCTTCAGATATATTTTTATCTATTGCAGCGTATCGTCAACTATCAAAAGTTACAGATTATCCATTACACCTAGGGATTACAGAAGCTGGAAGCTTTGTATCAGGCAGTGTCAAGTCATCAATAGGTCTTGGCTCACTTTTAATGGATGGAATAGGTGATACTATAAGAATTTCTTTGTCTGATGATCCTGTTAAAGAAATTAAAATTGGTAATGAAATATTAAAGTCACTTAATTTAAGAAATAGAGGTGTAAAAATTATATCTTGTCCATCATGTGCAAGACAAGCATTCCAAGTAATTGATACGGTAAAAATATTAGAAGATAAACTTTCTCACATCAAAACCCCTTTAACATTATCGATTATTGGCTGTGTAGTTAATGGACCTGGAGAAGCAGCGATGACAGATATAGGAATTACTGGAGGCGGTAAGGGTAATAATATGCTCTATTTATCTGGAATTCAAAGTGAAAAAGTTTTATCAGAAGATATAATATCAAGGGTTGTAAGTGAAGTTGAAAAAAAAGCTGCTGAACTTGATAAAAAATTATAAATACAATGATACCTCTAAAAACTATTGAAGATTTAATATCTAAGCATTCTGTTTTAGAGAAAGAATTATCATCAGGTGAAGTGGATAAAAAACTTTTTGCTGAAAAATCAAAAGAATACTCGGATTTAAATGAGGTAATTGATGATGCTAGAAAATATTTTTCTTATGAGGGAGAAAAAAAAGATCTAGAAAAAATATTAAGCGATTCTAGTAGTGATAATGAGTTTAAAGAAATGGCTGAAGTAGAATTAAAAGATTTAAAATTAGAAAACGAAACTATAGAAAAAAAATTAAAACTATTTTTATTACCAAAAGATGAAGCAGATAAAAAAAATGCAATTATAGAAATTAGAGCAGGCACAGGAGGATTGGAGGCAAGTTTATTTGCTGCGGATCTCTTTAAGATGTATGAAAAAGTTAGTCATCAAAAAAAATGGGAATTAGAATTAATAAGTATGTCTCAGAGTGAGGCGGGGGGGCTGAAAGAAGTTATCGCATCAATTAGGGGAAAAAATATTTATTCAACATTAAAGTATGAAAGTGGAGTTCATCGTGTTCAAAGAGTTCCAGATACAGAAACTCAAGGGAGAGTTCACACTTCTGCTGCAACAGTGGCTGTACTACCAGAAGCAGAAGAGGTTGATATAAAAATAAATGATTCAGACTTAAGAATTGATGTATTTAGAGCTGGTGGCCCAGGTGGGCAATCTGTTAATACAACTGATAGTGCCGTGAGAATTACTCATATTCCAACTGGATTATCTGTATCTCAACAAGATCAAAAATCACAACACAAAAATAAAGCAAAAGGTATGTTAATTTTAAGATCAAGACTTTATGAATTAGAAAGATCAAGAATTGAGGGTGAAAGATCAGAGGATAGAAAAAGTAAAATAGGAACAGGAGACCGCTCTGAAAGAATTAGAACATATAATTTTCCACAAGGAAGAGTAACAGACCATCGTATTAATCTAACCTTACACAAACTTGAAGCTTTTTTAGAAGGTGAAGCTTTTGATGAAATGGTAGAAAGCTTAACGCTGCAAGCACAAGAAGAAAAATTGAGCAATCTTAATTAAAATGAATATAGAAAATGTTCTAAATGAAGGAATAGCTATCTTACAAAAAAATAAGATAGCCAACCCTCAACTTGATAGTGAGATATTATTATCCAACTCGATTAAAAGAGATAAAAAGCATATTATTTTAAACCCTAAAGAAGTTTTGAACTCAGAGCAATTAGGAAAATTTAAAAGTTTAATTGAAAGGAGAAAAAAAGGTGAACCAATTGCTTATTTAATAAATAAAAAAGAGTTTTGGAAAGATGAATTTTTTGTCAATAAAGATGTGCTAATTCCAAGACCTGATAGTGAACTAATAATAGAGCAGGTTTTAAAAATTTATTCAAAAGATAATCAACTACAAATTCTCGATATTGGAACTGGATCTGGATGCATTCTTTTATCTATATTAAAAGAGAGATCTAATTTTTATGGAACTGGAATAGATATTTCTAAAAAAAGTATAAATGTAAGCAAATTTAACGCAAAACAACTAAACTTAACTAATCGAGTAAAGTTTTTTCACTCAAGTGTTGACAATTTTAATAATGGCAAATATGATATCATTGTTTCGAACCCTCCATATATTGAACAGTTAAGTTTAAAATATTTGGAAAAAGATGTAGTTAATTTTGAGCCAAAGTTAGCTTTAAGTGGTGGGTTTGATGGTTTTTCAAAAATCAGAAAAGTAATCAATAAGACAAATAATCTGATTAAGAAAAATGGTAAATTTATTTTAGAGATTGGTTTTAATCAAAAAAATAAAGTTATAAAAATATTAAAAGAAGAAGGTTTTTACGTTAACAAAGCCATAAAAGATTATGGCAACAATGATCGCTGTATAATCAGCACTAAAATTTAAATTGAAAATATTATGGTAACATTTAGAAGTAATAACAGTAATAACAATAGAAGACCTCCATTTAGAAGCAATAATAATAGAAGACCTCCATTTAGAAGCAATAATGAAGGGTCAAAATTTTCTAATAATGATAATTTTCAAAGAAAAGTTCCAGGTAGAAATAATCATAATGCGGTTAAACTTATTGAAAAATACAATGATTTAGCGAGAGAGGCTTTAGCTAATGAAGATAAAATTTTATCTGAAAATTATTTTCAACATGCGGATCACTTTACAAGAGTTCAAAACGAGCAAGAAAGCCTTAGAATGGCTAGAGTAAATTCATCTGCAACTGCAACTATTAAGCCAGTGGATTCAGACAAAAAGGTTGAAGAAACTATTAAAACCGAAGCTGAAACGGTTAAAAAAGAAGTGACCGAACCTGAAGTTAAAAAAGTTGTAAAAAGTGTAGATAAAAAAGTGGTTGAAAAGAAAGTCGCTGCTAGTTAATTTTATCCAATAATTAATTCTGATTTTAAAACATCTAATTTAATTTTTTCTACCTCAAATATTTCTCTTTCTTTTCCTTTAAGAGTTTTACCAGAAGGCAACTTTAATTTTTGAGAGTTAACTTTTTTTCCATTTACAACTACTTCATAATGTAGATGTGGACCTGTAGATTTTCCAGTCGACCCGACATAACCAATTATCTGACCCTGTTTTACTCTTATTCCCTCTTTTATTCCTCTAGCAAAATTTTTCATATGAGCATAAATAGTTTCATAAGTTGAATTATGTTTTATTTTAATACAATTTCCACCACCACCACACCATCTTGCTCTAGTTATCAGACCACTTCCAGATGCCATAATAGGAGTGCCCATTGGGGCTGCAAAGTCAGTTCCTCTATGCATTTTATTAAAACCATCTATAGGATGTTTTCTCATTCCAAATGCAGAAGAAAGCCTTGCACCATTAATAGGAGTTTTCATCAATGCTTTTTCAACACTCTTACCATTTTCATCATAGTGTCCTTCACTTCCTTTTTTTTGAAAATAATATAATGCATTATTTTTTCCACTTAGCTTTAGATCTGCAAAAATTATATTACCTGTCTCAAATATTTTACCATCATCATCTTCAAACACTTCGTACATGATTTGAAAATTATCATTTTTTCTAATATCTCTTTGAAAATCAACCTGGAATCCATAAATTCTTGCAAACTCAATAATCATATTTGGCTGAACTTTCAAATCAATAGCTGTTTTATATAAACTTTGTGTAATTTTCCCTTCCTTAAAAACAATTTTTTTATTTAAATTTGTAATGATTATTTTTTTTTCAAAAAGATTATTATCTAGATTTCTTGTTAATTGAATTTTTTCTGTTCTAGAAACTGGAAATAAAAAAGAAGTAATTTTTTTATTATTTGATTGATCAATAGTAATTTTTATTTCAAGATTTGGCTGAAGATTATTTATATTATAATCCGAATTTAATTTTTTTTTGATCTGATTAATTTCTTCATTTGGTATTGAATAATTATTTAAAATTTTATCAAAGGTTTCACCACTAGAAATTTTATGATCAATATTTTTATATCTTGGAACTAGATTGTCAAAAATTTGGTTAATACTTTTTTGGAAATAAATATTATTTATTAAATTTTTGTAATTTTCATCTATTAATACTTTTTTTTCGTTATAGAGGCTGGTGCTTGAAATCGTAATTAACAATAGTAAGAAAAGAAAAGTAATCTCAATGTTTTTTTTTATTATTTTTATTATTTTATTTGAACTAAATATCATCTTGAACTTTGAATTATTAATTTAGTAATGACTAAAAATCAAAAAAAACCTAGTATTTATTGATATATTTGAGCATTTATTTAAATGCTAAATGCTTGATTTACTTTTATTTTAGCTTATAAGCAGCACACTTTCTCAGTAAAATTATTGTTTACTCAATAGATTAGTGAGGATTATTGGGCGTTTTAGACCCAATTAGCTATTTAAAAAGTAAAAATTTAAGAAGAGAAGTGTGGACGGTTAAGGTTACCAAAATTTGTCGTACACACTTCAAAATCGTATGGATTGTATTCTTACAATTTATATATGAAGCTAGTGTGCGCCGTTTTTTAACTTGAGAGTTTGATCATGGCTCAGAACGTACGCTGGCGGCACGCCTAACACATGCAAGTCGAACGAAGTAGCAATACTTAGTGGCAGACGGGTGAGTAACATGTGGGTATCTACCCTTTGGCCTGGAATAACACGAGGAAACTTGTGCTAATACCGGATAAGTCTTTACGGAGAAAGCTTTATGCACCATTGGATGAGCCCGCACTTGATTAGTTTGTTGGTAGGGTAATGGCCTACCAAGACTATGATCAATAGCTGATTTGAGAGGATGATCAGCCACATTGGGACTGAGACACGGCCCAAACTCCTACGGGAGGCAGCAGTGGGGAATCTTGCACAATGGAGGAAACTCTGATGCAGCGATGCCGCGTGAGTGAAGAAGGCCTTTGGGTTGTAAAGCTCTTTCGTCGGGGAAGAAAATGACTGTACCCGAATAAGAAGGTCCGGCTAACTTCGTGCCAGCAGCCGCGGTAATACGAAGGGACCTAGCGTAGTTCGGAATTACTGGGCTTAAAGAGTTCGTAGGTGGTTGAAAAAGTTGGTGGTGAAATCCCAGAGCTTAACTCTGGAACTGCCATCAAAACTTTTCAGCTAGAGTATGATAGAGGAAAGCAGAATTTCTAGTGTAGAGGTGAAATTCGTAGATATTAGAAAGAATACCAATTGCGAAGGCAGCTTTCTGGATCATTACTGACACTGAGGAACGAAAGCATGGGTAGCGAAGAGGATTAGATACCCTCGTAGTCCATGCCGTAAACGATGTGTGTTAGACGTTGGAAATTTATTTTCAGTGTCGCAGGGAAACCGATAAACACACCGCCTGGGGAGTACGACCGCAAGGTTAAAACTCAAATGAATTGACGGGGACCCGCACAAGTAGTGGAGCATGTGGTTTAATTCGAAGATACGCGCAGAACCTTACCAACACTTGACATGTTCGTCGCGACTCTAAGAGATTAGAGTTTTCGGTTCGGCCGGACGAAACACAGGTGCTGCATGGCTGTCGTCAGCTCGTGTCGTGAGATGTTGGGTTAAGTCCCGCAACGAGCGCAACCCTCACTTTTAGTTGCCATCATTAAGTTGGGCACTCTGAAAGAACTGCCAGTGATAAGCTGGAGGAAGGTGGGGATGACGTCAAGTCCTCATGGCCCTTACGTGTTGGGCTACACACGTGCTACAATGGCATCTACAACAGGAAGCAAAACGGCAACGTTAAGCAAATCCCGAAAAGATGCCTCAGTTCGGATTGCACTCTGCAACTCGAGTGCATGAAGCTGGAATTACTAGTAATCGTGGATCAGCGTGCCACGGTGAATGCGTTCCCGGGTCTTGTACACACCGCCCGTCACACCATGGGAGTTGGTTCTACCTTAAGGCAAGGTTTCAAACCCTTGACCACGGTATAGTCAGCGACTGGGGTGAAGTCGTAACAAGGTAGCCGTAGGGGAACCTGCGGCTGGATTACCTCCTTTCTAAGGATGAGTGAAAGTAAAATTTCACTCTAAATAATATACATCGGTAATGTTGACCGTCCTCATTTCTCTTCTTAAAGTAATGTTTCCTTCTTGTAGGGCCGGTAGCTCAGTTGGTTAGAGCACACCCTTGATAAGGGTGGGGTCGAAAGTTCGAGTCTTTCTCGGCCCACCAAAAACCTAAATGGGGGATTAGCTCATCTGGGAGAGCGCCTGATTTGCATTCAGGAGGTAGCAGGTTCGATCCCTGTATCCTCCACCAGGAAACATTTAGTTATTAAAACTGTAAATAAAAATAATTTATATCAATATCTATATCCGAACATTAAAAGTTATTATTTAATGTTCAAAATAAAAATTTGATCACAACATAGATAAATTTTCTGTAAAAAGAATTTTTTTCTGTGCATAAATCAAGCGTTTAAGGGCGTGTAGTGGATGCCTTGGCACTGAAAGCCGATGAAGGACGTGATATACTGCGATAAGTTTCGGGGAGCTGTATGTAAGCTTTGATCCGAAAATTTCCGAATGGGGAAACCCACCACTTTATGTGGTACTTTAAACTGAATACATAGGTTTAAAGAGACAACCTGGAGAACTGAAACATCTAAGTAACCAGAGGAAAAGAAATCAATTGAGATTCCGTTAGTAGTGGCGAGCGAACGCGGAGTAGGCCAGTAGTTTTGTTAGAAAAATTTGAATAGTTTGGAAATGCTAACCATAGAGGGTGATAGTCCCGTATGAGTAATGTTTAACAAAATTCTTGAGTAAAGCGGGACACGAGA
>NZ_CM182064.1:120000-1296960 GCF_059417765.1 Candidatus Pelagibacter sp. PS_40
AAAAGACAAAAAAGAATCATTCAAAACATTTCATAATTCGAATGTACTAATAACTGGTGCTGCTGGGTCAATAGGCAAAGCCTTTTGTAAAGATATTATTAACTATAATTTTAACAAGATTTATTTATTAGATAAAAATGAGAATGAACTTACAGAATTAAATAGAGAATTAATTTTAAAATGTAGCAAAAAAATAATTAAAAAAATTCATTATATTTGTTCAGATTTAGTTTTAATTAATTTAGACGATTTTTTAAAAAAAAAAAATTTCTCATTATTTGAATTTTGCAGCGATTAAACATGTAAGAAGTGAAGAAGAGTTACTTTCAACTAAGTATATGTTTATGACAAATTCAGATAAATTTATACCTACTGTAATAAATAATAAATATTTAAAATGTGTTTTTTCTGTTTCAACAGACAAAACTGTAAACCCAACAAGCTTATTAGGTGTAAGCAAATCTTTAATGGAAGAAAATTTGTCTTATTTTAAAAAAAAAAACAAAAAAATTTTTGTATCAAGTGTAAGATTTGCAAATGTAAGTTTTTCCAATGGTAGTATTTTAAAGTATGCAGTAGACCGTATAAACAAAAAAGAAATATTTGGTATACCAAGAATTATAAAAAGATTTTTTATTACGCATAGAGAAGCAAGTTCTCTTTGTATGAAATCTTTATTAGAAAGAAATAATGGTCATATCATAATCCCAAACAATAAGGTTTTAAATAAAAAGCATTTGATTAAAAATGTAGTAATCAAAATATTGCAATTAAAAAAATATAAACCAAATTTCATAAAAAAAATAAGTTCTAAAAATAAGAATATTAAAAGTAAATTCCCAGTTTTGTTAACTTCACCTAACAACCATGGGCAAAAGTACTTTGAGGAATTTTCTGAAGTTAATGAAAAAATTTATCCAGATATTTTTGATAAAACAATTTGTAAAATTAAATTGAAATGTAAAATAAAAAATTTACCAACTATTCTTAAAAAAATTTCCAAATTTGATAAAATAAATAAAATTAAAGATTATCTATTTAAAAATCATAATTCATATAAAATAAAAAAAAAAGTTTATAAAGTAAGCAGAACTATATAATTTAAAATTTAGTACTATTTTAAATTTTTTATTTAATAATTTGTTAATAAAGAAATGTTAATAAATAATATATTAATTTTAATTTTTAAACTTATTGATTGTAATTTGAAACTTTTTTCCATTTATATAAAAAAAATTTTTATATAGTGGATTAGTTGACCTAATTATATCAAATTGTTCTATTAGAGGTTTTCTTGGATCAATTTTATCATTCAAATTTGTAAGTTTTGGTAGATAAGTTGGTTTACCTTTTTGTTTATATAATTTTATATATTTGTGTTTATTTATAAAACGAGATATTAAACTTTCAGTAACTATCATTTGTTTAAGCTTTATTTCATTAAACATATCTGTTTTTTTTATTTTAAAATTCTCTTGAAATGCTATGTCACCAGAATCTAATTTATCATTTAGTTTAAAAAGAGTTGAAGTAAAATTTGTTTTCTTTTTCATTATTTGCCACTTTAGAGGAGAGGAACCACGATCTTTTGGTAATGCACTTTCATGAACAGTAAAGTAATTTTTATTTTTTTGTAATTTTATCTTTGAGGTGAAACCGACTAAAAAAATATTTTGAAAATTTTTTATATCTCTTTCATTAAATGAAACTTTAATTTTTACTTTTCTTTTAATTTTATCTTTTAATCTTTTTAAAGAAAAATATGAATAATTAATATTATTTTTTTTATCAAAAATGATTAAATATTTTTTATCTAAAGATTTTACTGTATTCATTTATTATTTTTCTTTTATTAATTGAAATGTTTTTTTTGTATTTAACTCCCATGTATTGTGAATTTATATTCTTATTGATATCTAAAAAATTAATATTAGTAAAATTTTTAAATTTTATAACATATCTTCTTTCTATTTTATTGGTTGGTAAAATTAAACATGGAATTTTTTTACTTATCATTTCGAACATGGTATTCCCCCCCGAACCTATGAAACATTTTACTTTGTATTTATTAAATATTGTGGCATAATTATTTATAATTTTGCTTTTTGGAATATTTTTATTCTCAATAAATTGTCTTAAAAACTTAAATGTTAAATTTTTATGTTTTGAAAGATATTTATAAATTATTTTAGAATAATTATAATAATCACTTCCCCCAAATGAAATCAAGTAATCCAAATTTTTATTTTGAATATTGTTTTGATTATTTGAGTGATTTAAAACAAATGCAAATTTTAAAAAATAAAATTTTTTGAAATTTGAAGATCTAAATATTTTAAATTTATTTATATTTTTAAAGTTATTAAATTCATCAATAATTATAATCTTACTTTTAAAATATTTTTTAAAATTTATTTTATTTGAATTAGGTAAGTCAATTAAAATGTAATTATATTGTATTGATGAATTATGTTTTTTAATAAATTTATATTTTTTCAATATTTTTTTTGATATTAGAGTATTTGTTTTAAAGTAAATTTCATATGAACTTTTAAAAAACAAACCAATATTAATACACCTGAATAAATGTCCAAACCCAAGATATTTTTTTGATCCAGCATTAGTTATAAATAAAATTTTTTTTTTGTTTTTCATCACAATAATTTAGCTATACATAGAAACCTATATTAAAAAAATTTAAATTAAATGTCTAAATACGTACTTTCTAAACGTAAAAAGAAGCTTAAATCTAAAGATTTAAATCTAGTTGATAAAATTTTTAATCCTGCATTGAAAATAGCCCTAATAAATATTGATAAGTTTAAAAATTTTCAAGAAGATATAGTTAAAATAAAAGTAAATTCAAAAAAATGTTTTTTGTTATTCTTTTTCACCTTAAAATTTTAAAAAAGGAACAAATGTACTATCAATTATTTCTGGTTATTTCTAAATTAATCAATAGATATTTTATTTATTTCAAAGCTTTCCGCATAATCAGCATTAATTAATTTACCATCAAAAGAGTTTAAATTTTCAATTTGATTCAACCATTTATATGAATGCCTTTTTAATTCGTCTTTATAGATTTTAATAATATTTATTTTTTTTTGAAAATTTTTAGAGATATTTATAAACAAATTTTTATTAAATGGGGTTGTGGGTTGATAAAAATTACTTCTATAAAAAAGTATATTCTTAACGTGTCTACCAGCTGATATTGAGGATTTTCCCACTGCACTATGGTCTTGATGTATATCATTTGGCCAGTGTGTGAAGATAATGTCTGGTTCTATTTTTTCTATAACCCTTAAAATATTCACTACTAAGTCATCATTAAATATAAGCTTGTTACATTTAAAATTTAAGTTAGTAAAACTTTTAATATCCAATTTCTTTTTTATTTCGGTAAAATTTTTTTTAACACTTCTTTTATTTCTAATAACTTTTTTGTTCTTTATTATTGAGTCAGTTACTATTAAATAGTGAATCTCAGAATACTTTTGATAATTTAAAATTGTACCACCGCATGCAATTTCAAGATCGTCTTGATGTGCACCAATGAATAAAATTTTTTTATTTTTAAACATTTAAATCTTTTTTATTTGAATTAAAAAGATAGTGTAAAATCGACAAATTATCATCAAGATTATTGTTATTTTTTAAATATTCAGTTTTAATATTATTTTGGCTAAGTAAATTTTCATCCAAATAATCCTTTGATCCTATACCAGTAATATAATTTGTAGCGTTTGTTTGTTTTAAAATCTCTAAAATTTTAAACCCTTTTTTTTCTTTTATAAACAAATTACTTGAAAAAATAGTATCATTTTTGATATTAAAATAATTCATAACATATTTTATTAACTTCATATTCAAATCTATTAAATACTCATGTTCATCACTGATAATCTTTTTTATAAACTCGTAGTGAGAATCGAAACAAGGGGCTTTTCTATAATTATGTTCCAAAATTTTAAATAATTTACTTGTCCAATTATTTTTATAATCTATTTTAATATTTTTTATTATTTCATTATAGTTTCCTTTGTTTTGGACTGGTATTGTTATCCAAGTAGGCTTGCTGTTTATTAAAATTTTATCCCTATTCGTCCATCCACGTCTATTAAACTTGACATCGTCAAGAACAACAAATAATTGACTTTTTTTTAACTTTTTAAAAAAACCTTTCCATGGTAAAAAATCTGGCTGGTGAATAAATACAAACTTCTTTTCTAACATATGATTAACTTTTATAAAACTAATATAGGCAAACAAGAAATAAAAGCAACAGAACTTGTTTTAAAAAGCGGCTTTTTAACATCTGGAAAATATAATTTGAAATTTGAGAAAGCCTTTTTAAAAAAAATAAATATTAATAAATTAAAAAATATTGATTGCTGTACTGTATCAAATTGTACCTCGGCATTAATGCTCAGCTTAAAAGCTTTAGGAATTACTAGAGGAGATGAAGTAATAATACCATCTTTAACATTTGTTGCTGATGCATCTGCTATAACACAACTAGGAGCAAAACCTGTTTTATGCGACTCAATTTCAGACCTAGATTGGAATATAAGTCCATTAAGTGTAGAAAAAAAAATTACTAAAAAAACTAAAGCAATAATTATAGTTCATTTTGCAGGTTTTCCTTGTGATATCCCAGCTATAAAAAATATATCAAAAAAATATAATATTGCAGTAATTGAAGATACTTGTCATGCACTTTTTTCAAAAAATAAGAATAAATTTTTAGGACTAGATTTTGATCTATCAACTTTTAGTTTCTATGGAAATAAAAATTTTACTACTGGAGAAGGAGGTATGGTTGTTGGTAAAAAAACAATTATAAATAAAATTAGAAATTTAAAATCTCATAATATAATTAGAGAAAATAACAAAAATAATTTTTATCCAGGCTACGAGATAAATGAATTTGGATATAATTTTAGATTAACAGATATCCAGGCTGCTATTGGAATTGAGCAATTAAAAAAAATAAACAATTTTAATAAAAGACGAAAGTATTTATACACTCATTATGTTAAAAAAATTAAATATAATAATTTAAATGTTAAAATACCATTTACAGATAGAAAAAAAGACAAATATTCGTATCACATATTTCCAATATTGCTGCCAAAAAATTGTGATAGAAGAAAAATTATTACTAAATTATTTTATCATGGAATTGAGACCAGTATTCATTATAAACCTATACATAAACTTAAAGCATACAAGACAAATGCAAGAGGTATTAAAACAGTTGACTCTTTTTATGATAGAATTCTTACTTTGCCTCTTTACCCCTCGTTAAAAGAAAAAAATATAAATTATATAGTTAAAATCTTAAAAAAAATTTTATAGTATCATCCATGCTTAAAATCATGACCTTTCCAGTCCATGGTTTCAAAATCCCAATCAATAGGGACATAATCTGCACCTTGCTTTTTTGCTCCATGTCTACAATTTCTACAACCTTTTTTTAAATCTTTTCTCTCACCTGCCTTATGTTTTTGTCTAATATAATTTATTTTTTTTGACTCCCACACATCTTTGATATTAAAAAATTCTGGTTTAGTATTAACTAAATCTTTACCAAGTTTTATTTTTTTTGCTTCTGTATCCATATATTGACCTAAGTTAAGTTCTTTTTCTTCATTATGTGCACCTGTGCAAGGAAGCAAGACACCATTTGCAGCTACTGTAAGTCTTTGAAATGGATATTGACATGCCCAATCTTTTTTAATTTCATCATCATTTAAATCATCAGATCTAAAATCTAATATTTCATTTACAGTGCACCAGCTTACACCATTTTCATACATAAAATTTTTATATTCTTCAACATTACGACTTATAGAGGGAAATATTGCATTAGTTCTAATTTGTGGTCTTACAAGATTAAGCTCATTTTTATAATAATTAATTTTTCTAATTGTATTAATTACTTTTTCAAAAGCATCGTATGATTTATCTTTTTTTTTGTTCCTTGGTGTTCTTATTTTATTATAATCTTCACCTAAACCATCTATAGAAAAACTTATCCAATTTGGTTGAGCTTTCACTAAATTTTCACAAAATTCATCCGAAAAATTTTGGCCATGAGTTAATGAAGTTACTTCTAAAATTCCTTTTTTGACAGCATAACTGAGAACATCAGTAAAAGTAGTTATGGAGCCATCTTCATTTTTGTATCTATAAAGGCTAGACTCCCCTCTCCAGCTGAAAAGAATTGAATAAACTCCTATCTCACAGCACTCATCAATTATATTTTTTACAACTGGCCAAGGGAGCATTCTTGTTGATCCGACTACAGAAGACTGAAATTCTTCAGTTATAGTGTAGCACATAGTACAACCCAAGTTGCAAGTACTAACCAATTCAATTGTCACCGCCAAAGGCGCATTGCCATGATCAAATTCTTTTGCTCTTCTATACCATTCCTCTCTATAATGATTATATTTTTTTAAATCTTCAGGATTTGAAAACTGTTTTTTTTTGAATTCTTTTTCTTCATTTTCACTTTTTAATAAACTAAATTGGCTCTCATTGACTGTAACTGTTTCATTTTTTCCCTCCCATTTAGTTTTTAATTCTTTTTCTCTTGGATAGATTTTTAATTTAGGATTTGAACCAAATAAATTATTCATATAATTGTATATATATTATAATAATCTACTTAAACTATAAATTTATCTTAAGCAATAGTAAACAGCCATATGGTATTCTAGATACTATAATATATAACAAAAAATACTTAACTAAGGCATTTAATTTTTTGCTATGATCTTCTCATTATTAGCATTAAATAATAAATTAATAACTAAATTTTATATGTTTACAATTTCAAAAAAAAAAATTATTCCAAAGAAGTTATATTGAACCAACTATGACTATTTTCATAAACAAAAAAAAAATATTGCTCGATAAAAATAGACCTTATCTCATTCTTGAAGCTGGTATTAATCATGAGGGAAGTATGTCTAAGGCTTTTAAAATGATAGATGATGCCTCAAAGACAAAGGCTGATGCTATTAAATTTCAATATTTTGAACTAGATGATTTTTATTTAAAAAATTCAAAAGGTTATAATTTGCTAAAAAAAATGTATTTAACAAAATCAAATATATTAAAACTTAAAGAATATTCAGAAAAAAAAAAATTACTTTTTTATGTACCGCTTACTCAAAAAGATCATTTGATTTTTTAGATAAAATAGGTGTTTTAGCCCATAAAATTTCATCTATGGATAACAATAATGACGATTTATTAAAACATGTAGCAAAGTTTAAAAAACCGGTAGTATTTTCTACAGGAATGTCAGATTTACAAAATACAAAACAAAAAATTAATTTAATTTCTAAATATAATAAAAAAATTATTATTTTACATTGTATTTCAAATTACCCAACATTAGCAAAAGATTTAAACTTAGAAAATATAAACTATTATAACAAAATATTTAAATTTCCAATTGGTTTGTCTGATCATTCTGAAAACATTTTTGGAATGATTTCGTCTTTAGATTATAAAACCTCAGTAATAGAAAAACATTTTACTTTTGATAAAAAAAGAAAAGATTTTGACCATAATATTTCAGTAGATTATAAGGATATTAATTTTTTTTATGATTTAATTGACTTTAAAGTAAAATCTACCGGAAAAAACTTTTTAAAACTTGAAAGACCAGATAAAAAAAACCAAAAGATATTTAGAAAAGGACTATATTATAAAGAAGATTTTAAAAAAAATGATTATCTAGCTAGGGATAATTTATTTGAAGCAAGACCAGGTTTAAATTTTAAAATGATTAATAAAATTAAAAGTAATAAATCTTATAAGATGAAAAAAAATGTTATAAAATTTAGTATTGTAAAAAGAAATGATTTTAAATGAATATAATTGGCTTTAGTTATGATTTTTTTATTTCATCAATATGCTTGATCTCAAAAAATAAGTTAGTTTTTGCGACACCTGAGGAAAGGCTGAATAGATCAAAAAATTCAAAAAGTTTTCCAACCCAGTCAATTAATTTATTAAAAAAAAGATATAATTTAGATTTAAGGAAAATAGATTATTTTGTAAATTCTGTTAATCCAGGTGTTTATTTAAATAAATTTAATCCAATTATATCATCCCAAAAAAAACATTTTTCTGAGCATTTGATATCTTTTCCAGATAATGTTCTTAATATAAGCTCCAAGAGAGATAAACTGACATCCACCTTAACTAAACAAGAATTTTTTTTTAATAATAACTCATTTAAAACTTATTTTGTAAACCATCATGAGGCACACGCGGCTAACTCTTTTTATCAGTCTAAATTTAATACAGCTTTGACCTTTGTATTTGATTTGCAGGGTGAAATTGCGTGTTCTTCGGTTTATATTTGCCAAAATGGAAAATTTGAAAAAATTGAAGAAATAGATTATCCCAATTCACTTGGCATGCTATATGCGTCAATTACTGAATACTTAGGATTTAGAGCTAATTCTGACGAATGGAAAGTTATGGCAATATCAAATTTAATTAAAGTTAACAATAATAAATATTATGACATTTTTAGAAAAAATTTAATCACTTATAATCAAGAGGGTAATTATAAAATTAACTTAGATTTATTTAATGGGTATTACCCATCAAAACCAGGATTATTTAATAACAATTTAATTAAAATTTTAGGTGAGCCGAATAATAATTCCGACAGACCAACCAAAAAACAAATTTTAATAGCCAATGCATTACAACAAGTTTTGGAGGAGGTAACTAATTTTAAAATTAATTTTTTTTCAAAAAAGACAGGTATAAAAAATATTTGTCTATCTGGTGGAATATTTATGAATTGTTTAATGAATGGAAATTTAGAAAGAAAATTTAAAAATTTAAATTTTTATGTCCCTTTTGCACCAGATGATAGTGGAAATTCAATAGGTGCTGCATTATATTTGAAAAATAATATCATAAAAAATAAAATAAAAGTAAGTAATTTAAATAATCCTTATTTAGGAAATTCTTATCCAGATTATGAAATTTTCAAAATTTTAAAAAAATATAAATTAAAATTTGAAAAAGTAAAAAAAATTGAAAAAAAAGCTGCAAATTTGCTTCATCAAAAGAAAATAATAGGTTGGTTTCAGGGAAATTCTGAATTTGGACAGCGCGCCTTAGGCAATAGGTCAATATTAGCAAATCCATTAATGAAAAATGTAAAAACTATTTTAAATTCTGCAATTAAATATCGAGAAGATTTTAGACCATTTGCACCTGCAATTATAGAAGAAAAATTTGACTATTATTTTTCAACAAATTCAAAAAATAAAGTACCTTATATGGAAAAAATTTATTTTTTAAAAAATAAGTTTAAGAATAATTTAAAATCAGTTTGTCACGTAGATGGTTCTGCTAGAGTTCAAACTGTTTCAAAAAGTTCTAATAACTTGTTTTATAAACTTTTATGTGAATTTAATAAGATTTCAAAAGTACCAATTTTGATTAATACATCCTTTAATATAAAAGGAGAGCCAATGGTATTTTCACCAGAGGATGCAATTAAAACATTTCATATTTCAGGGTTAGATTGCTTAATATTAGGCAATTATGTTATTGAAAAAAATAAAAAATAATAATGAAGACGCTTTTTATACTCCAAGCAAGAGTAAATTCTAAAAGATTATTTGCTAAGTCTATACTACCAATTTACAAAAATAGAAGTTCCATTGAAATAATTATTGATAAAGTAAAAAAATGTAAGTTTATCGATAAAGTTTATATTGCAACAGGACCGTTTAAAAAAAATAAAAAAATTTTTAGTATTCTAAAGAATAAAACGAATATTTTTTTTGGAGACGAAAATAATGTTAGAAAAAGATTTGAAATAATACAAAAAAAAGAAAACGCAGATCTAGTAATAAGAGCGACTGGTGATAATCCATTAATAGATATAGATCTATTAAGATACCTCTTAAATTATATAAAAAAAAATAACCAAATTTCTTACTTAAAAGTTAATCACGATTATGTTTCTCCAGGTTTTTCAGTAGAAATATTTAAAAGTGAATATTTTTTTAAACATCTTAATTCGGACCAATCCAGTTATGGAAAAGAACATGTTACTTGTCACATGTTAAAAAAAAATAAATCGAAAATTTTAAAACCTCCTAAAATTTTTCACACCCCCCCTATAAGAATTACCCTAGATACTATTGATGATTTTAAATTTTTGAAATATTTATATTCAAAAATAAAAAATCCTAATTTAAAAAAATTTAATAAATTTTTTAAATTTAAATAGCTTTAGATTAAAGAAAAATTTCTTTTAAAATTTATTAATGATATATATATAGTTGATAAAATAATGATAACTCATTTTTATGGATTAAATGAATAATAAAATATTAAAAAAACTTTCAGTTAATAAATATGAAACGATACTAAACTGTTTAAAAAAATTAAATTCTACTAATAAACAATTTCTTTATATTAAGGATAGGAAAGACAAATTAATTGGAATTTTAACAGATGCTGACATAAGACGGGCATTATTAAAAAAAAAAAAATTATCTGACACAATTAAAAATATTTATAACCACTCCCCAAAATTTGTTTTTGAGAGTGATAGTATTGATAAAATAAAGAATACTTTTAAAAAAACAAAAGTAAATTTTTTACTTGTAGTGAATAAAAGATATCAAGTAGTAAATTTTATAGATATTCAATCAATTAACTTTAATAAAAAAATTAAAAATTCAATGGTTATAATGGCTGGTGGGAAAGGTTTAAGGTTGAGGCCATATACTGCTAATAGACCAAAGCCATTAATGTTATTAAATAAAAGAAATACAATTTTAGATAATTTGATTTATTCATATAGAGAAATTGGTGAAGATAAAGTCTATGTGATAACAAATTACTTATCGAGTCAAATAACAAAAAAAATCAAAAAAAATAAAGATTACACAACACTTGTAGAAGTAATCAAAGAAAATAAAGAACAGGGCACAATTGGTGGAATTTCTAATATTGATAAAAAAAAATTAAAATTTCCAATAATTTTATCAAATGGAGATATTGTAAGTGATTTAAATTACAGATCACTTGTCAACTTCCACAAAATAATGAAAAATAATTTAACAATAGTCCTAAAACCAGTTCAAACTCAATCAAGCTATGGTGAGATCACCTTAAAAAAATTACAAATAAGAAAAATTGAAGAAAAAAAAATTAAAATCTCTTTTTTAAATGCAGGGATATATTGCATGGATGAAAAAATATTTGATTTAGTTAAAAAAGAATTTTTAAATATGGATAGTTTAATCAATTATGCCATCAGAAAAAAACTAAAGGTTGGCGGATATCCATTAATTGAATTTTGGATGGATATTGCTAATAAAAAAAATCTTGAAAAAATAAGAAATATATTCTCTAAAAAGAAAATATTTTATTGATGAAGGGGATATAAAGAAAACAGGTCAACTAATAAAATTATCAATTAAATTTAAATTAATAATTTACTATATGGCAAAAAACTATCTAATAATAAACTCTAATAGAATAGAAAAAAAGTTATTAGTTTATTACAAAAATAAGAACTATAAATTAATTTGTATAAATCTTGAATCAGCCCTTTTTTGTAAAAACAATAAATTAAAATTTTATTTCTTTGAAAGTTTTTTAAATAATCAAGATAAAAATGTTATATTTAAAAAAAGAATTCAAATTTGGAACCGTATTTTTAATTTCAAAAAAAGCACAAGTTTAATTAAGAAAATAATTACTTATGATTATTATTCTCTACATTATTTTTTAGATTCTTTAATTACCGGACATCATTTAGCAAAAAAATTATCTTTTTTTAATTCTAATCATATTGTTTATTATGGGGAAAGAATAGATTATAAAAATTTTTTTGAATTTTATTCAAAGAAGCAAAACGCAATAGTTCTTGGGTCTTTTTTTAATCACTGTAATACTAAAACAAAAATTACATTTAAAAATCAAAACAGTAGTAACATTTATCATATTAATTTCTTTAAAAGTCTAGCGCAAAAATTCATAAATTTAATGATTAGGCTAATAAAAAAAACTACAATTATTATTTCTATTTTTAAAAATAAAAAAAAATATGTAGATGTTATTTTTTTGAATAAAAATGAATTATTCAGATTTTCAAATATCAAAAAAAAAATAACTTTATTTTTATTAGGGATTAATGAAAAATCAGAATTTATGATTAAATATAAAAATATTTTTAATCATAATATTAGTTTTTATAATAACTATGATCAAACCTGTTATAAAAGTAAGATTCAACCTATTTTTAAAATAATAAATAAAAAAATTATAAAAAATTATAAAAAAGAATTTAATAATTTTGATCATTATATTAATAAATATTTTTTTTATAGAATTAATAAACTGTTAAATCAGTATTTTACTATTCAAAGACATTTTAAAAATAAAGAAATAAAGAATATCTTTATAAGTAATTTGTGGGACCTTGAAAGTTTTATGCCTGTTTTGTCTTTAGATAAGGTTTATACTGGTTTTAACTATCTTATTCCACATTCTACACTACTTCCCACATATTTGAGTAACTCTAAATCTGTTTTACTATATCAAGATAAGTTAGAAAAACTTATCCACAAAAAAAAATTAAATTTAAAAAAAAATCCTTTTAAATTTAAAGTCAACGAATATATTTTTAATGATAAATTATTAAATTTACAAAAAAATAAAAAAAAAAGATTAATAGTTTTATTGCAAAATAATTACCCAATTAGTGATATTATTTCTTCAGACAATCATAGAAATATTATTTTGAAAAATTTAGAAAAACTAAACATATTTTTTTCAAAAATTAATGATGTAGATATATATATTAAAATGCATCCTTTGCTAGAACAAGAAACCTTCTGGAAAAATTATTTCTCAACTTATTTAAAAAAATTTACTTTAATTCAAAATTGTTCGTATGAGCTTATTGATAAAAATTTTAAAAAATTTTTATTTTTACATTATCCAAATAAAATTTATTTCAACCTTATAAAAAAAAATACGGTAGCAGTCATGAGTGATTCATTTAAAATTAATCATAAAAATCAACAAATTTTTTCATCTGAAAATATTAAACTTACTAGATTTCAGAAATTAATAAAAAAAAAGAACACAGTTACGATTAAAAGCGAAAGTGATTTGTTAAAATACATAAGACAATAAATTACTAGTTTAATAAATCGTACTACTTTATTTTCATAATAATCAATTATCAATACAATCCAATTATTTCATATTAACCTTTAATATCTATTAAGCTTTTAACTAATTTTTTTTAATATAAGCTGGGAGTACAATGCAACAATTTTAAAATCTGAACACTTCTCTGTAAACTTTTTTATACCAATTATTGGATTGTTGTTTTTATTTTTAAATTCATCACAGAAAAAATCATCAAAAATAAGATATCCACCTTTTTTTAAATGTTTCCAAGAATTAATAGCATCAAAATAAACAACATCAGCATTATGCTCACCATCTATGAAAATAATATCAAATTTTTCTTCTATTGGGAGATCCTTAAAAAAGTCTTCTGACTTCAATCTTATTTTTTTAAATCTTGATGAATATTTTTTAAGATTATAGTCAAAATTTTTTTCTGTAATTGAAAAATTTTGATTATAATACTCTTCATTTGGCTCTATAAATGGATCAACACAAACAAGATAACTTTTAGCATAATAATCAAGGAAAAAACATGAAGATAATCCTTCATACGAACCAATTTCTAATATTTTCTTATCTTTTTTATTTTCAATAAAATAGACTATAAACGGAATATTTTTTAAAAACCAAAAATAATTCAACTGTTTATTTGTAATTTTTTTTTTAAAATTTTTAAAAGCTATCTTATTTTTAATATGAATTTTTTTTGACAAATAATTTGTAGTTATAATTTTTATTATAAAAATTAAATTTAAGTTAGCTTTAAGTATAAATAGTATTTTCTTTAACATTGTTGTAAACATTTAAGTAATAAGCAGATTATATGAAAAAAAAATTAAATAAAAATATAATTATTACTGGTGGATCAGGTTATATTGGAATTCACCTTATATACATTTTATATAAGTATAAAAACTACAATATAATCGTTTTAGATAAAAATAATCATTCATTTATTAAGAAACATAAAATTAAATTTTTTAAAACTGATCTAAAAAATTCTTATAAACTAAATAAAATATTTAAAAAAATTAAACCATTTTTAGTTATTCATCTTTCAGGGTTAGCATTTATTGAAGAATCTTTTGCAAGGACAAAACTTTATGAAACGAACAATCAGCTTGTTTCACTCAATATATTGAATGTTATGAAGAATAATAATTGTAAAAATATTTTATTTTCTAGCTCTTGCTTAGTATATGGAAATAATAATTATAAAGATGAAAATTTTAGTAAGTTAATGGGACTATCGCCATATGCAAAAAATAAAATTTATATTGAAAAAAAAATTCATTCATTTTCAAAAATGTATGGTTTAAATTTTTGTATTTTGAGATTTTTCAATGTTGCGGGAGTGTTAGGTGGAAAATATAAAATTGGTTTTAATAAAATCTCTGGAAATCGAATTGTACCTATAATTTTAGAGTCAATTATAAAGAATAAAACTTTAAACATAAATGGTGATAATTATGATACGCCTGATGGTACCGCTATTAGAGACTTTATTCATCCTCTAGATATTGGAGAATTTATTAAAAAAATGTTGAAAAATTTTGAAAGAGAAAAATTTAATGAGATTGTTAATTTAGGTTCCGGAAGAGGATATTCGATAAGACAATTAATAAAAATAGGTTTAAAAGTAACTAATAAAAAAAATGTTAAAATTTTAACTAAAAAAAAAGAAAAGGAGACGCTCCAATTCTTAAAGCAAATATTCAAAAAGCTAGAAAAAAATTTAATTGGAAGCCAGTTAACTCAAATATAAACAAAATTATGCAATCATCATATGAGTGGATTAATAAAAACTAGTATAATAATACCAACTTATAATCCCCTAAAAAATTTAACAATAATTTTTAGATCTTTAAAAAATCAAAAAAATGTAAATTTTAAAAATATTGAATTTTTAATTGTACAAAATAATAAATATTATTTTTCAGAAGTTATTCCTAGCTTTTTAATAAAAAATAATTTTAAATGTAAAATAATACATGAACCCCAATTAGGTCTGCACTATGCGAGGAACGCAGGTATTAAAATGGCACAATCAAATAATTTAATATTATTAGATGACGACATAAAATTAGCAAATACTCATTTATCAAACATGATCAAGTCTTTAAGATACTACAATTTAGTTGGGGGTCCAAACCTATTAGACAAAAAAATTAAAATTTTGAATTGGATAAGAAAATTTTATTTTAAAAAATTATCAGAAAATCAATATTATTGTCCATATTTGAGTTATTTAGATTTAGGAAATAAAAATAAAGCAATTAAACCAAATTTTATTTTTGGTATGAATATGGGATTTAAAAGGAAACTTTTTTATAAATTAAATGGTTTTCATCCTGATTTAATAGGACGTGGCTATGATAATATTTTTATAGGTGATGGTGAGACTGGTTTTTTAAATAAATGTGCAAAAAATAACACTATAGCTTTTTATAATTATAAATGTAAAGTTTTTCATGAATTACCAGCGAAAAGACTTACAAAATCTTATTTTATAGAAAGATCGAAGTATCATGCGTTTAATGACTCCTTTTCTATTTTAAGAGATAATAAAAGTTCAATTTTTGTTATTTTAAGATTATTTAAAAAAGTATTAAAATTTTTATATTTAAATATTAAACTTATTTTCTTTGCAAAAAAATCTAACAAGTTATATTTCAATTATAAATTACCTATGGAAATCCAATATATAAAAAGTTTCATAAAGCATCATTTTTTATTTATATTTGATAAAAAGTTAAATAGTTGGGTTAAAAAAGAAAAGTATTTTTAAAAATGAATTTTATAGAAGGTAAATTAGTATAATTAATGAACAAAATTAAAGATAAAGTTGTAGTAATTACAGGCGGTGCTGGTCTTTTAGGTATCCAGCATATTAACGCAGTTTTAAGTAATGGTGGCAAAGCTGTTGTAATTGATATTAATTTAAAAAAAATAAATTTACTCAAAAAAAAATTTAAATCTGAAGGTAATAATATTATTTTTGTAAGGTGTGATATTTCAAATGAAATGAGGGTCAAAAAAGCTTTATCAGAAATATTAAATAAATTTAGAAGGTTGGATATATTAATAAATAATGCATCAATTGACTATCCTCCATTAAAAAAAAATAACAAATTAAAATTAGAAAACTTTTCTATTAATGATTTTAAAAAAGATATCAATGTATCATTAATAGGTTCATTAATATGTACCAAAATTTTTGGTACATATATGGCAAAAAAAGGAGGGGGTGTAATTTTGAATATTGCTTCTGATCTAGCATTAATATCACCAGATAATAGAATTTATAATAACAATGAAAAAAAACTAGATTTTGTTAAGCCAATCTCTTACTCAATTTCAAAACATGGTTTAATTGGTCTAACTAAATATACAGCAACATATTGGGCAAATAAAAATATGAGATGTAATGCTTTAGCACCTGGAGGAATTTTTAATAACCAAAAATCTAACTTTTTAAAGAAAATAAAAAAATTAATACCATTGGGGAGAATGGCAAGGCAAGGTGAGTACGAAAATGCAATTTTATTTTTAATCTCTGATGACTCGTCTTATATGACGGGTTCGACATTAGTTTTAGACGGAGGAAGAACAGCATGGTAGATAATATTAAAATTTTAAAAAGAAATATTTTAACTACAAGAGATAATCTTAATATTTTAATCAATTCTGATTTACTTAATAAGATAGATAAGTTGTCTAGATTAATTCACACTTCATTAAAGAATAACAAAAAGCTCTTATTTTGTGGAAATGGTGGATCAGCAAGCGAAGCTTCACACATTGCAGCTGAGTTTGTTGGCAGGTACCTTAAAGAAAGAAGAGAGCAACCTGCTATTTCTTTAACAACTGACACCTCAATTATTACTGCAATTGGTAATGATTATAGTTTTAAAGAAATTTTTTCAAAACAAATAAAAGCAATTGGAAACAGGGGTGATATATTAATTGCACTTTCAACGAGCGGTAAAAGTGAAAATATTATTCATGCTATCAAATCTGCTAAAGCAAAAGGCATGAAGACAGTTTTATTCACAGGAGAAAAAAAATTTAAACATAAAAAATTAACTAATTTTGAAATTAATGCACCCGCTAAAAGAGTTGATAGAATTCAGGAATTACACCTTGTTTTACTGCACAATTTATGCGAATTAGTTGAGATAAAATTGAAATAAATATGAGTGTATACTTAATAGCAGAGATTGGAATTAATCATAATGGCGACCTAAAAATTGCCAAAGAATTGATTAAAAAATCAAAAGAAGCTGGATTTGATGCCGTTAAATTTCAAAAGAGGGATTTAGATTTAGTTTATTCAAAAGAATATCTTGATGGTTTAAGAGACAGTCCATGGGGCAAAACTCAAAGGGATCAAAAAAAAGGCCTTGAGTTTGAAAAAAAAGAATATGATGAAATTAATGAGTATTGTAGAGAATTAAATATAGATTGGTCTGCTTCAGCATGGGATATTAATTCGCAAAAGTTTTTACAAGATTATAATCTTCCATTTAATAAAATTGCCTCACCGATGCTAACATTTACTAAATTATTAGAAATGATAGCAAAAGAAAAAAAAAACCTTCATATCGACAGGAATGTCAACACTCGAAGAAATAGAAGTAGCTATAAATATTTTTAGGAAAAATCAGTGTGAATTTGAATTAATGCATTGTAACAGCAGCTACCCAATGAAAGAAGAAGATGCAAATTTACTTTGTATTCCTATGCTTAGAGATAAATTTAAATGTAATGTTGGCTATTCAGGACATGAAAGTAGTTTATTAAAAGTTTGCACAACAGCCATTGCTTTAGGTGCGACTTCGATTGAAAGGCACATTACATTAGATAGAGCTATGTATGGATCAGATCAGGCGGCATCAATTGAAGTTGAAGCTTTAAATAGCTTTGTAGAGACAATCAGAAAAATTCCTAAAATATTGGGCAATGGCAAAAAAACTGTTACTGAAACTGAAATTAAGATAAAAGAAAAACTTAGATCAGTAAGCCTTTAAATGAAACAATACTCCGTTCTTATTACGGCAAGAACAAATTCATCAAGACTTCCAAAAAAATGTCTACTTCCTTTTGGAGATCAAAACGTAATTTCGTATATTATTACTATAGCCAAACAAAACAATTTATCTCCAATACTTTCCACAACAAAACAAAAGTCAGATGATATATTGTGCAAAATTGCAAAAAGTCATAAAATAAATTTTTTTAGAGGATCTGAAAAAAATAAACTAAAAAGATGGTTAGACACTGCCAATAAATATAATCTAAAATACTTTCATACTCTAGATGCAGACGATCCTTTTTTTTGCACAAAACAAATAAAAAAAAGTATTAATTTATTAATAAAAAATAAACTTGATATAGTGTATCCATCTTTAATTTCTTCAAAAGGAGAGGCGTCAGAAGGTTATTCAATTAATGTTAAATTTTTAGAAAAAAAATTATCTAAAATGAATAATAGCAATAAAGATACTGAGATGATTACTAAATACATAAAAGGAGGTAAAAGTGCAATTTTATCAAATTCTGAGTTTATAACCAAATCAAGATTGACTTTAGATTATTATGAGGATTATATTTTTCTAATGACTATAAAATTAATACTAAAACAAAAAATAACTAGAGAAAAAATCCATAATCTTGTACTTAGAAATCCAGATTTAAAAAAAATTAATTTCTTTAAAAATATTGAGTGGAAAAATAGACAAAAAAAATTATCTAAATGATTAATAAAAAAAAATTAAATTGGAGATTTAAGGGTAATGAACTTAATTATGTTAGTGAGGTTTTAAAACAAGGTTTTAAAGCCGGATCTGATGGAGCATTTAGCTCATTACTTGAGGATAAATTTAATAAAACACATAATGTAAAATATTCCATAGCAGTTAATTCAGGAACATCTGGTTTATTCACAGCTTTATTGGCTCTTGGCTGTAAAAATGGAGATGAAGTATTAGTTCCAGCACTTACACCTTTAATGTGTGGACTATCAATTCATTACACCGGAGCATCACCAGTTTACGTTGACTCAGATTCTGAAACTTTCTTGATGTGCACCAAAGATCTTGAAAAAAAAATTACTAAAAAAACAAAGTGTATAATGGTAGTTCACATGTATGGAGCTGTATGTGATATGAAAAAAATCATACAATTATCTAAAAAATATAATCTGCCAATTATTGAAGATTGTGCTCAATGTTTTTATGGCAAAGATGAGAAAGGCAGAATAAGTGGAACTATTGGTGATATAGGAGTTTGGAGTTTTGAAAACTCAAAACAAATTACTTGTGGTGATGGAGGATTGGTAAGCACAAATAATAAAAAGCTTGCAAAAAAAATACGGCAAATTGCAGGACTTGGTTTTAAAACCATAACTGCCAAAACTGGAAGGATTAGAATAAATAAAGATAAATTTCAAAATCCTAATTGGACTAGATTTAGCGAAATTGGATATAATTTTAGAATAAATCAATTAGCAGCAGCAGTATGTTTGGCTCAACTGGAAAATTTTAATTTTTATATAAAAAAAAGAATAAATTCTGGTGAAAGTTATAGCAAAATTTTAAAAAATAATAAATTTTTCAAAGTTCAATCAATCCTAAAAAATAAACAGCATACCTACTATACATTTTCAGCATTATATTTGGGAGCAAATTACAGTGTTTCTTGGGAGTCGTTTAGAAAAAAATATATATATTTTGGTGGAGATGGAATCTATGCAGCATCAAAACTATTACATCAAGAACCAGCTTTTAAAAAATATGATATTGGTTATTGTTATAAAAATTGCAAAGATAAATGCCAATTAATATGTTCAAAAACGCCAGTTGCAACACACTTACAAAAAAATTTAATGAACTTTACAACCAATCAAAAAAATAAAAATGAAATAAGTAAGCAAGCTGACGCTCTTATCAAAACCTTAGATTTTTTTAAAAAATATTAAACTAGATTAATTTTAACATTTAGAAAATTAGAAGTTATTTTAGATTTTGTATAAATTGTAAATTTAATATTTGGAAAAAATTTTAATATAGCATCAAAAGTTTTTTTAAAACTTTTAACCATTTCAATTGATCTTTCATTTATTTCAATATTGCTTAGCTTGTATTTTACGCCACCATTAAAATAATCAGTCTCAAAAAAATCCATTCCATATAAGTTAATTTCATTTGGGTTTTTGGTACATGCTATAAACAAACTGTATAAACCAGTATTCCAATTTCCCTCAGAATTAACATTTATATTATTATAAATTGACAAAAATTTTGAGTTAATAAACTTTACATTCCTTGAAATAGAATTAAGCCTAAAATTGTTTCTTTTTAAATATAAACTTTTGTTATCTCTACCGTCACTAATTCTGCTAATAAATACTTCGTCAAGATAAATTGATTTTAAGCTAGATAGCTTTAGAATAGGCTCTGAAATATTAGAAACAATCGTAATAGGTATGTTTTTTATAATATCTAATATTTTGCTATCACAAATGTCATTTTTTTCAAAGTTAGCCAAAATAATTAAATCGACATTATTTCTACTTTTAATTTTAGTAAAAAACTTTAGACTTTCTCCTCTACACAAAACATCAATAATTTTTGGATAAATTGTCTGTTTTCTTCTAATAAATAAGTTTTTATAATGATATATACAATTGTAGTATATTTTAAATAATATAGGTTTTAATAAAATCATTATAAATTAATTAATTTTTTCATGCTAAAGTTAGTATTCCAAATCTATAAAACTTTAAATAAAGATTTAAAAGAAAAAATTTTAATTCTACAATTTTTGAATATTTTTCAAGCATGTATTGAAGTACTAATGCTTGGATCATTGGCGTCTTTTATTTCAATAATTAATAATCCTGAGATTTTGAAAAAAAATATGTATATCAAAGATTATTTTGAAAAAATTTTCAAAGGCAGTGTTGATGAATTACTAATTTTTTTTTCATTATATCTGATAATTCTAGTCATTTTAAGTTTTGCTCTATCAATATTTATTAATACTAAAATGCTCACAGTTGGCCATCAAGTGAATGCGTTTATTAACAATAAATTATTTAGCTATTATTTAGCTAAACCTTGGTCTTTTCATGTAAATAATAGTTATTCCGGTATTGTAAGGGTAATTAGCCATGACTGTTCTATTATTTCTGTAAAATTAATTACGCCACTTCTTAATTTATCTCATAAAATAATATTAGTTATCAGTATTTCAATTATATTGGCCATTTATAATCCATATGTAGTAATAATTGGAATTTTAGTATTTTCATTAATTTATTATTTAATTTTATTTAACGTAAAAAAAATAATTCATAAACATACCAAAATAGAGTCTGAACTGTTTAAAAAAAGAAATCAACTGATATTCAATACCTTCCAAGGAATAAAAGAGATAATTATTTACAATTTAAAAAATTACTTCCAAAAAAACTTTAATATTGTTAATTATGAACATATAAAACCAGCGGTACGTCTAGGTCTAATTGTGCAATTACCAAGATTTGTGGTGGAGGCATTTTCATATATTGTAATTATTTTATCAATCTTGATTGCTTTGATTTTAGGTTTTGGAACAAAAAGTATACTGCCAACTTTAGCTATTTATGCATTTGCCGGTTTAAAATTATTGCCATCTTTTCAACAGATATACATGTCTATTGTTAATATTAAAAATGGTAAAGTACTTTTTGATAAACATAAAAATAAAATTGTTAATAATACATCAGGGTCTGCATCTTTAAGTAGGAAAGTAAATAAATTCAATTTTAAAAAAAGTATAAGTTTTAGAAATTTAAAATTTTCATATTCTAAAGAAGATAAAAAAAATATTTTAGAAATTAATAAATTTCAGATCAAAAAAAATTCTATTATTGGTATTGCTGGAGAAACAGGTTCAGGAAAAAGTACACTAGTAGATCTGATTATGACCATCATAGAACCAACTAAAGGAAAAATACTTATAGACGGAAAAGTGTTAAAACAAAATCAGAAAAAATCTTGGATTTCTAATTTTGCATTTGTTTCACAAAACCCTTATTTTGCTAATACAAGTGTATTGAATAATATTGCGTTCGGTATCGAAAGTAGTGAAGTTGATTTAAAAAAAGTAAAAGAATCAATTTTGGCTGCAAATTTGAGTAATAAGATAAATACACTTAGTGAGGGCCTTAATACTGAAATTGGAGATAATGGATTAAAATTTTCTGGAGGAGAAAGACAAAGAATGGCTATAGCTAGAGCATTATATTTTGAAAAAGATATAATTGTTTTTGATGAAGCGACTAGTGCAGTAGATAGTTTAACTGAGAAAGAGATTATTAAGTCTATAAAAAGGCTAAAAAAGAAAAAAACAATTATAATTATTGCGCACAGGGTAAGTACATTAAAAATATGTAACAAAATTTATTTATTATCAAATGGAAAAATTTCTGGGAGTGGATCGTACAAGTATTTATTAGAAAAAAATAAATATTTTCAAAAACTTCATGGTTAGCAATTCACTAAATTTATTCTATTACGTAAATGTTACACCTAAACAGGGTGGACAATGGTATTATGCAATAGATCAGTATAATTTTTTAAAAAAAAACCTGAGTAGTAAATTTAACATAAAGGTAATTTCATCAAATTATAAAGTACAAAATTCACTTGAAAAAAATGGAATCACATCAAAAATTTTTGAAATATCATTATTAGATAAAATTTTTAAAAAAATTTTAAAAATATTTCCAAAATTAAAAAGATATAAAATATTAAACAGTTTATTTGAAAAAAAACTTTTAAATGAGGGATGCTCAGTGATTTATATTCCTCATTTTTATGGTATTTCAGATCTTATCAACAAAATTCCAATTATAGCTACTGTTTTAGACCTATGTCATCTGGATTATCCAAATTTAGAAGAGTTCTTAAAACTTAAAGAGTTTGAGTCAAGGGAGTATTTTTTAAAAAATAAAGTTAATAATGTGTTTTTAATTATTGCAGAAAGTGAGGATACTAAGAATAAATTGATTAATTTATACAAGATTAAAAGTGATAAAATTTTAATAAAATATTTTGATATATCCAAAAATTTAAAAGTAGTAAATCAAACTATAATACCTTCATTAATAAAAAAAAAATTCATATTTTATCCCTCAAATTTTTTAAGCCATAAAAATCATAAACTTTTAATAGAAGCTCAAGATTACTTAAAAGATAAATCAATTAATTATGTACTAGCTGGAAATGATAGAGGTTACCTTTCTAATATAAAAAATTTGATAAATAAAAAAGAACTAAATAATAGATTTTTTATTTTTGAAAGCTTGCCAAATGAAGAAATGAATTTTATTTATAATAATTGTGATTTAATTGTTTATCCAAGTCTCTTTGGTCCAGCCAATATACCTTTATTTGAAGCTTGGTATCTTAAGATTCCAGTCTTATACCCATCTTCTTTTGCTTCAATTGCTGGAGATGGGGCTATATATTTTGATAACAAAAGTCCTTTAAGTTTATCAAATGCAATCCAAGTAGCTCAAAAACAAGATATTAGAGAAACAGTAATTAATAATGGAGCAAGAATGTATGAATATTATAGAGACTTAGATCGAAAATTTACTTATGATTTAAATAAAAAACTTGCAGAGATTCAATAAAGTATATTAAAATATTTCATGAAAAGATTAATAAAAAATATTTTTAAGTTTTTCAAAATAATCTTAATTAAAGAAAAAAATTATTATAATCCTCAGGAAAACTTACTTAAGTCAATAGAGTATTTAAATATTCAATCAATTATAGATGTAGGAGCTCATGAAGGTAATTTTGTTGAAAAAATATTAAAAAGATTTCCTTTTATGAGAACTATCAGTTTTGAGCCAGCAAAAGAGCCATTTAGTCATTTAATTAATACAGCGAACAAATACAAAAATTGGAAAATTTTTAATTATGCCTTAGCAGCAAGGGATCAAAATATAGAGGGCAACCATCTTTAAAAGAGGTTATTGAATATTTAGAAAATAAAAAATTTAAAGTTTGGTCATTAGATCGAGTATTTGGCAATAGATCTTCAGGTGAAACTCTTCAAGTAGATATTTTATTTAATAGAATATCTTAATAAATATCTTGTAAGCTTTAATGTTAGTGTCATTATAGTCCATGTAGGATTAGTAAATCCATTTTCTGGAAAAACATTAGAACCGATTGTGTATACATTTTTATAACCATTAAGTTTTAGATTTTTATCAACACCAATAATTTTTAGATTTTTTGTTATTGGCGTACTACAACTTGGATGTTGACCAACGTAAACATTTTCGAAAGATTTATTTAATCTGTATTTATTATTAATACTTAAAATTTTTGTAATTTTTTTAACAATTTCTTTATAAATCCTAATATCACCCTTAAAAAAATCCCATTTAATATTAATCTTTTTTAGTCCAAATCTGTCATAAGAATTACTTAATGCAATACTTCCAGATCTAGGATTTTGTGAGAATGAGATTTCCAAACAAAATGTCTGATTATATCTTATTCTTTTACAGTAATTCATTATTTTGAAAAAATAATAATATAAGTTGATTAAGAAAAAATAAATTTTTTTATTTGTATATTTATTTGAGTTATAAATTTTTTTAATATACTTTCTGATAAAATCTTCTGCAGAATAAACAGCTATTTGTGTTACAGCAAATGTATTTTTAATTTTAAAATATATATTTTTTTCAAACATGTTTCCATTTAAGTAATATTTTTTAAAATCAAGTAAGTGACTTATTTCTTTCTCATTATAATTACCAATTTTAATATGGGGATGATCTGCTAAAGAAGCTTTATTTTTTTTTACTGCATTAAATAAGTTTAAAATGAGATGAGTATTGCCAAGACCACCAGAGCACAAAATTAAAGAATTTTTAATGCTAATCGTCTGTATTTCACCTTTAAAATTTATGATATCTATTTTATCTATAATTTTTTTATGTTTTTGATATGTTTTAGATATACTGCTCTCTTTTATTACAGTGATATTTTTATTACTTTCAATTTTAAAATATTTATAAATATTATTAAAGTTATATCTAATAGACTGAGAAATTTTAATATTCTTATTGATAAAAAATTTAATTTTATTTTTAGGAATATTAAGTTTATTTTCTAATTCCAAACTAGTTTTCTTGAGACTTGTATAAGAAAAACCCCATTTTTTCTTATCAAACTCATCTTTTGTTAACAGAAATATTTTATTGTGCCAAAGTTCAGAATTTCCACCTAATTTATTACTAAATAAAGGTAAATAATGAAAACTTGATTTTTGCACATACGGATTTGATATTATTGCTTTATTGTTTGCTCTTTCAATCATGCATATTTTATAATTTTTCTTTGAGAGCAGCCAAGCCAATAAAGAGCCAGCAGGTCCAGTACCAATAATTACAAAATCATATATCATATCTTTTTATAAAATAATTAATTATAACTGTAAATTATCAATTAACAAATTTATGAAAAATATTTATATACTAGGGGCAAATTCTAGATTAGCGACACACATTAATAAAAAATTTTTAAAAGAATTTAAAATTATTAGAATTACAAGAGTAGCAAAAAAAAATGAATTTACATTTAGAAATATACCAAGCTTTAAATACCAGCCACATATAGTTATAGACTGCATAAGAATATCAAATTATGCAAATATACCAGATATAATGAAAACTTTAAGAATGCAAAAAAAATTTGTAGACAAACATTTTAATAAAATTGAAAAATATATTTATTTTAGCAGTGAAGAACTTGTAAGAAAAAAATTAAAAAGATTTAATCGAAATAATATAACAAGTAATTACGTCTATTATAAATATTGCATGGAAGTATTTCTTCAAAAAAAATTTAATTTAAAAAAATTAAATATTATAAGATTGCAAAAAATATTTTTTGATAATGATACTTCTTTTCTGGGGGCATATCTTTCAATATTAAAGAAAACTAATATTATTTTAGTAAATAATAATTTACATGGGATTTATTACCAAAGTATTTTGGAAAATCTCAAAAAGTTATTAACTACCAAAACTAAATACAAGTTAATATCATACTGGAATGACAACCTTTCATTTCTATCACGATTTGATATGTTAAATTACTGTAACAAAAAATACTTTAGTAATAAATTTATTATTATAAAGTTACCTATAATTTTTAATAATTTTTTTAAAAAAACTTTTTACAGATATTGGGAAACGTGTATTAGATCTAGCACAATAGATAAACAAGGCAATCAGAAAAATATCACAGATTGTAAACTTCAAATTAATAAAATTGTAAAAATATGATAATTACAATTAAAGACAAATTAAAAACTTACTAAATTGAGTTAATATTCGAAATGCGGAATAGTATTGCTTTTAGTTTATTAGATATTATTTATAATTAAAGTAGGTTACAATTTAATTTAAATTAATCCAATAAAATTAATTGTAATATGATTGAAATTATTAAAAATCAGGAAAAAGTATACGCTATTATAATCAGAGCAAATTATAATAATGATGGACATAATTTTTTTACAGAAGATTCGGCTAGCATGCAAATTGGAAGTTTAATTTTTAAAAAAGGTAAAATAATTGAACCTCATTATCATCGAAAAATAGATAGAATTAGTAAAAAATGTGTAGAAACTATTTTTGTTAAAAAGGGTAAGCTAAAAGTTAATTTTTATGATCCTAAAAATTTTAATTTTTTAGAATATAAAATATTAAAACCCAATGATGTGATGCTTATACAAGATGGAGCTCATGGATTTGAAGTAATTGATGATCTAGAAATGATAGAGGTTAAGTTAGGACCTTATCATTCAGATGATTTAATTAGGCTAAAATAATTAGATAATGATAAGAGTAAATTCAATTAACTTATTGGGAAATGAAAAAAAATATATCAGTGAATGCATAGATACAAATTGGATTTCAGGATCAGGAAAATTTAATTATTTATTTGAAAAAAAAATACAAGGATTAATCAAAAAAAAATATGCTATATCAACTACTAATGGCACAACTGCTCTAGAAACAGCAATTCAATCATTAAATCTTAAAAAGGGAGATGAGGTAATATTGCCTTCATTTACTATAATCTCTTGTTTTAATGCAATAGTAAAAAATGGACTGATACCAGTACCAGTCGATTGTAATTTTGGAGATTGGAATATGGATATTGAAAAATTAAAAAAAAAAATAACAAAAAAAACAAAAGCTATTATAGTGGTTCATATTTATGGACTAGCATCAGATATAAAAGAAATAATCAAATTAAAAAAAAAATTTTCTTTTAAAATAATAGAAGACGCAGCAGAAGCAATGGGTTTAAAATATTATGATAATAAATATTGTGGATATTATGGAGATATCACTACGTTCAGTTTTTATGCCAATAAACACATAACCACAGGTGAAGGTGGTATGATTTTGACAAATAAAAAAAATATTGCAGATAGATGCAAAAGTATAATTAATTTATTTTTTAGTACGCCTAGATTTATTCATAGTGAAATTGGTTCTAATCATAGATATACAAATATACAAGCGGCTATTGGTTTAGCTCAATATGAAAAATTAAAATTTACTATTAAAAGAAAGATAGAAATTGGAAATATGTATCAAAACGGTCTCAAAAATTTAAAAAATATTTTTTTACCTCAAAAAGATAATATATTCTCAAAAAATATATATTGGGTCTTTGGTTTAGTTTTAAAAAATAATAATAAGTTAAAATTAGACAGACAAATGTTGTGTAAAAAATTACTTAAAAAAGGTATAGAAACAAGACCTTTTTTTTGGCCAATTCACAAACAGCCAATTTTTAAAAAATTTGGAAAAGAAATACTTAAAAATAGTGAATACTTATCAAAAAATGGTTTTTATTTACCTTCTGGTACAGCGCTAAAGAATAAAGAAATCAGATATATTATAAATGAAGTAAAAAAAATAATTAAATGAATTTTAATAAATATTCAGAATATTATGATTTATTTTATAAAAATAAAAAATATTCTAAAGAAGTTAAAAATATAAAAAAATTAGTTAAATTTAACAAACAAGAGAAAGTACTTGAAATTGGCTGCGGCACTGGGAATCATTCTTTTGAACTTTCTAAACATTGTGGTCAGGTTTTAGCTTTAGACAAAAGTCTTGAGATGATAAAAATTGCAAAAAAAAAATATTCAAAAAAAAACATAACTTTTAAACAATTAGAAATTCTTGATATATCAAAAAATAATAAATACGATAAAATTATCTTATTATTTCATGTTTTCAGTTATTTTACTAATAAGACTTATATCCATAAAATTGTAAACAAACTCAAACTAATTACCAAACCGGGTGGATATATAATTTTTGATTTTTGGAACTCGGAATATACAAAAAAAAATGAATTAAATAACAATATTCGAGAAATAAAATATAAAAATACCAAAATTGTAAGAGAGAGTATAATAAAAAAAAAGAAAAAAAATGTATTTAATGTAAAATATAATTTTTTTATTTCAAAAAAAAAACAAAAAAAATATCTATTCTTTGAAGAACATATAATGAAATCATTTAATAAGAGCGATATAAAAAAATATTTTAAAAAAAATTTTACTTTGATGAAGCTTACAAATTTGATGAATTTTAAAGATATAACTGATAAAGATTTTTCAGCATTAGCAATAATTAAAAAAAATGGATAAGAAAAATAATATATTTTTGGCAGGTCATAGAGGTTTAGTGGGAAATGCTATTTTGCAGGAATTAAAATTTAGAGGCTATAATAATATTTTTTTAAGATCAAAAAAACAGCTAGATTTAACCAATCAAAGTAAAGTAAATAATTTTTTTAAAAGAAATAAAATTGATTGTATTATTATTGCAGCTGCAAAAGTTGGTGGAATACTTGCTAATAAAAATTTTCCTGCTGAATTTATTTATCAAAATTTGATGATCCAATGTAATATTATTCAAGCTGCACATCAAAATAATATTGATGATATTTTAATACTTGGATCAAGTTGTATTTATCCGAAATATTGTAAGCAACCCATGAAAGAAGATTATCTTTTAACTGGTAAATTGGAGCCAACAAACCAACCCTATGCATTAGCAAAAATTGTTGGCATAGAGATGTGTAAAAGCTATAATACTCAATATAAAAGAAATTATAGATGTTTGATGCCACCAAATCTTTATGGAGGAAATGATAACTTTGATTTAAAAACATCTCATTTTTATCCAGCTATTATTAAAAAACTGTTTGATGCAAAATTAAGAAAAAAAAATTACATTAAACTTTGGGGAACAGGTAAAGCAAAGAGAGAACTTATGTATGTTGGAGATGTAGCAAAAGCAGTTGTTTTTTTTTTAGAAACTAAAACAACAGAATATCTTATAAATGTGGGTAATAAAACTGATCATACAATAAAATATTATGCAGATTTCTTAAGAAAAATTATATACCCGAAATGTAAAATTATTTTTGATAATAGTAAAAGTGATGGCACACCAAGAAAATTACTTAATCCAGATATAGCAAAAAAATATGGATGGAAACCACAGACAAATTTATCAAAGGGTACCTTGATGACTATAGAATCATATAAAAAAAGATTTAAAATCTTGAATTATGATTAGTCAATTTTGCCAATCTTAAGAATATTATTTATTATTTTAATACAGAATAGTGATATTTTTTTATTCTCATAAAAATTGACTTTTTTTAATAAAACCTCACTTATCATTCCTTTATAGTAATCTTTTGATGAAAGGAGATTAATTCCATTGAAAGTATGTTTATTTATCCTTGAATTAAAATTGTAGTAAAAGTTAAATTTAATATCTTCAAAAATTAGGACAAAACAAATTTTACCAATCTTATTATTTGTTATTTGAATATTTGTTAATTTTTTTGTCTGAATATATTTATAAAGATAAGATAAGTCATGATATGCGAGTCTCCACAAAATATTATCTTTAATTAAAGAATGTTTAGTTCTAGTTATATTATTAGTTTTTTTAATCTTAATTTTTTTTTTTTAAAATTCTCTATGTCACAAACGTATATATTTTTTTTATATTTGGATGACAATTTATATAATTTCAAAGCTTGTAATTTAGATGTGGTTAAGGGTTTTTCACAAAAAACATTATTTTTTTTAAGTAAAGATCTTTTTACCAACTCAAAATGTGTTTCGTTATTAGTTAGAATCATATCTAGTGAGGACTTATTTAGAATACCATCTTTTTTTTTTATTACGTTTATTTTTGTATTTTTAATATTTTTTAAAATGGGGTAAATTTTTTTTCCCCAATTTCCATAGCCAATAAGGTTAATTTTCTTCATTAAGCTTTTTTTTTAATTGTTCTGCAGTTGCAACACAACCATTCCACTTACTAGAAAATATAGTATATATTTTGTTATTTATTTTTTTTATTTCTGTAGTTCTTTCATCAGTTTTTTCTACATTACATTTAATTGTTCTTGTAACAAAAAAAGAACCGATATATTTTGCTTCTGTAATGAACGGTAAGTATTTTTTGCTACTATCTATAAACTTTTTATAATTAGATATTTTAATATTCTTATGAACTGTGTTGTTAATTAGTTTTTTCTTAAAGTTTTTAAAATAAGGAAGTTTGTTATTGATAACCTCAATTTTAGAATGTTTTACATCACTAAGTAAATGGTATTTAGTACCAACATAAGGGTCTAAACATACAAATTTACCATCTAAAACAACAAGGCTTAAATTTTTGTATTTAGAGGGTAGTTTGATAATAATTTTCTCAATTAACTCATATCTATATTCTGATACAGGTTTAACACCTAAGGATTTTAAAATTTGATTGTTGTTAGCATAGCTACAAATAATGATTTTATCAAAATCTTTAAGAATTTTTTTATTTACAAGTGTAGAAAAATTAATTTTAATCTTAGATTTCTTTAATAATTGAGTCATTTTTTTTTTAATTTTAAAATAATTTAATGTTTTTTCATTACTTTTAA
Source organism: Candidatus Pelagibacter sp. PS_40 (assembly GCF_059417765.1). Lineage (NCBI taxonomy): Bacteria > Pseudomonadati > Pseudomonadota > Alphaproteobacteria > Candidatus Pelagibacterales > Candidatus Pelagibacteraceae > Candidatus Pelagibacter > Candidatus Pelagibacter sp. PS_40. The sequence continues at coordinate 151,287 of NZ_CM182064.1, forward strand.
TGGCACCCTCAATAAGATTAGAAAATAACTGTTCATTAAATATTTTTTTAAAATAAAGGTTATTTTTATTAAGTATTTTTATATATTTATTAAAACTTGTAAGACTATTTTTTTTTGAGATAGCATAAATGTTATTTGTACTTTTTAGGACATCTTTACCATAAAAGTTTATAAATTTTTTATATGAATATTTAATTTGATTTATTGTTTTCTGTGATCTTGGATAATGATAGCCTCTATGAAATCTAAATTGATTAATTTTAGATGCTGAGTTTAAAATATCATTTTCTATTTCAAATATTTCGATATCATAATCTTTTGATAAAACTAATCCAGCCGTACAACCATAAAATCCAGCACCAATAATTGCTAATTTTTTTTTATACATTTTTAAAAATTTTATTATAGATCTTATGATGTGATTCCACATCAAATCTGAAGAGATTTTTTCTTGCTATTAACATTTTATTTTTTAATTTACTAGGATTAGCTATGAAATGACTAATTTTTTTACTTAAATTTAAAACATCTCCCACTTTTACCAAATCTCCACCACGACCATTCAATAAGATTTCAGAAGCACCTGCATTCATATTTGTGGAAATTACAGGTGTACCTAAAGTCAAAGCTTCGACAATTACATTCGGAAAGCCTTCATAGACTGATGTTACAATTAGTAGTGATGATTTTTTTATGAGCCAAAAGGGATTGTGCAAATTTTTAATCATCAAAACTTCATTTTCTAAGTTATATTTTTTTATTAAGAGTTTTATATTTTGCTCTTCTGGACCAAAGCCAACTAAAATAAGTTTGAATTTTTTTTTAATTTTAATCATTGAAAAAGCTGCTAGTAACGTATTGTGATCTTTTCTTTTTGAGAATCTTGAGACACAAATAAAAAACTTTTCATTTTTTTTTAATTTAACATTTTGTTTTTTTGCTAACTCTATTATGCTTTTGTCATATGAGGGGCTATAAACAGTGTTGATTTTTGACTTTACATGTTTAGATAAATCTTTAGATAATTTTTTGCTAATTCCAATCCTTACATCAGCTTTTTTGTAAAAAAATTTCATTAAGATTAAGATTGTTTTTTTCTTAATAAAATCTAAATAATTTTTAAAAAAATATAATTCATCTATGTGATTTCTATCCACAGTAATAAGCTTTATAAACGACAGTTTATATTTAGAGAATATTGCTACTAAATTTGCAAAATTTTGATTAGAAATCATTATAATTTTTTTATATTTATTTTTCTTTTGGTATTTTTTTAAGATTTTTCTGATTTCAAAAATTGATAAAATGGTTCTTGATGAATTTAATTTGATAAAATTAATATCAGTAATTTTATTATTCAAAATACTTTTATTTAAGCTTATAAAATCAATATCATAAATTTTTTTATTTAATTTTTTAATTAATCTATATAGAGAATTATCTGAGCCACCACCAAAAGAGTAAGGGTGAAAAAATATTAATTTTACTTTTTTCATAATTTTAATTTAATCTTAATATAAACTTAAATGCATTAATGAATATTTAAGATAAATTTTTTTAAATTTTTAATTATTTTAATTAAATATAGCAAGTAAACAAAAAACTTATTTTGGTTATTATTAATTCTAATTTCGTTTAGATCTTTTAGGTGAGTTCTGTACTTTATTTTTGAAGAAAACCCTCCTGGCCTAAAATATCCAAACAATTCTGTTTTTTTAGTACCTGATCCAATGTATTTTTTTGAAAACAACATTCTTAAAAAAAAATCCAAGTCAGCGCTTAAGAATTTAATATTATAAAACCCTATTTCTTCATGCACTTTTCTTTTAACAAAAAATCCCATGGAATGTGTTGTGTAAAAATTAAAAGTATATTTAGCTAGGTTTGAGTTAAACCCATATTTTCGATAAAATTTGTGTACTGTGCCAAATATAAAATCAATTTTTTTTTTTTAAAATATTTTACAGCATAGTTTACAGCGTTATGATTGAATACATCATCAGAATTTATAAAAGCCAGAATTGATCCATTGGAATATTTTATTCCTTTGTTCATTGCATCCCACAAATTTTTATCTTTTTGTCTTTTGTATATGTGTATATATTTTCTATATTTATTAATTATTTTTCTGGTGTTATCTGTCGATAACCCATCTATTATAACATATTCAATATTCTTATATTTTTGATTAATTACACTTTTGATTGTTTTCTCTAAATATTTTTCTCCATTCTTCACTACAGTAATAATTGAAACAATTGGTTGTGTTAATTTATTCTTAATTGTTTTTTGGTTTATCATTTAAGGAGTCTCTTTTTTTATAAAATGATATCATAAAAGCAAAATTCATCCAAAATATTGTAGCACTATATGTGGTAAAAAAACTACCTGACGGTAGGATTGGTATCAAGCTAGTTACAACAAATATAAGACCAGATAGTAAATAAATATTTTTAGATTCTAAATATTTTTTAAAGCTTATCGATATAGCAATCATAAATATGATAATAAAAGATATGTAGCCAATAATTCCAGTTTCTGAAAGTACCTCAAAATGAGTTTGGTGAGGATGAGTTGCCCAATTATCTCTATTATAGATATTATTTACATTATTTTTATAAATTTCTTTTCTGCTTTCGTTACGAAATTGTTTTAATCCAATACCAAATATTTTGTTTCGTAAAAATATTTCATAAGCAGTTGCATAATGGACCCCATAATGACTAGTTTTTACATAGTTTATTATCCCCATGTTCTTAACTGGAACAACTATCTGATTGATACGGGTGTTTATGCTTTTATTTAAGAATCCTATAGAAAAAGATATTATAATTAAACTACTCAAAATATAGATTTTATATTTAATTTGTTTAGCTAAAAAAATAAATAAAACAAAACCTATAAAAATTTTTAAGAAATTAGATCTTTCACCAATTACAAATGAAGCAGTAAAAAAAATAATTATTAAAGTAACAGTATATAGGTTAATCTTTTTTTTTAAGATAAGATGGGATATTATTAAAAAAATAAAACCATTATAAAAATTTCCAATTTTTAATTCTGCGCCTAAAAAACTAGATAGTCTACCTTCCATATAGGATGTATTGCCCAATATGTTAAATCCAAAAATAAATTCAAAAAACACATCAAAGGTAACTATAAGAAAAAAAATAAACCAGATATTTAGTATATTATCAAAATATTTTTTTGAGTTAAAAATTAAATAATATTTAAGAGCAAAAACAAATATTAAAAAGCGAATAAAACCAATTTGCCTTTCAAAAGAAAAAATGTCTCCAGTATTAAAAAAAATATTTAAGATTAAAATACAATAAAAAAATGAAAGCAAAATAAAAAAAATATTTTTAAATTCAGAAAATATTTTCTTTTTTAAAATTTCAATAATAAAAAAAATATCTATTAATATAACGGCTAAATTTATGTATAGAGATCCAGATAATAGACACAAAGGAAGAATACATATTATTAAATATGGAATTATTTTTATATTATTTTCTTTTTTTAAAAATAAAAATTTTTTTAACATTACTTTAATAAGAATAATTTTAGCATACAAAATAAAATTAAAAAACCATCCCTAAAAGCATTAACTTTTTTTTTACCTGCAATACGAGGTCTTTCATATGATGAAATGTCTAAGAAACTTAGGCCAATTTTTTTTGCTTTTATTGGTAGCTCTACACATAACCTAAAATCTTTTTCTTTAACAGATAGTTTCTTAAAAGATGATGTTCTACCCATTGTGTAGGTGTAAAGTATGTCTGAAATAGGTAGATTAAATAAAATTTTACCAATTAAACTAAAAATTTTATTTCCTGTCCAGGTGAGTAAAGTATCATCTTCACTTCCAGAATTTTTTAAATACCTAGACGCAAACAAAAAATCTAAATTTTTTTCCTGCATTAGTTTCATCATATTGGGCAGTTCATTAGGATTAAAAGAGCCATCAGCATTAAATATGCAAAAAAATTCATTTGTGTTGTTTTCAATACCCTCTGTAATAGCAGCTCCGTATCCAAGATTTTTTTGAAATAAGACTTCTACAGGATATTTTTTAATAGCATCTATAGTCTCCAGGTCATTTTTAGAGAGACATATTTTTAATTTACACCCTAAGCTAATTTTTAAAATTTCATCTAGAACTGCAGGTAATGACTCTCTTTCATATTTTGCTGGAATTATTAAAGTTAGATTATTCATGTATTTTCAAGTATATGATTTTGTATTTATATGAAAGATATTTTAATATAGAATAATAATTTTATTAATCATAATGAATATATTAATTACAGGTTGTGCAGGATTTATTGGCTTTAGTCTAGCACAAGGATTACTATCTAATAAAAAACATAAAGTTATCGGAATAGATTCAATTGATAACTATTATAGTGTAAAATTGAAAGAAGATCGTCTTGATATTTTACGATCACAAAAAAATTTCAAATTTATAAAATTTAATTTAAAAAGTAAAAAAAAAACAAATGAAGTATTTAAAACAAATAAAATAGATTATGTTTATCATCTTGCAGCTCAAGCAGGTGTAAGATTTTCATTTGAAAAACCCGAAAAATACTTAAATGATAACATTTATGGATTTTATAATGTTTTAGAAAATTCAAAAAATTATAAAGTAAAAAAACTTTTTTTTGCATCATCAAGTTCAGTCTATGGAGATGCAAAAAAATTACCTGTTAAAGAAAACTATGTGCTAGATGAAAAAAACCTTTATTCATTGACCAAGAGTTTTAATGAAAAATTAGGTAAAATTTATGCACAAAAATATAATATGAATATTTGTGGCCTTAGATTTTTTACAATTTATGGTGAATGGGGTAGGCCAGACATGTTTATGATGAAATATATAAATTCATCTGTAAATAAAAATATTTTTACATTATACAATTTTGGAAATCATAAAAGAGATTTTACTTATATAAAAGATGTTGTTTCGCTTTTAGAAAAACTTTTATTTAAAAAATTAAAAAATAAATTTTGTTCAATCAACATATCATCATCTAATCCTTATAAACTAAGTAAAATTATGAATGAGATTAATTTATATTTTAAAAAACCAAAAATTAAAAAACAAGAACGAGATGAAGCGGATGTCTTAAACACACATGGATCAAATAAAGAATTAAAAAAAATTGTTGGAGAATATAAATACACCAATATTAAAATTGGAATTAAAAATTTATGTGAGTGGTATAAAAGTTATTATAAATTAAAAATTTAAAAATTAAATTTTGAATAAAGTAAACCTAGTCTATTATTGGTCTCCACATATAAATCAACAAGTAGCAACTGTTAAGGCAGTTAGAAACTCAATACTATCAATTAAAAAATTTGGAAATAAAAAATATAAGCCAATACTGATCAATGTTTTTGGTGAATGGAACGATCAAAAAGAAGATTTAAATAAAAAAGGAATTGATTTTGTAGATCTATTAAATTTAAATATAAAACTTCCAATAAATGGTTTTTTAAAAAGCAGAATTTTTTATATTCTAATAAGTTTGCTATCAATACCAAAACTAATTTTTTTAATAAAAAAAAATAAACCAAATTTTGTTATCGGTCACCTTATAGTTTTTCCTATTTTATTTGTTAGCCATTTTTTTAAGCATAATAGTTGTAAATTTATCTTAAGAATTTCTGGTCTCCCAAAATTAAATTGGTTTAGAAAATATTATTGGAAATTGTTATCTAAAAAACTCTATTGTATTACTACACCAACCTACTCAACAAAATTATTAATAGAAAATAAAAAAATTTTTAGAAATAAAAAAATTTTAGTCTTAGAAGATCCAATTTTCATTATGAAAGATATTGCAATAGCAAAAATGAAAGAACACAAATACAAAAATATTAGTGAAAAAAATATAATTTCTGTTGGAAGACTAACTGAACAAAAAAATTTTGGCTTACTAATCTCAGGAATTATAAAACTCTACACAAAACACCCTGACTTAAAATTAATAATTCTCGGTTCTGGCGAAAAAAAAGATGAATTAAATAAAATGATCATTAACAACCTGCCAGACAATATAGTAAAAATTATTCCTTATACATTAAACATTAATCATTTTTATACAAAATCAAATTTTTTTATTTCTACTGCTTTGTGGGAGGATCCTGGGTTTGCCATTTTAGAAGCTGCCATGCATAATTTAACAATTTTATCGAGTGATTGTTTAAATGGCCCAAAAGAGTTTCTAAATGAAAATAAAAGGGGGTATGGATTTATGAATGGAAATATTTTTGATTTCGTTAAAAATTTAAATTTAGTGTTAAGTTTAAAAGAAAATGATAAAGAAAATTTTAATAAAAAAATTTTAGCAAAAAAATATTGTAAAAAATTTACTATTTTCAATCATTATAAAAAGTTGGAAAAAATATTATTTTAGCAAAAAGAATTTATATATTCTAAATAATTATTTAAATTTTTATCAAAATCGTATCTTTTAAGACCTTCATAACATAATTTTATTTTATTTTTGTTATTTCGTTTTTGTGATTTTATTAATAAATTTGAAAGTTTTTTGTAGTCCCCAACCTTAAAAAGATTTCCAAATTTTCCATCAGACAGTATTTCCCTTGGACCAGTCGAGCAATTGGAGGATATGATAAATTTTTTCATTGCTGCAGCTTCTAGCAGTACATTTGGTAAGCCTTCATATTTTGAAGATAATAAAAAAATATCTGCTTGTTTGATATATGGATAAGGATTTTTCTTATAATCTAAAAGAGTAATTTCATTTTGCAAATCATTTTTATCTATAAAGTTTTTCAATTTATTTTTTAAAGCTCCCTTACCAATTATAACAACCTCAAACGAATCAATTTTAAATTTATCTTTCATATATTTTATAGATTTTAAAATAGTAATTTGATCTTTTTGATCAACAAAGCGTCCAACATTAATTAATCTAGTTTTTTTTTGTATGGAAAATATTCTAGGAACCTTTTTTTTTGACAATTTTTGTATATTTTCTTTATCCAGAGGGTTAAAAATACATTTACTTGATAATTGAAATTTTTTGTCAAATATTTTTTTAAAATCTTTACTATTGACTACTACGCCGTTTGCAAGTGATATAATTTTTTTAAATATCAAAAATTTAAATTTATTATTTGACCACCCTAAAGGTGATGAGTTAGCTCTAACTATAATTTTAATATTAAATAATTTTGCTATTAGAATTGCATAAATATTTGCCTGAAAAGAAAAAATTATCTTCTCTTTATTTGTACACAATAAAAAAAAAATAATTTAATTAAACAAAATAAATATTTAATATTTCTAGAGGTAAAATTTTCTACATTTATAAATGGAGTGACTAATTCTGTCTTTTTTAGTTTATTTTTATATTTTTTTCCTGAAGTTATTAAATATACTTTTTTAAGGTTATTAGAAAAATGTTTTGCTAAATAAAAAAGGTTTTTTTCAACACCTCCACCTTCAATAGAAGGTATAAAAATAATAATTTCTTTGTTTAACATTCATTTTTTACCTAACAAAAAAATATAAAAAGCGCTATAACTAATTATTAATGTGTCTAATTAGTGTTATAATACCTTTTTACAAAAAACATCAATTTATTGAAAAATCAGTTGACTCCGTTATTAACCAATTATTTAAAAATATAGAAATAATTATTATTCACGACGACCCAAGTGATATAGATTTTTCTTTAATTGAAAGAATTAAAAAAAAAGACAAAAGAATAAAAATAATTAGAAATACTAAAAATTTAGGAGCAGGTATAAGTAGAAATTTAGGAATTGCTGCTTCAAAGGGTGAGTATATTGCATTCCTAGATGCTGATGATATGTGGTATCCGGATAAATTAAAATTACAGATTGATTTTATGAAGTCAAATAATATTGAATTTTCTCATACTTCTTACGAGATAGTTAATGAGAATGGAAATATATTATCAGAAAGAATATCTCCAGCACAATTAGAATTTAATCAACTGGTTAAATCATGTGATATAGGTCTATCCTCAGTAATTCTAAAAAAAACTATTATAAAAAATTTTGAGTTTCCATCATTAAAAACGAAGGAAGATTATGTTTTTTGGTTAATGCTTTCTAAATCAGGAATTAAGATTTATTCATTAAATAAGACCTTAATGAAATGGAGAAAATTAGATAATTCTTTGTCTAACAATATTCTTCAAAAATTAATAGATGGATTCAGAGTTTATAATATATATTTAAAATATAATTTTATTCTATCTCTTAAATGTTTATTTATTTTATCTGTAAATTTTATTAAAAAAAAAAATAGATTATGAATTATTTAATAACTTTTTTAATAATACCAATAGTAATATTTTTAAATAAATATTTGATAAAAGAAAATATATTACTAAATGATACAGGTAATAAACATCAAAAATTTTCAATAATAAAGAAAGTTCCTTTAATTGGAGGTTTTTTTATTTTGATATTTATTTTTTTGTTTGAATTTAATATTTCTTTCAAGATATTAGCTCTATTAACCTTTTCTATTGGCTTATTTGCAGACCTAAATTTATTGAATTCTCCTAAAATAAGAATTTTGCTTCAATCTTTTTTTATTTTTATTTTTTTATTTTATGCAGATGTGCGATTAGAAAATTTACGAATAAACTTTTTAGAAAATTTACTAAAAAATGGTTTATTCAATCAACTATTTTTAACTTTTTGCATAGTTGTAATCATTAATGGAACAAATTTTATAGATGGCATGAATGCAAATGTATTATTTTATTATTTTATAACTTTTTTTATTATTTTAAAACTAGACAGTAATTATAATTTATTTTTTTCACAAGAAGCTATTAATATGCTTATTCTGCTATTACTAATTCTAATAATTCTAAATTTATACTCAAAATTATTTATGGGCGATAGTGGTAGCTACTTAATAAGTCTTATGACAAGCTATTTCTTAATTAATCTATATTTGATGAATCAATTTATATCTCCATTTTTTATTGTTTTATTGTTGTGGTACCCTGCATATGAAAATTTATTTTCTATTATAAGAAAATTTAATTTGGGAAAATCTCCAATAGAACCTGATAACAATCATTTACATCACTTAATAATGAAATTTTTAAAAAATTATTTTAAGAGAAATACTTCTAATAACTTGACTAGTTTGATCATTAATAGCTTTAATTTTATCACAATATATCTAGGGTATATAAATATCAGAAATACACAAATACAAGTTCTATTAATTTTGTTCAATATTACCTTTTATAGTATTGTTTATTTTCGGTTGTATAAAATCAAAAAATAAAAAAATAACTTATACTAAAAATTATAATTTATAAAAATGCTTGTTAATTTTATTTACCTATTTATTGTTTCATTATCTTCGATTGGTTTTGGAGCTATTATCTTAAAAAAAACTAATATGGCAAATGATGAATTCTATAATTATGGAATTTTTGGTTTCGTAGGTCTTTTTTTTTTAAATTTAAGTTCGTATTCTTTTAGTTTGATAGGTCAGATCAATTCATCAATAAATTTATTAATTATATTTTTAGGTATTTTTTTTTTATAATAAACTTTAAAAAAATAAATATTAAATTTTTTTATTTATATGGTTTAATTTTTATTTTAATATTTTTTGCGATCTTGGTAGGTAAACCTCATGATGATTTTCACTATTACCATTTCCCATATATTCACTATTTAATCAATTCTGATTTTATTTTTGGTATAGGGCATTTAAATCATGGATTTAGAACACCATCTTCCATTTTTTATTTAAATGCAATTATGTTTAATAAATTTACGGGATATGGAACCTTTCATTTTGGAGCTGCATTATATCTATTATTTGCAAATTTATATGTAATCGAGAAAATAAAATTTTATTTAGGAAAAAATAAAAATTTTATTATATTTTTAATATCAATTTTTATTTTCTCTAACATTTTTTTTTATAGAATTGGTGAACACGGAACAGATCGTTCAGCACAAATATTATCATTAATTTTTATTTTTGAAATTTTTGTTCTTTTTAATCTGAAAGAAAATATTAATGAAAGAATTAAAATAATGTTAATTTTACTTGGGTTAATAATATCCCTCAAGGCTTTTTACGTATTATTTTTTATTTTTCCTATAATAATAATGGGACATTTATTTTTTTCTTTAAAAAAAAAATTTCATGAAATTATAAAAATAATTTTTTTAAACTTTTACTTTATTTTATTTATAGTTAATTTTTTATTAATATTATGTATCAATTTTATTAATACTGGATGTTTTATTTACCCTGTGGGACTTTCATGTATTAACGATCTCCCATGGTCAATAGGCACTACAGAAGCTGATAAAATGAAAAATTGGTATGAGCTATGGTCCAAAGGTGGAGCAACGCCCGATATGAGAGTATCCAATCCAACGGAATATTTGCAGCAATTTAATTGGGTGAACAACTGGTTTAAAATTTACTTTTTTAATAAAGTAAGTGATTTTATTCTAGGCCTGACTTTAACTTTCGTAATTATTTTTTTTACATTCAAGTTAAATTTTAAACTTACGACGTATAAATTTAATGCTTTAATAATATGTTTGGTAATTTTGATACTTGAATGGTTTTTTAATCATCCCGCACTTAGATATGGTGGCTATAGCCTCTTTGCTGCAATATTTTTTATTTACTTATCTTCATTAAGTTTTAAAAAATATTCAACACGTAAAAATTTTAAAAGAGGTATTAATTTAATGATTTTATTAGCTTTAGTTGTATTTTTAAGTAGAAATATAAATAGAGTTAATAAGGAGATTTCACAATATAATTATAATCCATTTATAGAGTTTAAATACTTAATAACAAATCATGACTTTAGAATTTTTAAAAAAATTAATCAATTAAAAGAAAGCTTAAATTGTAAAAAAATAAATAATAGCAAAAATTCTTGTAAAAAATTTGAAGTTCAAATTAATAATTTAATATTAAATAAACTATTTATATCTAGAGATGATTAAAAAATTAACATTATTTATTATTTCAATTTTTGATTATTTTTATCAAAAGAAAATAATTAACTTTCTTAAAAAAAAAAACTTCATTATTGATATAATTGTAGATGTTGGAGCACATAAAGGTGAAACAATTAAGTTATTTTTAAAACATTTTAAACCAAAAAAAATTATTTCATTTGAAGCAAGTCCTAAAAATTTTTCAAAATTAAATAAAAAGATTAACAGAATTAGGCAAAGATTTCCTAAAACGAAAATTATTATAGAAAACATAGGCCTGGGTGAGTTTAAAAAATCTCTTCAATTTAAACAAGTAAATGAAAGCTCATCATCAACTTTTGCAAAAATAAATTTTGACTCTAATTATTATAAAAAAAAAAAATTTATTTAGGAATTAAAGAAAATAAAGATTATTTTAAAGCTGAGACTATCGAAGTAATACCCTTAGCTAGTTATTTAATTGACAGAAATATTGATGCAATATCTATTCTAAAAATAGATACAGAAGGATATGAATATGAAATTCTTAGAGGTTTAGATAATGAATTTTCAAAAATAAAGCTTATTTTTTTTGAGCATCATTATGAAAACATGATCAGTAAAAGTTATACCTTCACAGATATAAATCGACTTCTAGTTTCAAAAAATTTCCAAATGATTTTTAAAAGTAAAATGCCATTTAGAAAAACATTTGAATACATATATGTAAATAAAATAAATTTATGAAGGCCAGTATAATTGTTATAAATTATAACTCTGAGAAATATATTGAGGAATGCCTGAACTCATTAATTAATCAGTCATATGATAATATTGAAATTATCTTTTTTGATGATTGTTCGACAGATAAGTCGCTCCAAGTAGTTAAACAATTTCAAAACATAAAAATTTTGAAAAATACAAGTGAAAAAAGAACAAAATATGGGAGCTTTAATCAAATGTTTGGTTTAAGAGAATCTTATAAAGCAAGCAAGGGAGATATAATTTTTACACTTGATAGTGATGACTTTTATAATTTAGATAAAGTTAAGTCCGTGATGAGAGTATTTAAGAGTACTAGTAAAAAAATTATTGTGGATATGCCAACAATTATCGCAAATGATAAAAAATATTTAATGCAAAATAGAAATTTAAGTAAAATATCTATACTTAATCATTTTAATTTTTTTCCTCAGCAAAGTTGTTTTTCATTTAGACGAGAAGTATTTGCTAATTTATTAAAAGATGTTTTTTTTTTAAAATACCCAAATGTTTGGTTTGATTTTAGAGCATCAATATATGGCAATTATATCATTAATGACTTTAGTATTTTAGATGAGTATCTAACATATTATAGAAAAACACAAAATAATGTATCGTCTAATTTTAATAAATTTTCAGACGAGTGGTGGGCTAGACGTTTAGAATACCATCACTATGAAAAAGAATATTTAAAAAATAAAGATATAAAGATAAATACTAATATAGATTTTTATATTACAAAATTTATGAACTATTTAAAAAATGATTAAAAAGAAAAAAAATAAAATAGAATTTATTATAGTATTATTAATCCTATTCGTTTTTGTATTTATATTTGAAATACCTAGAAAATTTTTTAATATTTCACGACTTACATATGATGAAAGATTAAATATAAGTTATGATTTTTGTTCAGATCGGTCAGTTGGATTTATAAATTATGTAAAAAATAAACATGATATTAAAAATAGTGTAAATTTTATAAAATACACAGGTGTTAGAAATCCAAATTGGATTTTTTTTGATAGATCAAGTAAACAAGAAGATGAATATCATATTTTATTAAATTATAATAACGATAATGAAATATTTTTAGAAAGAATTAATAAAAATACTTTTAGATACAAGTTTGATCCAAAATATAATCATAGAATCTTTAAAAAAATTGTTATAGAGAATTTAGAGAATTTAGACAATTATGAAATATCTATTCATAATAATTTAATTATCCCCAAAGATACAGTTATCAGCAAATTAAATTCCAAAACAATAAAATCCAATGCTGAAATTTATTTAAATGAGTCCAACAATAAAATGATGCAATCTCAGCAAAAACAAGAAAAAAATATAACCATCAAAATTAAAAATAATCAAAATAAAATAAATGATGATCTAAAAATTAAATTTAAATTAGAACATATATATAAAATTAAAGATTATGAAATAATTGAAAAAATTAACAATTGTTATTTGGTTGCAAAGAAATGATTGAAATATTCAATATATTTATTTTTGTTCTTTTAGTTTCACTTTTAATCTTGCCAAACAAATCTATTCTGGTTAGCTTAAATAAAGGCAATACAAGATATTCAACCTTCGAAATTTCGTCGCTAAACCTCTTATTGATATTAAATATCATTTGGTTTTCTTCAGTGATAGATATTAGAAAAATATATACTTTTTTAGTTATTTTATCTTTTTTAACAATTAATTTAACAATATTTCTGCATGATCTAAATAAAAAAAATTTATTTAAAAATGAAAGTGTAAGCTATTTATTAATTTTTATTATTACTTTTTTGATATCCATAATAATTGCTCATGATTTATTTTTTAGTCATGATGTAAGACTTTTTTGGTTTGAGAAAACGATAATGTTTTATAATGATTTATTTGTAACAAGTGATGATACAATAAAACCTGAATATCCGCATTTTGGAACCTACTTGTGGGCCTTTTTATGGAAATTTAGTTTTTTAGATTATGAATATTTTGGGAGAATTTTTTACACATTTATCTATACATTCTCAATTTATTTTTTAATCAATAAAATTAAATTCAAAAAAAATTTTATTAAATATTTCATATTTATCCTTATAATTCTTTTGAATTTTAAGATGAAGTGGTTTGATGGGAGGCAAGATATATTAATATTTAGTTTTAATTTATTTGTTTTTGCTTTCTTGCATGAGTTAATTTTTAATAAATCAAAACAAACAATCCACGCAATTGGATTTTTATTAACCATCAATCTTCTATTATGGACAAAAAATGAGGCTATGCTTTATATTTTTTCATATTTTATTGCTATCTTGTATTATATTAAAGGTTCTAGAAGATTTGTCATATTATCAATTATTATTTGTTTACTATCAATTAAATTTATTTTTTATGAATTTCATAACATCGAAGCGCACTTAAATAGAGATACCTTTCCATCTCCTTCTAATTTTTTTACTTATATTTTAAGTTTAGATTTGCAAGAAAGAGTTCCCCAGGTGTTTTTTTGGTACATTGTTGGAATTATTAGAAACCCGATTTTGTTATTATCTATTATATTTTTGTTTTTTATTTTTTTAGAAAATAAAAAATATTTTATGAAACACTTATATTTATTTTATATTTATTTGATAATTTCTATTGGAATTTTCTTTGTTTATACAATATCAACTTATGATTTCCCTTTTCACATGATAGGATCTTTTGGCAGGGTTTTTCTTCAATTTTCAATGATTTTTTTAATTCCCGTATTAAAATTTTTTGAATATAAAAAAATGATTTAACTATTTATGAAAAAAATTTTAATAATTGGAAAAAGAGGCCTTATAGGCAATTATTTAAACAAACTCTTATCATTAGATTATAATATAAAATTAATCAGTTTTTCTAATTTCACTAGACTCAAAGATAATGAGCTAAGAAATTTTAGATTTGTTATTAACTGCTCTCTAAATAAAAAATATATTTCCAATAAATACAATCTTAAACATGATAATGATCTATTTATCTCAAAAAAAATAGCAAAATTAGATATAATTCAAATTATGCTAAGCACAAGAAAAGTTTACAAACCAAGAGCCAACATAAAAGAAAATTCAAAAACACTAGGTATTGATTTTTATGGTAGAAATAAAATTATTACAGAAAATAAATGTAAAAAAATTAAAAATAATTTTTTGATATTAAGAATATCCAATATACTAATTAGCTTGGAAAATAAAAAAAATCGTTTACATAAAACTTTTTTAGAACATTTTAAAGATTATCTCACAAAAGACAATTTTCTTATAAATAGAAATTGTTTTAAAGATTTCATTACCATAAAACAATTTTCAAAAATAATCTGTTTAATAGTGTCCAGAGATCTTAAGAGAGGAATTTTTAACGTATCTTTAAACCACAAAATCTACACTTATGAAATATTGAATTGGTTGACTAAATTTAAAAAAGATAAAATAAAAATTATATATACTAAACAAAAAAATAAAGATTCGTTCACTTTAAATAACGATAAATTATGTGGAAAATTAGATCTTAAACTTAAAAAAATTGATGTTAAAAACTATTGTTATGAGTTAAGTAGTAAGTACTTTAGATGAAAAAAAAAAAGCTTTAATATTTGGAATTACAGGACAAGATGGCTCTTATCTTGCTAGTTTTTTACTTAAAAAAAATTATATAGTTCACGGTGTAAAAAGAAGGTCTTCCTCATTTAACACCGGTAGATTAGATCACCTTTATCAAGACCCTCATGAAAAAAATAGAAAACTTATTTTACATTATGGTGATATTACTGATGCTATATCAGTATCATCCTTAATAAAAAATATTAAACCTGATGAAATTTATAATCTAGCAGCACAATCACATGTTGCTGTTTCTTTTGAGGTTCCAGAATATACTGCCAATGCTGATGGAATTGGAGCTTTAAGAATATTAGAAGCAATTAAATTTCATGGATTTGAAAATAAAACAAAATTTTATCAAGCAGGAACATCGGAGATGTTTGGTAAAGTTGTTGAAATACCACAAACTGAAAAAACCCCATTTTATCCAAGGAGCCCTTATGGTGTTGCAAAAGTTTATGCGCATTGGATAACAGTGAATTATAGAGAGGCTTACAAAATTTTTGCTTGTAATGGTATCTTATTTAATCATGAAAGCCCCGTTAGAGGTGAAACTTTTGTCACTAAAAAAATAGTTATGGCTCTATGTAAAATAAAATTAGGTAAACAAAAAAAATTGTTTTTAGGTAATTTAGATGCCAAAAGAGATTGGGGTCATGCAAAAGATTATGTAGAAGCAATGTGGAGGATGTTACAAAATAAGACTCCCAAAGATTATGTAATTTCTACTGGTAAGCAATATTCAGTAAGAAATTTTGTAAATTTGTCATTAAAGGAACTTAATATAAAATATCATTGGAAAGGTAAGGGCATTAATGAAAAATGTTATGATGATAAAGGTAACTCTATAATTGAGTGTGATAGAGAATATTTTAGACCTCTTGAAGTTGATACATTGCTTGGAGACTCGAGGAAGGCAAGAAAAGAATTAAATTGGAAGCCAAAACATAATATTACCAGTTTGGTTAAAGAAATGATAAGTGTTGAGCTTAACAACTTGAATAAAGTTTAAACATAATGCTCAAAAAAATTCAAAGATATATATTGCTGGTCATATTGGATTAGTCAGATTATCAGTTTATAATTTACTTTTGAGTCGTGGCTACAAAAATATATTATGCAAAAGAAAAAGAGCGCTTAATCAAGAAGTGAATTACTTTCTTCTTCTGCTGGAATAATTAATGAAAGTTCCATCATGATCTTTTTATAGATTAATTTATAGATAATGTTAAATTATTTAATAAATGCCAAAAATTATTATTGTTACTGGTGGAGCAGGTTTTGTGGGTTCAAATCTCATAAATGTCATGTTAGAAAAAACAAAATTGAGACTAATAAGCATAGATAACTATTCTTCAGGAAGTAAAAAAAATCATATTAAGAGTCCAAGAGTAAAATATATTAATGGTGATACTAAAAATATTTCCAAGATTTTAAATCCTTATAAAAAAGATATTAATTCTATTTTTCATTTTGGTGAATTTTCAAGAATATATCAAAGCTTCTTAAAGATGAAAGAGTGCATCAATTCTAATACAATTGGTTCAAATGAGGTATTTAATTTTTGTCTCTCCAATAAAATAAAACTTATATATTCAGCAACATCAGCCAGTATTGGAAATAAAGGAGTTGATAAAAATTTATCTCCATACGCATTTACTAAAGCTAAAAATTTAGAATTATTAGATAACCTCAAAAAATGGTTTAATTTTAAATTTGAGGTAATTTATTTTTATAATGTTTATGGGCCAGGGCAAATAAGTAAAGGTCCTATGGCTACAGTGATAGGAATATTTGAAGATCAGTTTAGAAAAAAAATACCATTAACAGTGGTAAGTCCTGGTTCTCAATCTAGAAGATTCACACATATTAATGATACAATTAAAGCATGCTATTATGCTTGGAAAAAAAATGAATGTAAGCATTACAGTATATCTAATAGAAAAAGCTATACGATTTTTGAAGTAGCAAAATTATTTAATACTAAAATTAAACTTCTTCCAAGTAGAAAAGGTGAAAGATACGCTTCTGCTTTAACGAGTATGAATTTATCTAATAAAGTTAACAAAATGTTTGGAAAAATTAATCTTAAGAACTACATAGCAAATATTGTCAAAAACTCATAAAAAAGACTATAATTCTTTAGTTTACAATATATCTAATTTAGGTATAACAATTCCGCCGGTGATTATTGCGAAGGGGTAATACCCGATCCCATTCCGAACTCGGAAGTCAAGCCCTTCAGCGCCAATGGTACTTTGTCTTAAGACACGGAAGAGTAGGACATTGCCGGCTATAAAAAAATATTATGAAAATTAAAAGCTCGTTAAAATCATTAAAGAAAAGAGACCTTAATTCTAAGCTAGTTAGAAGAAGAGGAAGAGTTTACATAATTAATAAAACAAACCCAAAATTCAAAGCAAGACAGAAGTAATTTTTATGGATAATCGAGACCATAAGAATACCTGGAATAATTTCACAAAGTTTGTGTTGTGGGGAACTGTCGCTGTTATAGGTGTTTTAGTTTTAATGGCAATATTCTTGCTGTAGAGTTCTCCTATGAGAATTGCTTCAATTTTAGAAAATCAATTAGTAGAAAAAAGAATTGCTATCACTCCTGAGATTGCAAAAAAATATATAGCTCTTGGTTTTGAAATTTCTATAGTTGAAAAATATGGTGAACACTTAGGATTTAAAGATAATGAATACAAAGAGTTAGGTGTTGAAATCTCTTTTAATGAAACAGAAATATTAGGTAAAGCTAATATTATTATTCAGTTAGGTTTATTATCGGATGAAAATCTTTTAAATTTAAAAGAAAACCAAACGCTCATTGGAGTATTCAATCCTTATGCTAATAAAGAAAAAATAGAAAATTTGTCTAAAAAAAATATTAATGTTTTTTCTTTAGAAATGTTACCAAGAATTACTAGAGCCCAATCAATGGATATTCTTTCTTCACAAGCTAACCTTGCTGGTTATAAAGCAGTAATAGAGTCGTTTGCAAATTTTGAAAAAGCAATACCCATGATGATGACAGCAGCTGGCACCATCCCAGCAGCAAAAGTATTGGTGGTTGGTGCAGGAGTGGCTGGTCTTCAAGCTATTGCAACAGCAAAAAGAATGGGTGCAATAGTTTTTGCAACAGATGTTAGAATGGCATCTAAAGAACAGGTTGAAAGTTTAGGGGGAAAATTTTTAACAGTTGAGGGGTCTGAAAATCTTGAGACTGAAGGTGGCTATGCAAAAGAAGCCTCTGAAGAATTTAAAAAAAAACAAGAAGATCTTTTAGCTGAAACTTTAAAGAAAATAGATATTGTAATATGTACAGCTTTGATACCAGGCAAAAAAGCTCCATTAATTATTAAAGGTTCCATGATTGATAATATGCAATCAGGCTCTGTTATTTATGATTTAGCAGCAATTCAAGGTGGTAATTCAGAGTTTACTGAAGCTGATAAAATTGTAGTTAAAAATGGAGTAAAAATTATGGGTGAAACAAATATTTTAAATAAGCTTCCCGTTTCAGCATCAAATCTATATTCAAAAAATGTGTTTAATTTTGTGTCAAATTTATATGATAAAGAAAATAATAAGATTAATATTAATTTAGAAGATGAGATAATTGAAAAAACTTTAATAAAATAGAATTATGGAAATAGACCCTTTTATATTTAGACTAAGCATATTTATTTTATCAATTTTTATTGGTTATTATGTTGTATGGAGTGTAACCCCATCTTTGCACACACCATTAATGTCAGTTACTAACGCGATATCATCAGTAATTATTGTTGGTGCTATAATTGCAGGGTTGGCCGGAAGTACAGACAATGTTTTTACAATCTCGAATATTCTTGGTTTTTTAGCAATTTCTCTTGCTGCCATTAACATATTTGGAGGATTTTTGGTCACTCAAAGAATGCTTCAAATGTATAAAAAAAAGAAGAAAGATAAATAATTATGTCAGCAAATTTATCAGCAATATTTTATTTAGTATCAGGAGTTCTATTTATATTGGCATTAAGAGGTCTGTCATCGCCAGAAACATCAAGACAGGGTAATTTTTTTGGAATTTTAGGGATGGTGATAGCTATCACTGTTACATTTTTATCGGTTGGAAATTTTTCTAGTGGGCTTATTTATGTACTGATTTTTTTATTAGTAGGAGGTCTTATAGGAGCATTCATTGCATATAAGATACCAATGACGGCTATGCCAGAGTTGGTAGCAGGATTTCATAGCTTAGTTGGACTATCAGCAGTTTTTGTTGCAATTTCAGCTTTCTTAAATCCAGAAGCATTTAACTTGGGATCAGTGGGTGCTATTAAACTTGCAAGTTTAATTGAAATGTCAATTGGAGCTGCAGTTGGTGCCATTACTTTCTCAGGTTCAATAATTGCTTTTTTAAAGCTTCAAGGAATAATGTCAGGGTCACCAATTACCTTTAAAGGTCAACATTTTCTCAACGCTTTATTATTAATTTCAATTCTAGTTTTAACTTACTTACTTTGCTCATCTCAATCATCTAACTTTTTTTGGATATTAATAGCAGTTTCATTTTTAATAGGATTTTTATTAATCATTCCAATTGGTGGAGCAGACATGCCTGTGGTGATTTCAATGTTAAATTCATACTCAGGTTGGGCTGCAGCAGGAATTGGTTTTACTTTAGAAAATACGGCATTAATTATAACAGGTGCCCTTGTTGGATCTTCAGGTGCAATTTTATCCTACATAATGTGCAAAGGTATGAACCGTTCTTTCTTTAATGTAATTTTAGGAGGATTTGGTGCAACAGAACAGTCTGCATCAACTGGAAATAAAGAACAAAGACCAGTTAAAAGTGGTAATGCTGAAGATGCAGCTTTCTTAATGAAAAATGCCTCATCAGTTATAATTGTTCCTGGTTATGGGATGGCAGTAGCTCAAGCACAACACGCACTAAGAGAGATGGTAGATACATTAAAGAAAAATGATATTAAAGTTACCTATGCAATTCATCCTGTTGCAGGAAGAATGCCAGGTCATATGAATGTATTGTTAGCAGAAGCAAACGTTCCATATGATGAAGTTTTCGAACTTGAAGAAATTAATAATGATTTTGCTAATGCAGATGTTGCATTTGTAATTGGGGCAAATGATGTAACCAATCCTGTTGCAAAAACAGATCCACAAAGCCCAATCTATGGAATGCCAGTTCTTGATGTTGAAAAATGTAAATCAGTATTATTTGTAAAGAGAAGTTTATCTCCTGGCTATGCTGGAATTGATAATGAATTATTTTACAAGGATAATACTCTAATGTTATTTGCAGATGCTAAAAAAATGACTGAGGATATAACTAAAAATCTTTAAAAATTAATGACAACAAAAATATTTTGTGACATTGCAGAATTAGATTTAATAAAGAAGTTCAATAAGAAAAAGATAGTTAAAGGCTTTACAACTAATCCTAGCTTAATGAGAAAAGCTGGAGCAAAAGATTATAAATCCTATTCAAAGAAAATATTAAAAATTTGCAATAATAAACCTGTTTCATTAGAGGTATTTGCTGACGAATACAAAGAGATGAAAAAACAAGCTCTTCAGATTAATAACTGGGGAAAGAATGTTTACGTAAAAGTTCCAGTTGCAAACTCCAAAGGTATTTTTATGGGTAAAATTATTAAAGAGCTTAACAATTTAGATATTAAGCTTAATATCACAGCAGTTTATAGTGCAAAGCAAACAGAAAAAATTCTAAAATTAATTAATAAGAAGACTAGAGTTATAATTTCAATATTTGCTGGTAGAGCAGCGGATACTGGTAAAGATCCAGTTCCAGAATTTAAAAAAAGTATAGCTTTAGCAAAAAAATTTAAAAATGTAGAGATCTTATGGGCAAGTGTAAGAGAACCATATAATTACTTGCAAGCAAAACAATTAGGTTGCCACATAATCACAATTCCACCTTCAATTATCGAAAAAATTGAAAAGTTTGGAAAATCTTTTGAACAATTAACGAAAGAGACTGTAAAAGCCTTTCTTTTAGATAGCAATAAATCAAAATTTAAAATCTAAAAAATATTAGTTTTAAAATAATAAATTTAAATTGTAACACTTTTTAGTATAATTAGGATATTAAATAAAAAATCAAATTAAAATATAAATTAACAAAAAAATTAAAGTTTTAATTGGCAGATGACTTATAATAATAATATTTTTGACTTATCATCTAAATACAAAAATTAATCAATCTTATGAAAAAAAAAAATACAAAAGAAACAGTATTTCTTTTTAGTGCAATTTTATTATGCTTTTTTTTTATTCAATTAATTATTTTGAAAAACTATAAAATATGGGATTTACTACTAGTTCCAATTGGAGATGTTCCTTATCATGATTTTTCATGTTTGCAAGACTGGACTAAATTAGAAAAATATTTTTATACAAGTTCTAATTTTTTATATTCTAGACATACTACTTGTATTTTAAGCTATCCAAGAATATGGATTTTAATTTCTAGTTTTTTTAAATTAGACATCAATACTAACTTTATTTTAGCAATAAGTTTTTTCATTACTATTTATTTTTTAATTTACCTTTTTTATATAAAAAAATTTAAATCGTATTTTTTTTTATATTTTTTTTTTAGTGGTTCAAGTTTATTACTTATAGAAAGAGGCAATAGTGATATAATAATTTTTATATTATTGACTATTTTGTTTAATATAAACCACAATTTAGTGAAATATTTTTTATTTATTATTACATCTTTTTTGAAATTATATCCTTTTTTTTCTATTTTATTTTTTTTTAAAACAGAAAAATTTTTAAAAATAATTATTTTAGTTTTATTTGTATTTTTTTATTTTTTAATATTTAAAGAGGATATAATTTTAAGTATAGCAAATACACCAAAAACTGGATATCTTAGCTATGGTAGTTGGGTAATTTATGCAAACTTAGCAAAGTACTTTAACATTAATTTACATTATTTTATAATATCTATTTTAATATCTTTATTTTCAATATTTTTTTATGTAATTTTTTTTAAAAAGTTTTTTAAAAAAAATATTGTTAAAATTGACAACTCATTTTATATAGGAACAGGTATATTTATATCTACTTTTTTGTTGTCTAGCAACTTTGACTACAGATTAGTTTTTTTATTTTTTTTAATACCCACTATTATAAAAATTCAAAATCAATGTATAAAGTTTATTTATCAAACATTAATAATTTTATCTTGCGAATTTTACCGCTTAGGTGAATTTTTTGGAATTTATGGAAAATTCATTAATCAATTATCTAAAACTGTATTATTAATATTAGTAATTAACTTGTTGTGTTATAGTATTGAAAAAAAATTACTTAAACTAATAAAATATGAAAAATAATATTATAGAGAAATCCTTAAGCAGTTTATTAGAAAATAAAAATTTTGAATTTGCCAATTTTAGTCATCCATTACTAAGCAATGGTTACTCAAAAGAAGATATAATAGAGGGATGTAAAGTTATGCTTTCAAAAAAAATAACTATGGGTTCAAAAACATCAAAATTTGAAAAATATTTTGCAAAAAAATTAAAGGTAAAATATGCTCTTATGGTTAACTCTGGATCATCAGCAAATTTACTATCTTTTTTTTGTTTAATAAATTTCTTAAAAAAAAATATGGTCAAAAAAAACTCAGAATGCATTATTCCAGCTTTATGTTGGTCTACAACATTATGGCCAATTATCCAGTCTGGTTTAAAACCAGTTTTTGCTGATGTTGATTTAGATACTTTTTGTATAAGTTATAAATCTTTACTAAAAAAAATTAATAAAAAAACAAAAGTAATCATTATTGTGAATGTTCTTGGAAACTGTCCTGACATATTCAAGATTAGAGCTTTAGCAAAAAAAAAAAATATCTACTTGATTGAAGATAATTGCGAGTCACTTGGCTCAAAAATAAGATCAAAATATCTTGGAACAATTGGGGATTTTGGAACTTTTTCATTTTATTACTCTCATCAAGTTACAGGGGGAGAGGGCGGTATGATTACCTGTAAATCTAAGGAGGATTATCAAATTTTAAAATCTTTGAGAGCTCATGGTTGGGATAGAGAGTTTTTTAAAAAAAAAGTTAAAGATTTTAATTTTATTAATCAAGGTTTTAATCTTCGACCTTTAGACGTTTCAGCAGCAATTGCTTTTAATCAGTTTAAAAGATTAGATAAAATGATTAAAATTAGATCAAAAAATAGAAATTTAATTATAAAAACTCTTAAATCTTCTACGAACTGGAATAATCAATTTTCTTTTTTTCAACCTAAAAAAAAATTAAAGCCAAGTTGGTTTGGTTTTCCTATTATTATAAATAATTCAAAAATTTATGATAAAAAAAAATATTTAGAATTCTTAAATAAAAAAAAAATAGAAACAAGACCAATTATAAGTGGAAATTTTGCTAACCAATCATCGGTTAAACTATATAGAATTAAGTTTAAAAAAAATGAGTTCACTAACGCTCAAAAAATTGAAGATGATGGTTTTTTTATTGGATTACCAACAACTCCTCTAAAAATTAAAGATGTAAAGAAATTATCAAACTTATTATTATCTATTGAGCTTTTCAAATGAAGGTTTGTGCTATAACTGGATCAACAGGAATTTTAGGAAAAAAAATAAAAAAAAACTTATCATATAAATTTTATGAATTTAAAGGAGATATAACATGTTTTAAAGATGTATATAAATGGATTCAAAGTAAAAATTTTGATTTATTAATCCATCTAGCTGCAATTGTTCCTACAAAAGAAGTGATTAAAGATTATCAACACGCTTACAATGTGAATGTATTGGGAACAAAAAATATTATAAACAGTCTAAAAAAAAAAGAGAAACCGAAGTGGGTTTTTTTTGCATCATCAAGTCATGTATATCAGGTTAAGACTAAAAAAATTTTACTTGATGAGAGTTCTAAAGTGCGCCCATATTCTACATATGGTTTAACTAAAAAATTAGCCGAAATTCAAATAAAGAAATTAAAAAATTTTGATATCAAATTTTGTATAGGAAGAATATTCAGTTTTACTGATAAGGCTCAAAAGATTCCATTCATTATTCCTTCAATAATTCAAAAAATAAAAAATTCTAAAAAAGATAAAGTAATATTTAAAAATCTTGATCATTATAGAGATTTTATTTCTACAAATGATATTTGTAAAATTATAGATAGGTTATATTGCACAAAATCAGAGGGAATATTTAATATTGGCAGTGGTCAAGCGATAAATCTTAAAACAATTGCAAATGTATTTGCAAAGAAATATAAAAAAAAAAATATTTTTGAAGATAACAAAAAAAAAACATACTTAATTTGCGATACAAGAAAAATTAGAAAAAAAAAAATTTTTTTAAAGAAATTTAAAAATAAAATTGATTATTTTTACAATTAAATGATTGCAATAATAATACCAACTTTTAATGAAAGAAGTAATATTTTTAGATTAATAAAGAAATTACTTAAAATAGATGATAATTTTAATATTTATATTATTGATGATACTAAGGAGTATCATCTTAAAGAAGAATTTAAGAAATTGAATAATGTTTATTATTTACATAGAAAAAATCAAAGAGGAAGAGGGTCTGCTGTTATCAATGGATTAAATATTGCATTAAAAAACAAAAAAAATGATATTTTTATTGAAATGGATGCTGATTTTTCTCATAGGCCAATTGAATTGAAAAAAAAAATTAAAAAATTTAAAAAAAAGAAATTAGATTTGTTAATAGCCAGTAGATATTTAAAAAAAAGTAAAATTTATAATTGGTCAACAGGTAGAAGATTGTTTTCTAGATTATCTAATTTTTTAGCTAGAATTTTACTAGATCTTAATGTCACAGACTATACTAATGGCTATCGAATATATTCAAAGCAAGCAACTAAAGTTATAGTTAAGTATTGTGGTAATATTGGTGATGGTTTTATAGTTTTATCAGAAATATTACTTCAAATAAAAATGAGAAAACTTAAAATTGCCGAGGATAATACTATTTTCAAAAATAGAAAAAGGGGTGAAAGCTCAGTCAATCTGTCTCTAATTTTAAGTTCCTTATTTGGAATATTTAAACTATTTTTTTTAAAAAAAAAATTAACAACTATTTAATGTTATTTGTTAAATATTTCTTATGAAGATCATAAAAAATTATATTATCAGAAAAATTTTAGTTTAATTGGTTGCGGGGGACGGATTTGAACCGCCGACCTTCAGGTTATGAGCCTGACGAGCTACCAGACTGCTCCACCCCGCGGTATATTTAAATTCTATTTTTAAGCTTATTAAGCTTTTTAACTCTTTTAATATTTTCTTGTAGAATTCTTTTTTTCTTTTCAGAAGGTTTTTCATAAACGCTTTTTAATTTTACTACTTTAAAAAAACCATCTCTTTGCAATTTTCTTTTAAGAACTCTAAGTGCTTGTTCAATATTGTTATCTTTAACTTCTATTTTCATAAATATTTTTTAAGAATGTTTAAGTACCATTATATAATTTTGGTGTCTATTAAAATTAATCAATGTTCGAAACTTCTCTTGTTAGTTTTGCCTTCTCTTTTTCTTTTTTTTCTCTTTTTATTCTTCTTTCAGCTTTTTCAATAGCCTCAATTAGATCCTTTTGAGAGAACAACCCTAATGCCACAGGGTCTTTAGGATTCAAATTATTATAATTCCAATAACTTTTATTTTTAATTGCAGTAACAGAAGCTTTTGTTATTCCAACTAGTTTTGCTATTTGTGAATCTTTTAATAAAGAATGGTGTTTAATTAACCATAAAGCTGAATCTGGTTTGTCTTGTCTTTTAGATAAAGGAATGTATTTTTTAATTTTTTTATCTTCAGTTGAAATTTCAATATCAGTATTTTTTATCTGTAATTCTTTATTTTCATCTTTTGAAGCTAACTCAATTTCTTCTCTAGTAAGTTGACCAGATATAATGGGGTTGTAAGCCATTATTCCTTTTGCAACTTCACCATCTGCGATACCTTGCACTTCAACCTCATGTAAATTACAGAACTTTGAAATTTGTTTGAAAGTAAGTGTTGTATTTTCTACTAACCAAACAGCAGTTGCCATTGGCATTAATGGTACGTTTGACATTTAATCTTTCTTTTCTGATCTGAAATTTTGGAATTTTTTATTGAATTTGCTCACACGACCCTTGTCCATCAATTTTTGTTTTCCACCTGTCCAAGCAGCATGAGATTTTGGATCGATTTCTAATTTTAAAACCTCTCCTTCTTTTCCCCAAGTTGATCTTGTCTCAAATTGAGTTCCATCAGTCATTTCTACTTTAATTGTGTGGTAGTCTGGGTGTATGTCTTTTTTCATATCGAGACTTATAGCAAAAGAATTTTATAAAACAATTAAAAGTTCTTTAATTTTTCAAGCATTTTGTCATTAATTGCCATACTAGAAGCTCTTATTTTGATGTTTTTATTTTGTGATAGGTCAATTTCATTAATTAAGCCACCTGCCTCTTTTACCAATATTATGCCAGCAGCTATATCCCACAAATTTAGATCATTTTGAAAATAACCATCGTACCTACCAGCTGCAACATAGGCAATATCAAGTGCTGCACTTCCAGATTTTCTTAAAGGCAAATCAACTTCATTTTTTGAAACACCACCTGTTGCAAACAAGCAGCTATTAAGTTCTCTTTTTTTGGATACTCTAATTCTTTGATTGTTAAAGAACGCTCCACTTTCTTTTTCAGCATAAAACATCTCATCTTTTATTGGGTCATAAATTAACCCCGAAACTATTTCATCACCAGATTTTAAAGCAATTGAAATTGCAAAGTGAGGAACGCCATGTAAAAAATTAGTAGTGCCGTCTATAGGATCTATTATCCATGTATGTTCTTTATCTTTATTAGTTTCAGAACCATCTTCTTCACTAATAATAGAATAGTAGGGTCTTGCTTTTTTTAATTCTTCTATAATTATTTTCTCAGCTTTTAAATCAGCATTTGATACAAAATCAGTAGGGCCTTTGATTGAAACTTGTAGTTTTTCTATTTCTCCAAAATCTCTAATTAAAGCTCTAGACGCTTTTTCTGCAGCCTTTATCATAACATTTAGATTGGCTGATATTGATTGCATATAATTTATATTTTTTTGACATATTCCATAGTTCTCGTATCGACTATGATTTTATCTCCGCTTTCAATAAATGGAGGGACTTGAATATTCACACCATTATCTAAAGTTGCGGGCTTATAAGAAGAAGAAACTGTTTGCCCCTTTAAAGCAACATCAGTTGTATCAACTGTGCATGTTACTTGATTAGGTAATTCAACTGATAAAGGTTTTTCATTATAAAAACTTATACTGACATCTAAGTTTTCAGTTAACATTTTACCTTTTTCTCCAATTGTTTCTTTTTTAATATTTATTTGTTCATAAGATTTTGGGTCCATGAAATAATAATCAGTTTCATCGCTATAAAGATAATTAAATTTTGTTTCATCTAATGAAGCTTTTTCAACAGACTCACTTGATCTAAATCTTTCATTTAATTTTGTATTTTTATTCACACTTTTCATCTCAACTTGGGCAAAAGCACCACCTTTGCCAGGTTTTACATGTTGTGTCTTTAAAACTTGCCAAAGATCATTCTTATATTCAATTAACATTCCAACTCTAATTTCACTTGCGTATAATTTCATTTTAATTTTCTAATAGCTTCTAATGGTTTGTATTTTTTATTATTCCAAATGTAGCCTGAAATAGCCAAAAAGTTAGCTTTATTCAATAAAAGTTTTTTATAATTACTAAGCTTTATACCTCCAATAGCTACAATTGGTAAGGAGGTTATTTTTTTAATAGATTTTAATACAGTTAAACTGGCTCTATATTTAACTGTTTTAGTTTTAGTTGCATAAAATGCACCAAAAGCTAAATAATCAGCACCATCATTAATTGCTTTTTTTGCTAGATTTATAGAATTATGACAGGTCACACCAATAATTTTGTTCTTTAATATTTTTCTAGCTTTTATTAAGTCCATATCTTTTTGACCTAAATGACAACCGTCTGCATTTAGTTTTTTAGCAAGTAGAGGGTCGTCGTTGATTAAAAATTTAACTTTGTACTTATTACAAATTTTCTTAATTTTTTTTCCAATAATTAGTTTATTTAAATTTGTTTCTTTTTTAAGTCTTAGCTGAAAGAAACTTATTTTTTTTGAACTAAATACTAGAGCTAAATCATCGTAAAAATTTATATTAGATATTTTATTTGGAGAAATAAGATAAATAAATTTCTTATTTATTTTATTCTGCTTCAAGTTCTTTTGACCATTTACCTTGAGCTGCAAGTGTACACATATTTGCTCTGTGGTTAAAGATTTTTTGAGTGCCACTAGTATTGTTAATATCTTTTGCCCAAAATTTAAGTGCACTTTGTTGTAAAGCTCTACCATATGAATAAGTCATAATAAAATTTGTGTCATTATACTTATTAATTAGGTTTAAATTTTCTGTTGCTTCTACTTCTGTTTGTCCACCAGATAGAAAAGCAATTCCTGGCACATCAGTTGGTACATTTTCTTTTAAGCATTTTAGGGTAAGCTTTGCAACTTCTTCACTTGATATTTTTTTGTCAGCAGTAGCTCCTGCTAAAATCATATTAGGCTTTAAAATTACTCCACTTAAATCTATTTTATTAATCATTAATTCTTCAAAGCATTTTTTAATAACTTCAGAAGTTTTATTAAAACAAGTTTCGGCAGAATGATCTCCATCCATTAAAACTTCAGGTTCTACAATTGGAACCATTCCACATTCTTGGACTAAAGCTGAATATCTTGCAAGTGCATGAGCATTGGAGTGCACGGATAATTTACTTGGATATTTATCTGAAATATTAAAAACACCTCTCCACTTTGTAAATCTTGCTCCAAGCTTGTAATAATCTTGTAGTCTTTCTCTTAAGCCATCCAAACCTTCTGTAATTTTTTCATCATGAGAGCCTGCTAGAATTTTTGCACCTGTATCAACTTTAATTCCTGGAACTGCCCCAGACTTAGAAATTAATTCTGGAATAGTTTGCTTAGAGCTGGATGTTTGGTTGATGGTTTCATCATATAAAATAACACCACCAATAAAATCTTTCATTCCAGTTGATGAAAAGAGAGTTTCTCTAAATAAAAGTCTATTTTCTGGGCTGGAGGGAACATTAACGGATTCTAATCTTTTAGTCATGGTTCCATTGCTTTCGTCTGCTGCAAGGACTCCCTTGCCATTAGACAATATTTTTAATGCAATTTTGTTAAGTTCTGACATGTTAATTAAGAGCCTTTATACCAGGAAGTTCTTTTCCTTCAAGATATTCTAAAAAAGCACCACCCGCAGTTGAAACAAAATTAAAATTTTTAGTTGCTC
Organism: Candidatus Pelagibacter sp. PS_40; assembly: GCF_059417765.1. Classification (NCBI taxonomy): domain Bacteria; kingdom Pseudomonadati; phylum Pseudomonadota; class Alphaproteobacteria; order Candidatus Pelagibacterales; family Candidatus Pelagibacteraceae; genus Candidatus Pelagibacter; species Candidatus Pelagibacter sp. PS_40. The sequence goes on from NZ_CM182064.1 coordinate 181,093, forward strand.
CAATACCATTTAAAAGAGAAACGGTATCACCACCACCTGCAACTGAGTAAATTGTATTACTCTTATTTTTTTCAATAATCTTTTTTGCTATTTCAATACTTCCTTTAGCAAAGTTGGGATTTTCAAAATAACCAGCTGGCCCATTCCATAAGATAGTACTACTTTCTTCAATTAATGAATTAATAGCTTTAATTGTCTTGGGACCAATATCTAAAATTAACTCGTCTTTAGAAATATTATTTAGTTCCTTTATTTCAGCTGATCCATCTAAGTTTTTCCCTACAGCAACATCTTCAGGGTAAATTATCTTACAGTTTTCTTTCTTTGATAAAGAAAATATTTCTTCAATAATTTTATCACAATTATCTTCTTGAATAGATTTTCCAATTTCATATCCTTTATATCTAAGTAAATTATTAGCCATCCCACCAACTATTATAATATTATCAAATTTAGCAATTAAATTCTTAATGATATTAATTTTAGAAGATATTTTAGAGCCACCTATGATGCATGTTATAGGTCTTTGAATTTCAGATGTAATTTTAGTTAGTGCATCAATTTCTAAATTTAATTGAAGACCAGCGTATGAAGGAATAAATTTAGTGATTTCAAAAATTGAAGCATGAGCTCTATGCGAACATGAGAAAGCATCATTAACATAAATATCAGCTAGACTTGCTAAATGCTTTGCAAAACTATTGTCATTTTTTTCTTCCTCTTCATAAAACCTAAGATTTTCAAGTATTACAATTTTTTCATCTTGTTCATTAAATAAACCAGTAGAATTAATTTCTTTTATATTTTTTGAAACTAATTTTATATTTTGGTTCAGTTTATTTTTTAGATCTTCACATATTGGTTTAAGGGAGAGTTCGCTTACCACTTTGCCCTTGGGTCTACCCACATGAGATAGTATAATTATCTTTGCTTCACTTTTTAATAAAAAATTAATAGTAGGTAAAATTTTATCTATTCGAGTGGTGTCAGTAATTTTTCCATTATCTAGTGGAACATTTAAATCCAACCTAAGTAATACTTTTTTTTGATTAAGATTAGTCTCGTCTTGAATATTTCTCATTAAGAGATTTGATGAAGATGTTCTGCTATGTCACACATTCTATTTGAAAAGCCCCATTCGTTATCATACCACGCTGAAATTTTTCCCATATTTTTACCAACCACATTAGTTAAAGACAAATCAACAATTGCTGAAGCTGAATTATGATTAAAATCGATTGAAACTAATTTTTCTAAAGTAACTTCTAAAACTTTCTTTGATTGTTCCTTAGAGGCGATAGTAAATGCCTCATTAATTGTCTCTTTGCTCATCTCTTTTTTTGTACAAAAAACTAGCTCTATAAGGGAAACATTAGGAGTTGGCACTCTCATTGCAATGCCTTCAAGTTTTCCTTTTAATGAAGGTATAATCTCACCGATTGCTTTTGAAGCACCCGTAGAAGTTGGTACAATCGATTGACTAGCAGATCTTGCTCTTCTAGGATCTTTATGGGAATTGTCCAAAATTCTTTGGTCACTTGTGAATGCATGAATAGTTGTCATAAACCCTTTTTCAATTTCAAAAGTTTCATTTAAAATGTTAGCCACAGGTGCAAGACAGTTAGTTGTACAAGAGGCTGCAGAAACAATTTGATCATCTTTTGTCAAAATATTTTCATTTACGCCATAGACAATTGTTTTATCTGCATTTTTGCATGGAGCTGAAACTATAACTTTTTTGGCGCCATTTTTTATATGAGCTAATAATTTTTCTTTTGAATTAAATTTTCCAGTACATTCAAAAACATAATCAACATCAAATTTTTTCCAGTTAATATCTTCAATATTAGATTCTTGTGAAAATGTTATTTTATTATTATTAATAATTAAATGTTTTTCATCATAATTTAAATCGGCATTAAATTTACCATGAATAGAATCGTATTTAATTAAAGAACAGCTGGCTTCAGAGTTTGATCGGTTATTGATGTGTTTGATTTCTATGTTTTTGTTTTGGCTTTCTATGATAGCTCTAATTACCATTCTACCAATTCTTCCCATTCCATTGATGCCAACTTTTATTGTCATATTTAACTCTTTATTAGTTTTTTTGCTTTTTGTGAAATATTTTGAACTGTTAATCCAAAATATTTATAAATTTCTTTATAGGGTGCACTTTTGCCGAATGTATCAATTCCAAAAGCTAAACCCTCAGTTCCAATATATTTTTTCCAGCAATCAGTTGAAGCTGCTTCAATAGATATTTTAAATTTTGCTTCATTAAGAATTTTTTTCTTATATGCTTTTGACTGCAAATCAAAAATATCCTGGCATGGTACTGATATAACTTTAGAATATATTTTATCTTTGGCTAATTTATGGCTAGTCTCAATTGCTAAATTAACCTCAGAACCACTAGCAAATATCGTTAAATTAATTTTTTTATTTGTTCTTGAAACCTCATAAGCACCTAAAGAGCATTTGTTCATATTTGAATATTTTTTTCTAATAGGTTCAAGATTTTGTCTAGTTAAAGATAACACACTTGGTGTCTTCGAGTTTTTTAATGCTAGCTCCCAACACTCGATAGTTTCCATTCTGTCTGCTGGTCTAAAAACATTTAAATTAGGAATAGATCTTAATCCAGAGAGTTGTTCTATAGGTTGGTGTGTTGGTCCATCTTCCCCTAAACCAATTGAATCGTGGGTCATCACATAAATAACTCGCTGTTGCATCAAAGCAGATAAACGAATGGAAGGTTTACAATAATCAGAAAATATTAAAAAAGTTCCCCCATATGGAATAAATTTACTATGAAGTGCTAAACCATTCATTATTCCTGCCATGGCGTGCTCCCTAACACCATAGTGAATATAATCACCATTAAAATTAACAGAATTAATAGCGTTATGATATTTGGTTTTAGTGTTATTAGATCCCGCTAAGTCAGCTGAACCACCAATTAACGTATTATTTTCTCTCGTAAGAGCATTAAGAGTTAACTCAGAAGCTTTTCTTGAGGCTAGACTTTTGTTTTCTCTAAGAGAATTTTGTTTTTCACTTTTTAAAGCTTTAGAGAAATTATTTTTAAAGACCTTATCTACTAAATTTTTTTTTCTTTTATAAATTTTATTCCATGCAGAATTAAGTTTTGCACCCTTATTACCAATTTTTCTCCATTCATTCAAAATACTTTTAGGAATTTCAAAAGGTTTGTGTTTCCAATCTAATACTTTTCTAACTAATTTGATTTCATCTAAACCAATTGGACTACCGTGCGAAGAGGCTTTACCAGATTTATTAGGTGAGCCATAACCAATTTTTGTTTTGCATGAAATAACAGTTGGTCTTTTAGCATTTTGAACTTTTTTTAATGCAGAAAAAATTTCTCTTTCGTTATGACCATTGATTAGTATGTAATCCCAACCATAACTTTCAAATCTCTTTTTGAAATTATCTGAAACTGCCAAGCTAGTTGGTCCATCAATTGATATCGAGTTATTGTCAAAAAGCATAACTAGATTTTTTAACTTTAAGTGTCCCGCTAAACTCATTGCTTCATGGCTAATGCCTTCCATTAAACATCCATCTCCAGCTAAAACATAAGTTTTATGGTTTATTATTTCTTTACCAAGTTTTTTCTTCAAAATTTCCTCTGCAATAGCAAAACCAACTGAATTAGCAATTCCTTGTCCAAGAGGACCTGTCGTAGTTTCAATACCAGTACCAGGGTGATATTCAGGATGACCTGCACAAATAGATTTTAATTGTCTAAAATTTTTAACATCATTCAAAGAAATACTTTTGTACCCAGTTAGATGTAATAAAGAGTAAAGAAGCATAGATCCATGACCAGCAGATAAAACAAATCTGTCTCTATTTATCCAGTTAGGATTTTTTGGATTAAATCTAAGAAAATTTTTAAACAAAACTGTTGCTACGTCTGCCATACCCATTGGCATTCCAGGATGACCCGAATTTGCCTTTTGCACAGCATCTATAGATAAAAACCTTATTGCGTTTGATAAATCTTTATGTAATTTGTTCAAAAATATCCTATCTAGACTTAGAAGACTCAATTTAATAATATAAATATATATATATGAAAACAGACAGTGAAAAAGAAAAAAAGCTTAGTTTTGCACTTAATAAATTGAAGAGTTTAAATTTACAAAACCCAACGCTAAAGTCTAATTTAGAAAACTTAAACATTCAAAAAAATCAATTAGAAATTGAAAAAAAACAAATAGAAGAAAAATATCAAAATTTAGAAAGTGAATACAAAGCTCTTAATCAAAAATTAGAAGATATTAACCAGCAAAAAATAGAAGAACAAAAAAAAGAGACAGAATTTTCAGAAAAAATAGATGAATTAAATCAAGAAACAGATACTTTATTAGAAGAAATAGACAAATGGCAAATGTAAATATTAAATTTAATGGCAAAGAGTTTCTACTATCTTGTGATGATGGACAGGAAGAGCACTTAGAAGAATTGTTAACTCATATTAATGAAAAATTTAGCAATTTAAAGAATGACCTTGGAAACATAGGGGAAAATAAACTTCTATTGATTACTTCAGTTCAAATAATGGATGAATATTTTGAAACTAAAAAAAAGGTAGAACAAAAAAAAACTGAATTACAGAATTTATCAAATAAATTTAGAGAATTGAAATCATTAGTTTATGATTACAGAGATAGAAAAGAAGAAGAGATGAAGGAACTTCAACAAGATCATGAAAATTTTAAAAAAGAAATAGAAAAAAATAAAGAAGATTATGAAAAAATAATCGAAGCTGCAGCAGATGAAATTGAAAATTTTGTTGAAAAAGCAAATTTAGAAAATCCAATTCAGTAGATTTGTGTTAAAATCTGAATTAAGAAAAAAAGTTCTTAAAGTAAGAAAAAAATTTAATACAAAAAATATTCAGCTCAACTTCAAGCAAATTATAAAAATTCTTAAAAAAGAAAAAGTAACCAATCAGATTACGATAGGTGGATACTACCCAGTAAACTTTGAGATAGACGACTTGACACTGTTAAGAAAATTTAAAAATAATAAATTTAATATTTCTTTGCCCATAATTAAGAAAAACTTTCAAATGGATTTTTATTCATGGTCATTTTCTGAGCCTTTAAAAATAAATAAATATGGAATACCTGAACCAGAAGCTAAAAATATAGTATTCCCTGACGTTTTATTAATTCCCTTGGTAGCATTTGATAAAAATTTAAACAGACTTGGATATGGTGGTGGATACTACGATAGATTAATTGAAAAATTATCAAAAAAAAAAAATCATAAAGATAGGTTTGGCTTTTTCAATTCAAGAAATTGATAAAGTGCCAACTAATATGTATGATAAAAAATTAGATTATATTGTAACAAATAAAAATATTATAAAATGAAAATACTCTTTTTAGGTGATGTAGTTGGTATTTCAGGACGGTCGATGGTTTTGAATAATTTACTATCAAAAATTAAAGATGAAAAAATCGATTTTGTAGTTGTTAATGGTGAGAATGCAGCTGACTCAGGTGTTGGTCTTACAGAGGAAATATGTAAAGATTTTTTTAACTGTGGTGTAGATGTTATTACAACGGGCAATCATGTGTGGGATCAGAAAGAAACAATGGCTCATATTGAAAAAGAAAATCGACTTCTTAGACCTAAAAATTTATTTGAACCATCTCCAGGAAAAGGCTTTGGAATATTTACTGCTAAAAATGAAATGAGAGTAGGAGTGCTTAATTTAATGGGAAATGTTTTTATGAAGAAATGTGAAGATGTGTTTGAAGCAGCTGAAAAATTTATGAAAAAATATAAGCTTAAAGAAGATTATGATTTTTTATTAGTCGATTTTCATGGTGAAATAACAAGTGAAAAGTCAGCTATGGGACATTTTTTTGATGGTAAAGCAACATTGGTTGTTGGAACTCACACGCATATTCCAACAAATGATACTAGAATATTAAAAGGGGGTACTGCTTATCAAACTGATGCAGGAATGTGTGGCGATTATGACTCAGTTATTGGAATGAATAAAGAAAATTCAATTAATAGATTTTTAAAAAAAAAGTCCACAAAGCACTTTCCAGCAATTGGTGAAGCTAGTTTGTGTGGTGTGATTGTTGAATGTGATGTAGAAACAGGGTTAGCAAAAACTGTAAAAAATTTTATACATGGAGGAGAATTAAAAAATTCTCAATAATTATTATGTCGGGTCATTCAAAATGGGCAAGTATAAAACACTCTAAAGGAAAAGCAGACAAACAAAGATCTAAAGTATTTTCAAAATTATCTAAAGAGATAAGTGTAGCAGCAAAACTAGGTGATAAAGATCCTGCGATGAACCCAAGACTTAGATCTGCAATTCAAGCCGCAAAATCAGCCAACATGCCAAAAGATAATATTGAAAGAGCTATTGCCAAATCTTCGGTTAATTCTGAAACGAATTATGAAAATTTAAGATATGAAGGATTTGGTCCAGATAAAATAGCCGTAATTGTGGAAGCATTAACTGACAATAAAAACAGAACAGCTTCCAATGTTAGATCTATATTTGTAAAAAGTGGTGGCAATTTAGGAACTCAGGGATCTGCTTCACATAATTTTAATCAGTTAGGGATTATTAAAATTGATAAAAAAGAAATCTCAGATGAACAAATTTTTGAACTAGCAATTGAATCTGGTGCAGATGAGTGTATCTCAAATGATGAATTTCATGAAATTCAATGTCCTATGAGTGAAATTTATAATGTAAAAAAAAATTTAGAAAAAACAATTGCAAATTTTATTTCAACGGAGATTGAATGGGTTCCTTTAAATAGTGTAGATGTTGAAAAGGATAAAGTGGAAGCTGCAATAGAATTTTTAGAAACATTAGAAGATGATGATGATGTTCAAAGTGTTTATTCAAATATAAATTTTAAGAATAATTAATGCTTATTATTGGAATAGACCCAGGCATAACAGGTTCTATTTGTTTTTTTCAAGATGGTAAAATAATTGATGTTATTGAAATGCCCAATATGCCTGAAGGAAAAAAAAATAAAAAACAAGTTAATGGTGCTCAAATTTATTACGAAATTTCTTCAAGAATTAAGGATATAAAAAAGGAAGATATCAAAGTTATAATTGAACAAGTATCAGCTATGCCAGGTCAAGGTGTTACTAGTATGTTTAATTTTGGACAATCGTTTGGTATTTTAAAAGGAATTTGTTCTGCAATGCAATTACCAATGTATTTTGTAAGACCGACAAAATGGAAAAAGTATTTTAACCTTATTAATTCAGAAAAAGACGCTAGTAGAACAAAAGCAATAGAGGTATTTCCTTATTTTTCATCAGAGTTATCAAGAAAAAAAGACTCAAATAAAGCTGATGCGATATTGATTGCTAGCTTTTATTACGAAACTTATAAACTAGAAGAATAAATAAAGACTTTAAAAGTCAAATTCATGACACATTTAAGTGTGAAACCTTCAATATGGAAGCTGATATTACATCTCAAGCAGTAGGCCTTGCCTCAAATACTGATTTTTCCTTGTGGAGTTTATTTTTAAGAGCAGATTTTATTGTAAAGTCAGTAATACTTATGTTGATTGGCTGCTCTATATATTCATGGGCCGTTATTATTGAAAAATTTAGACTGTTTAAAAAAATTAATTTAGAGTCTGAGGAATTTGAAGAAAAATTTTGGAAATCAAAATCAGCCGAAACTTTTTACAATAGTTTGCCAGCTGATGTAGAGAACCCTACGGCTTTATTGTTTAAAGATACAATGCAAAGTTTATTAAAAGCCAAAAGTAAAACTAACCTAAATGAAAGAATGGCAAGCATACTTGAGGTTAATATTGAAAAACAAATTTCAAAAATAGACAAAGGTTTTACTTTTTTAGCAACAGTTGGTTCAACTGCACCTTTTATAGGTTTGTTTGGAACTGTATGGGGAATAATGAACTCATTCCAATCTATAGCAATCTCAAGAAATACAAGTTTGGCAATTGTAGCGCCAGGAATAGCTGAAGCTTTATTTGCAACTGCTCTTGGATTATTAGCTGCAATACCTGCGGTTGTTGCATATAATAAATTTAATAACGACTCAAAAAAATATTCACAAAGATTAGAAAATTTTTCTAAAAGATTTTTATCAATAATATAAAATGGCCTTTAATCTCAAACGTTCATCAAAAGAGCCTATGAGTGAAATAAATGTTACTCCATTTGTTGATGTAATGTTGGTGTTATTAATTATATTTATGGTAACTGCACCATTATTAACAGTTGGAATACAAGTTGATCTACCCGAAAGCTCTGCTGACTCATTACCTGAAGAATTAGAACCATTAACATTATCTATAAACTCTAAAGGTGAAATATTTATTCAAGAATCTAAAGTTGAGTATGATAAAATTATTGCAAAGATTTTAGCTGTATCTAAAAACAGAACAGACACTAGAATTTATGTTAGAGGAGACAAATCGATAAACTATGGTAGAGTTTTAGAAATAATGGGAATGCTATCTGGCTCCGGCTTTACTAAAGTAGCATTAATTTCTGAGCCATATAAAGAGAGGTAACTAAAGTGAATAGAAATATTGTTATTTCTTTTGGGCTTCATATATTTCTTGTGGTAATCACAGCTATGAGCTTACCATTCCTTGCTAAAAAACCGATTGATCTTCCTCCGATTATATCGGTTGAGCTGATTCAAATCACAGACAAAACTAATATTCCTTTTGCACCAAAAGCAAAAAAAATAATAGAGAAAGTTAAAGAAAAAGAAAAAAAATTAGTTTCTGAACAGGCACCACCAAAAAAAATAAAAAAACAAAAGCCAGATGCTGTTCCATTGCCAGATGAAAAAATAGAAAAAATAAAGAAAATTAAAGATGAAACACAAAACCCTGAAAAAGAAGAAACAGAAATTAAACAAATTTCAGAGTTTGAAAAAAAAGAACTATTTGACACTAATAGTATTGCTGCATTAATTGATAAATCTAAGACTGAGAGTGCAGAAACAAATAAAAAATCCAATCAAGTTACCCAAGATCAGGATAAAGATATGGATTTTTCTGGATTAACTTTAAGCGAAGAAGATGCTCTAAAAGCTCAAATTTTTGGTTGTTGGAGTATTCCTCTAGGGTTACCGTTTAACGAAGATTTATTAGTTAGAATTAAGTTACAATTAAAGCCAGATGGCTCTATTATAAAAACAGAGATTCTTGATCATGCTAGAATGAATAGGCCTGGACAGGGATTTTATAAAGTATTAGCTGAAAGTGCATTAAGAGCTATAAAGCTTTGCCAACCTCTTAGAGTACCTAGTACAGGTTATGAAAGATGGAAAGATATGCAGCTAAACTTTGATGCTAGAGAAATGTTAGAAGGATAAAAATGTTATTAAGATATTTATTTATATTATTTATTATTATTCCCATTAAAGCTTTTGCTTTAATTGAAGTTGATATTACTAGAGGAAATTTAAATCCTTTGCCAGTTGCTGTATCCCCTTTATCAATAGATAATAAGTCAAAAGAAAATTTTAAAAAAATTTTAAAACAAGAAGATTTAGGATCAGAAATTTCAATAGTTGTTGAGAATAATTTAAGACAATCTGGTCTATTTAATCCACTAGACAAAAATGCATTTCTTCAAGAACCAGATGTGGCTAATTTAAAACCAAGGTTCGAAGATTGGAATTTAATTAAAGCACAAGCTCTAGTGACAGGCAAGGTTACATTTGTAGATGAAAAACTAAGAGTAGAATTTAGATTATGGGATGTTTTAGCTGGAAAAGAAATGATGGCTTTAGCATTTACTACTGTTCCTAGTAACTGGAGAAGAGTAGGTCACATTATTACAGATAAGGTGTATGAACGCTTAACTGGAGAAAAAGGTTATTTTGATACCAGAATAATATACGTTTCTGAAGAAGGCCCTAAAACTAAAAGAATAAAAAAATTAGCAATAATGGACCAAGATGGTTTTAATAATAAATATTTAACACTTGGAAATGAATTAGTTTTAACACCAAGATTTAGCCCAACAAATCAGATGGTCACATATCTTTCTTATTTTAGAAATTTACCTAGAGTATATTTATTAGATATTGAAACTGGAATGCAAGAAGTAGTTGGAGATTTTCCTGGAATGACATTTGCCCCAAGGTTTTCACCAGATGGAAAAAAAATTATAATGAGTTTTGCTAAAGATGGCAATTCTGATATTTATACTATGGATCTTGAAAACAGAATTGTTGAAAGAATTACCAATCATCCATCAATTGATACATCACCCTCTTACTCACCAGATGGAAAACGAATTACTTTTAACTCAGACAGAAGTGGCTACCAACAAATTTATGTAATGGATAGTAATGGAAAAAATGTTAAGAGAATCTCATTTGGGAATGGTTTGTATGGAACTCCAGTTTGGTCTCCAAGAGGTGATTTAATTGCATTTACAAAGCTTCATAAAGGAAAATTTTATATTGGAGTAATGAGAACAGATGGAACTGGTGAAAGACTGCTAACAGAGAACTTTTATCAAGAGGCCCCATCATGGTCACCAAATGGAAGGGTTCTTATCTTTTATAGAGAAACTAAGACTAACTCTGAAGGAGAAGGATTTTCAGCCAAATTATGGTCTATTGATTTAACAGGGTACAATGAAAAGATGGTTGAAACCAAAACTGATGCTTCTGACCCATCTTGGTCGTCTTTATTAAGCAATTAGTCTTAATTTTACTTGATTTTTAACTTGAAAGGTCTAATTAAATATGAAAAATATAAAGTATTACAAAACAAGGATCAAGGAGCAACAATGAACTTAAGCAAGATTTTAAAAAATGGATTTCTAATTATTTTAGCAAGTTTAGTATTAACTGCTTGTGCTACAAAAAAAACAACAACAGGACAAATGCAAGGTGATGTTTATACAGGAACAGATTCTGTAGAATATTTAGCTTCTGGTGTTCCAGATAGAGTTTTCTTTGCAACAAATGAAACTATACTTACAACAGCTTCAAGAGAAACTTTAAGAAAACAAGCTGCATGGTTAAGAAAAAATTCAGATATTAATGTTGTATTGGAAGGTCATGCTGATGAAAGAGGTACAAGAGAGTACAACTTAGCATTAGGTGAAAGAAGAGCTAATTCAGCAAAAGACTATTTAATGACGTATGGAATTTCTTCAGACAGAATTTCTGTATTAAGTTATGGTAAAGAAAGACCAGTAGATTCTGGATCCAACCCTTTAGCATGGTCTAAAAATAGAAGATCAGTTACTGTTAAAGCGAACTAATCAAATTAATAAATTATAAAAGGACCCTATCACATTTGTGAATAGGGTCTTTTTTTTGCCATCATTATAATTACTACTGAATTTATTATGTTTAATTATAAAAAAATAATTCGATTAAAATTAATATTAGTCTTTATATTTTTTCCAAATATTATTTTTGCTGATAATCATAATGTAAATGAAATTTTAGAGTTAATTCAAAAAGATTTAAAAACCCTAGAAAAAGCTGTTTACTCAGGGTCAATTAATTCAAATAGTCAAACAAACACAAACGAAAACTCTGAGGATGTTTTAACAAGACATCTTCTAAAATTGTCTGATGTTGAAAAACAATTTCAAGAACTGACTAATAAGTTTGAAGAAATTAATTTCAAGTTAGATAAATTATCAAATAGGCTTTCTAAGGTTCAAGCAGATAACCAAATTAGATTTCAAGATCTGGAAAATGCTTTATCATCTGGAGAAATTGAAAAAAAATTAACTTCGATACCAAAGGAACAAGTAGACAAAACTTTACCAGGTTCTTCACAACCTCAAGACTTGGGGTCTATTTCATATAAAGATACAGAAAATGTAGAAACTAGTCAGCAAATACAATCAGTAGAAACTACTGCATCAATAGTGACAGAAAACTTTGAATCAGAAAAAAATATACTTCCAAATGCTACTCCAGAAAAACAATATGAATTTGCAACTAGTTTTTTAAAGGTAGGTGATTACAGCACTGCAGAAAGAGCTTTTAGGGAATTTGTGATAAATAATTCAGACCATAAACTAGCAGGCAATGCTCAATATTGGTATGCTGAAACGTTTAGAATAAGACAACTTTATACAGATGCAGCTACTGCTTATCTTGAAGGATATCAAAAATATCCAAAAGGTGAGAAGGCTCCTATAAATTTATTAAAACTTGGTGTATCAATGGTTCAAATAGGAGAAAAAGAGCAAGGTTGTAAGATGATTGTGGGGGTTGAAGAGCAATATCCTAAAGCAAATCAATCTGTGCTTCAAAAAGCAAAATATGAATCAAAAAAGTTTGAGTGTTCAAAACAAAACTCATAAACAAATTCTTAGTTTTTTAAAAGATCAAAAAATTTCAAAAGTTTATAGTGAATTCTCTTCCTCTTTAAATTCTGGGGAAAATTTAGCAGTAGCAGTTTCGGGTGGACCCGATAGTTTGGCACTGGCTTACTTGGCTAAATGTTATTCAATAAAAAATAAAATAAAAGTTAAATTTTTTTTAGTTGATCATAGACTTAGAACTGAGTCGACAAAGGAAGCAACGATAGTAAAAAAAATTTTACAAAAAATTGGTATCACATGCAAAGTATTAATCTGGAAAGGTAAAAAACCTTCTAGAAATATTCAGTCTTTAGCAAGAGAAGCAAGATATTCTTTACTATCAAAAGAATGTAAAAAAAATAATATTAAGCACTTATTATTAGGACATCATTCAAATGATTTAGTTGAAAATTTTTTAATTAGAGTGGTTAGAGGGAGTGGACTAAATGGATTGGTATCTTTTAACAAAAGTGTAAAATATAAAGATGAAGATCTAAATATTTTAAGACCATTACTAAACTTAAAAAAAAATGATTTAATTAATATTTCTAAAATAGTATTTAAATTTTTTATTAAAGATCCATCTAATATTAACGAGATATATAAAAGAACAAGAATTAGAACTTTATTAGAATCTCTTGAAAGAGAGGGATTGGACTTAAAAAAACTAAAATTAACCATTGATAATTTAAGAGACTCAGACAAATCAATTAAGTTTTATGTTAACAAAAATTTGAAGGATAATTCTACACATATTAAAACAAAAGATACTTATATTTTAAGTCATAATTTTTTTGATCAATCGCATGAAGTTGTTTTTAGATCTTTGACATTTGTTATTCAAAAAATAGGAAAAAAATACTATCCTGTTAGAGGAAAAAGTATCAACGAACTGATTAACCGAATTATCCTAAAGACATTTTCAAAAATAACTTTAGGAGGTTGTTTTGTTGAAAGAGTTAATGAGACCATATTAATTTCAAGGGAAAACACTAATAAAGTTAAGGTTTTGTAACAATTTGACACTTGTTTAATTAATAATAATTATTATCTTATAAGTATGAATATGAAGAATTTAGCAATGTGGGCAGTAATTGTTTTTCTAACAATAGGCCTTTATAATATGTTTAAGAACCCTCAAGCTAATGTGGGCAAAGGTAATTCTATTATATTTTCAGAATTTTTATCAGAAGTTGATAATGGTGGAGTTATAAAAGTTGATATTCAAGGAAACAATATTAGAGGAGTATTAGCTAATGGAAATACTTTTTCTACTTATTCACCGAATTATCCAAATTTAATTGAGAAGCTATCTGAAAAAGGTGTGAGTATATCAGCTGCTCCTTTAGAAGATAAGATGCCGTCTTTGTTTGGTGTTTTATTGTCGTGGTTTCCGATGTTGTTACTAATCGCTGTTTGGATTTTCTTTATGAGACAGATGCAGGGTGGCAAAGGTGGAGCCATGGGTTTTGGAAAATCTAAGGCAAAGATGATGAATGAATTAAAAGGTAAAGTTACTTTTGATGATGTCGCTGGAGTAGAAGAGGCTAAAGAAGAAGTAGAAGAAGTTGTTCAATTTTTAAAAGATCCTAAAAAGTTTAGTAGACTTGGTGGAAAAATACCAAGAGGATGTTTATTAGTTGGCCAACCTGGAACAGGTAAAACTTTACTTGCTAGAGCTATAGCTGGGGAAGCAGGAGTTCCGTTCTTTACAATATCAGGATCAGATTTTGTTGAAATGTTTGTGGGTGTTGGAGCCTCAAGAGTTAGAGATATGTTTGAACAAGGTAAAAAAAATTCACCCTGTATTATTTTCATAGATGAGATAGATGCTGTTGGAAGAAGTAGAGGTGCTGGTCTTGGAGGAGGTAACGATGAAAGAGAGCAAACTTTAAACCAGTTATTAGTTGAAATGGACGGTTTTGACACGAATGAAGGTGTAATAATTATTGCCGCTACAAATAGACCTGATGTATTAGACCCAGCATTATTACGACCAGGTAGATTTGATAGACAGGTAGTTGTTGGACTTCCAGATATAATAGGAAGAGAAAAAGTATTAAAAGTTCATGTTAAAAAAATTAAAATGGCACCTGATGTAAATTTAAGAACAGTAGCTAGAGGAACCCCAGGTTTTTCAGGTGCAGATTTAGCAAATATAGTTAATGAAGCGGCATTACTTGCTGCAAGAAAAAATAAAAGACTAGTTACTCTAACTGAGTTTGAAGAAGCAAGAGATAAAGTGATGATGGGATCAGAAAGAAGATCCATGGTCATGACAGAAGAAGAAAAAACATTAACAGCTTACCACGAAGCTGGACATGCAATAGTAACTATTAATGAGGATGCAGCTCATCCAATTCATAAGGCAACAATCATTCCAAGAGGTCGTGCTTTAGGAATGGTTATGCAACTACCTGAGAGAGATCAGCTATCTCAAACAAGAGAACAGCTTCATGCTCAATTAGCTATAGCTATGGGTGGAAGAGTAGCAGAAGAAATCATATTTGGAGAAGATAAAGTTACAACTGGTGCATCTAGTGATATTGAACAAGCAACTCAAAGAGCTAGAGCTATGGTAATGCAAGCAGGCCTTAGTAAAGAGTTGGGACCAGTTTCCTATGGTTCGAATGAAGAAGAGGTATTTCTAGGAAGGTCTGTTGCGAGAACTCAAAATATGTCTGAAGAAACCTCAAAGAAAGTAGACTCAGAAATTAGAAAAATTGTAGATAAAGGTTATGAAAGAGCAAGAACAGTTTTAACTGAAAAAATTGACGATCTACACAAATTAGCTAAAGCTCTCCTAACGTATGAAACACTTACAGGTGAAGAAATAGAAAACCTGATAAATAAAAATATATATCCAAGCAATAAAGAGGATTTAAAAGTTGAAGATGAAGATAAAGGTTCAGCTTTAAGTTCAATGGGTCTTAAGCCGAAAATAGTTCATTAATACTAAATGAAAAAATATTACACAAGAGCGTGTAATTTTGCTTATGGTCAATTTTCAATTGATTTAGTTAGAAAAAAAAAATCTCCCACTAAATGGTAATAAGAAAATTTCTTTTGGACAAATTGAAATTCTTACACGAACTTCTATCAAAAAAATTGATCTTAAAGATATAAAAAAGTTACCCAAACTACTGAAAGAAAAAATTAATAAAGATCTCAAGATAATTGTTAAAAAAAATAAAAATTTTTCAAGTTTAAATTTTAATAAAATACCTAATATAATGGGTATATTAAATTTAACACCGGATAGTTTTTCTGATGGGGGTAAATTTAATAAAAAGAAAAAAGGAATATCTCATGCAAAGAATTTATTTAAATCCGGAGCAGATATTATTGATGTTGGTGGAGAATCAACAAGACCTGGATCTAAACCTGTAAGTAAAAAGGAAGAATGGAATAGAATAAAAGAAATATTAAAAGATGTTAATAAAAAAATTCCACTATCATTAGATACAAGAAAATCAGAAATTATGCTTAAAGGGATTAAGTTAGGAGTTAAACTTATAAATGATGTGTCAGGTCTAAGTTATGACCTTAAAACAGTTAAGGTATTGATAAAAAGCAAAACTCCATTTGTCATTCAACATTCACAAGGAACACCAGAAAAAATGCAAAAAAACCCTAAGTACAAAAATGAATTATTAGATATTTATGATTTTTTTGAACAAAAGATTAAATTTTTAAGATCCAAGGGTATAAAACATAATAATATTGTAATTGATCCAGGAATTGGTTTTGGAAAAAATTTGAAACATAATATGAATTTAATTAGAAGCGTTTCTATTTTTCATACTCTTGGTTTTCCTATATTACTTGGACTTTCTAGGAAAAAATTTATTAAGGATTTATCTGGAAAAAATGATAGCAAGGAAAGATTAGGTGGAACAGTAGCTTCTTCCATGTATGCAATAATGCAAGGAGTTCAAATTCTAAGAATTCATGATGTGAATGAATTAAGACAAAGTATAAAGGTGTTTAAAGAATTAATTAAAAACTAATGGCAAAAAAATATTTTGGAACAGATGGAATAAGAGGTGCCGTTAATAGTAAAAATATTAATGGAGACATGTTTTTTAAATTTGCTCTTGCAACAGGAACTTACTTCAAAACTCAAAAAAAAAAGAAACAAATAGCAATAATTGCTAAAGATACGAGACTCTCAGGGTATAGTTTGGAACCTGCGTTAGTATCAGGACTTACATCGGCTGGTATGCATGTTTATACATTAGGCCCACTTCCAACCAATGGCTTAGCAATGCTCACAAAAAGTATGAAAGCTAATATGGGAATTATGATTACAGCATCTCATAACCCATATCATGACAATGGGTTAAAATTATTTGGACCTGATGGGTTAAAACTGTCAAATAAAATTGAAAAGAAAATTGAAACTTTAATTGATCAAAAGATTGAAAAATCTTTATCAAAACCAAAAAAATTGGGTCGTGTAAAAAGGTTAGAAACTGCAAATAAAGATTATATAAAAATTTTAAAAAGTAATTTACCAAAAGATTTTAATCTAAGAGGTTTAAGAATAGTAATTGATTGCGCAAATGGGGCTGGATATAAGGCAGGACCTGAATTATTAAAATCTTTAGGTGCTAAAGTATTTTCAATTGGAATAAATCCTAATGGTCTTAATATTAATAAAAATTGCGGATCTACTTTTCCAAATAAAATCAGATTGGCAGTAAAGAAATATAAAGCACATTTAGGAATTTCACTTGATGGAGATGCCGACAGAATCATTATGTGTGATGAAAAAGGTATTGTAATTGATGGAGATCAAATAATTGCCGCAATAGCAATGAGATGGAAAAGAAAAAAAATGTTAAAAGGAGGTGTAGTTGGCACGTTAATGTCTAACTATGGATTAGAAAAGTTTTTTAAACTACATAATATAAAATTCTTAAGATCAAATGTAGGAGATCGCTTTGTAAAAGAGAAAATGCAAAAAAATAATTTTAATTTAGGTGGTGAGCAATCTGGGCATATTATTCTAGGCAAATTTGCAACCACTGGAGATGGCTTATTAGTTGCTTTAGAAGTTTTATTTTCATTAAGAAAAGGAAAAAAAGCTAGTAGTTTTTTTAATACCTTTAAGAAAACTCCACAAATATTAGAAAATATTGATGTTAAAGACAAAAATATAATTAAAAATATTGATATTAAAAATTCTATAAAATCAGCAGAAAAATTAATTAAAGGTCAAGGTAGAATATTAGTTAGAAGCTCAGGAACGGAGTCTAAAATCAGAGTAATGGGAGAGAGTGATAATATTAAATTGCTTCAAAAATGTTTGAAAATCATTTTAAGAAAAATTAAATAAATTGAAACCAAAATCTAAAATATTAGTTATTGCTGGATCAGATTCATCTGGTGGTGCTGGCATCCAAGCTGATATTAAAACTATCACAGCTTTAGGTTCGTATGCCATGACAGCAATAACAGCTGTCACAATTCAAAATACAACAGGTGTAAAATCAATAGTACCAATTGATCCAAAGGAAATTTCAAATCAAATAGAATTTACCTCAAAAGACATTAAACCTGATGCCATAAAAATTGGAATGTTGCATTCTACAAAAGTAATAAAATCAGTAATTCATTCATTAAATCTTATTAAAGTTAAAAAAATAATTTTAGATCCTGTTATGGTAGCTAAAGGTGGTGCAAAACTTATTGATGATAAGGCAATTCAGTTATTAAAAAATGAACTAATTAAAAAAGTTAGCCTAATTACTCCAAATATTCCAGAAGCTGAAATATTAACTAAAACTAAAATAAGAACAAAAGAAGATATGATTTTTGCTGCCAGCATACTAATAAAATTAGGAGCAAAAAATGTTTTTATAAAAGGTGGTCATTTAGAGTCTAAAATTGTCCAAGATATTTTTGTAAACAAAAATGAAATTTTCATTATAAAAAATAAAAGAATTACAACCAGGAATACACATGGCACAGGTTGCACCCTTTCTTCTGCTATTTCTACATTCTTTTCATGTGGAAAAACCTTAAAGAGATCTTGTGAGCTTGCAACTAAGTATGTACACAATTCAATAAATTCAAACCTTAAATTCGGTAAAGGTCATGGGCCTATCAACCATTTAAGTTCAGTAACAATAGAAAAAAAATTTAGATAATGAAAAATGTTGTAGTTGTTGGATCTCAATGGGGAGATGAAGGAAAAGGTAAAATAGTCGACTGGTTATCAGACCAAGCAGATGTTGTTATTCGTTTTCAAGGAGGACACAATGCTGGACACACATTAGTAATTGATGGAACAACTTATAAATTAAGATTACTACCTTCTGGAATTGTAAGAAAAAATAAAATTTCTATTATAGGAAATGGAGTTGTTGTTGACCCGTGGGCACTATTAGAGGAAATAGAAGAAATTAAATCTAAGGGTGTTGAGGTTAATGTGGATAATTTTATAATTTCAGAATCTGCAAATCTTATTTTACCATTTCATAGAGAGATGGATGAAATAAGAGAAGATGCTGCTGGAAAAGGAAAAATTGGAACAACAAGAAGAGGAATTGGGCCAGCCTATGAAGATAAAGTGGGAAGAAGATCAATCCGTGTTATGGATCTAAGATCTGAGACTAATCTAGACCATAGATTGGAAACAGTGCTTCTTCATCATAATGCAATTAGAAAAGGGTTAGGTAAAAAAATTTTTGAAAAAGATAATCTTAAAGAAGAACTCTTAAAAATTGCTCCAGAAATATTAAAGTTTTCTCAACCTGTTTGGCTTAGAATTGATGAATTTAAGAAACAAAAAAAAAGAATATTATTTGAAGGTGCACAAGGAATACTACTAGATGTGGATCATGGAACGTACCCTTTTGTAACATCATCCAATACTGTTGCATCTGCGGCTGCAACAGGAACTGGTTGTGGTCCTAATTCTATTCATTATGTTCTTGGAATAACAAAAGCTTACACCACCAGAGTTGGCGAAGGACCTTTTCCAACTGAGTTAACAAATGATATCGGAGAATTGCTTGGTTCAAGAGGAAAAGAATTTGGGACTGTCACTAGTAGAAAAAGAAGGTGTGGTTGGTTTGATGGTGTTTTGGTTAGACAAACAATTAAAATTTCAGGTATAGACGGAATAGCATTAACTAAATTAGATGTTTTAGATGAATTAGATGAAATTAAGATGTGTGTTGAGTATGAGCTTGATGGTAAAAAAATGGATTACTTACCAGCTGCAGTTGAGGATCAGCTAAAAATTAAACCAATTTATAAAACTTTTCCTGGATGGAAAAGTTCCACACAAGGAATAAAAAATATTGAAAATTTACCAGAAAATGCAAAAAATTATATTTACGCATTAGAAGATTTTATTGGAACAAAAGTTTCAAGTATTTCAACAAGCCCTGAACGAGAAGATACTATTCTTTTAGAAAATCCTTTTGAGGTTTAGTTCGCTGGAAGTAGATTTTTAGATTTAGCAGATAATAACATGTGTTTTTGAAGCTTCTCAAATGCTTTATTTTCAATTTGTCTAACTCTTTCTCTACTAATTTTGTATTTTTTACTTAAATCTTCAAGTGTTGTAGGTTCATCATTTAATCTTCTAGAGTATAAAATCTCTTTTTCTCTTTCATTAAGAATTTTTATAGAATCTTTAAGTAAGCTTTGTCTTTGTCCCATTTCTTCTTGATGTGCAAATTTCAGATCATGATCAAGCTCTTTATCTACCAACCAGTCTTGCCACTCATCACCATCTTCTCCAACTTGCGCATTTAAAGAAAATTCTTTGCCAGATAGTCTTCTGTTCATTGAAATTACTTCATCTTTGTTGACATCTAACTTGTTTGCAATTTCAGTTACATGCTCAGGTCTTAAATCACCTTCAGATTGAGGAGCGATTTGATTTTTAATTTTCTTTAAATTGAAAAATAATTTTTTTTGTGCAGTTGTTGTTCCTATTTTTACTAAGCTCCAAGATCTTAGAATATATTCTTGTATAGAAGCTCTAATCCACCACATTGCATAAGTTGCTAATCTAAATCCTTTCTCAGGTTCAAATTTTTTAACAGCTTGCATTAGCCCAACATTTCCTTCTGAAATCATTTCATTTACTGGAAGACCGTATCCCCTGTAACCCATCGCAATTTTTGCAACGAGTCTTAGATGACTAGTAACAAGTTTTTCTGCAGCTTTAACATTCCCTGTTGCCTTCCAATTTTTTGCAAGCATATATTCTTCTTCTGCTGCCAGCATAGGAAATTTTTTAATTTGTTCCAGATAAGCTGATAAACCACCTTCATTAGAAAGTGCAGGAAGATTACTATTCATTGTAGTACTCATAAGTTGTATTTATTTAATTGACTATAGTATTATTTCAAGGTTTTATTTGCCAGTATTTCTAAGCAATACTAAAATATTTTCAAGTTCTTGTGGCAAAATTGAGGTAAAAACCATTTCCTCATTAGTTCTTGGGTGAATAAACCCCAATGTTTGAGCATGCAAAAATTGTCTATCTAATTTATAAATTAAATTTTCTAAATTAGTATCGATATTTTTAAGTTTTTTATATTTTTTTTTATATTTTCCATCACCCATAATACTATTACCCATATGTGTCATGTGAACTCTTATTTGATGCGTTCTTCCAGTTTCCAATCTGCATTCCACTAAGCTTAATGTAGGAGTTTTATCATTTTCAAAAATCTCAATTGTTTTGTAATTAGTGATTGCTCTTTTGCCTTTAGAATTGCTAACTTCCATCATCTGTCTATTTTTTGAGCTTCTAGTTATAAACGTATCAATTTTTCCAGAGGATGGTCTAAGTTTCCCCCAAATTAAAAGCTGATAAACTCTCGTAATTGTGTGCTCACTAAATTGATGTGATAAGTTTTCGTGTGTTTCATTATTTTTAGCAATAACTATTAATCCTGAAGTATCCTTGTCAATCCTATGAACTATGCCAGGCCTTAGTTCATCACCTATTGTGGATAACGAGTCCTTGTTATAATGCATTAAGGCGTTAACAATTGTTTCATCATAATTTCCTGCACCTGGATGCATGATTATACCTGCCGGCTTGTTGATTATTAGCAAATCATCATCTTCATAAACAATTTGTAACTTAAAATTATATGGCTTTAATGATGCTTCTTTAGGTTCTGGAATTTGAAGATTTATCTCATCTCCACTCAGTACTTTTTTTGAGGGACTATTAATAATTTGATCATTTATTTTTAATTTTTCTTTAAGAATTAAATTCTTAATTCTGGATCTGCTAATTAAGTTTTCTCTTTTATTAATGAATACATCAAGCCTGAGATTATTCTCATCTTCACCAACTATTAAATTAATGTTTTTTTCCATAAAATGTAATATTAATACTATATGCGCTTGTAGCTCAACTGGATAGAGCGCCTGACTTCGGATCAGGAGGTTCTGGGTTCGACTCCTAGCAGGCGCACCATAACCAAACAAAATGTCTAATACTTTGATGCCCTCCGCAATCTATCATTTATAGCTTTACCAAGCCCTATATTAGGAATCTTTTCCACAGCAATCGATTTATAACCCTCATTTTTTATTTTTCTTAGACACGAATAAAGGTTTTTTGCTGCTTCATCTAAATTACTTTTCGAAGTTAAATAAAAATAATTTTTGGGTTTAGTTTTCTTTTTCTTAATTAATATGAAAGCTTCGTCATTTTTTGGTTTTGTGACGTTCATTCTTAAAGGAATACCAGGAGAGTAATGTAGCCGTGATTGACCAGGGGCTATTTTTTTCTTAGGATTGGTAGATATATTCATCTTGAAACCTAAAGCTGTTTGAATTTTTGAAATATCTAGACCTCCTAATCTCAGTATAGTTGGTCTAGCTGTAAGATTAACTATTGTAGACTCTATTCCAATAGCGCAAGTACCTCCGTCTAAAATATATTTAATTTTATTACCGAATTCTTCTTTAACATCTTTTGCATTAACAGCACTTACTTTAGTTGTAATATTAGCACTAGGTGCAGCTAATGGATAATCTAGCTGTTTTAGTAAATTTTTAAATATTGTGTGTTTTGGAAATCTTACTGCTAAACTTTTCTTATTATTAGTTACATATTTTGAAATCTTAGAGTTTTTTTTTAATTGTAATACGTATGTTATTGGGCCAGGTGAAAATTTTTTATAAAGTTTAATAAAATTATCATTTATCAAGCAATCTTTTTTAAGAGAATCGATATCGTGATAATGTACGATTAAAGGGTTGTTTTTTGGTCTCTTTTTTAAATTATAAATCTTATTTACTGCTGAATTCTTGTATGCATTCGCGGCTAGACCATAAACGGTTTCAGTAGGTACGCCAATACAGTAATTTTTATCAAGGTATTTTTTTGCTTTTTTGATATTTGATTGATTAGATTTCATGTATTAATAATTATTATTATATGAAAGATAAAAATTTACCACTTGATAATAACACACTGTCTCTTGAGGAGTTAACAAAAGAGGCAAATAATATTATTGAATCTTTAGAGTCGGAGAAAGACTTGCAGAATTCAATTGATTCATATCAGCAATTATTAAAATTAAATAATATTATTGAAAAAAAATTCTATAAAACTTCAAAAATGATCAATGAAGAAACAAAAAAAAAAATTAACAATATAAATTCAAAAAAAAATGCAAAATAAACTTGCTAGAATAGCAAAAGATACAAACTTATTTTTAAAGCGATTTATTAAAGGACAAAAAAGAACAGAATTAATAGCTGCTATGGAATATGGGTTATTTCCAGGTGGAAAAAAAATTAGATCAAAAATTTTAATTGATATAGGAGCTATATTTAAAATTAATTACAAAACACTAATTTCTATTGGTGCTGCAGTTGAATGTATTCATGCTTATTCATTAATACATGATGATTTACCTTGCATGGATGATGATAAAATAAGAAGAGGAAAAATTTCTACACATATTAAATTTGGAGAATCAACAGCGGTACTAGCAGGAAACTCACTTTTAACAATGGCTTTTGAAATCTTGGTTAGTTCGAGCTTAAAGTTAAATGAAAAAATAAAAGTAGATCTAATAAAAAAACTCTCAGAGACTTCTGGACATCTAGGAATAGCTGGTGGTCAATATTTAGATCTTAGTTTTGAAAAAAAAAAAGTTTCTAAAAGTAAAATTATAGACATGGAAATAAAAAAAACAGGCAAGCTCTTTAGCTTTTGTTGCGCTGTCCCAGTTATTATTAAGAGAAAAAGTAATACTCAAATAAAGTTTTTTGAAAATATAGGGTCAAATATTGGACTTTTATTTCAAATTGCTGACGATTTAATAGACTTTAAAGGCTCTACAGTTATTGCTGGTAAGTTAACAGGTAAGGATAAGAAAAAAGGTAAAGCCACTTTAATCAGTTTACTAGGATATCAAAATGCTATTAAATATGCTGATAAAATTAAGTCTGAAATAATTAAAGATTTAAATAAATATAGTTCAAACACTAACAGTTTAAATGAAACTCTAGACTACATTTTAAAAAGAAATAAATAATGCAAAACTATAAATTTCTCAAAGATATTAATTTTCCTTCTGACTTAAGAAAATTATCAGAGAACGATCTTCAAGAAGTTTCTAACGAAGTTAGAAAAGAGATGATTGATGCAGTATCTGAAACAGGAGGACACTTAGGTGCAGGTCTTGGGGTTGTTGAGCTAACCGTAGCTTTACATTACGTATTTGATACTCCAAATGACAGACTAATTTGGGATGTGGGTCATCAAACTTATCCACATAAAATTTTGACTGGAAGAAAATCAAAAATTAAAACATTGAGACAAGGTAATGGATTGTCTGGTTTTACAAAAAGATCTGAAAGTGAGTATGATCCATTTGGTGCTGCACATAGCTCAACATCAATATCATCAGCTCTAGGCATGGCGGAAGCAAATAAGTTATCAAATAAATTAAATAATATAATTGCAGTCATAGGAGATGGTGCAATTAGTGCGGGTATGGCATATGAGGCAATGAATAACGCAGGTGCTTCAAAAACTAAAATGATTGTTATTTTAAATGATAACGATATGTCGATTGCAAAACCAGTAGGTGCTATGAGAACTTATTTAGCTAAACTTCTAACAGGAAAAATTTATTTTAGTTTAAGGGAAACTTTTAAATTAATAGTTTCTGCTTTTTCTAAAAGATTTAGTGTGAAAGCTGGAAAAGCTGAGGATTTTTTAAGATCAGCTGTAACTGGTGGTACTCTTTTTAATTCTTTAGGTTTTTATTATGTTGGTCCAATAGATGGACATGATTTGTCTACACTCATACCGATTTTAAAAAATGCAAGAGACTCAAAGCATCAAGGTCCAATTATGATTCATATAAAAACTCAAAAAGGTAAAGGATATTCTTATGCTGAAAAAGCTAGTGATCATTATCACGGTGTTTCAAAATTTAATGTTGTAACTGGCGAACAGGTAAAAAGTGGAACAAATCTTCCAGCTTATACAAAGGTTTTTGCAAACACTTTAGTGAAACATGCAGAAAGAGACAGTAAAGTTGTAGGAGTTACTGCTGCTATGCCAGGTGGAACGGGTATGGATATTTTTGCCAAAGATTTTCCAAAAAGAATGTTTGATGTTGGAATTGCTGAGCAGCATGCTGTTACTTTTGCAGCAGGGTTAGCCACTGAAGGCTATAAGCCATATGTTGCAATCTATTCGACTTTTTTACAAAGAGCTTATGATCAAGTGGTTCATGATGTGGCTATTCAAAGTTTACCTGTGAGATTTATTATAGATAGAGCAGGTTTAGTAGGTGCTGATGGATCAACTCATGCTGGCTCATTCGATATTACTTATCTTTCTACTCTTCCTAATTTTATAGTAATGGCACCAAGTGATGAAGCAGAATTAGTTAAAATGATAAATACATCGATGACAATCAATAACAAACCTTGTGCTATTAGATACCCAAGAGGAAATGGCATAGGAGTGGAATTACCATCAATAGATGAGAACATAGAGATTGGAAAAGGAAGAGTTATTCAAGAAGGGAAACAGGTTTGTATTTTAAGTATAGGAACTAGATTGGAAGAATGTAAAATTGCAGCAGCAGAATTAAAAAATAAAGGAATTGAGTCAACGATAGTTGACGCTCGTTTTGCTAAACCCTTGGACCAAGAACTTATTTTAAAATGTGCGCGAGAACATGAGGCTATGATTACTGTAGAAGAGGGATCTATTGGAGGTTTTGGCTCTCACGTGGAAAATTTGTTATCAGAAAAAGGTATATTTGATAAAGGTTTAAAATTTAGAACCATGATATTGCCTGATATTTTCATCGAACAAGATAGTCCAAAAAAAATGTATGATGTTGCTGGTCTTAACGCATCTCAAATATCAAAAAAAATACTAGACATCTTATTTACAAAAGAGTCGATAAAAGTAGTTAAAAATTAAATTAAAAAAAATTAGCTACACTGAGCTTTGTTCATTAAGTAATGGTCTAACAAAACACAATTCATCATTGCTTCCCCTACAGGCACTGCACGAATACCAACACAAGGATCATGCCGACCTTTAACTGAAATAGTAGTATTTTTTCCAAACTTATTTATAGTTTTTCTAGTTGTTAAAATCGATGATGTTGGCTTAACAGCAAATGAAACAATAATTTCTTGTCCTGTTGAAATACCACCAAGAATTCCCCCTGCATTATTAGAATCAAATTTTAATTTTTTACCTTTTTGTGAAATTTCATCTGAGTTTTGTTCTCCACTTAATTGTGCAGAATTCATTCCAGAACCAATATTAACACCTTTAACAGCATTAATACTCATCATTGCAGAGGCAATATCCATATCTAATTTAGAATAAATTGGAGCACCTAAACCAACTGGAATTCCTCTGGCTCTTACTTCAATAACTGCTCCACAAGATGATCCAGACTTTCTTATATCTAACAAATATTTTTCCCAAAGTTTCAGCATATTCTTATCAGGACAAAAAAAGGGATTTTTGTTAATTGTTAGATCGTTCCATTTTCTAGTATCACATCCCAATATTCCTAATTGAGTAACAGCCCCTACAACTTTAAATTTTTTACCTAATTTATTCTCTAAAACTTTTTTAGCAATTGCACCCGCAGCAACTCTTGCAGCTGTTTCTCTTGCAGAGGATCTTCCACCGCCACGGTAATCTCTTATTCCATATTTCTTAAAGTACGTAAAATCAGCGTGTCCAGGTCTAAATTTATCTTTGATATCTCCATAATCTTTCGACCTCATATCTTGATTGTAAATAATTAAAGAAATAGGTGTTCCAGTCGTTTTGCCCTCAAATACACCAGATAAAATTTGCACTTTATCATCTTCTTTTCTCTGTGTTGTAAATTTTGATTGTCCTGGTTTTCTTTTATCTAGTTCAACTTGAATATCTTGCTCTTTCAAGTTTATATTTGGTGGACAACCATCAACGACACAGCCTAATGCTGGTCCATGAGATTCTCCCCATGTTGTGAAACGAAATTGCTTTCCAAAAGTATTAAATGACATTATCTATAGTATATAGATTATTTTGTTAAAATTATGAATCAAAAAAACTCATTAGGCCTTAATAAATGCTTTTTAGATAAAATTGATCCAATAGATTTATTTGAAGTTTGGATGAATGAAGCAAAAAAAACAGAGTTAAATGATCCAAATGCACTAGCTTTAGCCACATCAGATCAAAATAATTTTCCATCAATTAGAATGGTCTTATTAAAAGATTTTAACAAAGATGGATTTGTTTTTTATACCAATCTAAATAGTCAAAAGGGAAATGAATTAAAAAAAAATCCAAAAGCATCCATGTGTTTTCATTGGAAAAGCCTTCTAAGACAAGTAAGAATTAATGGAATGGTGCAAAAAGTTTCTAATGAAGTAGCAGATGAATATTATAATAGTAGAGGTTATGAGAGCAGAATTGGAGCATGGGCCTCAAAACAAAGCACTGTATTAAATAATAGAGATGAGCTTTTAAACTCAATAGAGGAATATAAAAAAAAATATAGTAATAAAAATGATGTACCAAGACCAGAGCATTGGTCAGGTTGGAATTTAATACCCATAAGTATAGAATTTTGGTTAGATGGAGATAGCAGAATTCATGAAAGACTTAAATATACTAAAGATACTGAGGGAAACTGGGTTAAATCTTTATTAAGCCCCTAAAAGGTTCTTTGTAGACTAAATGATGTAAGACTTTCTAAAATCTTTTTTTCATCACTATCCTTAAATACAGTTAAAGAATTTGATGCAAGGTTAATAAAATGTTCAGCTTTTTTGTAGCATTCATTGATTATGTTGTACTTCTTAATAAGCTCTAAGGTAAAATTTAAATCTTCATTTGATCTTGTTTCTTGTTTAAAAATATTTTTTAACTTATCTTTTTCTATTGACGATACATTCTGAAATAACAAAATAACAGGTAAAGTAATTTTACCTTCAAGAAAATCTTTACCAATTTTTTTACCAAAAAATTTTAGATCAGAATTGTAATCTAATGTGTCATCAGCAATTTGAAATGTTAAGCCTAAGTTTTTTCCATAAAACTCTAGTGCCTCTTTTTCTTTTATTTCTTTATTAGATAAAATTGCACCAACTTTAGTTGCAGCAGAAAAAAGTTCAGCTGTTTTTGCTGTAATAATCTTAAAATATGTTTCTTCTAACATGTCTACTTCACCTTTGTGTTGTAGTTGTAATACCTCTCCTTGAGCGATCTTTGACGAAGTTGAGGATAAAAGTTTTAAAACTTCTATATTCCCATCATCGACCATCATTTCAAAACATCTACTTAAAAGATAGTCACCAATTAATACAGAAGAGTGATTTCCCCAAATTGAATTTAATGTTTTTTTACCTCTTCTAATATTTCCAAGATCAATGACATCATCATGCATTAAAGTGGCCCCATGTATCATTTCTACACATGCTGCTAAATTAATATCTCGACCTCCTTTAGTGTAGCCACATAACTTAGCTGACCCAAGCGTTAGTAGGGCTCTTAATCTTTTTCCACCAGTGTCGATATGATATTCAGTCATTTTCTTAACCAGATCAACTTCACTCAAGAGTTTTGATTTAATCTTTTCTTCAACTAAAACTAATTTTTCATCAACAGAATCTTTTAGCTGATAATATGAATTATTTATTTGGTTTTTAAGTTGAACTACAGTTCCCATAAAAAATAAGTTAGTATAATTAAGTTATATTTATTACTTATCAATTGACGCACCTTAATCTTCAACTATAAGTAGGCTTTATATTAAATCAAAAATTCTATAAGGATTAACAATGTTCTCTTTTTTTAAAAAGAAAAAAATAATAGCTCATATCAAGCTAAATGGCGTAATTGGCAATGCTGGAAAGTTTAAACAGGGCATAGATTTTGCAGGACAAGAAGAGATTATAGAAAAGGCTTTTTCACTAAAAAAAGCAAAAGCAGTGGCAATTACTATAAATTCACCAGGTGGATCACCAGTCCAATCACATTTAATCTACAAATTTATTAGAGCTCAAGCTAAGAAAAACAAAATAAAAGTAATAGTGTTCGCAGAAGATGTTGCAGCTTCTGGTGGATACCTAATAGCTTGTGCAGGAGATGAGATATATGCAAATTCAAGTTCAATTATTGGATCAATAGGGGTTATTTATTCATCATTTGGATTTACAGAACTAATTAAAAAAATTGGTGTAGAAAGAAGAGTTCATACAGCTGGAAAAAATAAAAGCTCATTAGATCCTTTTCAAGAAGAGAAGTCAGAAGATATTGAGAGACTTAAGAATATTCAATTAGATTTACATAAAGATTTTATTAAAGTTGTAGAAGAAAGTAGAGGATCTAAACTTAAAAAGGATGGGATTGAATTGTTCTCAGGAGAGTTTTGGGCGGGTAGTAAATCAAAAGAACTTGGTCTTATTGATGGATTAGGTAATGCTAATGAAATTTTAAAAGAAAAATTTGGTGAAGATGTGATTATCAAAAAATTTGAAAAATCTAAGGGTTGGTTAAGTAAGAAATTATCTTCCTCTAGCAATCAAATAGATCAACTAGCAAATATTTTAGAGGAAAGATCTATCTGGCAAAGATATGGCTTCTAAGGAAAAAATTATAAAACCTAAATTTCAATCGTTTCAAGATACTATTTTGAATCTTCAAAAATATTGGAGCAAACAGGGATGTATTCTTCTACAGCCATATGACATAGAAGTTGGTGCAGGAACCTTTCATCCTGCTACAACTTTAAGATCATTAGGTCCTAAGCTATGGAAAGCAGCTTATGTTCAGCCATCAAGAAGACCCACTGATGGAAGATATGGAGAAAACCCAAATAGATTACAGCATTATTATCAATTCCAAGTTTTAATAAAACCCTCACCAGATAACATCAAAAAACTTTATTTAAATAGTTTGGCTGTAATCGGTATTAATCATAAAGAACATGATATTAGATTTGTTGAAGATGATTGGGAAAGTCCAACTTTAGGTGCGGCAGGTTTAGGATGGGAAGTTTGGTGTGATGGAATGGAAATTACTCAATTTACATACTTTCAACAAATGGCTGGATTTGAATGCAAACCTGTGTCAGTTGAAATCACGTATGGCCTCGAAAGAATTTGCATGTTTACTCAACAAATGAAAAATGTTTATGATTTACTATGGAATGATGAAGGTGTAAAATATGGGGATGTGTTTCTTCAAGCTGAAAAAGAGTTTTCAGCATATAATTTTGAACATGCCAATACAGAAAATCTATTCAAAATGTTTGATATGTTCGAGCTTGAAGCAAAAGCATTGGTAGATAAAAAAATTTCACTACCTGCATATGATCAATGTCTAAAAGCAAGCCATGCATTTAATATTTTAGATGCAAGAGGAGTTATAAGTGTTGCTCAAAGAGCGGGTTATATAGGGCGTATTAGAGACATTACAAAAGCAGTCGCCGAAAGTTGGTTAAGCAATCAAACAGATTAATGTCAGATTTTTTTATAGAGTTGTTTAGTGAGGAAATACCAGCTGGTTTACAGAGTAACTCACGTAATGTTTTATTAGAAAATTTTCAAAATTTATTTGAGGAAAAAAAAATTCTGTTCAAAAAAAGTTCTTCATTTTCAACACCAAATCGTCTTATAATTTTATTTGAAGGCCTATCTAAAGAAATAATACAAAAAGCTGAAGAAATAAAAGGACCAAATGTTAAAGCTCCAGAAAAAGCTATTGAGGGGTTTTTAAGGTCAAATCAAATAGAAAAAAAAGATCTTCTTAAAAAAACATTGGAAAAAGGAGAATTTTATTTTTTCAAGAAAGCATCAACTAAAATTAATACCATAGATTTACTTCAAGAATATACACCTATAATCCTTGATAAATTACAATGGAAAAAATCTATGACCTGGGGAAACTATAACCTTAGTTGGGCGAGACCATTAAAATCCATCCTAGCAGTTTTTGATGATAAAAGTTTAAATTTTAAATTTCATCATTTAATAGCCTCTAACACAACATTTATTGACAAAGAGTTTGAAGATAAAAAAAAAATATTTAAAAATTTTAAAAGTTACAAAGATTTCTTTAGTCAATCTGGCATAATTATAGATCACGTATTGAGAAAAGAATTTATTGTTAAAGAAATTGAAAAAATATCTAGAAAAAATAATTTCATTATCGAGCCTAATAATAAACTTTTAGATGAAGTTACAGATATAGTTGAGCAACCAAATATTTTGGTATGTAAATTTGATCAGAAATTTTTGAATATTCCAAAAGAAATTTTGATTATCACAATGCAACACCATCAAAAATATTTTCCAACATTTGATAAAAAAGGAAAAATTACTAATGAATTTTTAGTTGTGGCAAATAACAAAGATGAAAAAGGTTATATTAAGATGGGTAATGAAAGGGTTGTAGAAGCAAGATTAAGTGATGCTCAATTTTTTTGGGAAAAAAATAAATCTCAAAATTTAGTTAAACAAGTTTCAAAATTAAAAAATATGAATTATTTTAAAGGTCTTGGATCTTATTTTGACAAGATTCAAAGAATGAGAAAACTTGGAGGAATGATTTCTGATGAATTATTAATTAGTAAAGATCAAGTTGAACTATCAGCATCGATTTGCAAAGTTGATTTGGTTTCTGATATTGTTGGTGAATTTCCTGAGCTTCAAGGAATTATGGGCGGACATTTCGCTGAAGTGCAAGGTTTTGATAAAGAGATAGCGCTAGCAATAAGTGAACATTATCAACCAGTAGGTCTTGATAGCAAAACTCCAAAGAAACCGTTTAGTATTGCTTTAGCTTTAACTGACAAAATTGATACGTTAGTAGGTTTTTTTGGAATTAACCAAAAACCAACTAGCTCAAAAGACCCTTATGCGCTTAGAAGGTCTGCACTTGGTGTAATAAAGCTATTAATTGATAATAATAAAGAGTTTAAAATCAAAGATCTTATTAGTTATTCCACTTCACTACATAAAGACCAAGGGTTTATTTTTTCAAACGATTCATCTCAAAAAGAATTATCCGATTTTTTAATGGACAGATTAAAATACTACATGAAAGAGAAAAAGATTAGACCAGAGGTAATAGAAGCCAGTATGAAAGCACATGGATTAGATCATATGAACAAAATATATAAAAAAGCTTCAACACTTAGTGGGCTAATCAGCAAAGTTATAGGAGAGGACATTATTACAAGCTACAAAAGAGCTTACAGTATACTTGAAAGTGAGTTGAAAAATACAGATCTTGAACTGTCAAATACAACTGACCCTGGTATTTTTAAAAATGACTATGAAAAAAACCTATTTAAAAAAATTAATGAAATAAGAAAATATTTTACAAATATTGGCAAAGATGAAAACTACAGAGAAACACTTGAAATTCTTGCTGGCGCTAAAAAAACAACTTCAGAGTTTTTTGACAATGTTAAGGTCAATGATGATGATAAAAATATTAAAAAAAACAGATTGGAACTTTTACAAATGTTATGTAGAACATTTGATAATTACATAAATTTTTCAAATATAGAAATCAAACAGTGAATAAGCTAATTTTAAATTTTAAATCAAAAAATTCAAAAAAAATTAAAAATCCTAAAAATTTTTTAGGTGGAAAAGGGGCAAACCTTTCTGAAATGGGCAGAATGGGACTGCCAGTTCCTCCTGGATTTACAATTTCAACAAAAGTTTGTGAATTATTCTACAAAGATAAGAAAAAATTAAATTCAAAAATTGTTAATACTATAAAAAAGGAATTAAAAATTATTGAAAAAGAAGTAGGAAAAAAATTTGGTGATTTAAAAAATCCTTTATTATTATCTGTTAGATCTGGTGCAAGAGTTTCAATGCCTGGCATGATGGACACAATTTTGAATTTAGGATTAAACGATAAGACTGTTATTGCACTATCAAAAAAAACTTCTAATAGCAGATTTGCAAAAGATAGTTACCGAAGATTTATTCAGATGTATGGCAATGTTGTTATGGGTGTTGAGGGCTATCACTTTGAAGAATTAATTGAAAATTACAAATTAACCAAAGGTGTTCTTTTAGATACAGATCTTGATGCAGATGATTGGGAGGGATTAATTAATGATTTTAAAAAAGTTATTAAAGATCAAACCAAAAAAGAATTTCCCCAGAACGTATATGATCAATTATTGGGAGCTATTAGTTCGGTATTTCTATCTTGGGAAAGTAACAGAGCAAAAGTTTATAGAAAACTAAACCAAATTCCTGCTGAATGGGGAACTGCAGTTAACGTTCAATCAATGGTATTTGGCAATATGGGTAATGATTGTGCAACTGGTGTTGTTTTTACAAGAAATCCATCAGATGGGGTTAATGAAGTGTATGGTGAATACTTAATTAATGCTCAAGGAGAAGATGTGGTGGCAGGTACAAGAACTCCTCAGTATATAACAAAAAAAGCAAGAAAAGATGCAAAAGCAAAAGAAGCTTCGATGGAAGAAGCTATGCCAAAAGTATTTAAACAATTAGATAAGATTTTAAAAATTTTAGAAAAGCACTACAAAGATATGCAAGACGTCGAATTTACAGTTGAAAATAATAAATTGTGGATGCTACAAACAAGATCGGGAAAAAGAACTTCAAAGTCAGCTGTTAGAATTGCAGTTGATATGGTTAAAGAAAAATTGATTTCTAAAAAAGAAGCAGTAATGAGAATAGATCCAGCTTCTTTAGATACATTGTTACACCCTACATTAGACGAAAAAAGCACACTAAACGTTATAGCAAACGGTTTGCCAGCATCTCCAGGTGCTGCAAGTGGTAAGGTTGTTTTTACATCAGAGGAAGCAGAAAGATTAAACAATGTTATGCAGGATACTATTTTAGTACGTGTAGAAACTTCACCTGAAGATATTCATGGAATGCACGCTGCAAAAGGAATTTTAACAGCAAGGGGTGGGATGACTAGTCATGCTGCAGTGGTTGCAAGAGGAATGGGTAGACCATGTGTTTCTGGCTCTAGTGAGATTGATATTAATTATGAAGCGAAAACCTTTAAAACTTCTTCTATTGAAATTAAAGAGGGAGACATTATTACAATTGATGGTTCAACAGGAAGAATTATCCTAGGAGAAGTGCCAACGGTTAAACCAGAAATTTCAGGAGACTTTTCCAAATTAATGAGCTGGGCAGATAATTTTAGAAAACTAAAAGTAAGAACGAATTCAGAAACACCATTAGATACAAAAACTGCAAGAGACTTTGGAGCAGAAGGTATAGGACTTTGTAGAACCGAACATATGTTTTTTGATGAAGAGAGAATTTTATCTGTTAGAGAAATGATTTTATCAAAAACAGTAGAAGATAGAAACAGGGCGCTAGCAAAACTTTTACCACATCAAAAAAAAGATTTTGTACAAATATTCAAAATTATGAATGGTCTTCCTGTCACAGTGAGACTGTTAGATCCACCATTACATGAGTTTCTTCCAAAAACAGAAAAAGAAATTAATGATGTAGCAAAAGTCGTGGGGTTACCATTAAAAGAAATTGAGTCTCGAATTAACGAGTTACATGAACAAAACCCGATGCTTGGTCATAGAGGGTGTCGATTGGGAATTTCTTTTCCAGAAATTTATGAAATGCAATGTAGAGCAATCTTTGAGGCTTTATCTGAACTTAAGATAAAAAATATTAAGTCGGCATTTCCAGAAATTATGATCCCTTTAGTATCAACTGAAGCTGAGATTAGAATAATGAAAGATTTAGTAGTCAGAGTTGCAAAAGAAGTTCAAAAGGATAAAAAAATTAAAATAGATTATTTAGTTGGTACAATGATTGAATTACCAAGAGCAGCAATTAAAGCTGATGATATAGCTAAACACGCTGAGTTCTTTAGTTTTGGAACTAATGACTTAACTCAAACAACATTCGGTTTAAGTAGAGACGATAGTGGTAAATTTTTAAATGATTACCTTGAGAATAAGATTTTTTCTATAGATCCATTTATCTCTATTGATGACGGAGTAGGTGATTTAATAGAAATTGCAGTTGAAAAAGGAAGAAAAACTAATAAAAAAATTAAACTTGGAATTTGTGGAGAACATGGTGGAGACCCTAAAAGTATTCACTTTTGTGCTAATGCAGGTTTGGATTATGTTTCTTGCTCACCATATAGAGTTCCAGTAGCAAGATTAGCTGCTGCACAAGCTGAACTTTCTAAAAAAAATTAGATTTCAAATTTAAAATCTATAGCTGGTACACTATGAGTGATACTTCCAATTGAAATTCTATCGACACCCGTTGCTGCAATTTTTTTAATAGATTTCAAATTAACGTTCCCAGAAGCTTCTGTTTCATAATGTTTTTTAGCCATTCTAACACCTGCCTTGAGTGTTTTATTGTTCATATTATCAAACAAAACAGTATTAAATTTTAAACCCATTATTTTTTTGAGCTGATTTAAATTATCAACTTCTACTGTAATTTTTCTTCCTTTTTTATTTTTGATTGCAAGAGATACTAAAGTTTTAATATCAGAGCTTGCAATATGATTGTCTTTAATAAGAAATTCATCACTTAAATTAAACCTATGGTTTGTACCACCACCTAACGTAACGGCATATTTTTGTATTACTCTTAAGGTTGGAATTGTTTTTCTAGTACAGCAAATTTTAGTTTTTTTATTAGCTAATTTAACAAATTGATTAGTCTTAGTAGCAATTCCAGAGATATGACTTAAAAAATTTAAAGCAACCCTCTCACCAATTAAAATATTTTCAGCCCTACCTTCAATTGTTGCTACTACGTCGTTCTTTTTGACTATTGAACCTTCTTTTTTTTTAATAATAAATTTAATTTTATTATCAATTAATTTGAAGGTTTGTTTAACAAACTCTAAGCCAGCAATTACAGCTTGTTGGTTTGAAATTAATTTGATTTTTATAACTTTACTATTCTTAACTAAACTTGAAGTAATATCTCCATTTGGATAAAGATCCTCATTTAATGCAAGCTTAACTTTATTCCTGATATAATAGTTGCTTAATTTAATTTTAGGCACATTTATTATCTGCCAATAGCAGTCATTCTTTCAACGGGTATTCTTGCTTTGTTGATAGTTTCATTATCCATAATTATCTCACCAGTTTCATTTTCTAAACAGGCCAAAATTTTTGGTAGAGTAATTCTTTTCATATGAGGACATAGGTTGCATGGTTTAATAAATTCAACATTAGGATTTTCCACTTGAATATTATCACTCATAGAACATTCCGTAACCATCATTACCTTTTTAGGTTGATTGTCCTCTACATATTTGATCATTCCTGAAGTTGAACCAGCAAAGTCACTTGCCTTAATTACATCGGGTGGACATTCAGGATGTGCAATAATTTTTATTCCTGGATTATTTTTTCTTATATCGTGAATTTCTTTTTCATTAAATTGGTCATGAACAATGCAAATTCCTTTCCAAGCAATAATTTCAACATCTGTCTGAGAAGCTACATATTTAGCTAAATAATCATCGGGTAGAAATATAACTTTTTTAACACCAAGAGAATTAACAATCTTAACAGCATTAGCTGATGTGCAACAAATGTCAGTTTCAGCTTTAACATCTGCCGAAGTATTTACATAGGAAACAACAGGTACACCTGGATATTTTTCTTTTAATAATCTTACATCCTTACCTGTAATAGAGGACGACAAGGAACATCCTGCAAGCATATCAGGTAACAAAACTTTTTTTTGTGGACTCATTAATTTTGCTGTCTCTGCCATAAAGTGTACACCAGCCATTACAATAATGTCTGCTGAAGTTTTTGAAGCTTCTACTGCTAGAGCCAAAGAGTCAGCTGCAAAATCTGCTACACCATGATAAATTTCTGGTGTTTGATAATTATGCGCAAGAATAACCGCATTTTTTTCTTTTTTTAATTGATTAATTCTATGAATATAGGGAGCATGAACTGACCATTCAATCTCAGGTAAAACCTTAGAGATTTTTTGATAAATTGGATCGGTTGCTTTTTTTACTTCTTCAGTAAACTCCATATTAAAACCTATCAATTTGATACAATCTTGTCATGCATTTATTCTGACGCACTAATTAATCCAACTAGGAATTTTGATTTTTAACTTAGCGTTTTTGCTTTTAAACTCATTTTCTTGATTAAAATTATCATCCAAATATTTAATTAAAGCAAAAGGATATTTATTACTTATTAAAACTTTTCCTATCTCAAAATCACCATTATAGATTAAATCATCTTGATTTATTTCTCCTTCAATTAAATAAATAGGTAATAATCTTTTTGAAAGTTTATTTTTTAATTTAATTCTTGCAGTATTCTCTTGCCCAACATAACAGCCCTTTTTAAAGTCTATTCCATTCAATTCTTCAAAGTTACATTCAATTCCAAATAGCTTATTCTGTAATTCATTCATGTTTTTTTGAGGAATTCCTAATTGATGACTCAATTTATAATATTCAGCAATTGAGGAATCTTTTAGCTCTAATTTTTTTAAAGACAGATAAAGCTTTTCTAAATTGATGATAAGCCTTGCACCTAAATCTTTATTTCTTGGGTCTAACAAAATAGAATCTTCTCTATATTTAATTGTGTTCCCAGCAATATCTTTTGATCCTTCAAATTCTAAAAATTTTTCTTTATTAAACGCAGCTACAACAAATTCGTTACTAAGATTCATAATTTCAACTTTTGATCTAAGTTTATAGACATTAAGTTGTTTGAAAAGTGCTTCTGTTTGAGATTTTTCACAGTCAATGAAGTAGCCAGACTTGTGTTTTATGATAATAAAAGCAAAAAGAAATTTTCCTTGAGGAGTTAATAGTGATGCAAAACAACTACTGTCTTCACTTACTTTATTAATGTCATTACTAATCATATTCTGTAAAAATTCTTTAGCATCTGCACCGTTTATATACAGAATTCCTCTATCTTCTAAAATGTATACATTTTGATTATTCATAATTGATTGATGTCTTAATATAATATAATTACTTTTTTCATAAATGTTAGATCTAATAATTAAAAACGGTTCTTGCTACATAGATAAAGATCTTAAAGATCAAGATATAGCAATCAAAGATGGTAAAATCATAGAAATTGGTAAAATTGATAGTGAAGCAAAAGAAGTTTTTGATGCCAAGGGATTAACTGTTTTACCAGGATGTATTGATACTCAAACTCATTTTAGGGAACCCGGATCAACTGACACAGAAGATCTTCATTCTGGAAGTAAGGCAGCAATTGTTGGAGGAATAACGAGTGTTTTTGAAATGCCAAATACTAATCCACCAACTTCTAATAAAATTGAATTTCAAAAGAAATTAGATCTTGCAAAAAATAGAATGTATTGCAACTATGCTTTTTATTTTGGCGCAACACCAGACAACGCTGATGAGTTAGCAGACTTAAAAAACTTAGAAGGATGTTGTGGAATTAAGCTTTTTGCTGGTTCTTCGACAGGAAATCTATTGGTTCAATTTGAAGAAGATATTGAGAAAGTATTTAAAAGTAGCTCTAAAGTTGTTTCAGTTCACTCTGAAGATGAAGAAATTTTAAATAGGAATAAAAAATTAATTAAAGATGGAGATGTTCACTCACATCCAATTTGGAGAAGTGAAGAATGTGCAATTTCATCGACTAGAAGAATTGTAAGAATAGCTGAGCGATATAAAAAAAAAGCACACATCCTTCATGTAACAACAAAACAAGAAATTGATTTTTTATCGCAGCACAAAGGTAACATCACATTTGAGATAACACCTCAACATCTAACAATCTACGCCCCAGATTGTTATGATAAACTTGGAACATATGCTCAAATGAACCCACCAATAAGAGATAAGTCTCATTATGACAGGTTATGGTATGGAGTAAAAAATAATCTTAATGACACAATTGGGTCTGATCATGCTCCACATTTAAAAGAAAATAAAGAAAAAAAATATCCCAATTCACCATCTGGAATGCCAGGTGTTCAGACACTTTTACCAGTTATGTTAAACCATGTTAATGATGGAAAATTAAGTTTAGAACAATTAATGAATTCTATATGTGAAAATCCAGTAAAAATTTTTGGCATTCAAGATAAAGGTTTTATTAAAGAAGGATTTGATGCAGACTTTACAATTGTTGATATGAATAAAAAAATTACAATTAAAAATGAAAATATTGAAAGTAAATGTGCTTGGTCACCTTTTGATGGGTATGAATTTAAGGGAACTCCCGTGTCAACAATTATTGCTGGCCAAATCAAAATGAGAGATGGTAAGATATTGGGAGAACCTGACGGTAAGCCTTTAAAATTTTAAATAGTTTTTATAGTAAAGCTATTTACCAGAACAACACCAGTAACAATAAAGAATAACCCTAAAACAGCCTGCCATGATAGTGATTGTTTGAAGAAAATATATCCTAATATTGCAATTGTAAATATACCAAGGCCACTCCATGTTGCATAAACAATAGCGATAGGAAGTTTATCAACCACAAATGTTAAAAGGTAAAATGAAGATAGATACAAAATTGCAAGTGTTGTGGTTGGAATTATTTTGGTAAAATTTTGTGACACGGGTAATAACATTGTTCCACCTACCTCACAAAAAATTGCAATAGTTAAAAATAAATATGTCTTTATCATTATTTAAGAATATTATTTTTCATTAAGTCTTCTTTTATCTCAGTTAAAATTGCAGGATCATCAATAGTTGCTGGCATTTTATAATCTTCCCCATCAGCAATTTTTCTTATTGTTCCTCTTAATATTTTTCCAGATCTTGTTTTTGGCAATCTTTTAATAACAATTACAATCTTAAATGCAGCAACAGGACCAATTTTATCTCTAACCATCTGAATGCACTCTTTTGAAATTGTTGCGTGATCTTTTTCAACACCAGATTTAAGAACGACCAGACCAATTGGCAATTGTCCTTTTAGTTTATCCGCAACGCCTAATACTGCACACTCAGCAACTGATTGGTGTTCTGATAAAACTTCTTCAATTGCTCCAGTTGATAATCTGTGACCTGCAACATTAATAATGTCATCTGTTCTAGACATAATCCAAATGTAACCATCTTCATCTATATGACCCGCATCATAAGTTTCATAGTAACCATCATAGTTGGTCATGTAATTATCTTTGTATCTTTTATCTGCATTCCATAGTGTTGGAAAAGTCCCAGGAGGCAAAGGTAATTTTATAACTATATCTCCCATCTCATTAGGTTTTGCTAAAGTTTGATCTGGCTTCATAACTTGAACGTCATAACCAGGAACAGCCTTACAAGCGGAGCCATACTTTGTTTTCATCATTTCAATTCCTGTACAATTAGAACTAATTGCCCAACTAGTTTCAGTTTGCCACCAATGATCAATTACAGGAACTTTTAATAAATTTTCTGCCCACTTAATGGTATCTGGGTCCGCCCTTTCACCAGCTAAAAACAATGACTCAAATTTACTTAAATCATACTTAGAAAAAAACTTTCCCTCAGGGTCTTCTTTTTTAATAGCCCTAAAAGCAGTTGGTGCAGTAAAAAGTGATTTTACTTTATAATCAGAAATTATTTTCCAAAAAGCACCAGCATCTGGAGTGCCAACAGGTTTTCCTTCAAATAGTACTGTGGTGCAACCTTTAAACAAAGGAGCATAGACTATATAAGAATGACCAACTATCCAGCCAATATCACTTGCTGACCACCAGACATCATCCGCATCAATATTATAAATATTTTTCATAGTCCATTTTAGAGCAACTATATGACCACCAATATCTCTAACTATTCCTTTTGGAACACCCGTAGTTCCTGAGGTATATAAAATATAAGCTAAATCATTTGAATTCATTTCAACACAATCTACTTCTTTTGCATTTGAAAGAGCTTCATCCCAACTGATTTCTTTTGGAGCATTTATATTTGCTTCATTTCCAGATCTTTGAAATAGGATTAATTTTTCTATCTTATGTGATGCCATTTTTATGGCCTCCTCCACTAGAGGTTTGTACTCAACAGTTCTTCCAGGTTCAAAACCACACGAAGCTGTAACTAATATTTTTGCTTTACTATCATCGATTCTGCTTGCTAATTCACTAGATGCAAAACCACCAAATACTACTGAGTGAATTGCTCCAATTCTTCCACAAGCCAACATTGCAATAACTGCCTCTGGGATCATGGGCATATAAATTATAACTCTATCTCCCTTATTAACCCCTTGGTTTTTTAAAGCTCCTGCAAATTTTGAAACTTTTTCTTTTAATTCTTTATAGGTAAACTGCTTTTTGTTGTCAGTTATGGGACTGTCATAGATTAAAGCTAATTTTTCACCTCTACCTTCATCGATATGAAGGTCTAAAGCATTATAACAGGTGTTAGTCACCCCATCTTCAAACCATTTATAAAAAGGAGGATTAGATTTGTTTAGAATTTTTGTTGGTTTTTTAAACCAAAAAATATCGTTAGACACTTCTTGCCAAAAATCTTCAGGTTTTTTTATAGAGTTTTGATAAATTTCACTGAATTTTTTATTCATCACTAATGATTCTTTATTTTGATATTTTAAGACTTATTAAATTAAAAATTGTATTAAAATTCAAAAAGTAAGTAAAATCAATACAAATTAGAGGCAATTAAACCTTCTAAAAACTTAATTATTTTGATAGTTAATCCTCAACATGACTTAAGCATTTGTTTAAGTCTAGTTTATATAAACTAAAAAGTTAAAAACTAACGAAAGAGGGAGTTTTTTATGAAAAAACTAAAATTGTTTGCTCTTACAGCTATAGCCCTAATGGGTGTTTCAGGTGTAGCAAACGCAGAAACTACACTGTTAGCTTCTGATGACTTTGTTGGAATTTCATTCTGGCTTGTGTCAATGGCGTTATTAGCGTCAACGGCATTCTTTTTTATTGAAAGAGCATCGGTTCCAGCTGGCTGGAGAGTTTCAATCACTGTTGCAGGACTAGTTACTGGTATTGCATTTATTCACTACATGTACATGAGAGATGTGTGGGTTATGACTGGTGAGTCACCAACAGTATACAGATATATTGACTGGTTAATTACAGTTCCATTATTGATGTTAGAATTCTATTTTGTTCTTGCAGCAGTAAATAAAGCAAACTCTGGAATTTTCTGGAGATTGATGATTGGTACTTTAGTAATGTTAATCGGTGGATACTTAGGAGAAGCAGGATACATCAACACTACACTTGGTTTTGTAATCGGTATGGCTGGATGGTTCTACATTCTTTATGAAGTATTCTCAGGCGAAGCAGGAAAAAATGCAGCGAAAAGTGGAAACAAGGCTCTTGTTACTGCATTTGGTGCAATGAGAATGATCGTTACAGTTGGTTGGGCTATCTACCCATTAGGTTATGTATTTGGTTACATGACTGGTGGAATGGACGCAAGCTCACTAAACGTGATTTACAACGCAGCTGACTTTTTGAACAAGATCGCTTTTGGTCTAATCATTTGGGCAGCAGCAATGTCTCAACCTGGTAGAGCTAAGTAGTTTTACTCGTTAAATAATTAGAAGAAGGGCAGGTATGTTTTTACATACTTGCCCTTTTTTTTATCTCATTATATTTAGATATATGCCAAAGATTACATACTTAGAAGATAATGGAAAGTCTCATACCATAGAAGTTTCTAACGGGCTGAGTGTAATGGAGGGCGCTGTTCAAAACGACATTCCTGGAATTGATGCTGATTGTGGTGGTGGAATGGCTTGTGCTACTTGTCATGTTTATGTCAAAGAAGAATGGTTTGATAAACTTCCAAAAAAAGAAGACGGAGAAGAAGACATGTTAGATATGGCGTTTGAACCAAAACAAAACAGTAGATTGAGTTGTCAAATATTAGTTTCAGATGAATTAGATGGACTAACAGTTAGCATTCCATCAAAACAAGGTTAAATGATTAAAACAGATGCATTAATAATTGGCGCAGGTCCAACAGGATTATTTTGTGCTCATCAACTAGGTTTAATTGGATTGAATTGTGAGATAGTTGATAATTTAGATAAAATTGGAGGCCAATGTATTGAACTTTATCCAGACAAACCAATTTATGATATTCCAGCAGTTCCAGAATGTACTGGAGAGGAATTAACTAATAATTTAATCAAACAAATAAAGCCTTTTAATATTAAATTTCATCTTAATGAAAGAGTAGAAGAAGTTAATAAAGTTAATAATAAGTGGATTGTAAAAACAAATAAAAATAAAGAGTTTGAAACACCTAATATAATTATTGCTGGTGGTGTGGGATCGTTTGAGCCAAGAAAATTTTCGCCAAAAGAATGTGAAAAATATGAAAATCGATCTTTATTTTACTCAATTAAAGATAAAACAATTTTTCAGGATAAAACAATTTCAATATTTGGAGGAGGAGATTCAGCATTAGATTGGGCAATTGAATTATCAAAAAGCTCATATGTAAACTTAATACACAGAAGAGATGAATTTACAGGAGCTCAATTGAGTATAGATAAAATTAAAGAATTAGAAAAATCTGGAAAACTAAAAATTTATACTAAATACCAATTAAACTCAGTTAAGGGAGAACAAAATATTAAATCAATAGAAATAAAACATGACGACGAAAGTTTAAAAGAGTTAGAAACAAATTATGTTTTGGGCTTTTTTGGACTGATTATGAAGCTTGGTCCTATTGTAGACTGGGGTTTAAACTTAGATAAAAAAACAATTCCCGTTAACACAGAAAATTTTGAAACAAACCTAAATGGTATATTTGCAATCGGAGATATTTGTACCTATCCTGGAAAACTAAAATTAATACTTTCAGGATTTCATGAAGGAGCTTTAGCTGCTAGAGGATGTTTTAAATATGCTAGACCTGATGAAAAGTTAAGATTTGAATTTACTACCACATCAAAGGCAGCCCAAGAAAGACTTGGCGTTAAAAAGTGATAGAATTATTTACAGCAGATACTCCAAACGGAAAAAAAATTACAATAATGTTAGAGGAAATAGGTTGTGATTTTAAAATTACTAAAATTGATCTGTCAAAAGATGAACAATTTAAAACAGATTTTAAAAAGATAAGCCCGTTTGGAAAAATACCAGTAATTATAGATCACGAAAATGGACAGTCATTATTCGAGTCTGGAGCAATACTTATATATTTAGCAGAAAAATATAATAAATTTTATGAAACAAAAGATCGAAATGTTATAAATCAATGGTTGATGGCACAGATGGGAATTATTGGACCAATGATCGGGCAACATCATCAATTTCATCATTATAATCCTGGTAAAAGTGAATTTGGAGAAGAAAGATATTTTAAAATTACAAAAAGAATTTATAGCGAATTGGATGAAAGATTATCTT
Source organism: Candidatus Pelagibacter sp. PS_40 (assembly GCF_059417765.1). Lineage (NCBI taxonomy): Bacteria > Pseudomonadati > Pseudomonadota > Alphaproteobacteria > Candidatus Pelagibacterales > Candidatus Pelagibacteraceae > Candidatus Pelagibacter > Candidatus Pelagibacter sp. PS_40. The sequence goes on from NZ_CM182064.1 coordinate 225,364, forward strand.
CATCAAAATACTTAGCAGGAAATGAATATACGATTGCAGATATTGCAACTTGGCCATGGATTGCAAGACATGAATGGCATGATATTGGTCTTAAAAATTATAACAACTTAACTAGATGGTATTTAGATATTGCAAAAAGAGAAGCTGTTATAAAAGGGTATGATCTTTATAAGATCGGTAGTCAAATTCCAAAAATATAAAATTTTATTTTTTTATCTCGATATAAACCTTAAAAAAAGTTTCTTTTGTAGAAGTGCCCCATATTTTTTTATTAATTTTTCCATTAAAATGATAATATTCAGATCGATCTTTACCATCCAAAATATCAAGCTTAATTGATCCATCTAATACCCCATCTTTATTTATTGATATCATGGCTGTTTTTAAAAATTCTTTTGGACCAGTTTTAAGCTTACTTTCTTTTACTAAAAAAAATAATTCTCCATCTTTTACTTCAAGTTTACCATTTCCAATTTTGGTTTTATTTTCTTCTGATGATCTATATAATTTAAATTTATACTTTCCATCAAATAGATTTGATTTTTTTTTAGTTTTTATTTCATTTTTAGAGAAGTGTTCAATTACTTTAGTATTACTTTTTTTATCCATCCAATTAGTGACTGCTTCTTGGAGACTAATATTAAAATAATTTTTTTTATAAGTTTTATCATCCCAAGCTAAGACATGCCCCCAATCTTCAAAACCTGATACTTTTCTTTCCTCAGCTTCAATACTGAATCCAGCGTTATAGAAATCTATATCTTTTTTAATAGCTATTTTAATTGCTTCTTTATCTTTTACACCTTTTGCGTATTTGTCACCTATATTCCAAATTAAAAATACATCATTGATATTATTTTTTTCAAAATTTTCTCGAGAAGGGAAACAAGATACCCAGCTATCATTGCACAACTTCATAGAACTTCTGTATAAAAAACTTCTGTCATGTTTTTTTTCAAAATCTTGATAAAATTTTTTAGTTTCATTATCGAACCAAAAACTATCAACAATTATTCGTACATTTTTAAATTCACTTATTTTTTTTGCATTAAATCCAATTCCAATTGCTCCTGCCGAATAACCTGCAAAAATAATCTCATCAGCTTTTTTTAATTTTGAATAAATCTGATCAATTACGCTCTCAAAAATGACACGACCTTTGAATGGAACTTCTTTATTATTAATCAAATTGATATGATTTCCTTGAAAAAGATCACTTGAGCAATATGGAATAAAAACCATATTGTAATCTCTTTTTTCAAGATCTTTTTCTATTCCTTGATTGAAAATATGGGCTTTTTGTTCTGGCTCTTTCATGTTTTGAGATCGATTAATATATTCATCATTATTTCTGGCCACTCCACCACCAGGTAAAATAATAACCCATTTATTTGAGTTACCTTTTTTAATTGTAAAAGTAGCTCGTTCCCCGTTATTACAAACTGCGTTATGATTGTTAATAAAATTCAACTCGCTTGCTTGTAGGAAATTTAATTTAAAGATTAATACCATTAATATAAAAATTATTTTTTTCATAAGATTAATAATCTCCTTCTTATTTCTTTTACTTTTTCCTTTGAAAAAATATTAATTGGAGACACAAATCCTTCATCTTCATATTGTTTAAGTTGATTTGGTGAAAGATAAGCCATATTATTTTTAAACTTTATATGAACGCAACAATTTCTTCAATAAATTACTGTCCAGTTAAATCTGTTTCATTTCAGATGATTGAAAGTTGTAAAATCAAAAAAAATATTGGAATTATTGGAGACAGAGTATTTGCATTTGCTAAAAATCTTGATTTGGAACAGGCAAAATTATTTGAAAAAAATCCAGATGAAAGAAAAGGTAAATGGAATAAAATTTTAACTCTTAAAAATTCACCTGCCTTGAATAAATATAATTTTTTATTTAAAGATCAAAAGTTAACATTGACATTTAAGGATCAAGAAATTTTAACTATAGACATCAATCAATTAAGTGAGAGAGAAGCACTTTCAAAAAAAATCATAGAATTAGAAAACTTCCTAGAACAACCAATAGTTTTGATGCAAAATAATCAATTTCCTTTTTTTGATACATCAATTTCAAATAAAGTAGATTTTGTTAATTCAATTTCACTTTTAAATGTTCAAAGCATCAATGATTTTGAGAAAAAAACTAATAAAAAGATTGAAGCCTCAATATTTAGGGGAAATATTTGTATTGATGGAATTAAGCCTTGGAAAGAACGTGAATGGATTGGTAAAATAATTAAAATTAATAACGTTTCTTTTAAAGTTGAAAAAAATATACCAAGATGTATAGCAATTAATTTAAAGCCACAAACTGATGATAGTTATTTTAATTTTCTTCAATCGTTAAAAAATTTTTATAATCACTTTGATATGGGGATATATTTAACAGCTTTAAATGATGGTAAGATAGAAGTTGGCAATAAACTAGAGTATTAATAAAAAGAGGTCTTAAGTATTAATTTTGAAGTTTTAGTCGTCAGCGTATACTTTTTCATCTTTTTCATGCTTTTCTTGAGCAGCAATACAAAGATGGGCAACTGGTCTTGCCATCAATCTTTTTAATCCAATTGGCTCAGCAGTTTCTGCACAAAATCCAAAAGTTTTATCTTTTATTCTCATTAAAGCTTGGTCAATTTTAGAAATTAATTTGATTTGTCTATTAATTGCTTTCATTTCTACAGTTTTATCTGTGTAAGAACTTGCTTGATCAACAATATCTGCTGAAACACTATTGTCATCCATTGACCCATTGTACAGAGCTTCATTATTTGCTTTTACCAATTCTTTTTTCCATTCAGTAAGTTTTATCTTAAAAAAAGATAAATGTTTATCGCACATATATTTTTCTGTTTCTTTTGGGATATATGTTTTTGAAATTTTAATTGGTGCCTTTACTTTGATTTCAGGTGTACTATTTTTTTTTATTACTTTAGTAGCTTTTTTGACTACAGCAGCAACTTTTTTTGTTTTAGCTATTGTCTTTTTAGTAGATGGTTTTGAGATTTTAGGCATATGTATAAATTTAGTGGCCGGAGTATATTCAGCAATTAATACGTGTCAAGCAAGCTTAATTCATATAAAATCAATGAAATGTTAATCAATAAAAACAATATAAATAAATTGTTTTATAGTTTTCTTATAATTCATTTAATTTTATGGACATTGATTCCAACATTAACAAATAATAATTTACCACTTGATACAATTGAAGCCTTGGCTTGGGGAAGTAATTTAGATTGGGGATTTAATAAACATCCACCAGGAAGTGCATTTTTTCCAGAAGTTATTTATCAAGCATTTGGTTCACAAGACTGGTTTTATTACTTGTTAAGTCAATTGTTTGTAGTAACTGCATTTATTATTGTTTTTAAATTTGCTGAAGAACTTTTTAAGAATAAAACTTTAAGCTTAATATCGATACTTCTTTTAGAGGGTATTTATTTCTATAATTTTACAACACCTGAATTTAATGTGAATGTTTGCCAATTACCTTTTTGGTCGTTGTGTGTTTATTATTCTTGGAAAATATTTGATAAAAAAGTAATAAACTTTAAACATTGTTTTTTACTTGGAGTTTTTGCAGCTATAGGTTTTTTATCAAAATATCTTTTTGTTTACCTTCTAATATCAATAGTCCTATTATTTTTTTATATAATCTTTGTAAAAAAATATCAAAAATTTGATTTTAAATATCTAATATCTTTAGAGGTCTTTATTGTTTTATTAATTCCTCATTTAATTTGGTTAACTAACAATGATTACATTACGATTACATATGGGCTAGCCAGAACAGGGCTTGAGAATTCAAGTTTATTAGATCATATAACTTACCCTTTAATATTTTTAGGTAAACAAATAGGAATACTAATTCCATTTTTTTTAATGTCGTTTTTTTTAATAAAAAAAATTAAGTTAAAAGTAACTTTAAAAGATAAGAAGCTATTGTTCTTAATATTTATTAATCTAATTCCAATTGGATTAATGTTCTTAACCTCCATGTTAACAGGGTCTAAAATAAGAACAATGTGGATGACCCCATTTTATTTATTTTTTGGTGTATTTATTATCTATATCTTTCAAGCACAAATAAATCTTAAAAAGTTAAATGGGTTTATATCAACATTTTTGATTTTATTTATTTTTTCACCTTTTGCTTATGCCTATATTTCAATTACTGAAACTGACAAAAGAACAGATTATTTAGGTAAAGAAATAGCGATTAAAACTGAATACTTATGGAAGCAAAATTATACATTGCCAATTAATGTTGTCCTTGGCGATGAATGGCATGCTGGAAATTTATCATATCACCTAAATTCTAGACCAGTTTGGGAAGGGCTTATTACAAAAGATAAGCTTAATTCATTGTCAAAATATATTTGCATCGATAATATTTGTGTAGGAAATAGATGAACAAAATAACAATTTTAATACCCATATTTAATGATTGGCAGTCAGTTTTTAAGCTTCTAAAAGATATTAACTTTCAAGTTTCAACATTAAGTGATGAGTTTTCAGTAATAATAATCAACGATGCCTCTATCGAAAATAAACCAGAGTTTCCAACAGATTTAAATAATTTAAAGTCTGTTCAAATTATTAATATGAAAGATAATAAGGGTCACGCTAGATGTATTGCTTCTGGGCTTAAATATATTTATGAAAAAAAAGAATTTGACTATGTGATACCAATGGATGGTGACGGAGAAGATAGACCTGAAGAAATTAAAAATTTTATAGAGCTTACAGATCAATCAAAGGATAAATCAATAGTGGGTGAGAGAATAAAAAGATCAGAAAGTTTATTCTTCAAGATTTGTTATCTATTTCATAAATTCTTAACATTTGCCTTTACTGGTCAGTCTATACGATTTGGTAATTTTACTTGCTTGTCAAAGATAACAGTTGAGAAAATGATCAATGAAAAAGCAACATGGAATAGTTTTTCTGGTTCTTTAAAAAAAGTAGAAAAAGATATGTTATCAATACCTTCAATTAGAGGTACTAGATATTTTGGACCATCAAAGATGAGTTTTTTTAATCTATTAAAACATTCTTTATCAATCATTAGTGTTTTTAGAAAAACTGTTTTAATTCGTTCAGCTTTGTTTATTATTTTTTATATTCTTCTTATAAAAAGCTATGCTTCAGTAATTACCTCTATACCTTTGGTGTTATTATTAATTATGATTTACTCAATTTCAACTCTTGCTTTAAGAGAAAACCTAGACGAATTTGACAAATCCCTAGAAAATATCAACAGTATTGATAAAATTAAATAATTAAAATGAAGAATTTTTTTAGAAAAGTAGCGTTTGGATTAAAACCTGATGAGAAAGCCCCATCAGATCCATTAGGCTGGGCTCAAAAACAAGTAGAAGCAATTTCTGATTTAAATTGGAAGGGAAAACATATTTATTCGGAAAAAGAAATGAGAAAATATTGGATTACCCAAAGAGTTGAAGAAAATACAACTTTAAGAAAAAAATTTAAAAATGATCCACAAGGTTTTGAAAGAGCAGAGAAACAGCTAGAGTATGATACAGGTGGAAAATATTGGCCTAACAATGAAATTTGTATAAGACATGCAGAAGGAGTAAGAAGCAATAACCCTGTACTTGCAAAACTTTGGTATTTTTGGACTAATCATTTCACAATAAGTCAAACACAAAGACTGCATCAATATTCAACTGGGGCTTATCAAAGAGAATTCATAAGAGCTAACATGGACAAAAATTTTGAAACAATGGTTACTGAAGCAACCATTGCTTGGCCAATGATAATGCATTTAGATAATAAAGATAATATTGGTCCCAAATCTGAGAGTGGTAGACAAGAGTGGAGAAGAAAAGAAAAAAAACCAGCGACGCTTAATGAAAATCATGCAAGAGAATTAATGGAGCTTCACACAATATCTCCTAAAGGAGGATACTCACAAGAGGATGTTCAAGAACTTGCAAAGATTATGACTGGGTGGAGGCCTAAATGGACAAAAAAATCTGATCATGGAACAGACATAAAATTTATGTCTGATCGCCATGAACCCGGAAAAAAAAAAGTTTTAGGAAGAGAATATAAAAAAGGAAGAAAAAGTTTAAAGATTGTAATTAAAGACCTAGTAAATCATCCCTCATGTAGAGAATTTATTGCAACAAAGCTTTGTAGATATTTGATTACTGATAATCCAACAAAAGACATGATTGTTCCAATTATAAAAGCATGGGAAAGGTCAGATGGATATTTACCTGAAGTTCATAAAGCTGCAATTAAAGTTGCCTTTGAATATAATGACAAATATCAAAAATTCCAAAATCCTGAAAATTGGTGGTTACAAGTAATTAATATGTCAGGCGCTGGATATGCTTATCCTGTTCCAGAAAAAATGATGGATAAATTTCAATTAGGCTATCCAGTTGCTCAAAATTTAAGAGAATCTGACTGGCGTTTAGAAGATATAGGATGTCATCCATACAGATCGCAACAACCCAACGGATACTCTGATATCTCAACTGATTGGTTGTCTACTGAATTAATAATCAGAAGATTGATGTATGCTAAAGAAGCTTTTTTTAAATATAAAATTAAAGATCAATTAGATGACAAGATTCATGAAAAAATTATACGAACAAATTTTGATAATCCAGATAAAATATTAAAGATAGTATCAAAAGCTAAGAGTAATGAAGAAAAACATATGATTTTGTTCAATCTACCAGAGGTATTAAGAGCATGAAGATATCAAGACGAGATTTTTTAAAAGGTTCTGCTACAACCTTATTTTTAGCAGGATTTAACCTTCCAGCTTTAGCAACTGTATCAAAGAAAAAAAACTTAGTAGTTATTATGTTGCGTGGAGGAATGGATGGTCTTTGTGCAGTTCCGGTAATTGGAGATAAAAATTTTGAAAAGAGAAGAAAAAATATTCTAATTGAAAATACAATTAAACTTAATTCTGATTTTGCATTACATCCACGATTAAAAGGATTTAATGAGTGTTGGAAAGAGAACACAGGGTCAATAGTCCATGCAACCAGTATTCCCTATACACAAAGATCACATTTTGAAGGTCAAAATTTAATGGAGACTGGAGGAAGAGTTGCTTATAAAGAAAAAACAGGATGGGTTGGTAGAGCCATGAAACTTGCAAAACTTCAAGGTGATGGACTAGCACTTTCACTACCAATGCCTTTGTTACTAAGAGGTGTACCAAAAAATAACAATTATTTTCCAGCTAGTGGAAGACTTCCACGAAAAGAAACTTTGGATCTTTTAAGATCAGTTTATGCTGAAAGTTCTGAAGATGAACTTTTAGAAATGATGAATTACATAAAAAAAAGAAAAGATGAGCAAATGATGGGTGGTTCCTCAGGTCATGGAAAAAGAAAAAATAAAAATCTTGCAAAACAAGCTGCGGTATATTTAAGAAAATCAGATGGTCCGAGAGTTGCTGTATTTGAAGTTAATGGCTTTGATACTCATGCTGCACAAGGTGGAGTAGATGGTACCCATACAAAATGTTTAGTTGAAATGGACGATATTATTAAGAATTTAAAAGAAAATCTTAAAGAAGCTTATAATGATACAGTTATTTTAACAGTGACTGAGTTTGGAAGAACAATAAAACAAAATGGTGGAAATGGAACAGAGCACGGTTATGGAACAGCAATATTTATGGCAGGGGGGTTATTAAAGAAAAGCCAAGTACATACTGATTGGCCAGGGCTAAAGAGAAAAGAAATGTATGATGGTAGAGATCTTAATGCAACAATTGATGCTAGATCAGTTTATGCATCAGCAATGTCGACAGTGTTTGACTTAGACTTTAAGCGTATCCAAAAAGATGTGTTTTGGGGTGAAGACTTACAAAATTTATCTGACAAGTTATTTAAAGCTTAATTAACAGTCATCTTTAATTAGCTCTAATCGTTGGTAGTGAATGAAAATCAGCTGTATCTATCTTGGAGGAGTGCTCTCTTTTCATATTCCACTTCTTGTTAACTCCAGCGCTAGCTAAACTCAATGTTGATCGTCCATACTTATAATTTGTGCTATCAATAGATCTCATTAAGCCTTTAATTTTCTCATCTTTTTCAGTGGAAAATAGATTTGTACTGCCACTTGAATTAACTAAACCAGTCAATGTTATTCCTGCTTTTTGATATCTGTATCCATTAATAAAGATTTCATTTAATGCAATCAAAGCAGTTTTAACTATTTCAATACTATTATTGGTAGCTATTGGAAAATCTATAGTTTTAGCATTTGAATAATACACCCCTCTATTTTGAAAAGGGCTTGTTCTAACAGACACAGTTATTGATTTTGCTATTAAAGATTCTGATCTAATTTTTTCTGAAGCATTTAAACAATAACTTGCAACTGCCTCTTCTAACTCTTGAAACTTTTCAACCCTTGTACCAAATGACCTTGACACTACACAACTTTTTCTTTTTGAAGTTTTAGTTTCTAGTGGGATACAAGGAATACCTCTAAGTTCTAAGGCAGTTCTGGAACTTAAAACGTTAGAACTTTTTTTAATCCAAGTATTTGACATATTTTTTAATTGTTTGGCATTATAAATTCCATTTTGATGATAAAATTTTGTCATCTGTTTACCAACTCCCCACACATCGTTGATATCTATTTTTTCTAATAGTGGATCAATATTTTCAATTCCTATCAAGTTTGTAACACCAGATTGTTTTTTCTTTGCTATATGATTTGCAATTTTGCTTAGTGTTTTTGTTTTAGCAATACCAATGCTAGTTGGAATTCCTGTCCATTGTAAAACAATGCTTCTAATTTCTTTCCCCACATCTTCTACTTCATCATCTGGATAATTACTCAAATCTAAAAAAGCCTCATCTACTGAATATATTTCTAATTCAGGATTAAATCTTTTTAAAGTTCTCATCACTCTTCTTGATAAATCTCCATACAAAGAATAATTTGAAGAAAATACATAAACTCTATTTTTAAGTATTATTTCTTTAGCTTTAAAGTAAGGCTCACCCATTTTAATACCAAGAAACTTTGCCTCATTTGATCTTGCAATAATGCAGCCATCATTATTCGACAATACGACAACTGGCTTATTTCTAATCTTAGGATTGAATAATCTTTCACAGGAAACATAAAATGAATTACAATCTACTAATGCTATTTTCTTAGTACGTTGAATGGATGACATAAGTCACAACTCCCCAAATAAACACTTCAGTTTCATCTCCAATAATTATTTTATCTTCAATATTTTTTGAACCTGATGTTAAAAATTGACCATCTTTTGATTTAACAAAACTTTTAACAACTAACTCATCATGAACATTTGCAACCACTGTTGAAAAATTTTTAGGTTTTAAGCTTCTATCAATAACTAATAAGTCACCATCATAAATACCAACATCAGTCATCGATTTTCCCTGAACTCTAATGATAAAAGTTGCAGGAACATTTTTGATTAAGTGAATATTAAGATCTACATCTTCTTCAATGTAATCTGTTGCAGGAGAGGGAAAGCCAGCTCCAGCTTTATGTAAGTAAAAGGGAATAGTTAATTTCATGTTCTTGTTTTGTTCTAATCTATAGACTAGTTATACAGTACACGCAATAGGTTGTATTTTGAGTCTGTAACTGAATCAAAGGTGAATCAAAACGTGAACATTGAAACTACATTTTGTGCTCTTGTGGATAACTTCAACCAGAGATAGTTTAAGCTTCATATTAAAATGAAAAAATTTCTATCAATTGTGTTTCTTGGCTTAATTATAACTTCTAACAGTATGTCATATGAAGAAGCAAACTATGAAGTAGTGAAAAAAAATGAAGTTTATGAAATCAGAAAATATTCTGATCGTTTAGCAATTGAAACAGATATATCAAATGAAGGCAACAGTTTTAGAAAATTATTTAACTACATATCAGGCAACAATGATAAAAATGAAGAGATTAAGATGACAACACCAGTCACCCAAATAGAAAAAAAAGGAAATATGACCATGCAATTTTATTTACCTTCAAAATTTAATAAAGAAAACATACCGAGCCCGTCTAATACAGATGTTAAAATATTAAATATTAAAGGTGGTTATTATGCGGTTATTAGATACTCAGGAAGGGCTTCTGATAAAAATTTTATTAAACATAAAAGCATTTTAGAAAATGAATTAAAAAAAGATAATATGATAATTTTGAGCCCACCTATTAAAGCAACTTACGATGGACCTTTCACACTACCCATGAACAGAAGAAATGAAGCAATGTTTGAAATAAATATAAAAAATAAAGGAGAAATATAAATGAAAAAACTAACATGTCACTGTGGAGAAGTAGAAGCAGAAATAAACGTGCCTGATAACTTAGAAAAAGTTTTAAAATGTAATTGTTCTATTTGTAAAAGAAAAGGAGCAATAATGTCTATGGTTAAGAACGAAGATTTTAAAATAATTAAAGGTGAAGATAAGTTAAAACTTTATCAATTTCATTCAAAAATTGCGAAACACTATTTTTGTTCGAACTGCGGAATTTACACACATCATAATCCAAGGGCCAATCCAGCTATGACAGGATTTAATCTTGGATGCGTAGATGAGATAAATACGTTTGAATTAGAAAATGTTGCAGTCAACGATGGGCAAAATCATCCTCTAGACAATAAGTAATTTTTTATGCAAGCAGTTAATGATTGTTTTAAAAAAGTAAAAAAAGATTGTTTTAAATTTATCTCTTCTCAAGAAACAAAGAAGGATAAATTTAAAAATAAAGATAAGATGATCAAATCTTTTTTAATACCTGTTAGTTTTTGGATAGCAAAAAAAGTTAATAAAAAAAAACCATTAATGATAGGTTTGGCTGGAGGACAAGGGTCAGGCAAAACAACTATCTCATCAATTTTAACTTTAATTTTAAAAAAATATTTTAAGTTAAATGTTTTTAAAGTTTCTATTGATGATTTTTATAAAACAAGAAAAGACAGAATATTATTGTCTAAAAATAAACACCCTTTATTAATGACAAGAGGAGTACCAGGAACTCACGATGTAGATTTAATGTTAAATTTTTTTAAACAGATTAAAGATAAAAACTTTAAAAGTTTACAAATCCCAACATTTAATAAAGCAATAGATGATAGGTGCCAAAAGAGTTTGTGGTATAAAATCAAAACAAAGCCTGATGTGGTCATTTTTGAAGGTTGGTGCGTTGGAGCAAGAGCCCAATCAAGTAGCCAGCTTAAAAAACCAATTAACTCACTTGAAAAAGTTTATGATCAAGGAACTAAATGGAGAACCCATGTTAACAATCAATTAAAAACTAAATACAAAACCTTATTCAAACAATTAGATGGATTACTGTATCTAAAGGCTAAAAACTTTAGCTTATTAAGAGAATGGAGATTAAAACAGGAGAGAAAGCTCTGGGTTCAAACAAAAAACAAGAAAAATCTAAAGATTATGAGCAGTGGAGATGTGATAAACTTTATGCAAACTTATCAAAGAATTACTCAACAAATGTTTAAAGATGCGATAAAAAGCTCATCAGTTATAATGAATTTAAATAGTAATCATCAGATTGAAAAAATAAAATTTAAAAAATAATGAAAAAAATAATATTAATATCTTTAGCTATTATTCTTTTTAATGGAAAAGCTTTTTCAGTACCTTTATCAAAAGCATTGTTACAAGCGTACAATGAAAACCCGGTATTAAATGCAGAACGTGAAAATATTCAAGTTTCTAGAGAAGATGTAAAAATATCAAGAAGTGAATTTTTACCAAGTGTAACACTGTCAGGTTCTAAGAGCCAAGAAAATACAGAAAAACTAACTGATGGAACAGGTGCTAATTCTTCTTTTACTGATGTCGATCCAAAAACTCAATCAATAAATATTGAGCAAAAATTATTCCAAGGATTTGCAGGTATAGCCAGCATGGAAAAAAGTAAAATTGGATTAACTTTAGCTGAGGCAAAACTTTTAAAAACCGAACAGGAGATTTTGTACCAAGCTATTGAAGCTTATTCAGGTTTAGTTTTTTCTGATGAAAAACTTAAGATTAATCAAGATAACGTTAACCTTTTAAAGAGGCAAGTTGAGACCAATCAAGCAAGATTAGAAAGAGGTCAAATTACTATATCTGATTTAGCACAATCTGAGTCTTCACTTGCAGGTGCACAAGCACAATTTTTACAAGCAAAAAATGAAACAATTACAGCTAAGCTAACCTATGAAAAAATTATAGGCCCAATTGTAAATACTAATACTTTGAGCAAGAATTCAGATTTAACTTTTGAATTACCAAAAGATTTAAATGAAGCAATTGAAATTTCAAAAACAACTAATCCAAATTTAATTATTTCAAGGTTAGAGTATGAACAATCTGAACAAGATGTAACTATAGCCAGATCTGATCTATCACCGTCTGCATCTTTATCCTTTAATAGTTCAAAATCAGACAATGTAAGTTCAAGTATTGGAGAGCGTGATAAAGAAATATTAAAAGCAACTATTTCATGGCCAATTTTTAATGGTGGAAAAAATACTGCCTCATTAAATAAAAGTAAAAATTTGAAAAATAGAAAAAAATTATTATTAGATAATACCTTAAAAACAAATGATGCAAATATTGCAAGTGCATGGTCAAGCTTTCAAGTATCAAAAAGTTTATTGAATTCAGTTACTGCGCAAGTTAAAGCTGCAGAAACGGCAAACGAAGGAATAACAGTTGAATATGAAACAGGTCTTGGAAGATCTACACTTGATGTTATTCAGTCAAACTCAATTTTATTAAACTCAAAAATAAGCCTAGCAAATTCTGAAAGAAATTATTTACTTTCACAATTTAAACTTCTTCAAGCCATTGGTTTGTTGAATAGCAATTACTTAAAAATACAGTAATTAAGCCATTTTATTATAAAAAAAATAACTATTGAAAATAAGAACAAAATGTGTACATTTAAAAGACGATTCGAACACTAATTATTTAATAAAAAAGGCATAAAATGACTAAAAACAACCTAAAAGTAGTTAAATCTACAAAAGCGCAACAATCAGAAGGCAACGAAAAAAACAAAGCTTTGGACGCGGCAATGAGCCAAATTATCGATAATTTTGGAAAAGGATCAGTAATGAAACTTGGCCAAAGAAGAGCGATGGACGTCGAGTCTATTTCAACTGGATCATTAAGTTTAGATGTAGCGCTTGGAATAGGTGGTTTACCAAAAGGAAGAGTTATTGAAGTCTATGGACCAGAATCATCTGGTAAAACAACTTTAGCATTGCAAGTATTAGCAGAAGCCCAAAAAGCTGGAGGAATTTGTGCGTTTATAGATGCAGAGCATGCCTTAGATCCAATTTATGCAAAAAAACTTGGTGTAGATACTGAAGAATTATTAATTTCACAACCTGATACTGGCGAACAAGCTCTAGAAATAGCTGATACTTTAGTTAAATCAGGATCGATTTCTGTTATCGTAATTGACTCTGTTGCAGCGCTAACACCTAGAGCTGAAATTGAAGGAGAAATGGGAGATCACCATGTAGGACTTCAATCAAGATTAATGAGTCAGGCTTTAAGAAAACTAACAGGCTCAATCTCAAGCACGAACACAATGATGATTTTTATTAACCAAATTAGAATGAAAATTGGAGTTATGTTTGGAAGTCCAGAGACTACATCTGGTGGAAATGCACTTAAGTTTTATTCATCTGTTAGAATGGATATTAGAAGAATTGGTGCCATTAAAAATGGAGATGAAATTATTGGTAACTCAACAAGAGTTAAAGTGGTTAAAAATAAAGTAGCACCACCATTTAAAGTTGTTGAATTTGACCTAATGTACGGCAAAGGTATTAGTAAAGTGGGTGAATTAGTTGACCTTGGTGCAAAAGCTGACATTGTTGAAAAAGCTGGAGCTTGGTATGCTTATAAAGGTGAAAAAATTGGCCAAGGAAGAGAAAATGCTAAAATTTATTTAGAGCAAAATCCTCAAATTGCTGCAGAAATTGAAATGGCAATTAGAGAAAAGGCTGGAGTGATAGCAAAAAAAATTGAAGGTAATCCACTAGATCCAGAAAAAGCAGCAAAAGATCAAATAGAGGAGCCTAAACTGGAAACAAAGGAAGAAGTAACACCTCCATCTAAAAAGAATTAGTTAAAGTCATCTTTAATTATTAAAAGGCGCTTAATTTAAGCGCCTTTTTTCCCTACACTTATCTAGACATCAAATAAAAAAGCTGTATTTTAATTATATGGCTGACAAAACACTAAATCAAATTAGAACAACTTTTTTAGATTATTTTGAAAAAAATGATCACAAGATTGTTGAATCTAGTAATTTAGTTCCAAATAATGATCCGACATTAATGTTTGCAAATTCAGGAATGGTACAATTTAAAAATGTATTCACTGGATTAGAAAAAAGAGACTATGTAAGAGCAACAACTTCGCAAAAATGTGTAAGGGCAGGTGGTAAGCACAACGACCTTGAAAATGTAGGCTATACACCAAGACACCATACATTTTTTGAAATGCTTGGAAATTTTTCATTTGGAGATTATTTTAAAGAAGAGGCAATTAGTTACGCATGGAATTTAATAACTAAAGAGTTCGGAATTGATAAAAATCGCCTGTATGTAACAGTTTATCATGACGATGAAGAAGCATTTAACTTTTGGAAGAAAATAGCTGGTTTTAGTGATGATAGAATAATCAAGATAGCAACGTCAGATAACTTTTGGTCAATGGGTGATACAGGGCCTTGTGGACCATGTTCTGAAATATTTTATGATCACGGTGATCATCTAGAGGGTGGTTTACCTGGTACTAAAAACGAAGATGGTAATAGGTTTATAGAAATATGGAATTTAGTATTCATGCAATATGAGCAAATTTCAAAAGATAAGAGAATAAATTTACCAAAACCATCTGTGGATACGGGTATGGGTCTTGAGAGAATAGCGGCACTATTACAGGGAACACACGATAACTACGAAACAGATCATTTTAAAAAACTAATACTATCTGCATCTGACACATTAAACGTTAAAGTAACTGATGACAATCAATCAAGCTTTAGAGTAATAGCAGATCATTTACGAGCAAGTTCATTTTTATTAGCAGAAGGAGTTTTACCTTCTAATGAAGGCAGAGGATATGTGCTTAGAAGAATTATGAGACGTGGAATGAGACACTCACATTTACTTGGTTCTAAAAAACCAGTTTTCTATAATATTTTTAAAACGCTTCTAGAAGAAATGTCTAATAATTATCCAGAACTTGAAAGAGCACAATCTTTAATAAAAGAAACATTAAAAACAGAAGAAGAAAAGTTTTTGGTTTTATTAGATAGAGGGATAAAAATATTAAATGAAGAGCTAGAGAAAGTAGAAAAGATATTGCCTGGTGAAGTGGCATTTAAGCTTTATGATACATTTGGTTTTCCATTAGATTTAACTGAAGATATTTTGAAAAATAAATCACTGACGGTAGATGGGGAGAAGTTTGATTTATTAATGAAAGAAAGCAAAGAATTAGCAAAAAAAAATTGGAAAGGATCAGGAGATAGTTCGGTAGACCAAATTTGGTTTGATATAAAAGATCGTTTAGGGGCAACTGATTTTTTAGGATATTCTACAGATAAAGCAGAAGGTGTAGTCACTTTAATTCTTAAAAATAATAAAGAGGTTCAAGATCTACAAAAAAACGATGAAGGCATTATAATAACAAATCAAACACCTTTTTATGGAGAGTCAGGAGGACAAGTTGCAGATACTGGAATAATCTCTAATGAGACTTTTGAATTTGAAGTGTCTGATGTTCAAAAAAAACTAGGGGATTTATTTGTTCATTACGGAAAAGTTAAAAAAGGTTCAGTTAAATTAAAAGACAGTGTTGAATTAAAAATAGATACACAGAGAAGAAATAATATTAGAGCTTACCATTCTGCCACTCATTTATTGCACGAAGCATTAAGAAGAGTTTTGGGTGAGCATGTAACCCAAAAAGGATCTTTAGTTCAATCTGATCGATTAAGATTTGATTTTAGTCATATGAAACCTATTTCAGACGAAGAGATTAGAAAAATTGAACATTATGTAAACTCAATAATTGAAAAAAAGTCAGAGGTGAAAACAAGAATAATGACACCTAAAGAAGCTGTTGAAAATGGCGCCCTAGCATTATTTGGGGAAAAATATGGTGATGAAGTTAGAGTTTTGTCTATGGGAGATGAAGAAGGTAAATTTTTCTCAACTGAATTATGTGGAGGAACTCACGTTGTAAACACAGCTGATATTGGAAAATTTAAGATTATTAGCCAATCTTCTATTGCTGCAGGCGTAAGAAGAGTTGAAGCATTAAGAGACGCACAGTTAATTGATTTTTTAAAGGAAAAAGAAAACCAATCCAATTTGTCGGATCAAAAAAATGAGGCAGTTATAAAAGAATTAGAGACAAAGATTATTAAATTAGGAGGAAAACCTAATCTTCAAAACAAGGATCAAGTAACTTTAATAAAAGACCTTAATAGACAATTTGATCAACTTTCAGTTATCTCAATATTAAAAGATAAAGATAAAAATAAAATCAACGATCAAACTATTAATGGATTTAAAGTTAGATTTCAAAATATTATGGATTTACCATTTAAGGATTTACGTAAGCTAATCGATGAAGGCAAAAAAGAAATTGGTGAAGGGTTAGTTATAATTTATGCAATCAATGATAATAAAGTTGGCTTAGCTGTAGGTGTTACCAAAACATTAGAAGAAAAGTTTGATGCTGTTAAAATTGTTAGAGCTGGTTCAGAAGTTATTGGGGGTAAAGGCGGTGGTGGCAGAGCTGACTTTGCACAAGCTGGAGGAACTTTGCCTGATAAAATTGAAGAGTCTTTTGAAAATATTAAAAAACTAATTAATTAAGCTTTTTCTTAAGCTGACCATCTAATTCATCTAAAAATTGATTAGTCGTTAGATAATTACTTGAGGGCCCAATTAAAATTGCCAAATCTTTTGTCATTGATCCATTTTCAACACAATCAATACAAACTTTTTCTAATGTAGTTGAAAATTTAATCAAATCTTCATTACCATCTAATTTTCCTCTATGTGCCAAACCTCTAGTCCAAGCAAAAATTGAAGCAATTGGATTTGTAGAAGTCTCTTTACCTTCTTGATGCATTCTGTAGTGTCTAGTTACAGTTCCGTGAGCTGCTTCTGCTTCCATAGTTTTTCCATCTGGTGCAAGAAGAACACTTGTCATTAGCCCTAATGATCCATAACCTTGAGCCACAGTATCAGATTGAACATCTCCATCATAATTTTTACAAGCCCAAATATATTTACCACTCCATTTCATAGCACAAGCAACCATGTCATCAATTAGTCTATGCTCATAAGTAATGTTAAGTTTATCAAAATCAGATTTAAACTCTTTATCAAAAATATCTTGGAAGATATCTTTGAACCTACCATCATAAATTTTTAAAATAGTATTTTTAGTAGAAAGATAAACGGGCCATTTTTTAATTATTCCATAGTTAAAGCAAGATCTTGCAAAGTCTTCTATAGATTTATCTAAATTGTACATCGATAAAGCAATTCCTGGTCCAGGAAAGTTAAAGACCTCATATTTAATTTCATCACTGCCATCTTCTGCAGTCCATTTTATTTCCATTTTACCTTTACCGGGTACTTTAAAATCTGTTGCTCTATATTGATCGCCAAAAGCATGTCTTCCAATAATTAAGGGGTCTGTCCAAGTTGGAACAAGTTTTGGAATATTTTTACAAATTATAGGCTCTCTAAAAACTGTGCCTCCAAGAATATTTCGTATCGTTCCGTTTGGAGATCTCCACATTTTTTTTAATTTAAACTCTTCAACTCGTGCTTCATCCGGAGTAATTGTTGCACATTTTATACCAACACTATGTTCTTTAATTGCGTTAGCAGAATCTATTGTTATTTGATCATCGGTATCGTCACGACTTTTCATACCAAGATCGTAGTATTTAATATCCAAATCTAAATAAGGCAAAATCAGTTTACTTTTGATGAATTCCCAAATGACTCTAGTCATCTCATCACCGTCTAGTTCAACAACTGGATTTTTAACCTTTATTTTAGCCATAAATGAATAATATATATTAGTAATTGTAATTTAGTGCTTTATATACATATTAATAAAAAATTATCAAATAGAAGCTTATGTTAGAGAAAATTTTCCCAAAAATTCATTCTGAAGGTTACAAATTTTTAGCGATAGCTATCATTGTAACAATATTTTTATATGTCCTGAGCACTTTTCTAGGATTAATTGGTCTAGTATTATCGATATGGGTTTATTATTTTTTTAGAGATCCAGAGCGAATTTCAATAAATGATGAAAACTATCTAACCAGTCCTGCTGACGGTGAAGTTTTGATGGTCCATGAAGTAGATGGTCCAAAAGAATTAGGTTTAGAAGATAGAAAATTTACTAAGATTAGTATCTTTATGAACGTATTTGATTGTCACGTAAATCGAACTCCTTGTGAAGGTAAAATTTCAGAAATACTTTATAAGCCTGGAAAATTTTTAAATGCATCACTTGATAAAGCAAGTGAAGACAATGAAAGAAACTATTACAAGATAACAAATACTCATGGCGAAGAAATAATAGTTGTTCAAATCGCCGGTTTAATTGCCAGAAGAATTGTTTGCGAATCTTCAAAGGATCAACAATTACAACAAGGTGAAAGAATTGGTATGATTAGATTTGGAAGTAGAGCTGACGTTTATTTTGAGAATTATGAATCGTTAGTTAAAGTTGGACAAAAAACAATTGCTGGTGAAACACTATTAGCTAAAAAGTAGCTTATGGAACAACCAAAAAATAATTTTAAAATAGTATCAGATAAAAAAGCTAGAATGCTTTTGCCTAATGCACTGACATTAATAAATGTGTGTATTGGATTAAGTTCCATTAAATTTGCATTAGATGAAAAGTTTGAATTATCTATTATAGCTATTATTTTTGCCGCAATTTTTGATGCATTAGATGGCAGAGTTGCAAGGATGTTAAAAGGAACTTCTTTAGTTGGAAAAGAATTAGACTCATTGGCGGATTTAATTAGCTTTGGAGTAGCTCCTGCTTTTATAATGTATTTTTGGTCTTTAAATAATTTAGGTAAATTTGGCTGGTTACTCACAATGATTTTTGTAGTTTGTGTTGCTCTTAGACTTGCAAGATTTAATGTAAGTTCAAACTCTGAGCCATCATGGAAAGACAATTACTTTGAGGGTGTGCCGTCACCTGCAGGTGGAATTTTGGTATTGATGCCTTTAATATTAAGTCTAAGCGAGATAAATTTAATCAAAATTAATTACGATATAGTAGTACCAATACTGTTTATTTTGATATCATTTTTATTGATCAGTAAAGTACCTACATTTTCATTTAAAAAAATTTCTATTCCTCGTCACTTGACAATTTTTGCATTGTTTGGTGTTGTTTTATTTTTTGGACTTTTGTTAATATACACATTTAAAGTTTTGGTCATTTGTGGATTAATCTATATTTGCTTAATTCCAGTTGGATATTTTAGTTATCAAAAAATTTATAAACAGAAAATTTTAAATGGTGAAAGTGACACTAAAGAAGACCTTGAAGACATTCTATAGATGAAAAAAAATGTAATTGTATCTCTGGCAGACTCAAATTACTTTGAATTACTTAATGAATTGGTCGATTCTATTAAAAGTTTTGAACAAAGCAAAGATACAGCAATTTGCATTCTAGATGCAGGTTTATCCGAGCAACAAAGAGATATATTATCTAAAAAAGTAGACGAAATTAAATCAGCCGAATGGGATATTGATGTTCCAGCATTTAAAGTTAAAGGAAGAGAATGGTTAAAGAGTCAAGTGTCTAGGGCTTTCTTACCAAAATATTTTCCTAGTTATGAAAAATTCTTATGGATAGATTGTGACGCTTGGGTAGGAGATTGGAATTCAATAGAGCTTTATTTTAAGGCCTGTGAAGATGGAAAATTAGGAATTACTCAAACCTTTACACCAGGATATAAAATAATGTCCAAAGTTAAATGGATATTTGGACAATTAGCAATAATTAAATCTCAAAATTTTAAACATGCAATAAAGTCAAAAATTGGAATAGATAAAGCGCGGAAGCTTGCTTTCGCCCCACATATTAATATTGGTGTTTTTTCTTTAGAAAAAAATTCAGTTGGCTGGACGACTTGGCAAAAAAATTTAGAACAAACACTTAAAGCTGGAAATATTTTTGGTTCAGAACAATTGGCTATTAACATGTCAGTTTACATTGACGATTTAGAAACAGAGTTCCTACCTCATAATTGCAATTGGTTAGTTAGTAATCTTTTACCAAAATTTAATGAAAAAGAAAAAAGCTTTGTGGAGCCTTACTTGCCCAATCATAAACTGGGTATAATACATCTTGCATCTGGGATTTGGGATGGAGATAAAGACATGAGATTACATAGAGAAGTAAAGATAGATATAAAAACTTTAGAGGGTAAAATTTTATCAAAAAGCTTAAGGTTTGGTCATTAATTGAAAAAAAATAGAATTTCTAAAAACTGGATTAATAAACAAAAAAGAGATATTTATGTTAGACAATCTCAGGTAGACGGGTATCGAGCCAGATCAGCATATAAATTAATAGAAATAGATGAAAAATTTAAGATATTTAAAAATGGAATATCTGTAATCGATTTAGGGGCATCACCTGGTAGCTGGTCTCAATATATTTCAAGAACAGTAAAAAGTGGAAGGTTGGTTTCAATCGACTTAAAAGGTATGGAAGAAATTGAGAATACAATCCAAATCAAAGGTGATTTTACTGATTTAGAATCTCAAGAAAAAATAAAAGCTTTATTCAAATCAAAAGTGGATGTTGTTGTCTCTGATATGGCTGTAAATACAACGGGTATAAAAGATATAGATGCAATTTATACTGGTGAACTTGCAATGGAGGCTATGAATTTTTCCAAAGAAATGTTGGTTAAAGAAGGACGATTTGTCTCTAAGATTTTTCTAGGCTCATCATTTAACGAAATTGTTGCTTTGGGCAAAAAATTATTTAAAGAAGTGAAGGTGTTTAAACCCAAGTCTAGCAGAAAAGAATCTAAGGAAAGTTTTATTATTTGTAAAATCTTA
The DNA here is from genome assembly GCF_059417765.1 of Candidatus Pelagibacter sp. PS_40. Taxonomy (NCBI): domain Bacteria; kingdom Pseudomonadati; phylum Pseudomonadota; class Alphaproteobacteria; order Candidatus Pelagibacterales; family Candidatus Pelagibacteraceae; genus Candidatus Pelagibacter; species Candidatus Pelagibacter sp. PS_40. The sequence continues at coordinate 246,556 of NZ_CM182064.1, forward strand.
AGATAGGGACTTTTTTTTTGAGGGGAATCATATATAAATGATTATGGATCCTATAAAAGAAGCTCTCACTTTTGACGATGTTACAATGGCACCAAAATACTCAGAAGTTTTACCTTCTGAAGTTGATACCAGCACTAAATTATCATCCAATTTAACATTAAAAATACCTTTATTATCCTCTGCAATGGATACAGTTACTGAGAGTAAAATGGCAATAGCAATAGCTAAAGCTGGAGGCATTGGTGTAATTCACAGAAATTTGGATATTAAAAAGCAAGTTGAAGAAATTAAAAAAGTTAAAAAATTAAACTTATTAGTTGGTGCGGCAGTTGGAGCTGGTCCTTTAGAACTTAAAAGAGCAGAAGCAATTTTAAAAGAAAAAGTGGATTTAATTGTTGTGGATACAGCTCATGGACATAGCAAAAAAGTAGCTGAAATTATTAAAGCTATAAAAAAATTAAAAACAAACAAAACAACTCTATGTGCTGGAAATATTGCAACAGCTGAAGCAGCAAAATTTTTAATAAAATTAGGAGTAGATATTATTAAAGTTGGAATAGGGCCAGGATCAATTTGTACAACTAGGCTAGTCGCTGGCATTGGTGTACCACAATTAAGTGCGATCCTTGCAGTTAAAAAAGGTGTTAAAAACAATAAAGTAAAAATAATTTCAGATGGTGGAATTAAATATTCAGGTGATTTAGCTAAAGCATTGTCAGCAGGTGCCGATGCTATAATGATTGGATCTTTGTTTGCAGGAAGCTTAGAAACACCTGGAAAACTAATTAAAAAAAATGGTAAGTTATTTAAAAGTTTTAGAGGAATGGGATCAGTTGGTGCGATGAATAAAGGATCAGCTGATAGATATTTTCAAACCAAACAAAAAGATATATCTAAATATGTTCCAGAAGGAGTAGAAGGTTTTGTGAAATATAAAGGTGATGTGAAAAGTATAATTTATAAATTAATTGGAGGATTAAAATCATCTATGGGATATCTAGGTGCAAAAAAAGTACCAAACCTTAAAAATAAACCAAATTTTGTAAAAATAACTAAGGCTGGTTTTTATGAAAGTATGGTTCATAATGTTGATCAAGTTAAAAATGAGAGCAAGTATTAATGAGAACAATAAATAAATTAATAATTGTCCTATTTATAATTTTAAATTTTGGAAGTTCTTCTTTTGCAGAAAATAACTTTTTTGAAGAAGGAAAAAATAAATACGATGAACAAAAATATGAAGAATCTAAATTTTTATTTCAAAGAAGTATTGTTTTTAACCCTAAGGACAAAGATTCATATTTGTATTTAGCAAAAATTTATAATTTTGAAGAGAACAAAAGAGAAGAACAAAAAAATATAGATACAGTGTTATTACTTGATCCAAAAAATGAAGAAGCAAACTACATGCTTATGGAAATAGAGTTAAAAAGATCTAATTATTCCAAAGTAAAAGAACTAGCAGATAATTTTTCAAAAATTTGCAATAAATTGTGTGATAAGAAAAATTCTATTTTAGAATCCTTAAAGAATTTGGAACCTAAAAATGAGTCTTAGTAATAATTTAAGTAAAATCTTAATAATCGATTTTGGTTCTCAATTTACACAATTAATTGCAAGAAGAGTGAGGGAATTAGGGGTTTTTTCAGAAATTGTAAGTCATAAAAAAATAAAAATAGCTCAAATTACAAGAGATAATATTGCTGGAATAATACTGTCTGGTGGACCTCTTAATGTTTACGAAAATGATAAATTTAAATTTGATAAGAAGATATTAAAACTTGGAATTCCAGTCCTGGGTATATGTTTTGGACATCAGATATTGTCAAAACTATTAGGTGGCAAAGTTAAAAAATCAAAACATAGAGAATTTGGTTTAGCTACTATAAACAAAGTATCCAATAGTATTTTAACTAAGAATTTTTTTAATAAAAATAATAGAAGTGATGTTTGGATGAGCCATGCTGATCAAGTATCAAAAATGCCAAAAAATTTTAAAATTATAGCTTCTACAAAAAACTCTAAATTAACAATTATTGAAAATATTAAAGAAAATTTTTATGGTGTACAATTTCACCCTGAAGTAACACACACTAATAAAGGTAAAATTTTATTAAGAAATTTTGTCTTTCTTATTTGTAAAATTAAAAAAAACTGGTCATCAAAAGATCAAAAATTAAAATTAATTAATGAAATTAAAGAACAAGTAGGTGACAACAAAGTAATTTGTGGATTGTCGGGTGGTGTGGATAGTAGTGTGGTTGCACAATTATTAAGCAAAGCAATTGGAAAAAATTTAACTTGTATTTTTGTTAATAACGGTCTCTTAAGAAAAAATGAAGAAATACAAGTAGTTAATACTTTTAAGAAAAAATTAAAAATTAATTTGATTTATGTTAATGCAGAAAAAGAATTTATTAGAAAATTAACAAATGTATCTGATCCTGAAAAAAAACGAAAAATTATTGGTAATCTATTTATTAAAATATTTGAAAGATATGCTAATAGAATTAAGAATGTTAAATTTCTTGCTCAGGGCACTCTTTATCCAGACTTAATTGAAAGTAAATCTGTGACTGGCAGTCAAACTTCAAAAATAAAATCACATCATAATGTAGGGGGCCTTCCTAAAAGAATGAAATTAAAATTAGTAGAACCTCTTAAATTTTTATTTAAAGATGAAGTTAGAAAATTAGGATTAGAACTTAATTTATCTAATGACATAATCTCTAGACATCCATTTCCCGGTCCTGGTCTAGCTATTAGAATGCCCGGTATTATAACCAATGAAAAAATTAAAATTTTAAAAGAGGCTGATTTCTATTTTATAAAAGCTTTAAGAGAGCATGGGTTATATGATAAAATTTGGCAAGCATATGCTGCACTCCTACCAGTAAAAACTGTTGGTGTTATGGGTGATAATCGAACTTACGAACATATTTGTTTGTTAAGAGCAATTACCTCTGAAGATGGAATGACTGCTGATTTTTTTGATTTTCCTAAAGGTTTTATGCAATCAATCTCTAATCAAATTATTAATAATATTAGAGGTATAAACAGAGTTGTTTATGATGTTACTTCAAAACCACCTAGTACCATTGAATTAGAGTAATACTTTACTATAGAGTACATAATATTATGAAATATTTACACACCATGATCAGAATCTCAGACGTGGAAAAATCATTAGATTTCTACTGTAAGGGATTAGGTTTAATTGAAACTAGAAGAATGGAAAATGAACAAGGCAGATTTACTTTAATTTTTCTAGCAGCACCTGGCGATGAAAAAGCTGAACTAGAGCTAACCTACAATTGGGATGGTGATCAGTTAGGTGATGGATCTCGTAATTTTGGTCACTTAGCATACCGTGTTGAAAATATTTATCAAACTTGTGAGAGACTTCAAGATATGGGATATACAATTAATAGACCACCTAGAGATGGTCATATGGCATTTGTCAGATCTCCAGACAATATTTCTATAGAAATCTTACAAGAGGGTAATTTAGAGATTAAAGAACCTTGGGCCTCAATGAAAAATGAAGGTGTTTGGTAAAAAATGAGTCAAAAAATCTTAAACTTTATTAAAAAAAAAAATAAATCCAAAATTATAAGTCTTACTGCTTACTCTAAAAATATAGCATCAATAATAGATAGACACTGTGACCTTGTATTAGTAGGCGACTCCCTTGGCTCTGTACTTTATAGCTTTTCTTCTACAAAAAAAGTGACACTGGATATGATGATTGAACATTCTAAAAGCGTAAGAATGGGTGTTAAAAAAAGTTTAATGGTAGTAGACATGCCTCATAATACTTACCGTAACTCAAAAGAAGCCTTAAGTAATGCAAAAAAAATAATCTCTAAAACGAAGTGTGATGCAATCAAGCTTGAGGGGGGTAAAAAGGTAGTTCAAATAATTAAAACTTTAATTAAGAATAAAATTCCAGTGATGGGACATCTTGGTGTTCTGCCACAATCTGCAACAAATTTTAAATTTAAAGGAAAAGAAATAGCAGAAAGAAAAATTATTTTAAGAGATTCTAAACTTTTAGAAGATGCTGGTGTATTTTCAATAGTTTTAGAGTGTGTTGAAAGCTCATTAGCAAAAGAAATTACTAAAACTATTAAAGTTCCTACAATTGGAATTGGGGCATCAGTACATTGTGATGGTCAAGTTTTAGTTACTGACGACTTGATAGGTCTGAATAAAATTAAAGCTAGATTTGTGAAAAGGTATTCAAATATTGAAAAACAAATAAATGATGCTGCACTAAAGTTTAAGAAAGATGTAATAAGAAGTAAGTTTCCTACTAAAAAACATTCATACTAAATTAAAAATATTGTTTGAATGTTTCGTTAATTGATAAGACGCCATAATCATTTAAACCACCAATTATTAATTGAAGAGCTACAATTAAAATAAAACCTAACCCTACATAGGCTATCCATAAGTTTTTTTGAATATAATTAGCTAAATAAGTAGCTAATGCTCCAGTTAATACTACAGATAAAACAAGACCAAATATCATGAAGCCAAAATGACCTTTTGCAGCACCAACTACCCCGATAACGTTATCAAAACTTATTGTAATATCTGCAAATAAAACTTTATAAATACTTTTTACAAATGAAGGTTCTGTTGATTTTTTTACTGGTGATTTAATCTTATTCTTCATTTCAACTAAATCTTTCCTTAAATCATTAACAATCCAAATTAGAAGTAGTCCACCTAAAATTTTAATATAATAAAATTCAAATAAGTAAGTAGCAAAAAGAGCAAAAATAATTTTAAAAACTAAAGCTCCAGCTACACCCCAGAGAATTATTTGCTTTCTATTTTTTGGTACAAAGTTAGCAGCAATTAATCCAATAATAATAGCATTATCAGCTGCTAAGATGATATCAATAAAGATGATTTGGGTTAAAATTATGAATTCTTCGATCAAGATTTTTTTATAATATTAAATAATTATTTTAATTCAATGTTTTAATATTAATTCAATGTTTTAATATTTAGACTTCTTTGATCCGTCGATAATTTCTTTTAGTTCCTCATATTCTTCACAATTACAATTTTTTAAAACTTCTAACCTTTCTTTAGCCATATCTATTCGGTTTGTAACTACATAAAGCTCACCAAGGTACTCATTTATTCCATTATGATTGGGCTCAACTTGTAGACCTAGTAGGTAAAATTTCTCACCTTTTTCATAATCTCCGAGTTTTCTAGTTGTGAAACCTAAATAATTTAAAGTATCTGCCTGCAGCGGTTTTATCTCATTAGATTTTAAAAGTAGTTTCTGTGCTTTAGCATATCTTTCTTGTGCTTTGTCAATTTTTCCTTTTTTTTCATATTTTTTAGCAGCATTAATTAAATTTTTTGCTTTTGTGTAGTCTGAAGCTTTAGCAGTAGTATTACTATCACCAGCTGAAAATGAATTATTAGTAAGAGCTATAATTATTAGTAAAGTATAAATAAGTTTTTTCATATTTTAATTAAATTTATCCATTTTATTTAAAGGTTTTAGTTCTAAGCCATTATCAACTAAATTATCTCTGATAGATTTTGCAGTTGCCAATGAGCTTTCATTATCACCATGTATACAAACCGAGTCAATCTCACAAGGTATCTGTTTACCACTGAGACAATTTATTGCCTGATTTTTAACCATGCTCAACACATGTTTCTTTGCTAATTCAGGGTCAGTGATTAAAGCATTTGGTTTACTTCTAGAAATTAAGTTTCCATTATCTTCATAATTTCTGTCTGCAAAAATTTCACAAGCTATTCTCAAATTATTTTTCTTAGCAGCAACTTCCATTTGCGAACCGGTTGGTACAAGATAAATGATATCTTTATTAATCTCTTTTATTGCCACTGCAAGAGTTGTAGCTAATTCCAAGTCTTCACAAGCCATATTATTAAGAGCTCCATGAGGTTTAATATGAGTAACATTTTCATTATATTTTCGAGCAATTTTTTGTAATATTTCATATTGTTCAAAAATTAGTTTTTTTATTTCTAATGAACTTAAATTCATTCTTTTTCTTCCAAAGTTTTCAGGGTCATTAAAAGAAGGATGGGCACCCAAACTAACACCATTTTTTTTTGAAATTTGAATAACCATATCCATTGTTTGTTCATCTCCTGCATGGTAACCACATGCAATGTTGGCAGAATTTACAATATTGAGTAATTCTGGATCATTCTCGATAGAATGAAACTTAGATTTTTCTCCTAAATCACAATTGATATTAATTTCCATACTCTTTGCTCTCTAGTATAACATGGCATGGTTAAAAATATATCAAATCTTGGTGATGCGGCAGTATATTGTGATTTTGGCTCAGAGGTTAATGAAAAAATAAATGCAAATGTCATAGATTATTTTCACCATACATCAAAATTAATAAAAGATAAAAAAATTGAAGGAATAATTAATTTAACACCCTCTTATAATAAATTAATCATTAATTTTGATTTATCTATAACCAACTATAAAAAAATCAAAAATTTTATAGAAGGTTTAACTATTAGTAGAGATATTAAAGATAATAATCAAAAAATTAGAATACCAGTTTGTTGTGATGATGAGTATGGACTAGATTTTTTGAGGCTAACTAAAAAATTGAATATAGATAAAGATAAAATATTAGAACTATATTTTGGTAAAGAATATTTTTGCTACATGACAGGATTTATTGCTGGTATGCCTTTTCTAGGAGATATTAATAAAGGTATCAGATGCGATAGATTGGAAACACCAAGAGTAAAAGTTCCAAAAGGTTCTGTGGCCATAACCGAACAATTTACAAATATTTACACTTTTGAAAGCCCTGGTGGCTGGAATATTATTGGAAACACGCCAAAAAAGGTTTTTGATAAATCAAATTTATTAGATCCAACCTTAATTAAACCAGGTAACAAAGTGATCTTTTATCAAATTTCTAAGGAGGAGTATCTAGACTGGAATGAGTAATTCATATTTTGAAATTATAAGATCAGGAGTTAACACAACCATTCAGGATAGAGGAAGAAATCACATGTATTATGTGGGTATTACTGTAAGTGGGGCAATTGATCAAAGAAATTATAAACTAAGCAATAAGTTAGTTGGTAATAATTTAGATGAAGCTGTTATTGAATTTGCTTATCAGGGTCCACTTCTAAAATTAAAAAATGGGAAAATTAATCTTAGTGTTACTGGGGATGTGCTTTTCAAGATAATTAGAAAAAATTCAAACATTGAAAATGGTGTTTGTTATAAAAACTATATTTTAGAAGACGAAGATCAAATTGATTTAATATCAACAAAAAATACTGCTTATGGATATTTATCAATTAGTGGGGGTTTAGAATTGAACAAAACATGGAATAGTTATTCTATAAATACCAAGGCAAATGTTGGTCCAAATAATGGAAAAAAATATTCTATAAAAGATAAAATTTTTATAAAAAATTCAGATTTTAAAAAAATTGAAGAAACAGAAATTAATTATAAAGAAGTTCCAGATAATATAATTAGAGTTATTAAGGGTACTAATTTTGATTATTTTTCAACAGAGGCTCAAAATAATTTTTTTAACAAAGAATTTTCAGTTACTAAATTAGCAGATAGAATGGGTATTAGACTAAGTGGTCCCAAGTTAGAAAACATTGTTAGCTCTAATATAAAATCTGAAGGTCTTGTAAAAGGAGTAATACAAGTACCTGCTGATGGAAACCCTATTGTTATGTTGTCTGATCACGGAACTATAGGTGGATATCCCAAAATAGGTGTTGTTATTTCAGCAGACTTAGATCGAGTAGGTCAATTAACACCAGGCACTATTATAAATTTTAAGGAAGTAAGTCTTGAAGAAGCTCAGAATATATTTAAAGCATACACAGAAGATACAAATAAATATTTAAATGAATGTAATTAATAAAATTCCAGGTCCTATATTAGTTTTTATGGGAGCTTGCTGCTTAAGCTTTGGAGGCTTAATTGTTAAATCATTTGAAGGATCAACATTATGGCAAATATTATTTTGGAGATCTTTATTTTTTTCGCTTACAGTCTTACTTTTTTTAATAATTACTTATAAAAAAAAATTATTTAAAGCGTTTTACGATTCAGGTTTACCAGGACTTATTGGTGGAGTTATTTTATCATTTGGTTTTTGTGGGTACGTCTTTGCGATGTATAATACAACTGTTGCCAATACTAATTTTATTATTTCGACGCAAATACTCTTTTTAGCAATATTTGGTTATTTATTTTTAAAAGAAACAATTTCATCTATTACTTTAGCTTCAATTATTTTAGCAATTACGGGTGTCCTATTAATGGTAGGTAATTCTTTATCACCAGGAGAGATGTCTGGAAACTTAGCGGCTTTTAGCATGCCAATTACATTTGCAGTCTTAATTATAATTGTTAGAAAATTTCCTACAGTTGACATGGTGCCAGCTCAATTTATAGCTGGTGTGAGTTCATGCTTTATTGGATTTTTATTATCTGAGAAGCTTATGATTTCTTCACATGATATATTTTTAGGTTTTACAGCAGGTTTTTTCCAAGTAGGATTTGGTTTTATATTTATAACTATGGGTGCACGTAGTACACCATCTGCAATGGTTGGTATAATCATGTTATCCGAATCTGTGTTGGGGCCAATGTGGGCCTTTTTATTTGCAGCTGAACGACCTTCTTTATTTACTTTAATCGGAGGAGGAGTAATTCTTTTTGCAGTATTATTGCAATTTTACTCACTACTTTTTTCAAATAAAAAAGAAAAAATTATTAATTGACTCTGTTACATATCTGGTAGATTATTCTTATATACGGGAGAGACTACAAACAATCGTAGCGCCGAAGGAGCAACCACCCAGGAATCTCTCAGGCAAAAGGACCGTAACATATTAACTCTGGAAAGAGATTAAGTTCTCGCCGACGGAATAAAACTCTCAGGCAAACATACAGATGGGTACAGTGAGTTAATATGGAAATTTTAAAAACCGCACTTTACAATTTACATCAAAAGCATGGAGCTAAGTTTGTTCCATTTGCTGGGTATCAAATGCCAATTCAATATTCTAAAGGAATTATTGAGGAACACAAAAGTACAAGAGAAAATGCAGGTATTTTTGATGTGTCCCATATGGGTCAGTTATTCATCAAAGGAGATGATAAGTTGGCAAAAGATCTTGAAAAAATTTTTCCAGCTGAATTGAGTAAGGCTAAATTAAATCAATCCAAATATAGTTTTTTAATGAATGATGAAGCAGGAATTTATGATGATTTAATTATCACAAAAGTTGAAGGTGGTTTTAACATTGTATTAAATGCTGCTTGTAAGAATACAGATTTTAAACTTTTAACTAAATTGTTAGAAGATAAGTATGAAATGATTTTAAGTGAAGAGCTATCGCTTATAGCAATTCAAGGCCCTAAAGCAGTCCAAATACTAAAAAAGATAATCAATGGAGTATCAGATCTAAAATTTATGAATGGTGATACGTTTAATTATCTTAAAGAGGATATTTATATCACAAGATCAGGCTATACCGGTGAAGATGGATTTGAGATATCGATCAAAAATGAGAACGCAGAAGCGTTTGTGCAAAAACTCATAGATGAAGGGGCTAATTTAATTGGATTAGGTGCCAGAGATACCTTGAGACTAGAGGCGGGACTTTGTTTGTATGGTCATGACATGGATATTAATAAAAGCCCAGTAGAAGCAAATTTAAAATGGGCGATATCAAAAAATAGAATTCTTGAGGGTGGGTTTATTGGATGTGAAAAAATTAAATCTCAAATCGAGAAAGGAGTAAGCAAAATCCGCGTAGGTATTAAGCCAGAAGGAAGAATTATAGCCCGTGAAAAAACTTCAATATTTAGTGAGGATGATAAAAATATTGGGGAAATTACAAGTGGAACTTTTGGACCCAGCGTTCAGGCCCCAGTTGCAATGGGTTATGTAGAAAATTCATTTTCTAAAATTGATACTAAGGTTTTTTTAGAAGTGAGAGGAAAAAAATATCCGGCAATTATAAGTAATTTGCCATTTTATAAAAAAAGTTATGTGAAAGGAGCTAGTAAATGAGTGAAGTAAAATATTCTAAAGAACACGAGTGGATAAAGTTAGATGGAGACACTGCTGTTGTAGGAATTACACAACATGCAACCGAAATGCTAGGAGATATAGTTTTCGTAGAGTTACCAGAAATAGGATCTTCTGTAGTTAAAGATGGCAATGCTGGAGTTGTAGAATCTACAAAGGCTGCAAGTGATATTTATACTCCTGTATCTGGAGAAATTATCGAAAATAACCAAGCCATTGTTGACGATCCTGCAAAAGTTAATTCTGATCCAGAAAATGAAGCATGGTTTTTTAAATTAAAAATTACTGATAAGTCTGAAATGGACTCATTAATGAATAAAGAAGAATACGAAAAATTTTCAAAAGAAAGTGGTAGTTAAATGTTAAAAAATGCTCAAAAAGATTTTATACAAAGACATATAGGTCCATCTGTTGATGAACAAAACGTTATGCTTAAAGAGTTAGGCTATCAAAATCTTGATGATTTAATAAAAGATACTGTACCAGAAAAAATTCTTCTTAAAGATGATTTAGATATTGGCGATCCAAATTCTGAATATAAAGCACTTAGAAAATTAAAAGATATTTCTAAAAAAAATAAGATTTATTCTAGTTTTATAGGAATGGGTTATTATGGAACTTATACTCCCTATGTAATACTTAGAAACATTTTAGAAAATCCAGGATGGTATACTTCTTATACCCCTTATCAGCCAGAAGTAGCACAAGGCAGATTGGAAATGTTATTAAATTTTCAACAAATGATAATTGACTTTACTGGAATGGATATCGCTAATGCCTCTCTTTTAGATGAAGGAACAGCTGCAGCGGAAGCTATGGGATTGAGTTATAGAATATCCAAGTCTGAATCTAAAAAAGTTTTTGTTTCAAAAAATTGTCATCCTCAAACAATTGATGTGATTAAAACAAGAGCTGAACCTTTAGGCCTAGAAATAATAGTTGGTGACGAAGATAAAGATATTAAAGAAGATATTATATGCGGTATCATTCAATATCCAGGAACCCTTGGAGATATTAAAGACCCAAGTGAGGCTATTAGTAAAATACATAAATTTAATGGAAAAGCAGTTTTAGCATGTGATTTGTTAGCACTCGCTAAACTAAAAACACCTGCTGAGTTAGGTGCCGATATTGCTGTCGGTAGCTCACAACGTTTCGGAATTCCAATGGGTTATGGTGGTCCCCATGCAGCATTTTTTGCTACAAAAGATGAATATAAAAGATCAATGCCAGGCAGAATAGTAGGTGTATCAGTAGATAGACATGGGAAAAAAGCATATAGACTTGCCCTTCAAACAAGAGAACAACATATAAGAAGAGACAAAGCTACAAGTAATATTTGTACTGCACAGGCATTATTGGCAATAGTTTCTGCAGCTTATGCGGTCTATCATGGTCCACAAGGAATTAAAAAAATTGCAGAAAGTGTCTCTCAATTAACTAAAAATTTTGCAGATAAACTAAAGCAATCTGGTTATGAACTTTATTCAAATGAATTTTTTGATACGGTAACAATAAAAACTCTAGATAAAACAGAGAAGATATACAAAAATGCTTTAGATCAAGGAGTGAACATCAGAAAAGTGAATTCTGAAATGTTAGCAGTATCTTTTGATGAGAGAAAAAATCTTTATAGAGCAAATCAGTTACTAAAAATCTTTAATTGTTCAGAAACAATTAAAGAGTCTATGAATGAAAGTTTATCTAATATTCCAAAAAACCTATTAAGAACTTCAACTTATTTAGATCATCCAGTTTTTAATAGTTATCATTCGGAAACAGAAATGCTTAGATATTTAAAAAAATTAGAAGACTCTGACATTGCTTTAAATAAATCTATGATTGCCTTAGGCTCGTGCACTATGAAACTTAATGCAGTTGCAGAAATGATACCAGTTACCTGGAAAGAATTTTCACAGCCACATCCTTTTTCTCCTGTAGAGCAAATGGATGGTTATAGAGAATTATTTACAGATTTGAAAAACTGGTTGAGATCAATTACTGGATTTTCTGGAGTTTCATTGCAACCAAATGCTGGTGCTCAAGGAGAGTTTGCTGGTCTAATGGTAATACGTAAATTTCATGAAAAAAATGGTGAAACGAATCGTAATGTTTGTTTAATTCCAAGTTCAGCGCATGGCACAAACCCGGCTAGTGCTCAAATGGTTGGTATGAAAGTAGTTGTTGTTAAATGTGATCAATATGGAAACGTAGACTATGAAGATTTAAAAAATAAAGCTGAAGAACATTCAGAAAATTTAGCTGCCCTTATGGTCACTTATCCATCAACACATGGTGTATTTGAAGAGAAAATAACTGACATATGTGAGTTAATTCATAATCATGGTGGGCAAGTTTACATGGATGGAGCTAACTTAAATGCATTAGTAGGTATTGCTAAACCAGGAAATTTTGGACCAGATGTTTGTCATATAAATTTGCATAAAACATTTTGTATACCTCATGGCGGTGGTGGACCTGGTATGGGACCAATAGCGTGTAAAAAACATTTAGAAATATTTTTGCCAAAACATTCTGTGATAAAAGATTGTGGTCCAGTGACTGGAATGGGAGCGGTATCTGCAGCTCCTTGGGGTAGCTCAAGTATCTTATCGATTTCATGGATGTATATAAAGATGATGGGTTCTGAAGGCTTAAGAAAAGCATCACAAGTTGCAATACTAAATGCAAATTATATTGCCCACAAATTAAAAGACTCTTTTCCAATTTTATATAAGGGTAAAAGTGGCAATGTAGCTCATGAATGTATCATTGATATTAGAACGATAAAAAGTGAAACAGGGATCACTGAAGAAGATATTGCAAAGCGATTGATTGATTTTGGCTACCATGCTCCAACAATGTCTTGGCCTGTTGCTGGTACAATGATGATTGAACCTACAGAAAGTGAAAGTTTGAGTGAAATTGATAAATTTTGTTCTACTCTTATAAAAATAAAACAAGAAATAGATAAAATTCAGTCGGGTGAATATGACAAGACTGACAACCCATTGAAGAATGCGCCACATACTCACGTTGAATTAACATCCAATAAGTGGGATCATAAGTATGAAAGAGAAGAGGCCGCTTATCCTTCAGAGTTTTTAAGAACAAATAAATATTGGCCTCCAGTTGGTAGAGTAGATAATGTTTATGGAGATAAAAACTTGTTTTGCACATGTCCATCTATGGAAGAGTACGAAGACACAGCTGCTTAGATATTTACTAAGATGAAAATTGCTGTAGTAGGTGCTGGTATATCAGGATTAAGTGCTGCTTATTACCTATCTAAAAAACATAAAGTTGATTTATTTGAAAAAGAAAATCAATTTGGGGGTCACGCAAATACAATAAAGGTTGCTTACAACCCTAACAAAGAAATTCCAATAGATATTGGATTTATGGTTTTTAATAAGCAAACATATCCAAATTTAATTAATTTTTTTTTAGAAAATAAAATAGAGATTGAAAAAAGTGATATGTCATTTTCTGTTACTGTAGAAAATAGTGGATTAGAATATTGTGGAAAAGGATTAGGTGGAATTTTTTCTAATAAAAAAAATTTATTTAATCCAAAATTCTTAAAAATGTTTTTTGAAATTTTAAGTTTTTATAAAAACTGTGAAAAAATAGAAATTAAAAAAATTAGTTCGATAACATTAGGGGAGTATTTAACAGAAATAAAAATTTCAGAATATTTTATTAATTATCATATTATACCAATGGTATCTGCTATATGGTCGATGCCTCCATATGAAGCAAAACAAATGCCATTATCTTTTTTTCTAAGCTTTTTCAAGAATCATGGACTGTTTAAAATTAAAGATAGACCTCAATGGTTTACGGTTACAAATCGAAGCAAAACTTATGTCGATAAGATAATAGGCCAAGTTAGTGGAGAACATTTTAAGAATTACAATATAAATAAAATCACTAGAAATGATTTAGGTGCTAAAATTTTTTATGGGGAGGAAAATGAGTTCTTTGAATATGATAAAGTTGTAATAGCAACTCATGCAGACGAAGCATTAAAGATAATTGATAATCCAACACTAGACGAGAAGTCAATATTAAGAAAATTTAAATATAGAGCAAACACTGCAGTAATACATTTTGATGAAAGTGTTATGCCTAAAAATAAAAAAGCATGGTGTGCTTGGAATTCTTCAATGGACTCAAATAATAATGAAAAGACAGCTGTAACATATTGGATAAATCAGTTACAAAATTTAAAGATAGATAGAAATATTTTTTTAACAATTAATCCATTTAAAGAAATTCCAAATGATAAGATATTTAAAAAAGTAGCATTTACTCACCCTTATTACGATACAGAAGCATTAACCAATCAAAGTAACCTGCATAAAATTCAAAATAAAAAACATATTTTATTTTGTGGTAGTTATTTTGGTTATGGTTTTCACGAGGATGGAATAAAGTCCTCTATTGATATGCTAAAAACACTTAATGATTAAAAATTCTTATATTTATACAGGAAATGTAATTCATAAAAGATTTAAGCCCAAAATTCATAGTTTTAATTACAATGTATTTTCACTTCTTATAGATTTATCGGAAATAGATTTACTACACAAAACTTTAAAGATATTTTCATACAATAAACTAAATATTATTAGTTTCTTTGATAAAGACCATGGAGCAAGAGATGGGAGCTCTCTTAAGGAATGGGTTTTAGATAATCTTAGAAAAAATAATATTGAAACTAACGATGTTCATATTAAACTTTTATGTTACCCAAGAATATTTGGATATGTATTTAATCCATTAAGTGTTTTTTATGTCTACGACAAAAATTTTGATCTAATATCTATTTTATATGAAGTAAAAAACACATTTGGCGAGCAACATGTTTATGTTTTTAAAACTAAAAAAGACCAAAATCTGATTCAACATATGTGTAAGAAGAAATTTCATGTATCTCCATTTATAGAAATGAATTGTATTTATTTTTTTAGACTATTGAAACCTGGTAATAAAATATCTGTAATAATTGATCTGAATGATCCAGTTGGCAAAGTATTATATGCTTCACAAGATGGTATTAAAAGTGAATTGACCAATAGAAACCTACTTAAATCTTATTTAAAACATCCATTAATGACATTCAAAATCATTATAGCGATACATTATGAGGCATTTAAATTATGGACAAAAGGAATTAAATTTATAAAAAAAAAATTAAATATTAAGAATAATATTACTATCGAAAACTAATGTTAATTTACAAAATTTCAGATTTGATTGTGTTTAGTGCATTAAAAAATATTAAGCATGGTTTTCTTGAAATTAAAAAAGTAAATGGTGAAGTTTTAAAGTTTGGCAACCCTGATGAAAATTTAAAAGTTTTTTTAGAAATTAAAGATGAAAGCCTAAATTATAATTTGATTAAAAGTGGAAGTATTGGTTTGGGAGAGTCTTATATGAAAGATCTTTTTATAACAAATAATCTTTCTGATTTGATTGAGTTAACAGCAAAGAATATAAAAACTATTTATAAATTTTCTGGAATCTTCGATTTGCCTTTTATCAATTTTATTAAAAATAAAATTATAAAAAATACTAAAAATAGAAGTAAAGAAAATATTGCCAAACATTATGATTTAGGAAATGATTTTTTTTCATTATGGCTTGATAAAACTTTAACCTATTCCAGTGCTATATTTGAAAGCCCCAAACAAGAACTTTTTGAAGCTCAGAACAATAAATATCAAAAACTAATTGATCTTATAAGACCCTCAAGTGGTAATAAAATTTTAGAAATTGGTTGTGGTTGGGGTGGTTTTGCTGAGTATTTAGGTACTAATTATGATGTTAAATTAGATTGTATTACTATTTCCAAAAAACAATATGAATTTGCTAAAGAGAGAATTCATCGATGTGGACTTAATGAAAAAGTAAATATTCAAATTAAAGATTATAGAGATTTAAAGGATAAATATGATCATATTGCATCAATAGAAATGATTGAGGCTGTAGGTCAAAACTATTTAGACAGTTATTTTAATACGATTAAAAATAATCTAACACCCTCGGGTACCGTGGGCATTCAAGCCATAACTATCGATGATAGTTTATTTAATAGATATAAAAATAAAAAAGATTTTATACAACAATATATTTTCCCAGGTGGTTTTTTACCCTCAAAAAGTGAACTACAAAATTATGTTGATAAAAATGGATTAAAATTTGGTGAGTATAATTCATATGCCAATCATTACTCCGAGACTTTGATTATTTGGAGAGAAATATTTAATAAAAAATGGGACTTAATTAAAAAACAAGGCTTTGATTTAAAATTTAAAAAAATGTGGGAATTTTACCTTTCATATTGTGAAGCTGGTTTTAAATCAAAAAACATAGACTTAATTCAATTTTCACTACAAAATAAATAACTATAGGAGCTACATGATAAACTTAAAGATAATTAGATTAACAGTATTAATATTTGCTTTATTCTTTACAGCAAGTTGTATAAACAATAACTCTATGAAACCGACAGATTTTAAAAACACTGAACCAACTATGACTATAGAGCAATATTTTAATGGTCCGGTTAAAGCATGGGGTCTACTACAAGACCGTAGTGGTAAAGTTACTAGACAGTTTAAAGCTGATATGACAGGTAGTTTTGAGGGAGATATTTTAACTCTTAAAGAAGATTTTTATTGGACAGACGGAGAAAAACAAAATCGTATATGGAAAATCAAAAAGATTGATCAAAATTATTACGAAGGAACGGCACCCGATGTCGTGGGTACAGCTAAAGGTTATCAATATGGATCAGCTTTTAAATTTGAGTACGATTTAATGGTCCCATTTAAAGGAAAGAATATTAAAGTTTCTTTTGATGATTGGATTTTTAAACAGGATGAAGATGTTGCAATTAATCGAGCTACACTTACAAAGTTTGGATTTAAAGTTGGTGAATTGACAGTTTTCTTTAAAAAAAATTAATAATCAATCTTCTTCATACCTCTAGCAACTAGTTTAAAATATAAACTACTAGGTAGCATTTGAAGGAATTTTAAAAAATAGGTAAAGGCTTTTGGGAAATGTATTTCAAAACTTTTTTTGATTACTAATCCTTTATAAATTTCATCTGCAGCAAATTCTGGAGTTTTGATCATGGGCATTGGAAAATCATTTTGATCAGTCATAGGCGTTTTTATGAAACCAGGGCTGATTAACGAAACACGCACATTCTTCATTCTCATATCAAAGTTTAAGCTTTCAGCAAAGCTAGTAAGTGCAGATTTTGAAGCACAATATGCACCAGCTGCAGGTAATCCTCTATAGCCCGCAACTGAAGAAATTATAGATATTTGGCCATTTTTTTTCTCAGAAAAATAATCATAGATTGAATTAATTGAATTCATGGTTCCAAAATAATTAACTTCCATTATTTCTCTTATCTTGTCTAAATTAAATTTTTTCTCGGATTTTGGATCATGCATGCCAGTACCGAACACACAGATATCAATATTATTAAATTGTTTGATTATGTCTTTTGCGACCAATTTACATGCATCGACTTCAGTAACATCCAAAGGAAAAGGAAATATATTTTGATTAATTTTTTTAAGTTCATTTAATAAATTTTCACGTCTTGCAGATGCAGCAACCATCCACCCATTTTCTGCAAATTTGATTGCAAGAGCCTTACCAATTCCACTACTTGCACCCGTTATCCAAATAACTTTTTTATCATCCATATTCTATTGTATAATAGAAATATGTTAAAAAACAAATTCTTATCTTTTTTATTGTTTGCTCTTGTAACTTTTTCTGCATCTGCAATAGGAGGTTTAGCTACTGTAGGTTTTAAAGAGCCTTGGTATTCTTTAATCATCAAACCTTCATTTAATCCACCAGATTGGATTTTTGCACCAGTTTGGACAACACTCTATTTTTTTATGACAATTGCTATCTGGAAATTTTGGCATAGTAAAAATAGAGACATGAACACTATTTACCTTTATTTCATTCATTTAATTTTTAATACAACTTGGAGTATAGTTTTTTTTGTTTTTCATAAAATAATTTTAGCTATGATTGTATTAGTAATTTTAATCTTATTGATAATTATTCTCATAATTAGATTTAAGCGTGTCAACTTGTATAGTTATTATTTAATGATTCCTTATTTACTTTGGTGTCTCTTTGCTTTACTTCTTAATATAAGTTTAATCATATTAAATTAAAATAAATTATGGATGATGTAGTAATAGTAGGTGGTGGAATAATTGGAACTGCTACAGCTTATTTTTTATCTAAAGAAGGTAGAAAGGTAAAAGTTATAGAAAGAGACCCAACTTATAAAACAGCTTCATTTCCATTATCACTTGGTGGATTTAGAAGACAGTTTTTTCAAAAAGAAAACATATTACTTGGAAAGTTTGCTAGAGAATTTATTTTTCAAATACCAGAATTACTTAAAACTGAAAAAAATCCAAACCCTACAGCAAGCATGGTTACAAATGGCTACTTATTAATGTTTGGTCCTGAGCATGCTGAGGAACAATATGAAGCCTTAAAAAATCATGAAGCTTGTGAAGCTGGAACTAAAAATATCAAAGGTTCTGAACTATCAAAAATATTTCCTTATATAAATAGTGAAGGTATTGAAACAGCAACTTATACTGACAACCAAAGTGAGGGATGGATTGATCCTTTCATGTTTCATAGCGCCTTAAAAAGTAAGGCGATTGAATTAGGTGCTGAATTTATTAAAGGCGAAGTAAAAAATATTTCAGATATCAAAGCTAAAACAATTATATCGGCAGCTGGATGTTGGACTAAAGAATTACTAAAAGATATCCCGGTAGTTCCACAAAAACACACAGTTTTTAGAGTTAAATGCCCTAAATATATTAAAGAAATGCCATTAACAGGAGATTTAACAACGGGCGTTTACTGGAGACCTGAGGGTGGAGAGTATTTAGCAGGTTCACCTAATTCAGTATTTGATGCTACTGATTTAGAACCAGCTTGGAATGATTTTGAAGAATTAGTATGGCCTGCACTAGCACAAAGAATTCCTGCTTTTGAAGAATTAAAATTAACTGGTGGATGGGCTGGTTATTATGATTGCAATAAATTAGATAACAATGCCGTAGTTGGCAAACACCCTAAATATGAAAATGTATATATGGCTTCAGGATTTACCGGTAGAGGATTAATGCAAGCCCCTGGAATAGGAAGAGCATTAACTGAATTAATTTCTACAGGATCTTATCAAACGATTGATATTAGTGATTTTTCTGTTGAAAGAGTTCTTGATAATAATGCTAGACCAGAGCCTTACGTTTTATAAAAAATTAAGTTCCACAAAAAGTTTGATACTTCACATGACCATGTGGAGCAGGAGACATAAATTCTAAATCATCTTTATTAACCTGATATGGATTTTGTAATATTTTTGTTAATTTATTAAACAAGGTTAAATCACCATTATTAGCTAACATTAAAGCTTCTTCAACTTTATGATTACGAGGTATTATCATTGGATTAGATGAATTCATTAATTCCATAGATTTATCATGAGTGTTACCAAACATTACTAATCTTTTCATCCATTTAGTTTTCCACAAATCAAAGTCCGCATTATCATAAACTTCAGAATTTTTAATTGTTTTATCCATCAAAAAAATAAAAGTATTTGTATAATCTGCTTTATTTTCATACATCCAATTTAATAATTCCATAATTAAATTTTTATCTTCTTTATCTTCACCATATAATCCAAGTTTATCTCTCATCATATTTAACCATTTTGTTTCATAATTTTGTTCAAATTTATCTAAAGCTTCTGTAGCTAATTTAATCGCTTCATCTTCGTTTTTACTAATAAGAGGAATGAGACATTCAGCAAACCTTGTTAAATTCCATTTGGTAATTTTTGGTTGATTATCATAAGCATATCTACCTAATTGATCTATTGAACTAAAAACTGTTTTAGGATCATAAGTATCCATAAATGCACAAGGACCATAATCTATTGTTTCACCAGAGATAGACATATTGTCAGTATTCATAACTCCATGAATAAAACCGACACGCATCCAGTCAATTACAAGTTGGGTTTGTTTTTCGATTAAAACATTTAATAAGTCTAATGTTTTATTCTTTGATGATTTTATATTGGGGTAGTACTTTTCAATTGTGTAATTAATCAAAATTTCTAAATCATTAATATTTTGTTTTGCAGCAATGTATTGAAATGTTCCAACTCTTAGATGACCTAAGGCCACCCTTGTAAGAATTGCACCTTGTGAAATTTGTTCCCTAACCACATCTTCACCAGTTTTAACAACCGCTAAACTTCTAGTAGTAGGTATTTTTAAAAAATGCATTGCTTCACTTATTATATATTCTCTCAACATTGGCCCTAAAACAGCCCTACCGTCACCACTTCGTGAGAATGGAGTTCTACCAGAACCTTTGAATTGTATATCAAATCGTTCATTATTTTTGGTCAGGTGTTCGCCGATTAAAACAGCTCTTCCATCACCAAGCATTGTAAAATGACCAAATTGGTGACCAGCATAAGCTTGTGCTATAGAGTTAGATCCTTCAGGTAATATATTTCCTGAAAAAATTTTTGATAAATCATCATCATTAATATTTGAAAAATCTAGATCTAATTTATTTGCCAGATCTTTATTTAATATTAATATTTCTGGTGCATTTACTGCAACAGGGTTGATATTTTCTTTGAATGTTTTTGGTAATCTTGAATAACTATTGTCGAAATGCCAACCAATTGTCATTTTATCGATTAGTTAACTTCTGCTTGATTTTCTTTTGGTTTGATTTCAGTTTTAAATTGGTTTGAGATTTTTTGAACTTCAACTGCTGAAACTTTGTATTCTGCACACATTGTTTCTTCATCTTTACCATGACCGGTTACCATATTGACCATATGTTCTGGAAAATGGAATGTTGTGAATACTATGCCTTCTTTAACTTTATCTGTAACCTCTACTTTTAGAGCAACTTCTCCTCGTCCAGAATAAAGTCTTCCTATGTCACCTGTATTTAACTCTCTTTTGTTAGCATCATTTGGGTGAACTAATAATAAGTCTTCAGAAACTATATTGATGTTACTTGTACGTCTTGTCATCGTCGCAGCATTGTAATGTTGCAGAACTCTACTAGTTGTTAAAATTAATGGATATTCTTTTTTATTAGTTTCAATTTCTGTAGACTCTTTCCAATCAAAGTTTTTAAGACGTCCTTTTCCAAGTTTGAAAGTTTCTTGGTGTAAAATTTGAGTGTCTGTTCCATCTTCTTGAACTGGCCACTGTAATCCCATTTTACCAAGTCTTTCTCTTGTTACACCTTTAAAGAATGGAACAACATCTGCTATTTCTGCTAGAACTTGATCAGCGTCATATTCAGGTTGGTCAAAGCCTAATTTTTGCATCATGTCTGTTACAATTGTTCCATCAGTTTTAGTACCAGGTAATGGAGGAACAGCTCGATTAACTCTTTGAATTCTTCTTTCGGTATTAGTAAAGGTTCCATTTTTTTCTAAGAAAGTTGTTCCAGGTAATACTACTGTTGCAAGTTTTGCTGTTTCACTCATAAAAATTTCTTGAACAACTAATAATTCTAACGAGTTCATTGCCTGAACCACATGTGCACTATTTGGATCTGTTTGAACAATATCTTCTCCAATAATCCAGACTGCTTTAACTTCTTTATTAATAGCACCATCAAACATTTCTGGAATTTTTAATCCTGCTTTGGTTGGGTGAACCACCCCATATTTTTCAGTGTAGAAATTTTGAACTTTTTCATCAGCTACTTCAAAATAACCTGCACCTTGATGAGGTTGACAACCCATGTCAGCTGCACCTTGGACATTATTTTGTCCTCTTAATGGGTTAACTCCAACACCTTTTCTACCAATATTTCCAGTAATCATTGCAAGATCAGCAATTAACATCACCGTCTTAGACCCTTGTTCTTGTTCAGTAACTCCTAAACCATGGAATTCCATAGAGTTTTTAGCTGTCGCATAAGCAATTGCTGCTTCTTTAACTAACTGTTTATCAACACCAGCGACTTTCGCTAGATGATTCATATCTTGTCTCTCAATTTCTTTAATGAAATTCGCAAAACCTTCAGTTCTATCTCTAACAAAATCTTTATCATAAAGGTTTGCTTTTAATATAAAATGTAACATCATATTTAAAACAGCCACATTTGTTCCTGGTCTAAGTTTAATATGATAATCAGCAAGTTTAGCAAGCTCAGTAGTAATTGGATCTAAAACTATTAGTTTTTTTCCTTTCATTACTTGTTGTTTAATTTTTGCTCCGGTAACTGGGTGAGCATTTGTAGGATTTGCTCCTATAACCATAAATAAATCTGCGTGATAAATATCTTCTGTAGAATTAGTTGCAGCACCAGTTCCAAAAGTTTGTTGCATTCCCCAAGCTGTTGGTGAGTGACAAATTCTTGCACAACAATCAATATTATTAGTTCCAATTGCAGCTCTAATCATTTTTTGAAATACATAATTTTCTTCATTAGTACATCTTGCAGAAGAAATTCCAGCTACAGCATCAGGACCACTTTCTTTTGTAATTCTATTTAATTCTTTTTTAATAAAGTCATATGCTTCATCCCATGATGCTTCTTCAAATTTTCCATTTCTTTTAATTAGAGGAGTTTTTAACCTATCTGGATGATCGTAAAATCCAAATGCATATCTTCCTTTAATACAAGTGTGACCTGCATTAACTTCAGATTCTTTAGGCGTAGATATTGCAACAACTTTATTATCTTTAATTGATGCTTCTAAATTACATCCAACACCACAGTAAGAGCAAGTTGTTCTAACTTTTTTATCTACTGCAACAGATTTTGATTGGTAAACATCAGAGATAGCATCTGTTGGACATGTGTGTGCACAAGCACCACAAGATACGCAAGACGAATCTCCAAACAATGCATCGTTGTCAGTTGTGATTTTAGATTCAAATCCTCTACCACTCATTGTTAAAACAAAAGATCCTTGAATTTCGTCACAAGCACGAACACATCTTCCACAGTTAATACAGTTATCTAAATTCATTCTCATATAATCGTGAGATGTATCTTTAGTAATGCCCTTGTGTTGCTTTGGACTGTTATATCTATGATCTGATATGCCTAAATCATTTGCAACATCTTGTAGTTCACAATTATTATTTACTTCACAAGTTCCACATTCCATTGGGTGGTCAGTTAAAACTAGTTCGACAATATTTTTTCTTAAAGCCGTTAAATTTTCATTATTTGTAAAAATGTATTGGTTTTCACCAACTGGTGTATGGCATGATGCTACAACTTTAGTTGGACCATCTTTTACAAGAGCCACCTCTACAGAACAAACTCTACAAGCACCATAAGGGGCTAAATTTGGATCATCACAAAGAGTTGGAACTTTTTTTTCACCCAAATAACTTTTTACAAAATTTAAAACAGACGTATGGTTTGGACCAATTTCATATGGTTTTCCATCTATGTAGGCGATTTTTCTTTTTTCTGAGCTCATTAATTATCTTTCACCATATCATCCTTCATTTCATCACCAAAATATTTTAATATATTCATGATGGGAGTAGGAATTGCTCCACACAAAGCGCATAAACAGCCTTTTTGCATAGTTACAAGCAGCTCATTTAGTAATTTTAATGGAATCTTAGCAGTTTTATTCTTTGCTTGATCAAACATTTCTTTACCCCTGTAAGAACCAAGTCTACCAGGAAAGCATTTTCCACATGACTCTTCGGCAGAAAACTCAAATAAATGATGAATATATTCAATCATAGGAAAGTCTTTTGGAATACTTACTATACTTGCGTGTCCTAACATAAAACCTGCAGCAGTAAATTCTTGAAAATCTAAATTTAATTTTTCAATCTCGGTAATAGGAATTACACCTCCTAATGGACCTCCAATTTGTAATGCTTTAATGGGCTCTTTAAAACCACCACCAATATCATTTAAAACTTTTTTCATTGGTGTTCCCATTTCAACTTCATAAACACCTGGATTATTGAAAAAACTATCAAAGCAAACTAATTTGGTTCCAGCAGATTTTTTATTTCCAATTGCAGAAAACTTATCAGCTCCATTAATAAGTATACCCGTAGCTGCAGCTAATGTTTCAACATTATTTACAACTGTTGGTTTCTTATAAAGACCTTCAGTGACAGGGAAGGGAGGTCTGACATCTACTTCAGCTCTTCTACCTTCAATTGATGCAATTAATGCTGTTTCTTCTCCACAAATATAAGCACCTTGTCCAATACAAATATTTAAATCAAAAGAAAATTTAGTTCCTAAAATATTTTCTCCAAGCAAGCCTGCTTTTTTTAAAGAATTAATTGCTCCATTAATTGCTTCTATAGATTTTGGGTACTCTCCTCTTATATATAAAACACCTTCATCACTACCAATAACATAACCACAAATAACCATTCCAAATAAAACTTTTAATGGTTGATCTTCTAATAAATATCTATCAGAGAAAGCACCTGAGTCACCTTCATCGGCATTACATATAACATATTTTTTTTCAGAAGGAGCTTTTCTACAAAAATCCCATTTCATACCAGTAGGAAAACCAGCACCACCTCTGCCAGTTAAATTAGAGTCTAGAAGGGATTTAGTTATCTCTTGTTTGTCAGTTGCAATAAATTTTTTTAACAGTTCCTTAAATTGATCTAAATTAGAAAGTTTGTCATCCATTAAAAAACTAGTTGAGGCATAACTTTTAGAAAAGAATTTTTCTTGAACTATATCTTCACCTTTAATTATTTGATCAATCTTATTGATATCATTTCCGGCATAATTCTCGCCATCATAATGAAAAGCATTATTTTCATAGCAGTGACCAAGGCAAAACATTTCACCAACTTTATCGTCACCTAATTTTTCTTGTAATTTTTTTTTAAGCGGCTCTTGAGTACCAGCACACATGCAAGCACTTCCATTGCAAACAAAAGCTTTTTTTTCTCTATGAGAGGGTCTTAAAAATTCATAAAAACTTTCTGCACCATGAATAGTTGAGACACCCATGTTATATTCTTTTGCAATTTCCTTAATACCATCAGCATTATTTGATTTTAAAGATCGTTCAGATATTTTTTCAAACAGATTATTCTTTAAACCTATTCTGCCGGATAAATTACTTATATTTTTTGACACTTATTAACCTTTAATTATCACTCTGTCTTCGTTACTATAAATATTAAAACTATCTTCTTTTACAAAACCTATCAATGTAATGTCAAACTTATTAGCTAAATCGATCGCTAGACTTGTTGGCGCACCAACTCCAATTAGAATACCAATATTGGTCATTAAAACCTTTTGAACTAGCTCAAAATTTAGTCTTCCAGAGCACGTTATAAATTGTGATGAGGGGGTTAATAATCCCTTATTTAATGAATAGCCAATTAATTTATCAAGAGCATTATGTCGACCAACATCCTCTTTTATACACACTATTCCACCATCGCTTGTAAATAGACCGCTAGCATGAATGCCACCTGTCTTAGAAAACTCTGATTGATTATCCCTTAGCACAGAAGGAGATTTGATAATTATTTCTTTAGAGATTTTAGGTAAAGATTTTAAGACCTTATCTTTTTTGATAATCTCTAATGAATCTAAAGAGGTTTTACCACAAACACCACAAGATGAATTTGTTAAAAAATTTCTTTTAATCTTATCAATATCAATGTTTTCAGAATTGTTTAATGTGACAACAATTTTATTTTGAAGTTTATATTCACCTACATATTCTCCAACACTCTCAATTTTCTCAATATATTCATTTTTTTCAATAATCTTTTCATTAAAAAGAAAACCTCTAACTAGGTCTTCATCATTACCTGGTGTTCTCATTGTTATAGAGATTATATTTTGTATCCAAGTTTCTTTAGTTTTAAATTTAATTGAAATTTCTAAAGGCTCTTCAATAGAGATTAAATCTTCTACATTATTTAAATTATTAGACTTATATTTTTGTATTTTATATTTTGAATTCATTTAATTAACTTAAGGGGTAGTTCTTTTTTAAAAGAAATTTATTTAAGATTATTCCAAAAATTAAAATTATTAGACAACCAAAAATAATAGGATTTATTAAATATTCAAATGAAACACCTCCAATGATGACCATAATAGGGTTTCCACCTGCTGGTGGATGAACAACATCTAACACAATCATAAAAAAAATACCGAAACCAACTGCTAAGGCAATATTTATAAATATTGGTAAATCAACATAGTTTACAAACAAAATTCCTATTAGTGCAGTTAAGAAATGACCAAAGAATATATTTTTAGGTTGAGCGAATGGGCTTTCAGGAAATCCGTATAGTAATACCATTGAAGAACCAAAAGAGGCTGCCAAAAATAACCCCATTGTAGTTTTATATGTAAGCAGTGTAAGAAACCCAATAGTAATAGTTGATAAAACTCCTGCGATAGATGCTTTTAAAAGTTTTTCTTTAGTAATGTTAATCATGATTAAAACTTCAATGCCTTCGATATTGTTTTAAACGGTAATAAAAGACATTCTTTTCTTGAGATATTATCTTTATTCATAATTTCTTTGAAATCATTCCATTTTTTTTCAATTTTAATATCTGTTTCATTAAACAAACCTTCAATTGAAATAATAAGAGACTTAATATCACTTATATTTTGATCAATAATTTTTTGAGACAGCATACTAACCGATGCCTGACAATACACACATGAACGACACTGGTAACCCATATCCTTAATTTTATCATTTTTCACAATTAATCTGATTTCCATTTCATCACCACACAAGGGGTTTTTATTTTTTGAGTGATGGGTATGATTTTTAACTATTTTGTGATTTGCCGTATTAGATGCAATTTCGAGAATTCTTAGGTCCATTATAATTCTTTAATTAAGAGATTAATGTTTTATATTTTGATTTATGAATGATAACAATATTTTAGCTGTTGTACTAGCAGGTGGAAAATCAAAAAGATTTGGGCAAGATAAAAATTGCGTAAAACTTGGATCCAAAACATTGCTAGAGCATGTTTTGTTCAAAATTAGCAATAAATTTGAAGAAATATTGATTGTCTCAAGTAATCCATTGAAGATAGAACAGCAAAAAAACACCACAGTAATTCCAGATTGTTTTAATGATCTAGGACCTTTAGC
The DNA here is from genome assembly GCF_059417765.1 of Candidatus Pelagibacter sp. PS_40. Taxonomy (NCBI): domain Bacteria; kingdom Pseudomonadati; phylum Pseudomonadota; class Alphaproteobacteria; order Candidatus Pelagibacterales; family Candidatus Pelagibacteraceae; genus Candidatus Pelagibacter; species Candidatus Pelagibacter sp. PS_40. The sequence continues at coordinate 273,900 of NZ_CM182064.1, forward strand.
AGGGGTGCTAAGTTCCATGAAGTGGGTAAAAGAAAATAAAAAATCATACAAATGGATTGCAACTTTTCCGTCTGATACTCCATTTTTTGATCCAATTATTATTGAAGAATACAAAACAAGAATTGAACAAAGTAAAAGCAGTTTATATTTTGTTAAATCTAACGAAAAAAGACATAATATTTTTGGTTTATGGTCAATTGATTTAATGGAAAAATTAGAAGAAGATTTAATAATAAATAATTATCGAAAAGTTGAGGAATGGGCTAATAAAGTTGGTGTGAGTACAATTGATATTAAAATAAAAAATTACGATCCTTTTTTTAATATAAATACCAAAGAAGACCTTGAAGTTGCTCAAACTATTTTAAATCTTGATAAAAATGATTGATTACAAAAAAGCAAAAAATATTTTAATAAAATCAAAAATAAACATTAAAGATGAAGTTATAAACACATCAAAATCATTAAATAGAATTAATGTTCAAGATATTTATTGTCCTGTGAATTATCCTGCAGGAACTAATGCTGCATTTGACGGTTTTGCCATTAATTCTAAAGACACATCTACGATTAATAAAAAAAATCCTAAAGAATTTAAAATTTTAAAATCAATATCAGCAGGTGATAATCCTAAATTAAATAAGGTAAAAAAATTTCAAGCAGTTGAAGTGATGACGGGTGCTCTAATTCCTAAATATTTTGACACCATTATTCCCATAGAAAAAATTGTGTTTACTAACAATAAAAAGTCTATCGTAATAAATGAAAAGATTAAAACTAATCAACATATAAGACATGCGGGATCTGATTATAAAAAAAAGGAATTAATTATTAATAAAGGAACTATTATTCAGCCATCACATATCTTAGCCTTTAAAACATTGGGTATTAAAAGTATTAAAGTTAAAAAGAAGCTTAATGTTTTATTTTTTTCCACAGGAAATGAAATTTCAAATAATGTAGATATTGCTGATTGGAAGGTTAGAAATTCAAATAGTCATTATATAAAATCTTTATCTAATAATTTTTTGTTTAATTATATAGAAGGTGGAATTTTGAGAGATAAAGATGAACAGTTTTTTAAAAAACAAATTGATAAAAATCTTAGATCAAAAATAGATATCATAATTACCTCAGGTGCTGTTTCAGCAGGTAAACATGATTTTATCCCCTCTGTAGTAAAAAAATTTAATTTATCAAATTTTTTCAAAGGGGTGGCTATTAGACCGGGTAAACCAATTTTATTTGCTAAATTTAAAGGAAGTGAAAAGGTTTTCTTTGGGCTTCCAGGTAATCCTATTTCTTCTTCCGCCTGCTTTAGATTTTTTGTATATCCCTATATTTTAAATATCCTTGGAGTTAAGGAGGAAAAACCTTTTAAAGCTAAGTTAAAAAATTCTTTCTTTAAGAAAAAAAATTTTACTAGATTTATAAAAGCAAGGCTTACTACAACTCATAATGGAAATTTAGAAATCAAGGTACTCAAAGGTCAGGAATCTTTTAGAATAAAATCTTTTGTAGAGTCTAATATTTGGGGCCTATTTAAACATGGTCAGTCAAATTTTAAAAAGAGCGAACTTATTGATTGCTATTCTCCAATTGGTTCAAATATTAATATTTTTAAATAGATCTCATTTTTATTGTAGTGCCAATTAATAAGCATTAAGTATCGAATTATGATTGAGCTAAAAAATGAAAAAATTGCAATTCCAGTAGTTTTATTAGCAGGTCTTATATGGTCCTTTGGACCTTTGGTTGTAAGATACATGGATCAACCCAATTTAGTTCCATGGCAATATATTTTTGCAAGAGGCTTAACAATTTTTTTGATTTTAAATCTTTATCTTTTTTTTGAAGAAGGAAAAGATTTTTATAAGAATTATTTAAAAATTGGAATGTCGGGTGTTATTGGTGGAACTGGACTAGGTATTGCAATGATTACCTTTATTTATTCAATAACAAATACTAGTGCGGCTGTTACTTTACTTTGTTTAGCTGCAATGCCATTTTTTACAGCTTTATTAGGTTTCTTATTTTTAAAAGAAAAAATTTCACTTAATGTTTGGATAGCTATATTTATTGCAACAGTTGGAATAATAATTATAGCCATTGGTAATACTGAAAAAAATTCTTTATTAGGGCTTATTTTTGGGATGACTTCTTCAATTGGGTTTTCTGTTTTTTCAGTGACTTTGAGATGGAAAAAAGAAACACCAAAATTTACAACAGTAGCTTTTGCAGGTTTATTTTGCTTTGTAGTTGCTGCAATAGTTATTTTATCTAATGATATGGTTTTCTTGTCTTCAAGTTATAACGGAGCATTATTTTCTATACATGGAACGTTAGTTTGTATGGGTTTAATTTTATATTCTATTGGATCAAAAGCAATCCCTGCTGCAGAACTTACTTTATTGTCACTAACTGAAGTTATAGGAGGAATTTTTTGGGTATGGATTCCAATTTTAGGAATTAATGAGATCCCATCGACTAATACGATAATAGGTGGCTTCTTTCTTTTTATGTCTATCATTTATTATAGTCTTACAATTAAAACTAATAGACGGTTTATTGCTCTTAATTAATTATAATGGAAAGACCAAATTTTTTTACTCTAAAGAATGGTGAAAAGGCTAAACTACCTTTTACAGATCAAGAATATCAAAGTCGATTAACTAAATTAAGAACCACAATGAGTAAAAATAATCTTGATATGATTATTTTAACTTCAATGCACAACATTGCTTACTATACAGGATTTATTTATTGTTCTTTTGGTAGACCTTATGGCTGTGTAGTAACTGCTAATAAAATTTCAACAATTTCAGCAAACATTGATGCTAGTCAACCTTGGCGTAGATCTCATAGTGATAATGTTATTTATACTGATTGGAAAAGAGATAATTTTTTAAAAGCAATTGTTTCAATTATTGGAAGAGATGAACCTCCTAAGAATATTGGTATTGAAAATGATCATGTAACCTTAGATGTTAAAGAAAAGCTTACGTCTATTTTTACTTTTTCAGTTTTCAGTGATGTTTCAAAAGATTTAATGCAACTTAGAATGATTAAATCTGCCGAAGAAATAGAAATTATTAAAAATGGTGCAAGAATTGCTGATCTTGGGGGCGAAGAGATTGTCAAAAATATTAAGGTTGGAGAAAGCGAACTTGAAATTGCAATAGCCGGTAGAGATAGAATGGAACGTGAAATTGCAAAAACGTATCCGGATGCTGAATATATGGATACCTGGGTTTGGTTTCAGTCAGGACTTAATACGGATGGTGCTCATAACCCAAAAACCAATAGAAAATTAAAATCAGGAGATATTCTTTCTTTAAATACTTTCCCCATGATCTCAGGGTACTACACAGCTTTAGAGAGAACTCTTTTTTTAGATAAAATTGATGATGCATCCTTAAAAGCATGGGAAGCAAATGTTAAAGTTCATAAAAGAGGACTAGAGTTAATTAAACCAGGTGTAAAATGTTCTGATATTTGTCATGAGTTGAATGAACTATTTGCTGAGCTTGGTTATCTTCATTATCGAACATTTGGTTACGGCCATTCATTTGGTGTCTTATCTCATTTCTATGGAAGAGAAGCAGGATTAGAATTACGTGAAGATATAGATACTGTATTAGAGGAAAACATGGTGGTTTCTATGGAACCGATGATCATGATACCAGAGGGTAAACCAGGAGCTGGTGGATATAGAGAGCATGATATCTTGGTTATAGGAAAAGATAATGCTGAAAACATTACTAAGTTCCCTTTTGGTCCAGAACATAATATTATTAAATCATAAATTATGAGTGAAAAAACTGTAGTTAATAGTTGGAATGAATGGGATCCTTTAAAACATGTAATTGTTGGCAAAGCTGATGGCACTTGTATTCCAGCACCAGAACCAGCTTTAGATGCAAAAGTTCCAGAGGACAGTGATATGCGTGGTCAGTTTGGACCAAGAACAAAAGATACAGTTGATAAGGCAAATGAACTTTTAGACAATTTTTCAAACATGCTTGAAAAAAGAGGTATCAAGGTAGATAGACCAGACCCAATAGATTTTAGCCAAAAAACATCTACACCTGACTGGGAAGCGGAAACAATGTTTGGCTGCATGCCACCAAGAGATGTGTTGTTAACTGTGGGTAGTGAAATTTTAGAGGCGACAATGAGTTATAGATGTAGATGGTTCGAGTACCTTTGTTACCGACCATTATTACAGAAATATTATAATGATGACCCTAATATGAGACACGAGTCTGCGCCAAAACCAAGGTTAACTGATGCAGATTATAGGAAAGATTATTTATCAGATAAAATTGGTATTCAAAAAAGATTAGAGTGGACTGAAGACAAGTTCTTTGTAACAACTGAAGAAGAACCATTATTTGATGCAGCAGATGTTTTAAGATTTGGAAAAGATTTAGTAGTTCAGCATGGATTTACTACTAATCTTAAAGGAATTGATTGGCTTAAAAGACATTTTAAAGATCATAGAGTTCATGCTGTTAATTTTCCAGGTGACCCTTATCCAATTCATATCGATGCAACCTTTACTCCTATTAAAGAAGGATTAATCATTAATAATCCTCAAAGAAGATTGCCAAAAGAACAAAGAAAATTATTTGAAAATAATGGATGGGAAATTATTGATAGCGCACAACCCGCACATAATGAGCCACCACCATTATGTTATTCTTCAACTTGGTTATCAATGAACGTCCTAGTATTGGATCCAAAAACTGTTTGTGTTGAAAAAAGTGAGGTATATCAGGCAGAACAATTAGATAAATTAGGAATGGAAGTAATCCCTGTTGAATTAAGAGATGCTTATGCATTTGGTGGAGGTCTTCATTGTTGTACAGCAGATGTTTACCGTGAAGGTGAATTAAAAGATTATTTTCCAAAACAATAAATATGGCAACAGTTAAAACAAAAAGAGAGCGAATAAAATTTGCTTCTGACAATGTAGCGGGTGCTTGTCCTGAGGTATTAGATGCAGTATTGAAAGCTAATGATGGTGACAGCACGCCATACGGTAATGACCAAATATCAGCTGAATTACAAAAGAAGTTTTCAGAACTATTTGAAAAAGATGTAATTGTTTTTCCAACTGCATCAGGAACAGCTGCTAATGCTTTAGCTTTAGCAACAATGACACCGTCATATGGTAATATTTATTGTCATAAACTTTCTCATATTAATACAGATGAATGTGGGGCACCTGAGTTTTATACAGGGGGTGGAAAATTAGTTACTTTAAATGGGATTAATGGAAAAATAACACCCGAAGAATTAGATAAAGCTATTACTGGTAAAGGCATTGTGCATCATACTCAACCTGCTTCAGTAAGCATTACTCAAGTTTGTGAAACAGGAGAAGTATACCAATTAGATGAGATTAAAAAGATTTCTGAAATTACACATAAGCATAACTTAAATATGCATATGGATGGAGCAAGGTTTGCAAACGCTTTAACTGCATTAAATTGTACTCCTGCTGAGATGACTTGGAAATCAGGCATTGATGTTTTATCATTTGGAGCAACCAAAAATGGTTGTCTTGCAGCAGAGGCAATTATTTTTTTTAATAAAGATCTAGTTGGTAATATTGCTTTTTTAATGAAAAGAGCAGGGCATTTATTATCTAAGATGCGTTTTGTATCTGCTCAGCTTGATGCGTATATTTCAAATGATGTCTGGTTAAGGAATGCAAGACATGCTAATAAGATGGGAAAAAAATTAAGTGAAGGATTAGCAAAACATAATAGTATTAAACTAGCATACCCAACAGAAGCGAATGAAGTTTTTGCAAAATTTCCAAGAAATATGATTGAGCATTTAAATTCTGAAGGCTACAAAATGAATGAAGATGAGCTTGATGGACAAGCAGTAAGATTAGTTGCTGCCTGGAATACTCAAGAGAGTGATGTGGATCAATTATTAGAGAACTTAAAAAAATCTAACTAGGATTTTGTTTTAAAAATTCAATATATTTAACAACTTCATCAAATTGTTCGTCAGGTATATCTTTATAAGAGTTCTCAAAGTTCTCTTTGACACATAGAGCAACATGGGCGTAGGGATTTCTTCCTTTAGGATGATTTGGATGGCTTGGTAACTGACCTACCAAATAATCGCCAGCTTCCTGAATAATTTTCCAGAGTTTCTGCGCTTTTTCTGGCGACATAGCTACTCAAATCCTGATTTATCTCTTTTGTTTCGAGTTTGACATCGAGTTTTTTAATTAAATTGATTAGTCTTTAATCAATTATATTAGCTTAATCTACCGTAATCCAAGGGTGATTTTTAACTAACGGCCACCTTGTTTTTTGGGCAACACGAGTAAATTCATTGTCATGTATTTCTTCTATTGTAGGACGTGGAATTAAATTGTTAAGTAAATCTTTTCTTACAAAAAATACATTAAAACCATGTTTGTGACTTCCTACCAAAGTATAACCCTTTTTTTCAGAAAGTTTAACCATCGCTAGCAATGAGGCTGACCTGAATTCTATTTCAATTTCACTTTTGTCCATAGCATAGAAATCATCTTGATAGGGTATTGTGATAGCTAAATTAGAAGGTATGATGTTGTGCGTTTCAAATACGCATATCCTAGGATTAATAACACTAATTGCCTCCCAAATATGATAATCATTACCATCAATATCTAAACTTAAAACATCTACCTCACCCTCAGCACCAGCATCAATTAATATATCGTTAATATTATTTTTTGTGATCCATATTTTTTTAATTGTTGGCTCAAAAAGCAAGCAATCTTTTTGAGATTTAAAAAAAGAAGTCGCCGCATTTATATTTTTTTCGTCTCCATCAAATAAGAAGCCTTTATACCCATGATTTATTATCAAATTTGCAGCCATACATTCGCTACCGGATCCACTGCATATTTCAACAACTGATCGAGTTTTCTTTCCAACACAAGATAATAAATAGAGAATGATACCATCTTCCTCAAATTGACTGTAACATCGAAAACCTGCATCTTGGATTTTGTCAAAAATTTTCACATTATTTTTAATCATGTATAGCCATTGAGACTCAATATTTTTTTGAATTTGCCCCTGTATAGATGCTAAATCAATTTTTTTATTATTGTTGATTAATAGTTCCTTTAAAAAATTAATAAATCTTGATTTTCTGGCTAAAGATTTAAGAAATAATATAAGTGAATTCATTTAATTTAAAAGATACTGTAACTAAATTTATTTAATACACTATAAAAAATTTTTTATAAATAAATTTTTTACTTTATTGTTTAATTATGTTTTCTTTATTCATACTAACCCATTTTCTGTTTTATTTCTTTTGTTTCGAGTTTGACATCGAGTTTTTTAATTAAATTGATGAGTTTTTAAGCGATTTATTTTAAGCTAACTTTTTAGTATCCGCATAAGTACTGTAGTTTAATGTATGATAGTGTGGAAAAGGTTGAACCTCTATTCCCCCAAATAAGGGTTAACTACCATTTTTTTTATTGATATTTCTTTTAAATGTTCTTTAGTTGTTCTGTTGACTTTTAATCTCTGTTTGTTAAAAAAAAATTCTTAGCATTTTGCTAAGCGCCCCGAATAAATTTTATTCACAGAGGCAGTGCTTAAACATTATCTTATCTCACAAATAAGACCCATAAATTTTGGAGTAAATATATGGCGTCAGCTAAGCAAATTCTTTCGAATAAAAAAAATGCAAGAAGGTCTACTGGACCTAAAACGAAGTTAGGTAAAGAAAAAGTATCAATCAATGCAATGAAGCTTGGCATTTATGCAGAACACCATGTGATGGTGGGAGAAGATACCGAGCAACATAAAAACTACATTGATTTTATGCTTAAAACCTTTGAGATTTTTGATGCAATCAGTGGGTCTATAGTTCAACAAATCATCAGCATTGGGTGGAGGCTACAACGAATACCCCAAATAGAATGTGGGGTTTTTGGTATTGAAATGTCTGAACATAGCAGGAGTTATACCAGTCCTAACTTTATTAAGATTAAACATAAAGAATTTCATCAAACCATTAAAAAAAATCTAGATCGTCGAAGTGAATTGATGGCCGTAGCTTATGTTAAAGATTGTAATGGGGGTGATCGGATGATGAAATTAAATACAATGGAGGGAAGATTGTTAAGCAGGCAATCAAACCTAATTAATCAGTATTTAAAGTACAAAAAATCTAAAGGAAAAGAGGTCTAATGGTAAAACGTAATATACCTGATTGGCAAAGATCAGCATTTGATAAAGATAATAATTCTTGTGTCAAAACAAAGCCATTTGGTAAAAGGATAAAAGAGTTGGAAGTGGCTTATGCAAAAGTTGAAGAGACAAAGGCAAAAGTTGAAGATATTGATATGTCTGTTTTTTTACCAAAAAAAGAGCCAATAACAAAAGAGGAGAGCAACAAAGATAATGAGCTTGAAGAATATCTACAAAAAAAAGAACTTGAAAGAGCAGAGGAACTTAAGAGATCAAGAGAGGAAGATCAGACAGTAAAATTTACTTCTGTAAAACCTCCAAGACAAGATCCCAATCGAGGAATGAGATTTGTACGCTGTACTGAGCCTATAAATAAAGGGAAACTTGGTTCTTCTAAATCGTTTATTAAAAAAAAGGATAAGGAATATTATTAGAAATTAGTCTCTAAAGTTTACAAATTCTACGGGAAGACCAATATCAATAGCAGTTATTGCTGACATTGCTTCTTGAAGGTCATCTCTTTTTTTTCCTTCAGCTCGCAATTCTTCTCCTTGAATTTTAATCTGAATTTTAAGTTTTAGTTTTTTTATTTCAGCAATAATTTTTTTTGCATTTTCTTGGCTAATACCTTCTTCTAGTTCACTAACTTGTCTGATTGATGAACCAGCAGCATTTTCTGAGTTTTTAATTGCTAATACTCTTGGATCTACTTTTCGTCGTATAAGATGGACTTGTAATAATTCATTTACTTGTTTTAACTTTAATGCATCGGGTGCTAATGTGGTGATAATCTTATCTTTTCTTTCAATTGAAATATCAAGTCCTTTAAAGTCAAATCGATTACCAATTTCTCTAAGGCAGTTTGCAAGAGCGTTATCAAACTCAGGGTAACTAACTTTACTGATTACATCAAATGAAGGCATAATTTTTTATTATATAATGAATTGACCTTAACAAAAATTTTCATAATTGACTATTTGATTTATTTTGAAACTCTTTTAAGTTGCAATTATATGGAAGATTTAGTTAAAAAATTAGAAGAACAGATCAGCTTTCTTCAAAATGAAATATCGCAAATGAGTGATGAAATGTATTCTCAACAAAAAGAAGTATCAGTTTTAAAAAAACAAGTTTCAAATCTTGAAAAAAGAATTAACGAATTAGAGAGCAGTGATGAAGCGGGTATGGTTATGATTGATAAAAAACCCCCACATTATTAAACTTTATTATTAATCCATGACAGAACAATTTGATGTTATTGTAGTAGGTGCGGGTGCCGCAGGCATGATGAGTGCAATAGAAGCTGGTAAACGTGGACGCAAAGTACTTTTAGTTGATCATGCAAAAAAGATAGGAGAAAAAATTAGAATATCGGGTGGTGGAAGATGTAATTTTACAAACATACACACACACCCTAGTAAGTTTATTTCAAACAATCCAAAATTTGTAATATCAGCTTTAAAACAATACACGCAAAATAACTTCATAGATTTAATAAAGAAACATAATATTAAATTTCATGAAAAAAAATTAGGACAACTCTTTTGTGATGAAAGTGCTCAACAAATTATAGATATGCTACTTTTAGAGTGTGAGATGGCAAAAGTAGTTTTAAAAAAAGATACAACTATTAATGATATAGACAAACAAGATGATAAATATTTTATAGTTGTAGGAAGTGATAAATATTTCTGCCAGTCATTAATTGTTGCAACAGGTGGTCTGTCTATTCCAAAAATTGGAGCAAGTAAATTTGGTTATGATATTGCTCAAAAATTTAATTTAAAAGTTATTGAAACATTACCTGCACTAGTTCCTTTAACTTTTAGTGAAAAAATACTTGCAATTTGTAAGGAGCTTACCGGCTTATCTGTTGAAGCAGTTGTTTCATTTAAAAAAACTTTTTTTGAGGAAGGGATGTTATTTACTCACAGAGGTTTGAGCGGACCTTCTATATTGCAGATCTCTTCTTATTGGAAATTAGGAGATAATATCAAAGTTAATTTATCACCAAAACTTGATGTAGATAAATTTCTAAATGATAGAAAGATCTCTAGTCCTAAACAAGATATAGGCATTATAGTTTCTGAAATTCTCCCTAAACGGTTAGCTCATATAATTTGTAATGAAAATAATGTTAATGGAAATATATGTGAATTATCCAACAAAGTATTAACTAGTTTGAGTAATTCTATAAACGCGTGGGTGATAAATCCAATAGGAACCGAAGGTTATAGAACTGCTGAAGTAACTTTGGGTGGTATTGATACTGAAGAAATTTCTTCTAAAACAATGATGTCCAATAAACACCCTGGATTATTTTTTATCGGAGAAGTTGTAGATGTTACTGGTCATTTAGGTGGTTATAATTTTCAATGGGCTTGGTCTTCTGGATATGTGGCAGGTCAATATGCTTAAAGACTAGTTATTGGTGGAATTATCTCAGTTTTTTTTATATTCAACACCTTTTCTATCCAGTATTTCTTTTACTTTATCAGAATAAGGTTCATCAATATGTTCGGTAGTAGGATTTAATTCGATTCCGGCTGGCGTGATAGTAGATGGCATAGCAACGAACTGAGAATCAGGATTTTCAACTGTTTCTCTAACCCTCATTCTGTAGATACCAAACACACCTATTAAAGCATGAAAGAAAAGTAAAAATACAAAAAAACCATTAGAGCCAACAATATTCATAAATATTGAACAAAGGAATGGACCACTCATAGCACCCAAGCCAAATGTAAATTGTATACCAGCTCCAGCTGCTACAAATTTTTCTTTTGGTATATAGTCATTAGTGTGCGCACAAATCAAAGAGAACATTGGTAAGCTACAAATTGAAAATAAAATTAAAAAAATAAAAAACCATACTTTACTTGTGGCAAGTTCACCAGGTAAGTACATCTGACCTGATGATAGAATAGCAAGTAAAGCAAATAAAGATGCACCAAATGTTGAAATTATTATTACTTTTCTCCTATCATATTTATCAGAAAGTTTTCCAATAGGATATTGAGAGATAGCACCAGAAATTGCTAAAAGAAAAGTCACAAGTGATATTTGAAAAATAGTAAAATTCATTGAGGCCGCATATACTGCTAACAATGTAAATAGTGCAGACTGGATTGTTCCATAAAAAAGAGCACTTACCATTCCAAATGGTGAAGTTTCATAAAGTTCTTTTAAAGGCATACCTTGAATTTTTTTAAATGTAGGTGGTTTTTTTTTAGTTAAGAGAATAGGTATAAGGGCAAGAGACGTAATAATTGAAACCAATATAAAGGGTTGATAATTTTCAGGTCTACTAAAGTTCAATAAAAACATTCCTATACCCATTGATCCATATAAAATAACCATATAAATCGATAAAATACTTCCTCTATTTTTATTGCTTGATCTGTCATTCAACCAACTTTCAGCAACAGTATAAATACAAACCATACTTATTCCTGTTAAAACTCTTAGAATAAACCATACATAAGGATTAATAAATATTGAGTGAACCAAGATAACCAAAGATGCTAAAGACGCAAAAGCTGCAAAAACTCTAATATGACCTACTTTGGAAATAAGATTAGAAATTGTCATTGCACCTATAAAGTACCCAACAAAATAACCTGACATCATAAACCCAGTTGCCGTTAGACTAAATTGTTCTTGAACAGCCCTTACACCTAATAGGGACCCTTGAAATCCATAGGCCATCATTAAGAACCCAATACCTAAAAACAATGCCCAAGAGTTCTTTAAAACTTTATTCATAAAATTGACCGTACATATTTCTCATCTACTTTCAAATCAAGTCTTTATTATGATTAAACTATGAATTCTTTAGCTTAATAAAAGAGTGAATAGCAATTGCTGTGATGATAACTACACCACCTTGGATAGTCTCAAGACTGGGTTGTTCTTTAATAATTAACCATACCCAAACAGGACCAATTATAGTCTCTAGTAAGAAGAATAGGTTTACTTCAGCTGCAGGTATGAACCTTGGAGCTATAGTCACTAGTACAAAAGGTATAGCAACACACATAACACACATTAAAGGAACAATAATTAGATCACTATCAACTAGTGCAAAACTTTCAATGAACAGAAGTGCAAACATTGCTACAATTAATTTTCCAACAACAGCTGCTGGGATTAAGTTTTTGTCCTTTGCGGATCTAATAGTAACTGCTCCAACAGCCAAACCTAAAGCAGTTATTAAGCCCAATATATCTCCAAAAAAGTTACCTAATTGTATTGAATCGTAGAATATATAAATAGCAGCAGTAAAAGTTACAAATATTGTAATCCATGTTTTTCTATCAGGTAATTCTTTTAAAAATATTGCACCAAGCACTGCAGATAACATAGGAGCCATTGCAATCATAACTAATGTGTTTGCAACATTGGTATTTTGTATTGAAACAACAAAGGTAATATTGGTTACAGAGAAAGTACCAATATAAAGTAAGCCATGATAGCCACTTGAAAAAAGCATTTTAAAGAAATTTAATTTATAAATTAATAACATTCCTAAAAATACAGTGATGAAAGGAATAAGGCCTCGATAAAAAACAAGCCCCCAAGTATCAACATTAGAAAGTCTTATAAATAAACTATCGGGAGTAATAAACATTACTGCAACAAATGCGAGTAAAGATCCTTTTTGCTGGTCGGATAATTTGTTCAAGCTTTTAATCCTTTCCAAAATGTTTTTGCAAGATTAATGCTTGTAAGATCATAAAAAGATTTTAATCCTGTAGGAGAGGTTACATTAATATCTCCATTTAATTTTTGGTCGATAAAATCAATACCAGAAAAATAGATGTCATTTTTTTTAAGATCTTTACCAATTATATTTGAAATTTTATTTTCTAATTTTGTTAATTTAGCTGAGATAGGTATCGCTCCTTTACTCATGTTGCTTAAGAAAGATCCTTTTTTTGGAACTCTAGAGATCGCACCACAAACTTTACCATCAATTATAAAAACTCTTTTATCTCCAAACTTAATTTTAGGTAAAAACTTTTGACACATAATATGTCCATGTTTTTTTATGAAATTTTTAATCAATTTCGTATTTATTTTATTTTGAAATAAGTGAATATCATTGCCACTAAAACTATGAATAGGTTTTATAATCATTTTTTTATTTTTAGAAAAAAACTTATTAATTTCATTTATATCTTTTGTGAAAATTGTATCTGGCATATATTTTTGAAAAGATGTTGAGTATAATTTTTCAGAGATATTTCTAATAGAGGTTGGATTATTAATAATTTTAACTTTATTTTTTATTTTATCTAAAATGTAAGTTGTTGAAATATATTCTAAATTGAAAGGAGGATCTTGCCGTATCAAAATATACTTACATTGTGTAAGTTCTAGTTTTTGTTGGTTTAATATTTTAAAAAAACGCTTATTTGAATAATTAAACTCTACGTAAAATCCATTCGCTACGACCTTATTGTTAATTATTGAGAGGTCTTTAGGTTCATAATAAAAAATTTTGTATTTTAACCTTTGTGCTTCAATGGCTAGAAATATACTAGTATCCGTTAGAGGCCTTAGTTTTGAAGGGTGATCACCTTGAATTGCAACTATCTTATTTGTCATATAAATCGTTTAAATTTTCATTCTTAGAAAATTTATCTATCATATGATCTGCGTTTGTTGTCTTATTATCAATCAGTTTATCTAAGTGATTTAAAAACTTAGTCTCATTATCATTAGATTTACTCAAAATGTCTCTGTTTAATAATCCTTTTCTAGAAATCCCAAGGAGTAAGGATGACCAATATAATAGATCTTTTCCCATCAACTCAGTGTTAAACCCTTTTTTAGGTGCCTCTAGGTAGGCATTAATTATTTTATTCTTATCCCACTTAGAAACCAATTCGTAAGCCTCATCTAAATTTCCATATAATATTCCAGTATTAAAAGCAGGTCCAGAACACAAACAGTCCCAACCACAAGTGTCCATTGATCTTAACTCTATATATTTCTTAAGTCTATTTTCTGTAAAAATTGTACTTAGGTGAGTGGTTAAATCGTCTTCAGTTGGAAGTCGGTTGTTAATTTCATTAATTTTTCCATTCATGAAATCTGAAAATGAATAATTGCTTCCTGATAAATATTCTTTTTTGTTTTGAATAAATAATAAAGGAAAGTTTATTGAAAAATCTGCATATTTTTCAAAATCCATATTATCAAAAAAAACTTCAGGTAAACCTCCTCTCGATGTTTCTTGCCAAACTTTAGAACGATAAGAACTGAAACTACTATTTTTTTTTTCAACTATTGAAGAATTTGCAAAAAGGGCAATAGATATTGGTACTATAGAGTTAACTATTTTAAACTTCTTAATAAAATCTTTTTCAGAATCGTAATCCAAGTTAAGTTGTGTACCACAAGTTCTATACATCATATCTAAGCTTAAAGAACCACCATTGGGCATATCCTTAGTCATTACTTTATATCTTTGTTTTGGATTATTAGGAACTTCACTAAGGGTTGAAATTGGATCAAAACCAGCACTAACAATTTTTAAATTTAATTTTTTTGTTACTTGCTGTAACTCAAATAAATAATCATGAGATTCAGCGCAAGCTTCATGGATATTATTTAGTTTATCACCTGATAACTCAATTTGATTTCCAGGCTCAAGAGTAATACTTTTTCCTTGTTTCTGTAATCCAATAATATTTTCTTTTTCCATTATTGGCTTCCAGCCAAATTCACTTAGCAGTGAAAACATTTTTAGGACAGTAGGGTAATCTACTCTTTTGTTTGTTTTTTCATCAAATAAAAATTTTTCATGTTCAATGCCAATTTTAAAATTTTTAACATCTTTAATTCCAGATTCAAAATATTTGATTATATGTTCTTTATGAGTGATCATTGATTTATATATAAGGATTTAAAGTTCATTTTAAAGTCTTTATGTTTAACTCTTCTGTTTGAAAATTTTGTATTGGTTGCTTTAGTTGTTTGAAGCGGTGCTTAGTAATGATAATTGAGTAATTTTATCATCCCCTAATTCATCTATAGGTTTAACAGGATATTCACCTGTAAAATAATGATCTGTTAATTGAGGATAATTATTATCTCTTTTGTTAAAACCCATTGCTCTATAAACACCTTCTAAAGATAAAAAATCTAATGATTTAGCACCAATATATTCACAAATTTCATCATTAGTTTTATTTGCAGCAAGTAACTCTTTTTTAGTAGGAGTATCCACACCATAAAAATCAGGAAACCTAATTTCCGGACAGGCAATTTTTACATGAACTTCTTTGGCTCCTGCATCATATAACATTTTCACAATTTTATGAGAAGTAGTCCCTCTTACAAGCGAGTCATCTATTAAAATAATTATTTTATCTTTAATAGTTGATTGATTTGCATTTAATTTTAATTTCACACCAAGACTTCTAATTTTTTGACTGGGTTCAATAAAGGTTCGACCAACATAATGATTTCTAATTAAACCTAATTCAAAGTTAATTCCTAAATGCTGAGCAAAACCAAGGGCTGCTGCATTACCAGAGTCTGGTACAGGAACTACAATATCTGCTTTGATTTTGTTTTCTTTTGCAAGTTCAATTCCAAATTGCTTTCTATGCTCATAAGCAGATTTACCATTTAGTAAACTGTCTGGTCTTGCAAAATAAATATACTCAAAAACACACGGACGAACTTCTCTAGCGGGGAAGGGTTTAATGCTTCTTAGTTCATTATTTTCTATATAAACAACCTCACCATTTTCTACATCTCGAATATATTTTGCACCAATTATATCTAGCGCACATGTTTCAGAAGCAAAGACATAACTATCTTTGATTTTCCCAATCACTAATGGTCTGATTCCATGAGGATCTCTTACACCAATTAAAGTATTTTGTGTTAGCATGACAAGAGCGTAACCACCTTGTATTTGGAATATGGCATCTATAACTTTATCAATTGTTTTGTTTCTTTTTGATTTAGCAATTAATTGAACAATTGTTTCTGTGTCAGATGTAGTATGAAATATTGCACCATCTTGAACCAATCTATTTCGAAGAGTTATTGAATTAGTTAAATTTCCATTATGAGCTACACCGATACCTCCAGCATTTGTATCTGCAAAAAAAGGCTGTATATTTCTTAAAGTGTTTTCACCAGTTGTACTATATCTGTTATGACCAATAGCATAATCACCAGGCAAACTATTTAACACTTTCTCTTTATTAAAATTATCTCCAACTAAGCCAAATCTTTTTTCAGAGTAATATTTTTTTCCATCAAATGTAACTATTCCACAACCTTCTTGACCTCTATGTTGTAGAGCATGTAATCCTAAAGCGGTTAGTGCGGCTGAATCTTTATTGTTACTTACGCCAAAGACACCACATTCTTCTTTTAATTTGGGATTATAAATCTTGAATTTTTTCTTTGGAATCTTGATAGTTTTTTTCATTTGGAAACTCTTTCAACAAATAATTACTACCTTTTTCAATATATGGGAAGGCGTATGATTTATCAGTATTAATTGGCCATTTACTATAATTATACACAATATCTATAGCTGAAAATAAACAAATACAGATTACATAACTTCGGATAAATCCAAAAAATAACCCAAATAAGGAATCAAGTCTTCCAAGACCAACAAATTTTACCGTCTTACTAATGGCTTTATTTGTAATAAGAATAACAAAGATCACTAAAATAAAGATAGTTATGCCGAGCGCAATATCTAAAACATATTCACTATCAATTATATTTTTAAAATAAGGCTTAGCTTTTGGAAAAAGAAGTAAAGTTACAACATAAGCTAACACCCATTTTGAAGCTGACAATAAACTTAAAACAAAACCTTTACTATAACACTTGATAACTGAAAAAATTGTAATGATTAGAAATATTAGATCTATTAAAGACACCGCTTGATAAAAATCTTTTAAAGCATCAAGCATAATAATATTATTTTCCGAATGGTTTACTTATTAAAATAAGAGAGGGCAGTAAAGTTAATACTGAAATCATTGCAAGTAACATTGCTAAACCAGTAAACACACCAAAATAAATTGTGGGTATAAATTTAGAGAAAACCAAAATTGAAAACCCAAAGACAATGGTTATTGAAGTATTTAGGATTGCAACACCCACTGTTGAATGACAAACTTTTAGTGTTTTGTTATAGTCTTTAATTTTTAAAAACTCTTCTTTAAACCTATAAATGTAGTGAATACTATTGTCTACTGCTATTCCTATTGTGATTGCAGCAATAGTAATAGTCATCATATCAAGGGGTATTCCAAGCAGGCCAATAATTCCTAAAATAAAGAAAGCTGCAATAAAATTAGGAACAACACCAATAAGAGATAGTTTAAAATTTCTAAATAAAATCATAAACATTGCAAAAATTCCAACCATTACTAAACCCAATGTGAGTATTTGAGATTTAAAAAGGCTTTGGAGTAAATTATTAAACAAAATTAAAACACCAGCTAGTTTAAACTCTTCTTTGCTAAGCTTTAATTCATTTTCAAGGTCATAATTTATTTGGTTTATTAAATCATTTCTTCTCAAACCATCCTGTGAGTCAATAATTCTAATGCTTATCCTAGCCTCATTATCTTTTATGGATATATAAGGATCTATAATATCTTTTTTTATAGTTTCTGGAATTTTTGAATAAAGCACTCCCATTTCTAAGGTTCCAAGGGGCTTGTTATTATTTAACTGTGTAGCAACTTCAATAATTGAACTAAATGATAAAACCTTTCCAACTGCAGGAAGATTATCTAAATAATTATGAACATTTTGAATTTTTTCAATTTTGTCTTTTGTAAACCAGTATTTTTCATCATCTTTACTGCCTTCATCATCCCAGCTTTCAAATTCGTCATCTTCGGTAGTCTCTACTATGATATTTTCAGGAAATTTTAATATAACTTCTAAAGGTGTCGTGCCACCTAGTTTTTCATCAATAAGTTTCATACCTTTATAAATCTCAGTATTTTTATTAAAATAATTTATAAAACTATTTTCAACTTCAAGCTTACTTATTCCAACAACACTTAAGACGATAACCAAACCTGTTACTAAAAAAATTATACTTTTATTATTAATAGAAATTTTACCAAAAAAAGAAGTAATTTTAGAATCAGCATCTTCTTTAATTTTTACTGTATTGCTAGATATAAAGCTCAATAGAGTAGGGAGTAAAGTAAATGTGATTATAAAAGAAGTTATTAATCCTAAAGTCATCATCCACCCAAAATCAATAATAGGTTTGATGCCACTAAATACTAAAGATAGAAAAGCACATATAGTTGTAAGAACTGTATAAATAATAGGCCAAAACATCTTACTAGTTGTCATTATAATAATTTTTAAATTATCTAAATTTGGAAAATCTTCTCTTAATTGTAGAAACCGGGTGCTCATATGAATATTCATTGCCATAGTTAGAATTAACATTAAAGCAATAAAGTTTGATGATATAACGGTAACCTTCCAGCCTAAAAGACCAAGCAGACCCGTCATAATTAAAACTGAAAAAAAGCAGCTACTAATTGGAACAATAATCCATATTAGTTTTCTAAATATAAACCACAGAGTAGCAATAATAAATAAAAGAACTCCTAGACCAAAAACAATAATATCACTTTTAATAAATGACATCATGTCATCCGTGATCATTGGAATACCTCCTAAGTATATTTTTCCAACATCTCCATAGGACTTAATAACCTCTCTTATTTGGGTGATATTTTCATGATTTTTCTTTTTTAAAGTATCTTTATATTCTTCAATTTCTTGAGCTGATTTACTTTCAATATCTTTTAGTTCATCTTTTTTTATATAAACAATTATGCCACTTGTTTTACCATCTTCACTTATTACAAAATTTCTAAAAACTGGACTATTTAATATTTCTTTAAACCCTCTTTCAGTATCAACACCTTCATCTTTTAAAGTTTTAAAACTTTCTAGTCTTTCTTGAAGAGGTGCTTCTGAATTATTTAATAAAGGGATATCAAGTAGTGTAATAACGCTGTGAACCCAATCTAGACTTTGAATTTTATATTTTAAACTTAAAAGATTATTAATAGAAGATTCAGTAACCATTCCCTCATTGGGAGAATAAGTTAGGATTAAAAACTCTTTAGAACCATATCTTTCAGTAACTTCTTTTAAGTATTCAAGATCAGGGTCCCCTTCAATTAACAAAGTATCAGATGAGGCATCTAGTCTAAAATCTTTAGAAAAATACCCAAAACTTAAGAGAGTAATTAACAATAATATAAAAATTGATTTAGGATTTTTTAAAACAATATTTTGATAAAATAGAGACAGCATTCACAGCTAATATATTGGATATTAGTTAATTTGAGTATCTTTAAATTTGGTAAACATTGCTTCAAATTCTACCATAACATTACCCGTTGGGCCGTGTCTTTGCTTTCCAATAATAAGCTCTGCTAGATTTGACACTTCATTCATTTTTGCTTGCCATTCAGCATGCTCAACAGTTGCAGGTCTAGGTTCTTTTCTCTCTAAGTAATAGGCCTCTCTATATACAAACATTACAACGTCAGCATCTTGTTCAATTGATCCAGATTCTCTTAAATCTGATAACTGAGGTTTATGATCATCTCTTTGTTCTACCGCTCTTGATAGCTGTGATAGAGCTATCACTGGAAGTTTAAGTTCTTTTGCCATTGCCTTAAGGCCTTGTGTAATTTCAGAAATTTCTTGAACTCTACCATCTCTATTATTCCCTGATCCTCTCATCAATTGAATGTAATCTACAACAATCAAATCTAAACCAAATAATCTTTTAATACGTCTTGCTCTGTTGCTCATAGCAGCGATACTGATAGCTGGTGTTTCATCTATATATAAAGGAAGTTCAGAAATATTCTTTGAGGTCTCAATAAATTTATCAAATTGCTCATCAGAAATTCTTCCCCGTCTTATATCGTTTGATTTAATTCTAGATTGTTCTGCTAAAATTCTAGTTGATAATTGCTCAGAAGACATCTCCAGTGAGAAGAAAGCTACTGCAGATTTTTTTCCACTTTCTTGTAGTTTTTGAGCAGCATTAAAAGCTATATTTGTTGCTAAAGCAGTTTTACCCATTGAAGGTCTACCTGCAATAATAATTAAATCTGAATTATGAAGCCCACCCAGTCTATCATCTAAGTCTCTTAGACCAGTAGGAACACCAACGATCCCTTCATCATTTTGATAAGCAGCTGAAGCCATCTCAATAGTTTGTTTCATCGCTTCATCAAATTTAATAAGTGATGAATTGAAAGAACCTTTTTCAGCAAGATCAAATAATAACCTTTCTGAATTTTCAATTATATTTTGGCCATTAACATCAAGTGCATTTAGTTTTGCAGCATCAATAGTATTTTCAGATATCTTAATTAGTTCACGTCTTACAAACATATCATAAATAATTCTTGAATATTCTATTGCTTGTCTTGGAGGAGTAGAAAATTTTGTAACTTTTACTAAATACTCAGGAACATTTAATTCGTCTTTTTCATTTTCAAAATAATTTTTTAAAGTTATGGGGTTTGCAAGCATCCCTTTGTAAATTAGGCTTTCAATTGCTGAAAAAATACTTTGATGCATCGGGTCATAAAAGTTAACACTTGAAACGATAGTATTTATTTCATCAAACGTTTCATTTTGAACTAGTATTGATCCAATTACAGCCTGTTCTGCTTCAATATTGTTTGGAAGTTCTTTAAAAGTATCTTTAACTAGACTGAGGTTATTTTCCATGAAGAAATCTTATCTTAATTAAGATTTAAAAAAATAAAAAATATATGCTGGGGAAAAAATTGTATAATTATTGAATAGTATCAGCTGTAACTACATTAATAGTAATTTCAGAATCTACTTCAGAGTGTAGAATAATTTTAACCTTAAATTTACCAATTGATTTAATTTCAGTTATTGGTTGTATCATTGAAGGTTTAATATCTAGTTTGTCATTTTCTAATATCAGTTTTGAAATTTCAGTTGGTTTAACTGATCCATACAATTCTTTATTTTCAGTACTTAATTTTTTAATCTCATATTCTTTATTGTTAATTTGTTCAGAAATTTTTTGAGCTTCTTTTTTCTTTTCAGTATCTTTTTTACTTAGCTCAGATTTAATCTTTTCAACTTCTGCAATATTTTCTTTTGAGGCATAAAGAGCTTTTTTATTTGATATTAAGAAGTTTCTAGCAAACCCTCTTTTAACATCTATGATTTCTCCAATAGATCCAATTCTTCTTAAGTTTTCTAAAAGTATAACTTTCATTTAAATTAACGCTAAATTTCTAGCTCTCTTAATAGATAGAGAAAGCTCTCTTTGTTTTTTTTGTGAAACATTTGTAATTCTTGATGGTAAAATTTTACCATTTTCAGACATATATTTTTTTAACAATCTGATGTTTTTATAATCAACTTCTGGAGCACCCTTAGCAGATAAAGGACAAGTTTTCTTAAATTTGTATTTATTAGGTTGAAAAATACTTAGTTTTGCAAAATTACTTTGACTACCTTTTTTTTTATTTCCTGCTCTTTTTTTTGATGGCATAATTAATCTCTATTATATTCTTTTTTATATTCTTTTTTTTCGTATTCATCTTTCTTTGAAAAATATTTAGCCTCTAAATTAAACTTTTTAACTTTAACTGTCATATATCTTAGAAGATTTTTATCAATTGCTTCATTTTTTTCTAATTCATCAATAATTTTTCCAGGACCTTTAATCTTAAAGTGCATATAGATGCCTTTTTTATTCTTTTTAATAATGTAAGCTAAATTTAACAAACCCCAATCTTCAGTTTGTACTATTTCTCCTTCATTTTTTTCAACTATTTTGGAATATTTTTCAGTTAATTGCTTAACTTGCGCCGGGCTAGTATCTTGTCTAGCAACTATTGTATGTTCGTATAAATTCATAATTGTTCTTTAATAAAAAGTGAGGATATACTATTATAATTATTGAATTACAACACTTAAAACCATAATAAACTTTAGATATTTAAATGTTTTCTGTTATTTTTCCAGGTCAAGGCTCACAATTAGTAGGAATGGGTAAAGACCTACATGCCAAATATAGCTTAGTTCAAGATCTATTCAAGGAAGCAGATGATACTCTTGGTTTCTCACTATCAAATCTTATTTTAAATGGTCCTAAGGAAGAATTAGACTTAACTGAAAATACACAGCCAGCAATATTTTTGCTCAGTTATTCAATATTTAAGTTAATCAAAGAAGAGTTTAAAATCGATTTAGATAAAGCAAAATTTTATGCAGGACATTCTTTAGGAGAGTACTCTGCGTTAACCGCTGCTGGGTCATTGTCATTTTCAGATACTTTAAAAATATTAAAAATTAGAGGTAATGCGATGCAAAACTCTGTTCCAAAAGGCGTGGGTGGAATGGTTGCAGTTTTGGGCTCTGAAATTGAAATAATAAAAAAAATTATTGATGAGAATAAAGATGAATACGAATGCTTTATTGCAAATGACAATTCTGTAGGTCAGATCGTTTTAAGTGGAAAAATTGAAGACCTGGAGAAAATTATGGTTGATTTGAAAGCTTCAAATATTAAAAATATTAAATTACCAGTTAGTGCTCCGTTTCATTGTAAATTGATGAATAATGCAACACTTGTGATGAAAGAAGAAATAGCAAAATTAAATTTTAATGAACCTAAAAACATCCTTATTTCAAATGTAACAGGAAAAGAAATATCTAATTCGAATGAACTAAAAGAATTACTAGTTAAGCAAATTGAAAGTAGTGTTCGTTGGCGTGAGAGTGTTTTGTTAATGATTGAGAAGGGTGTTACAGAGTTTATTGAAATAGGACCAGGCAAAGTTTTATCTGGATTAATAAAGAGAATTGACAAAAATGTTAAAGTTAGTGCAATAAATTCAGAAGAGGATATAAAGTTAATTAATATCAATGAGTAGTTTAAAAGATAAAAATATTATAGTCACAGGTGCTTCAGGTGGAATTGGCAATTCAATAGTTGAGAAGTTAAACCAAAATGGTGCAAATATTTTAGCTACTGGTACAAGAATTGAAAAACTAGAAGAGTTAAAAGAAAAATTTAATAATATAAAAATACTTAAATTTGATATTTCTCAACATGATAAAATCGAAGAATTTATAGAAAATGCTACCAAAGAACTAGGTGGATCCTTAGATTGCATTGTTAATAATGCAGGCATTACAAAAGATAATTTAACTATTAGAATGAGCTTAGAAGAGTGGTCAAAAGTTATAAATATTAATTTAACCTCTACATTTCTAATGTGTAAATATTCAATTAAAAAAATGCTTAAAAATAAATCTGGAAAAATTATCAATATAACCTCTGTTGTTGGTCATACTGGTAATGTTGGACAAGCAAACTATACTGCATCTAAGGCAGGTATAGTTGCAATGTCAAAAAGCTTAGCAATTGAATATGCAAAAAAAAATATTAATGTTAATTGCATATCCCCAGGCTTTATTAGTACTGCTATGACAGATCAAATAGATGAAAAATTTAAAGAAACAATAATCGCTAAAATTCCATCTAATAGACTGGGTAAACCTGAAGATATTGCTAATGCAGTTAATTTCTTAAGCTCAGATCAGTCAGACTATATTAATGGAGAAACATTACATGTTAATGGAGGCATGTATTTGGGTTGACAAAACTACTTTTTGAACTAATAACGAAATATAACAAAAAGGAACATTATGTCAGAAGATATTTCAAGCAAAGTTAAAAAAATTGTAGCAGATCACTTAGGTATTGATGAAGCTAAAGTATTAGACGATTCAAGCTTCATAGACGATCTTGGAGCAGATAGTTTAGATACAGTTGAGTTAGTAATGGCTTTTGAAGAGGAATTTGGTTCAGAAATTTCAGATAGTGAAGCTGAAAAAATTCTTACTGTAGGTGACGCTGTTAACTTTATAGCAGGAAAAGCAAACTAGAAATTAAATGTCCATAAAAAAAGATGGGATAATGGTAATTTTATCATCCCCATCTGGGGCAGGTAAAACAACTTTAGTAAAACTGCTCTCTAAGAATAAAAATTTTCATATTTCTATTTCTCATACCACAAGAAAACCTAGACTAAACGAAATTGCAGACAAAGATTATTACTTTGTTGATCATGATAAATTCGAAAATTTAATAAAAAATGAAGAATTTTTAGAGTATGCAAAAGTATTTAATCACCTTTATGGAACAACTAGAACACCAGTAATTGAAAAATTAGAAAAAGGTGAAAATGTAATATTTGACATTGATTGGCAAGGAGCAGATCAAATCAAGAATAAAAAATTAAATTATAAATTAATCACTTTTTTTATTTTACCTCCTAGTAAAGAAATACTATTTGAAAGACTATCAAATAGAGACATGAAAGATAAACTGATAGTAGAAGAACGTATGAAAGAGTTTAGTAGAGATGTTTTGCATTGGATTAATTATGATTACGTAATTATTAATGACAATCTAGAAGAATGTTATTCTAAAATTAGCAGTTTAATTGATGCCGAAATTAACAATGGCTCGAAAGACTACGATAAAGATTTCATTAGAAAACATGTTGAAAAACTAACCTCTTAAGTCTTCATATTCTTTTACAAGTTTAAAATATACTTCTGGCTCAAGGTTTTGAGGTCTAAGATTAAGATCAATACCAAATTTTTCTGCAACTTCTTTTCCGTTATCAAAAACTTGGTTAAAGGGTTTTTTTAACATTTTTCTTCTTTGGCTGAAGAATATTCTAGTAATTTTTTCAAGGTTTTTAGGATCCTTTAATTTAAAAAAATTTTCTTTGGGAGTGAATAAAAGTAAAGAACTATCTATTTTTGGTCTTGGTGAAAAACTTTGTGGTTTAATGTCTAATATTTTTTTTACATTTAATTTCCAGCTAGATAAAATTGATAGTCTGCCATAATTAGAGTTATTAAATTTAGATATAATTCTATCAGCAACTTCTTTTTGGAACATTAAAACCAGACTATCGAACCAAAAATTTGAGCCAATATTAAGAATCCATTTAGATAAGATTTCTGTTGAAATGTTATAAGGTAAATTACCAAAGACAGATAGTTTTTGATCCGAGATAGTACTTTCAGATACTTTTAAGATGTCATCATTGATGATTTTAATTTCCGTATCAAACTTTTCCTTTAGTAATATGGCTAAATCATCATCTTTTTCTACAACATAGAGTTTCTTTGGTTTCTTTTTTAAAATATATGTCGTTAGATTTCCACTACCTGGTCCAATTTCTAAGACTTCCTTGTTAGTAATATCGGTTATAGATACAATTTTTTCAAGCACTTCTCTATCTATTAAGAAGTTTTGCCCAAGGCTTTTTTTTGCTTTTATGAACACCTATTTATCCAAAAACTTTAAAGCCTGAATTAAGCTTTTTGGATCAGATAAATTTTTACCCAGCATTGAATAATTTGGTCCATGATCTGGAGAAATACGAGTAAATGGTAGGCCTAAAGTAATATTAATTGCATCAAAACCAAATAAAGCCTTCATAGGAGAAAGTACTTGATCATGATACATACCAATAATTACATCATATTTCTTTAATAAAAATTTTGTAAAGATAGTATCAGCTGGAAATGGACCATTAATTTTATTATTTTTTAATCGTAATTTCTTAATAGCTGGAATTATAACTTTATCCTCTTCAGAATTTTGAAAATTACTTTCACAGTGGGGATTTAACCCAGTTATTGCAATCCTTGGTAGTTTATTAAATTTTGTTTTATAAAATTTATTAATCAGGTTAACTTGAGTAAATATTTTTTGTTTTGTTATTTTTTTATGAACATCTTTTAAAGCAAGATGGGTTGTAAGAGGACTAACAGATAAATTTTTATTAAATATTAACATTGCAACATCTTTTTTTTTGGTTTTCTTGGCAAGATATTCAGTGATACCTAAAGTTTTACCTTTTAAAAAAGACTTTTTGGAAACAGGACCATTGATAAATTTGGATAAATTATTTTGTTTCATAAAATTTAAAGCAACTTTAAAAGTTTCATCTATGTACTTATTTGACTTACTAGTAATTTTTTCAAAGCATTTTTTAAATTTATAATCAACATTAATTAAATTAATTTTTTTATTAGTTAGTTTGGAGAAATCTTTTAACTCCTTGTCAATATCATTTATTTTGAAATAAAAATCTAATTTTTTCATCTGTTCTTGAAGTAATTTTTTAGAAATAATGATTATTAAGGGTGACTTATAAATATTAGTTTTTAAACTTTTAAAAAAAATTTCTAAAAAAATACTGTTGGGCTCTCCACCCACTATTATTATTGGTTCCTTACCCATTAAAATCTAGATTCTTTTTGATCTTGTTATAATAAATTTTTGAATATTGATTCAACTGTCTGTTACGTTCATAGTTAATTGCTTTTTTTAATTCATTTTCAATATCAATAGTAGTTTCAGAACTTTTTATATTTATTAATTTTAATATTAATATACCGTTTGATAAAATTATAGGTTTTGTAAATTCTCCCACTTTTAAGCTGCTTATATTTTTTCTAATATTATTATTAAGTGAATTTTCATTGATCCAACCAATATCACCACCAATTTTAGCTGAATCAGAAAAACTATATGTTGCAGCACTATTTTCAAAACCTATTTCATTTATGCTTTTAACAACTTCTTTATATTTTTTTTCGATCTCTTCTTTGTTTTTAACTTCAAAGATAATTTCAGATAATTGATATTCTTTTGATTCAATTTTGTTATTTTTTAGAAGCTCTTCTTTTAATACAGCCTCATTAATTACAACTTTAGATGAATATTTTTTTATAATTAGTTCATTCCACAAAGCATCAATAGTAATTTTTTTTTCGATATCACTTATTTTTAAATCATAATCTTTTAAATAAATTTCAAATTCATTTATTGATTTTAGATTTAACCTTGAATAAATATTTTTTAGTAAAAGTTCAGAATAGTCTTCATTTAATTTTATTTCTTTAAAATTTTTTGATATTTCTATTTTTTTTATCTTCTCTCTTATTATTGATTCGTTAGAAATATTTAATATCTTTTCTTGATCTAACTCTTTTAAAGAATTATTTAGAGCCACAAGATATTTAAATTCATTTTTAATATCAATGTTAGTTATAATTTCGTCTTGAATATTATGAATTATTTTTGTTTCAATTGATTGAGCATGCACACACATTATGACAAATAAAAATATTAAAATTTTCTTTTTCATATAATCCTATTTTAAAGCCATTTTATCTGGTGAAAAAGTTCCAAGTGGAACAATAGTTATAGAGAAAAATAATTCTTCAACTGGTTTAATATCAGCATCGTTATAATAATTCTTTTTATATTTTACACCCGCAACCAAACAATCATTTTTATACTCATACACCAAATCATAGTACTCTGTTAAATCAAGCTTTCGATTTCTTCTTGTATTAAATGATATAGAATTTTGATTATCAAAGTTATATTTTGTTGTATTTTGAATTATATTGGTACTGCCAATAGCGCCTCTTTCCTCTAAATAATCAAACTGAGTAATAAAGTTTCCAAATTCCATTTTAGTTATTAAAGAATTGTATTCAAAAGTATTCAAATCATCCGTTAAAGAAAAATTGTAGCCTAACGAAATATTTCTAGTAGGTTTAAAATTCAATTCCCCAAATATATTGGAGTTTTTTTTATTTAAAGTACTACTTGTAGGTATATTCTTTTCTTCATCTAATCTAAAAACTGATGCAAGTTTAAAATCAATATATTCTTCAATTTTATCTATTTTATTATCAACGTTAACTTTTTCTTTTTTGAAGTTTAAGCCCAATGTAATAGACTCACCGGACTCAAATGAGTTTCCTAAACTTAATCGATTAGAAGAAAAAACATTACTAATATCAATTCTTCTAGACTCGTTTTTATTATTTTTCATTTCATGGGGGCTAAACCTTAAAGACAGCTTTGGTTCTAAAGTATCGAATGTTGTGGAATTTTTTTTAATTAGTGGCAATGAAGCATTGTATGTATATGCGCTCATTAATTCTGATTGTGGACTATTTTTATATGTAGGGTTATTTTTACCAACAGTATTGATATTTTTCAAAGCAATTTCAAAATTTGTTTTAATTCCATTATCAAAGAATTTACTTAAAGCAGAGTAAATTAAATCATTTGAAATTGTAGATCCAACAACATTCGTATCATTTAAAGTGTTATTTCCATATGAATTGAGATTAAAACTGCCATCAATATTATTAAAACTAAAATTTTTTGAAAAATTATAACTAGGTAGTACATATTGATATCTATCGCTATTGGAGCCATTTAAAGTTTCGTACATTTCAAATGAGGTTGATAGATCATAGCTTTCATGCTCTAGATCAAATTGAATTTTAGACTCAAGCACACTGTTGTCATCTAGTAGAAGAGGGGATTGTAAATCAAATAGCTTTAAATAGTTATCATTTGATACTTTTTGATAGTTAATTTGAAGCATACTTTTTTTGAAGTTGTCCAACGACAAATCTACTAACGTATTTGTGAAAAGATGAGACCTTGTACCTCCCTTGTCTTGAGAACTAGAGTCATGGCCATTAACAAAGCTAAAATCTGCTATTGTAAGTGAATTCTTTGTTTTTTGTCTATACTCATTTTGTAATAAAAATTTATTATCATCAAAGAGTCTTGGTTTTATTGTTAGGTCTTTATTATCAGATATGGCCAAAAAATACGGCACATAAACTGAGCTACCAAGATTATTTGAGCTACCAAATTCAGGCATTAAAAGACCAGATTGTCTTTTTACTGATGGGTCTGGATGAAAAAATTTAGGAAAGTAAACAACAGGAAAATCATATATTTCTAACCAAGCATTTTTATAATTAATCTGTTTTTTAATTTTATCATGGTGAATTTCATCTGATGTAATTTTCCAGGGGGGACATTTATCTGTTTTTTTACATGATGTAAAAACACCTTTTTTAAAGTAGGTATTAATCTTGTCTCCAAATCCTGAAACTGCACTTATTCTGGGATCATTCTCGTTATCCCCAAATAAATCTTTGTGGAACTTTGCAGTAATATCTTTTCCTAAAAATTCATTTTTTTTTAAGTCAAAAAAACCAGTTTTAAGAAAAAATTCATCACTTTTATTTTCTTTATCACTAGTTATAGCTACTATATTTTCACCCTTAAGAATTTCTTGATTAATAGAGTATTGAAACTGCTCAAGTTTATAAGTATTAGACTCATTATCGGTAATAATTGCATTTTTTTTAGATGATAAAATCATCTTATTTTTAAAAAGAATTAAATCAAAACCTTCAATATCGTATTTATTTGAAATTTTAATTAATGTTTTACCTACTGTGAAAATTTTTTCTTCATTCTTAAGATAAAAAATTTGTTGAGCGTTAATGGTTATGTTGTTATTTAAATCAAAAAGCTGAACATCACCATTTGCTTCCAGTCTATTGATTTCTTTTAAATACTCAAAGTTGTCTGATATTAATTTAAGCTGACTATCAGTTCTAATTGTACCTCTGTTATTGCCTTTATATATATTTCCATTTTCAGTAATTTCTAAATCAGAAATTTCAAAAATAAATTCTTCTCCAAGAACTCGACTAAAATTAGATATAGTAAATAAGATCACAAGAAAGAAAGCTATAAATTTATTTTTCATTTAACTTTATTATAGAGATGAAATTTATTATTGATAATATAATTAAAGGCAAAAAAATTGAAAGTGTTACAGGAATTTTTTCATTTGTGCCCAGGACACTTAAAAAATTATTAATATAGTAAATAATTACAGACAAAAAAATCCCTAATGTAATCTTATAAAAGGTATTTTTTTGGTAGCCAATGTTAAACATAATAATAGCAGAAAAAATTGTAATTAGAGTTAAGTAAACTGGATAAGAGACAATTTTCAATAAGTGAGAATTTATATCAGTTACAGAATAATTTAAAGACATATAACTTTTTCTTAATGTAATTAAATCAATTATACTTAAAGAAGAAAGGTTTGAAAATAAGCTATTTATTTTTTGTAAGTCAAAATTTGAATGTAATATCAATTCATTCAAAGTACTTTGTGAATTACCTTTTAGAGTTATTGGATTAAATATTTTCCATTTTTTTGATGTAATATCAACTCTTTCACTTTGTAATACTTCAACTAAATCAAAATCTTTATTGAACTTTGTTATGGAAACATTGAGTAAAAATTCATTGTTGACCTGGCGGGCATTAATTATGTTTATATTGTCATTTATTTCATCTTTGATCCAAAGACCATTTTCAGTGATAACAGCTAAATACTTATTATCATCTGAATAGTTATTTTTAATTAATAGATATGAGTTTTTTAAAATAGATGATCCGTTATAAAAAAAAATAACCATAATAATGCCAAGAATGAATGAATATAAACCTAAAATTTTTATGATTTTTATATTATTTAAACCAGAGTATTTAAAGACTTGTAGTTCGTTTTTGTCAATAAGATGAATAAAAAATACTTGAGTGCCCAACAAAAAAATAAAAGGAAGTATTTCAAATAAGACCGAAGGTGTATTTAATAGAGACAAAAAGAAAAGATAATAAAAACTTAAATCTATATTTTTAAAAAATTCAATTTGTTCAAGGATATTTGTAATTAAAATGATAATAAAAAAAGTAATAAAAATTTTTAATAATGAGATGTTAAAAAGATTAATTAAAAATTTAATATAGGTTTTCATACTTTATTAACTTTTAATTTTATTACAAAATAGAGATAAATAATTAATGTTAAGATCAATGGAAAAATTGAAAGAAATATGTTCTGCATTAAATTCATACTTATTAATTTTGAAGATGATTCTAAAAAAATAATAAAAAGAAAAGCAAATAAATAAATCTTAAATTTATTAATATTAAATGAATGGTCACTTTTAGATTTTAATATAAATAAAAGTGAAATTGAAATTAGAAAAGTTATATATAGAGGTTTTATCAATCTAACATATAATTCTTGATGAATATTTTTTAAGTTTTTAAGACCACAGTTTCTATCTAAAGAGTCTTCAGGAAAATTTATTTTATTTGTTGATTTGTGAAAAATCAGCACACATTTAATTAAATCTTTAGTTGCAGTTTCTTGATTTTTTTTTGTTAGCATACTTTTTGTAGAAAATTTTGAAATATTATAATCAGTTTTTGAGAATTTGAATTCTGAAATTTTCCCATTTACGACATTGATAGATTTGCCATCATATAATGTTAATACTTTTTTATTATTGTCTATATTTACTATTGCAGTTTTAGCAAAAGTAGTTTGTGAGTTATTAACATCTGTTTTTTCATTTAAGAATATATTTATTAATTCACCATTTTTATTTTTTTCATCAAAGTAGATTGTCAAATTTTCAACAACATCTATAAACTTTTTAGGTTTGAGAACACTTTCAAAAAAATCTAAGTTAGATGATCTTATAAAGGATCTAGCTTTATCTTGAGCAAAAGGAGTTATTACAGCATTTAAAAATAAACTAATAAGTACAAACCAGAGAGAAAATTTTATAAAAAAATTTATAAAATTAATTTTTTTAATTCCAAAATTCCAAAATATAACTAGCTCATTTTTATTCTCATATTTTAATAATATGTATGAAAATGCCAAAAATATAGCAAAGGGAAAAATTCTACTAATTATTTTAGGAAAGCTAAGTAATGTATATTTAAAATATACGAGAAAACCGTGGCCGTCCTCTATAACAAAATCGAGATAATTAACTGCCTGTAATACCCAAATAATTATACTGATGGTAAATACAACTAATAAGAAAAAATTTACACAATCTTTAGATAATTTTTTATAAACAATTTTTTTCATTGAAATACAGTAAATTAGCTCTTATATACCACTCAACTCGCATAGAGTGTATTTAAAATTTATGACTATTCAAATTAATTACAAAAAAATAAGTTCAAAAAAAGACTTAGCCAACCTTGTCTTATTTGTTGATGAAAAATTCAATATTAACAATTTAAAAAAATATCTATCAAATTTAGAATTTTCTTACATATCTGATTTATTAAAAAATAGTGATTTGAAAAAAGATTTACTTTCTTTTAAAATTAATTCAAAAAAGACAGTATTTTTAGTATCCATTAAGAAAGATATAAAAATATCAGATATAGAAAATCTAGGAGCTAAATTTCATAGTTATATTAATAATGATAAGAAAAAAGAATACTTTGTAAATTCAGATACAATTAATAATAAAATTAAAAATTTTGTTGGTTACTTTCTGCATGGACTTAAATTAAAATCATATGAATTTAATATTTATAAATCTAAAAAAAACAAAGAAACTGTTCTCATAAATGTTATAGGAAACAAAAATAAAATATCTACTCAAGATCATTTAAGATTTAAAGCTCTAGAAGAAGGAAGTTTTTTTGCAAGAGACCTTGTGTCTGAACCAGGAAATGTTTTACACCCTGATGAATATGCAAAAAGAATAAATACACTTAAAAAATTTGGATTGAAAATAAATATTTATGATGAAAAAAAATTAAAAAAACTTGGAATGAATGCGTTACTTGGTGTAGGGCAAGGTAGTATTAGAGGATCATATCTTGTAACAATGGAATGGAATGGAGCAAAAAATAATTCTAATCCTTTAGCTTTTGTTGGAAAAGGTGTTTGTTTTGACACTGGAGGTTACTCTTTAAAACCAGCAAAGTTTATGGAAGATATGACTTATGATATGGCAGGCTCAGCTACTGTGGTGGGTTTAATGAAAAATTTAGCAATAAGAAAAGCAAAAATAAATGCTGTTGGTGTTGTAGGGCTTGTTGAGAATATGGTTAGTGGAAACGCTCAAAGACCTGGTGACATTGTAAAATCATATAGTGGTAAAACAATAGAGGTGCTAAACACAGATGCTGAAGGTAGATTAGTTTTGGCTGATGCTTTAACTTTTACTGAGAAAAAATTTAAACCTAAGTTTATGGTTGATCTAGCAACATTAACAGGTGCTATTATAGTTTCATTAGGCTCTGAATATGCAGGTCTATTTTCAAACGATGATAAATTGTCAAAACAATTATTAGAAGCGGGTGATAAAGTTGAAGAAAAATTATGGAGAATGCCGTTGCATAAAAACTTTGACAAACTTATAGACTCAAAAAATGCAGATATGCAAAATATAAATTATGTAGGTGGTGCAGGATCCACAACTGCAGCACAATTTTTACAAAGATTTATTTTAAATAAAACACCTTGGGCTCATTTAGATATAGCTGGTATGGCATTTTCAAAATATGGTGGTGCTTTAAATTCAGGTGGTGCAACTAGCTATGGAGTAAGATTATTAAACCAACTAATAGAGGATAATTATGAGTAATATAGAACAAACACTATCAATCATTAAACCTGATGCTGTTGAAAGAAATTTAGATAATGAAATCAAAGAAATGTTTACTGATAAAGGTTTTAAAATTATTAAAGATAAAAAAATTCAGATAACAAAAGCAGAAGCAGAACAATTTTATAAAGTTCATGAAACTAAACCTTTTTATAATGATTTATGTGCTTATTTGTCTTCAGGCCCAATTGTCGTGATGATACTTGAAAAAGAAAATGCAGTTTTAGGAAACAGAGAATTAATGGGTGCAACTAAACCAGAGGAAGCTGCAGAAGGAACTATAAGAAAAAAATATGGAATTTCTATTGATAAAAACTCTGTACATGGCTCTGATAGTGTTGAAAATGCTAAAATTGAAATTAATTTTTTCTTTAAAGATTAATTAAATAATTTTTTTATAGCCGCTGGATAGAGCTTGTGCTCTTGTTTTAAAACTTTTTTAGCTAAAGAAATAGAATTATCTTTTTTTGAAATTTTAACTTTCTTTTGCAGAATTATTTTTCCTGAATCAAGTTTTGCTGTTACAAAATGAACAGTACAACCAGCTACCTCATCTTTATTTTGTATTGCTTTTAAATGAGTATCAAGCCCCTTATATTTTGGCAGTAAAGAAGGATGTATATTAACTATTTTTCCACTAAATTTTTTAATAAAATCTTTAGATAAAATTTTCATAAAACCTGCAAGGCAAATAAACTTTATATTTTCTTTCTTTAATAAATTTAATATTTTTGCTTCAGCTATTCTATAGTTTTTAAAGCTTGATACATATTTTTTTATATTAAATTGATTTGAAAATTTTAAACCTTTGGCTTTTGAAGTATTTGAAAAAATTAAATCTATGGATATAGGTGAATTTTTTATTTTAGAAAATTTTATTAAATTTTTTAAATTACTTCCAGTTCCAGATATAAATACTGCTGTTTTAATCTTTTTAGGACCAGTCAATTTTACCATTAAGTTTAACTTTATATTTTCCTGCAGTTATTTTTCCAATAATATAGGGTTTAAATTCTTTTGTAAAAAATTTAGTAATTTTATTTAAGTTTTTAGGATTAACTATTAAACAAAAACCAACTCCACAGTTGAATGTTTTTAACATTTCCTCATCATCAATGTTATTTTGCTTCAACCATTTAAAAATTTTTTTAGTTCTAACTTTATTTAAATCTATATCAGCGACTAATTTATCCGGAATAACTCTCTTAATATTATCTGCTAGGCCACCACCAGTAATATTTGCACATCCATTTAAAAGATTGTTATCAATTAAATTTAGAACTTCTTTGACATAAATTTTTGTAGGTCTTAGTAATTCTTTTTTTAAAAATGAATTATTTTTTAAATTAATCTTTTTTTTATTAAGCACATGTCTAACTAAAGAATAACCATTTGAGTGCACACCACTTGATGGTATAGCCAGCACTAAGTCATTTTTTTTTATATTCTTCTTTGATAGTATTTTCTTTTCATCAACCAAACCCACCGCAAAACCTGCTATATCAAATTTACCTTTTTCATAGGTACCTGGCATTTCTGCTGTTTCTCCACCAACCAATTCACAGTTTGAAATTTTACAGCCTTTTACTATTCCTTTAAGGATCGATTTTAATTTATTTAAATTAATTTTATTAATAGAAATATAATCCAAAAATAAAAGTGGTCTTGCTCCTTGAACAATTAGGTCGTTTACGCTCATAGCAACTAAATCAATACCAATTGTGTCATATTTATTGAGTAAATTGGCAATCTCTACTTTTGTACCAACACCATCTGTGCAAGCTACAATTTTAGGATTTTTCAGTTTTTTTGGAATATCAGTTATAGAGCCGAAGCCACCAATATTATTAAACTTTTTTTTGCCTTTTTTGTTTGATGATATTGACGATATAAATTTAACAAAATTATCAGCAGCATTTATGTTTACACCACTTTTTTCATAGGTAAATTTTTCTTTTTTCATTAGTATAATATATGCAAATAATTAATAAATTTTATAAATTACTTAATGTATATATTTATTTTATTTTATTCTCTCTATTAATAGTATTTTTTTCCACAACTTATTCAAATGCAAATGCGTTTAGAGTATCTAACATTGAAATATCCTCTCCATTTGAATTAAATTTTGAAAAAAATAACGTTATTGACAAAGGATTTCAAACTTCCTTTTCTGATTTGATTTCAATGATTACAGCCTCTGGTGATAGAAAAAAGATTAAAAATGTTTCTATAAAAGAAATTAAGGGCATGATTGATTCTTTCACCATTAGTGATGAAAAATTTATAAATAATAAGTATTTTGCAAATTTAGAAACAACATTTAATAAAAAAAAAATTCTTAAATTTTTAGAAAATAAAAATATTTTTCCATCAATACCCCAAAGAAATAAGGTCCTATTATTTCCTATCCTTATAGAAACTAAAAATAACAATATATATCTTTTTAATAACAATATTTTTTACGATAAATGGAATGAACAAAAAAACTCTTATGATTTGTTAGATTATTTATTACCAAGTGAAGATATTGAAGATTGGATAGAGTTACAAAAAATCTCAAAAGATATTGAAACTTATGATTTTTCAAATCTAATTAATAAATATGATATTAAAGATAATATAATTTTAATAATATATAAAGAAAGCAACAGAATAAGAACACTTTCAAAAATTAATTTAAATAACAGCTTGAAAATTCAAAATAAGAACTATCCCAAATTAGATATTTTTAATAATAATGACTTTTCTAATATTGTTGAAAATTTAAAACAGCTTTATGAGGATCAATGGAAAAAAAATAATGAAATTAATACTTCCATAAAACTTCCTATAACAATATCTATTAATTCCAAAAAAACTAAAAAAATTATAGAGTTGGAACAGGTGCTTTATAGTTTAGATCTAGTTTCTGACTTTAGTATTTTGAATTTTAATAGTGAGATTATTCAATATAAAATTACTTATAATGGCACACCCAATATATTTTTAAATGACATGAAAGAAAAGAACCTTGAATTAGAAATGAAGAATAATATGTGGATATTAAAATGAAAAATTTAAATCAATTATTATTAGATTTTAATTATGAACAAAACTTTAAAGATGATGATTTTTATGTTGGAAAGAGTAATTTTTATGCTTTTGAAATGATTAACAAATGGCCAAAGTGGGAAAAAAATTTTTTAAACATTAGTGGTGAAAAATTTTCAGGAAAAAGTCACCTAGTTAATATTTTTTTGAAAAAATTTAATGGCATTAGGATTGATGTTAATTCATTAAATGACGAAAACATTAAATCCATTAAACCTTACCAAAATATTGTTTTAGAGGATTTAAATTTAAATATAAATGAGAAGCTGATTTATTCACTTTTTAATATAATAGATCAAGATAATAAGTTTTTGATAGTCACATCAATGAAACCAATATCTGAGATCAATTTTAAACTTGAAGATCTTCGATCTAGAACAAAGAACTGTCTTTTTGCAAATATTCAAAACCCTGACGATGAGCTAATGTTTGCATTAATATTAAAAAATTTATCAGACAGACAAATTACTTTAGATAAAAAGCTGATTAACTTTATTATTAAAAGAATTGAGAGATCGTATGGCAAAATATTTGAATTCATATATAAAATTGACAAGATTAGTTTAAAAAAAAAGAAATCTATCGATTTTAAAATTATTAATGAAGCTCTTGAGGAATAAGTGAATAAATATAGAACACATACATGTAGTGAGTTAACAATAGATAGTAGCGGTAAAGATGTTGTTTTATCAGGCTGGATAAACAAAAAAAGAGATCATGGAAATTTACTATTCATAGATTTAAGAGACAATTATGGAATGACTCAATGTATCATAGATAAAAGTAACGAAAATTTTAATTCATTAGAAAAAATTCAATTAGAAAGCGTAATTAAGATAAATGGTAAGGTTGTAGAGAGAACAAAAGAAACTATTAACAGAGATCTTCAAACTGGAGAAATTGAGGTTAATATAAATTCATTTGAAGTGTTGGGTACTTGCAAGGAGTTACCAATGCCAGTTTTTAGTGATCAAGAGTATGCTGAAGAAATTAGACTCAAGTATAGATTCTTAGATCTAAGAAGAAAAAAAATTCATGATAATATTATCTTAAGGTCAAAAGTTATCTCTTTCATTAGAGGCGAGATGTCTAAACTTGGGTTTTTGGAATTCCAAACACCAATATTAACATCCTCTAGTCCCGAAGGTGCAAGAGATTTTTTAGTACCAAGTAGATTAAATCCTGGAAAATTTTATGCACTGCCACAAGCGCCACAACAATTTAAACAACTTATAATGGTTTCTGGTTTTGATAAATATTTTCAAATAGCTCCATGCTTTAGAGATGAAGATGCAAGGGCAGATAGAAGTCCAGGTGAATTTTATCAGCTTGATTTAGAAATGTCTTTTGTTGAACAAGAAGATGTCTTTCAAGTTGTTGAAAAACTAATAGTCAATGTTTTTAAAAAATTTTCTGAAAAAAAATTGATGTATGAAAAATTTCCAAGAATACCTTATGAGGAATCTATGCTTAAGTATGGATCAGATAAGCCAGATTTAAGAAACCCATTAATAATTTCAGATTTATCAAACATTTTTACACGTGATGATGTTACGTTTGAGATATTTAAAAAGCTTGTAAAATCTGGTTCTAAAGTGAGATGTATAGTAACAAAAAATACAAAAGATAAACCTAGAAGTTTTTTTGATAATATTGATAAGTGGGCAAAAGAACAAGGGGCATCTGGTCTGGCTTATTTTACAATTGAAAAAGAAGAAAATATTTCAGCAAAAGGACCGGTTGGAAAATTTTTTTCTAAAGAAGCATTAGAGGAAATTATGAAAATCACTGGAGCTGAAATAGGGGATAGTATATTTTTTGCTTGTGGAAAAATAAATGATGTTGAAAAAATAACCTCTTTAGCTAGAGATAAAATTGCTAAAGATTTAAAATTAATTGATGAAAATACTTTTGCATTTTGTTGGGTTGTTGATTATCCAATGTTTGAAAAAAATGAAGTAACTAATAAAATCGAATTTAGTCACAATCCATTTTCAATGCCTCAAGGAGACTTAAAAGACATTGATTTTGATAATCCTCTTAATATTAAAGCCTATCAGTACGATATTGTTTGCAATGGGATAGAGCTATCTTCTGGTGCAATTAGAAATCACGTGCCTGAATTGATGTATAAACTTTTCTCGATTGCTGGATATCAAAAAGAACAAGTTGATGAAAAATTTAGTGGAATGATCAATGCTTTAAGTTATGGAGCCCCACCTCATGGTGGTATAGCACCTGGTATCGATAGAATTGTAATGTTGTTAGCAAATGAAAAGAATATTAGAGAAGTTACAATGTTTCCAATGAATCAGAATGCTCAAGATTTAATGATGAACGCTCCATCAAACGTTAACGAAGAGCAACTTAAAGAGCTTGGTTTAGCTTTAAAACTGAAAAAATAATATTACTTTTTACCTTTTAAGCTTATCTTAACGTCAGATAAATCAACAAGATTTTTTTTGTAGTTATTTCTAACAAAACCTTTGCTAGTAACATCTTTTATAATTTTAAGTAATTGATTTTGATCCTCAGTATTTTCTTCCTCAGGTAAAGATCTATCTGATCCACCAATTGATGGAGTGTGAGCAAGATCTTCTCTATTTTGATATGAAATTGCTAATTCTCTAAAAATATAATCAAGTATTGAAGAAGCACTCATTATTCTGTCATTACCGTGTACTTTTCCAGATGGTTCAAATTTAGTATCAACATAAGCACTGATGAACTCATCTAAAGGAACGCCATATTGAAGACCAAGTGAAATTGCTATTGCAAAATTGTTCATCAAAGCTTTTACCAGTTCACCCTCTTTACTTGTGTCTATGAAAATTTCTCCAATTTTACCATCTTCATATTCACCAGTGTGGAGATAAACTTTATGGTCACCAATTGTCGCTTTTTGGATGTAGCCTTTTCTTCTATCAGGCATACTAAATCTTTTACTGACACCCTCGTTAATTTTTTTAACAAAATTAGTATTATTTTCTTTTGAAATGACCTTAGGTTTGCTTTGTTCAGTAATAATATCTATTTTTTTTGTTTCAGTTACTTTATTATTTGAATCTAAACTTTTTGTTTTTCTTGTATCAAGTTTAACGTCTAAAACTTCAAATTTTCCATCGTCCCGTTTTTCAAGATTTGCCAACTCTATTTCATTAATATCATCTAGATAATGATTAACTTTAAAGCTACAAGTATAATAAGTTTCTACTAAATATTTTGCCATTTTTCCTTTAATTAATTTTTTATTTTGAATCGTAAGATAATTAATTTATATACAAATCCTTACTTTAGTCTAATTTAAATAATACAATTTAGGATTGAAGAATAGAAAAATAATATGTTGACACTTTTAAAAAAAATTTTCATTTGGTGGAACCAAGAAACACTAGGTACAAAATTAAAAACTATTTTTTACGGAAAACTTGCTGGAAAAGATTCTAGTGGCAACAAATATTATGAAAGTAAATCTGGAAAACGATGGGTGATTTACAATGATGAAATTGATGCATCGAAAATCCCTAATGAATGGTACTCTTGGATGCATTTCACTAATAATAGAATTGAAAACAATCATGAATTGAAAAAATATGATTGGCAAAAACCGCATCAATCAAATCAAACGGGTACTGAGAATGCCTATCATCCTAATAAAAATAATGATCCTATTAAAAAAAAATATACAATCTGGAAAAGTTAGTTTCTTATTTCTTTTAATTTATTTTTTTTTAACAAGCATATCATCACCCCTAGTAGCTAATGAAAATAGTGAAGGAAAATTTGTTGAAATAAAGATTTTAGATAAAGTAAGTTCAAAGACTGATCTTTTAAAATTAAAGATAGGAGAGGAGCTAAGATTTAAAAGTTTATTAATAAAAAGTTTCAAATGCAAAAACTCTGAATTTGATGACAACCCAGAAATTACAGCTTATATTCAGGTTAAAGATACGATTAATAAAGATAACAACGAAGTGTTTATATTTAATGGGTGGACTTTTTCATCTAGTCCTGCAGTAAATCCTTTTGATCATCCAGTATATGATATTTGGTTAACAAGATGTTATTAGAATACTTTTTCATTATCTAGCCAGCTAACATTAAAGTCTGACTCAATAAATTTTTTATGATTTAGTAAAATTTTATGAAGAGGAATTGTTGTTGTTATTCCTTCAATGACAAATTCATCTAAAGATCGATTCATTCTTTGTATTGCTTCAGTTCTATTTCTGCCATGAGTGATGACTTTACAAATCATACTATCGTAAAATGGTGTAACTTTATAACCTTGAAAAATTGCACCATCTACTCTTGTTCTAAAACCTGATGGTTGGTGACACATTCCTATAGTTCCAGGTGAAGGTTGAAAATTTTTACTTGCATCCTCTGCATTAATTCTACATTCTATTGCATGCCCCCTAGGATTAATGTCACTTTGTTTTAAAGCTGTTTCACCAGTGTATGCTATCCAAATTTGCTCTTTAATAATATCAATACCAGTTACCATTTCAGTTACAGGATGCTCTACTTGAACTCGGGTATTCATTTCTAGAAAATAAAATTTTCCATCTTCATATATAAATTCAACAGTTCCAGCACCCTCATAACCAATTTTACTAACCATATTTACCGTTCTTTCAAAAAGATCTTTTCTGATCTGATCTGTTAAAACTGGACTAGGAGTTTCTTCTATTAATTTTTGATGTCTTCTTTGAACTGAGCAGTCTCTTTCATGTAAATGTACTGTTCTATTTTTTCCAGATAATACCTGAACTTCAATATGCCTTGGATTTTGGAAAAATTTCTCAATATAAATTTCATCATTGCCAAAATATTTTTGTGCTTCAGACTTTGCTGTTGAAAATAATGTTTCAAATTCTTCTTCTTTACGAACGATTTTCATTCCCTTGCCACCACCACCTGCGGATGCTTTAATCAGAACTGGAAAGCCTATTTTTTTACAAAGTTCTTTGGCTGCCTTTATGTCTGTTATTCCGCCTTCAGAACCTTCAATTACAGGTAGACCATGTTCTTTTGCAATTTTTTTTGCTTGAATTTTATCTCCCATCATCTCTATGAGTTTTGAAGAAGCACCAATAAATTTAATATTATTTTCCTCTAGTACTTTAGCAAAATTTGCATTTTCAGATAAAAAACCATATCCAGGATGAACCGCTTCTGCTTTTGTAAGTTCTATTGCTGACATCAATGCTGGGATATTTAAATAACTATTTGCAGGTTGGTGTGAGCCAATGCATACACTTTCATCCGCCAGTCTTACATGCATACTATCTTTATCAACATCAGAATGAACAGCGACAGTTGCTATACCCCATTCTTTGCAAGCTCTTATAACTCTGACTGCAATTTCCCCTCGGTTTGCAATTAGAATTTTTTTAAACATTACTCTACGATGATAATAGTTTGACCGTATTCAACAGGTTGGCCATCTTCTACACAGATTTCTTTTATAATTCCATCTGCTGTTGATGGAACATGGTTCATAGTTTTCATAGCCTCAACTATCATAACCGTTTCACCTTTTTTAATTTTTTTACCAACTTCTACAAATTTTTTACCACCAGGTTCTGCCGCAAGATAAGCTGTACCAATAATAGGAGATTTAACTTCAGTTCCAGACACAACAGTCGACTTAACCGTATCAAGGGCTGGTGTTGAAGCAGCAACACTTACAGTTTGATTTGAATTAGCTGGATTCGATTTTGATACTTTTATCTTAGTATCTTTATCAGTGTATTCAATTTCAGTTAAATTGAATTCATTTAAGTAGTCAGTTAATTCTTTAATGATATTTTTATCTATTTTCATTTCTGTAACATGTTTTGCATTGCAATTATGGCTAAAATATAACCATTATCACCTAAACCAAAAATTCCACCAGTAGCAATATCGCTGATTAAAGATTTGCGTCTAAATTCTTCCCTTTTATATATATTTGATATGTGAAGTTCAATAATTGGTTTTTTATAAATATCTAAAGCATCCCTGATAGCTACAGATGTATGTGTAAAACCTGCAGCATTAATAATTATACCATCAAATTTACTTTTAGCCTCTTGGATGGTTGTAACTATTTCACCTTCTATATTTGACTGGGAAAATTCTAAATTAATATTTAAATCATTAGCTTTATCTAAACAATTTTCTTTTAACTTATCAAACGTTATTGATCCATATTGCGATTGTTCTCTTTCACCTAATAGATTAAGATTAGGACCATTAATAATTATAATATTATTACTCATCAAACTCTTATACATTATGAAAAAAATAAAAAAAATAAAAATTAAATTAAATGGTAAATTTTCAACAATAAATGAAAATTTAAGCCTCTTAATTTTTTTAAAAGAACTAAAAATACCTCTTAAAAAAGTAGCAATTGAATTAAATCAAGAAATAATAGATAAAAATAATTTAAAAACTATAAAACTAAAAAATAATGACAAAATAGA
This sequence comes from Candidatus Pelagibacter sp. PS_40, assembly GCF_059417765.1. NCBI lineage: Bacteria > Pseudomonadati > Pseudomonadota > Alphaproteobacteria > Candidatus Pelagibacterales > Candidatus Pelagibacteraceae > Candidatus Pelagibacter > Candidatus Pelagibacter sp. PS_40. Next base: position 317,167 of record NZ_CM182064.1, read on the forward strand.
AATTGTTCATTTTATTGGAGGTGGATAAAATTGGTTAACGATAAATTAATAATTGATAAAAAAAAATTTAATTCCAGATTAATAGTTGGAACTGGAAAATATAAAAGTATGGCAGAATGTGCAAAAGCTATTAAATTATCTGGAGCAGAAATTGTTACTGTTGCTGTGAGAAGAGTAAACATTTCTGATAAAAAAAAACCTTTATTGATGGACTACATTGATCCAAAAAAAATAACTTACTTACCAAACACTGCTGGCTGCTTTAATTCTGAAGAGGCTCTTAGAACATTACGTTTAGCAAGAGAAATTGGCGGATGGAAACTGGTAAAACTTGAGGTTTTAGGAGATAAAAAAAATTTATTTCCAGATATGATTGAAACATTAAAATCTACAGAAGTTTTAACTAGAGAAGGATTTAGAGTAATGGTTTACTGTAATGATGATCCTTTAATGGCTAAAAGATTAGAGAATGTAGGAGCTTGTGCAATTATGCCTCTCGCAGCACCCATAGGATCTGGACTTGGAATTCAAAATACAACAAACATAAAAATAATAAGAAGCCAAACAAAGCTTCCTTTGATAATTGATGCTGGCTTAGGACAAGCGTCAGACGCAGCTATTGCCATGGAGTTAGGTTGTGATGGAGTATTGGCTAATACTGCAATCGCTAAAGCTAAAAAACCATTTCAAATGGCATTGGCATTTAAAAATGGAGTAATTGCAGGAAGACAATCTTATTTAGCAGGTCGTATAGAAAAATCTATATATGGAAGCGCATCTTCTCCAAAAACTGGAATTATCTAGGCTACTGGTTTTTTAAAAAATTTCTTTTTAAAAAAAGGTTTTTTTTTATAAGGCTTTTTTTTAATAGGACTTTCAAAAGATTTAACTTCTTTTTTTTGCTCTTCTAGGTTTTTTAACTTTTCTATATGTTGAACTATTTCTATTGTTTTTTTAGTTTTGTTTTGAAGGTCAATTATGTATTCAGGAATAATAAGACTGTTATCTGCAATTATATCGATCTTAATTAAGTTTTTTTCTTCAAAATACTTTAAATCTTCAATAAAGTTTTCTTTCATAAAGTCCGATATCTTTTCGCAAATCTTAAGTTCTACAAATTTTGCTTTTGTTAAAACAGCTTTAACCTCGACTAATTTAAGAATCTTCATCGCAAAAGACTCATCTGTAAGTGTAACTTTCCATTTTACGGCACTTTCTCTTAATCTCTGTCTGGACATTTCTAAAAGTCCAAATGTACTAATTCTTCCAATTTGAATTCTTGCCCTATCAGTTCTGCATTGTTCTTTAAGTTTTCTCTCAACCAACCTTCTATTTCCAAAACTTAACATGTCAATAAAATCAATAATAATTAGACCAGACAAATCTCTTATTTTTATTTGTCGAGATATTTCTTCTGCTGCCTCAAGATTAGTGTCTAAAGCAGTACTTTCAACATTTTTTTGTTTAATAGAGCTTCCTGAATTTATATCAATTGAAACTAGCGCTTCAGTTGGATTTATAACTAGGTAACCTCCTGATTTTAGTTTTATTTCTGAGTCATAAATTTGATTTAATTTTTCTTCAATGTTCTCTTTAAAAAATAAAGGAACTTTTTCTCTATATTTTTTTATTTTTTTTACATGAGAGGGCATCATTAACTTCATAAAGTTTTGGGCTTTTTTGTAACCTTCATTACCTTCAATGATGATACTATTTGTGCTTTCATCATACATATCTCTCAAAGTTCTTTTTATAATATCACTTTCTTGATGGATTAATGATGGAGCTATAGAGTTTAATGCATTTTCTTTAATTTCATTCCAAGTTTTAATCAAAGTTTGAAGATCATGATCAATATCATTTTTTGTTTTGTTTGATCCTGCAGTTCTTACAATAAGCCCCATTTCTTTTGGAATAACTATATCGTTTAAAATAGTTCTAATTTTTTTTCTTTCTCCTGGGTTAAATATTTTACGAGATATGCCACCACCTTTTGGTGTATTGGGCATTAGTACAATATATTTACCTGCTATAGAAATAAAAGTACTCAACGCAGCACCTTTTTGTCCTCTTTCATCTTTTAAAACTTGTATTAAAATTACTTGGTTAGGTTTTATAACTTCTTGAATCTTATATCTTTTAGATCTAAATCTTGTTTCAGGCTTTCTACCATGTAGTACAGGCGAAGGTTGTTCTTTATCTTCATCTACTTGAGTGGTATCTGTAATTGGAGTATCACTCCCTTCTGTTATCTGATCATTTGTTTCAAATTCAGACTCAAGTTTTACTTCAACTGGATCATTAATATTAAGATTACCCTCGTTAATATTCTTTTGTTCTTCTAGCTCACTTTTTTTTAATAGTTCTTCTCTGGCTTTTTCTTCTTCTTCTTTTATTTTTGCTAAATCACTCTGAGGTATTTGATAATAGTCAGATTGAATATCGTTAAAGGATAGAAAACCGTGTCTATCTCTTCCAAAATCAATAAATGCAGCTTGTAAAGATGGCTCTACTCGGCTTACCTTGCCAAGGTAGATATTATTTTTTATTAAATTGTTTTTTAAGCCTTCGTACTCGTAGTCTTCAATGTTTTCACCTGACTTAAGTACAACTCTTGTTTCATTTGGATGCGAAGCATCAATGTATAAATTTTTTCCCATATATTTTTGATTAATTGTTTCATTTTATATTTAAATAATTTTAAATTTTGTTTGAATTCTGATGCCTTAACTTTAACAAATTCTTATATATATTAAACTAAAATGCATCGAATAATTAAAAATATATTTATAGTAGTTTTAAGTGTTGGTTTGTTATCTGCATTTTCTGTATTAGCTGTTTTGTGGGCTTTTTCTAACAATTTGCCAGATTATAAATTCCTCAAAAATTATAAACCATCAGTTTCTAGTAAAGTTTACTCAGGGAATGGTGAGTTGGTGAATGATTTTTCATCAGAAAAACGAATATTTGTACCCTATAAATCAATACCAGAAAAAGTGATTAATGCTTTCTTATCTGCAGAAGATAAAAATTTCTATTCGCATCCAGGAGTAGATGCCAAAGGAGTGTTAAGAGCAATAATTAATAACATTTCCAATGTGGTTGCATCAAGAAGATTGGAAGGTGCATCAACAATAACTCAACAAGTGGCAAAAAATTTTTTATTAACAAACGAAGTAAGTTTAAATAGAAAAATTAAAGAGGCAATTCTTGCCTTTAGAATAGAAAGAGCTCTTTCAAAAGAAAGAATATTAGAACTATACTTAAATCAAATATATCTAGGTGAAGGTACTTATGGCGTTGCATCTGCTAGCTTAGAATATTTTGACAAATCAATTAGTGAATTGAATTATGAAGAAGCAGCTTTATTAGCAGCTCTGCCAAAGGCTCCAAGTAGATATAACCCGTATAAAAATATAGAACTTGCAAAATTTAGAAGAGATTTAGTTATAAACAATTTGTTTGAAAATAATTATATAAGCAAACAAAATCAAAAAGAGCTTTCGTCGAAAAAAATAATATTAAAAAAAAGAAAAAAAATATTTACAGAAGATACTAGCTACTATGTAGAAGATATTAGAAAAGATGTAGTTGAAAAATTAGGATTTGATAAAGTTTACAAACAAGGATTAAATATAAGTACACCTATTAATATTAGCTTGCAAAAAATTGCAACTGACTCATTGAGACAAGGTCTTATTGAATACGATAAACGAAAAGGGTGGCGTGGTCCATTGACTAATGTTAAAAATTTAGAAAAATGGAATAAAGATTTAGATAAATTTAGATTAGAAAGATCAATTGATTGGGATTTAGCAATAGTTAAAAAGATAGATAAATTTTCAATAGAAATTGAAACGGAATATGAAAAAAAAGGAATTATTAAGTACGAAAACATCTCGTGGATAAAAAAAGATTTTGATGAAATATTGAAAATTGGGGATGTTATTTATACTGAAAAAATAAATAAAAATATATTTGCCTTAAGGCAACTGCCAGAAGTTAATGGAGGGATTGTTGTTATGGACCCTTTTACTGGACGGGTATTAGCTCTAAGCGGAGGATTTAGCTTTAAAAAAAGTGAATTTAATAGAGCCACACAAGCACTAAGGCAGCCAGGTTCTGCTTTCAAACCTTTTGTTTATGCTTTAGCTCTTGAGAATGGATACACACCATCAACTTTAATTCTAGATGCACCACTAGTTTTAGAGCAAGGATCTGATTTAAAAATGTGGAAACCTGAAAACTACGGTAAAAAATTTTATGGACCATCAACACTTAGAATGGGGTTAGAAAAATCTAGAAACTTGATGACTGTCAGAATTGCACAAGATCTTGGAGTTAAAAAAATTGTTAATTTTTCAAAAAAACTCGGTATTTATGAAAATCCTAGTGAGCTTTTATCAATTTCATTAGGCTCTGCAGAGACGACTTTATTGAAACTAACATCTGCATACTCTTCATTTATTAATGGAGGAAAATTAGTTAAACCAATAATGATAGATAGAATTCAAGACAGTGAAGGGATTACAATTTTTAATAATGAAATGAGAGAGTGTATAAATTGTGATCAAATATCTCACTTAAGTAACAATTATCCAAATATAAAGGACAGTTTTGAGCAAATATTTTCCCCAGAAACAGCATATCAAATGACCTCGATATTGGAGGGAACTGTTCAAAATGGGACAGGAAAAAATTTAAAAGATTTAAATTTGGATTTGGCCGGAAAAACAGGCACAACAAATGGAAATACAGATACATGGTTTATAGGATTTACTTCAAAATTAGTAATAGGAGTTTATGTAGGTTCAGATAATCCAAGATCACTTGGAAGGTATGAAACAGGAGCAAAAACAGCATTACCAATTTTTAAAAGTTTTGTAAAAAAAGCTGTAAAAAAAGAAGATGCAAGACCGTTTAAAGTTGCAAAAAATATTTTAATGAAAGTTATTGATCCTGTTACAGGAGAAAAAGCTGAAATTGGTACAAGAAGAACAATTATTGAAGCTTATAAAGAAGTGAAAGTAGAAAATTTATCAAATAAAGATATTAATAATAGATTAAAAAATAATAATATATTAAGGTTCTACTAATGGACAACGAATATTTAAATTACAAATCTGAAATAGAAAAAATCAATCAAAGAGTTAAGGAGTACCTTTGAAAAAAATGATATTCATAAAAAATTAGAAAAGAATAACCAAAAAATATTAGAAGCTAATTTTTGGCAAGATAAAGCAAATTCTCAGAAAGTTATTAAAGAAAAAAAATTATATGAAGAATTAATAAATTCATATGAAAATTCATCTAAATCAATAATTGATCTTGATGAATTGAACGAACTTGCTTTAGAAGAAAAAAATCAATCTGTCATAAACGAAGTTCTTGAGAGTATTAAAAATTTAAAAAAATTAGCTAAAAAAAATGAAACTAAATGTTTTTTGTCAAATGAAACTGACAGTTTAGATTGCTATATAGAAATTCATGCCGGTGCTGGTGGAACAGAGAGCCAGGATTGGGCAGAAATGTTAAGAAGAATGTATTTAAAATGGTCAGATATTAAGAATTTTAAATCAGAATTAATTAGTGAACATAAGGGAGAGGAAGCCGGCATAAAATCATCAACTATTAAAATTGAGGGTGATTATGTTTTCGGATGGTTAAAAGCCGAGTCTGGAATTCATAGGTTGGTTAGAATATCTCCTTTTGATTCTGGAGCTAGACGACATACCAGTTTTGCAAGTATCTGGATTTATCCAGTCGTAGATGAAAATATTGAAATAGAAATTAATGAAAAAGATTTACGTATTGACACCTATCGATCAAGTGGAGCAGGAGGGCAGCATGTGAATACTACAGATAGTGCGGTTAGAATAACTCATCTACCTTCTAAAATAGTAGTTCAATGTCAAAATGAAAGATCACAACATAAAAATAAAGATACCTGTATGAATATGCTTAAGGCAAGACTATATGATTTTGAATTAAAAAAAAAAGAACAAGAAAGCCAAACAGTAGAGTCTTCCAAGTCAGAAATTGGTTGGGGTCATCAAATTAGATCTTATGTACTTCACCCATACAGAATGGTAAAAGATAATAGAACTAACTTTGAAAGCTCAAATCCTGATAAAATCTTAGATGGTGAGATTGATGATTTTTTAGAAAGTTCGTTATATAAAGTGAAATAATGAAAAGAATACTTAAAATTCTTGTAATATTAATAATAACGCTTGCAACAATTGTTATTTACTTGAGCCTCTATGGAGTAAAAACTGACAAGTTTAATAAAGAAATTACAAAGAATGTTTCAAAAATTAATAAAAAAATTAACCTTTCATTAAATGAGGTTAATTATCTATTAAACCCACTGAATTTTAGTATTAATATTTCAACAAAAAACCCTAAAATATTATTGGAAGATAAAAGTCTAGATTTAAAAGACATTACTAGCAATATTTCATTAAAATCTTTTATAAGTAATCAGTTTTCTATTGATGATTTAAAAATTTCAACAAAAGAAATTAAAATCAAAGATTTAATCTCATTAACAAGAGCAGTTGAAGGATCACCACAACTTTTTGTTTTAGATAACATCACTAAAGAGGGATTAATTTCTACAGATATAAATCTTAAATTTGATTTAGATGGAGAAATAAAAAACAATTATCAAATAACCGGGACTGTCAAAAAAGCAAAATTTAATATTTTTAACAAGGTTGAAATTGATGATTTAAACCTTTTATTTAATATAAGCAACAATCAGCTAACATTAAAAATGATAGAAACAAATCTTAATAGTATAAAATTAAAATCGCCCTTAATCAAAATTGAAAAAAAGAAAGATATATTATTTGTTGATGGAGAGGTGGCAAATAAAGAACAAAATTTCGATATAAACAAATTAAAACCTATATTTGGAGACTTACTAAATAATATAGAGATAGAAAAAATTGACTTTAATTCTATAAATATTTTTTCTTTTAATGTTAACAGAAAATTAAAATTAAAAGATTTAAAACTAGAGACCAACTTAAACTTAGAAAATTTTCAAATAGTTAAAAATCCCCTTAATTTAAAAACTTTTTTACCTAATTATACAGAGCAAATTAAATTTAAGGATCATAAAATTAAAATTAAATTAATAAAAGGTATGTTGGATATTAAGGGAGGTGGAGATATCTATATTGGAGACGAGTCTGAACAATTATCTTACAGCGTTATTAAAGATGATAGAAAAATAACATTTGATACAAACCTTAATATTAAAAATAATCCATTAACAATAAATTTTTTAGATTATAAGAAGAAAAAAGGAAACAGTTCAGAAATTTTATTAAAAGGTATTTACAAAAAAAATAAAGAATTGATATTAAAAGATATTTCTATAACAGAAAAAAATAATCAAATTTTAATTAAAGATTTATTATTTAGTAAAAATTTTAAAATTAAAGATTTAAGTTACATTAAACTTAATTATAGAAATAAAAATGATCTTCTTAACAATTTAGAGCTAAAAAAAAATAAATCTAATTTTTCCATAAATGGTAAAAGTTTTGATGCAACACAGTTAATTAACAACAGCATGAGTGATGATGAAAGTACAGCAATTTTTGAAAATTTTAATTCTAAATTTGATATTAAAATAGGCACAGCTTATATAAATAAAAACGATTATACTAAAAACTTAGCTGGATACTTCACTTTTAAAAATAATAAATTAGATAAATTAAATCTAGCATCTACTTTTTCTAACAATAAAAAAATGAACTTATCTATTGAAACTAATAACCAAAATGAAACTATTACAAAATTCTTTTCAAACTATCCAAAACCTTTGATTAAAAGATATGATTTTATTAAAGGATTTGAAGAAGGTTATCTAAATTTTAATTCTATAAAAAAAGATGGTGTTTCTAATTCTGTATTAATTATTGATAACTTTAAAGTTAAAGAGGTACCTGTTTTTGCTAAGCTTTTAAGCCTAGCGTCACTTCAAGGTATTGCAGATCTTTTAACGGGTGAAGGAATAAGATTTACCGATTTTGAAATGAGATATTCAAGTCAAAAAGGTCTTACTAATATTGAAGAAATGTATGCAATTGGACCTGCTATTTCTATATTAATGGATGGTTATATTGAATCAAAGAAATTAGTTAGCTTGAGAGGAACATTGGTTCCTGCAACAACTATAAATAGATCTATAGCTTCAATTCCACTACTGGGTAAAATACTAATAGGAGAAAAAACTGGTGAAGGTGTTTTTGGTGTAAGTTTTAAAATAAAAGGACCTCCAAAAAATTTATCAACAACAGTTAATCCAATTAAAACACTAACACCTAGATTTATAACAAGAACTTTAGAAAAAATTAAAAAGAACTAAATTAACTCAACTTTAATATGTTTTTTCTTACCAAGTGAAAGTTTAATTAAATTACTCTTAAATAAATCCTCAGTAATTAAAAACTTTTCATCAGAAATAGCCTGACCATTTATTTTAATTCCATTCCCTTTAATTAATCTTCGAATTTCACTTTTAGAACTTTCTAATTTTGATAAAATTACCAAATCTAGAATACTTATATTATCATCTAACATTTTTTTATTAATTTGAGTGGTTGGTAGATTATCCCCTAACGAATTTTCAGAAAATGTTTGTTTGGCTGTTTCTTGGCATTTTCTTGCCTCATCTTCTCCATGCAACATAGAAGTAGCTTTGTTGGCAAGTAAAATTTTTAACTCATTAATATTATCATTTTTAATATTTTCAATTTCATCAACATTAATATCTGTAAAAATTTTTAAAAACTTTAAGACATCTCGATCATCAATATTTCTCCAAAATTGCCAGTAGTCATATGATGAAAGAAATTTTTTATCTAGCCAAACAGCTCCAGATTCAGTTTTACCCATTTTTGCACCTGATGCCAATGTAATAAGAGGTGTCGTTAAACCGTAAACATGATTATTTGAATATCTTTTTATAAGATCAACTCCATTAACAATATTACCCCATTGATCAGAGCCACCAATTTGAAGCATACATTTTTCTTTTTTGTTCAATTCTAAAAAATCGTATGCTTGTAAAATCATATAGTTAAATTCCATATAACTTAATGACTGCTCTCTCTCTAATCTAATTTTGACACTATCAAAACTCAACATTTTGTTAATTGTAAAATGTTTTCCAACATCTCTTAGAAAAGAAATATAATTTAAATTTTTAAGCCATGTGTAGTTATTAACAAATATAGGTTTTGTCTCTGGATCTTTATCATCTAAAAAATTTTTTAGAATTTTTTCAATATTATTTATATTTTTTTCTATTTCTTTTTCAGATAAAATTGTCCTAGTTTTATCTTTTCCGGATGGATCACCTATTCTAGTAGTACCCCCTCCTAATAAAACAATTGGTTGGTGGCCATGTTTTTGGAGCAATCTAAGACACATAATTTGAAGTAAGCTACCAACGTGAAGACTTTCAGCTGTACAATCAAAACCAATATAAGCTCTGATTTTTTCTTTATCTAATAATTGAGATAGATTTTCTTCACCTGTACACTGGTAAAAGAAACCACGATCTTTAAATTCTTTTAAAAATTTATTCATAAATATGCTATCTAGAATATACAATATTTACTTTAAAAATAAGAATGGAAAAATTTTATACTTCTTTAGGGTTAATGAGTGGCACATCTATGGATGGGGTTGATGCGTCAATTATTAGATCAGATGGTGAAAGTAACTATGAACCTATATTTGATAAATATTTTGAGTATGATGGAGTAATTTACTCAAACTTACTAAATCTCAGAGATAAAATAAATTCAATAAAAGATATAAAAGCTAATTCTTATCAAATTAACGAGCTCGAGAGAAAAATTACCTTATTTCATGCAAAAATTAGCAAAGAAATTATAAAGAATGCAGGAGTAGATGTAGATATAGTTGGGTTTCACGGTCAAACAATTTTTCACAATGCTCTGGAAAAAGTATCAAAACAAATAGGAGATGGCAATTTACTATCAAGTCTTTTAAAAAAAAATGTAGTTTATAACTTTAGAGAAAATGACATTCATAATGGAGGCCAAGGAGCTCCATTAGCTCCAATCTTTCACAACTTACTTGTAAACAAGAATAAAATAGAGAAGCCTGCTTGTGTGTTAAACATAGGAGGTATCGCAAATATTACTCTTGTTATCTCAAAAAATAATGAAGATTTAAAAAGTTTTGATGTAGGTCCTGGTAATTGTCTTTTAGATGAATGGGTTAGAAGACACACACAAATGAAATATGATGACAATGGAAAAGCATCAAATATAGGAAAAACAAGTGAAGTTATTCTAAATCAAGCGATTGATAATTTTGATAATATAAACAATCAAAAAAAACTTTCATTTGATATAAAAGATTTTGATTTAAGTTTTGTGAAAGGTCTCACATATGAGGATGGCTTATCTACATTAGTAGATTTCACAGCAATAATAATTTATCAATCAATTTTAAAATCAATCAACAGTGAAGAAAATAAAAAGTTATTAATAATAGTTTGTGGTGGTGGAAGAAAAAACCTTTCATTAATGGAGAGCATAAGAAAAAGACTACCAAAAAACATCTCTTTAAAAATAATTGATGATTATAAAATTGATGGTGATTTCATCGAATCACAAGCTTTTGCTTATCTTGCAATTAGGTCTTCACTTAAAAAAGTAATTTCATTCCCTAATACTACAAATGTAAAAAAACCGTCAATAGGTGGAGTTTTAGTTAAAAACTATTAAGATTAAAATAAAGCAGACTCTTTTTTGATATATTTGTCTAAACATTTTACCAATACGTCTTCTGTTTTAGTAAAAAAATGATTAGCATCATTTATAGCCTGAAAGTCAACTTTAATACCTTTTTGTGCACTTAATCTTTTATCTAGATCTGTAATATGTTCTAAGGGAACTAACTCATCCTTTTTTCCATAAATCATTAAACCTGAAGTAGGACATGGAGATAAGAATGAAAAGTCATAAACATTTGGTTGTGGCGAAATTGCAATAAATCTATTTATTTCTGGTCTTCTCATTAACAATTGCATTGCAATTAAAGACCCAAAAGAAAATCCTGAAACCCAACATTGTGAGTTATCAAAATTTTCACGCTCTAACCAATCTAGTGCTGCAGCAGCATCAGCCAGTTCACCTTGACCATTATCAAACTCACCATCACTTTTTCCAACACCTCTAAAATTTACTCTACATACAGAAAATCCATTTTCCATAAAAGTATGAAATGTATCAACTACAACTTTATTATTCATTGTTCCTCCATATTGAGGATGAGGTTGTAATACTAACGCTATTGGTGATGTAATTTTTTCACTTTTGTAATACTTGGCCTCCATTCTTCCAGCAGGCCCAGGTATAAAAACTTCAACTATTTTATTGTCCATAAATGATATTGATTATTATTCTCAAAAAAAAATACACATATCATAACTAAGCGACAATATGTTATCTTTTTTATGTATTGTATACTTGACTAATTTAGTCAGGTTTGTATAAAAAGCCCACTTAAATAAGGATAATATGAAATTAACTTCAAAGGGTAGATACGCAGTAATGGCTTTAGCTGATCTTGCTAAGTTCAATAGTGTTAATCCAGTATCTTTAAGAGATATATCGTTAAGACAAGGTATTTCCTTGGATTTTTTAGAACAAATTTTTTCTAAGTTAAAAAAATATAATATCGTAAAAAGTATTAGGGGTACTAATGGAGGTTATATCTTAAACAAAGAACCAGAAGAAATTAAATTAGCAAACATACTTAGTGCCGTAGATGAAGAAGTTAAAACTGTTCAATGCAAGAAGGAATCTAAAAAAGGATGCAATAGTAAGACTACGAAATGTATCACTCATAATTTATGGGACGAACTTGAAGTTCATATCAATCATTTTTTCGAACAAAAAAATTTAAAAGATCTTATAAGCAATTCTTCAGAAAGTAGAAATTAAAATGGATGCAAGAGAAAAAGAAATAGAAAAATTAAAAGATTATAAATATGGATTTTCAACTGATATTGAAAATACTAGAGCACCCAAGGGTTTAAATGAAGAAGTAATTAAGTTTATTTCAAATATTAAAAAAGAACCACAATGGATGCTTGATTGGAGATTGAAAGCCTTTGAAAGATTAAAGCAATTAAAAGAACCTAATTGGCAAAAACCTAAATATCCGAAAATAGATTATCAAGACCTTTATTATTATTCAGCACCAAAAAGCATGGATGACAAACCAAAAAGTTTAGACGAGTTAGATCCAAAATTATTAGAAACTTATAATAAACTTGGAATACCTCTTCAAGAACAAGCAAGACTTAATGGAATAGCAGTTGATGCTGTATTTGATTCAGTTTCTGTTGCAACAACATTCAAGGGTGAGTTAAATAAAAAAGGAATTATTTTTTGTTCTATGTCTGAAGCTATACAAGATCATCCAGAATTAGTAAAAAAATATTTAGGGTCTGTAATTCCAATATCAGATCATTATTTTGCAACACTTAATTCAGCTGTATTTACTGATGGGTCATTTGTATATATTCCTGAAGGTGTAAGATGCCCGATGGAACTCTCAACTTATTTTAGAATTAATGCTACAGAAACAGGTCAGTTTGAGAGAACTTTAATCATTGCAGATAAAGGAAGTTATGTAAGTTATTTAGAAGGGTGCACAGCACCAATGAGAGATGAAAATCAATTACATGCAGCAAATGTAGAATTAGTTGCACTAGATGATGCTGAAATAAAATATTCGACAGTTCAAAATTGGTATCCAGGAGACAAAGATGGAAAAGGAGGAATTTATAATTTTGTAACTAAAAGAGGTTTGTGCAAAGGAAAAAATTCAAAAATATCTTGGACGCAAGTTGAAACAGGTTCAGCAATTACATGGAAATATCCAAGTTGTATATTGATGGGTGATAATTCTGTAGGAGAATTTTACTCAATAGCAATAACAAATAATCATCAAAAAGCAGACACAGGTACTAAAATGATTCATTTGGGTAAAAATACAAAAAGCAAAATAATATCAAAAGGTATTTCAGCTGGATTTGCAGATAATACTTATAGAGGCTTAGTGGATATTGCAAAAAATGCTGACAATGCAAGGAATTTTACTCAATGCGACTCTCTTTTGATGGGTAACAAGTGCGGAGCGCATACAGTTCCATACATAAAGAATAAAAATTCTAGCTCAAATATTGAGCATGAAGCAACCACATCTAAAATTAGCGATGAACAATTGTTCTATTGTAATCAAAGAGGTTTAAATCAAGAAGAGGCTGTTAGTTTAATTGTTAACGGTTTTTGCAAAGAGGTTCTACAACAATTGCCAATGGAATTTGCTGTTGAAGCTCAAAAATTAGTAGGAATTAGTTTAGAAGGGAGTGTTGGTTAATGTTAACAATTAAAGATCTTAAAGCGAATATTGATAATAAAGAAATTTTAAAAGGTTTAAATTTAGAAATTAAACCAGGAGAGGTACATGCAATCATGGGGCCTAATGGATCTGGAAAAAGCACTCTATCAAATGTTCTTTCAGGGAAAAAAGGATACACTGTAACTGGCGAAGTAAAGTATTTTAATGAAAATCTTTTAGATTTAGAGATTGAAGAAAGAGCTCATAAAGGAATATTTTTAGCATTCCAATATCCATTAGAAATCCCAGGGGTTAACACCAATATATTCTTAAAAACATCTTTAAATGCAATTAAAAAAGCTAAAGGTGAAAAAGAATTAGATGCTATTGAATTCTTAAAGTTAGTTAAACAAAAAGCTGGAGAATTAAAATTTGATGAAAAAATATTAAGTAGACAATTAAATGTAGGTTTTTCTGGTGGAGAAAAGAAAAAAAATGAAATACTTCAAATGTCTATCCTAAATCCTAAGCTGTCTATTTTAGATGAAACTGATTCTGGGCTTGATATTGATGCTTTAAAAATAGTATCTGAGGGTGTGAATGCATTAAGAAGTAAAGATAGTTCTTTTTTAATTATTACCCACTACCAAAGATTACTTGATTATATTAAACCAGATTTTGTTCATGTTCTAATTAATGGTCAAATTGTTAAATCTGGAGGTTCAGAATTAGCAATGGAATTAGAAAGCAAAGGTTACGAAACTCTTAGTTAAATGATTGAACAATTAAAATCAGATTTCAATAAGATGACAGAAAATTTGAAATTTTCTGAAAATAATATCGAGTTTAGAAAAAAAAACTTAACAAATTTTATTGATAAAGGCTTTCCAAATAAAAGAATTGAAGATTGGAAATTTTCAGATTTAAATCAAATAATATCATCTAATATTAAAAATTTAAGTTTTTATAACGATAAAACTTACGAACCTAAAGATCAAGTATCTTTAATTAATAAGTTTGAACATAATAAGATAATTTTTATTAATGGAGCAATTTCAAAAATAGACATCAAATACGAGGATGACACTAAAGTTTTAATTAATAATGATTTAGATTTAAGCAACAATTCGAATGGAATTAATCCATTAGTATCCTTAAACCATGCTCTTGTTAGTGCACATATTGGTATTATCGTTAAAGAGAATTATTCATTAAATAAACCTTTAGTTTTATACAATATTACTACGGAGGACGTTAATTCAACAGCACTCAATTTAAGAACAGATATTAAGTTAGAAAAAAATAGTAGCTTGAAACTAGTTACTATATTCGATGATCAGTCTCAAAATAATTTCATTAATATAAATCAAAATTTTGATATTGCTCAAGATGCAATCCTTAAAAGCTACAAAATTGATCATAAAACCAATTCTAATATTAAATATTTTTATAATAATATTAACCTTGAAAAAAATAGCATCTCTGAAAATTTTATTTTTTCAACAGGATCTAAATTTATCAAAAATGAGGTAAATTGTAATTTAAATGATCAATACAGTTCAGCATTTATTAATGGTGTGATAAATTTAAAAAACTCACAACATCATGAAATTAAAACGAATATAAATCATTTAGCAGAAAATACAAAAAGCTATCAATTAATCAAAACGGTTTTAAATGACAATTCTAAAGGTATTTATCAAGGTAAAATTTTTGTTGATCAAAAAGCACAGAAAACAAATGGGTACCAACTAAGTAAAGCTTTACTTTTAAATGAAAATACAGAATTCGATGGTAAACCTGAACTTGAAATTTACGCCGATGATGTAAAATGCTCGCATGGATCAACTTCAGGTAACTTAGACGAAGACTCGATATTTTATCTAATGTCTCGAGGTATAAGTTATCAGCAATCAAAAGAATTATTGATTAATGGTTTTCTAATGGATGCAGTTGAAAAAATTACTGATTTAGAAATCAAAAATTTAATCAAAGAGATGATGGGAGTTGTAGAGTGAGTATAGAAAATATTAAAAAAGAATTTCCAATATTTAATAATAAAGTTCATAATAATGATCTTGTATATCTTGATAGTGCTAACTCATCTCAAAAACCACAATCTGTAATTGATAGAGTTAATGATTTTTATACAAATGAATTTTCAAACACAGGTAGAAGTGTTCATTACTTAGCGGTAGCTGCAACCAATCTTTATGAAAATACAAGATCTTCTGTTCAAAAATATATTAATGCTAAAGATAAAAATGAAATAGTATTCACTAAAGGTGCGACTGAGGCAATTAACCTTGTAGCTAATACCTATGGTCAAAAATTTTTAAAAGAAGGGGATGAAATACTTATAACAGAACTTGAACATCATTCTAATTACGTGCCCTGGCATTTTTTAAGACAATCTAAAGGTATAAAGATTGAGTTTGCAGAAATTAATGATGATGGAGAGATTACTTTAGAAAACATTGAAAAAAAAATTACATCAAAAACAAAATTAATTGCTATTACACACTTATCAAATGTAACGGGATCAGTTTTGCCAGTTAAAGAAATAACAGAACTTGCTCATTCAAAAGGTATTGCGGTTTTAGTAGATGGATGCCAAGGTGCTCCTCATTTAAAACTTGATATGCAAGACATAGACTGTGATTTTTATGCTATTTCTTGCCATAAAATGTACGGGCCAACAGGTCTTGGTGTTTTATATGCAAAGAAAAAGTGGCTAGAGGAATTACCACCCTATCAAGGTGGCGGTGGAATGATTCGAGATGTAAAAAAAGATAGCATTTCATATGGTGATTTACCCAACAAATATGAAGCCGGAACAATGGCTACAGCACAAGTTATAGCATTTGATCAATCTATAAAATTTTTAGAAAAAATCGGAATTGAAAACATGATTAAACATGAGCAAGAATTAATCGAATATGGTCAAGAAATTTTAAGAAAAAATAATTCAGTTAAATTAATTGGTAACCCAAAACATAGATCAGCAGTTTTGTCTTTTACTATAGAAGGTGTTCATCCACATGACATAGCTACAATATTGGATGAAGATGGCGTTGCAATTAGAGCAGGTCATCATTGTTGTCAAATCCTACATGACAAATTAGGAATACCTGCAAGTGCACGTGCTTCATTAGGTGTTTACAATACAAAAGATGATCTGGATCAACTTAATAATTCCATCAATAACTGTAAGAAAATTTTTAATATCTAATGAATATTAAAGAACTTTATCAAGAAATAATTTTAGAGCATGGTAAAAATCCACGCAACTTAAGAAAAACTGAAAATTTTAATAAAGACGCAATGGGTAAGAATCCATTATGTGGTGATAATGTACATGTATTTTTAAAACTTGATGAGAATAAAAAAGTAGAAGATATTTCATTTGAAGGTAGTGGCTGTGCAATTTCAATGGCCTCAGCATCAATTATGACTGATTTAATTAAAGGCAAAGAAGAAGTGGAAGTTAAAGAAATTGTAAATGACTTTTTAGGTATGATTAAAGAAAACCCTGAGCTAAAATCAAAAAACCTAGAAGAAGATGAAAAAACTAAATTAATGTGCTTGTCTGGAGTAAAACAATATCCAATGAGAGTAAAATGTGCGACTTTATCATGGCATACTTTAATTTCTGCAATTGACAATACTCAAGAAGAAATTAATACTGAAAAATTAGATTAAATTATGGATTTAAGAGAACAAGTAATAGCTGAAATTAGAAAAATTTATGACCCAGAAATACCCGTCAATATTTATGAATTAGGTTTAATTTATGATGTTAAGGTAAACGAGTCTAAAGCTAAAATTATAATGACCTTGACTACACCAAACTGTCCTGTTGCAGAAAGTTTACCTCAGGAAGTTAAGGATAGTGCAATGCAAGTAGAAGGCATTGAAGAGGTTGATCTAGATTTAGTTTTTGAACCACCTTGGGAAAAATCAATGATGTCTGAAGCTGCTAAATTGGAGTTAAATCTATAATGAACCCTATCATTAAATTAAGCAATAATGCAGCAAGTCGTATTAAAGAAATTATGTCTGGGGTTGAGTCGAATTCAATTGGAGTAAGAGTTGCAGTTAAGTCTGGTGGTTGTGCTGGCATGTCTTATGTAATGGAATATGCAAAAGAAATAAATCCTTCAGATGAAATAATTGAAGACAAGGGCGTTAAGGTTTTTGTTGATGCTGCAGCTGTTATGTACTTATTAGGCACTGAAATGGACTATAAAAAAGAAGAATTTTCATCATCATTTGTTTTCAATAACCCCAATGAATCTGAACGTTGTGGTTGTGGCGAGTCATTTAAAGTATAACATTACTTAAACGCATATCAGTATTGCAAATATCACATATCTATGGTATTAATTAGTCATGAATAAATTTGAATTTAAAAATCTTGTTAAATCTTTAGAAAAGTCACTGAAAGAAAGAACTTTTTTTAAGACTCTTAGAAAAGAAGTAAACACTGGTGCTAACGGCACACAGGATTACGTTGTCAAAAAAGGAATTAACAAAGATACAATCGCAACAACTAGACAGTAATTAGTCTTAACTGCTGTAATACATCTCAAACTCTACAGGATGAGGTGCGTGTTCAAATCTATGTATCTCTTCAAATTTTAATGCAATGTAAGCATCAATTTGATCATCAGTAAATACACCACCTTCAGTTAAAAATTCTCTATCTTTATCTAAACTTTCCATTGCTTCTCTTAATGATCCACAAACAGTCGGAATGTTTTTAACTTCTTCTGGAGGTAATTCATAAAGATCTTTATCAAAAGATTCGCCTGGATGTATTTTATTTTTAATTCCGTCTAAACCAGCCATAAGCATAGCAGCAAAAGTTAAATATGGATTTCCTGAAGCATCAGGAAATC
The DNA here is from genome assembly GCF_059417765.1 of Candidatus Pelagibacter sp. PS_40. Lineage (NCBI taxonomy): Bacteria > Pseudomonadati > Pseudomonadota > Alphaproteobacteria > Candidatus Pelagibacterales > Candidatus Pelagibacteraceae > Candidatus Pelagibacter > Candidatus Pelagibacter sp. PS_40. Next base: position 335,475 of record NZ_CM182064.1, read on the forward strand.
TTATTTCACATCTTGCACCATTTTTACTTAATGAAATTGGTATACGACATGAAGCAGATCTATTTCTTGCAGAGTAAGCAAGCAGAACAGGGGCTTCAAAACCTGGAATTAATCTTTTGTAACTATTTGTTGTAGCATTTGAAAAAGCATTAATTGCTTTTGCATGTTTTAAAATTCCACCAATATAGTGAAGTGCTGTTTCAGATAACCCTGCATAAGCATCACCAGAAAAAACTGGTTTGTCGTCTTTCCAAATTGATTGATGAATGTGCATACCTGAACCGTTATCTCCTGCAATCGGCTTTGGCATAAAAGTTGCTGTTTTTCCAAATGAATGTGTAACCATTTGAACTACATATTTATATAATTGAACATTATCAGCTTGATCAACAAGAGTTCCAAAGTACATACCAAGTTCATGTTGACTTGGTGCTACTTCATGGTGATGTTTTTCAACTTTGATACCTACTTCTTTTAAACTTTTTAAGTATTCACCTCTCATATCTTGTTCACTATCAACTGGAGGGACTGGAAAGTAACCACCTTTTACTGGAGGTCTATGACCCATATTTCCATTTGCATACTCTGTTCCAGAATTATAAGGACCTTCTTTACTATCTATTTTAAAACCAGTGTTGTTTGGATCATTATTAATTCTAACATCATCAAAAACAAAAAATTCAGGTTCAGGACCAAAAAAAGCTTTATCACCAATGCCAGATTTTTTTAAATATGCTTCTGCCTTTTTAGCTGTTCCTCTTGGGTCTCTCTCATAAAGAGATCTTTTAACAGCATCTAAAATATCACAAAAAAGGATTAGAGTATTATGAGATGTAAAAGGGTCCATAATCATTCTAGAAGTATCAGGTATTAAAATCATGTCAGACTCGTTAATTGCCTTCCAACCAGCAATAGATGAACCATCAAAAAATACACCTTCATTTAACATTTCTTCATCAACGATAGTGTGATCCATTGTTAAATGTTGAAGTTTTCCTCGAGGGTCAGTAAATCTTAAATCAACAAATTCAACTTCTTTTTCCTTCATGAATTTTAGAACATTGGCAGCAGTCATAGTTTCTCCTTTTTTAAATTTTGTGGTCAATTAATAACAAATGTTTCTTTAATAATATTGCTTGAATAATAAATATCACCTATGCGTTTTTTACATATGAATTACAACATTATTTGTTAAATTATCAATCAATTATTAGTTGAAATATGAGCTTATTAGATAAAGAACCTGTTAAAAGAGCTGAAAAATTTCTTAAAAACTTTGACCAATCCTTAGAGGTAATAGTTTTAGAAAATTCAGCAAGAACAGCACAGGATGCAGCAACAGCTTTAGCTTGTGATGTAGGTGCAATTGTCAAAAGCTTATTATTTAAAGCGGAAAATACTTTTATATTATGCTTAGTAGCAGGCGATAAGAGGTGTTCATTAAATAAACTAAAAAAAGTTAAAGATAAAAAAGATATTTCAATGGCATCACCAGAAGAAGTTAAGACACAAACGGGCTATACAATAGGGGGTGTCTCACCTGTTGGGCATTTAGAGAGAATTGAAATTATAATAGACAATTCTTTAGAAAGGTTTAATGAATTGTTTGCTGCAGCAGGACATCCAAACTGTGTATTTAAAACAAACTATAACGATATTCAAAAGATTACGAATGGAAAAGTTGAAGATATAATTGAATGAGACAACCTAGATTAATTGATTATACATTATTAGTAGTTTTAGCTTTAATATGGGCATCAGCTTTTTTTAATATCAAAATTGCAACAGAATCTTTTGGACCAATTACAATTGCATTCTTGAGAGTTTTTTTTGGATCAATTCCAGTATTATTATTATGCTTTTATAAAAAAATTAAGATTGAAGCATTTTCCAAAGATTGGTATTGGTTTGCTATAATAGGATTTGTCAATTTGGTATTACCTTTTTTCTTAATAGCTTACGGTGTGAAATCTGTACAAAGTAATTTGGCAGCAATCTTAATGTCAACAACACCCTTGAGCTCAACAATATTGGGTCACTTTTATACAAAAAATGAAAAGTTCAATTTAGTTAAAACTTTTGGAATACTAATTGGTTTTTCAGGAATTATTTATTTGTTTTCAGATAATCTATTAATAAATGATAGTAATTTTATTTCTGCGTTATTAATATTACTTGGGTCAACTTGTTATGTTATTGGAGGAGTTTTAACTCTTAAAATTAGTAAGAAAAAGAATGAAAATGTAACAGGCTCTATATTAATTTGGGCTGTCCTAATCTTAATACCATTTGTTTATTTTATTGAAAAACCATGGAACTCGGTTCCAAGCGTTGAATCTACAATATCAGTAGTTTATCTAGGAATGGTTTCAACAGGTGTTGCTTGGTTGCTAAGATTTAAAATTCTAAAAGATAATGGTCTTATATTTCAATCACAAGTCTCTTACTTAATTCCAATATTCGGTACTATATTGAGTTATATTTTTTTAAAAGAAATAATAACACCTAAAATTTTATTATCTTTATTAGCAGTCGTTGTTGGAATTTACTTTGTTAAAAAAGCAGATCAAAAAAAGACTACTTAAACTGAACCATTTCTTTAATATGAGAAGGTCTCGTTTCGCAACATCCACCTAAAATAGTAGCACCAGCATTTTTAAATTTTTTAACAAAATTTGCCATCAATTCAGGTGTTAAATCTTTTCTTTGACCCAAAAATTCATTTGGGTTACCAGTTTTACTGACATTATAACTATTAGTATAACCATCTTTAGGATTAGTTGTCACAAAAGCATTAAGCTTAAATCCAAATGGAACACCTAAATTTTTTACTTCTTCTAAATTTTCATAAAAGTTTTCAGGAGAAACACAGGATAAAATTAATCCTAGTAAATTATTATGATTAATATTGTTAATAATATCTGATATTTTTTCACCACTTGGAAGATTTATTCCCTCAGAAATGTGAGCACCTATTAAGTATGGCTTATTAAATTCTTCAATTGCTTCAATTGCTAATTTAAACTCTTTTACACTAGATAAAACATCTAAGTAAAAAAAATCAATATAAGGATCTAATAATTTTGCTTGATCATAAAAGTTTTGCTTAATTTCATCATCTGGTCTTGTATCTTCTTCGTATGTTAAATATTGAGGTGGAAGACCGCCTGCAATTAACACATTAGGATATTGTTCTTTAGCTTTCTTAGCTATTTCACCAGCTTTTTTGTTTAAGTATTCAAACTTATCTTCAATTTTATTATCACGTAATCTTATTCGTCTTGTAGTAAAGGTTGCTGTAACAATAACTTCAGCACCCGCTTTAATAAAGTCTAAATGTGTGTCTAGTAAGAGTTGATGGTATTCTTCTTTTAAAACAGCATTTGCACTCCACAATGTGCCGTTTGGCTTCATACCACGAGCTAACAATTCTTGTCCCATACCACCATCTAAAATTCGTGTTGTTTTAAAAAAATTAATATCCATTTTTATTCCTTACTTTTTTAGTGCTTTAGCTCTATGCCAGGTGCACAATACAGTTCAACTACCTTTACCAATTATATAATGATTTCCTTTTTAGCAGTTAGTACCTGCAATATGGATCAAATCGGTAGAATATTTATATATCTATTAGACTGATTAGTAAATCACTTCTTGAATAATATTTTAGCATTAAATGAGAAGGATCTTCTCTCACCATCAACGTTAAATGGATAAGCTGTGTGCATTAAATAATTTGGAAAAATCAATAGGTCTCCTAATTTAGGGTTTAAATTATAGATACTTTTACTTAAAAAGTTTTTTTGACCATTAATAAAATCAATAGTTCCATTAGTTTTAATCTTTTTATTCTTAACTAATTTATTTTGATTCATATCTTTTGGGATTTTAAGATAGCCAACACCTGACAGTTTTCCTTCATGATAATGAATTGGGTTATATTCATTTTTTAATTGCCTAACTACCCATAGATTTATTATCTTAATTTCTTTAATTTTTTTAACGCCTGACTTATCAAGGTAAACTTTAATATTTTTTATTAATTCTTTAGACAAACTCTTATTAATTAATGTTTTAGGTATTTTAATTTCATTCTTAATTTGACTTGCAAGTTTAGAGCTATAATCATTTTTTTTAGATAATTGAGACTTATCAATGTGATTATTTAATATAGTAATAATTTTTTTGGATAACTTTGTTTTTCCTATAGTGGGTCCAAATGCTCTAAATGTTTTCATAATCTTTCTATAATAATTTAATACTTCTGTTATGCAAACAACTTCAGTCCCATTCGAATAGCGACAAATATGACAAGTCCTGATGTCACTAGAGCTAATATTCTTGCAGGAAAAATTTTAAGATTTAAATAGTTTCCAAGCTGGCCGCCTATTAAAACAAAAAAAAATAATGGCCAATAATCATAAATTCCATTTATTGTTGATGCCTTTGTAAATTGGCCAGCAAGTCCTGATAAAGAATTAATCAGTATGAATAATGATGCTGCTGTTGCAATGTTTTTTGCTTTATCTACTCTAATTAATAACAATATAGGGCTTAAGAAAATTCCACCACCAATTCCAACTACACCAGACACAAATCCAATAGATGCACCAATTAATATTGATAATATTTTTGGTATCTTTTTATAAACTTCAATTTTTTGATCAAAAGATTGAAATTTCATGAGAAGTAGAACTCCTGCTAGTGCTAAGACTAAAAAAAGTAAAATTTCAAAAATTTCTTTATCTACTGATAAAGATCCTCCTATGAATGCAAGTGGCACAGATGATATCAAATATGGGGTAAGGATCTTAAAATTGATATTTCCAGCTTTAATATAATTTATACAATTTCCTGATACGACAATAATATTACAAAAGAGAGCAATTACAGGAAAGATCAAGTAAGGAATATCCCAAATTAATAGAAGGGCTAGATAGGTAGAGCCACCACCAAAGCCAACACTTGAATATAAAGTTGCTGTTAGAAGAAATAAAAATGATAATATAATCATGAAAATTATTTTAAATTTATGATTGTAAATATAGCACTTTTAACTGTTACGGACACCAGAACTTTTGAGAACGATAAGTCTGGTGCGATCTTAGTAAAAAAAATAGAGGAGGCTAAACATAAATTAATAGATAGAAAAATTTGTAAAGATAACAAAGATGACATTATTAAAATCCTTAAAGATTGGATTAATCAATCTGAAATAGATGTTGTAATTACAACAGGGGGCACTGGGCTTACAGGTCGAGATATTACACCAGAGGCAGTAAACGAGATAGCTGACAAACATATACCAGGTTTTGGAGAGGTGTTTAGAACAATAAGTTTAAAAACAGTTGGTACATCGACCATTCAATCTAGGGCTTGTGCAGTACTAGCTAATGGCAAATATGTATTTGCTTTGCCAGGTTCTTCAGGGGGAGTAACGGATGCCTGGGATGGAATTTTAAAACATCAGTTAGATATAAATCATAAACCTTGTAATTTTGTAGAACTATTTCCAAGACTTAAGGAAAAATAATTATTTTTGATATTTTTCTTTCCACTCAGAATAAGGCATACCATAAACATGCTCACGTGCATCTAAGTCTGAAATTTCAATACCTTTTTTCTCTGCTTCTTCTCGATACCATTTTGATAAACAGTTTCTGCAAAAGCCAGCAAGGTTCATAATATCTATATTTTGAACATCTTTTCGTTTATCTAGATGTTTGAGCAATCTTTCAAATGTAGCAGACTGTAATTCTTTTTTTATATCATTATCCATAACTAAATTATTAGACACATTTCAATTAAGCACAAGATGTAGACTATATTCAATCTTAAGTAGAAAATAATAATATAATTAATGGATCTTCAGATCAATTTTTGTTTAGTTAATTAATGGCTACAAAAAAGAAAAAAACAGCCAAAAAATCTAAAAGTAAGACCAAAAAAAAAATTAAGAAAAACTTGGTCAAGCAATCACCTAAAAATACTAAAAAAGTTAAAAAGAAAAAAGGTGTGGCTAAAGAGAAGTTACTTAAGCCAATAAAAAAAAATAAGCTTAAGAATATTAATAAAAGAGAGAGGGTAAAAATGAGCACAGAAACAGTAAAAGGTGGACGATCTCCATTACTAGATACGTCTCACTTAAAAGTTAAATTTCCATTTAAAGAACAATATGGAAATTTTATAGGTGGCAAATTCGTTAAACCAAAATCAGGAAAATATTTTGATAACGTAAGTCCAATTAATAATGATGTTATATGTTCCGTTCCAAGATCAGATGCAAAAGATGTTGAGGCTGCATTAGATGCAGCACACGCTGCCTTTCCTACTTGGGGAGTTACATCAATAACTGAAAGATCTAACATACTACTTAAAATAGCTGATGTTATTGAAAAAAATCTTGAACTATTAGCTACTGCTGAATGTTTAGATAATGGAAAACCAATTAGAGAGTGTATGGCAGCTGACTTACCATTAGTTGTTGATCATTGGAGATATTTTGCTGGAGTAATCAGAGCAGAAGAAGGTTCGGTTTCAGAGATAAGTAATAGTGAATATTCTTATCATATACCTGAACCACTTGGTGTAGTTGGACAGATTATACCATGGAACTTTCCATTATTAATGGCAACATGGAAACTTGCACCAGCACTTGCTGCAGGTAACTGTGTAGTTTTAAAACCAGCTGAACAAACACCAGCATCAATCTTACTATTAATGGAACTTATTGGAGACTTATTGCCTCCAGGAGTTGTTAATGTTGTAAGCGGTTTTGGTCTTGAAGCAGGTAAACCATTAGCTTCATCTAAAAGAATTAGAAAGATTGCTTTTACAGGTGAGACTACAACTGGACGTTTGATCATGCAATATGCATCACAAAACTTAATTCCAATAACTTTAGAATTAGGTGGAAAATCTCCAAATGTTTTCTTTGAAGATGTTATGGATCAAGACGATGATTTCTTTGATAAATGTCTTGAAGGTTTTGCAATGTTTACCCTTAATCAGGGGGAGGTTTGTACTTGTCCTAGTAGAGTATTAATCCAAGAATCTATCTATGATAAATTTATGGAAAGAGCAGTTGCTAGAACGAAAGCAGTCAAGCAGGACAATCCTCTAAAAATGGAAACTATGATTGGTGCTCAAGTATCATTAGAACAAATGGAAAAAATAAAATCTTACTTAGATTTAGGTAAGAAAGAAGGTGCCAAAGTTCTATGTGGTGGTGAAGTTGCTAACTTAAACAGTGGTTTGGAAAAAGGAAATTATATCCAGCCTACTATTTTTGAAGGTAATAACTCTATGAGAGTTTTCCAAGAAGAAATTTTTGGACCAGTTGTATCTGTTACTAAATTTAAAGATGAAGCTCATGCATTAGAAATAGCTAATGATACTCTTTATGGTTTAGGAGCAGGTGTTTGGACTAGAAATGGGAATATTGCTTATAGAATGGGAAGAGGAATCCAGGCTGGTAGAGTTTGGACTAACTGTTACCATGCTTATCCAGCTCATGCTGCTTTTGGAGGTTATAAACAATCTGGAATCGGTAGAGAAACACATAAAATGATGCTTAATCATTATAGACAGGTGAAAAACTTACACGTGTCGTACAGTGAGAAAAAATTAGGCTTCTTTTAACAGATATATTATAATGGCCTGTATTAAACTACAGGCCATATAACTATGAAAGTTTCCGCAACCCCTTCAGCTTTAGAACTAATTGAAGATCTAAAGAAAGATCATGGTAAAGAATTGCTCTTTCACCAATCTGGTGGATGTTGTGATGGAAGTGCTCCAATGTGTTACCCTGTTAAAGAATTTTTAGTAAGTGATGATGATGTTTTAGTTGGAAAAATTGGTGGTATTCCTTTTTACATAAGTGAAACTCAACATGAAGCATGGAAAAATACAGATTTAATTATTGATTGCATTCAAGGTATGGGTGGAATGTTTTCTTTAGACAATGGAACTGGCAGAAGATTTTTAACAAGATCTGAGATTTGCGTTCCTGAAAAAAAATCAATTAATTAATTAATTAAATTTCATTTTAACTCTTAGTGTAAGTAAAATTACTATAATAATAAGATAAATCAAAGGTTCAACTGTAACTACTTTAACTAACCATAAGTAGTGAATAATTCCTAATAAAGAAATTATATAAACAAGCTTGTGTAGTTTTTTCCATTTATCTCTCAACAACCTTATCATTCGTTTAGATGAAGTAAGAGCAAGTGGCACTAATAAAAGCCAAGCTAAAAATCCAGCAAATATAAATTTCTTTTTTATAATATCATCACCAATACTAGACCAATCAAAACGATAATCTATGCCAACATATGTCATCATGTGTGCTGATGCATAAAAAAAAACAAACAACCCAAACATTCTCCTATAGCTAATCCAAAAATTTAATTTAGTAAATTTTTGTAAAGGAGTCATTGCAAGAGTTATTATGATAAAACGAAGTGTCCACTCACCAGTTACATGTGTTATTTTTTTCACAGGTTCTGGACCTAATTGATTAAAAATAATTTGATAAACAATGATTAATATTGGCAGTAAACAAAAAAAGAAAATTGGTATTTTTATATATTTCTGCATGTTTTATAAAACAAATTTATGTATCTAAAAGTTTTTCTTTAAATCCATACCTGAATATAAATGTGCAACTTCATCACCATACCCATTAAACATTTCAGTCTCAATTCTAGGAGTTAAAATTCCCTCACCTATGACACGTTCTGTGGCTTGTGACCACCTAGGATGTGATACGTTCGGATTAACATTTGAGTAAAACCCATATTCTCTTGGAGACGATCTCATCCAAGATGATGTGGGTATATTTTCAACTAATTTTATTTTAACAATTGCTTTTGCACTTTTAAAACCATACTTCCAAGGAACAAAAATTCTTAATGGAGCTCCATTTTGATTAGGCAATGTTTTTCCATAAACCCCTGTAACAACTGTTGTTATGGGATGCATCGCCTCATCAATTCTTAGACCTTCTCTATATGGCCAATTTAGAACAGGGTATCTTTGACCTTTCATTTGCTCAGGATCATAGACACTTTCAAACTCAACAAACTTTGCTGTATTCTTTATTGATACTTTATTAAGTAACTTACTTAGAGAAAATCCCATCCAAGGAATAACCATTGACCAACCCTCAACACACCTTAGTTTGTAGATTCTTTCTTCCGAAGGAAATAAAGAAATTATTTCTTCAGCTGAAATCGTAACTGGATTTTCTACTTCCCCTTCAATAGTTACACTCCAAGGTTTAGTAATAAATTCTTGTGAATTTCTATAAGGATCACTTTTACTGGTACCAAATTCATAATAATTGTTATACGTCGTAATATCTTCATATGATGTTAGCTTAGTTTTATTTTGTGAATAAGCATTGTTTAAGAATGGTATACTGCTCAAAGATATTGAACCAACACCAAGCCCAATTGATTTAATAAATTTTCTTCTTTTATTGTAAATTAATTCTGGTGTAATTTCTGAATGTTTATATTTTTTCATTTTTAATAGGATTACCTTTTAACCATTCACTTTCATCATTTTTATAATGTTCTTTTTTCCAAATAGGTGATCTTTTTTTGATTTCTTCAATTATAAACCTAGATAATACGTAAGCTTCATCTCTATGTTTGCAGGCAACTGCGATAATTATACTAGTTTCTCCAAGCGCCACATAGCCCTTTATATGCTCTATAAAGACTGCTTTATCTATAATTTTAAGTTTTTCTGTAGTCTCTTTATAAATTTCTTCAAAACTTTTTAGCACTAGTTCGTCATGACTATCATAAGTTATACCAGTAACTTCTTTATTTTCATTAATATTTCTTACATTTCCTGTAAAAATAATTGATGCACCATATGAGCAGGATTTTATAAATGCCTCTGCTTCAGAAGTTTTTATTTTATTTTTTTCAATATCTATAATTTTTGCATGTAACATCAGCCACCACCTATTGGAGGTATAATCCCAATTTTTTGATCTTTTGTAATTTTAAAATTATCATTAACAATATTATTATCTTCAGAGCAAAAAGCAGAGCTTTTAACTATTTTTATAAAATCTTCATTACCTTTAAAATTAATATCCAAGTAATTGATGATTTCTCTTCTTAAATCTTTGATTTCAATTTTTTCTTTAATATTAAATTCTAAGTAATCTTTATTGCTAAAATCTCTACTTGCTCCAAATAACTCAAGTTTAACTTTCATGTTTAAAAAATATCTTTTAAAAACTCTGGTAGTCCATCAGGATTGATCCATAGACCACTTTTTCCACCTTCTTTAATTAATAATTTCACATTATCAATTCTAAGATGTGGGTTTACAATTTTACTAAGATCATAGATTGTAATTAATGCAGCATTAACTCCCATAATAGCTTCCATTTCAACACCAGTTTTTGCAACAGCTGACACAACACAAAAAACCTCTAAAGAGCTATCATCTTCATGCATAATAATTTTTGTTGCAGTATGATCTATTGGAAGTGGGTGACATAATGGAATTAATTCACTAGTTTTTTTAACACCTAAAATTGCTGAAACTTCAGCTAAAGTGATCGGATCACCTTTAGGCATTTCTTTATTTCTAATTAGATTAAAAACTTCTTTTCCTACATAAATTCTCCCAGAAGCTAACGCTCTTCTAAATGTTTCTTTTTTCGACGAAACATCAATCATGTTAAATGAGTTTTTTTTAAAAATTTTCTTAGCCCAATCTTTTAATTTTTCTTCGTTTATCACTTTTAAGTTTGCCATTTATCCTCCAGTACTAGATAAATTTGGAGTAATTCCAGTATCTCCAAGTTCTAAATAATGTGACTCTTTTTTAAGATGCAATTGTTTTATGATAAGATCAACAAGCTCATCTTTTTGAGCATCATCTTGTAATAGATGTCTGATACTAATTCCAGTATTCCCAAATAAACATAATCTTAAATCTCCTCTAGAGGTAATTCTTAATCTATTACATGTTTGGCAAAAATCTTTAGTATAAGGAGCAATTAATCCAAATTTACCCTCATATTCAGGATGTATAAAATTTAAAGAAGGGCCTGCATCTTTCCCATAAGTTTGAGGGATCCAGTTATTTTTCTCTAAATAGTCTTTGAATATTTTTGAAGAAACATGGTTTTTCTTGAAATACTCCAAGTTATCACCAGTTTGCATCAATTCTATAAATCTAAAGTCAATTTTGTTTTTTTTTATAAAGTTTCCAAATTTTTCAAATTCTTCATAGGTATCATTAATACCTTTGAGTAAAACGGCATTAACTTTTATATTTTTAAAATCTAGTTTTTGTAAAATCTTTATGCCTTCTAAAATTTCATTAAGTCTGTCATGTCCTGTTAGTTTTTTAAAAGTTTCTCTATTTAAACTGTCAATACTAATATTTATTCCATCTAAACCAGCTTCAAATAATTGTTCTGCAATTTTGTCCAAACGATAACCATTAGTTGTCATTGTTACTTTGGGTATATTGGAATTTTGCTTCATATCTTTTAAGATATCAAAAAAGTCTTTTCTAACTGTTGGCTCTCCACCAGTTAATCTAATTTTACAAACACCTAATTCAGATAATGCTTTTGTTAATCTGGATATTTCTTCTGCAGACATAAAACTTCTCGTGTCACCAGGTGTCTTTTTATATCCTTGTGGCAAACAATAGGTACAACTGTAATTACATACATCTGTAATTGATAATCTTATGTAGGGGAATTTTCTTCCAAAAGTATCACTTAATGTTTTCATCTTATTTTTATTACATTATATTATAATAACAATATATGAGCAAAATTATTACCAAATCAGAACTGGATCTATTTAAAAAAGACGGAGCTGTCTTAATCAAGGGTAAATTTGATAACGCATGGATTGACAGGTTAAAAACAGGGATTAATAAAGCCAAAGAAAACCCTAGTCCGCGATTTGTAAATCATACTAAAGATCAAAATCAACCTGGATATTATGAGGATTTTTGGACTTGGGATTTACATGAAGAATTTAGAGATTTCGTGTTTAAATCTCCTACTGCAAAAATTGCGGCAGAACTTTTGGAAGCAAAAAAAATTAATTTAGTAATGGATAATTGGTTTTTTAGAGAAGCAGGGTCAAAATCATTACCCCCTTTTCATCACGATATATCATATTTTGATTTTGAAGGATCTATGTGTGTTTTGTGGATACCACTTGAACCAATAAAAAAAGAGGATGGTATAGCTTGGGTTAAAGGTTCTCATTTGTGGGATAAATTATTTCTAAGAACACGGTTTAATGACGGCCATGAAGTTGATGGTGAACCAGGGATTGTTAATGGAAAAAAATATGAATTAACTCCCGATATATTAAAAAATAAAAATGATTATGAGTTTTTGCAGTGGGATCTAGATATTGGGGATTGTATTTATTTCGATATTAGAACATTACATGGAGGATTAGATACTGTTATACCAAATAGAGATATACATCGTTACACATTAAGAATGGCAAAAGAAAATTCGCAGATTATTTATAGGGGAGAATGGGCAAGAGAGGAAAGGTCTATTATGGAAGCTAATGGCTATAAAAATGGTGATAAATTAGAAGGTATAATGTTTCCAAAACTTTGGTCTTTAGGATAAAAGTAGTAAAAATTTATAAATTATGTACGAAAAATTTGGACAATTTATTGATGGTAACTGGTCTCCTTCAGCAAACAAGGGAACTTATGAGGTTATCAATCCAGCAACAGAAGAAATTTTAGGTCATGCTTCTAAAGCAACATCTGTTGATGTTGATAAAGCATTAAAGTCAGCTGAAAAAGGATTACAAATCTGGAAAAAAACAACACCCTGGGACAGATCTTATATTCTTAGACGTATAGCAGATAAACTTCGAGAGAAAAAAGATTTATTAGCTAAATGGATGACTTTAGAAAATGGAAAACCTTTAGCAGAAGGTGTTGGTGAAACAAACGGAGCAGCAGACATTTTTGAATGGAATGCTGAAGAGACAAAAAGAATTTTTGGACAAACTATTGAAAGTAGATTTGAAGACACAAGAGTTCATGTTTATTATCAACCAGTTGGAGTTGTAGCAGCATTATCGCCTTGGAATTTTCCACTTATTTTAGCAGCTAGAAAAATATCTACTGCACTTGCTGCAGGGTGTTCGGTAATTATTAAACCTGATACAATTACACCTGGTGTAGTAATGGAGTTGGTTGATATTTGTAGAGAATGTGGGGTTCCACCAGGAGCAGTTAATCTTTTATCAGGCGATCCACCAAGCATAGCTTCTCAATTAATTCAATCAGATATAGTTAAAAAAATTTCAATTACTGGATCTTTAAGAGTTGGAAAATTAATTTTAAAACAAGCTGCAGATAAAGTTCAAAGAGTAACAATGGAGTTAAGTGGTCATTCTCCTTTTATAGTTTTTGATGATGCCGATGTTAAAAAAGCAGCTGACATGGCTATTGCTGCAAAATTTAGAAATAATGGACAAGTTTGTATTTCTCCTAATAGATTTTATATTCATGAATCAAAAAAAGAAGAATTTATTAATTTATTTATTGAGAGAACTAAAAAGTTAAAAATTGGAAATGGAATGGATCCAGACACTCAATTAGGTCCATTAACAACTCAAAAAAGATTAAATGAAGTCGAGGAATTAGTTGAAAAAACTAAACAAGAAGGTGCTAAAGTTTTATTAGGTGGAAAAAGACCAGCAGGCTTTAACAAAGGTTTTTATTACGAGCCAACAGTTTTTGATGATGTAAAAGATGATTTTACTATTATGAAACAAGAACCATTTGGACCATTAGTTCCAATGTTGTCATTTAAATCTTTTGATGAAGTCATTGAAAGAGCTAACGATAATGACCTTGGTTTATGTAGTTATGTTTGTACTAATTCAATGGAAACAGCTCATCTAGCATCAGAAAAATTAGAAACTGGATCTGTAGCAGTTAATACAGGAGTTGTTGCGGTTGCTGAGGCACCATTTGGTGGGATAAAACAGAGTGGATACGGAAGAGAAGGTGGATCAATGGCTATTAAAGATTATCTAAATGTTAAATATACTCACATGGGCATTAAAAGCTAAGTGAAATGCAGATAGGGTTTGATGTTGGTGCGACAAAGATTGAAAGTGTAGTTTTAGATAAAGAAGGCACTGAACACTTTAGAGAAAGAAGAGACTGTCCAAAAGATTATAACGAAATTATCAAATTAATAAAAAACACGTCTTTAGAATTAGAAAAAAAAATATCACAAACTCTTCAAGTGGGTGTTTGTCATCCAGGTGTTCATTCACCACAAAGTGGTCTTGTTAAAAATGCACCTAATTGTATATGGATTGAAAAAAAACCATTTCAAAAAGATTTACATGAAGCTTTAGGAAGAGAGGTTTTTTGTGAAAATGATGGTAATTGTTTTGCATTATCAGAAGCAATTGATGGTTCGGGAAAAAATTATAAAATTGTTTATGGTATTATTCTAGGATCAGGTGCTGGAGGAGGGCTTGTTATAGATAAACAAATTGTATCTGGACCAAATGGTATTGCAGGAGAATGGGGTCATAATCAACTACCATATATGGCTGCTAAAAAAGAAAACCTTGAAACATCAAACCTAAGAGAGTCTGAGATAGAAAGTTTTATTTCAGGGATAGGTTTAGCAAAAAAATATAATAAAAAATATAAAACAAATTTAAAAACTAAAGACATTTTTCAACTTAACTCTAGACATGATATAGATGCTGAAAAATTTATTGATCAATTTAAAATTAATTTAGCAATGTCATTAGCAACCATTATAAATATAATGGATCCTGATGCATTTGTTTTTGGTGGAGGTGTCTCTAACTCAATTGATTTTTTTCCAGAGGTTCAAAATCTAGTAAAAAAATATGTTATTGGAAGAGAGTACGAAGGAGTTTTTCTTAAACCTAAATATGGTGATGCTAGTGGTGTTAGAGGAGCTGCTAGATTGGGTAGAAAAAGTAATTATTAGTTAATTCTCGTGAAAAGTGATTTTCTGTTTTTTTATAATTAAATATTAACAATTAAATCAATATCAATTATTAAAAAGTGTTAAAACAATTATAAGTTGTGTGTTCAATTAGCACTTACTATTTAAAGGTTTTATTTGTACAAATTCTTATCAAATATTTAATTTATTTAAATTAACCAAAAGGAAAAATATGAAAATGAAAAAAGTATTAATTGCATTATTTGCAATTTCTTTAGTTCCAAATATTTCATTTGCTGGACCTAAAGCTGAAGTGCTTCACTGGTGGACATCTGGTGGAGAAGCAAAAGCATTGAGTGTTTTAAAAGCTGACTTTGCTGCAAAAGGTGGTGTTTGGACTGATATGCCTGTTGCAGGTGGTGGTGGAGATGCTGCTATGCAAACTTTAAAAGCTCGTATTGTTGCTGGTGACTCACCTGCAGCTGCACAAGTTAAAGGACCTGCAATTCAAGAATATGATGATCAAGGTGTTATTAAACCTTACAACATCGACTCTGTTGCAAAAGCTGAGGGTTGGGACAATTTAGTAAGCAAACAAGTTGCACAACATATGAAGTGTAATAATTTTACACAATATTGTGCTGCTCCAGTTAACATTCACAGAATTGATTGGTTTTGGGCTAACAAAAGTGTTTTAGATTCTAATGGAATTAAAATGCCTACTACTTGGAAGCAATTTAATGCTGCAGCAGATAAACTACAAGCTGCAGGTATAATTCCATTTGCTCATGGTGGTCAGCCTTGGCAAGATGCTACTGTTTTTGAGGCTGTTGCTTTAGGAATAGGTGGAAATGATTTCTATAAAAAAGCTTTTATAGATTTAGACCCAAAAGCTTTAAGTGGTTCAACTATGGTTAAGATATTTGACCAAATGAGAAAACTTAAAGGATACACTGATTCAGGTTCACCAGGAAGAGATTGGAACGTTGCAACTGGTATGGTTATGGATGGCAAAGCTGCTTTTCAAATTATGGGTGACTGGGCAAAAGGAGAATTTTCTGCAAAAGGTTTAACACCTGGAAAAGATTATCTTTGTTCACCAACACCATCTAATAATGGATACCTTTATAATGTAGATTCTTTTGTATTCTACAATGTTAAAGGAGCTGATAAATTAGAAGGTCAAAAGTTACTAGCAAGTTTGATCATGGGTAAAAACTTTCAAAAAGTTTTTAACATGTATAAAGGTTCAATACCTGCAAGATTAGACGTTTCAATGGCTGACTTTGATGATTGTGCAAAAAAATCAAATTCAGACTTGAATGCAGCTAGTAAAGCTGGTGGTTTAATGCCTAGTTATGCTCATGGAATGGCTCTAAAAGGAGCTCAGTCTGGTGCAATAACTGATGTTGTAACTGAACACTTTAACTCAAACATGTCTTCAAAAGATGCTGCAATGAAACTAGCAGCAGCTGTTAAAGCGTCTTTGTAATTTTAAAGTTAAAATAATTAAAATCTGTGTCACTAAGTTAGTGGCACAGATTATTTATTTATAATGTATTGGTTAAAAAAAAATTTACCTAAAATTGTAGTTGCACCATCTTTTGCAGTTATACTTTGGTTTGTATATGGTTTTATAGGGTGGACTTTCTATATATCACTTACTAAATCAAAACTATTACCTAATTATGAATTTTGGGGAATTCACCAATATGTTCGGTTATGGCAAATGCCACGTTGGCATATAGCTGTTGAAAATTTATTTATTTTTACAAGTTTGTTTATTATTTTATGTATTTTTATTGGTGTCATTCTTTCAATTTTTTTAGATCAAAAAATTAGATCAGAAGGAGTTATAAAAACTATTTATCTTTATCCAATGGCATTATCTTTTATTGTAACGGGCACTGCATGGAAATGGATTTTAAACCCTACAATGGGGATTGAAAAATTTGCACACCAAATTGGATTTGAAAACTTTCAATTTGATTGGTTGGTTACCCCAGGAATGTCTATTTACACAATTGTAATTGCAGGAGTTTGGCAATCATCAGGATTTATAATGGCTATTTTTTTAGCAGGCTTAAGATCTATAGATGACGAAGTTATAAAAGCTGCAAAAGTTGATGGTGCTAGCACTTTTTCAATTTATATAAAAATTGTTTTACCCATGATGCGACCAGTGTTTATGAGTGCAATTGTAATTTTAGTTCATTTATCAATTAAAAGTTATGACCTGGTAATTGCCTTAACTGCTGGTGGCCCAGGAATTTCTTCAGATATGCCAGCAGTATTTATGACAAAAATGGCTTT
The DNA here is from genome assembly GCF_059417765.1 of Candidatus Pelagibacter sp. PS_40. Lineage (NCBI taxonomy): Bacteria > Pseudomonadati > Pseudomonadota > Alphaproteobacteria > Candidatus Pelagibacterales > Candidatus Pelagibacteraceae > Candidatus Pelagibacter > Candidatus Pelagibacter sp. PS_40. The sequence goes on from NZ_CM182064.1 coordinate 352,771, forward strand.
TGGAAGAAGTGAGGTTGGACTTGCATCTGCTAGTGCAATTATGATGTTTGCTACAGTTTCAGCAATAATTGTACCGTATCTTTATTCAGAATTAAGAAGGGAGCAAGATGCTAAATAAAAAAAAAGTATCTCGTATTTTTCTTTTTTTAGTTTTAGGAGTATTTGTCTTTTATTATATCACCCCTTTGTATGTAATGATTGTTACTTCATTAAAGACAATGAACGAAATAAGAGAAGGTAACTTATTTAGTTTGCCAAACAGCATTAATTTTGAATCTTGGAAAATTGCATGGGCTGGTAGAGGTGAAGGAACTAGTGATGTTTTTTTAAAACCATATTTTTTTAATTCACTTAAAATAGCTATACCTGCTCTAATAATTTCAACATTTCTAGGAGCTCTAAATGGATATGCTTTAACAAAATGGAAATTTAAAGGTGCAAATTTAATATTTTTACTATTTCTTTTTGGCACTTTTATTCCTTATCAAGCAATACTTCTTCCCATGGCTAGAACTTTGGGTTTTCTTGGAATATCAAATTCACCATTTGGTTTAATACTTGTCCACACTGTGTATGGCTTAGGGTTCACGACTTTATTTTTTAGAAATTACTATGTTTCAATATCAGATGAGATTATTAGAGCTGCTAAAGTTGATGGAGCAGGTTTTTTTAAAATTTTTTTTAAAATATTGTTACCTGTTTCATTACCAATCTTAGTAGTGACAATTATTTTTCAATTTACACAAATTTGGAATGATTTTTTATTTGGTGTGACTTTTTCCTTTGGTGAAAATGCACCGCTTCAAGTAGCGTTAAATAATATGGTATTAACATCGGCCTCTGTAAAATATTATAATGTTGATATGGCAGCAGCAATTATGGCTGCATTACCAACTTTAATAATATATGTCTTGGCAGGTAATTACTTTATTAAAGGACTAACAGCAGGGTCAGTGAAAGGATAACATGGCAACGTTAAATATTAATAATTTAGAAAAAAGATTTAAACAAACAGAGGTTTTAAAGGGAATAAATTTAAACGTTGAAGAAGGTGACTTTCTTGTATTATTGGGCCCATCTGGTTGTGGGAAATCTACGTTGTTAAATACTATTGCTGGTCTTGAAGAATCTAGTGCAGGAGAAATATTAATAGACAACCAAATAGTAAACAAAATGGAGCCTAGTGAGAGAGATATAGCTTTTGTGTTTCAGTCTTATGCTCTTTACCCAGCAATGAGCGTCAAAGATAATATTACATTTGGTTTAAAACAAAGAAAAATTTCCAAAGAAAAAATTAATCAATCATTAAACAAAATAGCAGAATTACTTAAGATTACTGAATTGTTAGATAGAAAACCAGCGCAACTTTCTGGAGGACAAAGGCAAAGAGTAGCCATGGGCAGAGCATTAGTTAGAGAGCCTAAAATCTTTTTGTTTGATGAGCCACTTTCAAATCTAGATGCAAAACTTAGGATCGAGATGCGCAGAGAAATTAAGAAACTACATAAGAATTTAAAAACGACTATGGTTTATGTTACGCATGATCAAACTGAAGCTATGAGCTTGGGAACAAGAATTGCAATAATGAATAATGGTAAAATTGAACAATTTGATACTCCAAAAAATATTTATAATAAACCTAGTAGTGTGTTTGTTGCTGACTTTGTAGGTTCTCCATCAATGAATTTTATTAAAGGTTCTTTGATATCAAATAATAAATTGATTTCATTCTTACCTGATAATGCTAGTGAAAATGAGACTATAAATTTTAATCACAATAAAGAATTACAAAATAATTCTGCAGTTTTATTCGGTATAAGACCAGAACATATTTTTTTAAAAAAAACTCATGCTGCTAGAGTGGCAAAAGATGAAAATTTTGCTGAAATTAAAGTTAAAACTGAATTACATGAATATATTGGTCATGAACAAATAATTACTTTTAGTTATTTGGGGCAGGAACTATTGGGTAAATTTGCATCTTCAATAGATGTTGAGATTGATAAAGAAATGACACTGTTTATTGATCTAAATAATATTTCTATTTTTGATAAAGATACCAAACAGAGAATATAAGTTATATAATCAATAAAATGAAAAGTATTGCGTTTATTGGAATTGGACTCATGGGTTTTCCCATGGCAAAAAACCTTCTTAAATCTGGTTACAATTTAAAAGCCTACAATAGATCTCAAGATAAAGCAGATAGACTAAAAGAATTTGGAGCAGAAATATCTGTATCCATTAAAGACGTTGTCACAAATTCTGACATAATTATCACTATGCTTACGGACGATAATGCTGTTGAAAAAGTAATGGGCAGTGATGAATTTATTTCCAATATAAAAGAAGGAGCTACTGTTATTGATATGAGTTCGGTTAATCCAGTTTTGACCATAAAATATTCAAAAAAACTAAAAGAAAAAAAAATAGATTATTTAGATGCTCCAGTTTCCGGTGGAACTATTGGGGCAGAAGAGGCAACTTTAGCTATAATGGTTGGTGGTGATGAAGAAACTTTTAAAAATTGCTATGAACTGTTAAAAAAAATGGGTAACCCAACATTAGTAGGCCCCGTGTCTTCTGGCCAAATTTCAAAACTAGCAAATCAAATTATTGTAGGTGTTACTATTGGAGCAGTTGCAGAAGCTGTTACATTATGTGAAAAGTCTGGAACCAATCCAAATAAAATGATTGAAGCTTTATCAGGAGGATGGGCTGATAGTAAAATATTACAAACACACGGAAAAAGAATGATTGATAAAGATTTTACACCAAAAGGAAAAACCACAACACAGTTAAAAGATATGACAAATATTATTAAAGCAGGAAAAGCAGTTGAAACTTATCTGCCTATTTCTAGTTTAATTAAAGAAATGTATAAAGATCTAGTAGCGGATGGTCATGGTAATACAGATCATAGCTCTTTATATAATGCGATTGAAAAAATAAATAAAAAATGAAATTTTTAAGAATTGGAAAAGAAGGTCAAGAAATTCCTGTAGTATTAGATAAGGATGGAAAATATAGAAATCTATCATCGATTATTAAAGACTTAAATCCTGAAAGTATTAATTTTGAAAATTTAGAAAAGATTAAAAACATGAATCTTGAGAGCTTGGAAGAAATAAATCAAAATGAAAGAATAGGATCTTGTATTTCTAAACCTGGAAACTTTTTTGCAATTGGTTTAAATTATGTGGAACATGCAAAAGAAACTGGTGCGAAAACACCTGAAAACCCAGTTCTATTTAATAAGTCTGTTCATTCTATAATTGGACCAAACGACAATGTAATCATCCCCAAGACTTCAAAAAAATTAGATCATGAAGTTGAAATTGCTTTTGTGATTGGAAAAAAAGCAAAAAGAGTTTTAGAAAAAGATGCACAAGATTATATTTTTGGATACTGTATTTGTAACGATATTAGCGAGCGTGAATGGCAAAAAGAAAAAGGAGGTCAGTGGGTAAAGGGTAAATCTGGTGATACATTTGGACCTTTAGGTCCATATTTAGTAACTAAAGATGAAATTCAAGACGTTAATAATTTGAATTTAATGCTAGATGTTAATGGTCACAGACGTCAAACAGGTAACACTAATCAGATGATTTTCAATTTTAACTTCTTGGTAGCTCATATTACAAGTTTTATAACGTTAATGCCTGGTGATATAGTTACAACAGGAACTCCCCCTGGAGTTGGTCTTGGCATGAGTCCTCCTGTTTTTTTAAAAGATGGTGATAACATGGAGCTATCAATTGATAATCTTGGAAAACAAAACCTAAAAGTGTTAGCTGAATAATATTTAATGTTAGAATTATTTATTGCATTTGGCGCAGGGTTAATTAGCTTTTTATCCCCATGCGTCTTACCACTAATTCCTGGTTATGTTTCATTTATTACTGGCAGTACATTAAATGAAATTTTAGAAAAAAAGAAAATAGATTTATTGCCGTTGATAGTTTTTTCATTAGGTTTTTCTTTTGTATTCATTGTCTTTGGTGCAACTGCTTCTTTCTTAGGACAAATTCTTTTACAAAATTCTCAAATTTTAAGAACTATTGCTGGAGTTATAATAATAATATTCTCTCTTCAATTAATTGGTGTTTTAAATATTAAATTTCTCAATGTTGAAAAGAAATTTTATACAAAAAAATCAAATAATATTTTCTTTGTATTTATTATTGGAATGGCATTTGGCTTTGGATGGACACCGTGTATTGGCCCTATTTTAGGATCAATTCTTGCTTTAGCTTCTACCGAAGAAACTATTTATAAAGCAATTTTACTGTTAAGTTTTTACTCACTTGGATTAGCGATACCTTTTGTTCTATCAGGTTATTTGATGCAAAAGTTTTTACTATTTTCGAAAAATTTCAAAAGAAATATTAATTTGGTTACAAAAGGCGGGGGTATAATACTTTTAATTACAGGAATTTTAATTTTAACAAACCAATTACAAGTTCTTGGCTATTATATTCTAAATTATTTACCATTTTTACAAAATTTCGGTTAGAAACTACTAAAGATAATTAATTCATGAAAATATATCAAATTGATACCAGTGCTAGAAAAGAAGGTTCTACCTCAAGAGCTTTAGCAAAAAAATTATTGGACAAAATTAAAAAGCCAGAAGATGAGGTTGTTTACCGAGACCTTAATGACGAAATGATCTTTATTTCTAATTTAACTGAGTCAGGAATGAAAATCCCTGATGGTGAGCAAACAGAGCAACATAAGAAAATGTTTGAAATGTCAGATAAACTAGTCATGGAGTTAAAAGAAAGTGACACAATTATAATTTCTGTACCAATTTATAATTTTGGCCCACCAGCAACACTAAAAGCCTGGGCGGATCTAGCAGCAAGAGTTAAAGAGACATTTAAATATAATGAAGACGGAAGCAGGGTAGGTTTGCTTGAAGACAAACAGGTTTATCTCATAATCACTTCTGGTGGCACAAAAATCAATAGTAAGGATGATTTTTTAACACCTTGGCTAACTCATGTTTTAAATTTTTTTGGTATAAAAAAAATAGATATTATTGCTGCAGATCAATTGGCTATAGATTATGAAAAATCAATTAAAGAAGCAGAAAGTCAAATTGAGAACATAATATAATGAGTTTATTAAGTGTGAAAGAGTACAAGCTATATTCGAACTTTTTAAATACTTTAGCAAAGAATTTAAATAAATTTTATTATTCAAAACTTAATAAAACTTTTGTGATATCTAATAAGCTTAAAGGTAAAGGATATGATCCTGTTACCACATCTGACAAAGCATTTGAAAAATTTATTAGGTTAAAAATTAAACAAAAATTTCCAAGTCATCAAGTTATAGGTGAAGAATTTGGCCACAAAAAATCAACTAGTGACTTTACATGGGTGATAGATCCAATTGATGGAACAAGATCATATGTAATAGGCAACCCTACATGGAGTAATTTAATATCTCTTAATTATAAAGGAAACCCTGTTGTAGGTTTAGCAAATTTTCCTGTTTTAAATAAATACTATTTAAATACTAATAATAAAAAAGCTTATGTATTTGAGAATAACAAGAGAAAAAAAATCTCAGTTTCAAAAGATATACTTTTTTCTAACATAAAAGTTTCTGGGGCTTTTCATGGAGCAGTTAGTCTTAAACAACAAATGAAGATCCCAAAAGTTTTAAAATTAATGCAATTTCCAACTGCAGATGCATTAAGTTATTCTCATCTATGTGAAGGAAAAATTGATGTTGTATTTCAGGCTACAAATAAAATTTGGGATATTCATCCACTAATGCCAATTATAAAAGCAGCAGGTGGAGTTGTAACTACTTGGGATAATAGAGATGCAGTTAACGCAGGAAATATTTTAGTATCTGCAAATCAGCTAATACATAATAAAATGCTTAAACTTTTAAAACCAGTTTCTAAATAAATGTCTGTAGTACCTACCAAGGCTCAAGAAATAATTGATTTCTGGTTTAAAGAAACTCCAATTGAAAAAAGATTTAAAAGAGATGAAAAACTTGATGCTTCTATTAAGAAATTTTTTTTAAAAGATTTTGAATTAGCAAGTACAAGTGAATATGATGATTGGCAAGACACTCCATTGGGAAGCTTAGCACTAGTTATTTTGTTTGATCAATTTTCAAGAAACATGTTTAGAGACGACTCAAAAGCTTTTAGTCAAGACCATAAAGCAAGATTAATAGTTAATGATTCTGTTTATGCTGGATTTTTAGATGACATGGATCAGGATCAACGATTATTTATGCTACTACCACTCATTCATAGTGAGGAGATAACTGATCATGATATGGCCTACTATTTACTCGATAAATATTTAAAAGATCATCCAGATTTAGTTTCTATAAAAAAATCTTGGAAATATCACACATTAGCAATTAAAAAATTTCATAGATATCCCCATCGAAACATAGTGTTAGATAGAAAATCTACTCCTGAGGAAATAGAGTTCCTAGGTCAACCAAACTCATCCTGGTAAATCGTTCACTAAGTGAACAGATAAAATAAAATATTCAATATTTACATTCTATTAGTGACAAATAGTCATTTTAATATTGAAATTTACTATCTATAAGGGGCTCATAAAATTAAAAAAAATTAACATTATCTTCTCTCTCTATTAGATAGTTAATATTAACTTCCCTCTTTTGAGGGAAGTTTCTTATTGTCAATATCCCTCCTGAATAATATAAATTTTTAATGAACTTTAAGTTTGTTTATAAAATATGCACCAAATCTGAGTGGCAAGAAGCTAAAAGTAAAGGTCAATTAACTGGTTCTAAAAAAGATTTAGAAGATGGTTACATTCATTTTTCAGGTGATGATCAAGTTGCTGGAACGCTTAAAAAATTTTACCAAAATCAAAAAGATTTAATTTTATTAAAGGTTGATACTTTAAAGTTAGATCATTTAGTTTGGGAACAAGCATCAGATGGAACTATGTTTCCACATTTATATTCGCCACTAGATATTTCTAATGTAGTTGATGAATTTGATATTATTTTAAATGATGATGGCAATCATGTGTTGCCGGATATTTTTTGACCGCTTTTTTAAGGGGGTCACCCTTTCGGTAAACTCCAAAAGAGTTCCCCTGTAAGTGAGCGGTATACGCTAAAATCTATAATAATAGATTCATATTTTATTGGTCTTATCTAGTCTTTGATTATTTAATCACACCAGTTATGTGTCAGGTGGTGATAAATTCATAATCATCCTCCTTTATTGATATTTATAGAGTAACATTTTTGAATATTGTATTCAAAATATTTATTTCACTTTATGTTAAATATATTTATTGAATGCAACCTAGCAAAACTGTAGGATTTCGATAATTTTAGAAACTCTCCAAACTAGCTTTATTTAAATAATTTTATTAATTATTCCCTAAAAGATTTACCATTAGTACACCCACAATAATAAAACATAAACCAACTATCGAATAAAGATTTGGAACTTGATTATATTTGATTATGCCAACACCTACAGTTGAGATAATCGCAAGACCCGCAAATGATGCGTAAGTAATTCCCATTGGAATATTTTTCATCACCATTGATAAGGCATACATGCATAAAACTATAGTAATTGCCGTAATAATACTTGGAACAAGTAGAGTAAAACCTTCAGCGCTTTTTGCAAAACTATTTGAAGCAACACCTAGTACTACTGCTAAAGCTAGAAATAAGTAGGAAGTTGTCATATTCATTAATTAGTTTTTCCCATTGTGTTTAGTAATATAACACCAATAATAATTAAAGATATTCCAAGAACAGCATAAAGGTTTGGTGTTTGATTATATTTTACAACACCAAAGATTGTTACAGCTGTAATAGTGAGCCCCCCGTAAGTAGCGTAAGTAAAGCCAACGGGTATAATGGTCATTGCCTTAGATAAACAAAAGATACATGCAACAATTGTAATAATGCAAAAAATAGTAGGATAAATATTTGTAAAGCCTTCTGTAGCTTTTAAGAAACCATTGGATGAAATACCAAGTATTATTGCTAACACTAGAAATATGTAGCCGCCAGTAAGATTCATCTAATTATCTTAAATGAAATATTGTTAGAGATATATAATTATTTAGATATTACCACCAACCCATTACACGGCCGTTACCAGCAATAATTAATAGGCAAGTTAACACATGAAGCGCTATCCAAAATGTTCTAAAAGCTAATGCTTTTTTAACATCGGTTTGTTTTATAGGTAAAAATTCAGGTTTATCTTTGTCATTAATACCTATTGGCATTCCAACAGTTCTTGCCCAAATTTTTAACCAACGTCTTTGACCAGTCATAATTTTATTTAAATTTAATCAATCCAATTAGGAAAAGGTAATCCTTTTTCTTCAAGAAAAGATTTGTTAAACATTTTAGTAGCGTACTTATCACTTTTATCACAAAGAATTGTTACAATAGTTTTTCCAGGACCAAGCTCTTTACCTAGTCTAATTGCACCAGCAATATTAATTCCACAACTAGTACCAAGGCTTAAACCTTCATTTTGAATTAGATCATAAAGTATTGGTAGTGCTTCATGGTCATCAATTGAATAAGCATCATCAATTTTAGCATTTTCAAAATTCTTTGTTACTCTACTTGAGCCAATTCCTTCAGTAATTGAACCACCTTCAGATTTTAATTCTCCATTTTTTATATAATTGTAAAGAGCAGAGCCTTTTGGATCAGATAAAAATATTTTTATATCTTTATTCTTTTCTTTAAGAGCGTTACTTACTCCTGAAATCGTTCCACCTGTTCCAGATGAACATACAAAGCCATCAACTTTACCTTCGGTTTGTTCCCAAATTTCTTGTCCTGTTCCTTCATAATGACCTTTAGCATTTGCAACATTGTCAAACTGATTAGCCCAAACAACTCCATTATTATTTGAAGGTCTTAATTCATCAGCAAGTTTTGCTGCAACCTTTACAAAATTAGCATCATCTTTATAAGGTTTAGCTGGAACCAGCCTTAAATCAGCACCAATATTTCTAAGAAGATCTTTTTTTTCTTGTGTTTGGTTGTCATTCATTACTATGATTGTTTTATAACCAAGTGAATTACCAAGTAGACATAAGCCAATACCAGTATTACCAGCAGTACCTTCAACAATTGTTCCACCTTTAGAGATTAATTTTTTGTCTTCAGCATCTCTAATTAAAGCAAGTGCTGCTCTGTCTTTTACAGAGCCACCTGGATTCATGAATTCAGCTTTACCATAAATATTACAACCAGTAATCTCTGATGCAGCTCTAAGTTTGATTAAAGGTGTATTACCAATTCCAGAAATAAAGTTGTCTTGAATATTTTTCATTAACTTGAAGTATTTTTATCTACCTCTTCTACCGCATAAGGTTTAAATTCTTCAGTTGCTGTACCAACATTTTTAGCAGGTATTCCAACCATTACTGCATTTTCGGGAACATCTTTTGTAACTACTGCATTAGCTCCAATTTTAGCATTAGCACCAATTATTACAGGGCCTAATATTTGTGCACCAGAACCAACGACAACACAATCAACTAATGTGGGGTGTCTTTTAACTTGTCTCTGTTCGTTTGAATTAATACTTGGTGCGATCCCACCTAATGTTGCCATATGATAAATGGTTACATTATTTCCAATTTCAGAAGTCTCACCGATTACAACACCCATACCATGGTCAATAAATAAATTTTTTCCAATCTTAGCACCTGGGTGAATTTCTATTCCAGTAAAAAACCTAGAGAGTTGAGAAATTATTCTTGCAACTAAATGAAATTTAGCGAGTTGAAAAAAATTAGCAATTCTATGAAAAAAAACTGCTTTAACACCAGGGTAAGTTAAAATTAAACTTAGTTTAGATTTTGCCGCAGGGTCTCTGTCAATTATAGATTGTAAAAAGTCATTCATTTTTTTTGCTAGTGTTGATTATAATTTTATATTGCTTTATATAAGCTTTAAATAAGCAATTTAAAGAGGAAAATCTATGTACAAAAACACCAACTGTTTTCATTTAGCAATACCTTGTGGCGATTTAGAGAAAGCAAAACATTTTTACAATGAAATATTGGGCTGTCGATTAGATAACTCGGCTCAAGAATGGGCAGATGTAGATTTTTGGGGAAATGAATTAACTCTTCATGCAAGCGAGCATAAGCTTGAAAGTGAAAGACACGATGTAGATATGGGTAACGTTTCTGTTCCTCATTTCGGTGTACATTTATCTAGAGAAAATTTTAATTCACTAAAAAAGAGATTAACAGACAACAATACAAAATATTATGATGAGCCTTATTTAAGGTTTAAAGGTACGAAGTATGAACAAGAAACATTCTTTGTTAAAGATCCTAATGAAAATATTTTAGAAATTAAAACACTGACTGCAAATCCAGAATAACATTATTGATAAAAATGAAAATTTTATTAATTCTTTTTTTTTCCTTACTTCTTAATACATCGCTAGTATCAGCAGACGAAAAACCAGGTAGATTTTTTGAAGACCAGCCAGATGTAACAGACGAACACCAAATTCACTTTATATATTTATTACCATCTGATGGTGAAGACAGAGAGCTAGATATAAATGGTAGCATGGAAGGTATTTTAGAAAAAGTAAACAATACAATGTTTGAAGCTACAAAAGCAAATAAGGGTTCAGGTGGGGTAGGTAAAAAATACAGATATGATTACAGAAAAGATGGAAAACTAGATATCACATTTATTAGAACCAGTAAAAACTGGAAAGAATTACAAGATAAAAGTGTTAACACTCAAATGGGTCATTATTTCAATCAAGTTGGTGGTTTTAACAATAAAAAGAAAACATATTTCCTATGGACCGATGTTGATAGAGGAAATCATGGTGGAGATGCTGGTGTTGGAATAGGTGGAATATTTGTTAAAAGTAATGGTAGATCTGGAGATGTAATGAAACATGAAAAAGATTTTTTAAATATTAACCTTCATGAGATTTTGCATACTCAATTAATGGGAATTAAATGTATTAAAGGCATGGGAAAAATTCATTACACAAATCAAAAAGATGATAAAAGTGGTCATCAGTTAAGTTATGGAACAAAGCTTAATAGAAATTTGTACACTCATAATATTGAAGGATGCCCTCAGCTTATAGATAGCGTTTATCTAACACCAACCTCAGAAGATCCATACAATCCTTATGAGATAATGTGTGAAAGAAATCTTGGAAAATACACTCACCCTAAGTTAGTTAAAATAATGCAAAAAGCTAAAAAATCTAACAAGTGGTATAAAAATAGAATTGCACCAACTTGCAATTGGAGAGACTGGACTGGAAAATTTGCAAAGTCTGGAGAAAAGTTTGGTTTCTTTGGTGAGATGAAATAAATCTTGCTTTAGCACACTTAAGATATTAGCTTTAAATCTTAAATGACAATCGACTATAAAAAAATTTCTAAAAATCTAAAATTTGAAGGTAGAGCTTTTATTAACGGTAAATATGTCGATGCCATTGATGGTGAAAAATTTGAAAATATAAACCCTGCAACGGGTGAAACTCTTTGTTCTGTTGCAAAATGTAATCATAAGGATGTAGACCTTGCGGTAAAAGTATCAAGAAAAGCTTTTAATAGTGGTGTTTGGTCTAGAACATCTCCAGAATTTAGAAAAGATGTCTTACTGAAATTTGCGGAACTACTAAGACAAACTGGAGAAGAAAATTCTGTTCTTGAATGTGTAGATACTGGAAAATTAATTGGAGACTGCATTAATGAGGTTGCAAATGATGCTCCAATGCATTTTCAATGGTACGGAGAATTAATAGATAAAGTATTTGGTAAAGTTGGACCAACAGAACCATCATTAACTAGTTTAATTGTTAAAGAACCAATAGGTGTTGTTGCAGGAGTTGTTCCTTGGAACTTTCCACTAATGATGGCAGTTTGGAAAATGGCACCAGCATTAGCCGCAGGATGTTCAGTTATAATTAAACCAGCAGAAGACACGCCTTTAACTGCAATTAGAGTTGCTCAAATTGCTAAAGAAGCTGGAATTCCAGATGGAGTTTTAAATATTGTTCCTGGTTTTGGAGATGTGGGTGAAGCACTTGGTAGACACAATGATGTTGATGCAGTTTCATTTACTGGTTCAACAGAAGTTGGTGGATTGTTTATGAAATATTCTGGTGAAAGTAATTTAAAGACAATAGGTTTGGAGATGGGTGGTAAAAGTCCGTTCATAGTTTTAGAAGATGCAAAGATTACAGATGATTTAATTGATAATGCAATTAATTCTGCATTTTGGAATGGTGGACAAAATTGCTCTGCGAACATGAGGCAAATAATTCACAGTAAAGTTAAAGATGAATTTTTAGATAAAGTTTCAAAAAAAGTTAAAGCTCTTAAAGCTGGAGATCCACTTGATCCAGAAAGTAATATGGGATCAATGATTTCTAAAAAACATCTAGCAACAGTTGATGGATATATTCAAAAAGGAATTGATGAAGGAGCTAAATTATTATTTGGAGGTGTTTCAAGTAGTGATCAAAAAGGATTTTTTGCAAAACCAACTCTTTTTGATGATTTAAAAGAAAATATGACAATTGCTCAAGAAGAAATTTTTGGTCCAGTACTTGGTGTTCTTACAATCAATAGTGATGAAGAAGCTTTAAAAATTGCAAGCAATTCAAAGTATGGATTGCATGCAAGTGTTTTCACTCAAGATATTGATAGAGCTTTTCATATGGCTAAAAGCCTTCCATGTGGAACTGTTTCAGTTAATACTTTTTCTGAAGGTGATATTAAAACACCTTTTGGTGGATATAGACAATCTGGATCTTTAAGTAGAGATCAAGGTACAGAAGCACTAGATCAATACCTTCAAACTAAGACTATTTGGATTAGTCACTCTTAAAACTTAATCATAGCAATCATAATAAGTAGCTAATTTTCTTTGACTTGTTCAAAAGTTATAAGTTATGCTTCGTTTTTAAATTAATCGAGAGGGATATAATGAAAATAATAAAAACTACACTTGTAGCTGGTTTAATTTCTTTATTTGCTACTTTTTCAACATTTGCTGAGAAAGTTAAAATAGGAGATCCAGGTTGGACAGGTGCAACGGCTATTGCAAATTTATTAGCAGCAGTTGTTAATGACAAAATGGGTGGAGAAGCAGAATTAGTTCCAGGAAACAACACTGCAATCTACGGTGCAATTGATAGAAGCAAAGGTGAAATAGAAGTTCACCCTGATATCTGGTTACCTAATCAACAGGCTTATACTAACGATCTAGTTCCTAAAGGAACTCTTAAGTTAAGTTCAAAACCTTACGAAGGAAACCAAGGATATTGTGTGTCTCAACAATTTGCTAAAAAAATGAATATTACAGCAATTGAAGACTTAGCTAGACCAGAAGTTGTGAAAGCAATGGACAGTGATGGAAATGGTAAAGGTGAGTTTTGGATTGGTGCTGATGGATGGGCTTCTGCAAATGTAAACCAAGTAAAACTTAGAGATTATGGTTTATATGATGCGGGTATCGAAGCAATCAGAACTGCTGAAGCTGTAAAAAATGCAAGAGTACTTGACTCAATTAAAAAAGGTGAAGGTTATGCGTTTTATTGTTACAAGCCACATGCAATTTGGGGAATGGCTGACGTAGTTATGTTGACAGAACCAAAACATGATCCAGCTAAATACAAAATGGTTCAGCCTAAAGAAGATGCTGACTGGTACAAAAAATCTTATGTTGCATCAAAAGATGCTCTTAAACAAATCCAAATTGGTTGGGGTACTTCTCTAGAAGCAAAATCTCCAGCTATTGTTGAGTTTTTTAAGAACTTCCAGTTAACAGGAGATGATGTGTCAGCTATGGCGTATGCAATTTCAGTTGAAAAAAAACAACCAGCTGATGTTGCTAGAACATGGATGAAAAACAATAAGTCTAAAGTTGATGGTTGGTTAGGACTTTAAATTAAATTAAATTTTTACCCGGCAACTTTATTTGTTGCCGGGTATTTCTCTTAAAAAAATTATTAAATTTTCGAACGGATCTGATGGACTCAGCTATTGAAATAAAAAATGTTTGGAAGATATTTGGTAATACTTCTGAAGAAGCATTAAATGCCATTCAAAATAATCGTATTTCAAAACAGGAAGCTTTAGAAAAATATAATTCAGTAATTGGTGTATCCGATGTCTCTTTTGACGTTAAAAAGGGTGAAATATTCTGTGTAATGGGGCTTTCAGGAAGTGGTAAATCCACTTTAGTGAGACATATTAATAGATTATTAGAACCTACCTCAGGACAAATTTTAATTAATAACGAAGATGTGATGAAATTTGATCCAAAAAGTTTGCAAGATTTAAGGAATAAAAAGATAGGCATGGTTTTCCAAAACTTTGCTTTAATGCCTCACAGATCAGTCTTAGACAATATAGCAATGCCACTTGAAATAAGAGGTATTAGTAAAAATGATAGATTGGATGTTGCTAATAAAATTCTAGATATCGTAGAGCTTCAGGGTTGGGGAAATAAATTTGCTCATGAACTATCAGGTGGAATGCAACAAAGGGTAGGATTAGCAAGAGCTTTAGCAGCAGATCCTGATGTTTTATTAATGGATGAACCATTTAGTGCATTAGATCCATTAATTAGAAGACAGCTTCAAGCAGAATTTATCAAGCTTTCAAAACAAATGAAAAAAACTACAGTGTTTATAACTCACGATCTAGATGAAGCTGTGAGAGTAGGGCATAGAATTGCTATCATGAGAGATGGAAAAGTTATTCAGATAGGAACACCAGAAGAAATAGTTATGAAGCCTGCAGACGATTATGTAGCTGATTTTGTAAAAGGAATATCTAGATTAAAAATTATTCAAGCAAAATCTATCATGCAGCCTGTTGAGAAATTTGAAAAAGAATTTGGATTAATATCAAAAAATTTAGAAAGCGTTCATGAAAATGATTTACTAAATAAGTTGATAGAAAAATCTTCTATTAAGGATGAGCCGATATTAGTAATTAATAATGAAAACAAAAATATTGGTATAATAACACAGGCAGACTTATTAAAAGCTGTTGTAGAGGGTAGTGATGGATAATAAAGCAAACAGAAACCCATCAAGAGATGAATTAATTACTGACTTTGTAAAAAGTAATCCAGACTATTATATTAAAGAGTTTAAAAAAATTGGTAGCAAGCCTACTTACTCATTTTCATTTAATTTATTTGCATTCATATTTGGACCAATTTGGTTTGGAATGCGTAATATTTGGAATTGGACTTTAGCTTTTTTAATTATTGAAACTTTTTCAGTAGTACAAATAATCAGAGGTTTATTTGGTAATATTACAGCAGAGGCCATTGCTAAAGTTGAACAAGTAAAAAGCACTATAGCCTTTAGAAATAAACAATTAGAAGCTGCGATAGAAAATAATCCAGACAAAATTGATGTCTTTGAAAGAAACATAAAATCCTTAGAGGATGCTATGCAAGGTTATTTAGATGAAATTACGAGAATAGAAGCTTCAGCAATTTGGATAGCAATTTTTGGTTTTATTTTATTGATAGGAGTTAAAATTGTTCAGGGTGTTTTGGCAAATTCAATTTTAGAAAAGAAATATTCTGAATGGTTATCCGATAAATCTATTCATCCAGGAATGCAGATGAAAAATTACATTTTAAGTGGTGTTTTTACCTCTGTTATAATGATTTTTACAGTTATCCATTACAGTTTTCCGGGCTTACTTCAGATAATGGATACGTTCCCAACACATCCTGAAATAAGATTATTTTCAATTAAATGGATAGAAATTGTTTTTGATTATGCCGTTGTTAAAGGAGATTTAATTTTTACAGCTATAACAATTGGTATTAGGTCCGTATTAGATTTCTTAGAATTATTGTTTGTTAAAACTCCTTGGATTGTAATTATAACTGCAATTGTAACTTTAACTGGGTTATCTGCAGGACCCAGGGCTGCAATTTATTCTACAGGATTTTTATGTTACATGGGTTTTTTAGGTTTCTGGGTTAAAGCAATGACTACACTTGCCTTATTAGGAACTGCTGCAGTTTTAAGTATAGCAATTGGAATTCCGCTTGGAATTTTCTGTGCAAGACGACAAAGATTTTATTCATTAATTAGACCGATAATGGATTTCATGCAAACAATGCCAGCTTTTGTATTTATGATTCCAGTAATAGCGTTTTTTGGAACTGGAAAGGTTGCAGCAGTAATTATTACAATGATTTTTGGTGGTACACCTGTTGTAAGACTTACAGTTTTAGGGTTACGTGGAGTGCCAGAAACAATTCGAGAAGCTGCTATCGCATACGGTGCAACTAAATGGTATTTGCTGAGAAAAGTAGATCTGCCACTAGCTACACCTTCAATTTTAGCAGGTGTGAACCAAACAGTAATGTTAAGTTTAGCCATGGTAGTTGTAGCATCCCTAATTGGTGCAAAAGGTTTAGGTCAAGATGTTCTTGAGGCATTGCAATATGCTAATGTTGGACAAGGTATACTTGCGGGTATAGCTATTTTATTTGTTGCATTAATACTTGATAGGGTTGTTCAGGGTAAAAAAAGAGTTTAATAAAACTTAATGGATTATTTAATATTAGGTTTTTTAACTGGGTTAAGTTTAATTCTTGCAATAGGTGCTCAAAATATATTTGTCATAGAACAAGGCTTAAAAAAACAATATATTTTTATTGTATGTTTAATTTGTTCAATTTCAGACTTTTTATTAATTTTTTTAGGAATTTTTTTATTTCAGTATCTGAATTATTTTTTTACTCCAATTATTGAGTTAGTTTTTAATATTTTACTTTTAATATTTTTATTACATTTTATTTGGGGAAAAATTAAAACTAAAGTTTCAGAAACTTCATTTGATGTGGATAGTAAAACTAATAATTTATCTAACATTGTAGTTAAAACTTTAGGTTTTACTTTTCTTAATCCACATGTTTATTCAGACACTGTGTTTTTCCTTGGAAACTTCTCTAAAAGCCTTAGTCAAGTGGATAAGTATTACTTTGGTGCTGGGGCAGCCATTTCTTCATTCCTATTTTTTTTTATAATAGGATATCTTTCAAAATATTTTTCTAAATATCTTAAAAGTGCAACAGTGTGGAAAAGAATAAATTATTTGATTATTCTTTTTATGTCTATTTTGGCTTTAACAGTGCTAATGGAAATTATATAATTTAACTAGAATAACCGTACTTTTTAAGCCTAACGTCGCCTGTTCTTGCATGTGCTTCCATTCCTTCATATCTAGAAATTCTTGCAGCTGCTGCACCAACTAATTCAGTAGATTCTTTTGTCATTCTTTGAAAACTTAAAGTTTTAACAAACTTACCAACGAATAATCCACCCGTATATCTTCCCGCACCTTTAGTTGGTAGTATATGATTAGTTCCTGAACATTTATCTCCATAAGCAACAGTTGTTTCTTCTCCAATAAATAAAGAACCATAGTTTGTAAGTCTTTTGTGAAACCACTCTAAATTTTCTGTCTGAACTTCTAAGTGTTCTGGAGCATACTCATCACTAATAGTTGCCATTTCTTCATCAGTATCACAAAGGATAACTTCACCATAATCTCTCCACGCTGCATCTGCGTTTGTTCTTGGAACTTCTGGTAGTTCAGCAATTAATTCTGGAACTCTTTTCATTACTTTTTCTGCAAGCTCTTTACTCGTTGTGTATAACCAACAAGGTGAATTATAACCATGCTCAGCTTGACCCACTAAATCTACAGCAACTATCTCAGGGTCAGCTTTAGCGTCAGCAATAATTCCAATCTCAGTAGGACCAGCAAACAAGTCAATACCCACTTTTCCAAATAAAATTCTTTTAGCTTCAGCAACAAATTGATTTCCAGGACCAACGATAATGTCTGCAGGAGGGTTATTAAATAAGCCATTAGTCATTGCTGCAATTGCAGGAACACCACCTAAATTTAAAATTACATCAGCACCACAAAGATCTGCGGTATAAATAATTGTTGGATGTGCACCCACTCCTTCTTTTGGAGGACTACAGGCAATAACGTTTTTTACACCAGCAACCTTTGCTGTTGTTACACTCATAACAGCTGATGCAATGTGTGCATAACGACCTCCTGGTACATAACATCCAGCAGTATTTACAGGTATTAATTTTTGACCAGCAAAAAGTCCATCAGAAAGCTCTACTTCAAAATCTTGACCATAATTTTTTAATTGAGCTTCAGCAAATTTTCTAACTCTTTCATATGAAAATTGAACATCATCTTTTGTTTTTTGATCTAATGTTTTTTTAATTTCTTCAATTCTTTCTTTAGAAACGATGATTTCTCCATCGTACTTATCAAATTTTTTTGTAAGATCGATACAACCTTGTTCTTTTGTAGTTTCGATATTTTTTAATAAATCCTGAACAATTCCAGTTGTTTTAGTATCGTCCGTTGAAGATGTTTTAGGTGATTTTTTTAAGTACGTTATAGCCATTGTTTCCCTCTCTAATTTTGAAGCTTTATTTAAAACATTAATGCCATTATTTCAATGAAGAATTAGTCTAAAGCAACAACAGCTGCAGCAATAGAGGCTAATCTAGCTTGTGCTTCATCAGATCTACTAGTAATTACTATTGGAACTTTACCACCTACTACTACACCAGCTGCACAAGCTCCCATAAAATAAATCATCATTTTAACCAAACTATTTCCGGTTTCAACACTTGGAACTAGCAATACATCTGCATTACCAGCTACAATATTTTTAACACCTTTTATAGCGGCAGATTTTTTTGAAATACTATTATCAAATGCCAAGGGACCAAAAACATCAGCATTTAAATTTTCTTCTTTTGCAAGTTTTGTAATTTCATCTGCATCGATAGAGCTTGGTACACTATCTAAAATTTCTTCTGTTGCTGATAGAATTGCAATTTTGGGCCTTTCAATTCCTATACGGTTTGAAAAATCAATTACATTTCTTAAAATATGCATTTTTGTTTTTACATTGGGCAAAACATTTAAAGCACCATCAGTGATTATAAGTGGCTTGTCATCTTTATTATTCGTCATATGCCAGATGTGACTAAGTCTAGTTTTACCAAGCAAATTATAATCTCTTTTTAAAATTTCTTTCATTAAGACATCCGTATGAATATGACCCTTAACAATAATTTTTACTTTACCTTGGCTAGCGAGTTTTGCAGCAATAGCAGCAGTATTATTCTCAACAGGTTCATCAATGATTTCAAATTTTGAAATATCCCATTTTAAATCTTCAGCACATTTAAGAATTTCTTTTTTATTCCCTATAAAGATAGGTGTTATTAAATTTTCATTAACAGCATCTTGAACTGAAAGCATTGGTAAAGGCAATCCTGCATTTACGATTGCAGCATTAACACCTTTTTTCTTATGTGCATGATCCAGAAGGTTATTAGGACAAACAATTTCTTTATTTGAAAGCATGAGGTATATTTAGTCTGAATTTTTAAAAAGTATATACTGTAAATTGATAATGATTAAGCCTTTTAAATTAGATATTCCCGATAAAGTACTTCAAGAAATATACACTAAAGTAAAAAATTACCCATGGCATGAAATGCCAGATGATGGTGGCTGGAAATATGGAAGTAATCTTGATTATATGAAAGAGATCTCAAATTATTGGATTAAAGATTTTGATTGGAGAAAACATGAGGCAGAAATAAATCAATTTCCAAATTTCACAACTATTGTAGATGATATCGAAATACATTTTATTCATGAAAAGGGAAGTGGGTCCAACCCAACACCTTTACTTCTTATGCATGGATGGCCTGGATCGGTAATTGAGTTTTTACATATTATAGAAAGACTTGCACACCCTGAAAAATTTGGTGGAAATATTGAAGATGCTTTTGATGTAGTGGTCCCATCATTACCTGGCTTTGGTTTTTCTGGGAGACCTTCAAGACCCATGGGACCAAGAAAAATAGCCAATACTTTAAATAAACTGATGACAAAAAACCTTGGTTATAAAAACTATTTAGCACAAGGAGGTGATTGGGGAGCAACTATTGCAAACTGGATTGGTTATGATTATTCAAAATCATGTAAGGCAATTCACATTAATTGTTTAACAATGCGCCACCCTGATGGTCCACAAACAAAACAAGAGAAAGAATGGCAACAAAGATTTAATCAAGATCAAATAATGCAAGATGGATATAGAACTCAACAAGCAACTAAACCTCAAACTTTAAGTTATGGAATGATGGACAGTCCTGTTGGAATTGCAGCATGGATTATTGAAAAAATGTACTCATGGTCTGATTTAAAAGATAACAATATTGAAAGTGTTTATTCAAAAGATACACTCTTAGCTAATATTATGGTTTATGTAGTTACAAAAACTTTCAACACAGCTACTTGGATTTATTACGGAAGAAGAGAAGAGGGTGGACGTTTTTTTCCTAAAGATTTTAAAAAAATAGAAATTCCAACAGCTGCAGCAATTTTTCCAGCAGAAATGTCTGAGTGGCCACCAAAATCTTATGTAGATAGAATGTTTAATATTACTCAATGGACAGAGATGCCGAGGGGTGGACATTTTGCAGCCCTTGAGGAACCTGAACTTCTTGTTAATGATCTTGTAAAGTTTTCAAGATCTGTACGATAGTTAGATACTTTGTAAATATTCCAAGTCTTTTAAAACAGCTTTTGAAATATTAATTTCTTTTTTAAGATTACTTTTAAACCTATTAAACTTACTTTGTCCTGGGTAAAGAATTTCTTTAACACCTTTTATCTTGGGAAGTCTTTTTATAGTTTTGATATTGTCTTTTATTCTTTTATTGAAAGAATTTCCGACAAATAAATTAGGCTTTAAAACAAAAAATAGGTGACCAATATTTTGTGGACCACTAAAATCGGTAAATGGATCTTTAACTCTACCTGCATGATTACCACCTGTTAATACACCACTTAAAATATCAACCATCCAAGCTAATCCAGAGCCCCTAAAACCAGCTATTGGTAATTGAACACCCTCTAATGCTTTTTTAGGATCCGTTGTTGGTTTACCAAATTTATCTAAAGCAACTCCTTCAGGAATTTTAGTTCCTTCTCTTGCTGCAACTCTAATTTTTCCTCTATTAATCATTGAGATTGAAGTATCTAAAATAAAAGGAACCTTTGATCCAGTGGGTGTTCCAAAACAAATAGGGTTTGTTCCAAATAAACTTTTTAAAGCTCCATGAGGTGCAACTGCTGGAGGTGCATTAGTAAATATCATTACCATTAAACCTTTTTTAACTGCTTGCTCTGCGTAATAACCAGATAAACCATAATGACCACTATTCTTAACTGCAACTAAGCCAATTCCAGTTTTTTTAGCATTGTTTATAGCAGTTTTAATAGCGGTATCTGCTGCAACAAAGCCAATACTATTGTTACCATCAACATGGGCAATGGATTGAGAAATTTTTTTAACTTTAATTTTAGCTTTTGGATTAATAACTTTTTTAGAAATACGGTCACAGTACATCTTAAGTCTAGATAAACCATGTGATGGAGCACCAACTAATTCTGCATTGATTAAGGCTTCAGCACAAATAGTGGCATGATCTTTGTTTAATTTATACTTAATAAAGATATCTTTAATAATTCTTTTTAATTTCGAAGATTTCATAGTTTAATAAAAGTTTGATTAACCTTTACCATGCCATGGAATTGTTTTGTCAATTATTTTTCTTAAAGCAACATCAAATAATAAACCTAACATACCCATTACAAAAATAGTGATCCAAATAACTTCATATTGGAAGTATTTTTTAGCAACGTTTTCAACAAATCCAATACCTGTAGTACCGGCTAAAAATTCAGCTGCAACCAAAGTTCCCCAACACATTCCAACAGCAACTCTAACCCCTGTTAAAATTTCTGGTAATGAGTTTGGAAATATTACATGTCTTAATATTTGCCATTTAGATGCACCAAGTGAGTGTGAAGCATGAATTTTAGACAACTGCGTACCAGCAGCTCCTGCTCTAGCAGAGATGATCATAATTGAAAATGAAACCATAAATAATAAGAAAACTTTCCCAACATTATCAATTCCAAATACAGTAATAACTAGAGGAGCCCAAGCTAATGGGGGTACCGGTCTATATAGTTCAATTAATGGATCAAAAAATCCTTTAGCAAATCTGTTTAAACCCATAAATAATCCTAGTGGTACACCAAAAATAATTCCAAGTACTAAACCTAGGAGAACTCTTAAAAAAGAATCCCAGATATGACCCATCGGAACTGGTATCTTAAATAATTTAAACTCACCTGTAACAACACTTAAGACTTTACTCTTAAAGTTTGGAGTAACAGTTCCATCAGCATTATGAATTGGATATGCCCCAGGCATAGCATCTGCAATCCAATCAGGTAATATAAAACCAACTATTTTACTTACATCCATCATTTCATACCAAATTAGAGGTACGTTTTTAAATCCAATACTGGGTTTAAGGAGTAGCACAAATTTATTAAAGGTATCAGACGGTTTTGGTAACCATCTTCCAGATCCTTGCTCAGAACAATTTGGTCCACTTGAAACAATTGTACCTGCAGGAAATAAAAAAATATCAACTAGTCTTAAAACACCTTGCTCTTTCTTTTGAACTTCATCAAACTCTATTATTGATTTTTGCATATCATCAAGAGTATTAGGTGGGAAAATACTTGCGTATTCGATTCTTCGAGCAATTTTTAAAACATCTTTTGCTAATGCAGAAGCTACTTCTTGGGTATTATCTAAACTAGATCGATAAGCTTTAATCTCATCCTTAATCTCTTTCATTAACTGTTTATATTTATAGTTATGATTTCTTATTTTGAAAAAGTCATTACTAATAAGAGTTAATTCTTTTGCAGCTGCATCAAATTTTAAACCCATTTTTGTTTCAGGAATAGTTGGTATTTCAACTGTATTTTCTACAGCGGTTGCAGAGGCTCCCCATTTCCCTTGTTTTTTTAAAGCTTCAATTCTTGCGTTCTCTTCTTCAATACTTTTAATTGGTGGATAGCTTATTTTTTGAAAATCTTCTGTTAACCAAGTAATTCTATTTGTTAAATCTCGAATTTGACTTTTTGTTTCTTCTTCTAAAAGGTCAATATTAGTTAACAATGGAATTGATTGTTGAGTTTTTGCAATAAATTTTAAAAGAGTAGTTTTGTCTTGCTCTCTTATATTGGGTGAATTTTTAATTTCATTAGCTAGTTTTTGTATATTTTTGTTTTCACCTTTGATTATTGAAGTACTCTTAAATTCACGTTCTTCAATTGGAAATAAATATTTTAACGAAAGTAAAGAGTCGTTTACTTTTGCAACCTGACAAAGTTCATTTGCAGACTGGGGATAAAATGATTTCGCCATATCCCAAGAATAGTAAAGCCAAGTTAATAGTAAAAAACTACTACCAACAATAACCCAATGAACTCCACCTTTAGCTCTTTCAGGGTTACCAAATACAGCATCTAATTTTTCAGTTTTTGCTAATTTTCTTCCATACAAAATAGATCCAATAACTGCAAAAATTACTACGAATGTTATAATACCTGTTAGCATACTAAATATCTTTACCCATAATTTCTTCTTCCATATTCCAAATCATAGTTAGAATTTCTTCTCTAGTGCTTACAAAGTCAGGTGTTTTTTTTATCTCTCTTAAATCACCATCAATACCCATTGATGCAAAAGGAAGATTATATTCTTTATGGATACGACCTGGTCTTGGTGCCATTACATATAATCTTTCACCTAGTAGTAAAGCTTCTTCAACTGAGTGGGTGATTAAGATAATTGTTTTTCCTGTTTCTTTCCAAATTTTTAAAACTAAAGACTGCATCTTCTCTCTGGTTAATGCATCTAATGCTCCTAACGGTTCATCCATTAAAATTAAATCAGGGTCATTAATTAAACATCTAGCAAGAGCAACTCTTTGCTGCATACCTCCAGATAATTGATAAGTAGGAGTGTTTCCAAAACCTTGTAGGCCTACTATATTTAACCATTCTTCAACTTTTTTTGCAGTTTTAACTGGGTCTTCTTTTTTCATTCTTAAACCAAAGTCAACATTCTCTGCAACCGTTAGCCATTCAAATAAAGCACCTTGTTGAAAAACCATTCCTCGTTCAACACCAGGACCATCTATTTCATTACCATTAAGAGCAATAGCGCCCGAAGTGGGTCTTAGAAAACCAGCGGTAATATTTAGTAGAGTTGTTTTTCCACATCCTGAAGGACCAAGAACAGTTAAAAGTTCACCTTTTTTAAGTGTAAAGTTTACATCTTTTAATGCATGAACTGTTTCTCCTTTAGGAGTTTTAAAGATCATGTTTAAATTCTGAGAAATTAAATCACTCATAAGACAATACTATATTAGAATTTTTTTAAAAAAATAGGCACCAATTTATTAAATTGGCGCCTATTTAAATTTATTTAACTCTCTAAATTAAAGAGGTAAAAAGCTTGTATCAACTGCTCCGTTAGGAGTACCCATTCCTTTTAAAAATCCACTTAGATTTCCAGAAGTCATAGATTTTTCAGTCTCTTCAGGTGTAAGAAATTTAAATCCGCTTAAAGTTTCTTTCATATCACCAAGCTTCATCTCAGCATCTTTAGCGATAACATTTAAATCACTTTTACCTGCTGCATATCTAGCATTTGCTTCATGAGTTACTTCTATGAAAGTTCTCAGCATACCTGGGTTCTCTTTCATAAATTTGTCAGTAACAGATGTAATGTCAATACCTAAGATACCAGCATCACGCGCTTCTTGAACTGTTAGTAATCTACTTCCAACTGCAGTTGCAGCTTTAATAGAATTTCCACCAAATAAACATGCCATTACAACATCACCAGAAACTAGTGCAGCAGCACCTTCTTCAGGATCCATTTGAATAACTGTCATTTTACTTTTATCAGCGCCAACAACTTTCATACTTTCATCAAAAACATACTCAGCCATTGTTCCTAGAGGAACAGCAACTTTTTTACCTTCTAATTCAGAAGCGTTAGCTTTTGTAATTCCAGAAGCATTAGATGTAACACAAGTTGTTCCACCCATTCCGTATTCCATAGCAATATCTACAAGTTTTAGCGGAGCTTTTGATTTAACAGCATTGATAAATGGCACTAAGCCTTGTGAGTAAGAAATATCAATATCTCCAGCTAACATAGCATCAGTCATTGCACCCCCGTTTGAAAAGTTAGTCCATTTAACTGGAACACCTAGAGCTTTATCAAACATCTTTTTAACTTTGTCTTCTTGGTTTGGAGTAGGCCATTCTAAAAAGAATGCAACTCTAACTTCTTTAGCAGCTGCATTTGCAACTGACATAGATAAGTTAAGAGCAACTACCGTTCCAAGAATAAAACTAATTATTTTTTTCATTATTATCCCTCTGTTGTTAATTTAATTAAATTATTAGCATTTAAATTGAAATTACACTGGATGTAAAACAAAAAACGAATATACATCTTCAGGTTGTGTAATTTAAAGTCACAGAAAAAAAAATAGTAAAAAATAAAATAAATCTAGAAAACCTTTTGATTTAGTCTAATAGTTAGAAATAAATTTATAACACCACATATATAGAGAGAGAATATTTATGAGCTCAGAAAATAGAACTTCAGTACCTAATTCATTAAATGAACATTGGATGCCATTTACATCTAATAAAGATTTCAAAGCAAACCCAAGGTTAATCACAGAAGCTAAAGGGGTTTACTTAAAAACTCATCATGGAAAAACACAAATAGATGCGAGCTCAGGTTTATTTTGTAATCCACTAGGTCACGGAAGAAGAGAAATTACAGAAGCTGTTACAAAGCAATTAGAAACTTTAGATTACGCACAACCATTTCAACAAGGTTTTGGTGGTTCATTTGAATTAGCTACAAAAATTTCAAAACACACACCAGGTGATTTAAATAAAATGTTTTTTACAATTTGTGGATCTACAGCTGTAGAAACTGCAATTAAAATTGCTGTTGCTTATCACAGAGCAAAAGGACATGCAGAAAGATTTAGATTTGTTGGACGTGAGCGTGGTTACCATGGAATGAACATTGGCTGTATTTCAGTGGGTGGAATGGTAAATAATGTTAAAACGTTTGCAAGCGTTTTAATGCCAGGTGTCCAACACATTAGACATACACATTTACCAGAACATAAGTTTGTGAGTGGTCAACCAGAAACTGGAGACTATTTAGCAAACGATTTAGAAACTATTTGTCAAAACTTTGGTGGTGAAAATATTGCTGCTTGTATTGTTGAACCGATTGCTGGATCAACAGGAACATTGGTACCACCCAAAGGTTATTTACAAAAATTAAGAGAGATCTGTGACAAGCATGGAATACTTTTAATTTTTGATGAAGTAATTACAGGATGGGGCAGAACAGGATCTAAATTCGCTGCAGATGAATTTGGAGTAACTCCAGACATTATGACAATGGCTAAAGCTACAACCAACGGTGTTGTTCCCATGGGTGTTGTTGCTTGTAGTGATTATATCTATGATGCGGTAATGGATGCTTCACCAACAGGTGCAGTTGAATTGTTTCATGGCTATACTTATTCAGGAATTCCAGTTGCAGTAGCAGCTGCTCTTGCGGTGCAAGACATTTTTGAAAAAGATGATATTTTTAATAGAGCAAAAAATTTAGCTCCTTATTTCCAAAAAGGATTATTCTCTCTTCAAGATCTAGAGTCTGTGGATAATATTAGAGGATATGGAATGATGGGTGGAATAGACATGAAGCTAAACACTAAACCTGGTAAAGCTGGCTATGAATGTTTTAAAGCATGTTATGAAGCTGGTGTTAACTTTAAAGCTACAGGAGATTGTTTAATTATAGCTCCTCAATTCATTTGTGAAGAAAAACACATTGATGAGATTATTGAAAAGTTAAGAACTGGTATTACTAACTATCAAAAAAATCAAAAAAACTAAAAACTTTAATAAAATTTAAAGTACTGAAAAGGGAGAGAGTGTTATGAAGATCGGCGTACCTAAAGAAATCAAACCACAAGAACATCGTATTGGACTAACTCCTGACAGTGTTAAGACTTTAATATCAGAGGGTCATGAGGTTTTAGTTGAGAATAATGGTGGATATGAAGCCGGCTTTGAAAACGAACAATATATAAGCGTTGGTGCTAAAATCATTGATAAAGCTGAAGATATTTTTAATGATGCAGATATTATTGTTAAAGTAAAAGAGCCTCAATCAGTTGAAGTTAAGATGATTAGAGAAAATCAGATCATCTACACTTATTTACACTTAGCGGCAGCTAAAGAGCTAACTGAAGGTTTAATTAAATCTAAAGGTGTTTGTATAGCTTATGAAACAGTAACAGATGACAATGGCAGATTACCATTACTTGCACCAATGAGTGCAGTTGCTGGACGTATGTCTGTTCAAGCAGGAGCACATTGCTTGGAAAAAAATCAAAATGGTAGAGGTCTTTTATTAGGAGGAGCTCCTGGAGTTGAAGGAGGAACAGTTGTTATTTTAGGTGGCGGTGTTGTTGGTGAAAACGCTGCAGTTATTGCAACTGGTATGAGGGCTAAAGTTCATATCGTTGATAAATCTGAAGCAAGATTAAAACAACTGGTTGAAATGTTTGGTGATAAAATTATCCCAGAACAAAGTGATAAAATTGATTTAAATAAATTAGTTGCAGAAGCTGATCTTTTAATTGGCGGTGTTTTAATTCCAGGTGCAGAAGCTCCAAAACTAATTACTAAACCAATGTTGAAATTAATGAAAAGAGGATCAGTAATTGTTGATGTTGCAATTGATCAAGGGGGTTGTGTTGAGACAAGTAAACCAACAACTCACGGTGATCCAACTTATATTATTGATGATGTTATTCATTACTGTGTAGCAAATATGCCAGGGGGAGTTCCAAGAACTTCAACGATTGCATTGAACAACGCAACACTTCCGTATCTAGTTAAAATCGCAAATGATGGTTACGCCAAAGCATTAAGTGATGACAAACATCTACTTGCTGGATTAAACGTTTGCAAAGGTCAAGTAACCTATAAAGCGGTTGCTGATGTTTTTGGACATGATTACGTTGATCCTTTAAGTACTCTATAATTTTTTTAAACTAATGTTATCGGATAAAATTAAAGATTATTTAAACGAATACATTAGTCAGGAAGTTTACGTTCAAGTAGCTGTTGCTAAAGGTAAAAATAAAATCTCAACTAATGCTGCAATTAGCAAATATTTTGAAAGCAATCATTTTACAGGTTTAGCAGAAGGTAAACCCTACAATACTTTTTTAGATGATCTTAAAGATAAGTGTTTAGGAAAATTAGTAAACTCCCCAATGAAAGATAGTAAAACGGAAGATGAAATTATTATTGAACTTCAAAGAAAGCTTAACACTTTAAAAATTGAAGAATTAAATGACACTTACTGGGAAGTAGAGACTGGTGAATATTTAAGTGGAATGGATATCAAAGAAATTGAACTTGAGAGAGATACTTTAATTAAATTTTTAACTTCTAAAGATGAAGCGCACGACACAGTAAGCACTCTTTGTAAAAACTATGAAAAATTATGTAAAGAAAAGTATCCAGAAGCTCCATTACCACTAGAAATATTAGATACTAAACACTAAGTTTCTCTTTAATAATCTAAATTATAGTCTATAAAAATTGTAAGGGGTGTCGTAACTGACTGAGAATAAACCCTAATAACCTGTCCGGTAATTCAGAAAGGGAGAACAATGGATAAAACATACTTTATAAGTCAATCAACATCATTAACACTCGTCATAACTATAAGCTTAATCTTTACAATTGTTGGATTAATTTACTCTAAAAAATATCAAGGAATTAACAATTATCTAACTGCGAATAGAAACATTGGTTTCTTTTCACTAACAACAAGCCTAATTGCATCAGCACTTGGAGCTTGGATTTTATTTGGTCCAGCATCTGCTGCAACATGGGGTGGAATAGGAGCTGTGATTGGTTACGCGTTAGGGACGGCATTTCCTATGATCTTTTTAATTT
Source organism: Candidatus Pelagibacter sp. PS_40 (assembly GCF_059417765.1). Classification (NCBI taxonomy): domain Bacteria; kingdom Pseudomonadati; phylum Pseudomonadota; class Alphaproteobacteria; order Candidatus Pelagibacterales; family Candidatus Pelagibacteraceae; genus Candidatus Pelagibacter; species Candidatus Pelagibacter sp. PS_40. The sequence continues at coordinate 381,846 of NZ_CM182064.1, forward strand.
CACTTGGAAAAAAAATAAGAACTGACTTTCCAAAAGGTTCAACGTTAATTGAATTTTTAAGAAAAAGATTTGGAAAGAGTTTATTTAAACTTATTTTGCTTATGACAGTATTTTATATGTTCGTCTTTTTATGTGCTGAAGTTACTGCAGTTGCAATATTGATAAATTATATTTCAGGAACTGAACTTTGGGTCACCTCTTTAATTATTCTGATCGCAACGCTTGCTTACACCTTATACGGTGGATTAAGAGCTTCAATTTTTACAGATAATATTCAAATGATAGTAATTGTAGCTTTATTATTAATTTCAGTATTTTATCTGACATCATTTACAGGGGATCAGTTTTCTTTCTCATTTATTAAAGAAAGAAGTCCTCACTTACTAAGTGCGAGTTATATTCCAAACTATACTGCAGGATTAACGTTCTTTATCGCTGTTGCTGCAACCAATCTTTTTCACCAAGGAAATTGGCAAAGAGTTTATGCTGCAAAAAACAATGAAGTTTTAAAGAAAAGTTTAATTGTTGCATTTATTGTAATTATTCCAATTGTTTTTTTTATGGGTTTTAGTGGTTTAGTTGCAGTATCAGCTAATCCAAAAGTTATTCCTGATCTTGGTTTCTTTTCTCTATTGTTAAGTGAACAGACGGAATTTTTATCATTAATAATTGTAATTCTTGGTTTATCATTAACAATTAGTACAGTTGATACATTGGTCAATGCAATATCAAGCTTAATAGTAGTTGATGGTAAAGCAACTTTAAATTTAAATAAAAAAACTAATTATTTAACTCTTTCAAAATATTTTATAGTATTGCTTTCAATCATAGCTTTTGCAATCGCTTCCAAAGGATTTAGTGTTTTATACTTATTTTTGCTTGCCGATTTATTTTGTTGTGCGTTTGTACTTACTGTTTTTTATAGTTTCTATAATAAGAAGTTGAATGAAAAAACAGCATACATCTCAATTATTATTGGATTAATTGGAGGGTTTCTTTTATTTCCAGCTCCTGATTTTTCAAAGAGTTTGTTAGTTGGTATAATTTTACCAGCAGATACTTTTCCAGCTTTTGTCTCTCAATCATTGTTGTTTTTATCTTTTATAATCGCAACTTTTTTGCCTGTAATATTTTGGAAAATAAAAGGATCTAAAAAATAGACCTAATAATTTGTAAAAGGTGTATAAGTAACTATATACACCCTTACAAATGTCTGAGATTCAAATATCCATTAACAACTTATCAAAAGTTTATGATAATGGCTTTAAAGCCCTAAATAATGTTAGCCTTAAAGTAAAACAAGGTGAAATTCTTGCAATGCTTGGACCAAATGGTGCGGGCAAAACTAGTTTAATCAGTATTATTTGTGGAATAGTTAAACCTACTTCAGGAACTGTCACAATTGATAATTATGATATTATAAAAGATTATAGAGAGACAAGATCAAGAATAGGGCTTGTTCCTCAAGAATTAAATTTAGAATCTTTTGAGACTGTTTTTGATACCGTATCTTATTCAAGAGGGCTGTATGGAAAAGCACCTAAACCAGAACACATTGAAAAAATTTTAAAAGATTTAAGTTTGTGGGATAAAAAAGATCAAAGATTAAGACAATTATCAGGCGGAATGAAAAGAAGAGTTTTAATTGCAAAAGCTTTATCTCATGAACCTAAAATATTATTTCTTGATGAACCAACAGCCGGAGTTGATGTTGAGCTTAGAAGAGATATGTGGATGGTTGTTGATGACCTCAGAAAAAAAGGGGTTACAATTATTTTAACCACTCATTACATTGAAGAGGCTGAGGCTATAGCGGACCGTGTAGCTGTAATTAATCAAGGTGAAATTATTGTAGTTGAGGATAAAAAAGAATTAATTAAGAAAATGGGACACAAAAAACTAACCATTGAATTGCAAAAAAAAATTACAGAAATTCCAGAAGATTTATCTAAGTATAATCTTGAAATAAGTGAAGAGCAGATGTCATTAATTTATACTTATAATGTTCAGGCTGAAAAAACGGGTATTACTGATTTATTGCAAGATATAAAAGATACTGGCTTAAAGTTAAAAGATTTAAAAACAGAACAAAGTACATTAGAGAAAATATTTGTTGATTTAGTAAAGGAGAATAATGAAATTTAACTATTACGGCTTTAAAGCTATTTATGTTCATGAGATGAATAGATTTATAAGAACTATAGGTCAATCTCTTCTCTCACCTGTAATATCTACATCATTATACTTTGTTGTTTTTGGTTCAGTTATTGGAAATTATATTCAAAAAATTGATGGGGTTAGTTATGGGTCTTACATTGTACCAGGTTTATTAATGTTAACACTCCTTACTCAATCAATTAGTAACACTTCGTTTGGAATCTTTTTTCCAAAATTTAATGGAACTATTAATGAAATTTTAGCAGCACCCATTTCAACACTTGAAACCGTTCTAGCTTTTGTAGGGGCAGGAGCCACTAAAACTTTAGTCGTTGGTGCTGTAATTTATGCAACCGCCTCTTTTTTTGCTGATGTGAGTGTTATGCATCCAATGTTAATGATATTTTTATTAGTATTAGTTTCTTTTACTTTTGCTTTATTTGGATTTTTAATTGGTGTAGTTAGTAAAAACTTTGAGCAGATGTCGATTATTCCATCATTAGTCATTACTCCAATGGTATTCTTAGGGGGCAGTTTATACTCTCTTGATATGCTGCCACCATTTTGGCAAACAATTTCATATTTTAATCCAGTAGTTTATCTAATTGATGGCTTAAGATTTTCTTTCTACGGCGTCTCTGATTTTGATATTTGGATTAGTATTAGTTCGATGGTTTTCTTTTTAATTGTTTGTATTACCCTTGTGTCTATCTTGCTTAAAAAAGGCTATAATATTAAAAGTTAATTCGCTTTCATTTTAAGATTAATAACTACTAAAGTTTTATAATTGTTTGATTTAATTTCATGATATGAAATTCTAATCGAAGCTTAGGAAATTTTTTATTTAATAGTTGTTTTAGTTTTTGATAAGAAGTTTTGTGAATTTCATCTTCATCTAAATCTTTTTTACCTTCGGCAATTTTAATCGCCCCACAGTCTTCATGATTTATAACAATGAGTTTGCTTATTTTGTGAAGCTCAATTGAAGCTGATAAATTATCAATAAATGTTTGATGCCATTTTTTAAATTTATTATGAGTAACCCCGATAGCTCCACCTGCAATAGTAAATGAGCTATACTTTCCAGTTAAGTTCTTTTTTTTAGTAAATTTATAGACTAGGGATTGGAACCTTGGATCCATACAAGAAAGAACCATTGCTTTAAATTTTTTTTGCATAAAAATTAATTAATAAAATTTAAATACAAAATTTTTTTTTATTTGTCATTAATTTGTTTATTTTTTAAATGAATTGACTATTGAGAACAGCCTTAAAGTCAGTTAGAGTGTAATTATTATGCTATCTTATATATTGCCTTTTATTGCTTTAATTGTTGTGGTGGTATTTATCCATGAATATGGACATTATTATTTTGCTAAACGATACGGTGTAGGAGTTACTGATTTTTCAATTGGTTTTGGCAAAGAAATGTTTGGTTGGAATGATAAATCAGGAACTCGTTGGAAGGTTTGTGTCATACCTCTTGGGGGATATGTTAAGTTTTTTGGTGATAGAAATGTTTATAGCCAAGCTGATAATGACAAAATTATAAAAGAATATAGTAAAGAAGATCAGGATAAACTGTTTGTACTAAAGCCTTTATATCAACGAGCTTTAATTGTATTTGGTGGTCCTTTAGCTAACTTTTTATTAGCAATTCTGATATTTTTTTCAGTTTATACCTTTTTTGGAAAAGATTTTACACCAGCTGTAATTAACGAAGTTCAAAAGGATAGTCCTGCAATGGTAGCTGGTCTTAAAGACAATGATATTGTGGTCTCTATTGATGGCAACGAGGTTACAAGCATTATGGATGTTTCAAAATATATTATGATGTCTACTGATGAATTTATCAATTTTACAGTAAATAGATTTGATCAAGATTTAACCTTTAGAGTAAAACCGAATATTGTTGAAGGCGAAGATAATCTTGGAAACAAAATCAGCAAACGTATGGTTGGTATTAAACTTGGTGCTTATAACAATGAGGTAAATCACGTTAAACTCGGTCCTACCAAAGCGCTGTTTTATGCGGTTAATGAAGTTTATTATGTAAGCACTTCTTCTCTTAAATATATTGGAAGCATGCTCACTGGAAATGGTGATACTTCACAGTTGGGTGGGCCAATTCGAATAGCAAAAATTAGCGGACAAGTTGCAGAATTTGGAATTTTACCTTTTATAAGCCTTATGGCTTATATTTCTATTAGTTTAGGGTTAATAAACTTGTTCCCAATTCCAATGTTAGATGGTGGGCACTTAATGTTTTATGGAATTGAAAAGGTATTAGGGCGTCCATTATCACAAAAAACTCAAGAAGGTTTTTTTCGAATCGGAATGTTTTTATTGCTATCATTGATTTTTTTTACAACATTTAATGATCTAAAAGACGTTGGTTTATTTAAGTTTTTTAATAATTATATTTCTTAAATAATCCTTTAAAATCAACATTTATTTAACAAATCACTATATATTGAGGTTTTTATTTTAGTAGACACTAATAAAAAGCTTGATTTATGAGGTTTAATGTCAATTATGTGAAAATAACCAATAAAACCGGAGCTAAATAAATGAACAAAAAACAATTAATAGCACAACTTTCAGGTTCTTTAAACCTAAGTAAAGCTGATGCTGAGCGTACTTTTGATACTATTACAAACACTATTCTAGATGCTTTAAAAGGTGACGATACAGTGAAAATTGCTGGATTTGGAACTTACAAAGTAGCAAAAAGAAAAGCTAGAGTTGGAAGAAATCCTAGAACTGGAGAGCAAATCCAAATCGGTGCTTCTCAAAAAGTTAAGTTCTTACCAGCTAAGGCACTTAAAGAAATATTTAATAAGTAATTAAATAGTAAATTCATTAACAGCCTTTTACAGAAATGTAATAAGGCTGTTACTATATGCAATCACTGCATACCTAAATTTCCCAATCAACATTAGTTTTTAAGTTCATCCATAATATAAGTGAAAACTTAAACATGGAGGTCTTAATGATAAAAATAATAAAAAAAATATCAGTTCCACTTATTAGTTTATTTTTTTTAATAAACATGAGTAGTGCTGGAATAGCAGAAACAACTATTTCTGCTGAAGTAGGGTTTGTATTTAATACACTCCTATTTTTAATTTGTGGTTTTTTAGTAATGTTCATGGCGGCAGGCTTTGCAATGCTTGAGTCAGGAATGGTTACTTCTAAAAGTGTTTCTGTAATTTGTGCAAAAAATATTGGTTTGTATGCAATTTCAGGAATTATGTTTTGGTTAGTTGGTTACAACTTAGCATACGGTATACCAGAAGGCGGATATATAGGTACTTTTACACCTTGGTCAGACTCTAGTTCACTGGAGGCAGGTTACTCTGCTGGATCAGATTGGTTTTTCCAAATGGTATTTTGTGCAACAACAGTTTCAATTTGCTCAGGAGCAATGGCTGAAAGAATTAAGCTATGGCCATTCTTTTTATTTGCAGCAATTTTATCTGGTGTTATTTATCCTATAGTAATGGGATGGCAATGGGGTGGAGGCTGGTTAGCAACTATCGGATTTTCTGATTTTGCTGGATCAACTCTAGTTCACTCAACTGGGGGTGCTGCTGCACTTGCTGGTATTATAATACTTGGTCCAAGATTTGGAAGATTTGATAGCAAAGGTAATCCAAAGGCTATTCAACCATTTGCAGCATCATCAATTCCATTAGTAACTATTGGTGTGTTTGTATTATGGTTAGGTTGGTTTGGATTTAATGGTGGTTCTCAATTAGCATTAGGTTCATTTGCTGATGCAGTAGCTATTTCAACAATCTTTATTAATACTAATTTAGCAGCTTGTGGTGGTGTATTAGCTGCAGCCGTAGTTACAAGATTATTGTTTGGTAAAACTGATGTAATACAAATGTTAAACGGTGCAATTGGTGGGTTAGTTGCAATAACAGCTGAACCATTAGCACCATCTCCATTAGCAGCAATATTAATTGGTGCTGTTGGTGGTGTGATAGTTGTATTTGGAACTAAACTACTATTTTCATTTAAACTTGATGATGTAGTGGGTGCAATTCCAGCTCACATGTTTGCGGGTATTTTTGGAACTTTAATAGTACCGATCACAAATGCAGATGCAACATTCGGAGCACAGTTAATTGGTGTTTTATCAATTAATATTTTTGTTTTTGTAGTGGCTTACATAGTCTGGTCGATTATGAATAGTCTCTTTGGAATTAGATTGAGTAAAGAAGCTCAAGCCAAAGGTACAGATGTTACTGAAACAGGAGTAATTGCTTACGCAATCAGAGACTAATAAAAAACTATCTCTCTTATAGTTAGAAAATAGGCCCCTTAATTGGGGCCTTTTTAATTTATAGAGTTTTTTAGGGTATCAAACACTTCTTTAGCATGATCCTTAACTTTTACATTATCCCAAATTTTTACTATTTTACCATTTGGATCAATTAAGAAAGTTGTTCTCACTATTCCCATAAACTCTCTACCCATAAATTTCTTCTTAGCCCAAACTTTGTATTTTTTTAAAATATTAAGCTCTACATCAGATAAAAGATCAAATTTGATTTTAAATTTTTCTTTAAATTTGTGGTGGCTTTTTAGATCATCCTTAGAAATCCCAAATATTTTACAATTCAGTTTTTTAAATTTAGGTAATAATTTGTTAAAATCATTAGTCTCAATTGTGCATCCTGGAGTGTCATCTTTAGGGTAAAAATAAAGAACTACATATTTGCCAAGTGAATCTTTTAAAGAATAAATCTCACCATCTGTTGAGTTTAATTTAAACAAAGGTGCTTTAGAATTTATTTTAAACATTATTAATATTTATTTTTTTTCCAAACATCAAGCCAATCTACCATTGGTGATAATCCATAAGCAGAATTAACATTTGTCATATGCAGTGATAGAGAGGGTATTGGTGAAAAACATTGTGTTTTTTTATAAAGCAAATGAAGAGGTTTTTCATAAGGATCAAAATTATTTAAAAACATTTTTTCATAAGTCTTCCAATTTTTTTTAAGTATATTATGAGAAATTAAATACGTACAAAGAGATTCGTTTACTCTACGCCAATGTTTTTTATGACCAGCTAAAATATTTGTTTGCTCAAATTTATTGTATAAAAATGGATAATCAGCAGGACACATAATTATATCTTTTTTATAGATAGTTGAGAATTTCTCATAACTAAAAATCATTTCTTCAATAGCATCGTGATGATGCAAATAGTCGTCTTCAACAAAATATATTAAGTCATAATTTGAATTAAGAGCAAATTCTTTTGATTGGTAAATATGTGAATTATGAGCGAGCATTCTTTTATTATTTGAAAATCTCATTTTGTTTTTATATTTATTAATATCAAGATTAGATATTTCAAATAAAATACTGTTTTGAGTTGCAATTTTTTTCTGTAATTTAATTACGCTAGGTTTTGAGTTATCATCTATAATTTTTAAAAAAAATTTAATATTACTCATTTTTTTTTGAGCATTTTTAATATTAATACATATGGAATTTAAAGATCTTAAACTGTATTCTTTTTTTTGCTTTTCAAATAATCTTTTTTTATTTTGACTGAGCAGTGTATTTTCATTGGTAAAAGATCTGAATATAATCAAAAAGCTTTTAACTTTTCTTGTAATTTTAACTTCACCAAGTGGTAGAGTTATATTTCTTTTGTTTATTACACTGATATTATTATTTAAAGATGTATTGCTTGTAGGAATTGTGAAATTATTTTGATCGATAATTTCAAAACCTAGTTTTCTTGTAATTTTAATAAAATTTTTTTTAAAAAAATTAATTTTATTTTTATTTTTAAAATTTTTGATCACTATTTTTGTATTTTTTTATTTATTTATATATATTATTATTATCATATGAATATAAAATCATCTCACACTCTAGTAACTGAAGCCTTAAGAGAAATTAAAACTATAAGTCCTGAGCAGGCTTTAAAACTATCAAACGAGAACAAATGTAACTTAATTGATATTAGGGAAAAGGGTGAACTTGATAAATCAGGACGTGTTGAAAATTCTCACCATATACCAAGAGGAATGTTAGAGTTTTGGCTAGATCCTGAGAGTCCTTATTTTAAAAATGGTAAGCTGGATATGGAAAAAGAAATTGTCTTATTTTGTGCTGGTGGTTTAAGATCTGCACTTGCAGCTAAATCATTAAAAGAAATGGGTTTTGAAAATGTTTCGCACATTGATGGTGGCTTTGCAGCAATTAGCCAAAGTGATTTTAAAATAGTTTAATCTATTTTATTATACTCATCTAAGGCAAATTCCAATCGATCTTGTCCCCAAAATAATTTATTATTAACAATAAATGTGGGCGCTCCAAAAACTTCTTTTTCATGGGCATTTTTTGTGGCATCTTTTAACTTTTCTTTAATAGCAGGATCTTTAATTGTTTCAAAAAAAATATCTTTATCAATCTTACATTGTTCAAGTCGTGGTATTAAAATTTCTTCTTTAGAGATATCCAGATCATCTTTCCAATAAGCGTCAAACATTGTTTTAATATATTGATCTCTATTTAATGAATTAACACTTAAATAACCACGCATTATATTTAGTGAATTAATAGGAAATTTAGAGTTCCACCTAAAATCAAAATTATTTTTTTTTGCAATTAACAAACAATCATTAATCATATGTTTTAATTTAGGTTTAATAAACGCTGGTGCCGTTATACCTTCTAAGTTATGAAGACCACCTAATAAAATTGGTTTATAATTTATTCGAATATCTTTTGGTAACGATTGGATTTTTTTGTAAGCTAAATATGCGTAAGGACTAATAAAATCAAAATAGAAATCTATTTCTTTAATCATATAGATTAATTCTTTTTGCGTAAAAAATTCTTACAATCCAATAAAGAGTAAGTCCAATAGGACCAATAAAGTATGTTATTAATAGTGGAAAAGACATTATTATTTTATTGATACCAAATTTTTGTGAATCTTTAACAATCCATCCACCACAAAATAAATTAATAGATAGAAAATGAGTCCAAAATAAAATTAAGAAGGATTTATCCTTAAACAAATAACTAATTGAGTCTAAGCCTAAATATAGTTCAAAATTTCTAATAAAGTCATAGCCTTCGTTAAACAGCACATATGTTAAGTAACCGTAGGCGAAACTTAAAATAATAAAAGGAAAAATAGATGTAATAAAAACTCTACATATTTGTGATTGCGGAAAGAAGACTAATATTAACCAAAAAGGTAAGACACCTAGATTTAACCAAAGAAAAATCATTTCAATTGTAAAATATGTATAGATTTGATCGATCATTTTTTAGTGTATTATACAACAAGCTATTAAGATTCATATGAGAAATAGAAAAAAAACATTACAAGTGACGGTAGAGGAAATGAGAAATTTCTCATTTGCCTATATCGAAAGATACGCACCATCCAAACAACAGCTTAGAACCTATCTATTAAAGAAGTATCTAAAAGCTAATTTAGAAAATATTAAAAAACAAGATATTACAGATTTAATAGATGTTGTTTTGCAAGATCTTGAAAAAACTAAGTTTATTAATGATAAATTCTATTCTGAAAGTAAATCTAGAAGCTTAATCCAAAGAGGCAGTTCAGTTAATAAAATTAGAAACTATTTAATGACTAAAGGAATTAATGATCGCTACATTAAAGAAACAATAGATAAGATTAAAGAGGATAATTCTGACCAAGATTTTTTTTCTGGAATAAAAATATGTAAAAAAAAGAGAATTGGACCAGCAAGAGTAGAGGATAATAGAGCCCTATTTTATAAAAAGGATATTGCTTTACTAGCAAGAAATGGTTTTGATTTTGAAACCTCTAAAAGGATCATGGATATTGATCAAGCTGACTATATGAAAATAATTAGATTACTTTAATTTTTTTTCTTTTTCTTCCTGTTCAACAAGAGACTGAATTCTATTTCTAATAACATTTTTGACAAATACAAAAACTAATAAACCAAAGATAGAAACTGATACTATAATTATTAAAATTATTCTTAATTGCTCATCCATTATAATATGTTTTTACTTTTTAAAATTAAACTTGGATTTTTAAATTCAGTTTTTCCATAGAGTATTTCATTATAATTAAAGTCAGTCACTTTCCCTCCTGAGTGCTCAAGGATTGCATGACCAGCTGCAATATCCCACTCACAAGCTCTTGGTTCAGCAACATACATATCAAATTCACCTGCTGCAATAACACAAAATTTTAGTGAGCTTTTCATTTTTTGAAAAGAACTTATTTTATATTTTTTATGAATTTCTAAAATTTCAGGTTTAAGATCGTTAGAATAACTTACTGCTGTATGTCCAACATAGTTTTTCTCTTTATTCATTAATGAAATTTCTTGATTATTAATTAACTCATAACTGTGAGACAAACCGTAAGAATAAAAAACTCTTTTTTTTGCTGGAACTGTTATGATCCCAATAGCGGGTTTTTTATTCAATATTAATGCTGCATTTAAAGTAAATTCATCACGGTTATTAATATAATCTCTAGTGCCATCTATTGGATCGATTAACCAAAAAGTATTTAAATCATTATCCATCTTATGGTTTGCACTCTCTTCTGAAACAATAGGGATATTTGGAGTTATTTCTTGAATCTTGCTGGTTAAAATTTTATTAACTTCAATATCTCCGTTACTTACAGGAGTATTGTCTGACTTAATTTCTTTTTTTAAACCAGCCCCTCTTAAATCTAAGGCTACCTGACTTGCTTTATTAAAAGTTTCTATCAGTGAAAGTGTAATTTTCTTTTTTTCTTCAAGGTTCATTTATATAATTTTTCTAATTGAATTATTTTTGAATTAATAACTTTTTTTCCAACATTTTCAAAATTTACAGTAACTTTACCATTAATTATTGATTGAACTTGTCCTGTTCCCCAGTCTTTGTTGTTAGGATTGATAACTTTGTCACCTGGTTCAAAATCTAAAATCATTAATTTACTTATAGTTAATATACTAATAAATATCATTAAATATGACAAAATTGAATTCTATTGGAATAGCTAAAGATCCAAAAGACACCTTAGTTATTGTTGCAATGTCAGGTGGAGTAGATTCTTCAACAGTTGCAGCTATGATGAAAAATGAAGGTTACAATGTCATCGGTATTACTCTTAAACTTTATAATGACAGTAAAGAGACAGCTTCTTCAAAACAATGTTGTGCAGGTCAAGATATTATGGATGCAAAAAGAGTAGCTGATAAATTAAAGATCGAACATAAGATTTTATATTATCAAAATAAATTTAAAGAAGGAGTTATTGATAATTTTATTGATAGCTATTTAAATGGAGAAACACCTATTCCATGTGTGCAATGTAATAAGACAGTTAAATTTACAGATTTATTTGAAGAAGCCAAAAGACTTAACGCTGATGCTTTAGTAACAGGACACTACGTTAAAAGTATTACTGAAAAAGATAATACAGATATGTACAGAGGAATTGATTTAAATAGAGATCAAAGTTATTTTTTATTCAATACCACAAAAGATCAATTAAATTTTTTAAGATTTCCTTTAGGCAATCTTCTTAAAGATGAAACAAGAAATATTGCAAGAGAACTTGATCTTAATGTTGCAGACAAACCTGACAGTCAAGATATTTGTTTTGTTCCAAATGGAGACTATGCTTCAGTTATAGAAAAATTTAGACCAAACTCATTTAGTAAAGGTAATATTAAAAATATGAATGGTGAAGTGATAGGAGTTCATGACGGCATTATTAATTATACAATTGGTCAAAGAAAAGGAATTGGAGTTTCTGATAAGAACCCATTGTATGTAGTAAAGATTATTGCTGATAAAAATGAAATTATTGTTGGAGCCAAGGAACACCTTGTTAAAACAAAAATAAATTTAAAAGATTTGAATATTATTACAAACGATCAAAATGATTTTAAAAATGAATTGTTCGTAAAGGTAAGGTCTACTGGAAGATTAATTAAAGCCAAGATAGATATCAATGATACTAATGCAAACGTTAATTTATTGGAAGAGGAGCACGGTATTGCGCCTGGTCAAGCGTGTGTGTTTTATGCAAAAAACAATAATGGCTATAAGGTTCTTGGTGGTGGTTGGATAAAAAGTTAGGTATTATTGAGATATAAAAGTTAAGAGACTATTTTTTCTTATTTTTTCTTTTAGCTCTTCTTTTTTTAGAGCCCTGTTTTCTTCGACCTCTATGTTTTTTTGGGTAACCCATACTATCCTATTTATAATTTTATTGACGTTATTGGAGGGATATAGCATTCTCCCTTTAACTTATCAAATTTTTTATGACTAAATCATTCAAGACTTTTCTTAAACATACTGCAAAAGATTACCATAATCAGTCAGTTAACCCCCCTGTGGTAAGAGCGTCGACTATTATCTTCAAATCCATGCAAGATATTAGAAAAATGCAGGATAAGAGCAAAAAAGATCCAACAGGTGGACATTTTGATTATGGAAGACAAGGAACATCAACAACTCATGTTTTGTCACAAATACTTAAAGAAATGGAGGAGTGCTATCACGTATTTTTAACACCAACTGGATTTGGATCAGTTTTCTTATCTATATTTAGTATTGTTCGTCCTGGTGATGAGATTATTGTGGCAGATCCAACATATTCACCTACGAGAATTTTAACTCAAGATTTCTTAAAAGAATTTAATGTAAAATCTGTGTTTTATGACCCACATGATTTGAAAACTTTAGAAAAAGCAATTACAAAAAAAACAAAATTAATTTTTGTTGAAAATCCTGGAAGCAATACGTTTGATTTTCAAGATTTAGGTAAAATAGTATCAATTGCAAAAAGGAATAAAATTTTTTCTGTAATTGATAATACATGGGGAACTCCTTATTTTTTAAAACCAATTAAACTTGGTTTTGATATGTCAATTGTATCTGCTACCAAATATTATTCAGGTCACTCAGATGTTATGGGTGGAAGTTTAGCTGTTAATAAAAAAGTTTTTAAACAAGTTGATAAAGCGTATAAGATAACAGGTTTAAGACTTGGTCCTGATGATGCGTATTTAATAACAAGAGGACTTAGAACTTTAGATGTTAGATTAGACAAACATGAAAAAAGCTCAAAACAAGTAGCTGAGTTTTTATCTAATTATAAAAATATAAAACTATTATACCCGCATAAAAAAGATTCCTTTAATTTTAGAATGTGGAAAAAATATTATTCTGGTGCCTCAGGATTGATGGGTCTGAAAATTAAATCAAAAAACAAAAACTCTGTAATTAAATTTGTTAATTCTTTAAAATTATTTGGTTATGGATATAGTTGGGGTGGATTTGAAAGCCTTGCTTTATATCAAGATAAACGTGAACAAGGTAATAGAGAATATCTAAAATTAGCAAAAGATGAACATTTAGTAAGATTACATATTGGTTTAGAGGACCCAAAAGATCTCATTGATGATTTAAAAAAATCTCTTAAATATATAAAATGAGTTCAGAAAAATTTATTCAAAATAAAACAGCTTTAATAACGCTGATCGCAGCTTGTATTGTAGTTTTAATTTCTCTTGGTGTTAGACAAACTTTTGGTTTGTTTTTCATGGATTTTAAAAATGACCTAGATATTTCAATAACTCAATCTGGATTAGCAATAGGCATTCAAATGTTAATGTGGGGTTTAACAGGTCCTATATTTGGAGCCATTGCAGATAAATATGGTGGACACAAAGCAATTTGTTTAGCTTTTGTTTTTTATATTTTGGGAATTTACTTTTTGTATGCTGGTCCAAATACTGGAATTTTTTTTCAAATCGATTTAGGACTTTTAGTTGGAATTGGTTTAGGTGGAACTGCAATTAGTATTCCAATGTCAATTGTTGGAAAGCATTTTCCATTATCAAATAGAACAATAGCAATGAGCATTGTTACAGCTGTTGGTTCTTTGGGCTATTTTATCTCTCCACTTTATACGAGCTATTCATTAATTAAAAATGGATGGGTGGATACACTTTTTGTATTCACAATATTCTTATTTATCGGGCTTATAATAGCTTTTTTTGTAAGATCTCCATCTGCTGCTCAGTCTATTGAAAAACCAAACAACCAAAGCGCCATAGAGGCATTTAAGGAAGCTTTCAAAAACAAAAGTTATATACTTCTAGTCTCTGGATTTTTTGTATGTGGTTTTCATATAACTTTAGTTGGAACACACGTTCCAAAATACGTAATAGATAGAGGCTTAGAAAGCTGGACGGCTGCTGCAATATTGTCATTAATTGGATTATTTAATATATTTGGTTCTTTATTAAGTGGATACTTATCTACGAAAATTAGTAAAAAAATTATCTTAAGCTCTATTTACGCATTAAGAGGAATTTCAATTATCTTATTTATATTTTTACCCGCAAGTAACATTAATGCATTTATCTTTGGTGCAAGTTTTGGTTTTTTATGGCTATCAACAGTGCCTGCTACAAGTGGAATAGTTGCTCATATTTTTGGAACAAAATATCTTGGTATTCTTTATGGAATAGTTTTTTTAAGTCATCAAGTAGGCTCATTTTTTGGAGCATTTCTTGGAGGACTATTTCATGATTTATATGGCTCTTATGATTATGCTTGGTATTTAGCAATTGTTTTATCTATTTTTGCAGCAATAATACATCTACCAATTAAAGAAGAAGCAGTTCTAAGACTAAAAACAGAATAAAAATTGAATAAGAAAAACTACTTACTGGATTTAAATAATTCAAAGAAACCCTTTATAATCTATAAATCAGATAAAGGGTTTGATCTTTATACAGACTTTTCAAAAAAGATTATTTTAAACAATAATAATATTGAAAAATTTATTAACGAAAATAATAGGTTAAAACTTCCTTATAAAGAAACTGATCTGTTTATTGGTTTTTTTGGCTATGAAATATTAAATAATTTAATTGAAGTAAAAATAAAAAAACAAAAAACAATAAATTTCCCTAAAGGCATATTTTATAAACCTGAAACAAAAATAAAACTTCCAAACAACCTTGAGTATAAAAAAACAAGATCATTAAATTCTAATGATTTATTCAAAATAAATATTAATAAAAAATCCTATAAGGTAATATTTGATAAATTTAAAAAGAAAATAAAATCTGGAGAAACATATCAGATTAAAATTTGTACTAAATATAGCAATAAATCAGAAATAGATGCTTTAGATTTTTTTAGTAGACTTGTAAAAAGTAATATGGCGCCTGAAGCCTTTATGATTAAGGATAAAAATTATTCAATAATAAGTTGTTCACCTGAAAATTTGATAACAAAAAAAAATAATTTTATAACAACAAAACCAATTGCGGGCACTTTAAAGAAAACTAAAAAATTAAATAAAAATAAAGCCCTTACTTTTTTTAGAAAAAACTTAAAAGAATCCAAAGAACACAACATGATTGTTGATATGGAAAGAAATGACTTATCTAAAATTTGTAAACCAGGTTCAGTAAAAATTTTAAAAAAGAAGATAGTTGAAGAATATAAAGATCTATATCATTATGTGAGTTTAATTGGAGGACAACTCAAGAATAAAACTACCTCATTAGAGATTATAAAAGCAATGATGCCTGGAGGATCTGTAATAGGATGTCCTAAAATTAGTACATTAAATTTGCTAAACAAACAGGAAAAACAAAGTAGAAATATTTATACAGGTAGTTTTGGCTACTTAAAATTCAATGGAGATATGAGGTTTAATATCATTATTAGATCAATATTAAATTTTAAAGGTAAATCAGAAATTTCTGTGGCCTCTGGTGTTGTAATTGACAGTAATGCAGCTCATGAATTTAATGAAAATTATATTAAAGCCAAGTCATTAATGGATCTTTACAAATGATATACATTATCGATCATCATGACTCTTTTACTCAAAACGTAGTACATCAATTTCAAAATTTTGATGAAGTCGTTTGCACTAATTTTAATAAAATAGATCAAAATAAATTAAAAAAAGCAGATATTATTGTTTTTTCACCAGGTCCAGGTGCTCCAAAAGATTATCCAATTAGTTCTGAGATTTATAAAAAATTTAAAGGTAAAAAAAAAATTATTGGAATTTGTCTCGGGTTTCAACAAATTCTTCATTGTGAAAATGGAAAAATAGTTACACAAAAAAAGATTTACCATGGTTTCCAATCTAAAATAAAAGTAACTAGCAAAAATTCATTGTTTAAAAAAAATAGTCAATTTACTGTAGGCAGATATCACTCTCTAAAATTAAAAGAGCCGTTTGCTGCAAAAAATTTTGAAATTACAATGAGGTGTGTTATTTCAAATACAGCAATGACAATAGAAAATAATAAAGAAAAAATATATGGCTTTCAATTTCACCCTGAATCTTTTTTAACTGAAAATGGTAACTTACTTATTAAAAAAATCTTATCAGCATAAAACTTACAAAGAGATTAATTTTAAAGATCTTTGGGGGGATAATGGTGTATTCACTACGATGTGGATTTTTGGTAAACCTGCTAAAATACTTTTTTTTAAAAAACATATTAAAAATTTAATAAAATCTTTAGAAGTTTATAAATTAAATAATCCTAACCTTGAAAAAAATATTTTTAAATTAATCAAACTGAATATTGATAAAAAAAGATCTTATAATCATCTTCTTAGAGTTGCAGTAAATAAAAAGATGATATCAATTTCTTTGAGAGACAGAAAAACTCCTAAATTAAATTTTAATTTAAAGCTTATCCGTCACAAACGATTTGACCCTAAATTCAAAAATCTTAAATATAACTTTATATTAAAATATTTATCTAAAATGGATAATACCAATTCAGATGTTGGTCTTTGTTACAAGAATACGATTTTAGAAAGTGGAACTTCAAATATACTGTTTATAAAAGATGATAAAGTATACTCTCCAATAAATAATATTTATAAGGGCATTACCTATAAATTTTTTAATAAAAAATTAGGTAAAATTATTAACAAAGATATATTGATAAAAACTTTATCCGAATTTAGTGAAATTCTTCTCATTGGCTCTGGTAAAGGTGTTGCTTCAATAAAAAATATTAATGAAATCAAGTGGAAGAGAAAAAGTTTTAAATTTTATAAAAAACTATCTAATTTTTATAAAAATGAAGTTAATAAATGTTCTATCTATAGATAAAATTATGTTTGACCCAAATAATCCTTGTTTATTCTGTAACTCCAAACAAAGTGGGCTAGCTGCTGAAAATGATTTGGCTTATGCTAGTTATGACACATATCCCGTGTCTAAATTCCATTGTTTAATTATTCCAAAACGGCATGTTATGGATTATTTTGATTTAAATGACGATGAAGTGATTGCTTGCAATAACTTAATCAAACAAATTAAAGAGGAAATATTGTTAAAAGATCCTGTAGTTAAAGGGTTTAATATTGGAACAAATGCTGGAGTTATTGCTGGACAATCAATCTTGCATTGTCATATTCATTTAATTCCTCGTAGAGAAGGCGATGTTGATAACCCACAAGGAGGAGTTCGGTCGGTTATACCAAAGAAACAGCACTACAAGCGTAAGGTGTAAAACCTTATATGATAAAATAACCCATACAAAACGGTTGATCTATTATTTCAACTGTACTAAATAATCACAATCAACATAGATTCTAAATAAAGGTATTACTAATTATGATGTCAATTAACCCTTTTTCAGTTTTAGCTGAAACTATATCTCCTGCAGCCATACAATTTTTTGTTTTAGCTATGATTGCTTTAATTATTATTGGAACAATAGTTCAGATGATCCATCATAAAAATGTAACTTACTTTTTTAATAACGCAAAAAAAGCAAAATTAGCAGCTGAAAGAGAACTAGGAGTTGGAGAAAAAACATCAATTATTTTAAAAACTGTAGCTCATGATATCGCAACTACGGCAGAGCTTGGAGCTGGTAAAAGAAGAGTTGCACACGTTATGGGAATGTATGGAACTATTTTATTTTGGGTTGCATCAGTCGTATTAATTTTTGGTTACACTGGAACAGGAACTACTGCACCAACAATTTGGCCTATGATTTGGCATGTTGGAGCAATTATGACTTGTGTGGGTGGATACTGGTTTTGGTTATTTTTAAGAGTGGATGTGTTAGCCGAAGCTCATCCATGGTATAGAATTATTAAAGCTGACTTATTTGTACTAGCACTCCTTGCATGCGCTACTACTGGACTAGCTTGGTCATACTTTCAATCTTCAGGATCAGCTGGATTAGGATATTTATTTTTAATTTTATTTATTACCTCAAACATTGTTTTATTTGGGGGAGTTTATTGGTCAAAATTTGCACATATGTTTTATAAACCTGGTGCAGCAATCCAAAAAAACTTAGCAGAAGCAGACGGATCAAGAGACAATCTTCCTCCACTTGCAGATGCACCAAAACAATTTGGACTAGGAATTAAAAGAGAACAACCAAAACATTATTAAAAAGAGAGAGGTAAAATAATATGTCAACTTTTGTATACATGACGAGATGTGACGGATGTGGTCACTGTGTGGATATTTGTCCATCAGATATAATGCACATCGATGAAAATATTAGAAGAGCAGTAAATATTGAACCAAATTTTTGTTGGGAATGTTATTCTTGTGTAAAAGCTTGTCCTAATCATGCAATTGACGTTCGTGGTTATGCTGACTTTGCTCCTATGGGTCACAGTGTAAGAGTTAGACGTGAAGAAGAAAAAGGAACTATTTCTTGGAAAATTAAATTTAGAAATGGAACTACAAAAGATTTTGTATCTCCAATTACAACAAAACCTTGGGGAAAATTTATTCCTAAATTAGCAGAAGGTGAAAAACCTAATCAAGGTGAGATCAATTCTCAAATGCTTTACACTGAGCCTAATGGTTTAAATATTGATGGTAAATTACCAGTAGTGCCAAAAGATTCATTTAAAAAAGGGGTTTACTACTAATGGCTAAGCATAAAACACATTTTGAAGATTGCGATGTTCTAGTTGTTGGTGGCGGTATGGCTGGAACTGGTGCTACTTTTGAAGCTAGACACTGGGGAAGAGACATGAAAATTATTTGTGTTGAAAAAGCTAATATCGATAGAAGCGGAGCGGTTGCTCAAGGTTTATACGCTATTAACTGTTACATGGGTATGCAGTGGGGTGAAAACCAACCTGAAGATCACGTAAGATATGCTCGAAATGATCTAATGGGAATGGTTAGAGAAGATTTAGGTTATGACATGGCTCGTCACGTTGATTCAACGGTTCATATGTTTGATGAATGGGGCTTACCAATGATGAAAAATGAAAAAACAGGTCGTTACCTTAGAGAAGGTAAATGGCAGATCATGATTCATGGTGAAAGTTATAAGCCAATCGTTGCAGAGGCTGCAAAAAAATCAGCTGATAAAATTTACAATAGAATAATGATTACTCATCTTTTAATGGATGAGGCTCAAGAAAATAGAGTAGGTGGAGCTGTTGGTTTTAATATGAGAACTGGTGATTTCCATGTATTTAGAGCAAAAACTGTAATCGTTGCAGCAGGTGGAGCATCTCACATTTTCAAACCAAGAGCAGTTGGTGAGGGAATGGGAAGAACTTGGTATGCACCATGGAGTAATGGTTCAGCTTATGCATTACCTATCGCTGTTGGAGCTAAAATGACACAAATGGAAAACAGAATTGTGTTATGTAGATTTAAAGATGGTTATGGTCCAGTTGGAGCATATTTCTTGCACCTTAAAACATATACTCAAAATGCAAATGGAGAGAATTATGAAAAGAAATGGTATGACCAAACTAAAGAATTAGTTGGTGAGTATATTGATCACCATCCAACACCAACATGTTTAAGAAACCATGCATTTATACAAGAAACTATTGCAGGCGGTGGACCTATTCATATGGTGACTACTGAAGCCTTTCAAGATCCACATTTAGAAACAGTTGGTTGGGAAAACTTTTTAGGTATGACCGTTGGTCAAGCTGTTGTTTGGGCATCTCAAAACATAGATCCTAAATACACAAATCCAGAATTAACTACATCTGAGCCATATGTTATGGGTTCTCATGCAACATGCTCTGGAGCTTGGGTTAGTGGACCTGAAGATTTATCTCCACCAGAATATTTCTGGGGTTATAACAGAATGTTAACAATTGATGGTCTTTTTGGTGCAGGTGATACTGTAGGTGGAAGTGCCCATAAGTTTTCTTCTGGATCGTTTACCGAAGGTCGTTTAGCTGCAAAAGCTGCTGTTAAATATATTCAAGATAAAAAAGCAGAAGGTATTAAAGTTACTGATAAACAATGTGAAGACTTTAAAACTGCTGTATTCAAACCTTTAGAGACATACCAAGTAGCTCAAAATGAGATCACAGGTGGAACAGTTTCACCAAGTTATATTTCTCCTATTCAAGGTCTTCAACGTTTACAAAGAATTATGGACGAATATGTTGGTGGTATTGCAACTAACTACATGACAAATGGTAATATGCTTAAAAGAGGCCTAGAATTACTTGCTTGGTTAGAGGAAGATTTAGAAAAAGTAGGAGCTGAAGATTTGCACCAACTTATGAGAGCTTGGGAATTAAAACACAGAGCTTTAACTTCTCAATGTGTAACTGAACACACTATGTTTAGAGAAGAAACACGTTGGCCTGGTTACTATTACAGAGGTGACCATATGAAACTTGATGATGATAATTGGCATTGTTTAACAGTTTCTAGACGTGATCCTGAAACTGGTAAATTCTCTCTTGAGAAAGTGCCGGTTTACCACATAGTTGACGAGAACGAGAAGAAAAAAGCTTCTTAAAACAGTTAAACTTAAATTATGAATCTTTTAGAGAAATCTGATGATGAGATTATAGCAATTGCTAATCCTATTTGGGATAATCTTGTTAAAACTTCTAATATGAAAGATTATGGCGGTTTTACTAAAGATTTTGGAACTCAAATGTTATTTGGAGCAAATGAAGTAGAGCTTGGTAAACAGTGGGCTAATAATAAACTTTTAACAAGCCTAAAAGAAGACTACCAAGCATTTGGTTGTTTAAGACGAGGTCAAAACATCACCGTTCTATTTAAACAAAGAAGTAAAGAGATTGAAGGTGAGTTCTTAGGAAGATTGGTTCTTGGTATCGAGGGTGATGATGTTAAGGTTTTTGGAGCAACAATCTACTAATAAAAAAAATCACTTTATATTAAATATTTATTTGACAAATAATTAACTGGGTGTATTGACGGTTGTAATGTCAATTTCCAACATAAAAATATTAAAAAGAATTTTAGATTTTAAGGCAACTATTATCAAAACAGGTATCTTTGTTAGCTTAGCTGCTTATTGGGGTGTTATTTTAGTTGGAACTTTTATCACATTTAATTAGTTTGTTTTTTAACAACTAATAATTTTTTATGGATGTATTTTTACCAATAGCTCAAGTATTTGTTAACCCGATTGAAATACTTTTATTGAGTGCAATCGTTGGAGTACTTTCTGGTTTATTTGGTGTTGGTGGTGGTTTTTTAATGACGCCATTCTTAATTTTTTTAGGCGTGCCCCCTGCATATGCAGTTGCAAATGAAGCTAACAATATTCTTGCAACATCAGTATCAGGATCAACAACTCATTATTTAAAAAATACTTTAGATTACAAAATGGGTCTTATGATTGTAATTGGTGGATCAATTGGAACAGCTTTAGGTATTTATACTTTTACATATTTTAAAGGTATTGGAAAAATTGATACGGTTATTTCTTTAGCCTACATGTATATACTTGCAATTATTGGTACATTAATGTTGGTTGAAAGTCTTAGAGAAATAGACAGAGCAAAAAGAAATCTTGTAGTTAAAAAAAAATTACATGTTCATTATTGGATACATGGTCTTCCATTAAGAATGAGGTTTCCAAAATCAAAATTATACGAAAGTATTTTTACTCCAATTATAATTGGTTTAGTTGTAGGATTTATTGCCGCTATAATGGGGATAGGAGGTGCTTTTATATTAGTACCCGCAATGATTTATATAATTAAAATGCCAACAAAATTAGTTCCAGGAACTTCTTTGTTTGTGACAATTTTTGTCAGTGTCATAGTTACTTTTTTGCATTCAATTAATTTTGGTTCTATAGATTTAATGTTGGTATTTATGTTAGTTATTGGATCAATTGTAGGGGTTCAAGCGGGACAGAAACTTGGTGAAAAAATTGATAGTTCAGGTTTAAAAGCATTACTGGCAATTTTATTATTGATAGTTGGAATAGCTATTGCCTATGAAACTTTTTTTGCAGAACAAACTGAAAAAGAAATAATACAAGTTTTAAATGCAGATTTGAATTTTTTCTCATTATTTATTTTAGAATTTTCAGAAGACATGCCATTCTTTTATGGATTATTTTCAATTATGTTTGCAATTCTATTGGGTGTAGGTGCTGCTCTTATTAGACGTATTTTCTCTAATTTCAAAAAAAAGATGTTACTGAAGAAGTCTTAGTTTAAAAAGTTAATATAGAATTCTATACTCAAAATACTTACCAAACCTACTGTCGCCATCCCTATAAATCCGACTAAAAAAGGTTTGTAACCCATGCTTTTAAGATCTCTCAGATTTGTAGATAAACCAATAGCAGCCATTGCCATTGTTAAAAATACTTTTGAAGATGATTTGATAATGTCAACTGTCTCTAGCCATAAATTATTATATGAGTTTAAAAAAAATTGATCTCCAATATTTCTTAAAATTATCATTGCCACAAAACCTATTACAAAATAAGGGAAAATAGCCAATATTGAGTAATTTTTTTTAACAACATTGTTTCTATTATAAAGAAATGCAAATAATGGAATCATTATTACTAAAAAAGTATTTCTTATTAATTTTGTGACTGTTGCAATATTTAATGTTTCTGGGCTGTTAAACTGTTGATCGTAAATAAGTCCAGCTGCAGCAACTTGTGATGTTTCATGAATTGATGTACCTAAAAATAAACCAACAAACATTGGTTCAGCATCAAAGTAATAATTAGCAAAATAAGGATATATAAGCATCGATAAAATTCCAAACAAAGTGATGTTAGCAATTGCATATGATACTTCATTTTTTTTTGCACCAATTACTGGAGCAGTTGCCATAATTGCTGTTGTCCCACAAACTGTGCTGCCAATAGATATTAAGTAAGCCATTCTTGTTGGGATTTTAAGTTTTTTAATTAACAGTTTTATAACTATTAGTACTGTTACAATACAAATTATGATTAAAGGTATTGCCACAGCTCCAAATTCTAAAAACTCAAAAGGTTTTAATTGAATTCCTAAACAAATTATTCCAAGTTTGAGAATATATGATTGAGTAAAGTCCAAACCTTTTACAAAGTTGTCTCTCATTTTGAATATATTTCCAAAAAGCATTCCAAGTAAAATAGCAATCATGGCTGTCGATATTGGGCTTTTATCGTAACCTAATAATTCAATACCAATAATGTTATTAAATCCTTGAGATAAACTGTAGAGAACAAATGCTAAAACAATACCTGGTAAAATGACCAGATATTTTTTAAATAACATTACTTTATAGATAAATTTTTAAGCACTTCTGTAAAGTTTAGTCATAACAAACTCTTTATGACCTAAAGCTTCAGCACAAGTTAATCTACCGTTAGCAACTCTAATCATTGATTTGATTAATTCATCACCAGCTTGTGATAAATTCATTTCACGAGATAGAATTTTCGATACATCACAATCAATATGCTCACCCATACCTTTTACAGTTAATGGGTTGGCAGTTAACTTAACAACAGGTTCAATTGGATTACCTACTATATTTCCTTGACCTGTTGGGAATAAGTGAATGTTAAATCCAGCAGCTGCTTGAAGTGTAATACACTCTGCTGCAGCAGATGAAGTATCCATAAAGTATAATCCTTTTCCTTTAGTAGGCTCTTCAGCTGGTTCTAAAACATCAATAAATTTACAATTTCCAATTTTTTGGAAATTTCCAAATGCTTTTTCTTCAATTGTAGTTAATCCACCTGCAATATTTCCCGCAGTTGGTTGACTTTCAGAAAGATCATCTGTTGCTTCTTTTAAAATAAAGTCGTTGTAATCACTCCAAGTTTTCATGAATTTTTCTGAAGCTTCTGGAGTGGCACCACGTGTAGCACAAACTTTTTCAGCACCAGTTAACTCTGAGGTTTCACCAAAACATAAATGAACTCCCAATGGCTCTAATTTATCCATTAAGTTTCCAACTGTTGGGTTAGCAGCAAGACCTGATGTTGTATCAGATTCACCACATTTAACCGAAATCCATAAATCGCTTAAAGGACACTCTTCTCTTTGTTTTTCAGAAGCCCACATTGCAAATTCTTGCGCTTTTTTAGAAGCTTTCATGATTGTTCCAATATCACCAGTTCTTTCAATGTGAAATCCTTCAACAGGTTTTCCAGTTTTAGCAATTTCATCAACAATTCTTTTTGTCCATTTAGGTTCAATTCCAATAACAATTACAGCGGCAACGTTAGGGTTTTTTCCAGTCCCAATCATTGTTCTAAAGTGTAGATCTAAATCAGCACCAAATTGAAGTCTTCCATAAGAGTGAGGAAGGGCAATCGTACCTTTAATATTATTTGCTACAGCTTCAGCACAAGCATTAGAGATATCATCTACAGGTAAGATGATTACGTGATTTCTAGTACCAACTCTGCCATTTTCTCTTTTATAACCTAAAAAACTTTTTGGAATTTCCATATTTTTTACCACTTCTTCGTTTTTACATTGTGAACATGAACATGCTCACCTTTTTTGATTGATTTAACTACTTTTCCAATATCATGACCATATTTCAAAATAGTATCACCTTCATTAAGGTCAACCATTGCAATTTTATGTCCTAATTGAATTTCATCTACTGATTGAATTTGAACTGTTTTATCATTCTCCATAATCCAACATGCGCAATCTTGTTTTGGAATAATTTTATCAATAACAACTACTCCTACGTTGTCTTTTTCGTCGTGTATAATAATATCTGTAGCCATAATTGTGTCGATTTGTTTGTTTGAAATTTTTTAAATCTTATATATTAATCTTAAAAATTAACAAATTATTTATAGATTTTTTTAACAACTTAAGCAGGAAGGCCTAATTATTATGACTAAAATGACAACAGAAGAAGCTTTTGTAAAAGTTTTACAAATGCATGGAATTGAACACGCATTCGGAATTATCGGTTCAGCTTTTATGCCTATTTCAGATATCTTTCCTGACGCTGGAATTACTTTTTGGGATGTTGCTCATGAAACAAACGGTGGATTAATTGCTGATGGTTACACAAGATCTACTGGTAAAATGTCTATGGTTATTGCTCAAAATGGTCCTGGAATTACAGGTCTTGTAACACCAATTAAAACTGCATACTGGAACCACACACCATTGTTATTAGTAACACCGCAAGCTGCTAACAAAACTATGGGTCAAGGTGGTTTCCAAGAAGTAGAACAAATGAATTTATTTAAAGATATGGTTTGCTATCAAGAAGAAGTTAGAGACCCTTCAAGAATGGCAGAAGTATTAAATAGAGTAATTGAAAAAGCGATCAGAGGATCAGCTCCAGCACAAATAAATGTTCCAAGAGATTATTGGACACAAGTAATTGATATAGATCTTCCTCCAATTGTTAGACTTGAAAGGCAAGCAGGTGGAGTTGATGCAATTAAAAAAGCAGCTGACTTATTGTCAAACGCTAAGTTTCCAGTAATACTATCTGGTGCAGGTGTTGTAATTGGTGGAGCAATAGAAGATTGTAAAAAATTAGCTGAGAAATTAGATGCTCCAGTTTGTTCAGGGTATCAACATAATGATAGTTTTCCAGGAAGTCACCCATTAGCAGCTGGACCTTTAGGATATAATGGATCAAAAGCTGGAATGGAATTAATTAAGAAAGCTGATGTTGTTCTTGCACTTGGTACAAGATTAAATCCTTTCTCAACATTACCAGGTTATGGAATGGATTACTGGCCTAAAGATGCAAGTATCATTCAAGTTGATATGAATTCAGATAGAATTGGTTTAACTAAAAAAGTCACAGTTGGTATTTGTGGGGATGCAAAATTAGTATCACAACAAATTTTAGCTCAACTTTCTCCAACAGCAGGAGATACAAATAGAGAAGAGAGAAAAAATACAATTCACCAAACTAAATCTGCTTGGTTACAAGAGTTATCAAGTTTAGATCACGAAGATGATGATGAAGGTACAGTTTGGAATGCAGAAGCTAGAAAAAGAGATGCAGATAGAATGTCTCCTAGAGAAGCATGGAGAGCAATTCAAGCAGGTATGCCTGACGATGTAATTATCTCAAGTGATATTGGTAATAACTGTGCAATTGGAAATGCTTATCCAACATTTGAAAAAGGTAGAAAATATTTAGCACCAGGATTATTTGGTCCTTGTGGTTATGGTTTTCCAGCAATTCTTGGAGCAAAAATTGGATGTCCTGATACACCAGTAATTGGTTTTGCAGGTGACGGTGCATTTGGTATTAGCATGAACGAAATGAGCTCATGTGCTAGACCAGAATGGCCAGCAATTTCAATGGTAATCTTTAGAAATTACCAATGGGGTGCTGAAAAAAGAAATACTACTTTATGGTTTGATGATAACTTCGTTGGAACAGAGCTTGATCCAGAATTAAGTTATGCAAAAGTTGCTGATGCTTGTGGATTAAAAGGTGTCACTGTTAGAACCATGGAAGAGACTACTGCTGCTATCAAGCAATCATGTGAAGATCAAAAGAAAGGGATTACAACATTTATTGAAGTAATTCTTAACCAAGAACTGGGAGAGCCTTTCAGAAGAGATGCTATGAAAAGACCAGTTAAAGTTGCAGGGATCAAAAAAGAAGACATGATCAAGCAACCTTCTTTGGTATCTTAAGATCTTTCAAAAATATCTTATCTGTCATAATCTAACTACATGAAAGTAGTTAATGATACTAGCTGTAGTTGGATTAATGACCTTGATAGAAGATCTAATATAAAATTTTTAGATAAAGAAAAATCCTGTGACTGGCTAATTATAGGTGCTGGTTATACAGGCTTGTCTGCTGCTAGAAAATTATCAGAACTACACCCAAATCAAAAAATTATTATTGTTGATGCTCAATTAGCAGGTGAGGGTGCAAGTGGAAGGAACTCAGGATATTTAGTCGATACTACCCTTAATGATGGTTTCACCTCAAATAAAGAACTTTCTAATTATAAAAAGAAAACTGACATTTATAAATTAGGAATTGATGTTGTGAAAAAGTTTATTAAAGAGCATCAGGTAGATTGTGATTGGAATGAATGTGGGAAATATTTTGCCTCATCAAATGAAAAAGATAGAAAGATACTAGATAATTTTAGCAAAACTTTATTAAAATTAAATTTTGA
Source organism: Candidatus Pelagibacter sp. PS_40 (assembly GCF_059417765.1). NCBI lineage: Bacteria > Pseudomonadati > Pseudomonadota > Alphaproteobacteria > Candidatus Pelagibacterales > Candidatus Pelagibacteraceae > Candidatus Pelagibacter > Candidatus Pelagibacter sp. PS_40. The sequence continues at coordinate 409,445 of NZ_CM182064.1, forward strand.
ACATAATATTTTTGATAAAGATAATTTAGGTAAAAGATTAGGCACGAACTTTTATAACTTAGCACTTTATACTAAGGGTGGAATTTTATTACATCCAGGAAAACTTGTTAGAGCTATGATTGATACTTTGCCAGATAATATTGAGCTATTAGAAAATACTCAATTAAATGAATGGTCAAAAAATAAAGATACAATTATTTCTAAATTTAATAATCATAAAATAATTACTAAAAAAATTATTTTTTGCACAAATGGATTTTTAAAATCGCTTGGTATTAAAAATAATTATAATTTCCCCTTAACCTTAACTGCAAGCATGACCAGACCATTAAATGATACAGAGTATAAGTCTATTGGTGAGCCTAGAGAGTGGGGTGTGCTACCTGTTAGACCAATGGGAGCAACTATTAGAATGACAAAAGATAAAAGAATTTTAATTAGAAATACTGCCGAAGTTCATAGCCCTTTTAAAATGTCTAAACCAGAGTTGGATAAAAGATCTTTAAATCAAAAACTTGGTATCAAAAAAAGGTTTCCAAGTTTAGCAGATGATATTATCCAATCTAGTTGGTCTGGGGTTGTATCTAGAACTAGAAATAGTTCACAAATTTTTGAAAAAGTAGAAGATAATGTTTTTGTGGCAGGTTGCTATAATGGTTCTGGTATTGGAGTTGGAACTTTATTTGGTGAACAGATAGCAATTAAAGCAAGTAATGAAAATAGTGATGAAATTAATATAATAGAATCTAGAACTAAACCTACTTGGCTTCCACCTCAGCCCTTTTTAAATATTGGAGTTAAAACAAGATTGATGTTTGAGAGGTTTAGATCTCGATCTGATGTGTAGTTATTGATTTCTTATAAGTGGATAAACTTTAGGGCTTAAATACTTAAAATTAGTAATCATAATTAAGATTAATGTAGCTAGTCCAATTCCAATAGTTACCTGCAAAAATATTATTAAATCAAACTTCCAAGTGATTTGAAAAATATTTTCAATGATAAATTGTGAACCTATGACCGCAAAAAAGAGAGCTATTAGAATTATGGATGTGAATATTATAAAAAACTCAATAATTGAAGAAAGTATAACCTCAACTTTGGAAAAACCTAAAATTTTGAATATTAAATTTTGAAATTCTTTAATTTTACCCTGAACTATAATTGCACTTGAGATGACAATTAAACCAATGACTATAGTTATTGCAGAGATAACGGTTACAGCAATAAACACTTTGTTTAAAAGATCTGTTACTTTCTCCAAGTAATCAGTAATTTTTATAATAGAAAGACTAGGCATTTTATCTAGTAAAGCAGTTTCGTTAAAATTCTCTAAACTTTTAAACTTTGAAGTAGCCAAATATTCGTGAGGTATATTTTTTGCAAATTGAGGATTTAATAACATTGCAAAGTTAATAGTAAAATCTCTGTAGTCTACTAATCTAAAATTTACTATTTCACCTTCAATTTCACGTCCATAAATATTAAGAGTAAAAATATCACCAATTTTAATATCAAAATCTTTAGCAATTTTACTATCAAGTGAAATTTGAAGTTTATCAGGTCTATCTAGATCCCACCATTTGCCTTCTACAATTGGGTTATCTTTTAAAACTTTATCAGCCCAAGAAGACCTTCTGTCATTTCTGATCACCCAGTGGCTATCATTACTTGAATCGATATAAGTATTTGGATCTATTCCATTTATTTTTACAATACCTGTTGAAACCATTGGAACAATTTCAAGGTTAGCTTCTTTATCCATTTTAAAAATCAAATCTTCAAATATTTGTCTTTCATCACTTTGAATACCAATGAAAAAATAATCAGGCGCAAGTTCTGGTATAGATTTAGCAATTTCTCTTTTAAAATTTGAACCTACAAAAGCTAAAGTTAATAGTAAAGTGACCCCTAAACCTAAAGACATAATAGTTATAGGGGTAATACTTTTAGTTTGAGTAATATTTTTAACTGATACTTTAATTGAAATATTTGGATGCTCTTTAAGTCCTTTAAACAATTTAATGATTAAGTTTGATAATAAGTAGAAGACTAATAAACAAACAAAGAAAGCTCCAAAATAACCCAAACTATAAACAGGTCGAGCAGAACCGATGGTAAATAAAGAAATTAAAATTGATAATAGTAACAGACTTAAAAGAATTGATTTTTTTGAATAATAAAATTGAAGGTTTTGAAATACATTTCTAAATAAGTTTGATGCCTTGACTTGATCAATTGCATTAATAGTTGGTATAGAAAATATTATTAATACTAATAAACCTACTGAAAAAACTTTGAAATAATTAAGAATAGAAAAACTACCTTCAATATTTAACCCAAGACCAGCTGATAAATAAACATCTACAATAGGGACTAGAAAGAAACTAAAAGAGTAGGCGGCAGTGGATATTAAGAATAATAGAATGAGTAATTGTAGATAGTAGACTATTTTAATATCTTTTGAGAAAAAGCCTAAAGACTTCTTAACTGCTATAGACATATTATTCTGATTAATGAATGAAAGTAGAGTGTTAGCAATTCCAATTCCTGCAATTAGCATTGCACTAATTGATACAAGAGACAAAAATTGAGAGAAATTATCAATTATTCGCTTTAAAGGACCGTCAGATTTTTCGTGATATCTAAGTCTAACCTTCTTTTCATCTTTGAATAACTGTTCAATTTTTTTAGATAAAGTATTTGGATTATCTCCCTCATTAAATTTTACTTTATACTCATAATTTAAAAAGCTCCCCAGATTATTAAGTTTTAATAATTCTAATGTTTGTTTGCCAGCTAAAGCAAAATCACCAAATACAAAAGCACCCCCAATATCAGGTACTGATTTTACTATACCAATTACAGTAAACAACTGATCTTGAACTTTGATTTTATCATTAATTTTTAAATTGAGATTTTTGAAAATATTTTCATTAACAAGGATTGTATTCTCTATAGTTTGTAATTTTTCAAATGCACCACTTGGCTCATAACCTACCTTGCCAAATAATGGGTAATTTTGATCTACTGTTTTAATTCTAGAAAATATTGATTTATTTTTAAATTGATTGGTAGTTGAGATCATGGTGCTAAACTCAACCATTTGTGAAACAGTAGCAAATTCTTTAACTTGGTTAATTAATTCTAAGTTGCCAACATTACGATTATAGTCAATTTCAATATCTCCACCTAAAAGTGCTCTTGAATTATTATTTAATTCTTTATTCAAACTATCTTCAATGGTGAAAATTGAACTTAGGATAAATAGACTGATAAAAAGTGTTAAAATGATACTAGAAATTTTTTTATAATTTCTACTCAAGTCTCTTAAGGCATATATCAAAGTTAACTTGTACTCTGAAAGCTTAGACAATTTTTCCATCTTTGATTTTAATTTTTCTTTTTGCTTTATTTGCAAGTTTTGGGTCATGGGTGACCATAATTAAAGATGATTTTTCTTCTTTAATATATTTGAATAAAATATCTGCAATCATTTGTGAATTTTCACTATCTAAATTTCCCGTAGGTTCATCTGCCAAAATTAGTTTAGGTTTCATGGCTATAGCTCTAGCAATTGCCACACGTTGCTGTTCACCACCTGAAAGTTGACTGGGTAAATTATTAAATCTATTTTTTAGTCCAAATCGATCCAACAACTCTTTGGCTCGTTCAGTAGGGTTTTTTAAATTATTTAACTCTAAGGTTAGAGCAACATTTTCAACAGCTGTATAATTTGGAATAAGATAGAAAGATTGAAAAACAATACCAATATTTTTTCTTCTAATTTTAGAAACTTCATCTTCACTCATTTTAGATATTTCTTGATCTTCAAAAAATATCTTACCAGAGGTTGCTTTCTCTAGTCCACCAGCAAGCATGATTAAGCTAGTTTTTCCAGATCCACTTTCACCCACTATTGAAATAGACTCATTTTTTTTAGTTTCTAAATTAACATTCTTTAAAACCTTAATAGTATCATTACCAGTTTGGTATTTAAGATTAACGTTTTTTAGCTTAAGAAGACTATCCATGATTAAAAGATTTATTATTAAAATTATTGCCGTCTGTCTAGTGAGCATAAACGTGAATGCTCTAGAAAACGTTATCTTATTTGGTGATAGCTTAATGGCAGGCTATGGTCTTCCACAGGAAAAACATTTAGCCATTGTCCTTCAAAATAATCTTAATGATAGTGGTTATAATCTTGGGATTATTGATGGAAGTGTATCTGGAAGCACATCTGCTGGAGGATTAAATCGAGTTGAATGGTCTTTATCTCAACCGAATATTGACTTAATGATCTTAGGATTGGGTGCTAACGACATGTTAAGAGGAATAAGCCCAATCGAGACTGAAAAAAATTTAGAAAAAATTATTCAAACTGCAAAATTAAAAAATATAGAAATAATTTTAGCAGGAATGATTGCTCCAACAACTCATGGAATTAGTTATAAAAAAAAATTTGATAATATTTATCCAAGTTTAGCTAAAAAATATAAACTAAATTTAATCCCTTTCCTATTAGAGGGTGTTGCTTTAAAACCTGAACTTAATCAAGATGACGGTATGCACCCAAATGAAAAAGGAACTATAATTATAAGTGATACAGTTACAAAAAGTATCATCAATTTTATAAAAAAATAGTATATCGTGATCAAATGTTTTTAAATACTAAACTACAATCCAGAAAAAAACCGATAAAAGTTGCATTCATTGGCTGTGGAAAATTTGTAAGCATGTTTCTTGCTCAATACAATCAATTACAAAAAATTACTATTGATACTATCGTTGATATTAATATTGATAACGCCAAAAAAAACTGTCTTAAGAGCGGTTTAACTACAGAGACAGTTAATAAAATAAATTTTGTAACTACTTTAGATGAGGCAATTGATAGAGATGTTGAAGTTTTTATAGAAGCCACTGGAAATCCAATTATAGGAACAGTTCATGCTGTAAAGATTATTAAAAACAAAAAACACATCATATTAGTAAATGTTGAAGCTGATGTTACTTGTGGGAAATACCTTGCTGATCTTGCAAAAGAAAACAATGTTATTTGTTCAATGGCATATGGTGATCAACCTTCATTAATTATGGAACAGATTGAATGGGCTAAGTTAAACGGTTTTTTTGTAGTTTGTGCAGGAAAAGGAACGAAGTACCACCCAGATTTTGAATATTCAACACCAGACACGGTTTGGGGTCACTACGGTTTAAGTAAAGAACGTGCTGAAATTGAATCTGGTATGAATCCTAAAATGTTTAATAGTTTTTTATGTGGAGATAAATCTGCAATTGAAATGTGTGCAGTCAGTAATGCATCAAATTTAAAATGTCCAAGTAATGGATTAACTTTTCCACCTGTTGGGGTTTATGACATTGCTAAAAAATTAATTCCAAAAGTGGAAGGAGGATTAATTGATTATGAAGGTCAAGTAGAGGTGATATCTAGCATTGATTTAAATCAAAAAGATATTCCAAATGATCTTAGATGGGGTGTTTACATAGTAATTAAAGCTCAAAATCAATATGTCAAAAATTGCTTTAAAGATTATGGAATGGTGACCGATTTGTCTGGCAGTTATTCAGCTATATGGAGGCCATATCATTATATTGGTTTAGAACTTGCTCAATCGATATATGCAATTGCACTTGATCAAAAAGCAACAGGTCAAACTATAAATTATAATGCAGATGTTGCAGCTTATGCTAAAAAAGATTTAAAAATTGGTGAGCGATTAGACGGTGAGGGTGGTTTTTGTGCTAGAGGGAAATTAATTACTTCTAAAAAATCAAAAGATGAAAAAATTTTACCTCTTGGTTTAACTGATGGAGCAATTGTTAAGAAGGATATTAATAAAGATCAATCTATAAGATTAGATGATGTGGAGTTAAGTCTTCCAGAAGATGTTGTTAAAGCTAGACAGTATCAATATGATTTAATTTAAAGAACAACCAAATCCAACTTTTGCTTACCTAATCTCTCATTACCATTCTCGGTTACAAGATAGGTCTCACCTAAATTCATAGCAAGTTTACTATCTGAATCCATTAAGATCATATGCATAAAGAAGACATTACCAGGAGTTATTACATAAGGATTACCTGTGTATAGCATTGGCCAGTCCATCCAATTGGGTGAGAAGGTTGTCCCTAATGAATAGCCACAAGCATTCATTCTTGATTTATTGTACCCAAGATCATCAAAAGTTTTAGCATGTATATCAAATACATCTCCTGCGGTTTTTCCTGGTATTAGAGTTTTTGCACAATTAGTCAAAGCCTCAAGACAAGCCTCATGCATCTTAATATGCTTTGGATCAGCTTTACCAATAGGAATAGTTCTAAACATTGCAGAGTGATAATGTTTATAAGTCCCAGCCCATTCAATAGTTAACTGATCGGTATCTGACAAAATTCTTTTCTCAGATTGATATCTACATAATAATGCATTGTGTCCAGAGCCTATAATATATTCATTTGCTGGATAATCACCGCCACCTTCTAAAACAACTCTTTGCATTTCAGCTAAAATTTTTGCTTCACCAACACCAGCTTTTGCATATTTCCAAGCCTCATCAAGTGCTTGATCTGCAAGTTCTGCAGCTTTTTTTACATAAACAATTTCTTCAGTAGATTTAACAACCCTATGTTTGGTGATTAATTCTGATTGATCTTCTACCTCACAATAACCTTCTAGCGATTTATTAAGTCTTAAAGCATTACGACCTGTCATACCGTAAGCTTCGTATTCAACTCCGATTTTTTTATCTTTTAGATTTAATTCATTTAAAATTATTTTAAGATCATCTGTAGGGTTAGACTGGTCTTTATCTACCCAAATTCTTATGTCTTCAATGTTTGATGTGTTTTGTGCTTGTCTTAAATCTGGAGCCCTTGTTAAAAGAATAATATCTCCTTTATTGTCAAGTATTAATGTTTGAAAGAAAACATAACCAAAGGTATCGTAGCCTGTAAGCCAAAACATAGACTCTTGACGAAACATTAAAAGAGCATCAAGATTATGCTCTTTCATTGATTTTAATGTAGCCAGTTTTCTTTTCTCAAATTCTTGTTTGCTAAAATGAAGTGCCATAATAAAAACTATAACTTTTAAAAATATTAATCACAAGTAGCCATAAATTAAGATTTTTTTTGGTAAAACGAACCCAAATTATTGTTAAATATTAAGGTTTTTTTTATGATAATCTAAAATTAATGAATAATAGCTTTAGCTGAACCTAGTTGATCAACTTTTCCAGTATAAAGACCTTTACCTAGGATTGGAACAACACCAACAGTCGATCCTGTAAATACATAAAAATCTTTATCAAGAGTGACTTTATCTTTTTTTAACTCATTCAAAACAAATCTAAGTGAGTTTAATGGGTTTATATAAACGGTATTTGTATTTCCATTAACGCTTTGTCCAATTTTTTTATTAGCAATATTTGTCTTTAAATTTCCAATATTAATTTTTTTATATTTTTTCTTTTGCCCAATTAAAAACTTAACATTAGCACCAAAGTCACTACATAAATCTCCAAAACTAGTAATGCCTTTTTTCTTTTGCCTGTAACCAATAACCTCAATACAAGCTGCCATGTGAGAAATATGTTTTGTTATATTTTTCGTTGTAATTAATCCCTTTGATGAGAAAAAGTTTTTCTTAATTAGGTAACAAACCTCAAGTTCTATCCCTAAAGTTGATTTATTAATTTTTACTTTTTTTCCACTTTTTATAAAATTCTTTTTAAAGATTGCAGCATAGAAAGGTTTTTTTTCTTTAAGTTTTTTCATGACAGGTATACCTGTCCCTGCAGCTTTAAATCCTATTATTGGATCTTTAACTTTACTCTCACATAATTTTCTTAGCTTTTGAGCTTCACTTAATGTTTTTGTAAATTTTATTGGGAGTGGTGCAATAATTTTATTGTTAACAAATGCATTAACTAATTTATCTGCTGTTTTTTCTAATATGGTTTTTTTCATTATTGAATGTTTAATATAGTTGCAGGATCTAGTCTAGTACCAAACCAATTAAGTCTTACATCAAGATGAGGTCCTGTTGATCTACCAGAGGAACCAACTGTAGCAATGATATCTCCTTTTTTAACATGATCACCTACATTTACAAAAATTTCATCCATATGCATGTAAAGAGTTGAAATACCATGACCATGGTCAAATATTAAAGTTGCTCCAGTATAAAATAAGTCCTTTTCAGCTAGAGTAACAACACCGTTATTCATTGCTTTAACTGGTGTGCCTTTTTTTTGAGCAAAATCTAAACCGTAATGAGGCCATTTGGGTATGCCATTTAAAATTCTTTGACTACCATAAACACCAGTAATTATTGCATCATCAACTGGGATAATAAACTTTTCTTTAAAAAACTGTAAGTCACTTTCAATTTCTCTTGCATCAGCTATTAATTTGTTTTCCTTTTTTATTCTTGCATAAAATTCTTCAGGTGGTGTAACTTTTTTTTTAGGTAAGCCTTCAATTTTTTGAATATTATATTTTCTTTTTTTAATTTTTTTTATAATTTTGTTATTATTTTCAGTAATTGTAATGTCAAATTTTCTATCTTTTTCAATTCCAAATGCAAAATAACCATCTTTTGTGACTTTAACTTTTTTTTTATCTACAAAAATTGATGAACCAGGCTCAGTTTTTCCAATAATGTAATGTCCTTGAATGAATTTTCCCTGAAACTCTACTGCAAAAGATTGAGTTGAAAAAAATAACGCTACTAATGAAAGTAATCTATATATTACTTTGCTGTCCATCCACCGTCTACTAGGATTGATGTGGCTGTAATCATCGATGAAGCGGATGAAGCTAAAAAACAAACGCTTGTTGCAACATCACTTTCTGTTGCTAATTTTCCCATAGGAATATTCCCTAAAGCTAGTTTTTTAAATTCTTTATTTTTAAAAAATCTTTTAACCATCGGTGTTGCTACAAAAGTAGGAGCCACTGTATTTACTCTAATATTGTTTTTTGCAAGCTCAACACCCATACCCTTAGTCAAACCTTCAATACCAAATTTTGTCATATTGTAAACATTTCTACCAGACATTCCAACATGACCAAGTTGAGATGACATATTAATAATAGATCCACCTCTTTTTTTATTCTTTAACATTTTTTTAACAACTAATTGAGCAACATTAAAAGCAGCTTTAAGGTTTAAATCTACTAAGTAGTTCATACTTTCTTGTTTAATTTTTTCAAAAGGTTCTGGAATATTTGTCCCAGCATTATTAACCAAAATATCTATAATCTTAATCTTATCTAGTTTTTCTTTAAGATCTTCGTAATTCATTACATCACAATTAACTTTAATAACTTTTCCTTTTATCTTTTTTATTTCTTTTTCAAGTTTATCAAGATCTGATTGGGTTCTACTTAAAGCAATGATTGTAGCTCCAGCTTCAGCAAGAGCAATTGAGCAGGCTCTTCCTAATCCTTTACCTGCACCAGTAACTAATGCATATTTATTTTTAAGATTTATTTTTTGTAAGTACATTTAAATAAATAACTTTAAATCAGTATAAATTAATTCGATAGCAACAACCAGTATAGCAATTAAACCAATCCAGGCTATCCATTTATATTCATTAATCCATCTTGAAATTACAGTAGCAGCTGTTGCCATAAGAATTATTGATAAAGCTAAACCAAATATTAATAATACATAGTGATCACCAGCAGCACCAGCTACACCTAAAACATTATCCAAACTCATCGTAAAATCAGCAAGTAAAACTGTCCATATAGCTTTCATAAAGCTTGAATTATCTACTTTAATATCTTCTTCACCTGACTGACCTTTAATTACATCTGTGTAGAGTTTGTAGACTATATAAAGAAGAAGCAATCCTCCTATTAATCTTAATCCTGTTATTTGTAATAAATAAGCAGTTAACATGGTTAAGATAATTCTTAAGATTACTGCACCACCTATTCCCCAAAAGATTACTTTTTTTCTTTGTTCGGGTGGAAATTTAGAGGCAACCATTCCAATAATAATGGCATTATCACCAGCTAATACTAAATCGATAAATATAATTTGGCCTAAAATTATAAGTTGTTCAGGCCCGAATAATTCTGCAAACATCAGCTGCTTAGTATCATATCAGCACCTTTTTCTGCAATCATTATTGTGGGTGCGTTAGTGTTTCCAGAGGTGATATTGGGCATGATTGATGCATCTATTACCCTTAAATTTTTAATTCCATGAACTTTTAGCTGATCATCAACAACGGCCATATCATCTTGACCCATTTTACATGTTCCAACAGGATGAAAAATAGTTTGAGCATAATCTGCTGCTGCTTTCAAAATATCCTCATCATCTGTTAAATGAATTCCAGGTCGGTATTCTTCTGGGTTAAATTTTTTAAATGTCTCAGATTCTAAAACAATTTTTCTTGTTAATTTAAGACCAGCTGATGCAATTCTTCTATCTTCATCTGTCGACAAATAATTCATTTTTATTTTTGCGTAAGTTCGTGAATCTTTATCTGTTATACTAATATGACCTCTACTAGTTGGTCTAATTTGTGAAACCGTTGGAGTGAAACCATGAAAATCGTGGTTTTTGGTTGCACCCAATGTATCCATACTCATAGGTTGAACATGCCATTGTAAATCTGGTAACTCTAAAGAGGGGTCACTTTTTGCAAACATACCTAGTTGGCTTGCACCTATAGTCATAGGACCACTTCTATTAAAGACATACTCTAATCCAATTAACAAGTTACCAAATAGGCTGTTAATTTTTTTATTTAAGGATTTGATATTTTGAATTTTATAAATTGGTCTAAACATTAAATGGTCTTGTAAATTTTCACCCACACCTTTTAATTCGTGAATCATATCAATACCAAGATTTTTTAATTTATCTGAATTACCTATTCCTGAAACTTGTAAAAGTTGTGGTGATCCTATTGCACCAGATGATAAAATTATTTCTTTATTCGCACTTACAGTAAATAATTCGTTTTCAATCCAATATTCAACTTCTTTAGCAACTTTATTTTCAAAGTTAATTTTCTTAACATGAGCTTTTATAATTATTTTTAAATTAGGTCTCTTTTTAACAGGGTTTAAATAACCAACAGCAGTGCTACATCTAAATCCATTTTTTTCTGTTACTTGATAATACCCACAACCATGATTATCACCTGTATTAAAATCTTTTGTTTTTGGTATGCCAAATTCTTGAGCAGCATTTTGAAATTCGTTTAATAGTGGAAGACTCATTCTTTGATTTTCTATTGAAAGAGGTCCACCAACACCATGGAATTCATTTTCTCCTCGTTCTTGATTTTCAGCTTTGATGAAATAAGGTAAGACATTCTCCCAGCCCCAACCCTTATTTCCTAATTGCTTCCAAATATCATAATCTCTATGTTGACCTCTTATATAAAGTAATCCATTTATTGATGAGCTACCTCCAAGAGTTTTTCCTCTAGGATACCTTATGGACCTATTGTTCATAGTTTCATCCGGTTCTGTATTATAACACCAATCAACATTGGGGTTATGCATAGTTTTGAAATATCCTACTGGTATATGGATCCATGGGTAATTATCTTTGCCACCAGCTTCAATTAAAAGAACTTTGTTTTTTGGACTTTCAGACAGTCTATTTGCAAGAACACAACCTGCTGATCCAGCCCCTAAAATAATATAATCAAAATTTTCCATCAATTTAGAATGTTTATAATAGTAAAAATTAAAATTCTAGTACTACCAATGCTTATAATTAGTATTTTTCTAATATTAAGACTTGTTTTATTTTTTTATTTTTGAAAAAGTAGTTTTTTTATAAAAAAACACAACACACAACAAGAGGAAATATAAATATGAAAAAAATCATATCTTTGTTTGTTGGATCGCTTCTACTTACTGTAATGACAGTAACGGGTGCATCTGCACAAACTCTTAAGTGTCAAACAGTAATTAGTTCAAAAGCTGATGAAGTGGTAATGTTGAAAGACTTCACTGATACAGTAACAGAATTAACTGGTGGATCGCTTAAGTTCGAAATTATGCCAGCTGGATCTGTAGTAGGTGTAAAAGAAACTTTAGATGCAGTTGATAAAGGATTAATCGATTGTGGTTTTGCTTGGACTCACTATTGGTCAGGCGATCACCCAGCAGCTATGTTATTTGGTTCGCCAGTAGCAGGTGCAGGTGTTGGTATCGATAACATCGCTTTTTTATCTTGGTTCCAATATGGTGGTGGTAAAGAACTTTACGACCAACTATGGTCTGAGATGGGAAGAGACATCAAAGGATTTATGTTACAACCAGTAGGACCTGAAGCTTTAGGTTGGTTCAAAGAGCCAATTAATAGCATGGCCGACTTTAGAAAGTACAAGTTTAGAACTCCTCCGGGAATTCCTGGCCAAACTTATAAAGACATTGGTGTAGCTTCTGTTGCAATGGGTGGTGGAGATATTTTACCAGCACTTGAAGCAGGAACAATTGATGCTGCTGAATGGTGTTGTCCTAAGCCAGACATGACATTCGGTTTCCAGAAAGTTCTAAAACATTACTATCTACAAGGTCTTCACCAAGTAGTAGTAAATGCTGATTTCTACATTACAGGATCTAAGTATAAAAAGATGTCTGCTTTAGAGAAAAAAGCTTTAGAAGTTGCTGCGAATGCATCTCTATCAAAATCTATGAGTTACAGAATATATGAAAACGGAAAAGCTCTTGCTGAGTTGACTGGAAAACACGGTGTGATTTTACATGATACTCCAGCAGATTATTTCCCAGCATATATGGCTGCTGCAAAAGCAAGTCTAGAAAAAAATGCTAATGAGAACAAATTCTTTAAAGAAGTTTGGGACTCTCAAAAAGCGTTTGCTGATATTGCAGTTCCTTTCTGGTCTGGATCTCAAATGTCTAATGCTAAGCTAGGAATGGCTCACGCAGCTACTTTAAAGTAGTATTTAGATAAAAAATAAATATAACTAGAGCGGATTTTACGATCCGCTTTAGTTTTTTTTTAAATATTTATGCCAAGAAACCACAAATCTAAAAAACCTCTTAAATCTATAAAGCCTATGAAACTAGATATTTCAGATGAAATGATTGCTGAAAGAAGAGGTGGTTCAGGTAAAATGCCAAGAAATATGCCTAAGTGGATGGCATTAGCAATTACAAAAATTGATTTATTTAATAAATGGGTTGGCAACACAGTTTGCTGGATTACTATACCGTTAATATTTGCAATGGTTTATGAAGTTTTAGCCAGAAAACTTTTCAATGCACCGACTATGTGGGCTTATGACATGAGTAGATTTATGTATGGAGCCTTATTTATGTTGGGAGCTGGTTATGCACTTTCAAAAGGTGTTCATATTAGAGCAGACTTTTTATACAGAAATTTTAAAACCAAAAATCAAGGAAGAATAGATTTTTGGCTTTACCTAATATTTTATTTTCCAGGACTAAGTGTATTTCTTTACATGTCAACTGGCTTTCTTCAAGAGTCTATCATGAGAGGTGAAAAGGGTATGGACACAGCATGGATGCCTTATATGTGGCCAATTAAAGCTTGTTTGTTTGTCGGAATTATTCTTTTGATTGTTCAAGGGATATCGGAATTATTTAAAAGTTATTGGGCAGCTACTAAAGGTAAGTGGCCTGGAGAGGAGAAATAATGTTAGCTGAATTTATGGATCCTGCTTTATTAGGATTTATTCTTATAGGAGTAATGCTTTTTTCAATTTTTGTAGGTTTTCCAATTTCATTTACCTTAATTTTCTTAGGTTTTGTATTTGGTTATTTGGGATTTGGTAAATTAGTATTCTATTTAATGACCTTGCAGTTTTCTATGGTCATGACAGAGCAAACACTTGCTGCAGTTCCCCTCTTTGTCTTTATGGGAATTATGATGGAGCAAGCTGGATTAATGGAAAGATTATTCTCAGCTTTCCAACTCATGTTAGCTAAAGTAAGAGGCTCACTTTATTATGCTGTGCTTTTCGTTTCTGTAGTTTTTGCTGCAGCAACCGGAATTGTTGGTGCATCCGTTACCATTCTTGGGATCATGGCTGCAAAATCAATGAATAAGTCAGGATATAATGTGAGATTAGCAGCTGGAACTATTACTGCTGGTGGTACACTTGGAATTTTAATCCCACCTAGCATTATGCTTGTTGTGATGGGTCCAATAATGGAAATTCCTGTAACAGATTTGTTCGCTGCAGCAATAATACCAGGTGTATTGCTTGCAACTCTTTATGCGGCATACACAACAATTAGATGTTGGATAGATCCAAGTTTAGGACCCGTATTACCAAAAGAATTAAGAGCAACAAGTATGAAAGAAGTTTGGGTTGAATTTTTCTTAGGATTAGTTCCACCTGCAGCATTAGTATTTGCTGCTCTTGGAAGTATCTTGTTTGGATTTGCAACACCAACAGAGGCTGCAGGGTGTGGAGCTATGGGATCTTTACTTTTAGCTTTAGCTTATAGAAAATTAACTTTCAAAAAATTACAAGACTCTCTTGTTAAAACATTAGAAATAGCAGCATTAATTATGGTTTTAGTTGCTGCATCTAACTTCTTTGGAGCTGTATTTTCAAGACTTGGAACACCCATGCTTCTAACGGAATTTTTACTTGGTCTAGAGATGAACAGATACTTAATTCTTGCAATGATTATGGTTATAATTTTTCTTTTAGGTTGGCCTCTAGAATGGGTACCAATCGTAATGATAATAGTTCCAATCATATTGCCCTTAGTAGAAGCACTTGGTTTTAATTTAACTTGGTTTGCAATACTTGTTGCAGTCAATCTCCAGACAGCCTGGCTCTCACCACCAGTCGCCTTATCAGCATATTTTCTTAAAGGTGTTGTTCCAGAGTGGGATCTTAAAGATATTTACTACGGCATGATGCAATTTATGGTAATTCAAATTATAGGATTGATTTTAATAATAATCTTCCCACAAATAGCTTTATGGTTACCAACCTATCTATATGGACAGTAGAACTTATTAGTTTATTATAGTTTTAGTGAATCAGATCAAATCAAAAAATACTCTAATTAACTGGGAATTAGTTGCAGTTAATCCAAATGATAAAAATTGGAATTGGAAAGATCTGTTTTATTTTTGGGCAAATAATATACAAAGTTTGATTGCTTTTTCTTTAATTGCCTCACTTTATTTAGTTTATGAATTAAATGTTTTTGTAGTTTTAACTGGAAGTTTAATTGCTTCAGTATTTGTTTATTTCTTTGCAAATTTAATTGGTAAACCATCTCAAAAATATGGACTTCCTTTTCCAGTAATTTTAAGAACCTCGATTGGAATAAAAGGAGCTAAATATTTTGCTCTATTAAGAGGATTGGTTGGAATTTTCATGTTTGGAATTCAAACATATTTTTTATCAAAACTTTTTAGCTACTTAATTAGAATAACCTTATATTCTATTGATAGTTCACTTTTAGATCAGGATATTTTTTTAGTATTTGTTTTTGGTTTAAATTTAATTGATTGGATAGCATTTGTTTTTGCAATTTTATTACAAGCTTTTTTATTTAGTAAAAGCCATCAGTTTAATAGACTTATAATAAAAGTTTCTGCGATTACCGTTTATTCAGGAATGCTTATATTTTTTTTAACAGTTTTTCTTTATGATGTTAAGGTTACTTCTGCTGCATTTGTTGATATTTTTTCGATACAAAACATTTTAAATAGTAGCAATGTTGCTCCATTGATTACTGTGGCAGCAACTTTATTTGCTTATTTTTCAGTAGTTATTGTCAACTATGGTGACTTTAGTAGATATGTAAAGAATGAGAGTGAATTAAAAAAAGGAAACTTAAGCTTAATATTAAATTTGATAATTTTTTCTTTCTTTGCAGTTTTTATAGTCATTGGATCGGATATTTTTCTAAACAAAAATTTAGAACTCATGGAAAGAATTTTAACAAATCCTACAGATATCATTGGTAAAATTGACAATTCTCAGTTAACTGTGATTGTCTTATTTTTTATTGTTTTTGCATCTGCATCAACAAATTTAATAGCAAATTATGTTCCAGCTCAAAATTCATTACTGAATTTTTTTCCTCAAACTCTTGATTTAAAAAAATCTGCTATTGTTATTACTGTTATTGGTTTTATTATTGGTATGCTTTGGTTACCATTATTAAGTCAGATTGGAATATTAGCATTTGTAGATACCCTTGGTTCTTTTTTTGGCCCATTATTTGGTGTTATGGTTGTTGATTATTATCTATTAAAAAAAACTAACTTAAATAACAATGAGATTTTTTCTTTAGACGACAAGGGCATGTATTTTTATTCTAATGGCTGGCATTTGAAAGCTATCTACTCTTTAGTTTTAGGTTTTATTTTTGCAGCCTCAACTATCTGGAATGAAAGTTTAATGAGTTTTCACTCTTATTCTTGGATCATTGGAGCATTTGTATCATCTTTGACTTATTATCTTTTAGCTAGTAAATAAACTAATGCATCAGTTTGATTTAAATAATAGAACAGCAATTATCACAGGTGGAGCTCAAGGTTTTGGTCTTGATATAGCAAAAAGATTTTTAAGCTCAGGTGTTAAAACTATTATTTGGGATATAGATGAAAATGAACTTAAAAAAGCTACTCAAGAACTAAACAACCCAAATCTGTCTTATAAAGTTGTTGATGTTTCTAATTATAAAAATGTTAAAGAAACTGTAGATGAAATAACAAAATCTACGAACATTGATATTTTAATTAATAATGCTGGTATTACAGGTTCGACATCCTCTCTATGGGATTATGATGTTGATGAGTGGAATAAAATAGTACAAATTAATTTAATGGGGACTTTTAATTGTTGCAAGTGTGTTGTGCCCAATATGATTAAAAATAATTATGGTAGAATCATCAATGTTGCATCTGTAGCTGGCAAGGATGGTAACGCTAATGCTAGTGCCTACAGTTCAGCTAAAGCAGGAGCTATTGGTTTAACTAAATCACTAGGTAAAGAACTGGCTGATAAAAATATAGCGGTAAACGCTGTTACCCCAGCTGGAGCAAAAACAAGAATTCTTGATCAAATGTCAAAAGAACATGTTGCCAGAATGCTTTCTAAGGTTCCTAGAGGTAGATTTTTAGAGATAGAAGAGTTTACTTCATTAATTTGTTGGCTAGCTTCAGAAGAAAACTCATTTTCAACAGCAGCTGTTTTTGATATTAGTGGTGGTCGCTCTACTTACTAACTAGCACTTTAGAATCAACATTAAGAGACTTACTTTCTTTAGAAATAACTGGTGCCAGTAGAATTATGGACCAATATATTAATAAAACAAATATAGAAATTAATTTCATCCTATTTATATAGTATCCAATATTGATAATTTAATGCTTAAAGTGTGTTCAAATATTGTTTTAAAATTAAATTTAGATATACCCTCAGACTGATGAAATTTTTTTTAATATTATTAGGATATTTATTTTTAATAACAAAACCTTTGTTAGCTGAAAATGTTTACGTTTTCGATTTTACTAACGATGAGCTAAATACATTAAAAGTTAAAAAAGTTAAAGGAGAGACCAGCTGGGCTGTTGGGTCTAACGAAAATGGTAACTTTATAAGAGCAGAGGCTGAAGGTGTTGGGTCAGGCTTGGGAAAAGAAATTAGAATTGATCTTAATAAAACTCCTATTATTAATATTACATGGAAAGTTGAGAAAGATTTATCTGGAATTATTGAAAATAGTAAAAAAGGGCACGATTATGCTGCTAGAGTTTTTGTAATAAAAAAAACAGGTTCTACACCATTATCTAACAGGGCAATTAATTATGTTTTTTCAAGTAATAATGATGTTGGAAAATATTGGCCAAGTCCATATACAAAAAAATCTATTGATTATGTTCTCTCAACTACAAAAAATAACAAAAATACATGGGTTACTGTTAAAGCAAATGTGCAAAAAGATTTTAAGAAACTTCATGAAATTGATGTTACAGAAATTTCAGGTATAGCTATAATGACTGACACTGATAATTCGAAATTAAAAGCTATCTCTTATTATCAAGATATTTATTTTTCAGCTGAATAAGATTATTTAAATATTTTTTTAAGACCAATACTTAAAAAAGATAAAAGTACTGCAACAATTACATCTTCAATGGGTGCAGCATTAGGGACCAAATAATTCCAAGCAATTACACCTAAAAGCCAAATAATATAAACTTTCATTGTTATATTATATCTTAGTTTGATGCTAAAAATATTTATTTTTGATAGTATAAATTCATGCACGAAAATTTTTTTCACAATATAAAGGTTTATTATGAAGACACTGATGCAGGTGGAGTTGTTTATTATGCAAACTATTTGAAGTTTCTTGAAAGAGCAAGAACAGAAGCATTGTTTACAATCGGATTTAATAATAAAAAAATTAAAGAAGATTATGGAGCCTTAATTGTTGTTAAATCTTGTAACATTGAGTACAAAAAACCCTCTTATCTTGAAGACGAGTTAAAAATTAGATCCTTTGTTAAATCTATTACAAAAACTTCTTTTTTTATGTCACAATTTATTTCTAGAGATGACGAATTAATTGTTGAGGCAAAAGTACATTTAGTTTTTGTAGATAAAAATGGAAAACCTATAAAAGTTCCAGAGGACATTTTTAAAGTTTTTAAACCTTATTTTTGCGATAGTATAAAAATTAAATAATTTTCTTAGCCTTCTTTAACAAGCTTACCATTTTTTGTGTATTAATTATTTTTCTATTAACATTTCTTGGACTAGGGTGATAACTAGGAATTAGAATTTTATTATCAGGTAATAAATATTTTACACCGTGAATGAAGATTAATTTTTTATCAAAATGATAATTTTTTTTATAAAATTCTATACAATTATCAAATGAAACTTTACCTAATGCTATAATAACTTTTAAATTTTTTAATAAGGTCAATTCATTTTTAAAAAATGTTGAACAGTTGGATAATTCATTTTTTAAAGGTTTATCTTCTGGAGGGACACATTTAAGAATATTTGTAATATAGGTTTTATTTAATTTTAAACCATCATCAATATGCGTAGAAGTTGATATATTCGATATGTTAGCTTTAAATAAACAGTTAAAAAGAAAATCTCCAGATTTATCTCCAGTGAACGCTCTGCCTGTTCTAGTACCCCCGTGAGCTGCAGGCGCCAGACCTACAATTAATAGTTTAGCTTTAATATCACCAAATCCCGTAACTGGTTTAGCCCAATAAGTATCTTTCATATTTTGTTTTCTTTTTTCTATAGAAATTTTTTTACTAAATGCAATTAACCTAGGACAACTTTTACATTTAACTATTGAATTATTTAATTTTTTGAATTTTATACTCATATATGAAACTTATAAAATTTTTTTTATTAATACTTTTATCTTTCAATATTTCAGTAAAAGCAAATTCAAATGATGAAATACAAAGTTTGTTAAAAGAAGGTAAAAAATTAATATTTATAAGACATGCAATTGCACCAGGTGGAGGTGATCCGTTAGATTTTGATATATTAAAATGTGAAACTCAACGAAATTTAAGTATAGAGGGTATTGAACAATCTAAAAACATTGGGAAGTTTTTTTCAGAAAATAATATTAAAATTGATAAGGTGTTATCAAGTGAGTGGTGTAGATGCAAACAAACAGCTCAACATGCTTTTGATAAATATGAAACAAAAAGTTTTTTAAATTCATTTTTCAGTGCAAAATTTGCAAGTAATAAAAATAAACAAATTTATGATTTAAAAAAATATATTAACGAATGGAACGGTGATAACAATTTAGTGTTAGTTACACATTATGTAACAATTCAAGAAGTACTAAACATTTCACCTTCTTCTGGAGAGATAATCATTTCAGATAAAAATTTTGATGTTCTTGCTCGACAAAATTTTTAAAAAATATAAACTAATAAAATGTCATCTAAAAAAGCCATGAAGTTAGCTCAAAAACAGGCTTATGCTAAACATAGAAGCAATATAACTAATAGTAGATTTGGTTCAAAAAAAATAAATTTTACAAGTAAAGTAAATAAGAAAAGTAAAAAATCTTAACTTTCTTTTACGAAAACTTCCACTTTATCACATGTTGAAATTTTTGAGATACCTTGCTCTCCATTTATGACTGTTTTGATTTTTATTAATGGTTTATTTTTTTCAAAGACTAGTTGGGTATAAAATTGTGGGTAACCAATTTTGTCTGTTAGTATTAAGTTCTCATCTTCATAGATAAATCTTTCAATTAAATTTTCTTGTTTAACACTAAGATCAGTAGATTTATATTTTTTAAAAGTTTTACTGTCATAAATATAATTTCTCTTCATTAAAGACTTTTCTAAATCTAAAATATATTCATTTTTAATAAAACCATCTTTTAAATTCTTACAGCCTGTTAAATACATAATTTCAGATAAAGCAAATGTCTGGAAGCTTACTAATAAGACTGAAAAGCTAACAAAAAAAATTATTTTTTTACTTTTTTTCATGTTTATCAGCGTAAAAAAGTGCAATTAATAAAATTGCTGTCCAAATTATCCCTATAAAAGCTTTGGGTCCAGTTTCTGCACTCCATATATTTAAAACCAATGCTCCAAAGATTAACCCTGCAACATAAATTAATATAGCTAAAGTAGATTTACTCATTATTTAAATTCTTTTTATAAAGTGAAATTCCATTTTCAATCTTATGATCATAAGATTCTTTAAAACTCTCTAATTGCCAGCCACTCAGACGTGTTTGAATGATTGTTAAGTTTGATTTTTTCCATTCTTCTGTAGTTTCTTGCTTTTTCCACATTTTTTTTTCCTCATTATTTCTTGCACATCCATAACAATATCCTGTTTGAGGATCTGTTTTACATATGCTTATACATGGAGAAATAATCATTTTTTTTAAATTACTAGTAAATATAATTGATTATTAATATATTTCATTATTATTGTCATTGGACAAATAGAAACTATCCTATATAAAGCCACAAGAATTGTGGGCGAATGGCGGAATTGGTAGACGCGCTGGTCTTAGGAACCAGTATCGCAAGATGTGAAGGTTCGAGTCCTTTTTCGCCTACCAACAAGCTTAAAAAATTATGAAAGTTACAGTAGAAAATAAAAAAGGTTTAAATAAAGACATTAAAGTTTTCATAGATAAAGAAACTATGAATTCTTATATGGATGAAAAATATGAAGAAATTAAAAAAACTGTTAACTTAAAAGGTTTTAGACCTGGCAAGGTGCCTAAAGAAGTTTTAAAAAGACAATTTGGCCAAGCAATTTTTAGTGAAGTGCTAGATAAAGTTCTTAAAGATACATCAGTTAAAGCTTTAGAAGATAATAAAATTAAGCCAGCTGGACAACCAAAGCTCGATCTTAAAACCTATGGTGAAGATAAAGATTTAGAATATGTAATGTCGATAACAGAACTTCCAAAGGTAGAATTAAAGTCTGTTGAAAATATTAAATTTGATGAATATTCAGTTAAAATTGACACAAACGAAACAGATAAAAGAATTAAAGAAATAGCCAAAAGTCAGAACAATTTTAAAGAAGTTGCAGCAGATGTTAAAGCAGTAGAGGAAAATTTAGTTATTTTTGACTACAAAGCAACTATTGATGGAAAAGATTTTACTGGTGGTGAAGGAAAAAATACTCAATTAATTCTAGGTAAGGACTTATTTATTAAAGGCTTTGATAAGCAGCTTATCGGCGTTAAAAAAAATGATGAAAAATCTGTTGACGTTACTCTGCCTGAAAATTATCCACAAAAAGAATACGCAAATAAGAAAGCTAATTTTATTTGTAAAATTACAGAAGTAAAAAAATCAGAGGAAGTAAAAATAGATGATGTTTTTGCTAAAAACTTAGGTGCAAAAGATCTTGCTGATTTAAAAGTATTAGTTAGTAAACAAATTAATGATGAATATAAAAATTCTCTAGATAAATTGGCAAAAACTCAAATCTTAAAAGAAATTGAAAATTTTAAAGTAGATGAAATTCCAGAAAACTTAATTGAAGAAGAAGTTAAGATTTTATCTCAAGGTATGACTGAAGAAGATTCTAAAAAAAGTAGAAAAAATTTTGAGGAAATCGCTAAAAAAAGAATTAAAGTTGGGTTGATATTAAATGAATTCGGTGAACAAAATAAAATCAAAGTAACCGAACAAGAAGTTCAAGCTGAAGTTCAAAAACAACTTAGAATGATGCCTGGCCAAGAAAAGATGGTTATGGAATTTTATCAAAAAAATCCATCAGCATTAGCTAGCTTAAGAGGAACCGTGTATGAAGAAAAAATTATCGATTTAATTAAAACTAAAGCAAAACCATCTAAAAAAGAAATTAGCAAAGAAGAAGCAGAAAAAATTTTAAAGGAACATCAAAAACAAGATCATAATCATGAACATGACCACAATCATGACCACGATCATCCTGAGGAAAAAAAAGCTTCAAAATCTACTAAAATTGAAAAAAAACCAAAACCCTCAGCATCTAAAAAACCTTCAACAAAAAAAGTTAGTAAAAAGTAATCACAAGTTGTATAAGTAAGAGAATCAACTTATGACAACAAATTTATTAGATCAAATGAATACTCTTGTACCTATGGTTGTTGAACAATCAAATAAAGGTGAGAGAGCTTATGATATTTATTCAAGACTTCTCAAAGAGAGAATTATTTTTTTGGTAGGACCAATAAATGATAACGTAGCATCTTTAGTTACAGCTCAACTTTTGTTTTTAGAGTCTGAGGATCCAAAAAAAGAAATCAATTTATATATCAATAGTCCTGGAGGACTAGTGACAGCAGGTCTTGGAATTTATGATACTATGCAATACATTAAACCAGATGTTTCAACATTATGTATTGGTCAAGCTGCATCAATGGGTTCATTTTTATTAGCTGCAGGTAAAAAAGGTAAAAGATTTTCTTTGCCAAATTCTAGAATTATGGTTCACCAACCTTCTGCTGGTTTTCAAGGACAAGCTACAGATATTGAAATTCATGCTAACGAAGTTTTAGCCTTGAAAAAAAGACTTAATGAGATTTATTCAAAACATACTGGAAAATCTGTTGATGATGTGAAGAAAGCACTAGAACGTGATAACTTTATGACTCCAGATACAGCAAAAGAGTTTGGTTTGATAGATGAAGTAGTTGAAAATAGATCTTAATACACAACATCTTGACACCCCTTTAAACTGATACTTGATTAGTATGAGTCTTCTATATTAAAGTAACTATACTGATTCGTTTATAAATTATATGACAACAAATAATAAAAATATTCTTTACTGTTCTTTTTGTGGAAAGAGCCAACATGAAGTTAGAAAACTTATTGCAGGTCCAACCGTATTTATATGTGATGAATGCGTTGAACTATGCATGGATATCATCAAAGAAGAAAGTAAAGACACATTTGTTAAACATCAAGATGGGTTACCACCGCCTAAAGAAATTTGTGCTGTATTAGATGATTATGTTATTGGGCAGCCTCACGCAAAAAAAGTTTTATCAGTTGCTGTTCATAATCATTATAAGAGACTTAATTATGAGACTAAAACCAGCAAAACAGTTGAACTTTCAAAATCAAATATTCTTTTAGTTGGTCCAACTGGTTGTGGAAAAACTTTATTAGCTCAAACTCTAGCAAGAATCCTTGACGTTCCTTTCACAATGGCAGATGCAACCACTTTAACAGAAGCAGGTTATGTTGGTGAGGATGTTGAAAATATAATTTTAAAATTATTACAAGCTGCTGATTACAACGTTGAAAAAGCACAACGTGGAATTGTATACATCGACGAAGTTGATAAGATTAGCAGAAAGTCAGAAAACCCCTCTATTACTAGAGACGTGTCTGGAGAAGGTGTGCAACAAGCTCTATTAAAAATTATGGAAGGGACAGTGGCCAGCGTTCCACCTCAAGGAGGTAGAAAGCATCCACAACAAGAATTTTTACAAGTAGACACGACAAACATTTTGTTTATTTGTGGTGGAGCATTCGCTGGCTTAGATAAAATAATATCTCAAAGAGATAAGGGTACATCAATAGGATTTGGTGCAAATGTAAAAAAAACAGATGATAAAAAAACAGGTGAGTGGATGAAAACTTTAGAACCTGAAGATCTTTTAAAATATGGCTTAATCCCAGAATTTATTGGAAGACTTCCAATGATAGCTACATTAGAAGATCTTGATGAAAAATCTCTAGTTAAAATACTACAAGAGCCAAAAAACTCACTAATTAAACAATACCAAGAATTATTTAAATTAGATGGAGCTAAGTTAAGTTTTAAAGAAAATGCGATCAAAGAGATTGCACAAAAAGCAATTAATAAGAAAACTGGGGCTAGAGGCCTTAGATCAATCTTAGAAAATATTTTATTAAAAACAATGTACGATCTTCCAAGTCAAGACAATGTGGAGGAAGTTATTGTAGACGCTAGTGCGGCCAAAGGACTATCTCAACCAATCATAGTTCATTCAAAAAATAGTAGCAAAACAAAGACTGACAAAACTTCTGCTGCCTAATTTCACGTTAATAAGTAATAAATAGCTATTGCAATATCATATTTAATATCCATATTTAGATGATGGATGTAAAAATTGAACGACCTTTATTACCGTTAAGAGATATTGTTGTATTTCCAAATATGGTAGTCCCATTATTTGTTGGCAGAGATAAATCTATTGCCGCTTTAAATGAAGTTATGAAAAAGGACAAAAAAATTGTTCTAGTTACTCAAAAAAATTCAGAAATAGATGACCCTAAAAAAACTGATGTTTTCATGTATGGTTGTGAAGGTAATATTCTTCAGTTATTAAAATTACCAGACGGTACAGTAAAAGTTTTAGTAGAAGGAAGTAAAAGAATAAAAATTTTAGATTTTAAAGATAATGAGAAATTTATTATTTGTGAATATGCTCATCACCATGATGTAGTGACTAAAGATGAAGACTTAATACCACTAGCAATGACTGCTGTAAGAAGATTAGAAAAACTAACTTCAATTAATAAAAAAGTATCAAGCGAAACGATTAATAATATTAAAAAATTAACTAATGCATCACACATCGCTGATAATATCGCATCTCACCTAACAGCTACAATTTCAGAGAAGCAACAAATATTTGAAACTATAGATGTTAAGAAAAGACTGAATTCTATAATTAAAATAATGGAGAATGAAACGAGTATTATTGGAGTAGAAAAAAGAATTAGAGGAAGAGTTAAAACTCAAATGGAGAAAACTCAAAGAGAATATTATTTAAATGAACAACTTAAAGCTATTCAAAAGGAATTAGGTGAAATTGAAGATGGAAAAGATGAAACTTCAAGTTTGAATAAATTAATTATTAAAGCAAAAATGCCAAAAGATGTTGAGAAGAAATGCATGGCTGAGCTTAAAAAATTAAAAAATATGAGCCCAATGTCTGCTGAGGCTACTGTTATCAGAAATTATCTTGATTGGATGACAGATCTACCTTGGTATAAAAAAAGCCAAGTTGATATTGATCTAAAAAAAGCACTTGCAGTTCTTGATGCAGATCATTTTGGTTTAGAAAAAGTTAAAGAAAGAATTATTGAATTTTTAGCAGTCCAAAAAAGAATGGAAAAAATTAAAGGTCCAATTTTATGTTTAGTTGGTCCTCCAGGTGTTGGTAAAACATCATTAGGAAAATCAATTGCAAAAGCTACTAATAGAGAATTTGTAAGAGTTTCTGTTGGTGGTATGAGAGATGAAGCGGAAATAAGAGGACACAGAAGAACTTATATAGGCTCTTTACCTGGTAAAATTATTCAAATGATGAAAAAAGCAGGTACAAAAAATCCACTTATTCTTCTTGATGAAATAGATAAAATTGGAAATGACCATAGAGGAGATCCATCTTCTGCTTTGTTAGAAGCATTAGATCCAGAACAAAACACAACATTTAATGATCATTATCTAGAAGTTGATTATGATTTATCTGACGTCATGTTTGTTACTACAGCTAACACTTTGAATATTTTACCACCGTTATTAGATAGAATGGAAGTCATTAGATTAGCTGGTTATACAGAAGATGAAAAAATTAATATTGCAAATAAGTATCTACTACCCAAACAAGTTAAAGATAATGGAGTTAAAGAAAATGAAATGACTTTATCTGAGGATATAATTAAAGAAATTATCCAAAGCTATACAAAAGAGTCTGGTGTAAGAAACCTAGAAAGAGAAATTTCAAAAGTAGCCAGAAAAGTTGTTAAGAAAGTAGTTTCTGGAGAAGAGAAAGAAGTTAAAATTGATTTAAAAAATTTACCAGACTATTTAGGAATTCAAAAATTTAAATTTGGCGAACTAGAAAGTAAAGACAAAATCGGAGTTGTTACTGGTTTAGCTTGGACTGAATACGGTGGGGAAATTCTTAAAATTGAAACTGTTATAATGCCAGGAAAAGGTAGAATGCAAATTACAGGAAAATTAGGTGAGGTTATGCAAGAATCTATCAAAGCTGCAAAATCTTTTATTAGATCAAAAAGTTTAGATTATGGAATCATTCCTCCTTTATTTGAAAAAAAGGATTTTCATATTCATGTTCCAGAAGGAGCTACTCCTAAAGATGGACCCTCAGCAGGTATAGGTATGGTTACTTCAATAGTTTCTGCAATCACAAATAACCCCGTCAGAAGAGATGTTGCAATGACAGGCGAGGTAACATTAACAGGTCAAGTATTGCCAATTGGTGGATTAAAAGAAAAACTATTAGCAGCACACAGAGCTGGGATAAAACAAGTTATAATTCCAAAGGAAAATGAAAAAGATCTTGTTGATATGCCTAAGAAAATTATTGATGATATAAAAATTATTCCTGTTGAACATGCTGACGAAGTATTAAAAATAGCTTTAACAAAAGAATTAAAAAGAGTTGAGTGGGTCGAGGTTGAGAAAATTTCTCAATCTAATGATAAATCTCAAGCCAGTATTCAGTAATTGTTTAATATTTTCTAATTTATTACAGAATTTAATTTTATTAAAAAGTACACTAAACTTTCTTTTACAATAACATTTTAAAACATAATATATTGAGCTAAGGTAAAATTCGAAATTACTTTTTATGTATCAAAATTGCTACTACTTGATAAGTTTTTACAACATCCTTCACTTCATTATTTTTAACAAGTAAAATATTTTTTTCAGTGCAGTATTTAAAAGTATTAGATGGATCATAACAAATTATCCAAAAATTTTTTTCATTTTTATTTTTCATAAATTTAATTTTTTTTTTAGCAATTGTATGAATAAGTAAATTTTCAACAATAGTATTAAAATAAGCATTTTGATGATCCTTAAAACTTGCAATATAATAATTACTTTTATTTATTTTATTTAAATTATTTAAAATTTTTGTAAATTCTGGTTTATCAATTTCTTTTTTTACGTTTTTTAATAATTGATTTGAAAAACTTAAAATTATTAAAAAATAAATAAAAATATATTTAATTTTTGAATTGTTGAACTGGCTTATAGAAAAAGAAATAAATAATATGAAAATTGGGACTGTATATATTATATATTTATCAATCAGAATTGGGGTAAATAAATAACCATATAAAATAGGTATCAAATATGAAAATAAAACTAATAAAATTAAAAAATTTAACATTTTATTAAGCAATTTTCTTTTAATTAAATAAATTATAGAAAATATAAAAAAAACAAAAAATATTAAACCCATTATTTTTGAACCAAAATAAACATTGAAAAAATAATTAAATAAGTAAAAATTGATATCTGGGTTATTAATAGATATTGCTTTAAAGTTTAAAACTTTTTGGTAAAAATCTAGGTTTAAATATAAAGAAATTATAATCGAAAAAAACATCAGGATATTTATTAAATTAAAACTTTTTGTATATCTTCTAAAAAAAAGCTCATAAAAAAAAATTGTTCCTATTATTAAAAAAGAAAATAAAAAAGTGTTAATTATTATGGTTGTAAAGAAAAAAAAACTAGTGATTCAAAAGAAGTAATGGAATTATTTTTGCCAATAATATCTAAATAAATCTTAATATAGATTAAAGATACCATACAGTAGAAAGAATAAACTCTCCCCTCATGTGAATAAGATATTAAAAACCAATTAAGTGAAAATAAAATTAAAGATAAAGAAATAAATTTTTTATCTTTAGAAATTTTAACTATAATTGAAAAAAAAACAATTAATGATATCACGTTAAAGATTATATTTGGTAACCTTAGTAGCTGATAGTTGTATCCAAATAACTTAAAAAAAAACTTAATTAAAAAAAAATATAATGGCGGTGTATTTTCTTCCTTTATTATCCTTTCGTAAGTTTCATGATGACCAAGATTAGGATCTGTGATCGAAAATGTTATCAATTCATCAAACCACAAATCTTCTAGATTAATTTGGTATGTAGAAAAAAAAATTATTAATAAAATTGAAATAATTAATGATGTAGAATAATTTAATGTATTTTTAATAAACATAATGTAATAAATATTGTTAACAGTATGATATATATTTTACTTCCTTGTTACAACGAATTAGAAAATTTAAAAAAAATAATTAAAAAGACAAACGATTTATCTTCTATTGGTTTAAATAAAATTAAAATAATTATTGTTAATGACGGTAGTTTTGATCAAACAAAAAATTATATTATTAAATTAAAAAAAATTTCAAAAAATAAAATTTTATATTTAGAGCATAAAAATAATATGGGTTTAAATGTAGCACTATATACTGGCTTAAATTTTTTTTTAAAGAATGCTCATAAAAAAGATATTTTAGTCAGTTTAGATAGTGATAATACTCACCCAATATCTCTAATACCAAGAATGATTTCTTTAATTAAAAATGATAATTATGATGTTGTGATTGCTTCAAGGTTTCAAAATGGATCTGATATTCAAGGTTTAAGTTATTTTAGAAAAATTTTAAGCGAAGGGGCGAGAATTTTATTTAAATTTTATTTCCCAATAAAAAATGTGGAGGACTACACATGCAATTTTAGAGCTTATAAATACTCAGTTCTTAAAAAAAGTGGTTTAATAAAAAAAAAATTTTTTCAATCAAAAGACTTTTCTATAATTGCAGACTTGTTAATTAATTTAGATAAAAAAGTCAAAACAATTAAAATAAATGAAGTACCTTTAAAACTTAGATATGATTTCAAAATCGGTGATAGTAAACTTAATATCTCCACAAATATTATAAAAACTTTTTTACTTATATTTAGAAATATATTTTATTAAACATATTTTCTAATTATTAATTACAAATCTTCTGCAAGAATATATTGACAGTTAGTAAATTTTTTTTTTAAATATTCATTTTTTAAATTTAAAATAATATGAAATTTGCATTTCTTAAATGCAACATCCGGAGATAGGAAATTTTTAAATTTGTTAGAATCTTTGTTTATTAAATAATAATAAGGATCAGAAATATAAAATTTATTAGTTTTTAATAGATTGATTATTTTTATAGCAGGACTCTCTCTTAAATCAGTTGACCCAGGTTTATAGCCTAAGCCCCATAAACATATATTAATTTTTTTTTTGGCTCTTATTAGTTTTTTTAATTTGGTTGCAATGCTACTTGTTCTCTTGTCATTTAATCTTCTTGACATTAAAATCATATTATCTTTATGAGCCTTAAAGTTTAAAAAATAAGGATCAATTGGTATGCAATGACCTCCAACCCCTATTGATGGATTTAAAAGATTAACTCTAGGATGTAAATTACAAATCTCACTAATTTTTTTAAAATTTAACTTTCTTTTTTTTAGTTCAGAGTCAAGATAGCTTGAAAAAGCTAATTGATTATCTCTAAAGCTATTTTCTATTAATTTTGAAGCTTCAGCTTCTTCTATTTTATAATTATAAATTTTATTTTTTGAAAATTTACTATAAATCCTCCTTACTAAGTTAAATGTTTTTTTGTTTGATCCAATTATTCTATAATTATTCTGCATTTCATTCAAAGTGTTACCAGGAATTGCTTTTTCTGGACTAAAACAAATATTAAAATTATCTTTTAAGTCAGGACGTAATTTACACATTAAAGAAAATAAATATGAGGTTGTTCCTATAGGAACGGTAGATTCAACAACTATTGTGTCATTTATTTTTATAACTTTGCTTATTTGCTTCAAACCATCAATCAAAAATGATAAATCACAATTTAAGCTTTTGTTAATAGGTGTTGGTAAACAAAGTATATAAAATTTAGAATTAAATAGTTTTGTTGAGTAACTTATATTATTCCTTGATAACTTGTATAATTTGTTGATATCTGCTTCTTCAGAGATAAATTTTCCTTTATTTAAAGTTTCTATTTTTTTTTTGTTAACATCAACTCCATTAACGCTAAAACCTTTCTTACTTAGTAATAACGCAAAAGGTAAACCAATATATCCAAGGCCTATTATTGAAATTTTAAATTTCATTTTATATTATTAAATTTACAATTTTGCTTGAAACTCTATTGCCATAAGGATGTTTTGTTAAAATAATTTTTTTTGAAGTAATTTTTTTAATTCTATTTATAACTTTTTTTTCATTTAACATACTTAAAAAATTTGCATCTATTTTTATTGTCTCTGGCCTTTCTGTATTGTTTCTAAATGTAATTAAATGTTTTTTTAATATGCATGCCTCCTCTTGAAGTCCGCCCGAGTCAGAAAAAACAACTGAACAAGATTTTAAGTATGATAAAAATTTATCATAATTCACAGGATTAATCATCTCAATATTTTTACCAATTTTTATTTTATATAATCTAATTTTACTTTGCGTGTTTGGGTGGCATGGAAAAATAACCTTTATATTATACTTATTAGAAATTTTTTTCATTATATTCAGAATTTTTGATAACCTGAATTTATTCATTACATTTTCAAATCTATGTATTGTTAATAGGAAGAATTTTTTTTTAATCGTTACAATTTTTCTGTTTTTTAAATTATCTACGATAGTACTTCCAACTACAAATATTGGCTTTTTAATTCCTTCCTTTAATAAAATTTTTTTTTGTATTTCTGTTGGAGGAAAAAGTAAATCAGATATATGATCAACAGTAATTCTATTTGACTCCTCGGGCATGCTTTTATCGTAACTTCTTAATCCTGCTTCAATATGAATAATTTTTGTTTTTATTTTATTCAAATTTTTGAGGTTTTTAGCGGCTAAGGCTGAAATTAAACATGTATTAGTATCACCTTGAACAATAAGACAATCCGGTTTTTCTTTTAACAATATTTCTTTAAATTTTTTACTAAAAGCTTTTACAAAGTTAGATGAATTATTTTTTAGTCCTAGTTTAAGATCATAATCTATTTTTTTAATATTAAAATATTCTAAAAATATACTGCTCATGTTTTCTGAATAGTGCTGTCCACTGTGAACTAATTTGAAATTAATTCTCTTTTTTTTAAGTATTTGTATAATTGGTGCCAATTTTATAATTTCTGGTCTAGTTCCAAAACTAAGAATTATTTTCTTTTTTTTTTCATTTTTTATTTTAAACTTATAAACTATTAACTTAAAAAATATATTTGAAATCAATTTTAATTACAGGCGGTGCAGGTTTTATAGGTCAAAACCTTGTAAAGTTTTTTCAGAACAAATATAATATAATTATTATAGATAATCTAAGTACAAAAGGTACGTTAAAAAATTTCTTATTTGACAAAGCTAATGTCACTTTTTTTAAAATTGATATTTCAAATTTTTCAAAAATTAAAGAAACATTAAAGGATATAAAAATTGACTATGTAATACACGCCGCCGCTCATTTTGCCAATGAAAATTCAATAATTAATCCCACTAAGGATTTAAAAACAAATATTTTAGGAACATTAAACATCCTAGAACTCTGTAAACAAAAAAAGGTTAAAAAATTTTTATATTTATCATCTTCTTGCGTTTATGGCGAAAGCTCTTTAGCCAAAGAAAACCTTTCTTTAAATCCGAACGAAACTCCATACGCTATTTCTAAATACTCTGCTGAACTTTATGTTCAATTTTATAAAAATTTTTATAAACTAAATTCTACGATTCTAAGAGTATTTAATACTTATGGTCCTGGTGAGGTAAATCATAAGTTTAGAAATGTTATTCCTAGATTTATTGACCATGCTTTAAAAAATAAAGTATTATCTATAACTGGAACAGGACATGAGACAAGAGATTTTACCTTTGTTAATGACCTAGTAAAAATAATCGCAATATTGATTAAATCAAAAAATATGCCAAATTTAATTAACTCATGTACAGGTAATAAAACTACGATTATTTCTCTTGCTAAAATGATAGTCAAATTAACTAATTCAAAATCTAATATAAACTATTCATCATTAAGAAAATGGGACAAAGTTCAAAATAGACTTGGATCTAATGTAAAAATTAAAAAGATCTTTGGTATTAACAAATTTACAAACTTAAGTACCGGTTTAAAAGAAACAATAAAATGGTACAAAAACAAATAATCTTTTCATCACAACATTAATAAAATATCCAGATATTATCCTAATACAAGTCAGGGATAGAATAGGAATAGTGCTTGTTCACAAATGTACCCAATATTGCCTTTCTTAAGTGTTTGCTTTCTCAAATAAGTTGTTATAAAAGGTGCGTATTTTGGTTTTGGGCGGTTAGCTCAGTTGGTAGAGCATCTCGTTTACACCGAGGGGGTCAAAGGTTCGAGTCCTTTACTGCCCACCAAAACAACTAAAGTGGGGGTGTAGCTCAGTTGGTTAGAGCGATCGCCTGTCACGCGATAGGTCGAGGGTTCGAGTCCCTTCACTCCCGCCACTTTTTCCCTATTAATTAACATTTATATTATTAAAAATGTGACGTAAGTACCCTTCAACAAGAGGTAAAAACTGCTATATAGACTCAAATGCTTTCAGAATTTTTAAAAGATTACTTACCAATTATTATATTTTTGATTATTGCACTTGGTCTGAGTTGTGTTTTTGTTGTTGTAAACTTAATATTATCACCAAAACATCCAGATCCAGAAAAATTATCTGCATATGAATGTGGTTTTGAACCCTTTGAAGATTCAAGAATGGAATTTGATGTAAGGTTTTATTTAGTGGCAATTCTATTTATAATCTTTGATTTAGAGATAGCTTTCCTTTTTCCTTGGGCAATATCATTGGGCAATATTGGAGGTCTTGGCTTTACTTCAATGATGATATTTTTATTCATTCTTACGGTTGGATTTATTTATGAATGGAAAAAAGGTGCACTAGACTGGGAATAAAATTTTAGATTATGAACTTAGAAAATAAAAATAAAGAAATTCCTGAAGAATTTAAAAAACTTGCTGAAGACTTTAGTAAAAATGGTTTTATCACAACTTCACTTGATAATTTAATAAACTGGTCAAGAGCTGGTTCATTACACTGGATGACTTTTGGTTTAGCTTGCTGTGCTGTTGAGATGATGCAAACAGCAATGCCAAGATATGATTTAGAAAGATTTGGTGCTGCACCAAGAGGGTCACCAAGACAATCTGATGTTATGATTGTAGCTGGAACTTTAACTAATAAAATGGCACCGGCATTAAGAAAAGTTTATGATCAAATGCCTGAACCGAGATATGTTATTTCGATGGGTAGTTGTGCAAATGGTGGTGGTTATTATCACTACTCTTATTCTGTAGTCCGTGGTTGTGATAAGATAGTACCTGTGGATATTTATGTGCCAGGATGCCCTCCATCAGCTGAAGCATTACTTTATGGAATTTTGCAATTACAAAAAAAAATTAGAAACAAAGGATCTTTTGAAAGGTAATTTATATGCAAAATTTAATAGATCTTGAAAAAAAAATTAACTCGGAACTTACAACTAAAATTAAAAAAACTGAGATTAGACATGAACAGTTATATATTAATATTGATAATGAAGATTTGATAGATGTAACGTTATTTATTAAAAGTAACGAGAATACAAAATTTAGACAGTTAATTGATATTACAGTTGTTGATTACCCTGAAAATGCTCAACGTTTTAAAGTTGTGTATTTGTTTTTAAGTCATGAATTTAATCAAAGAATTATATTAAGTTACCTAATAAGTGAAAATGAAGTTATTCCATCACTAACACCCATTTATCCTGCAGCAAATTGGATGGAGAGAGAAGTTTTTGATATGTATGGAGTTAAGTTTAAAGACCATCCAGATATGAGAAGAATACTTACTGATTATGGCTTTGAAGGACACCCCTTAAGAAAAGATTTTCCTTTAACTGGTCATACTGAAGTTAGATATAGCGAAGATCAAAAGAAAGTTATTAGTGAACCAGTTAAGTTAGAGCAAAATTATAGAAATTTTGATTACGAAAGCCCTTGGGAAGGAACAAAATATATTAAAGATCAAGCTGACCTTGAAAATGACAAAAAAAATTAAAACATTAAATCTAAATTTTGGACCTCAGCACCCTGCAGCTCATGGTGTGTTAAGATTAATTTTAGAATTAGATGGAGAGGTTGTTGAAAAAGCTGATCCACATATTGGTCTTCTACACCGGGGAACAGAAAAGTTAATAGAAAATAAAACGTATATGCAAGCAGTCCCTTATTTTGACAGACTTGATTATGTTGCTCCAATGAATCAGGAACATGCTTTTGCTTTAGCTATAGAAAAAATTTTAAAGATAAATGTTCCAATTAGAGCCCAATTAATCAGAGTAATGTTTTGTGAAATTGGAAGAATATTAAGTCATATATTAAATGTTACAACTCAAGCTCTTGATGTAGGCGCTTTAACTCCATCACTATGGGGTTTTGAAGAACGTGAAACATTAATGACATTTTATGAAAGAGCATCTGGTTCAAGACTACATGCCAATTACTTCAGGGCCGGTGGTGTTCATCAAGATTTACCGATGGGTCTTGAAGAGGATATAGGTAATTTTTGTGAGTCGTTCCCGAAGATAATAGATGATCTAGAAACATTATTGACTGACAACAGAATATTTAAACAGCGAAATGTTGATATAGGAATTGTAACCAAGGAAGATGCGTTAGATTATTCTTTTAGTGGTGTTATGATTAGAGGCTCTGGAGTTCCTTGGGATCTAAGAAAATCTCAACCTTATGACTGTTATGAACAACTAGAATTTAAAATTCCAGTAGGAAAAAATGGAGACTGTTTTGATAGATATTTATGTAGAATTGAAGAAATGAGAGAAAGTGTTTCAATAATCAAACAATGTTTAAGTAAAATGGAAAAAGGACCAATTAAATCATTAGATGGAAAAATTAGTCCTCCACCTAAAAAAGATATTAAACAATCAATGGAAGCTTTAATTCATCACTTTAAATTATTCACTGAAGGTTATCGTGTTGACAAAGATGAAATTTATACTGCTGTTGAAGCACCAAAGGGTGAATTTGGTGTTTATTTAATATCTGATGGAACCAGCAAACCTTACAAATGTAAAATTAGAGCTCCTGGCTTTTCTCACCTACAAGCAATGGATTATTTGATTAAAGGACATATGCTTGCTGATGTACCTGCTGTTTTAGGTTCGTTAGATATTGTTTTTGGAGAGGTTGATAGATAATGAGTTTAAGAAAACCCGCAAAAGAACAACCAGAAAAATTTGAATTCACAGCAGATAGTCTAGCCGCAGCAAAAGAAATGATTTCCAAATATCCAGAAGGAAAACAACAAAGCGCTGTAATGGCATTACTATATATCGCTCAAAAACAAAATGATAACTGGATACCACTTGCAGCAATGAAATATATCGGAAAGTTTTTAGATATGCCTTATATAAAAGTTTATGAGGTGGCCACTTTTTATACAATGTATAACCTATCACCAGTTGGAAAACACTTTATTCAAGTTTGCACAACTACACCATGCATGATCAGAGGAGCTTATAAACTTGTTGAAGCATGCAAAGAAAAAATTTCAGAAAATGAAAATGAATTATCTACTGATAAATCATGCTCATGGATGGAAGTTGAATGTTTGGGTGCATGCGTTAATGCCCCAATGATGCAAATTAATGATGACTATTATGAAGACCTAGATAAAGAAAAAACTTTAAAAATTTTAGATGAGATACTTGACGGTAAGACGCCAAAGCCAGGATCTTATAGAGGAAGAGTTAATAATGAACCTGAAAATAACAGAAAAACACTTTTGGATTTAAAAAATGCTTAACGATAAAGATAGAATATTTCAAAACCTATATAATGATAAAGGTTCAGATGTTGAGTCTTCAAAAAATAGAGGCGACTGGGTAGATACTGCTGAAATAATAAAAAAAGGTAGAGAATGGATTATAGAAGAAGTTAAATCATCGGAATTAAGAGGAAGAGGTGGTGCTGGATTTCCTACGGGTCTTAAATGGTCTTTTGCCCCAAAAGAACTTGGTTCTAGACCTCACTATCTAGTTATAAATGGTGATGAATCTGAACCTGGCACATGTAAGGATCGTGATATTTTAAGGTTTGAACCTCACAAATTAATAGAAGGATGTTTGATTGCTTCTTACGCAGTTCAGGCCCATGTTTGCTATATTTATATACGCGGCGAATATTTTATTGATGGACAAAAACTTCAAAAAGCAATCGATGAAGCTTATGAAAAAAAACTTATAGGAAAAAAT
The DNA here is from genome assembly GCF_059417765.1 of Candidatus Pelagibacter sp. PS_40. Classification (NCBI taxonomy): domain Bacteria; kingdom Pseudomonadati; phylum Pseudomonadota; class Alphaproteobacteria; order Candidatus Pelagibacterales; family Candidatus Pelagibacteraceae; genus Candidatus Pelagibacter; species Candidatus Pelagibacter sp. PS_40. The sequence goes on from NZ_CM182064.1 coordinate 446,137, forward strand.
GCCTCTGGTACTGGCTGGGACTTAGATATTTATATTCATTATGGAGCAGGCGCTTATATATGTGGTGAAGAAACAGCACTTCTAGAAAGCATCGAAGGTAAAAAAGGTCAGCCAAGATTAAAACCTCCTTTTCCAGCTTTAATAGGATTATACGGATGTCCAACAATAATTAATAATGTGGAAACTATAGCTGTTGTTCCGACGATTTTGAGAAAAGGTGGTAAATGGTTTGCGTCATTAGGAAAAGCGAAAAATACAGGAACTAAAATATTTTGTATATCTGGAAATGTTAATAAACCATGTAACGTTGAAGAGGAAATGAGTATATCTCTTAAAGAGTTAATAGAAGTACATGCTGGCGGAGTAATTGGTGGATGGGATAATCTACAAGCAGTAATACCAGGTGGATCTTCTATGCCTATTATACCAAAAAAAACATGTGAAACTTTAACAATGGATTTTGATTCACTTGTTGCTGAGAAAAGTGGTTTAGGAACCGCAGGTATTGTCGTTATAAATAATGATCAGGATATTATTAAATGTATGGCAAGAATTGCTAGATTTTATAAACATGAAAGTTGTGGACAGTGCACACCATGTAGAGAAGGTTCTGGATGGATGTGGAGAATGTTAGAAAGAATGGCTAAGGGAGAAGCGTCAAAAGATGAAGTAGAAATGCTTGGTGATGTTACAAATCAAATTGCTGGTCATACTATTTGTGCTTTTGGTGAAGGATCTTCATGGCCTGTCCAGGGTTTGTTAAGACATTTTAGAAAAGAAATTGAGAAACGAAACAATTTTGAACCAACAATAAAAAAAAATAATGAAGTTCCTTATTTAGTCGATCAACATTTATTGGATAAAAAAAATGCCTAAATTAAAAGTTAACAATATTGAAGTTGAAGTTGAAGATGGCTTAACAGTCTTACAAGCTTGTGAAAAAGCTGGAGTTGAAATTCCAAGATTTTGTTATCACGAAAAACTTTCAATTGCTGGAAATTGTAGAATGTGCCTAGTTGAAATGGAAAAATCTCCAAAACCAGTTGCATCATGTGCGATGCCTGCTGCTGAAGGTATGAATATTAAAACGAATACTGAATTTGTTGAAAAAGCAAGAAAAGGTGTGATGGAATTTTTACTTGCAAATCACCCATTAGATTGTCCTGTATGTGATCAAGGTGGCGAATGTGATCTTCAAGATCAATCAATGTTTTATGGGGTAGATAAATCTAGATTTAAAGAAAATAAAAGACAAGTTCCTGAAAAAAATATGGGTCCTTTAATTAAAACTCAAATGACAAGGTGCATCCATTGTACTAGATGTGTTAGGTTTGCAACAGAAATTGCTGGTGTACCAGAAATAGGAGCAATAGGACGTGGTGAAGATATGCAAATAACTACTTACCTTGAGCAATCAATGCAATCAGAATTATCTGCTAATGTTGTTGATTTGTGTCCTGTTGGAGCTTTAACATCTAAACCATATGTTTTTGAAGCAAGACCTTGGGAATTAAAAAAGACCGAATCTATTGATGTTATGGATGCTATTGGCTCTAATATAAGAGTTGATACCTATGGCTGGGAAGTTAAGAGAATTTTACCAAGAATAAACGAAGACATTAACGAGGAATGGATTTCTGATAAAACAAGACATGCTTGCGATGGTTTATCAAATCAAAGACTAGATACACCTTATATTAAGTATAATGGAAAATTTGAAAAAGCATCATGGTCTGAAGTTTTTAATATAATTAAATCTAAGTTTAAAAACACTGATAAAGAAAAAATCTGTGGGTTAACTGGTGATTTAGTCAATATGGAAACACTTTATATATTTAAAGAATTTTTTAATAAAACATTAGGTTCTCAAAATATAGAGTCTAGAGATAATTACAGTTATTTAAATCCAGGAAAGCGAGAAAATTATTTATTCAACTCATCAATTAATGGAATTGAAGAAGCTGATTTTATTTTCCTTTTAGGGACTAACCCTAGATTTGAAGCAACAATTTTAAATGCCCGAATTAGAAAATCCTATCTTCAAAACAAAACTAAAATTATTTCGCTAAATGAAGTAGGTGACCTTACATACCCTTACCAGTCTTTAGATGGAAACACTGAAACTGTTAAAAAAATTATCGAAGGTAAACATGAGGTATCTGATTTAATTAAACAAGCAAAGAAACCTATGATTATAATGGGTCAATCTGCACTAAAAAGTAAATCATCTAAATATATTTTTGAATCAATCAAGCAATTTTTAGATGAAAATAATAAACTTTCCAATGATTGGAATGCTTTAAATATAATTTCTGAAAATGCATCCACGGTAGGTGCGTTTGATCTTGGGGTATATAAAACAACTGATGGTGACAATGAAGTTTTGAAAGACTTGGAAGATCACAAGTTTGAAATTGTTTATCTTCTAGGTCTAGACACTATTAATTTTGAAAAAAAAAATGAGTTTATTATTTATCAAGGCTCTCATGGAGATAAAGGAGCGGAAATAGCAGACATTATTTTGCCAGGGGCTGCTTATACAGAACAAAATGGTTATTTTACAAATTTAGAAGGTAAATTACAAAAAGCCTACAAAGCATCATATCCACCAGAACTTGCAAAAGATGATTGGGTAATAATAAATGAACTTGCAGAGTCCATGAATCATAGAAAATTATTTAATGATAAAGATGAGCTGGATAGCAGTTTAATTAATCAAATAAATCTACATATTGAAAAAAATAACTCTTTAACTTCATCAAAAGTTAAGGAATTAATTTTTGAAAATGAATTGATTAAAATAGATAATGATTATTATTATTCAAATGTAATTGCTAGAGCTTCAAAAACTATGTCTGAGTGTAGACATTTAAAAGCAGATTTAAAGTCTACAGGAACAGAAGGTTAATTTATGGAATATCTTAATATTATTTTTTTACAAACTTACAAAATATTATTTTTATTAGTTCCTGTTTTAGTTTCTGTGGCTATGATTGTGTGGCTTGACCGGCGTATTTGGGCCTTTGTACAAAAAAGGCAAGGACCTAATGTTGTTGGACCTTTTGGTTTACTTCAATCATTAGCTGATGCATTAAAATATATTTTTAAAGAAGTTATAATTCCTTCAAGTTCAAATAAAGTAATCTTTATACTAGCACCAATTGTAACTATGACTTTGGCCTTAGTTTCGTGGGCTGTTATTCCATTCAGTGCAACCCAAGTATTGGCTGATATTAATGTAGGTGTCCTTTATCTATTCGCTGTTTCTTCTTTGGGTGTTTATGGAATTATTATGGGTGGTTGGGCTTCAAATTCAAAATATCCTTTTTTAGGTGCTATTAGATCTGCTGCACAAATGGTTTCCTACGAAGTATCAATTGGAGTTATTATTATAAATGTTTTGCTTTGTGTTGGTTCTTTAAATTTGAACGATATAATTATGGCTCAAGAAAATTTATGGTTTATAATTCCATTATTTCCAATGTTTGTGATTTTCTTTATTTCTGCATTAGCGGAGACAAACAGACCGCCATTTGATTTGCCTGAAGCAGAAGCAGAACTTGTTGCGGGTTATCAAACTGAATATTCAGGCATGATGTATGCAATGTTTTGGCTTGGAGAATATGCAAATATTCTTTTGATGTGCGCTATGGGGTCAATACTTTTTTTAGGTGGGTGGCTATCGCCCATTGATCTTTATCCATTTAACTTAATTCCAGGCGCAATTTGGATGATTTTTAAAATATTATTCTTATTTGTTTTGTTTGCCTTGGTTAAAGCTATTGTTCCAAGATATAGATACGATCAATTAATGAGACTAGGATGGAAGATATTTTTACCATTATCATTAACATGGGTAGTTCTAACAGCTAGCTATTTGTTTTACTTCAACTTATTACCGGTTAATTAATTATGAAAATTTCAAGAATATTTAAAACAATTTTTTTATTAGATTTTTTAGGCGGCTTAAATATTGCTATCAAAGAAATATTTAAATCTAAAAAAACAATAAATTACCCTTTTGAAAAAGGAAAAATAAGCCCAAGATTTAGAGGTGAGCATGCTTTAAGAAGATATCCTAACGGTGAAGAAAGATGTATTGCATGTAAGTTATGTGAAGCTGTGTGTCCAGCTCAAGCAATCACAATTGAATCCTCTGAAAGAGCTGATGGTAGCAGAAAAACTACTAGATATGATATTGATATGATGAAATGTATTTATTGTGGTCTTTGTGAAGAGTCTTGTCCAGTTGATGCTATTGTACAGGGGCCTAATTTTGAATTTTCAACTGAAACAAGAGAAGAGCTTTATTATAATAAAGAAAAATTACTCGATAATGGAGATAGATGGGAAAATGTTTTAGCAGCCAATATTAAAGCTGATAACTCTCACAGATAATTATGTTAGCGCACGCAATATTTTTTTATACGTTTTCTTTTATAGCAATTGTTTCTGCTATAATGGTAACAGTATCTAAAAACACTGTTCATTCTGTTTTCTTTTTAATTTTAGATTTCATAAGCATTTCATGCCTATTTATAATGATCGGCGCTGAATTTTTGGGAATGATCATGTTGATTGTTTATGTAGGTGCGGTTGCTGTTTTATTTTTATTTGTAGTTATGATGTTAAATGTAGCTCAACAAAAAAATCAGTGGTTTAGTGCACAGGAAAGTTCAAAACATATACCTATTGGACTAATAGTAAGTGTTATAATATTTTTCGAATTAATAATCGTAATTGGTGGATGGAAATATAAACCTGATCTTGTCTCGGCAATGTCTTTAACAATAGATAAAAATATAACCAATACTCATTCAATTGGTTACGTTCTGTATACAGATTACATTCATGTTTTTCAGTTAAGTGGAATGATTTTATTAGTTGCAATGATAGGTGCTATTGTTCTTACATTTAGACAAAGATCTGGAGTTAAAAGACAAAGTTATTTTAGTCAAATATCTCGTGAAAGATCAGATGGTGTTGAATTAATTGATGTTGAGAACAATAAAGGAGTTAAATCTGATGATTAGTATAGGTTTAGGTCACTATCTTACATTGGCTGCAATAATTTTTACTATCGGCATAGTCGGATTATTTTTAAATAGAAAAAATATTATAGTAATTTTAATGAGTATTGAGCTTATTTTATTAGCTGTAAATATTAATTTAGTTTCATTTTCAATATTTTTAAACGATATTTCTGGTCAAATATTCACTCTTTTTATATTAACTGTTGCAGCGGCAGAGGCGGCAATAGGTTTGGCAATTATTGTTGTCTATTATAGAAACTCATCAACAATTGATGTTGAGAAAATTGACAGTTTAAAAGGATAATATGGAATTAGCTTTAATATTTCTTCCATTATTAGCCTCAATAACTTCAGGTTTTTTTGGTAAATATTTAGGAGATAGGAATTCAGAAATTGTAACTAGTCTTTTTGTGTCAATTTCAGCGTTACTTTCAATTATATTATTCTATCAAGTAATTGTTAACGGATATGAAAGTAATGTAGTTGTAGCAACTTGGATTAACTCTGGAACTTTAGATGTTAATTGGTCTATTAAAGTTGATGCCTTATCATCTGTAATGCTTGTTGTTGTAACTTTAGTTTCAGCTTTAGTGCATATTTACTCAATTGGTTATATGTCTCATGATCCACATAAGCCAAGATTCATGGCTTATTTGTCACTTTTCACTTTTTCAATGCTAACATTGGTTACCTCTGATAATTTTCTTCAGCTATTTTTTGGATGGGAAGGTGTAGGGCTTTGTTCATATTTCTTGATTGGTTTTTGGTTTAAAAAAGAAACAGCAAATGCAGCTGCAATAAAAGCCTTTGTGGTAAATAGAGTAGGTGATTTTGGCTTTGCTTTAGGAATTTTTTTAATCTTTTATTTATTTGGCACTGTAAACTATGTAGAAGTTTTTAATCAAATTCCGCAAATTGTTGAAAAAAAACTTTTATTTTTAGGAATGAATGTTGGAGCAGTTGATTTAATTTGTATTCTTTTATTCATTGGAGCGATGGGTAAATCAGCGCAAATTTTCTTACACACTTGGTTGCCGGATGCCATGGAAGGCCCCACACCAGTTTCAGCTTTAATTCATGCGGCTACCATGGTTACAGCTGGTGTTTTTTTAGTTGTAAGATGTTCTCCAATTTTTGAATACTCACCTCTTACACTAAATATAATTACTGTTGTTGGAATGACTACAGCTTTTTTTGCTGCAACTGTAGCTTTAGTGCAAACTGATATAAAAAAAATAATTGCATACTCAACTTGTAGTCAGCTTGGTTATATGTTTTTTGCGGCAGGAGTAGGTGCTTATAATGTTGCTATGTTTCACTTATTTACTCATGCCTTTTTCAAAGCTTTACTTTTTTTAGGTTCTGGATCTGTAATTCACTCATTTAAAGATGAGCAAGATATTAATCAGATGGGAGGTGTTTATAAAAAACTTCCATACACCTATATATTTATGATTATTGGAACATTAGCTCTTACTGGTTTTCCATTCTTATCTGGTTTTTATTCAAAAGATGCAATTATAGAATTTGCGTATCTTAAAGGAAATACAACAGGATATTATGCGGCAGGTGTAGGGATTTTGACTGCTGTTTTAACATCAATTTATTCTTGGAGATTAATTTTTAAAACGTTTCATGGAGATTATAATAATAAAAAAATTAATATTAACGAAATGCACGAATCCCCATTAGTAATGCTTTTACCTTTATTTATTCTTGCTATTGGAGCTATTTTTGCTGGTTTTTTATTTAAGGATTTGTTCATTGGCAATAGTAGTGGAAATAGTTTTTGGGGAGATTCAATTAAATTTTTAAATCCATTAAGTACAGAACACCCTCCTTTATGGTTTCCTTTAACTACACCAGCACTTGTATTAACCTCCATTCCAATTTCTTATTATTTATTTGTTAAAGATAAAGATATTCCAAATCAAATTGCTCAATCCAATAAACCATTACATAACTTTTTAATAAACAAATGGTATTTCGATGAACTTTATGATGTTTTGTTTATTAAATTTTCAAAAAAATTAGGAATATTTTTTTGGAAGGTGGTTGATGTTAAAATTATTGATAAATTTGGACCAGATGGAGTTTCTTCATTGATTAATAGGCTATCTTTAAAAGCAAGTAAATTTCAAAGTGGATTTATCTATCAATATGCATTTATGATATTATTAGGATTTTCTGCGTTATTAACATTTTTAATTTTGAATTAATGAATTTTCCAATTTTATCATCTTTAATTTTACTTCCTGTAGTGGGTTCTTTGTTTCTATTATTTTCTAAAGATAAGAATTCTAATACAGGTAAATATGTTGCTTTATTTACATCGTTTGTTAACTTTTTAATTTCTTTATATCTTTGGTATCAGTTTGACCCAACCACTTCTGATTTTCAGTTTGTTGAAGATAGAGAATGGTTAAAGGGAATTATTAATTATAAGATAGGTATTGATGGAATATCAATCTTATTTATAGTTTTAACTGCGCTAATAACACCACTTTGTATAATCTCAGTTAACAATACTGTTAAAGACAGACTTAGAGACTTCCTGATTGCTATCTTAGTAATGGAAAGTTTAATGATTGGTGTTTTTTGCTCTCTTGATCTTGTTATATTTTATTTATTTTTTGAAGCTGGATTAATACCTATGTTTTTAATAATTGGAATATGGGGTGGAGCAAGAAGAGTATATTCAGCATTTAAATTTTTCTTATACACATTACTTGGTTCTGTTTTAATGCTAATTGCTATAATTTCGATCTACTGGATATCAGGAACCACAGATATAACTCAGCTTTATGAACTAGGTATAGACACCAAATATCAAAATTTATTATGGTTAGCTTTCTTTAGTTCTTTTGCCGTCAAAACTCCAATGTGGCCTGTACACACTTGGTTGCCAGATGCACACGTTGAAGCACCTACTGCTGGCTCTGTTTTGCTTGCAGCTATATTACTTAAAATGGCTGGTTATGGGTTTATTAGGTTTTCTTTAGGACTTTTCCCAGTAGCTTCTGATTTATTTACGCCTCTTGTTTATGCCTTGAGTTTAATTGCTATTGTATACACATCTCTTGTTGCCCTGATGCAAGAAGACATGAAAAAGTTAATAGCGTATTCTTCAGTTGCACACATGGGATTTGTTACATTAGGTATTTTTACAATTACCCAACAAGGTATTGAAGGAAGTATAGTTCAAATGATAAGTCATGGTTTGGTTTCAGCAGCATTGTTTTTATGTGTTGGGGTTGTTTATGATCGTATGCACTCCAGATTAATAGCAACTTACGGTGGCTTAGTTTCGGTTATGCCTAAATATTCTATATTATTTATGCTTTTTACTTTAGCTGCATTAGGCTTACCTGGTACTAGTGGTTTTATAGGTGAATTTTTAATACTAATGGGGGCATTTAAAGATAATTTCTTAGTAGCAGTTATAGCTAGTTTAGGTGTTATTTTTGGCGCCGCATATATGTTGTGGCTATATAGAAGAGTTGTATTTGGAGAGATTAAAAATAAAGAACTCTTAAAAATGCCTGACCTTAATAATTCAGAAAAATTTATTTTGTGGTGTTTAGCAATACCAGTTTTATTTTTTGGATTTTATCCAGAACCTCTTATTAATACGATTGAAATTTCTGTAAAAGATTTAATAGAGATGTACAATTTTAACTTAAATATGAATATAACAGAGGTACAAAATTAATGGATAATTTAAATTTTATACTACCTGAAATATTTATATCTTTGTCTATAATGTTTTTATTGCTTCTTGGAGTTTATAAAAAGAATAGCTCAAATATTGTTCATAATCTTGCAGTAGGTTCTTTACTTATTACGGGCATTTTAATTTTTAATAATCCGTTAGATCAAAATATTTCACTATTTAATGATGGTTACATTGTGGACAATCTTTCATCATTTATGAAAATACTCACTATTTTAGGAGGTGCATTTGTTTTATCGATTTCAACAAGATATCTCAAAATATTTAAGATTTTTTTAATAGAATATCCAGTTTTAATTCTTTCTTCAATTTTAGGCATGATGGTAATGATCAGTTCAAATGATCTTATGGTTTTTTATATAGGTCTTGAGTTGCAATCTTTAGCTTTATATGTGTTAGCATCATTTAATCGAGATCAATTAAAATCTTCAGAGTCTGGACTAAAATATTTTGTTTTGAGTGCTTTATCATCAGGATTATTGTTGTATGGATGTTCTTTGGTTTATGGGTTTTCTGGATCAACTAATTTTAATGTTATTGGTGATGTAATGAATTCATCTCATTATGGTTTAACATTTGGAATTGTTTTTATACTTGTTGGTTTGGCATTTAAGATATCAGCTGTACCATTTCACATGTGGGCACCAGATGTGTATGAAGGCTCTCCAACTGCTGTCACATTATTCTTTGCAATTGTACCAAAAGTTGCTGCTCTTACGGTATTCATAAGATTTTTATATATACCATTTGTTAATATGATCGATCAATGGCAACCTATATTAATATTTTTATCAATCGCTTCTATGATCTTTGGTGCTATTGCTGCAATTGGTCAAAATAATCTTAAAAGGTTGATTGCATATAGTTCAATTGGTCATATGGGTTATGCTCTAGCTGGTTTGTCCACAGGTTCAAACGAAGGCATTCAAAGCTCCATCGTATATATGTCGATATACTTAGTTATGAATCTTGCCTTTTTTAGTTGCCTATTGATGTTAAAGAGAAATGATGCGTACTATGAAACCATTGATGATTTATCAGGGCTATCAAAAAATCATCCAATTTTATCTTTATCATTACTAGCTATCCTTTTTTCATTAGCAGGTATTCCTCCACTAGCTGGTTTTTTTGCAAAATTTTATATTTTTAAAGCTGTCATAGAGCAGTCAATGTACTTCTTGGCTATTGTAGGTCTTTTATCAACGGTAATAGCTGCATTTTATTATCTCAAAATAATTAAGGTTATTTACTTTGATAAAGAAAAGGAAAGTTATGACACAGATCATAATATTTGGCTAAAAGGATCCCTGACTTTTTCAACATTATTAATTCTCTTATATTTTATTTTTCCAAGCAAATTAGTGGAAATTGTATCTAGAATTAATATTATTTAATGAAATTAAAAAAGTTCAATTTTAAAACTGTAAATAGTACTAACGATCTAGCTATACAAATAATTAAAAAAACCAATAACAAATCTGGAATTATAATTGCTGAAAAGCAAAAAAAGGGAAGGGGTCAATATGGAAAAAAATGGACTTCTTTTAAAGGAAATTTATTTGTTAGTATTTTTTTTAAAATTAACAAAGTCCAATTATCATTGAAAGATTTGACAAAAGTTAACTGTCTTTTAGTTAAAAAATTATTATCAAAATTTTATAATGGTAAAATTATAATTAAAAAACCAAATGATTTATTAATAAATAAAATGAAAATTTCAGGTATTTTACAAGAAATATTAATTAAATCTGGTGAAAAATTTATTGTTGTTGGAGTGGGTATAAATTTGACCAAGAGTCCAATTATAAAAAACTATTTAACTACAAATTTGTTTGACTTAACTGGCATTAAAATTACACCTAATTATGCTGCTTTAAGTTTAAAAAAAATTTATGAAACTTTTATTCCAATGTTTCCTAAATTTAATATAAAAAACTTAGATAGAAATTTAAAATGATTATTGTTGGCGATATAGGAAATACTGAAACTAAAATTTGTTTAGTAAACTCTAAAAACATTATTATTAAACGTGTTTCTTTATTAACAAAAAAAATAAATCACTCCTCACTTAATAAATCTTTACTTGGCCTAAATCTAAAAAATAAATCAATTAACAAATGTTTATTTTGCAGCGTCGTACCAAAAAAATTTAATGCAGTTAAAATCTTTTTTAAAAAAGTTTATAAAATTAAGTGTCACGAACTAAAAAAACTTAATTTAAATAAATTGATTAAGATTAAAGTTAATTATAAACAAATTGGTTCAGATAGATTAGCAAATGCAATTAGCATCATTAATAATAAGGATAATTTTATAATTTTAGACTTTGGAACTGCAACCACATTTGATGTTTTGATTAAAAATACTTATCATGGTGGCGTTATAGCACCTGGTGTTAAACTCTCATTGGATACATTAACCGATAAAGCATCACAAATTCCAAAGATCAATTTAAAAAAAACAAATAGAGTAATTGGTTTAAACACTATTAGTGCTGTTAGAGCAGGTTTTTTTTGGGGATATGAGGGTTTAATTGACAATATTGTTAATTTAATTAAGAAAGAGACTAAGATGTCCTTTAAAATTATTATTACTGGAGGATTTTCTGGTTTATTCAAAAATTCAATAAAAACGAAAGTTACATTAAATAAAGACATAACAATTAAAGGCCTAATCAGAGCCACTACCTTAATTAAATAAATATGAAAGATGAATTATTATTTTGCCCTCTAGGAGGGTCCGGAGAAATTGGTATGAATATGAACCTATTTGCCTATGGTAAACCTGGTGAGCATAAATGGATCATGGTTGATATTGGGGTTACATTTGCTGATGATACTTTACCCGGTATTGATCTTATTTACCCAGATCCTGGATTTATTGTTGATAAAAAAGATGACCTTTTAGGAATTATTTTAACTCATGCACATGAAGATCATATTGGTGCGATCGCACATCTTTGGCCTCAACTTAAATGTAAAATCTTTGCAACTCCATTTACAGCGGTTTTAATAAAAGAAAAATTTAAAGAAAAAAATATAGATGTAACTAAGTTTCTCAAAATAGTTCAATTAAATGGAACAGTAAATTTAGATCCATTTAAAATAGAATATATAACTCTAACTCACTCAATCCTTGAGCCCAATGGTCTTAGAATTGAAACTCCAGCAGGTGTAATATTGCATACTGGTGATTGGAAGATTGATCCTGAGCCACTTATTGGTGAAAAGATCAATTCAGATAGACTTAAAGAAATTGGTAATGAGGGTGTGCTTGCTATGATTTGTGATTCAACAAATGTATTTAGCATGGGTAAAGCTGGTTCAGAGTTAGATGTTAGAAAAAGCTTATTAAATATCATGGGTAGCCTTAAAAAGAGAATTGTAATGGCTTCTTTTGCTTCAAATGTTGCACGTATGGAAACAGCTTTTTATTGTGCAGAAAAAACTGGTAGACAAATATCTTTAGTAGGAAGGTCCATGCATAGAATATTTAAAGCAGCAAGACAATGTGGTTATTTAAAAAATGTTATAGAACCTGTCGATGCGCGTGATGCCAAAAAAATTGCTAGAGAAAAAATAGTTTATCTTTGTACAGGTAGCCAAGGGGAACCTATGGCAGCACTAATGAGAATTTCTAGTAATACTCACCCAGATGTATTCATTGAAAAAGATGATGCTGTTATTTTTTCTTCAAAAATTATTCCAGGTAATGAGAAAAAATTGTATAAATTACAAAATCAACTAGTTAAAGATGGCGTTGAAGTTATTTCAGAAGAAAGCGAATTTGTTCATGTTTCTGGACATCCCAATAGAGATGATCTTAGAGAGATGTACGATTGGGTAAAACCTCAATGTGCAGTTCCTGTTCATGGTGAACACAGACATATGATTGAGCATATGAAGTTTGCTAAAGAAATGAAAGTTCCACATCCTGTTCAAGTTGAAAATGGAGATATTGTAAAATTAGCACCTGGCAAACCACATGTTTTTGATAAAGCACCAAGTGGTAGACTTTATTTGGATGGTAATATGAGTGTAGAAGAAGATGCTCAATCAATTAAAGATAGAAAAAACATTAGTGCAAATGGTTATATGGAGGTTACTATTTTAATTACTGCAAAAGGTAATATCCACAAAAGACCCGTGTTAACTTTTAGAGGACTGCCTGTTTATGATGTCGATGAGTTTATATACGAATTAGAAGAAGCAATCGAAAAAACAACTAGAACTTTTTCTATAAAAAGTAAAAAGCAAGAATTTAATTTAATTGATGCTTTAAAAATAACATGTAGAAAATGTGCTAAAGATTTCACTGGTAAAAGACCATTTATCAATATCAACCTAGTAAGAATTTAAATGAGTGCAACAGGTCTTGCTATAATTTATATAATAATTTGGTGGATAGTTTTTTTTACAATCCTTCCAATTGATGTAAATAGACAAAAATCTATCAAAATTGATGGTGAAGACGCAGGTTCTCCTGAAAATCCTAAGATGCTAAAAAAATTCATTTATTGTACTGGTATAACAACAGTTATTTTCGTGATAATTTATTTATTGATAAAATATGAATATTTAAATTTAAGATATATAATTAATTAAAATGTACATTTCAAAGTCATTCATTCCAATATTAAAAAATAACCCATCAGAAGCAAAAATTAAATCACATCAGTTAATGCTAAGGGTTGGTATGATTAAACAATCCTCAGCAGGTATTTATTCATGGCTACCTTTAGGTTTTAAGGTGATGAAAAAAATTGAACAAATAGTAAGAGAAGAACAAAATAAAATTGGTGCCCAAGAAATACTTATGCCAACTATACAGCCCAGTGATATTTGGAAAGAAAGTGGTCGTTATGACGATTATGGTGATGAAATGCTTCGTATTAAAGACCGTCAAGGTAGAGAAATGCTTTATGGACCAACCAATGAAGAGTTGGTTACAGATATATTTAGATCAAGTGTAAAATCTTATAAGTCACTTCCTCAATTATTATATCATATACAATGGAAATTTAGAGATGAAGTTAGACCAAGATTTGGAATAATGAGAGGTAGGGAGTTTTATATGAAGGATGCATATTCGTTTGACGTTAATGACGAAGATGCAACATTCTCGTATAATAAATTCTTTTTCTCATATTTAAAAACATTTAAAAGATTAGAACTTTCAGCAATACCAATGGCAGCTGATACGGGACCAATTGGTGGAAATTTATCTCATGAATTTATTATTTTAGCAGATACAGGAGAAAGTAAAATTTTTACAGATAAAAGAGTTTTTGATTTAGGTAGTGAAGGAACTGTATTGGATAGACAATCCTTACAAGACTTAAGAAAAAAATATGAACAATATTACGCTGTAGCCGATGAAAAATTTAATAAAAATGAATTTGAAGAAAAGGTGTCAGAAGAAAATAGGTTAATTACAAAAGGTATAGAGGTAGGTCACATTTTTTATTTTGGAGATAAATATTCAAAAGCTTTAAATGCAGCTGTAGATCTCCCAGGTGGCAAAAAAGATTTTGTTAAAATGGGATCTTATGGAATTGGTGTATCAAGGCTAGTTGGAGCAATTATAGAAGCTAAATATGATCAAAAAGATGAAATAATGAAATGGCCATTTTCTGTAGCACCATACGAACTTGCAATAATACCTATGATTAACAAAAATGATACATCGGCATTAGATAAAGCGAATAAACTTTTTAAACATTTTGAAAGTAAAAATATTGATACAATTATTGATGATATGGATGAAAATCTTTCATCTAAAATTAAAAAATTTAATTTGATAGGTGTGCCTTATCAAATAATTTTAGGAAAAAATTCAGAAGATAATTTATTAGAGTTTAAAGAGATTGGAAAGGATCCTAAAAGTTTAACACTAGATCAAATAACTCAAATTTTAACTGAACAAAAATTAAAAAATTGATTTCTGCATTAGAAAAAGAAATTACACTTAGATATTTAAAAACCAGAAAAAAAGACGGTTTTTTAAATATAATATCCATTTTTTCATTTATTGGAATTAGCCTTGGTGTTGCAGTACTTATTATTGTGATGTCTGTTATGAATGGCTTTAGAAGTGAGTTAATTAATAAGATTGTAGGATTTAATGCTCATGTCACTGTTAAGCCATATGAAACTTCTATTAATTTAGAAAAACTAAATAGTGAAAATCTAAAATTAATTTCAAAAGAATTAATACTTAGTAATTCTGGTGAAGCAATTGTTATTAGTAAAAACTACACTAAAGGTTTAATTTTAAGAGGTTATAGTAGAGAAAACTTTCTAAAACTTGATGTTGTAAAAAAAGGAAACTTAATTGGTAAATCAAACCAATTAACAAAGAAATCGATATCAATAGGTAAAGAATTAAGTTTTAATTTAGATCTTAGTGTAGGAGATAAAGTATCAATAATGTCTCCAGTAGGCATTGAAACAATAATAGGAAGTCTACCCCGGCAAGAAACTTTTATTATTAGATCTATCTTTGATAGTGGTTTAGCGGATTTTGATGCAAATATTGCTTTTATAAATTTAGAAACATTGGAAAACTTCTTTAGTTTTAAAAAAGAAGACCGTAACCTAGAAATTTATTTGAACAAACCATCAAATATTGAAGAAGCAAAAAATAAAATTCAAGAAATATTCAAAAATGAATTTGTATATAGTTGGGCTGATATGAATAGCTCATTGTTTTCTGCATTAAAAGTTGAAAGAAATGTAATGTTTATAATCTTATCTTTGATTATTATAGTAGCTGCTTTTAACATTATTTCGGGTCTTACAATTTTAGTTAAAAATAAGACAAGAGATATAGCTATACTCAAGTCGATTGGTGTCATGAACAAGTCTATTGTTAAGATATTTTTCCTTGTTGGTGTTATTATTGGAACTACAGCAACACTTTTTGGAATCTTTTTAGGTGTAATATTTTCTCTATACATTGAAAACCTGAGAGAATTCTTAAGTAATACATTTAATATTAGCTTATTTCCTGAAGAGATTTATTTTTTGAGCACAATGCCCTCTGAAATAAACCCAACTTCAATTTTTATAATTTCTCTTTGTTCAATTTTTATAACTATTATCGTTTCAATTTTTCCAGCAATAAAAGCTTCAAAATTAGACCCTGTTAAAGGACTTAAGTATGAATAATTTGATATCATTAAAGAACATATCTAAATCTTTTTCTAACAATAAAAAAATAAATGTTTTAAAAAAAATTAATTATTCTTTTACAAAAGGTAAGATTTATTCTCTAGTTGGTCCATCTGGATCTGGAAAGTCTACATTATTAAATGTTTTGTCACTAATAGATAAACCTACCACTGGTTCATTGATAATTAATAAAACACCAGTAAACTTTAATGAAAATGCGAAAAATGATAAAATTAGATCAAGTAAAATTGGTATTATCTATCAACAAAATAATTTACTTCCAGATTTTACTGCATTAGAGAATGTTTATTTAGCTGGTTTAGCTTTAACAAATGATAAAAAAAATTCAATTGAAAGAGCAAAAGAAATTATAAAAACAATGGGTCTTTCATCACGTGAAGCTCATTTTCCATCTGAACTATCAGGAGGTGAAATGCAAAGAATTGCAATGGCTAGAGCACTAATTAATGAACCTGAAATTATATTAGCAGACGAGCCTACTGGCAGCTTAGATCATACTACTGCTAAAGAGGTTTTTAATGTTTTATATAAATTAAAAAATAAAAATAGATTAATAATTTATGCAACTCACAATAGATTTTTTGCTAATATGGCTGATTGCAAATTAGAAATGATTGATGGTAATATAAAAGCTATCAATGCCAGAATTAAATAATCAAAATTTTAATCACTTAAAAATTCATACACAGTATTCAATTTGTGAAGGTGCTATCAAAATTGATAACTTAAAAGATTTTTGTAAAGAAAAAAAAATACCTTGCTTAGGTATTTCAGACACATCTAATTTATGTGGTGCATTAGAGTTTGCTGAAAATATTTCTAAGGTTGGTACACAGCCAATTATTGGCACTCAAATCTATTTTAAATTTGAAGATACAACAGGGCTATTACCCCTAATAGCTCTTAACGAAAATGGATATAAGAGAATTATTGAACTTTCCTCAAGGTCTTACCTTGAAAATGATGCATTATCTGACCCTCATTTAGATGTAAAAGATCTTTTAATAGACACTGAGGGTGTGTCCTTACTTTCTGGAACTATTCAAGGGTTATTCGGTAAACTATTTGAAAAAGGTCGTTTAGATGAAATATCAAAACTATATAGAAGCTTATCATCAAAATTTAATGATAATTTTTACTTAGAAATCCAAAGACATGGTGATCAAAACGAAATTGCTTTTGAAAAATTCAATTTAGAACAATCTTCAAAAATTCAAATACCAATTATAGCTACAAATGAAGTTTATTACTTAACACCCGACATGCACGAAGCTCATGATGCTTTAACGTGCATTGGTTCTAAAACTTATGTTAATGAAAAAAATAGAATTAAATATAGCAACCAGCATTATTTTAAATCTAATGAAGAAATGTCAAAGCTATTTTCAGATCTTCCTGAAGCTTTAGAAAATAACTTCAATTTACCATTTAAATGTAATTTTAGACCACAGTTTTCAAAACCTGTACTTCCAAATATTAGTTCTGAAAAAGGAGGTAGTGCTGATGAAATACTTAAAAAAGATTCGCTAGACGGATTAAAAGAAAAATTTCAGAAAGTTTTTAAAATTGAAGAAAACAATTTAAAAACAGATGATAAATTCTTGAAATACAAAGACAGACTAGATCATGAGTTAAAAATCATAATTGAAATGAAATATCCAAGTTATTTTTTGATTGTATCTGATTATATTAAATGGGCTAAAAATAACGATATTCCAGTAGGACCTGGTAGAGGTTCTGGTGCTGGCTCACTGGTTGCTTGGTGTTTATCCATTACGGATGTTGATCCGATTAAATTTAATTTAATATTTGAAAGATTTTTAAACCCTGATCGAGTATCAATGCCTGACTTTGATATAGATTTTTGTGAGGAAAAAAGAGATCTTGTTTTTAAATATTTAACTACAAAATATAAAGATAGTGTTGCTCATATAATTACATTTGGAAAATTAAAAGCAAGAATGGTTATTAGAGATGTTGGTAGAGTATTAGGTCTACCATATGGTTTTGTTGACAGTATTTCAAAAATGATCCCTTTTGATCCTTCTAGACCTCAAAGTCTAACTGAGTGTATTAATAGTGAACCACGACTTCAAAAATTAGTTAATGAAGACCCACGTGTAAAAAAATTAACTGATCTTTCTTTAAAATTAGAAGGTTTAAATAGAAATGTAGCAACACATGCAGCAGGCGTTGTAATAGCTGATAGAAAATTAACAGAAGTTGTACCTTTATACAAAGATGCTGCAGCAGACTTGCTGTTACCATCAACACAATTTGACATGTATTCAGCAGAAAATGCTGGCTTAATCAAGTTTGATTTTTTAGGATTAAAAACTTTAACAGTTATTAATAGAACACAAAAATTGATTAATAAAAAAGTTAAAGATTTCAAAATTGAAGATATTGATTTTGATGATCAAAAAGTTTTTGAACTTTTATCTTCTGGTAACACTGTTGGATTATTTCAAGTTGAAAGTGCTGGTATGCGCGAAGCTTTGTTGCAAATGAAACCCAATCATATTGAAGATATTATTGCTCTTGTTGCTCTTTATCGTCCAGGACCTATGAGCAACATACCAATTTACAATGACTGTAAACACGGAAGACAAACACCTGATTATTTGCATCCATTACTTGAGGGTATTTTAAAACCTACTTATGGAGTTATTATTTATCAAGAACAAGTGATGCAAATAGCACAAAAACTCTCTGGTTTTACCGCTGGTGAGGCAGATATTTTAAGAAGAGCTATGGGTAAAAAAAAAAGAGCCGAATTAGAAAAGCAGAAACAGGGATTTATTGCTGGTGCTTTGAAAAATGGAATTAGCAAAGAAGTTGCAGCTAGTATATTTTTAAAAATTGAACCATTTGCTGAATATGGATTTAACAAAAGTCATGCTGCTGCTTATGCTATAATTTCCTATCAAACTGCTTTTTTAAAAACCTATTATCCTAAAGAATTTTTTGCAGCATCTATGACAATGGATATTTCAAATCAAAATAAATTGGGAGAATTCCATGAAGAACTAAAAAGAATTAATATTAAAGTTATA
This sequence comes from Candidatus Pelagibacter sp. PS_40, assembly GCF_059417765.1. Taxonomy (NCBI): domain Bacteria; kingdom Pseudomonadati; phylum Pseudomonadota; class Alphaproteobacteria; order Candidatus Pelagibacterales; family Candidatus Pelagibacteraceae; genus Candidatus Pelagibacter; species Candidatus Pelagibacter sp. PS_40. Next base: position 465,152 of record NZ_CM182064.1, read on the forward strand.
CGACCTGATATTAATAAGTGCTTTGCAGATTTTCAATTCGATGACAATAATTTTTATTATGCTCTTGGTGGAATTAAAAGTGTTGGTTATGAAGCAATATCAAATGTTGTTAAAGAAAGAAATGAAAATGGAGATTTTAAATCTATAAATGATTTTTTAAATAGAGTTAATCCTAAAGATATAAATAAACTTCAATTAGAAGGTTTGGTTAAAGCAGGAGCTTTTGATAATATAGATAACAATCGACAAGCCTTATTTAATTCTATTCCAAATTTTATTTTAAAAACAAAAAATATTTATGAAAACAAAGCAGCAAATCAAATTGATCTTTTTGGCTTAGATGAAGAACAGGATAATGAAATAGTTCTAAATATTGATGATTGGAAGTTTGAGGATCGTTTATCAAGAGAATTTGAAGCTATTGGTTTTTTTATATCTGACCATCCTTTAAATCAATTTAAAGAAATTTTTGATGACTATAAAATTGTCGATTACGCACAATTTAATTTGGATGATACAATAAAAGAGGCAAATATTGCAGCTACACTTTTAAAAATCACTGAAAGAAAAACTGCAAAAGGTAATTCATACGGAGTTATTAAGTTCACTGATTTAACTAGTGTTTTTGAGCTGTTTATTTTTTCAGATATTTTAGAACTTAATAGAGAGGCTTTAGTGGAGGGTAGCTCCTTAATCATAACTTTGATCAAAACCATTTCTAACGATGAAAATAGATTTAAAAGAATAAATGTTCAAAAAATTGCATCTCTCAAGGATCTTTTTAATAAGCCTGTTAACGAAATTTTATTTAATATTAAATCAATTAAAGACATCGATAAAATATCTGATTTAGTGAATGAAGAGGGGACAACTGAGGTAAAAATTAATATAACTGATAAAAACAATGAAATTAGCTTTAAATTGAAAAACAAGCGTCTAATTGACAGGAAATCTATCAATATTATCAGAAATAAAGATATTTCGACAACTATTCATTAAAAAAGACTTGTTTGTTTTATAAATAATTTGTAAATAACTCTTAAATTAAATTAACACTCACACAGTTTGTGGTTTTATACCTCCGGTCCTTAAATGGAAATTACTGTGGTGGCTTAACCGGGAATAAATATGAAAATACCAAGTCTAACTATCCAACAACTATTAGAAGCAGGCGTTCATTTAGGTCATAAGACCTTAAGATGGAACCCAAAGATGAAAAAATACATTTTTGGAAAAAGAGATTCAATTCACATTATTGATTTAACTCAAACATTAGAACTAACCAATGTAGCTTTGGAAAAAGTTTACAATACGATAGCCAATAATGGCAAAATTCTTTTTGTATCTACTAAAAAACAAGCATCAGAAGCTATTGCTGAAGTTGCAAAAGAAACTGGACAATACTTTGTAAACTATAGATGGTTAGGTGGAATGCTAACCAACTGGGGAACAATCTCAGGATCAATTAAAAAGATGAAAAAATATGAGGCTGATCTTGTAGCTGAAAATAGAGGCTTTACAAAAAAAGAACTATTAAAGATGAGTGTTAAAAAAGATAAATTAGAAAGAGCATTAGGTGGAATTGCAGAAATGAAAAAGGTTCCCGATCTAGTTTTTATTATTGATACTAATTATGAATCTCTAGCTATTGCTGAAGCTTCTAAATTAGGTATTCCAATCTGTGCTATTCTTGACAGCAATTCTAATCCTGATGGTATTGATTACCCAATTCCTGGTAACGATGATGCTAGAAGAGCGATTGATTTGTATTGTAATTTAGTAAAAGAAACTATTGAAAATGCAAAAAAAGCTGCTCCATCTAAATCTGTGGAAAAACCAGATGTTGATGAAACAAAAACAAAAGAAACTTCATCAAAAACTATTCAGGAGATTGATAGAGAAAAGTTAGATGCTAAATTTTCAAAAAAAGATAAGGAAAAACTAAATTAACATGAGTGATATAGAAAAAGTAAAACAATTACGTGAAGCAACTGGTGCTGGATTTAAAGATTGTAATTTAGCAATCAAAGAATCTGAAGGTGACTTAGATAAAGCTGTTGAAATTTTAAGAGTAAAAGGAATTTCTAAAGCTTCAAAAAAAATGTCAAGAGATGCTAAAGAAGGTGTTATTGCGACTTCAGGTGATGAAAATAAAATATCAGTTATTGAAATTAATTGTGAAACAGATTTTGTTGCTAAAAATGATGACTTCGTATCCTTTGCAAAAGAATTAAGTGAGCTGAATAATCAAAATTCATCTGATTTAGAGAAACTCAATAAATCAAAAATGGCAAATGGAGAAACAGTTGAAGATAGCCTTGTTGCATTAATTGCAAAAATGGGAGAAAAGATAACACTTGGTAAAGCTAAAACATTTAGCCAACCAGGTTCTAAAAATTTTAATTATTTGCATACTGTAGTTAAAGATAATTTGTCTAAACTATCTGTCATAACTTCACTTGAGACCTCAAACGATAGTGAAGATGTTAAAGCTTTTGGTAAACAACTTTCAATGCATATTGCAGCTTCAAATCCTTTGGCACTAAGTTCAGATTTGATTGATAAAGATCTTCTTCAAAAAGAACAGGATCTTGTTGCAGAAGAGTTAAAAAACTCAGGAAAACCCGAGGAGATTGCACAAAAAATTAGTTTAGGTAAAATGAATAAATTTAAAGAAGAAAATGCTTTATTAACACAAGCCTGGGTTATGGAACCAAAAAAGAAAGTTCAAGATATCATAAAAGAACTAAACATACCCGATTTAAAGATTAACAATTTTCTAAGAATTAAAATAGGTGAATAAATGTTTAATGAAAAAACATATAGCCAGAAGATGGATAAAACCATTGAAGTTTTTCAGAAAGAGTTAACATCATTAAGAACTGGCAGAGCAAATGCCTCGATGTTAGATCTTGTTAAAGTTGATGTTTATGGTCAAGCAATGCCTTTAAATCAAGTATCAAGCATAACAACTCCAGATGCCAGAACAATTAACATCCAAGTTTGGGATCTTAATAATGTGCCACTTGTTGATACTGCAATTAAAAAATCAGAATTAGGTTTAAATCCTCAAATTGATGGTCAATTAATTAGGTTGCCAGTACCAGATTTAAATGAAGAACGAAGAACAGAGATTAAAAAATTAATCAAATCTATGGGTGAAAAGTGTAAAATCTCAATTAGAAATATTAGAAGAGAAGCCAATGATGATTTAAAAAACCTAGTTAAAGAAAAAATAATTAGTGAAGATGAAGAAAAGATTAATGAAAAATTAGTACAATCATTTACGGATGAGCATATTAAAATCATAGATACTAAAGTTGAAGCCAAAGAAAAAGAAATAATGACCATATGAACCCAATTAAACATGTTGCCATCATCATGGATGGAAACGGTAGATGGGGCGTTAAGCATAAACAATCAAGAAATGCAGGTCATAGAGCTGGCTTAAATACAGTTGATCTAATCATTAATCACTGCATCAAACATAAAATTAAGTTTTTAACTCTTTATACTTTCTCTTCTGAAAATTGGAAAAGACCCAAAAATGAAATCGTTTTTTTATTTAATTTATTAGAAAACTTTTTACAAAAAAAGATTAATAAAATTATCGAAAAAAATATTAAGCTTAAGTTCATTGGTGAATTAAATAAATTACCACCAAAACTTAAAAAATTAATTAAATTGTCAGAAAAAAAAACTTTTAATAAAAAAATGTTACAAGTTAATATTGCCTTAAACTACGGTTCGAAAATTGAATTAATTAATACCATAAAAAAGATTAAAAAAAAAAAATAACAATAAATGAAAAAAATATAGATAATAATTTATATACAAAACATCTTCCGAATCCTGATATTTTAATAAGGACAGGCAATACCCATAGACTAAGTAACTTTTTACTATGGCAACTATCTTACACTGAGATATTTTTTGAAAAGAAATTATGGCCTGACTTTACTGGTAAAGATTTTGATAAAATTATGAACAAATTTAAAAATATTAAAAGAAATTATGGATCAATTTAATGAACTTAAATATTAAAAAAAGAATTTTAACCTCAATACTTCTTATTGTCCTTTTAGTTGGAATGTTTTTTTACTCGTATATAATGATAATTTCTTTAATAATTATAGCAATAATTTCATGGATTGAATTTTATGCATTAATATCAAAAATTTTTAAAAAAAATATTTTAAAGGATAAATTTTTTAGATTCTCTTATAAAGCTTTATCTTTAATTTATTTATCAGGATTAGTTTATTTAATTTTTACTATAGAATCAGAGAATTCTAATCTTAAAATCTACCTTTTATATTCTGTTTTAGTTGCAATACTGTCAGACATAGGAGGGCTTGTTTGTGGAAAAATATTTAAAGGAAAAAAACTAACTAAAATTAGCCCCAATAAAACAATTTCTGGATCAATTGGTTCTTTCATGTTCTCTATATTGTTGATCCCCTTTTTTTATAAAGTTCAAATTGATCAATTATTAGTAAATCTTTTTTTAATAACAATCATTATATCCTTAACATCTCAATTAGGAGATCTATTCATTTCACTATTAAAGCGCAAAGCAAAAGTTAAAGATACAAGTGATTTACTACCTGGCCATGGAGGTGTTTTAGATAGAATAGATGGAATAATTTTTGCAATACCACTTGGAATTTTTTTGTTTATAATTATTTAGTATGAAAAAAATTGCAATTTTCGGATCTACAGGCTCTATTGGATCATCATTATTAAAGATTATTAATGATGATCAAAAAAACTTTAAAATTGAATTACTCACAGCAAATAAAGATTATAAGAAATTAATAAAACAAGTTAAATTGTTTAATGTTAAAAATGTAATTGTCACTGATTATAATTCTTTTTTAATTACAACCAAACTTTTGAAAAATGCTAAAGTTAAAGTTTTTAATAACTTTGATTCGTTAAATAAAATTTTTAGTACAAAAAATAAAATTGATTATTCAATGTGTGCAATTTCAGGGTTTGAGGGATTAAAACCAACTTTGGATATTATTAAATTTACTAAAACTATAGCGATAGCAAACAAAGAATCCATCATATGTGGATGGAATTTAATTAAAAAAGATTTAAAAAAATATAAAACATATTTTGTACCAGTTGATTCTGAACATTTTTCTATTTGGTCACTATTAGATAATAATAAAAAAAATAATTTTGAAAAAATTTACATAACAGCTTCTGGTGGCCCATTTAGAAATTTATCATTAAAAAAATTTAGAGATATTTCAGTTAAAGATGCATTAAAACATCCTAATTGGTCGATGGGAAAAAAAATTACAATCGACTCTGCTACAATGATGAATAAAGTTTTTGAAATTATAGAAGCAAAAAAGATCTTTAACCTAAATTATAAACAACTTGAAATATTAATTCATCCAAAGTCATACTTACATGCAATAGTAAAATTTAATAATGGTTTATCAAAACTTTTAGTTCATGATACTAATATGAAAATTCCAATATTCAATTCTATTTATTTTAATACAAACAAAAAACTTAAATCTAAGAATATCGATATTAAAACTTTAAATAATCTAAACCTTAAAAAAATCGAAAATATTAGATTCCCAGTAATTAAAATTCTTAATAATTTGAGTAATGAAGATTCTTTATTTGAGACTATAATTGTGAGTGCAAATGATAAATTAGTGAAACTTTTTTTAAATAATAAGATTAAATTTACCGATATATCAAATACATTGTTAAAAATTTGTAATACTCCTGAATTCAATAAATTTAAGTCAATGAAGCCCAGAAATATTGATGAAATTCAAAATTTAAGTGATTATGTAAGTTTAAAAATTAGCTCTATGAGTGTATAAACTCGCTATGTTTAGATTTTTTATTCAATTAATTTTACTCTCTATTTTTTTGACATTTTCGTCATACTCAAAAAATTATGAAAAAATCATTATTAATGGTAACGAGAGGATTTCAAATGAAACAATATTAGTTTTTTCAGAAATTCAAGATAACATACCTTTAAACGAAAATTCCATAAATGAAATTTTAAAAAAATTATATAAATCTGGTTTTTTTAAAGATGTTACAGTTAAAATTGAAAATAATAATCTAACTATAGATGTATTGGAAAATCCAATAATTCAAACAGTTTTAATAGAGGGAATTAAAAGAAAAAAAACTAAAGAATCTTTGTATGAAATTTTATCTTTAAAAAATAGGTCATCTTATAACTCAACTTTAATTAAAAAAGATGAAGCAGCTATATTAAGTTTTCTTAAAGATGATGGTTATTACTTTTCTAAAGTCACATCCTCCTATCAAGATTTAGGGGATAATAAAATTGATCTCCTTTACCAAATTGAACTTGGTGAAAAATCTAAAATTTCAAAAATTTCATTCATTGGGGATAAAAAATTTAAAGACAGTACATTAAAGAATATAATTATTAGTGAGGAATATAAATTTTGGAAGTTTCTTTCTGGCAAGAAATACTTGAATGAAAATTTAATTAATTATGATAAAAGATTGTTAGATAATTTTTATAAGAATAAAGGTTTTTTTAACGTTGTTATTGAGTCGTCATTTGCTAACTATCTTGGCAATGATGAGTTTGAAATAATTTATAATATTTCATCTGGTAATAAATTTTATTTTAATGAATTCAATCTTAATCTTCCATTAGATTATGATCGTGCTAATTTTCAACAATTAGATAATATTTTTAAAAAGCTTAAAGGAGAAAGTTATTCTCTCAATTCTATTGATAATATTTTAAAAGAAATTGATAAAATTGTTTTAAATGAACAATTTGAGTTTTTAAATTCTACAGTTAATGAAAGTATAAAAGACAATTTAATCAATCTTACATTTGATATAGAAGAGTCAGAAAAATTCTATGTTGATAAAATTAACATACTGGGAAATAATGTTACACGTGAAGAAGTAATTCGAAATAACCTTCTAGTTGATGAGGGGGATGCTTTTAATGAGTTACTTCAAACCAGAACATTAAATAATTTAAGAGGACTTAATTTTTTTAGTAAAGTTGAGTCTGAAATTCTAAATATTGATAATGAAAATAAAAAAATAATTAATATTACAGTCGAAGAAAAACCTACAGGTGAAATTATGGCTGGAGCTGGTGTTGGTACCAATGGTGGAACTGTTTCTTTTGGTGTTTCAGAAAATAATTTTCTTGGTAGAGGTATAGAGTTTGCATCTAATATTTCAGTTAGCGATGAAAGTCTTAAAGGAATTATTTCAATGAATAACCCTAACTATAAGGGCTCTAACAGATCATTAAGCACCTCATTGGAAAGCACGATCACAGATAGACTTAAAAATTTTGGTTATAAGTCAAATAAAACTGGATTTTCTGTTGGAAGTGGTTTCGAGTTTTATGATGACCTTTATTGGAATACAGGTGTTTCTTCGTATGTTGAGAAACTAGAAACCGATAACACAGCTTCTGCTAGTATGAAAAAACAAGAAGGATCATATTTTGATACTTTTTTTAATCAAACTGTTAGTTATGATAAGAGAGACCAAAGATACAAAACTTCAGATGGTTATATTAGTAGGTTTTCGCAAAATATTCCTTTAATAAGTGAAAGTTATACTTTAACTAATACATATGATTATAAAATCTACAATGAATGGCTAGATGAAAATGTTTTTTCGATTGGTTTTTTTGGTAAAACTGCAAATTCTTTAGCTGGTAAAGATATTAAACTTTCTGATAGATTGTTTTTACCGTCAAGCAAACTAAGAGGGTTTGAGTCAGGAAAAGTTGGTCCAAAAGATGGTGCGGATTTTATTGGTGGAAATTATGCAACCTCAATAAATATAGCAACAAGTCTATCTCAAATATTACCAAATTCACAGAATACTAATTTTTCTATTTTTTTTGATGCAGCAAATGTCTGGGGTATAGATTATAGTTCATCATTAAGTGATGAAAGTAAAATTAGATCATCAATAGGAATTGCTTTAGATTACCTCACGCCAATTGGTCCTCTAAGTTTTTCTTTATCTGAACCTATTACCAAAGGTAAAAATGATATAACTGAATCTTTCAGGTTTAATTTGGGTACGACTTTTTAATGAAAAAACTACTCTCATTATTTTTAGTTTTTTTTTTGTTTTATACTAACTCAGTTTATTCTGAACAAAAAATAGCATTCATAGATATGGATAAAGTTATTTCAACATCTAATGCAGGCTCTTCAATTTTAAAACAATTAACAGATCTTAATAAAAAAAATTTGAAATTTTTAAATGAGGAAGAAAAAAAATTCAAAGAAAAAGAAACAAAGTTGATTTCTCAAAAAAATATTATATCTGAAAATGATTTTAAAAATAAGGTTAATGAACTGAAATCTGAGATTAATAACTACAATCAAAATAGAAATAAAATGTTATCTGATTTTAATAAATTAAAAATAGATAATACCAACAATCTTTTAAAATTGATTAATCCGATTTTAGTTAAATTTTCAAATGACAAAGAAATAGCTATTATTTTACAAAAAAAGGATTTAGTTGTTGCTAAAACACAACTAGACATTACAGACGAAGTTATTAAAATTGTTAATTCCGAAGTTAAAGAATTTAAAATTAATGAGTAAATAAAATGCTAGATAAAAAACAAATTGCTAATTTGCTACCTCATAGGGAGCCAATGTTACTAATTGATGAGTTGCACGATATTGAAAAACTATCTTCTGCCACAGCTATTGTTTATGTTAAAAAAGATAGCTTTTTCGTTCAAGGTCATTTCCCTGATAACCCTGTTATGCCAGGCGTTTTAATTGTAGAAGCATTCGGTCAGGCTGCTGCAGCATTAACGGCTCATGGTTTAGATAAAGAAACATATGATAATAAGTTAGTTTTTTTAATGGGTATAGAAAAAGCAAGATTTAGAAATCCTGTAATACCTGATTGTAAACTAGAATTAAAAATTCAAGCGATCAGAACTCATGGTAGGGTTTGGAAATATAAAGGTGATGCCTTTGTTGATGGAAAAAAAATGGCTGATGCTCAATGGTCAGCTACTATTGTTGATAAGAAATAATCAGCAACAAATCTTGATAACACAGCTTAATTAGCTTTGGTAAAAAGGATTTGTGATTAATCCTTTTTTTAAAAATAATGGTCCCCTTAATATATCTGATATTTTACAATTAATAAACCTTGATGACCTTAATATTGATAATGATCAAGAAATTAATGATATTAAAGATCTACTTACATCAAAAAAAAATGACATTACTTTTTTTCATTCTAAAAAATATAAAAATTTTGCAAAAAATACCAAAGCCTCTTTTTGTTTAACAACTGAGATTTTAAAAGACGAATTACCAAAGAGCTGCACACCATTAATTGTTGAGAATGTTTTGGTTTCAACTTCTAAAGTTACATCAAAGTTTTATCCTACTTCAATTAATGATAACTTTGATTATACAGCTAGAAATATAACTGAAACAAAATTTAAAGATAAAGTAAAATGTGGAAATAATGTTTTAATTGGTGACAATGTTACCCTTGGATCTAATTGTTTAATTGGACATAATACTATTATTGAACAGAATGTTTCAATTGGTGATAATTGCTCAATAGGATCAAATGTTATTATAAGAAACACATTAATTGATAATAACGTTACAGTTTTAGATAATTGCGTTATTGGTAAACATGGGTTTGGTTTTTTTCCTGTTACTAAAAAAAATTTAAGATATCCACATATTGGAATTGTAATAATTGGTGAAAATTCTGAAATTGGTTGTGGTTGCACTATTGATAGAGGTTCTATGTCTAATACTGTTATTGGAAAAAATTCATTTTTAGATAATCAAATTCATATTGCTCATAATGTTAAAATTGGAGACAATTCAATTATAGCAGGTCAAGTAGGAATTGCTGGTAGCTCCATCATTGGCAACAACGTTCGAATTGGTGGACAAGCTGGGATTTCTGGTCATTTAACTATTGGCAATAATGTTGAAATAGCAGGTGGTAGTGGAGTGATAAAAAACATCAAGGATAATTCAAAAGTAATGGGATATCCTGCAAAAAATATTAGAGATTTTTTAAAAGAAAGTAAATGATACATAAAACAGCAATTATTGATCCAAAAGCTAAAATTAGTGCCAATGTTAGTATTGGAGCTTACGCTTTAATAGGTCCCAATGTTGAAATAGGAGAAAATTCCATAATACAATCACATGTAAGTATTGTTGGACATACCAAAATTGGAACTAATAATAAGATCTATTCATTTGCATCAATTGGAAATGATCCTCAAGATTTAAAATTTGCAGGTGAAGAAACGAAGCTTGAAATTGGTGACAACAATAAAATTAGAGAATATGTAACCATTAACCCCGGAACTGCTGGCGGTGGTGGAATAACTAAAGTAGGAAATAACTGTTTATTTATGGTTTCTTCACATATAGCACATGATTGTTTAGTCGAAGATAACGTTATTCTAGCTAACAACGTTCCTTTAGGAGGACATGCTCATATAGAAAGTAATGTCATAATAGGAGGTAATTCAGCTGTACAGCAGTTTACTAGAGTTGGAAGGTCAGCAATGATAGGAGGAATGTGTGGTGTTGTAAGAGACGTCATACCCTACGGAATTGCTCATGGTAATCGAAGTGTATTACAAGGATTAAATTTAATAGGTTTAAGAAGAAAGAATATTCCAAATAAAAAAATTTTAAATTTAAGTGATGCCTATAAAGAAATTTTTAAGGATGAGAATTTAACTCAAAATTTAATCAAACTAGATCAAGATTTTAAAAAGAACGAGCTTGTATTAGAGGTAGTGAATTTTTTAGAGAAAGATAAAAAAAGACCTATTTGTACACCATTTTCAAAATAAAATGATTGGACTATTTTTAGGAGATACAGATTTTTCAGAAGCTGTTCTTAAAAATATAAAAAAATTAAATAAAAGATATTTTATTATTGATTTTTCAAAAAATAATAAATTTAAAAACGATATAAACTCTAATCGAATAAGCATTGGTAAGTTTGGTAAAATAATAGATTTAATTAAAGAAAAAAAATCAAAAAAAGTTTTATTTGCAGGTAAAATTGCAAAACCAAAATTTTCAACATTAAGATTGGACCTTAAAGGTATTTATTATATGCCCAGTATCTTAAAAGCAGCAAAATTAGGTGATGCAGCAATTATTAAAGCTATAATAAAAATTTTAGATAATGAAAAAATAGAAGTTCTTAGTTCTGTCTTTTTTAACCCTGAACTAACGGTTAAAAGAGGAAATTATACTAAATTGAAAGCTAATAAGAGTGACATTAACTCTATTAAAAAAGGAATTGCTTACTTTAATAAACTAAAAAGTCTAGACCACGTTCAAGCAATCATTGTTAAAAATAATACTATTCTAGCTATTGAAGACCAGCAGGGAACAAAGAAAATGTTATCAAAATTAAAGAAAAAATCTGAGGGAATATTAATTAAGCTACCTAAAAAAAAACAGGATTTAAGAATGGATTTACCAACTATTGGCCTTCAAACTCTAAAGGATTGTAAAAAATATGGACTAAAAGGAATAGTGTTAAGATCTAAAAAAAATATATTTTTAGATAAAACTAAATGTATAGCATTTGCTAATAAAAATAAGATTTTTGTTAAGATTATATGAAAAAAATTTTTATTTTAACGGGCGAACCCTCTGGTGATAAATTAGCCTCAACAGTTATTTCTAAACTCAAAATTAATAATCCAAATATTGAATATTTGTCAGTAGGTGGAACACATATTAAAAAATTAGGAATTAAATCTATATTTGATCTCAAAGAGATTACATATCTTGGTTTTACTAGTGTGCTGTTTAATATCTTCAAAATTAGAAAAAAAATTAACAAAACTGTTGAGGAAATTATAAAATTTAATCCTGATATCTTATTTAGTGTTGATAGTCCTGATTTCACATTAAGAGTTGCTGAAAAAGTAAAGAATATCAATCACAACATAAAGATAATTCATTATGTTGCTCCTCAGGTATGGGTTTGGAGAAAAAATAGAGTTAAAAAAATTAAAAAATTTATTGATCACATACTTTTATTATTTAATTTTGAAAAAAAATATTTTGATGAAGAAAATATTAAAAATACTTTTGTTGGGCATCCCTTAATTGAAAAAAAAGACAATATAATCACATCATTAGATAATTTAATTTCTAAAGATAAAAAAATTATATCCTTATTCCCAGGTAGTAGAAAATCAGAAACAAGTGTTCTTTTACCAATTTTATTAAATTTTATTAAATTGATGAACAAAAAAAAACTTGATCATTTATTTGTTTTTCATGCAACAGACGAAAATAAAGAATTTATAATCAATAAAGTAAAAAAAACTAATTTAGATAATATAGATATAATTTCAGATGAAGATATTAAAGATCAGGTTTTATCTAATTCAATCTTTGCAGTCTCTAAATCAGGTACAATTTCACTTCAAATTTCTAGTGCAAATATTCCTTCAATAATTATTTATAAATTAGGTTTTATAAATTTTATGATATTTAAATTATTAGTTAATGTTAGATTCGCAAACATCATTAATATTATTAATGACAAGGAGGTGATACCTGAATTATTACAAAAAGAATGTAATGCTGAAGAGATATATAAAACTGTTACATATTTTCTTAAAAACCCAGAGTTAATTGAAAAACAATTAGTTGATTGTAAAAAAACTTTAGAGGGAATTAAGTCAAAATCTTCTTCATCAAGTGAAGCAGCTTTAATCTTAAATAATTATCTTGTTTCCTAATCTTCGTTCCACTTCTTCATTCCCCAAAGAAATAATTATATCATACAGGCCAGGACCAAATTTTGATCCTGTTAAAGCAATTCTTAGGGGCTGACCTACACCTTTAAAATTAGTTTCATATTTTTTTATTAAATCGTTAACTATGGGTTCAAGTGTTTCTTTATTTAATGTATTTATTGAAATTAGTTTTTCCTTAAACTCTTTTATGATACTTTTTGCTTTATCATCAATTAATTCTAAATCTTTATCTTCAAATTTCACATCATCAAAAATTATATATTTAGCATTATTAAATATATCTTCTAATGTTTTTGCTTTATTCTTAAGAAAGATTAATGAAGGTTTAATTTTTGTTTCTTTTTCAGGTTTAATTTTTTCTTTATAAATTTCACAATATTTTACAAGATGATCGTAAAGTTCATTTTCATTAATAGTTTTTATATAATGTTCATTCAATGATAATATTCTGCTCATATCTAGTTTTGATGGAGACTTACCAATTCCTTCTAAATTAAAGAGTTCAATGCTTTCTTTTAGTGTAAATATTTCTTTATCCTGATAAGACCAGCCTAATCTTAACAAGTAATTTCTTAAAGCATCAGGCATTATTCCTATTTTAGAGTAATCGTCCAATGTTGATGCATTGTCTCTTTTTGATAGTTTTTTTCCTTCAATAGTATGGATTAATGGAATATGTGCAAAATTAGGAAGATCCCAACTCATTGCTAAATATATTTGTATTTGTTTAAATGTATTAATTTTATGATCATCACCTCTAATTATATGTGTCATTTTCATTTGATGATCATCCACAGTAGCTGAAAGGTTGTATGTCGGCGTTCCATCATTTCTTAATATTATAAAATCCTCTATTGTAGTATTCTCAATTTCAACATCTCCTTGCACCAAATCTTTTAGTACTGAAGTTCCTTCAATTTTACTTTTAAATCTAATTACTGGTTTGATAATTGTAGGTGCATTAGTCTCTTGAAGATCTCTACATTTTCTATTGTAAACATAAGGAAGTTTTTTTTGTCTTGCTCGTTTTTTTTGCTCTTCTATTTCATCACTTGAACAATAACATTTATAAGCATGTCCATTTTTAAGCAGTTCATTAGCTACATTTACATGATCATTAATTTTAGTTGATTGAATGTATTCATCACCATCATGATCAATGCCAATCCATTTTAAAGACTTGATAATTTGAATTTTGTGTTCATCTTTAGATCTTTCCTTGTCTGTATCTTCAATTCTTAAATGAAAGGTCCCGTTTTTATTTTTAGAATATAGCCAATTGAATAAGGCAGTTCTTACACCACCAATATGAAGAGCTCCAGTAGGAGAGGGAGCAAATCTTGTTGCTACTTTTGACATCAATGATTTTTAGACTATTTTCTTAGAAGTTTCTATATAAAGATACAAGAACACCTTGAACTTTTACTCTATCTGGACCAAATATTTTGGTTTCATAGTTTCTATTAGCACTTTCAAGCGCTACAGTTTTTCCTTTTCTTCTAATTCTTTTCAACATTGCCTCGTGTTCATCTATTAAAGCTACTACAATTTTACCATTATCAGCAGTGTCAGATCTTTTTATGATAACAGTATCACCTTCATTAATACCAGCTTCAATCATTGAATCACCCTGAACTTTTAGACCAAAATATTGACCATTTTTTTCAAGATTGTTTGGCAGAGGTATACGAGAAACTTCATTTTGTATTGCCTCCACAGGTGTTCCTGCTGCTATACTACCTAATACAGGTATTTCCATTTCATTTAAGTTAGTATTTTCTGTATCTAGACCACCCTTGATAACACTAGGTGAAAAGCTATTGTAAATATCATTAGCAGAAGCTGTTTCAGGAAGTTTTATAACTTCTAAAGCTCTAGCTTTATGAGCCAACCTTCTAATAAAACCTCTTTCTTCTAAGGCACTTATTAATCTGTGTATTCCTGACTTAGACTTTAAATTTAAAGAGTCTTTCATTTCTTCGTATGAAGGAGATACACCTGAGGCTCTCAACTTTTTGTTGATGAATAAAAGCAGGTTTTTTTGTTTTTTAGTTAGCATAAGAACAAATAAAGTACAAAATCTGTTCTACAAGTGTTCTTTTAATTCTGCAATAGCTAAAAAATGTTTAAAATAAGGGCTTATTTTACTAAAGAACAGAAAAAATAGAATTTTTATTTAAATTTTTTAAAAGTGATTCACCAATTAAAAAAGTTTTTATTTCTGTTTTGTTCTCTAAAGAAAGAAGTTCTTCCTTTGTTTTAATGCCGCTTTCAGAAATTAAAGGGGAGGAGTGATTACTTAAGACGTTATAGATATCATAAGTTGTATTAAGATCTGTTTTTAAAGTTTTAAGATTTCTATTATTTATTCCAATTAATGCTTCTTTAAAGTTAAGAGCTTTTTCGGCTTCTCCAATTGTATGGACCTCAACAATTATTGACATATTAAGTCTCATTGCTTCTTCATATAATTCATTAGCAAGGTCGTCAGAGACACCAGCTAATATAATTAATATTGCATCCGCACCATAACTTTTTGCAAGAGGTACTTGAAATTTATCAATAAAAAAATCTTTACATAAAACAGGTAAATTTATTTTTTCTTTCACTTTACTAATGTCACTTAGGCTGCCCAAAAAGAAATCTTCTTCAGTAAGAATTGATAAACATGTTGCTTTATTGTTATTGTAGATTTTTGCTATTTCTATAGGGTTATAATCATCAATTATAATACCAGCAGATGGGCTTGCCTTTTTTATTTCTGCAATTAGAGAGATTTTATTATTATCAATGTTGTTTTGAATTTTATCTTTAAAGTTAATAAATGATTTATTTTGATCTATTTGTTCATTTAAAAAATTTAATGAAATTGATTTTTTTAATAAATCAACTTTTTCAATTTTTTTTTTAATAATTTCCTCTAGTACATCTTTAGACATTTTGAATTTCCTTTAAGTCATTGTATGTTTTTCCTGACAATATATGTGTTCTTGCTTCGTTATAAGCTTCAATAAAAATTGTATATTTTTCTGAAACGATAAGACCTGCTGCAGCATTTAAACAAACAGCCTTTGAAAAATCATTATCCTCACCTTTGAATATATCTAACATTTTATTTGCGTTAAATTTTGCATCATCACCAAGTAAATCTTCAAATTTATTTGCACCTATATTTAGTTTTATAGGATCAATTAATATTTCAGAAATTTTACCATCTTTTAATTGAACAACATTAGTTTTTGAATAGGGTGATATTTCATCTAATCCATCTTCACTATTTACAATCCAGGCAAATTTAATATCTAAATTATTCAAAGCATTAGCAAAAATTTTTAATAGTTTTTTATCAAAAACACCAATTACTTGCCTGTTAACTAGTGCAGGACTACTTAAGGGACCAATCATATTAAAAATTGTTCTTTTTCCTATTTTTTTTCGAGTAGGACCAACAAATCTCATTGCACTGTGATAGTTAGGTGCAAACATAAAACCAAAGTTATTTTTTTCAATTTGTTCCTCAATATCTTTAGGCTCTAAATCTATCTTTATATTTAAAGCTTCCAAAACATCTCCTGAACCACATTTAGAGGAAACAGCTTTATTGCCATGTTTTGCAACTTTTATCCCCATACTAGATAGAAGTAGTGCTGAAGCGGTTGAAATATTAAGTGTGTTCATACCGTCTCCACCCGTTCCACATGTATCAATACAGTCATTAACGTTAACTCTTTTAGATTTATCTCTTAAAACAAAAACCCCTCCAGCAATTTCATCTGAGCTCTCACCTTTAGATGAAAGTAGAGTTAAAAAATCAAATATCTCATCATCTGATGCTTTACCATCCATTAGTATTTCAAAAGCATTTTTGCTTTCATTGAACGATAAGTCTTGTTTATCTTTTAATTTATCTATGAAAACTTTCATTTACTTTTGTAATTAATAAAATTTTTTAATATTTTAATTCCAATGGTAGTTTTTATACTTTCAGGGTGAAATTGAACACCGTGAATATTATATTTTTTATGCATTATGCCCATGATAATTCCATCTTCAGTTTCTGCAGTAATTTCAAGATGATCAGATAACGTTTTTTTATCAACTATAAGACTGTGATACCTTGTAGCTTCAAATTTAGAGGGAAGATTTTTAAGTATACCTATTTTTTTTGATTTTATAAAACTAGTTTTCCCATGCATTAACTTTTTTGCTTGAATAATTTTTGAACCGAAAACTTGGCCAATAATTTGATGACCTAAACATACTCCAAGAATTGGTATTTTTCTATAAAGTGCTTTTACTATTTTAATACAATTTCCTGATTGATTTGGATTACCTGGTCCTGGTGATATAATAATTTTGTCATATTTAATTTTTAGTATTTGTGTATGGGTGATTTTATCATTTCTAACCACATCAACTTTAACGCCTAGTGATGATACATAGTGATATAAGTTAAATGTAAAACTATCATAGTTATCTATTAATAAAATTTTCATTATTTTAATGCATTCATTAAAGCTTTGGCTTTATTAACAGTTTCTTCGTATTCTTTAATTGGATTACTGTCAGCTACTATTCCTGCACCAGCTTGGACATAAAATTTTTTATTTTTTACAACAGCAGTTCTTAATGCAATGCATGTGTCAAACTCACCATTCGCAGAAAAATAACCTATACCCCCAGCATATACTTTTCTTTTAGTGGTTTCTAGCTCATCAATAATTTCCATAGCTCTAATTTTAGGTGCACCAGAAACAGTCCCTGCAGGAAATCCAGCAAGTAGTGATTTAAATTTTGAAATTTTATTATTATAAGCACCCATCACATTGGAAACTATATGCATTACATGAGAGTATTTCTCGATCATAAAACTATCTGTAACTTTAACAGTTCCTATTTTAGAAACTTTACCAGCATCATTTCTGCCCAAGTCAAGTAGCATCAAATGTTCAGAAAGTTCTTTTTTATCTTTAAGCAAATCTTTTGCAAAAAAGTTATCCTCTTTTAAATCTTTACCCCTAGGTCTAGTTCCAGCAATTGGTCTAACAGTAATCTTGTTATCTCTTAGTCTTACTAAAATTTCTGGACTAGCGCCTATAATTTGAAAATCATCAAAATTAAAAAAATACATAAATGGAGATGGGTTAGTAATTCTAAGTTTTTTATAAATTTCTAATGGTCTTTTAGACAATTTAGCTTCAAACCTTTGACTTAAGACGACTTGAAAAATATCTCCAATTTTTATGTATTTTTTAGCTTTGTTTACCATCTTTAAAAACTTATTTTTGGTTGTATTAGATTTAATTTTTATATTTTTGACAATGGCTTTATTAAAATCTTTTTTTTGGAGAGAAGCTTGAATTAATAATTCATTTATTTGTTTTTCAATTTCAAGGTATTTATTCTTATAGTTTGTAATTTTTTCATCCTTAAAGATATTAACAATATAAAAAATCTTTTTTTTCAAGTTATCGTGGACAACTAACACCCTTGGTCTTAAAAGCCTTACATCAGGTAGTTTTAAATCATCTCTACATTTGTTTGGAATTTTTTCTATGTATCTAATTGAATCATAAGAAAAATAACCAGAAATTAATGAACTAATAGGAGGAAGCCCTGATGGTATCTTAAATTTAAATTCTTCAATTATCTTTTCTATAATTTTTTCAGGTTTTCCTTTAATTCTTTTTTTAGTTTTGTTTGTAACTAAATATGAATTATTATTATTGAACTCCCAAATTTTATCAGGGTTTTTACCAAAAATAGTGTATCTACCTCTTATTTCCCCCTTTTCTACGGATTCAAAAACAAAACTATTTTTTTCTATAAGAAAATTATCTATTAGATTTAGGATTTCGTCATCATTTCTTATTTTCCTAGTGGTGTAGAGGATTTGATTTTTGTTTCTTTTATGTTGAAACTTAAAATCATTAAAGTTTCTGTTTAACATTATTTAAAATAATTTTTAACTCGCTCAAGTGTTTTTTCATTCACAACAACTTGGTATCTGTTATTTAAAAATAAATCATATGATTTTAAAATATTATTTTTACTTTGAGCTCCCTCTTCAGAAGATATTTTTCCAAAATTAGCAGAATTTTTGTTAATGTTTTTTTCTTCGTATTTTATAGTCTTTGCAATAAACACATCATTTTCATTGTTTGCAATTAATGTAAAAGAATTAATAGGAAGAGAATAGAGTATTTGAATTGAGTTTGTCTCAAATTTTTTAGTATCATTTATAGAATCTAGCTTAATTTCTTTTATATTGTTTTTACCAAACTCATCAAATGACACTTGATTGAATGTTTTTTTATTAATTTTTTCTAAAATATTTTTATTAAATTCTAACTTTTCTTTTTGAAATAGAAGATTTGTAATTTGTTCTTTAATTATAGGATTTTCAAGATCTGGCAATTTAGAGATTGAATTATTTATATTGTAAAAAATATAAGCACCATTATTTTCAAGAATTTCAATTTTATCTTCTCTTGAATTATAGATCATATTTTCTATTATTTTTTTATTATCAAGATTTATGTATGAGTTAACTTCGGTAGGGGAAATATTCAAATTTTTAACTATAGTTTTAAAGTCAATATTTTTTGATATTTGGTTTTCTATATCGTCAATTTTATCAAAAAATGCTTGATTAAAATCATCAATACCTAGTAAGTTTTTTGGGCTAATTTCAACAAAAGAGAAATCAATATAATCTTGTTTTAATTTTTCTGCATTTTCTTCAACGAAAAACTTAATATCGTTATCTGTAAACATTTCCTTTTTTTTATAAAAGGTACTTAGATCGATATATTCGATATCTAATTTTTTGTTATTTTCTTTATAAAATTTATTAATTAAAAATTCTGGTGATTTTGTTCCACCACTTATGTAGGTAAATAATTGTTTTTGAAGTTCATTATTTTTCAAGCGTATTTCAAACATGGCTGCAGAAGAATTATTTGTTAATAAAAATTTTTCATATAATGTTCTTTGAAATAATCCATTTTCATCATGGAAATTTTTATTATTTTTAATTTTTCTAATCAATACGTCTTCTGTGATTGAAAGATTAAGTTCTTCTATTTCAAGATCAAGAAGAGTCGTGGATACTAATGTAGATAAAAGTTCTTCTATAATATTTTTATCGATATTTTCTTTAATTACCTGTTGGCTTAATCCCGTTTCATTTAAATAATCCATAAAATCTTGTGTAGAAATATTAGTATTATTTATCTTAGCTATGTTGTTTTGATTGCCAGTGCTAAATCCTCCACCAAAACCACCAAAACCAAAAGCTACTATAATTACAAAAATTAGTAGTAGACCACCAATTTTCTTTTTAGAAAAATTTTTAAAAGGATTTATCATTACTTCATTAATTTATTGATCTTTAAAATACCAAGCTATAGATTAAATTTTTCATTATGACAAATAAATATATGTATTTTGTAGCTAATTGGAAAATGTATGGGAATTTATCTTCTTTAAATACATTGGATAAAGTTATTAGATTTTCAAAATCTAAAGAAATAAAGGGAGGTAGATTAATTTACTGCCCCCCAAATACTTTAATAAGTTCTTTTGCTAAAAAATTTAATAATTGTCAAATTGGTATTGGTGGACAAAATTGTCATGAAAGCAAAGATTATGGTGCTCACACTGGCCATGTTAATTCCCGTATGTTAAAAAACATTGGTGCGCATTTTGTAATTATTGGTCATTCTGAAAATAGAAAACAAGGTGAGAGTGATAAACTAATTAATCTAAAAATAAAAAGTGCTCTCGAAGCTAAATTAAAAGTTATTTTTTGTATTGGTGAAACTTTAAGTGAAAAAAGAAAAAAAAAGACACGTTCAATTTTATCTAAACAAATTAAAATTGGTCTAAAAAATATTAAAAATAAATCTAATATTTTTATTGCTTATGAGCCTGTTTGGGCTATTGGCAGTGGCATTATACCAAAATCATATGATCTTTTTAAAACTATAGAATTTATTAAAAGTAAATTTAGAGATAAATTGCCAAAAGTTTTATATGGAGGTTCAGTCAACCCTGAAAATATTACAAACTTAAAAAAAATTAATAATATTGATGGTTTTTTGATTGGTGGTGCATCTCAAAGTGCTAAAAAATTTATTGATATAGTCAAAAAAACGTATAGTTAAGCCACATGGAAAATATTTTATTAGTAGTCAACTTAGTGCTAGCAACAATACTTGTACTTTTGATACTTGTACAAAAATCAGAAGGTGGTGCTCTTGGCATAGGTGTCTCTCAGGATAATTTTATGCTTTCCAGATCTGCAGGTAATTTTATGGGGAAGGCTACTGCAGTAGTTGCAACTTTATTTATAATTTGTAGCTTAGCTTTAACAATTATATCTAGAGGTGAGTTAACACCTACTGAATCAGTTTTGGATATCATTGAAGAAAAGTCTAGTGATACACCTTCAATTCCTGAAAATAATTAAAAAATTAAAAAAAAGTTTAAGAAATAAATACTTTTTTCCCTTTAAAACCCCAAACTGGTCACTCAACCTTTATTAGAATATTTCTAATGATTTATAAAGAGTTCGTGTACCAAAAAATTATAAAAATTGTATTAATCTTAAGCCTTAGCTTGTTGGCT
Organism: Candidatus Pelagibacter sp. PS_40; assembly: GCF_059417765.1. Classification (NCBI taxonomy): domain Bacteria; kingdom Pseudomonadati; phylum Pseudomonadota; class Alphaproteobacteria; order Candidatus Pelagibacterales; family Candidatus Pelagibacteraceae; genus Candidatus Pelagibacter; species Candidatus Pelagibacter sp. PS_40. Next base: position 486,606 of record NZ_CM182064.1, read on the forward strand.
TCGTGCGCCAATAGAGGCCCATTGCCATTTTCTTTTGATTTTTTAAAGAAATCTGCTGATGAAGATATTGAAAAAATTTCAAAAATTAGAAAGCAAAATGAAATATTACAAAAAAACTTAGACATTGATTTATATACAGCGATCGCCCTTGCAATCGAAAATAACAAAGATTTAAAAGTAAAATTATTCGAAACCGCATTAGCGGACCGTCAATTGAAAGACGTAAAGTTTGACATGTTACCAACCATGTCAGCTAATGCAGGTTATTCTGGAAGTGACAATTATCAATCATCCACAAGTGCAACTGTTGGAAATAATGATATAGCAGCATCCAAAGGGTCTACATACTCTACATCACGAAATAGAGATGTTGTTGATCAAGATATAGGTTTTGCTTGGAACGCACTTGATTTTGGTTTGTCTTATATCAGAGCAGGGCAAACAAGCGATCGATTTTTAATTGCAAAAGAGATAGAAAAAAAATCAGCTAACAATATTGCAAAAGAAGTTATTCGATCTTATTGGAATGCTCTTTCTGCAGATAAGTTAATTCAAAAATACGATCCTTTAATTAAAAAAGTAAAAATAGCTTTAAGCGACTCTCAAAAAATAGAAGAGATGTTGCTACAAAAACCAATGGATGCACTTTTGTATCAAAAAGAATTGCTAGATATAAAGAGAGCTTTAATTACACAAAGACAAACTTTAATTAATTCTAAAATTGAATTAGGAACCTTAATGGGATTGTTACCCAATCAAAGCTATAAATTGGTAGCAACCAATCAGCCTATCAATATTTTAGACATGGATTTAAAAAACATGGAAAAACATGCTTTGGTTAGCAGAGCAGAGTTATTGGAAAATCGATATCAAGAAAGAATATCCGTTGCTGAAACCAAAGTTGGATTAAGATCATTGTTACCTAATTTTAATATTAACGCAGCTTTCACAAGTTCTTCAAATGATTATCTACAAAATAAATCAAATTTTGAATTTGGTTCTTCAGTTGGCGCAAACTTATTAAACGTCTTTAGAGCACCATCGATCAAGAAAATGAATGAGGCAAATACAGAAATTATTAAAGAACAACGTCTTGCTTTATCTATGGCTATTTTATCACAAGTTCATTTAGCAAATATTGATTTTCAAATGAGCATGGAAGAATATGATACGGCTGAACGTTATTTAAAAGTCTCAACAAAAATTGCCGACCAAGTTCGAAACGCACAAAAAATTGCAAGATTTGGTGAGTTAGAATTAATTAGAGAAGAAGCAGGTACTCTTGTTGCTGAACTAAGAAGAGATATTTCATTTTCTAAAATGCAACATTCAATTGCACAAGTTTATACCTCAGTTGGAATTGATATTACCACCAGAGACACCATAGTAGGGGGTACGGAATTATTTGCATATGAAATTAAGAATAAATTTAGTGGTTTAGGTAAAAAATACATTGCAAAAGTAACAGAACCTATTCAAAAACAAAATCCAGTTGCTAAACAATTTGATGAAAATTATAAAAAATTTGAATTTTCAGATAAAACGTTCAAACTTGAAGGTCAAGGTTCTGTACAATATTCAGCAAGATTAGCAAATGATCAACCATTACCTAGTTGGATAGATTTTTTACCAACGCAAAGAGCGTTTTTAATAGACTCGGTACTAAAAGGTGACATTCATGAAATAGATCTTATTGTTAATGCAAAAAATATCAATTCTACAGTTGATGATCAATTTACTTTGATAGTGGATCCAATTTTAAAGAGCCAAAAAGATTTAGCAAAAATAATAGGTACCACATTAAAAGAAAAAGCTGAAATAGTTAAAGCTTCAAAAATCCAATAAATTAAGGAGATCTAATGAAGAAAATTACAAAGAATATTAAGGTTAAAGTTGCCTCGAATAAAAAAAAAGTTTCAGGAAACATATTGAATGCACCTAAAACACATAAATTACCTCGTGTGGTTAAAGCAAGAGCAGGACAAACTATAACAGGTAAAATTGGAGGTATTAGAAAGACACCCAATAAATCAATTGCAAAACCAGGACAAACAATAACTGGTAAAATTAGACGAAGAACCAATTGACCCAAAAACCTAAAAAGAAACAGAAAATATTTATAGAAGCCCTTGAGCAGAGGATAATGCTCGATGGAGCAGGGGCCTCAACCTTTTTAGATTTAATTGATGAACGCAATCAAGAAGAGATAAAAAAAAACTCTAAAATAATCGATACCACTAAAGACAACAATGAAGTTCCTTTTGCAAACACTGCAAGAGACCAAAACAAAAAAAATGTAGTCTTTATTGATAGTGCTGTCTCTGATTATGAAACTATTATTAATTCATTTAAAGAAAACACTGAGTTTTATTTAATCAACTCCAATGAAGATGGATTTAAAAGAATTAGTGAAATTTTAAATGATCGAAAAGATATTGATGGTTTACACATCATCGGTCACGGTAGTGCTGGAGAAATTTTATTTGGTAATGCTTTTTTAAATAACGATACCATCACTAATTACCAATCAACTTTAGCATCCATCGGTCAATCGTTAACCACAAGTGGAGATATTTTATTTTATGGTTGTAATGTAGCTTCTACTGAACAAGGTGAAATTTTAATTAAAAAAATATCAGAGATTACTAAAGCAGATATTGCAGCATCAGATGACTTGACTGGTAAAGATGGTAACTGGGATTTGGAAAAAGAAGAAGGTTTTATTGATGTTAAAAAACTAAAAGTTAGACACTATGATCATTCTCTGGATACGTTAACCCAATCTGGGATTTTAGCAAATAGTAAAGTTACTGATATTTCAACTACAGTTGATATGCTTTTATCCACTGAAACAAAGATGGGCTTACATAATGATGGTATTTATTCTCACATTTCAGATCCAGATAGTAAATTTGCACTAGCTCTAGAGAATACAAATGTAAGTGTTGCGAGTGGAAAAATAATTTCCGATATAGACATTGATACAACAGATACAAGTTTGTCAGATCAAGGTTCTGGCTCAACGGCTTATATTAGTGGTGATGCAAACCAAACAGCTTCCGAAAATATGACAGTTAATTCATACTTAATGGCATTTGTTGGTAACGCATCAAGACTATCTAGTTCGGAATTTGGTTCTGTAGTTTTTGATGGTGAGATTGTTGGTATTTTCTTTGATCAAGCTGATACAAGAGGGGAAACTATTAATGGTGTTCAATATTATAGTAGCTCATTTTCTTATGATATGAGAAGCAATAATAGTGGTGGCAGCTCGCCGACACATTCAGGTAATTACTCAGATATTGATGGAGGTAGGGTTTTAGAAAATCCAAATTTTTATAACTATAATAAAACATCCGATAGTGTTGACTGGGTGTCTGTTGGAAATTATGGATCAGGTACTAATAATTATTTAAGCTTTGGTGCTGAAAATAATTCTTCAAAAACAGGAGATTATATTCGTGTTATAGTTAAAGTTAATGTGGATCCAAGTGCTGTTGCAGATACTGGATATATTCAAGAAGGCAAAACATTAACTGTTGCTAATAGTGGATCAGCAGTTGCTGGCACGACTACTGGAAGTAATACAGGTGATATAACTGATAATGATACAGATGCCAATAATGACAGTTTAACTGTCACACACATTCAACATAGTGGTGCAGGTTCTTCAACTTCTGTAACAAATGTTACTTATAATCATGGATCAGCAACTTCAGTAAATGGAACTTATGGAACCTTAACCATTGGTTCAGATGGTTCTTATCAATACGTTGCAAGTTCAGATATCAATAATTTAGATGCAGGTGAAGCAAATGTAACCGATGTCTTTACTTATACAGTATCAGATGGAAATGGTGGAACCGATACTGAAACATTAACTATAAATGTTATTCCAAGCCAAGATCTAACTGCAAGAAATGATACAGGTACTGTAAATGAAGATGCAACGTTAACTGTTGTAGATGGTGATAATGCTAACAGTATTACAACTGCTGCAACCTCATATAGTGCAGATGATGCTGAGAGTATTAGTGTTCAAGAAAATAAAGCTGCTGGACTTGCTTTTAGCAAAGATGGTTTAAAAATGTTTCATGCAGGAAATGATAATGATGATATTCATGAATACACTTTAACATCAGCATTTGATGTATCGTCAGCTTCTTATGTAGATTCTTTAGATGTCTCAGCAAGAGATGCCGAAATTTTTGGTATAACTTTTAATAATGATGGAACTAAGTTGTATTTCACTGGTGCTAACACAGCTGATGCAGTTTTTCAATATAGTTTAGGTACAGCTTACGATATTTCATCAGGAACATACGATAACGTTAGTTTATCTGTTGTAGACAATAGACCTTGTGGAATTCGTTTTAATAATGATGGAACAAAATTATTCGTAACTGGATTTGATAGTCAACGAATTGAAGAATATTCTCTATCAACAGCATTTGATATATCTTCATCTTCAGCTACGTATGCAGGTGATAGTGAAAGGTTAAATACATCGTCTTATGAAACTAATCCTAGAGACATTGAATTTAATAGCGACGGAACAAGATTATTTATTACCGGAGGTACGGGTGATGATATTACGGAATATGAATTATCTACTGCTTTTGATGTTTCTACAGCAACATATCATGGCGAATACGATACGTCATCACAAGACGTAGACACTTTTAGTTTAAGGTTTAATAACGATGGATCTAAAATGTTTATGTTGGGTTATAATTCAGATAAAGTTCATGAATATAATTTAGTTAGTCCTTATAATTTAATAGATATTTCAGGTGAACATTCAGGAGATGTCATTAATACAAGTTCAACTGCTAATTATGATACAGACCCTGACAGCGATACGTTAACTATTACAAGTATTATAGCCACAACAGCTGGTGGAAGTGCTCAAACAACTTTCTCAAGTAATACTGAAGCGGTTACAGGTTCTTATGGTATTTTAACGATTAATTCTAATGGTTCATATCAATATGCAGCAACTTTAGATGCAACGGATGCACTAGATGCAGGGGATGTGGTAACAGATGTCTTTACATATATTGTATCTGATGGACAGGGTGAAACGGATACTGCAACTATTACAATTACAGTAATTGGTGTGAATGATGCACCAAGTGCTCAAAATGATGTTGGAGTAATAGTTGAAGGTGGAACCTTAACAGTTGCAAATGGTGCTAATGCCAATTTATCAGGAAGTTATGATGCAACAGGTGAACATTCTGGTGATGTAATTGATACCAGTTCATCATCACATACAGATAGTGATGCCGATGCTAGTGCATCTCTAACAGTCACTGCTATTCGAAAAGGACAAGAAAGTGGAAGTGGTGATTCAGGAACTGTTGGAGCTGCACTCACTGGTACCTATGGTCAATTAACGATAGCTGCAGATGGATCTTATAGTTATGCTGCAAATCAAAGTGCTGCAAATGCTTTAGCAGCAGGTGAAAGTGCTAATGATTATTTTACCTATACGGTCTCAGATAGTACAGCAACAGATACTGCACAAATTACAATAACTGTACTTGGTTCAAATGATGCACCAAGTGCAACAGCAGATACAGGTTATATTCAAGAAGGAAAAACATTAACTGTTGCAGATGGAGCATCTGCTAATGATGCTGACAGTAGTTCAAACAATAATGATGCAACAGGAGATCACACAGGTGATATTCTTGGAAATGATACTGATCCCGATACAAATGATACATTAACTGTTACTACATACACACACACAAGTTCAGCAGGTCAAGGTGGAGCTGCTAGTGGAGCAAATGGAAATAGTGGTACTGCAGGAACGAACAATGTTGCTGGTGATTATGGTACGTTAGACTTAGAAGCAAATGGCTCTTATACTTATACAGCAAACTCAAACATTACTAATTTAGATGTAGATGATGAAACATTCACTGATGTTTTTACTTATACACTTTCAGACGGAACAACCACTACTACTGAAACCATCACCATCACCATTGAAGCATCAGGAGATGTAACAGCACGTAATGATACAGGAACTGTAAATGAAGATGCAACGTTAACTGTTGCTAATAGCGAAAATGCAAATAGTGTTACAGCACTCTCTTTAGTAAGAACAACAAGTATCAATTCTCAAGAATCGTATCCAAGAGATGTTACATTTAATAATGATGGAACAAAGATGTTTACTATTGGTGCTACTGGTGATGATATTGGATATTATACTTTGTCGACGGCATACGACACAAGTACAGCAACTCATCAAGCTGATTATTTAGGAGGTACTTATACTACAGCATGGAGCTTATCATTTAATAATGATGGGACTAAGTTATTTATAGTAAATGGAGACTCTAGTTATCGTATGTATGAATATTCACTTTCAACTGCTTACGATCTATCAACTTTGAGTTTGGAAAGCAATAGAGGACCTTTTAGTTTTAGTTCTTCTTACCCAACAGGACATTCTTTTAATAGTGATGGAACAAAACTATTTTTAGGAAATACAGATGGTGGAATTAGAGAATATTCTCTCTCTGTAGGTTTTGATCTTTCCAGTACTTTTACTCTGGTAGATACTTTAGATGTTTCATCAGACGTTGGTAACAATGTAAAGGGCATAGAATTTAATGATGATGGTACTAAGATGTTTGTAACAAATGAATCATCAAAAAAACTTTTTCAATATGATCTTTCAACTGGTTTTGATCTAACTGGCGCTACTTTAAAAAAAGAGTTACTTCATAATATAAATTATGTAAATGGTTTCGAATTTAAACCAGATGGTTCACAATTATTTTTAGCTAAATCTGCTAATGGAACCATATATACTTATAACGTAGAATCTCCGTATGAGTTAAAAGATGTTAATGATACTCACTCAGGAGATGTCATCGATACAAGCTCAGCATCAAATTCAGACAGTGATGCTGATAGTGATACATTAACTATTACAGCCATTAGAACAGGTTCATCAGAAGGAGGTGGCACAGCAGGATCTGTAGATGGAACAACAGATGGTACTTATGGTACTTTAACAATGAATTCTGATGGTTCTTATAGCTATGTTGCTGACAAAGCAGCAGCTGATGCATTGGATCCAGGTGATGTGGTAACTGACACTTTTAATTATACAGTTTCAGATGGAAATGGTGAAGATGATATTGCAGTTTTAACAATTACAGTTGTTGGTATTAATGATACACCTGTAGCAGACAATGAAACGGGAGCTGTTAATGAAGATGCAACATTAACTGTAACAGATGGAACGTCTGATGTTTTACACGGAGATACAGATGCAGATGATAGTGCATCTTTAACAGTTACAACTTATTCTCATACATTAGCTACAAACCAAAGTGGTGGAAGTGCATCATCTGGAAATGGAAATAGTGGAACTGCAGGATCAAGTGCCGTTGTAGGTTATTATGGTACATTAACTTTAGCAGCGGATGGAACGTATACTTATGCAGCTGATCAAAGTGCTGCTGATGATTTAGACGCTTCAGACACTGCAACAGATGTCTTTACCTATACACTATCAGATGGAACCGCAACGGATACTGCAACAATTACAATAACAGTGACAGGAGTTAATGATGTGCCAACTGCTGCAGATAAAACTGTAACTACAAACGAAGATACTCCTTACGTATTTTCAGCATCAGATTTTGGCTACACAGATGCAGATGACGATGATGCGTTAGTAAGTGTAAAAATTACAGGATTAGAAGATGCAGGTGCTTTACAATATAACAATGGATCAGCTTGGGTAGATGTAACTGAAAACCAAGTGATAACCGCAACAGACATTGCTGCTAATAAATTAAGATTTAACCCAGCTGCAAATGAAAATGGATCTTCTTACACTAGTTTTGATTTTACAGTAAATGATGGCGATGCAGATAGTGCCTCAGCTAATACAATTACAGTCAATGTAACAGCAGTTAACGATGCACCTGTTGCAGATGATGAAACGGGAGCTGTTAATGAAGATGCAACATTAACCGTTACCGATGGATCGTCAGATGTTTTGAGTGGAGACACTGATACTGAAAATGATGCATTAACCGTTACCCAAATTGCAGTAACAGGTGCATCTGCTTCATCAGTTGCAGGAAGTAGTACTTACAATAGTAACGGAACATCAAAAACAGGTACTTATGGCACTTTAGTAATTGGTGCGGATGGTACTTATACTTATACAGCAGATCAATCAGCTGCTGATGACCTTGATGCTGGAGATACCGCAACCGATAGTTTTACTTACACGGTTTCAGATGGAACGGCAACAGACACTGCAACAATAATCATTACAGTAACTGGTATCAATGATGTACCAACAGCTGCAGATAAAACTGTAACTACAAATGAGGATACAGCTTATGTATTTTCAGCGTCAGATTTTGGCTACACGGATGTAGATGATGATGATGCGTTAGTAAGTGTAAAAATTACAGGATTAGAAGATGCAGGTGCTTTACAATATAACAATGGATCAGCTTGGGTAGATGTAACTGAAAATCAAGTGATAACAGCAACGGATATCGGTAATAATAAATTGAGATTTAACCCAGCTGCAAATGAAAATGGATCTTCTTACACTAGTTTTGATTTTACAGTAAATGATGGCGATGCAGACAGTGCCTCAGCTAATACAATTACAGTCAATGTAACAGCAGTTAACGATGCACCTGTTGCAGATAACGAAACTAATTCAGTTAATGAAGATGCAACATTAACCGTTACCGATGGATCGTCAGATGTTTTGAGTGGAGACACTGATACTGAAAATGATGCATTAACCGTTACCCAAATTGCAGTAACAGGTGCATCTGCTTCATCAGTTGCAGGAAGTAGTACTTACAATAGTAACGGAACATCAAAAACAGGTACTTATGGCACTTTAGTAATTGGTGCGGATGGTACTTATACTTATACAGCAGATCAATCAGCTGCTGATGACCTTGATGCTGGAGATACCGCAACCGATAGTTTTACTTACACGGTTTCAGATGGAACGGCAACAGACACTGCAACAATAATCATTACAGTAACTGGTATCAATGATGTACCAACAGCTGCAGATAAAACTGTAACTACAAATGAGGATACAGCTTATGTATTTTCAGCGTCAGATTTTGGCTACACGGATGTAGATGATGATGATGCGTTAGTAAGTGTAAAAATTACAGGATTAGAAGATGCAGGTGCTTTACAATATAACAATGGATCAGCTTGGGTAGATGTAACTGAAAATCAAGTGATAACAGCAACGGATATCGGTAATAATAAATTGAGATTTAACCCAGCTGCAAATGAAAATGGATCTTCTTACACTAGTTTTGATTTTACAGTAAATGATGGCGATGCAGACAGTGCCTCAGCTAATACAATTACAGTCAATGTAACAGCAGTTAACGATGCACCAACTGCAAGAGGTGACACTGGTATTGTAAATGAAGATGTAACGTTAACAGTTTCTAATAGTAGTAATGCAACAACAAGTGTTACTGCAGCTTCATTTGTTAGATCTAAATCTTTAGGGGATGCAGGATATCAAAGTCAGGAAACAAAATTTAGTCCTGATGGAACAAAAATGTTTGTGCTTGATACTTATCAAAATACAAATGAAATTCATCAATATACATTAACAACCGCCTTTGATATTTCTAGTGCTTCATTTGATGGTGCAGATGAAACTTTTGACCTTAGTAATGAGAATTCTTCATCGAGTAATTTCACATTTAATAATGATGGAACCAAATTCTATTCAGCTTATTCGGGTAGATTATATGAATATGACGTATCAACTGCTTATGATATTTCCACAAGTTCTTATAATAATAATTTCTTTGATTTAATACTGGAGTACCCAAATACTCGTAATATGGGTAGTGGTGTAAACGTAGCATTTAATAGCGATGGAACCAAATTATTTGCGCTAGATGCACAACAACGTGAAGTGCATGAATACTCTCTTTCAACTGCCTTTGATGTAACTTCAGCATCTCGTACAAATAATTATGTAAGTGTTGGCACTCAAGAAGCAAGTCCATACGGTTTTGCATTTAGCAATGATGGAAAAAAAATGTTTATATCTGGATTGGGAAAGGATGTTAATGAATATACACTCTCAACTGGTTTTGACTTATCATCTACTTTTGAGTTTGTAGGTAGTTTTGATGTTTCATCTAAAGATTGGTATCCACTCGGTATTACATTTAACAATGATGGTACAAAAATGTTTATGACAGGCTCACAACAAGATAAACTTTTTGAATATTCGCTTACTACTCCTTTCAGCTTAATAGATGTATCAGGTGAACATTCAGGAGATGTCATTAACACAAGTTCAACAGATAATTATGATACAGACCCTGAAAGCGACGCACTAACGGTTACAACTTACTCTCATACATCAGCAACAGATCAAGATGGGGGTAGTATATCTTCAACAAGCAGTACTGGAACAGCTGGAACCAACAATGTTACAGGTTATTATGGAACATTGGATTTAGAAGGTAATGGTTCTTACACTTATACTGCAGATCTAACAGTAACTCAGGCCTTAGATTCAGGAGATACTGTAACAGATATATTTACTTATACTGTAGATGATGGAAATGGTGGAACTGATACAGCAACTATAACAATTACAGTAATTGGTATGAATGATGCTCCAGTTGCACAAAATGATGTTGGAGTTATTGTCGAAGATGGAACTTTAACAGTTTCAAATGGTGCTAATGCCAATGTTTCAGGTTCTTATGATGCAACAGGTGAACATTCTGGTGATGTAATTGATACTAGTTCAAGTTCTCATACAGATAGTGATGCCGATGCTAGTGCATCTCTAACAGTTTCAGCAATTAGAACAGGCTCAAGCGAAGGTTCAGGAACCGCTGGTTCAATTGGTTCAGCTTTAACGGGTACTTATGGTCAATTAACTATTGCAGCAGATGGTTCTTATTCTTATGTAGCTAATCAAGATGCAGCGGTAGGTGACTCAGTCACAGAATCATTTAATTACACATTATCAGATGGAACAGCAACAGACATTGGAGTAATTACAATTACAATTCTTGGAGTTAATGATGCAGGTTTCATTAAAGAAGGTGGAACTTTAACTGTTGCAAATAGTGCAGCCGCTAACTCTGGAGCAAGCACCGGTAATCATACTGGAGATATTACTGATAATGGTAGCAATATTACTAGTATCACTGCAACGACAGCAGGTGGAAATGCACAAACAACTTTTTCAAGTAACTCTGAAACAGTGACAGGTGAGTACGGTACTTTAACAATTAACTCTGATGGTTCTTACTCTTATGTTGCAAACTCAAATATATCAGGCCTTGATGCAGGAGATGCAAATATAAAGGATGTCTTCACTTATATCGTTTCAGATGGCTCCACTACATCTACTGCAACCCTTACAATGAATATTATTGCTAGCCAAGATCTAACTGCACGAGATGATAATGGTACTGTAAATGAAGATGCAACGTTAGAAGTTGATGATGGTGATAATTTAACAACTGTTGCACCAGCATCTTACGATGATAGCGATAGCTTTACTATTGCAGGTTCAAATTCAAATCCTGTTACTACTCAAAGTACTTTTAACGATTTACTTTTTAATCCTGATGGAACAAAAATGTACACATTAGGATCTGCTTCTGGTCTCTCTGGTAGAAGCCTTTTTCAATACACATTATCAATTCCTTTTGACGTATCAACTGCTTCAGTTTCAAGTAATGATAATGCTGATGTTGGAGGCTCATGGACTACAGACAACGAAGCTATGAGATTTAATAATGACGGAACAAAGCTTTTTGTTCTTTTTGATTCTCCTAATCAAAATACTTCAAGTTATATGTATCAATACACTTTAAGCACCCCTTACGATATTACCAGCACTGTAACAGCGGGTAATTCCCTCCGGTTAGGGAATCAGTATAAAAATTATAGAAAATTTCTTTTTAATGACGATGGTTCAGAGATGTTTATTAGTGAAGTTAGTGGTATATACAAATATACTTTAAGTACTTCTTTTGATACTTCAACTGCTTCAAAAACTTCTTCATATTTGTCTGCAAGTGTTACTGGTATGCAATATAATAACGATGGTACAAAGTTATTTACAGTTTATCAAACAACAACAATTGGTTCTACAGCAAAAATATCACAGTGGTCATTGTCAACTGCTTATGATCTTATGACTGCAAGTTCAAATAGCACCTATTTTGATACTGGTGAAGCTACTGGTTCTCTTGGTAATGGAGTCCCTACTCAATTTATCACTTTTAACAATGATGGATCAAAATTCTTTAGTTTTAATGGTAGTAGTGATCCAGCAAAAATTAAAGAATGGAATCTAGCTTCACCTTTTAATGTAGTAAATGTTAGCGGCGAACATTCAGGAGATGTCATTAACACAAGTTCAACTGCTAATTATGATACAGACCCTGATAGCGATACTCTTACAGTTACTGCGATTAGAACAGGATCAAGTGAGGGATCGGGTACCGTAGGATCTGTTGGTTCAGCTTTAACAGGAACATACGGTCAATTAACAATTGCTGCAAATGGATCATATACCTATGTAGCAAATCAAGATGCAGCGGATGCATTGGATCCAGGTGATGTGGTAACTGACACTTTTAATTATACAGTTTCAGATGGACAAGGTGAAACGGATATTGCAGTTTTAACTATTACTGTTAATGGAATTAATGATACACCTGTTGCAGATGCTGAAACAGGTTCAGTTGATACAACTCAAACTTTAACAGTCACTGATGGTACTTCAGATCTTTTACATGGGGATACGGATGCAGATGCTAGTGCTTCATTAAGTGTATCGAGTATTGTTGCAACCACAGCAAGTGGAAGCGCAACTGCTGTTAATCCAGGAACTGCTTATAATTCAGGTTACACATCAGTTACTGGCAGTAAGGGAACTTTGAGAGTTGGTGCAGACGGTACTTATCAATACATTGCAGGTTCAAGTACTGGTACCGATGTTTTTACTTACACATTATCAGATGGAACAGCAACACATACAGCTACTTTAACAATTACAGTTAATAGTAGTAACAATGCTCCTTCAGCTGTTGCAGATACTGATAGTGTTAATGAAGATGCAACAGTTACTCAAAGCTCAGGTTCAGGTTTATTAAATGCAGATGATTCAGATGCTGATGGTGATAGTTTAACGGTTACTCAAATTAAAAAAGATGGTGGAAGTAATTCATCCGTATCTGGAGGAAGCTCATATAATTCAAGCGGAACATCAGTCACAGGAACCTATGGAACATTAACGGTTGGAGCTGATGGAACTTATACATATGTTGCGGATCAAGCTGCAGCTGATGCTTTAGATGCAAGCGACACTGTTACAGATGTATTTACTTATACTATTTCAGACGGCAATGGTGGAACAGATACTGCAAATTTAACTATTACAGTCACAGGTGTTAATGATGCACCTTCAGCTACAAATGACACAGGGTCAGTTAATGAAGATGCAACTTTAACAGTTTCAACAGCATCAAGTGGTGTAACTCAAGATAATGATACAGATGCGGACGCCGATGATAGCGCATCATCATTGGTTATTACTCAAATTAAAAAAGATGGTGGATCAAATAGTTCAGTTAGTGGAGGAACCAATCATAGCAACGGAACTTCGGTTACAGGAACTTATGGGACATTAGTCATTGGTGCTAATGGAACTTATACTTATGTAGCTGATCAAGATGCAGCGGATGCATTAGATGCAAGCGACACTGTTACAGATGTATTTACTTATACAGTTTCAGATGGAAATGGTGGAACAGATACTGCCAATATTACAATTACTGTTACAGGAGTGAACGATGACCCAATTGGAGTTAATGATACAGATAGTGTTAACGAAGATGCAACTATAACTGAAAGCTCAGGATCAGAATTATTAGTTGCTGATGATACAGATGCAGATGATAGTTCATCTTTAACGGTGACACAAATTAAAGTCACAGGTGGATCAAATAGTTCTGTTGCTGGAAGTAGTACTTATAATAGTAATTTTACAACAGTTACTGGAACTTATGGAACATTAAAAGTTGGTGCTGATGGATCTTATACTTATGTTGCAGATCAAGCTGCAGCGGATGCACTAGATGTTGGTGATAATGTGACAGATAGTTTTACTTATACAGTCTCAGATGGAACAGCAACATCTACAGCAACATTAATAATTACAGTAACTGGTATCAATGATGTACCAGTTGCAGTTAATGATACAGATGCTGTAAATGAAGATGCAACTATAACTGAAAGCTCAGGATCAGAATTATTAGTTGCTGATGATACAGATGCAGATGATAGTTCATCTTTAACGGTGACACAAATTAAAGTCACAGGTGGATCAAATAGTTCTGTTGCTGGAAGTAGTACTTATAATAGTAATTTTACAACAGTTACTGGAACTTATGGAACATTAAAAGTTGGAGCTGATGGATCTTATACTTATGTTGCAGATCAAGCAGCAGCTGATGCGCTAGATGCAAGTGATACTGTGACAGATAGTTTTACTTATACCGTATCAGATAATACATGGTTTGATACAGCTACATTAATAATTACAGTAACTGGTATCAATGATGTACCAGAAGCTGCAGATAAAACTGTAACTACAAACGAAGATACTCCTTATGTATTTTCAGCAAATGATTTTGGCTACACAGATGCAGATGACGATGATGCGTTAGTAAGTGTAAAAATTACAGGATTAGAAGATGCAGGTGCTTTACAATATAATAATGGTAGTGCTTGGGTAGATGTAACTTTAAATCAGGTGATAACAGCAACGGATATCGGTAATGATAAATTGAGATTTAACCCAGCTGCAAATGAAAATGGATCTTCATACACTACTTTTAATTTTACAGTAAATGATGGCGATGCAGACAGTGCCTCAGCTAATACAATTACAGTCAATGTAACAGCAGTTAACGATGCACCTGTTGCAGATGATGAAACAGGAGCTGTTAATGAAGATGCAACATTAACTGTTACGGATGGAACCTCAGATGTTTTACACGGAGATACAGACGCAGATAGTGATACTTTAACAGTTACAACTTATTCTCATACATCAGCTACAAATCAAAGTGGTGGAAATGCATCATCTGCAAACGGAAACAGTGGAACAGCAGGAACAAATGCTGTCGTAGGTTATTATGGTACATTAACTTTAGCAGCGGATGGAACTTATACTTATGCAGCTGATCAAAGTGCTGCAGATGATTTAGATGCTTCAGACACTGCAACAGATGTCTTTACCTATACACTATCAGATGGAACCGCAACCGATACTGCAACAATTACAATAACAGTGACAGGAATTAACGATGCTCCAGTTGCAGTCAATGATACTGATGCTGTTAACGAAGATGCAACAGTTACCAGAACTTCAGGTGATAATTTATTAATGGCAGATGATAGTGATGCTGATGATGATGATAGTTTTACCGTTACACAAATTGCAGTAACAGGTGGATCAAATAATGCAGTTACTGCAAGCAGTACTTATAATTCTGGTTCACCAGAAACGGTAACAGGAACTTATGGTACACTTACTGTTGGTGCTAATGGAACATATACTTACGTTGCAGATCAATCAGCGTCTGATGATTTAGATGCTTCAGACACTGCAACAGATAGTTTCACTTATACAATATCGGATGGAACAACAACAGACACTGCAACATTAATCTTTACAGTAACTGGTGTTAATGATGTACCAACTGCTGCAGATAAAACTGTAACTACAAATGAGGATACAGCTTATGTATTTTCAGCATCAGATTTTGGCTACACAGATGCAGATGACGATGATGCGTTAGTAAGTGTAAAAATTACAGGATTAGAAGATGCAGGTGCTTTACAATATAATAATGGTAGTGCTTGGGTAGATGTAACTGAAAATCAAGTGATAACAGCAACTGACATTGCTGCTAATAAATTAAGATTTAACCCAGCTGCAAATGAAAATGGATCTTCTTACACTAGTTTTGATTTTACAGTAAATGATGGCGATGCAGATAGTGCCTCAGCTAATACAATTACAGTCAATGTAACAGCAGTTAACGATGCACCTGTTGCAGATGATGAAACTAATTC
The DNA here is from genome assembly GCF_059417765.1 of Candidatus Pelagibacter sp. PS_40. Classification (NCBI taxonomy): domain Bacteria; kingdom Pseudomonadati; phylum Pseudomonadota; class Alphaproteobacteria; order Candidatus Pelagibacterales; family Candidatus Pelagibacteraceae; genus Candidatus Pelagibacter; species Candidatus Pelagibacter sp. PS_40. The sequence continues at coordinate 502,779 of NZ_CM182064.1, forward strand.
AGTCAATGAAGATGCAACATTAACCGTTACCGATGGATCGTCAGATGTTTTACATGGAGATACCGATGTTGATAGTGGCGATACTTTAACAGCTACAACTTATTCTCATACATCAGCTACAAATCAAAGTGGTGGAAATGCATCATCTGCAAACGGAAACAGTGGAACAGCAGGAACAAATGCTGTCGTAGGTTATTATGGTACATTAACTTTAGCAGCGGATGGAACTTATACTTATGCAGCTGATCAAAGTGCTGCAGATGATTTAGATGCTTCAGACACTGCAACAGATGTCTTTACCTATACACTATCAGATGGAACCGCAACGGATACTGCAACAATTACAATAACAGTGACAGGAATTAACGATGCTCCAGTTGCAGTCAACGATACTGATGCAGTTAACGAAGATGCAACAGTTACCAGAACTTCAGGTGATAATTTATTAATGGCAGATGATAGTGATGCTGATGATGATGATAGTTTTACCGTAACTCAAATTGCAGTAACAGGAGCTTCTAATTCTTCAGTTGCAAGCTCAAGTTCTTATAATAGCAATTTTACTTCAATTACTGGAACTTATGGAACATTAAAAGTGGGTGCTGATGGTACTTATACATATGTAGCCGATCAAAGTGCAGCTGATGATTTAGACTTAAATGATACTGCAACAGATAGTTTCACTTATACAGTTTCAGACGGAACAGCTACTGACACTGCAACATTAATCTTTACAGTGACAGGAATTAACGATGCTCCAGTTGCAGTTGATGATACTGATGCTGTTAACGAAGATGCGACAGTTACCAGAAGTTCAGGTTCAAGTTTATTAATGGATGATGATAGTGATGCTGATGATGATGATGCATTTACAGTTACACAAATAGCAGTAACAGGCGGATCAAATAACGCAGTTACTGCAAGCAGCACTTACAATTCTGGTTCACCAGAAACAGTAACAGGAACTTATGGTACACTTACTGTTGGTGCAAATGGAACATACACTTACGTTGCAGATCAATCAGCGTCAGACGATTTAGATGCTTCAGACACTGCAACAGATAGTTTCACATATACAATATCGGATGGAACAGCAACAGACACTGCAACATTAATCTTTACAGTAACCGGAATTAATGATGTGCCAACAGCTTCAGATAAAACAATTTCTACTGCAGAAGATACCCCTTATGTATTTTCAGCATCAGATTTTGGATACACAGATGCAGATGATGATGACGCATTAGTAAGTGTAAAAATTACAACTTTAGAAGATGCTGGTGCATTACAATATAATAATGGATCAAACTGGGTAGATGTAACTTTAAATCAAGTAATAACAGCAACAGACATTGCTGCTAATAAGTTGAGATTAAATCCAGCTACTAATGAAAATGGTTCGCCTTACACTACTTTTAATTTTACAGTAAATGATGGGGATGCAGATAGCGCAACTCCAAATACAATTACGGTAAATGTTACAAATGTAAATAACGCACCTGTTGCAGATAATGAAACTAATTCAGTTAATGAAGATGCAACAGTCACAGTCACAGATGGAACGTCTGATGTTTTACATGGAGATACGGATGCAGATAGTGGTGATACCTTAACAGTAACTCAAATTGCAGTAACAGGTGGATCAAATAGTTCAGTTGCTGGAAGCAGTGCTTATAACAGCAATTTTACTTCAGTTACTGGAACTTATGGAACATTAAAAATAGGTGCTAATGGAACATATACTTATGTAGCTGATCAATCAGCGTCTGATGATTTAGATGCTTCAGACACTGCAACAGATAGTTTCACTTACACAGTTTCAGATGGAACAGCGACAGACACTGCAACATTAATCTTTACAGTAACAGGAATTAACGATGCTCCAGTTGCAGTCAACGATACTGATGCAGTTAACGAAGATGCAACAGTTACCAGAACTTCAGGTGATAATTTATTAATGGCTGATGACAGCGATGCTGATGATGATGATAGTTTCACAGTAACTCAAATAGCAGTTACTGGTAGCTCTGATAACGCAGTTACTGCAAATAGTACTTATAATTCTGGTTCACCAGAAACAGTAACAGGAACTTATGGTACACTTACTGTTGGTGCTAATGGAACATATACATATGTAGCTGATCAAAATGCTGCTGATGATTTAGATTTAAACGACCAAGTAACAGATAGTTTCACATATACAATATCGGATGGAACAGCGACAGACACTGCAACATTAATCTTTACAGTAACAGGAATTAACGATGCTCCAGTTGCACAAAATGATGTAGGAGTTATTGTCGAAGATGGAACTTTAACAGTTTCAAATGGTGCTAATGCCAATTTATCAGGAAGTTATGATGCAACAGGTGAACACTCTGGTGATATTATTGATACTAGTTCAAGTTCTCATACAGATAGTGATGCTGATGATAGTGCATCTCTAACTGTTACTGCAATTAGAGTAGGCTCAAGTGAAGGTTCAGGAACAGCAGGATCCATTGGATCTGCTTTAACGGGAACGTATGGTCAATTAACCATTGCAGCAGATGGTTCTTATTCTTATGTAGCCAATCAAGATGCAGCGGATGCATTAGATGCAGGTGACTCAGTCACAGACTCATTTAATTATACATTATCAGATGGAACAGCAACAGATATTGGAGTAATTACAATTACAATTCTTGGAGCAAACGATGCTCCCGTTGCTAATAACGATACTGGTTCAGTAAATGAAGACGCAACCTTGACAGTTTCCTCAGCTTCAAGTGGAGTTACACAAGATAACGATACAGATGTAGATGGTGATGATACAGTTTCATCTTTAACAGTTACACAAATAGCTGTTACTGGAAGTTCAAACTCAAGTGTTACTTCAAGTACTACTTATTCTAATGGAACTTCTGTAACGGGAACTTATGGTACACTGGTTATTGGCGCAAATGGTACTTATACATATGTAGCCGATCAAAGTGCTGCAGATGATTTAGATTTAAATGATACTGCAACAGATAGTTTCACTTACACAGTTTCAGACGGAACAACAACAGACACTGCAACATTAATCTTTACAGTGACAGGTATCAATGATGCTCCAGTTGCAGTCAATGACACCGATGCATTAAATGAAGATGCAACAGTTACCAGAAGTTCAGGTGATAATTTATTAATGGCAGATGATAGTGATGCTGATGATGATGATAGTTTTACTGTTACACAAATTGCAGTAACAGGTGGATCAAATTCAAGTGTAAACTCAAGCACTACTTATTCTAATGGAACTTCAGTAACTGGAACATACGGTACTCTAGTTGTTGGAGCTGACGGATCATATACATATGAAGCAGATCAAAGTGCTGCTGATGATTTAGATTTAAACGACCAAGTAACAGATAGTTTTACATATACAATATCGGATGGAACGGCAACTGACACAGCAACATTAATCTTTACAGTGACAGGAATTAACGATGCTCCAGTTGCAGTCAACGATACTGATGCATTAAATGAAGATGCCACAGTAACCAGAAGTTCAGGCTCAAGTTTATTAATGGCAGATGATAGTGATGCTGATGATGATGATGCATTTACAGTAACTCAAATTGCAGTAACAGGTGGATCAAACAGTTCAGTTGCTGGAAGTAGTACTTATAACAATAATTTTACCTCAGTTACTGGAACTTATGGAACATTAAAAGTTGGTGCAGATGGAACATATACATATGTAGCCGATCAAAGTGCTGCTGATGATTTAGATGCTTCAGACACTGCAACAGATAGTTTCACTTATACAATATCGGATGGAACAACAACAGACACTGCAACATTAATCTTTACAGTAACTGGTGTTAATGATGTACCAACTGCTGCAGATAAAACTGTAACTACAAATGAGGATACAGCTTATGTATTTTCAGCATCAGATTTTGGCTACACAGATGCAGATGACGATGATGCGTTAGTAAGTGTAAAAATTACAGGATTAGAAGATGCAGGTGCTTTACAATATAATAATGGTAGTGCTTGGGTAGATGTAACTGAAAATCAAGTGATAACAGCAACTGACATTGCTGCTAATAAATTAAGATTTAACCCAGCTGCAAATGAAAATGGATCTTCTTACACTAGTTTTGATTTTACAGTAAATGATGGCGATGCAGATAGTGCCTCAGCTAATACAATTACAGTCAATGTAACAGCAGTTAACGATGCACCTGTTGCAGATGATGAAACTAATTCAGTCAATGAAGATGCAACAGTAACTGTGACTGATGGAACCTCAGATGTTTTACATGGAGATACTGATGTTGATAGTGGTGATACCTTAACAGTAACTCAAATTGCAGTAACAGGTGGATCAAATAGTTCAGTTGCAAGTTCAAGTTCATATAATTCTAATGGTAGATCAGTAACGGGTACATATGGTACTTTAACTATAGGTGCTGATGGAACATACACTTACGTTGCAGATCAAAGTGCTGCTGATGATTTAGATGCTTCAGATACTGCAACAGATAGTTTCACTTATACAGTTTCAGACGGAACAGCTACTGACACTGCAACATTAATCTTTACAGTGACAGGAATTAACGATGCTCCTGTAGCAGTTAACGATAGCGATGTAGTTAATGAGGACGCAACAGTAACACAAACTTCAGGCTCAAGTTTATTAATGGCAGATGATAGTGATGCTGATGATGATGATAGTTTTACTGTTACACAAATTGCACTAACAGGTGGATCAAACAGTTCAGTTGCAAGCTCAAGTTCTTATAATAGCAATTTTACTTCAATTACTGGAACTTATGGAACATTAAAAGTTGGTGCTGATGGTACTTATACTTACGTTGCAGATCAATCAGCGTCAGACGATTTAGATGCAAGTGATACTGCAACAGATAGTTTTACTTATACAGTTTCAGATGGAACAGCTACGGATACAGCTACTTTAATCTTTACAGTGACAGGTATCAATGATGCTCCAGTTGCAGTCAATGATACTGATGCTGTTAATGAAGATGCCACAGTAACCAGAAGTTCAGGCTCAAGTTTATTAATGGCAGATGATAGTGATGCTGATGATGATGATGCATTTACAGTTACACAAATAGCAGTAACAGGTGGATCCAATAGTTCAGTTGCAAGCTCAAGTTCTTATAATTCAAGTGGGACTCAAGTTACAGGTACATACGGTACACTTACTGTTGGTGCTGATGGTACTTATACATATGTAGCCGATCAAAGTGCAGCTGATGATTTAGATGCCTCAGATTCTGTAACAGATAGTTTCACTTACACAATTTCAGATGGTGATACTACTGACACTGCAACATTAATCTTTACAGTAACCGGAATTAATGATGTGCCAACTGCATCTGATAATGCAGTTACTACAAACGAAGATACCCCTTACGTATTTTCAGCATCAGATTTTGGATACACAGATGCAGATGATGATGATGCATTAGTAAGTATAAAAATTACAACTTTAGAAGATGCTGGTGCATTACAATATTATAATGGTAGCGCTTGGGTAGATGTAACTTTAAATCAGGTGATAACAGCAACAGACATTGCTGCTAATAAATTAAGATTAAATCCTACTGCAGATGAGAATGGATCTCCTTACACTACTTTTAATTTTACAGTAAATGATGGGGATGCAAGTAGTTCAACACCTAATACTATTACGGTAAATGTAACAGCAGTTAATGATACTCCAACAGCTACTGATGATACAGCTAGTGTTAATGAAGATGCTACTACAACCATTTCATCTGCATCAAGTGGAGTAATAGATGACAATGATACAGATCCAGATTCATCAGATACTTTAACTTTAACTAACGTTGCTCATACAAATGGAAACACAGAAAGCGTTACATCGAGCACCACTTATTTAAATGGTCAATCAATTACTGGAACTTATGGTGCTTTAACAGTGGGTGCTGATGGAACATATACATATGTAGCAGATCAAAGTGCTGCTGATGATTTAGATGCTTCAGATACTGCAACAGATGTCTTTACCTATACACTATCAGATGGAACAGCAACCGATACTGCAACAATTACAATTACTATTACTGGTGTTAACGATGCTCCCGTTGCAGTCAATGATACTGATGCTGTTAACGAAGATGCAACAGTTACCAGAACTTCAGGTGATAATTTATTAATGGCAGATGATAGTGATGCTGATGATGATGATAGTTTTACCGTAACTCAAATTGCAGTAACAGGAGCTTCTAATTCTTCAGTTGCAAGCTCAAGTTCTTATAATAGCAATTTTACTTCAATTACTGGAACTTATGGAACATTAAAAGTTGGTGCTGATGGAACATACACTTACGTTGCAGATCAAAGTGCTGCTGATGATTTAGATGCTTCAGATACTGCAACAGATAGTTTCACTTATACAGTTTCAGACGGAACAGCTACTGACACTGCAACATTAATCTTTACAGTGACAGGAATTAACGATGCTCCAGTTGCGGATAATGAAACAAATTCAGTAAATGAAGATGCAACACTTACAGTCACAGATGGAACTTCAGATGTTTTACATGGAGATACGGATGCAGATGACAGCGCATCTCTAACAGTTTCAGCAATTAGAACTGGAGCGGAAGGCGGAAGTGGAACTGCAGGCTCAATTGGTTCTGGTTTAACTGGTACTTATGGAACTTTAACTTTAGCAAGTGATGGAACATATACATATGTAGCCGATCAAAGTGCTTCAGATGATTTAGACGCTTCAGACACTGCAACAGATGTATTTACCTATACAGTTTCAGATGGAACCGCAACGGATACAGCAACAATTACAATTACTATTACTGGTGTTAACGATGCTCCAGTTGCAGTCAATGATACTGATGCTGTTAACGAAGATGCGACAGTTACAAGAAGTTCAGGATCAAGTTTATTAATGGATGATGATAGTGATGCTGATGATGATGATGCATTTACAGTTACACAAATAGCAGTAACAGGTAGCTCCAATAATGCAGTTACTGCAAGCAGTACTTATAATTCTGGTTCACCAGAAACGGTAACAGGAACTTATGGTACACTTACTGTTGGAGCTGATGGTACTTATACATATGTAGCTGATCAAAATGCTGCTGATGATTTAGATGCTTCAGACACTGCAACAGATAGTTTCACTTACACAGTTTCAGATGGAACAGCGACAGACACTGCAACATTAATCTTTACAGTAACTGGTGTTAATGATGTGCCAACAGCATCAAACAATACAGTTTCAACAGAAGAGGATACACCATATGTATTTTCAACTTCTGATTTTGGCTATACAGATGCAGATGATGACGATGCATTAGTAAGTGTAAAAATTACAACATTAGAAGACGCTGGTGCATTACAATATTATAATGGTAGCGCTTGGGTAGATGTAACCTTAAATCAAGTAATAACTGCAACCGATATCTCAAATAATTATTTAAGATTAAATCCTACTGAAAATGAAACAGGCTCACCCTATACAACAATTGGTTTTTCTGTAAATGATGGAGATGCGGACAGTTCATCTTCGTATACAATGACCGTTAATGTAATCAATACAAATGATGCTCCAGTAGCTGACAACGAAATTAATTCAGTGAATGAAGATGCAACGGTCACAGTCACCGATGGAACTTCAGATGTTTTACATGGAGATACGGATGCTGATAGTGACACTTTAACAGTAACTCAAATTGCAGTAACAGGTGGATCCAATAGTTCAGTTGCTGGAAGTAGTACTTATAACAATAATTTTACCTCAGTTACTGGAACTTATGGAACATTAAAAATAGGAGCTAACGGAACATACACTTACGTTGCAGATCAATCAGCATCAGACGATTTAGATGCCTCAGACACTGCAACAGATAGTTTCACTTACACAGTTTCAGATAGTAATGCGACAGACACTGCAACATTAATCTTTACAGTAACTGGTGTTAATGATGTGCCAACAGCATCAAACAATACAGTTTCAACAGAAGAGGATACACCATATGTATTTTCAACTTCTGATTTTGGCTATACAGATGCAGATGATGACGATGCATTAGTAAGTGTAAAAATTACAACATTAGAAGACGCTGGTGCGTTGCAGTATTACAATGGATCAAACTGGGTAGATGTAACCTTAAATCAAGTTATTACTGCAACAGATATCTCAAATAGTTATTTAAGATTAAATCCTACTGCAGATGAAAATGGATCTCCTTATACAACAATTGGTTTCTCTGTAAATGATGGCGATGCAGATAGTGCTTCAAGTTACACTATGACAATTAACGTAACCGCAACAAATGATAATCCGGTTGCTGATAATGAAACGAATACCGCAACAGAAGGCACTACTACAACAGTCACAGACGGGACTTCAGATATTCTCTATGGCGACACAGATACAGAGGGAGATACATTAGAAATATCAGGCATAAGAACAGGAACAGAGTCTGGCTCTGGAACATTTGGAGCAATAGCTACACCTTTAACTGGTACTTATGGATCTTTAACAATTAATTCAGATGGAACATATAGTTATACGCCTAATGATGTTTTAGGTAGTGGAGAAACTGGAATAGATTATTTTACATATACAGTTTCAGACGGTAATGGTGGAACAGATACAGGACAACTTACTATAACGGTTACAGGTGCTAATGATGCCCCAGTTGGTGTTAATGATAGTAATACAATTGATATAGCAGCAACTTCAACTTTAACAGTCACAAATGACTCTGAAAAAGATGTGTTAACTAACGATACTGATCCAGATTCAAATGATACATCAATAGTAACCGAGATAAGAACAGGATCAACTGAAGGCTCAGGTACTGCTGGAACATTAGGGGAGGCATTAATTGGAACTTATGGTTCTTTGATAATGAACTCAAATGGTAGTTACACATATATAGTTAATGAAGGTTTAAAAGATACATTGGATCCAGGTGAAATAGTTTATGAATATTTTAATTATACAGTTAGAGATGGTAGTGGTGTTACGGATACAAGTTCAATTGTATTAAAATTACAAAATGGTGGTGGTGTTGTTAAAGAAATTAGAGAAAAGAAAGCTGAAAGAATTATTATAAATCAAGCTAGAATGGAAGCAAGAGTTCAAGTTGAAAATACTTTCACAGAACTAAATCAATCAACAGAATTTGATTTAAATAATTTTGAATTTGAACAAACTGCAAGAAAAACAGATTATTCCCAAGGTCTTAAATTAGTTGATTTAGTTGCCGAAACAGACTCTCTTCAAATTTCTGAAGGAGAACTTTCAAACCTTAAAGTTAAAGACAAACAAGAAGGTTTAAAATTGAAATTTGGTGTCATGAATGAAGCCGACAATGAGATTGTTAAATTTGATGGAAAAATGAGTGATGGTTCTGCATTACCTGAGTGGATTAAAATTAATCCTAAAACAGGTCAAACAACCACAAATATTCCAGAAGGTGTAGATAAAGTTGAAATTATGATTATTGCAACGGATAAAAACAATGAAACTCGAGAAATTGCAGTTGAAATTGATCCTGAAAAAATAAAACAAGATAGAAAAATTATCAAACAAGCAAAAAGAACAAATTCTTCAATTACTGTTAATGAAGACGGTACGGTTAATATTGTAAAACAAAATGAAGATGGATTAGTTGAAAGATCATTTAACAAAACATTAAATTTTAACAATCAAGCAGATATCAATGAAATTATTGAAACGTTTAAACCAGAAACAATTTTTCAACTTAAACCTTTAAATATTGGAAATGATTTAATTATAGATTTACCCAATGAGCTAAAGGGTAATTTTAATAATACTAAACTTGTTCTTAAAGATGGAACCGAAGTACCTGACTGGCTTGAGTATGATCCTGTAACGGGTCAAATTATTGCAGAAAATCCACCTGAAGATGTTTCTCAATTAGAATTAAAACTTATTATTGAGCAGGATGGAAAAATTATTGTAAAAGATTTAGAAATTGATTTACAAGAGCAAAATGTATCCCAAAATTTTGATGGGGGTGAAAATAATAAATTTGTTACTTTAAGCGACCAATTAGATAAAGAATTTAATGATTGGGAAGATTATGGTAATGACCTTATTAATAGACTATAAAATAACTTAGCCTCATGAAACAATTACTATTTATATTATTCATTTATTTATCATCTTTAAACTCTGTTCATTCTGAAGAAAGGGAAGCTCGAGGTTTAGTGAGTGCAACGGAGAAAGTTTCCATTTCCAGTGAAATTGCCGCAAGAGTTCAAAGTATTAATTTTTTATTAGGAGATGCCTTTAAAGAAGGGGATGTGCTGATTAGTTTTGATTGTGAAATTTATAAAGCACAAAAAGATGTAATTAAAGCCGAACATGAGAGTGCAAGAATACAATTAGAAAATGATAAAGAGTTATTAGAACTAAGATCAATTGGTAAACTCCAATACCAATTAACAGTTTCAAATTATGAAAAGGCTAAAGCAGAATTGAGTATTGCAACTTTAAATGTGGATCGATGTGAAATCATTGCTCCTTATGATGGAAAAGTGATGGATGTTTATACAACTATTTTTACCAGTATAGAACAAAGACAACCCTTAATGGACATTGTTGGGGATGGATTATTAGAAGCTGAAATTGTTGCTCCAAGTAATTGGCTTAAATGGTTAAAAAAAGGACATAACGTAAAAATCATTATTGATGAAACTGGAGAAACGTTAGATGCAACCGTTATTAGTTTAGGAGCTACAGTGGATGCAATTAGTCAAACAATAGAATTAAAAGCACAGTTTAATGAAAAATACGATTCATTAATACCTGGAATGAGTGGGATCGTTAAATTTTGAGTGAAGATAAAAACATAAAAGTTGCTCGGTTATTTGGTTTAGAAAAAAAAGCAAGAGAAGCAAGATCTCAAGACGAACTACATTTTGTAATCGCAAATGAGACAAGACAAATTATCGATTATATCAGTGCGTTTTTATTATTAAAAACACCAGCGGATAAATTTAATATTAAAGCAACCTCTGATTTAGCTACAGTTGATAGAACCTCACCTTTACTTACTTTTATAGAAAACTTTGTAAACAACGATAAATCGTTAAGTGATAAAGAAATTCAAAATTTAGAATTAGACAAAATTGCTAAAAATATTAATTCTGAGAAACCAAAAAATTTACCCGAAAACATTTTATTTATTCCAATTATTTCACCTCAAAAAGGCCTACAAGGTTATTTATTATTAGTAAGAAGTGAAAAATTTTCTGAAAACGAAATTGAACTTGCCGGACATTTGTCTTCAACTTATGGTCATGCTTTTAATTCGTTCTTAAAAGATTTTTCAATTAAAAATCATTATAAAAAATATTTAACTGGAAAAAAATCATGGAAAATTTATGCAGCTATTTTTATAATTTTAATTTTACCTATTCGAATAACCAGTACGGCTCCAGTTGAGGTTATAGCAAAAAATCCAAGCTTAGTTACTTCACCATTTGATGGGGTGGTTAAAAATATTGTAGCAAGTAATAACGATAAAATTAAGCAAGGTGATTTATTGGTTTTATTAGAAGATATCGAACTTAAGAATAATTTAAATATTACAAACCAATCCCTTCAAGTAGCTCAAAAAGAACTTCTTCGAAGCAGACAATCATCCTTTACGAATAATGAGGAAAAAGCTCGATTAGCAGAATTAGTGGCACAAGTTGAATTAAAAAAAGTAGAAGTAGCATCAGCACAAGAAAAGCTAAAAAATACAAAATTATTTGCAAAACAAAAAGGAATTGCAATTGTAGATCAAAAAAATGATTGGCAAGGACGACCCGTTGCAGTGGGTGAAAAAATTATGACTGTTGCAAATCCTGATGAAGTTGAGTTTTTGATATGGTTGCCGGTTAAAGACTCGTTAGTGATTAAAGAAAATTCTAAAGTTAAAGTGTTTTTAGACATCAATCCAATTAGCTCGTTAAAAGGAAAACTTTTAAGATCTTCTTACGAACCTTCTTTGTCTCCTGAAGAAATATTATCTTATAAATTAGGAGCTAGTTTTGAGGGAAAAAAACCTCCAAGAATAGGATTGAGAGGAACGGCTAAAGTTTATGGTTCAAGAGTTTTTCTATTCTATTATGTTCTTAGAAAACCAATTACTTTTGTAAGACAATTAATAGGAATATGATCGTTCCTTATCTAAGACAAGATTTAGAAGTTTTTCGTGGTAATAGCCGTGAAGATGGTTCACCCGCATGGCTTTTATATGATGCAATTCGAAATAAATACTTCACACTTGGTTTAACGGCTTTTAAACTTATTAAAAACTGGAGTGGAGGTGAAGATATTAAAAACTTTGAAAAGAAAATTAATTCATCAGGAATTGAAACCAGTGAAGATGAAATAAAAAGTTTTATTAGTTTTCTTCACCAAAATAATTTAATTGTCCAACCTTCCGGTCAAAACGTTAGCTATTTACTACAACAAAAAAATAGCATGAAGAAGAGCTGGTTATTATATTTAATACACAGTTATCTATTTTTTAAAATTCCATTATTTAAACCAGACAATTGGCTTTCTAAAACTTTAAAATATGTAAAATATTTTGGTTCAAAACGATTTAGAAATATTACTTACTTCTTTGGTTTTGTTGGTTTATTTTTAGTCGCTCAACAATTTGAAACCTTTAAAAGCACTTTTCTTTATTTCTTTTCTTTTCAAGGGTTAATGCTTTATTTCTTAACTTTAGTTTTTGTAAAATGTCTTCATGAATTAGGACATGCTTATATTGCAAAACACTATGGCTGCAGAGTATCTGCGATTGGAATAGCTTTTTTAGTTTTTTTTCCATTTTTATATACCGATACAACTGATGCCTGGAGACTTAGAAATCACAAAGAAAGATTATTAATTAACTTTGGTGGTATACTTACAGAATTACATCTAGCGTTATTTGCAACTTTTATTTGGGGAATTTTACCTGAGGGTGGATTTAAAAGTGCAGCCTTTTTCATTGCAACAACATCATGGATTTCATCCTTAACGATTAATGTAAGTCCTTTCATGAGATTTGATGGCTACTATGTTTTTTCCGATTGGTTAAAAGCTGAAAATTTACAACCTCGTTCATTTGCTCTTGCAAGGTGGAAAATAAGGGAAACTTTATTTGGTCTTAATCATAGTCCTCCAGAAGAAATTAACCCCTCAAGAAGATGGACTTTTATCGTTTATGCTTGGGCGACATGGCTGTATCGATTTTTTCTATTTTTAGGTATTGCACTTTTAGTTTATCACCTAGCATTTAAATTTTTAGGAATCATACTGTTTGCGGTTGAAATTTATTGGTTCATTATGTTACCGGTAATTCGTGAAGTGAATAATTGGTACAAATTAAAATCTGAAATAAAATTTAACAAACAAACCAAAAGAACTTTAATCATTATTACTGCTTTATTAATGGTTTTATTCTTACCCTGGAAGTCATCTTTAAAAATACCTGCAGTATATATTTCTGAGCAGTATTTAAAAATTTACGCACCTTATCCTTCAATGATTAAAAGAATATTAGTTGAAAAAGATGATGAAGTTGAAAAAGGACAAAATCTAATTGAACTTTATTCGCCTGATTTAGAGAATCAAATTATTTCATTAAGAAGAAATATAAAACTAATCAAGACAAAGATTAATCGATTAAGTAATTCAGCAGGAAATATGGATCAATACTTAACGTTACAACAAAGATTAATTGCTCTACAAACAGAATTATCTGGTCTTACAAAAGTTCAAAATAAGCTTTTAATTAAAGCACCCATTAAAGGAAAGATAAAAGATTTTTATAATTTATCTGAAGATATGTGGGTTAGTAATTTAGATCAACTTTTAGGTATTGTTCAATTCGGTACTGGAAAGGTAAAAGGATTTATTAAAGAAGAACAAATAGATCGATTTTTAGAAAAAAACCCAGCTGTCTTTATTCCAAACGATGGAATTCATGATAAAGTTTATTTAGTTTCAAAATCACTAGATTTATCTGCTGTTAATAATCTTCCTTACATTTCATTAAGCTCAATTCATAATGGTCCAGTTGCTATAAGAAATTTTACAGGAGGAAAATTTCAATATCGTCCACAAACAGCACATTATATTGCAGACTTCAAACTTGCGAAACGTAGTAAAATTCAATTCGAATTACCTGGTTATGTTCATATTGAAGGGAGTCGATACAGCCCTTTTACAAAATTGTTTAAAAATATTATTGCTATTCTTGTAAGAGAAAGTGGTTTTTAAATATCATTAGTTTATTAAACCTAAAATGGACGTCTTTTGATATAAAAAGATACATCAAATCGATTATAAATTTTAAAAATGAAAGTTATAAATAATAAAAAAGGTTTTACCTTAATTGAATTATTAGTGGTAGTTGCCATCATTGGTATTTTATCATCTGTCGGGGTTGTTGCTTATAATGGGTATACAGCTGGGGCTAAAGAATCAGCTTGCAAAGGTAATTTTAGAACCATAGTTAAAGCTGTTTATGAAAATATAATGTGGTGTGAGCTTAACCCAACAATTAATTTTTTGTGGAGTTCACAACAATCTCGAGAATATGATTGTGGTAATTTGGAGGAAGAAAACTATAACAGAAACTTAAATGCAACTTCAGAAGAAATATTAGCCAAGCTTACTGTAAATCAACTTGGTAATATGGATAGAATTAGAGAGCTTGCCGCTGCAAGAGGGAAAGAGACAAAATTAGATTCAAGATCAACACTTAAAACGATGACTAATCCCTACACTGGTTATACTGTTCTTGATGCTGCTTCACCCAATGCATATTATTATGGAGATAAATATGATCAGAGAGGTAAAGTAACTCTTGGAAAAAAAGATAGTAGTGGAAATGAATTAGGCTTTGCAAATTGGAAGGCGGAGGAAGAGGGACAACTGTTTCTAATAACTAAATGTGGTGATAAAGTGATAGAATACGAATTTGATATCTATTGAAAATTTATATGTTTTCTTAAAATGAAAGTAATAAATAATAAAAAAGGTTTTACCTTAATTGAATTATTAGTGGTAGTTGCCATCATTGGTATTTTATCATCTGTCGGGGTTGTTGCTTATAATGGGTATACAGCTGGGGCTAAAGAATCAGCTTGCAAAGGTAATTTTAGAACCATAGTTAAATCTGTTTATGAAAATATAATGTGGTGTGAGCTTAACCCAACAATTAATTTTTTGTGGAATACCACACAATCTTTGGAATATGATTGTAATAATATGTTCGTTGGCGGCAGGGACACTGTGTATACGGAGTACACGAAAAATGAAAAAATAGCCAGGCTTACTATAGATCAAATTGCTATTCATGATTTATCGCTACCAGGTGACATAGCGCGGGGGAAAAAGACGAAATCAGGCTCAAGATCAACACTTACCTCGATGACTAATCCCTACGCGGGAAAAACTGGTTATGGTGTTTTTAATGCTAGCGGAACCAGGGAACTATATGAAGGAGATGAATATGATCTGAGAGGTCAAGTAACTCTTAGAAAACAAGATAGTAGTGGAAATGAAATAGCTGCGAATAAAGAGGGACAACTGTTTCTAATAACTAAATGTGGTGATAAGGTGATAGAACACGATTTTGATTTCTATTGAAAATTTATATGTTTTCTTCACGTAAATAAGAATGTAAGAATATAATAATATTAATAATTACAATTCTTATAATCTCATACGTATAGAATATATTAAAATCTCATTTGTATAGAATAATACGTTAAGACTACTAAAGTGAGAATAATAATTTTCTCAAATTATTATACGTATAGATAAGATAATGCGAGACTTCCGCCTTTTTTGAGCCCTTTTACAAAATTGTTTAAAAATATTATTGCTATTCTTGTAAGAGAAAGTGGTTTTTAAATATCATTAGTTTATTAAACCTAAAATGGACATCTTTTGATATAAAAAATAAATCAAATCAATTATAATTTTTAAAATGAAAGTAATAAATAATAAAAAAGGTTTTACCTTAATTGAATTATTAGTGGTAGTTGCCATCATTGGTATTTTATCATCTGTCGGGGTTGTTGCTTATAATGGGTATACAGCTGGGGCTAAAGAATCAGCTTGCAAAGGTAATTTTAGAACCATAGTTAAATCTGTTTATGAAAATATAATGTGGTGTGAGCTTAACCCAACAATTAATTTTTTGTGGAATCCTGAACAATCTTGGGAATATGATTGTAATACTATGTTCATTGGCGGCAGGGACGTTGTGTATCAGTATGGGTACACGAAAAATGAAAAATTAGCCAGGCTTACTATAAATGAAATTACTATTACAGATTTATCGAGAAAAGCAGACTCAAATATAGGTTCAAGAACAACACTTAACGGGATGGCCAATCCCTACAATCGTTATGGTGTTTTTCATCCTACCGGAACCAGGGAACTATATGAAGGAGATAAATATGATATGAGAGGTAATGTATCTCTTAGAAAAAGAGATAGTAGTGGAAATGAATTAAGCAATAATTGGCAGTCAGAGGGACAACTGTTTCTAATAACTAAATGTGGTGATAAGGTGATAGAACACGATTTTGATTTCTATTGAAAATTTATATGTTTTCTTAAAATGGATAAATAATTAACATAAAATACTTCTTTCCATTTTCATATTTAATGTCTATAAGATACTACCATGGCGCGATATATCTTTGTCACCGGCGGTGTGGTTTCTTCTCTTGGTAAAGGTCTCTCTTCAGCATCGTTAGCTTATCTATTACAATCAAGAGGTTACAAAGTTAGAATTAGAAAACTAGATCCGTATTTAAATGTGGATCCAGGAACTATGAGCCCATTTCAACATGGTGAAGTTTTTGTGACAAATGATGGTGCTGAAACAGATTTAGATTTGGGTCATTATGAAAGATTTTCAGGAATATCTGCAAAAAAATCTGACAATATCACAACAGGAAAAATTTATAGTGATGTAATTAAAAAAGAACGTAAAGGAGGGTATCTTGGAAAAACTGTTCAAGTTATTCCACATATAACTGACCGTATTAAAGAGTTTATAAAAAATGATACCTCAAAGGAAGATTTTGTAATTTGTGAAATTGGTGGAATAGTAGGAGATATAGAAAGCCTTCCATTTGTAGAAGCTATCAGACAATTTTCAAATGATGTGGGGAAAAAAAATGCTTTATTTGTTCATTTAACTTTAGTTCCTTACCTTAAAGCATCAGATGAAATTAAAACAAAACCTACACAACATTCTGTAAAAGAATTAAGAAGCCTTGGTATACAACCAGATATCATCATTTGTAGATCGGAAAGACCTATTCCATTAGATCATAGAAAAAAAATATCATTATTTTGTAATGTGGATATTAAAAATGTAATTCAAACTGTTGATGTTAAAACTATTTATGAAGCTCCAATTAGTTTCAATAGAGAAAACTTAGATAAACAGGTGCTTGAATATTTTAAAATTAAATCAAGGAAAAAAGTTAATTTAAATCCTTGGAAAAAGATTACAAAAATAGTTTTACAAACAAAAAAATCTATTAATATTGCAATAATTGGTAAATACGTTGACCTTAAGGATGCTTACAAATCCTTAGATGAAGCACTAACTCATGGTGGTATTGATAACAATTTAAAGGTTAACTTAGTCAGAATAGATTCTGAAAATTTAAAAATTTCTGAAATAAAAAATAAATTAAAGGGAGTTTCTGGAATTTTAATACCAGGAGGATTTGGCAAAAGAGGTACAGAGGGTAAAATTGAAGCAATTAAGTTTGCACGAGAAAAAAAGATACCTTTTTTTGGAATTTGTTTTGGAATGCAAATGGCTATTATTGAATTTGCTAGAAATAAGTTAAAAATTAAAAAAGCTACATCAAGTGAGTTTGGAAACACCGGTACTCCAATTATTGGTTTAATTACAGAATGGAATAGAGATGGAAAATTAATAAAAGGAACAGATAAAGATCTAGGTGGTACGATGAGACTTGGTCTTTATGAGGCTAAATTAAAAGAAAATTCATTAATTAAAAAAATCTATAAATCAAGATCAATCCAAGAAAGACACAGACATAGATACGAAGTTAATATAAGCTATAAAGACCAATTTGAAAAAAATGGCTTAATTTTTTCAGGGCTATCTCCAGATAAAAGACTGCCAGAGATTATTGAGTTAAAAAACCATCCTTGGTTTATAGCAGTTCAATTCCATCCTGAATTTAAATCTAGACCTTTAGCACCACATCCTTTATTCTCATCATTTATCAAGGCTGCAAAAAATTATAAATGAAAAATATTAAAGTAAATTGTGGAAATATTGAAATCGCAAATAATAATAAAATTTGCATTATTGCGGGTCCTTGCCAACTTGAAACCGAGCAACATGCCATGGATATGGCGGGTAAAATCAAAGAAATTACTTCAAAATTTAATATGGGTTTTATTTATAAAACCTCATTTGATAAAGCTAATAGAACAAGTTTAAAGGGTCAAAGAGGTGCGGGTCTCGAACAATCTTTACCTATTTTTGATAAGATTAAAAAAGAATTAAATGTTCCGATTTTAACAGACATACATAATGCTGAGCAATGTTCTGTAGTAGCTCCTTATGCTGATGTATTACAAATTCCAGCTTTCTTATGTAGGCAAACAGATTTATTAATTGCTGCTGCTAAAACTGGAAAAATTATAAATGTTAAAAAAGGTCAATTTCTTGCACCATGGGATATGGTTAATGTTACAAAAAAAATTGCTGACTCTGGTAATAATAATATTTTAGTTACCGAAAGAGGTGCTAGTTTTGGATACAATACACTTGTATCTGACATGAGGTCACTTCCTATAATGGCAAAAAATGGATATCCAGTTATCTTTGATGCTACGCACTCAGTGCAACAACCTGGAGGTTTAGGTGAAACAAGTGGTGGTCAAAGAGAGTTTGTAGAATACTTAGCAAGAGCTGCAGTAGCTGTAGGTGTTGCAGGTGTCTTTATTGAAACACACCAAGATCCAGATAATGCTCCATCTGATGGACCTAATATGGTTCCGTTAGATAAATTAGAAAAATTACTATCTCAGCTACACGAAATAGATAATTTGATTAAAAAATAAATGAGTAAAATTTTAAAGATTAGAGCTCGTCAAGTTTTTGATAGCAGAGGAAACCCCACAATTGAAGCTGAAGTTTATTCAAAAAAATTAAGTGCATCTGCCATTTGTCCATCGGGTGCCTCAACGGGAACTTACGAAGCATTTGAAAAGAGAGATAGTGCTAACAAAAAATATTTGGGTAAAAGTGTTTTAAATGCAGTAAAATTAATTAATACTAAAATCTCTAAAAAACTATCAGGTAAAAATATTCATGATCAAACACGTATCGATACAATCTTAATTAATCTTGATGGTACTAGACAAAAAACAAATTTAGGTGCTAATGCGATTTTAGCAGTATCAATGGCTGCTAAAAAACTTTCAGCAAAGATTAAGAATATTCCACTTTATAAAACTTTTTTAGTAAAAAATAATTATAAATTACCATATCCATTAATGAATATTATTAATGGGGGTGCACATGCTAATAACGGATTAAGAATTCAAGAGTTTATGATTAGACCTGATAAAGCTAAAAACTTTTCAGAAGCAATGAGAATATGTTTTGTTGTAATTAATAATTTAAGAGACTTAATTATAAAGAGAGGCTTATCAACCTCTGTTGGTGACGAAGGTGGTTTTGCTCCAATGATCAATAGTAATGAAAAAGCTTTAGATTTAGTTGTTGCAGCAATTAATAAGTCTGGTTTTAAAAATGGCAAAGATGTTTCGATTTGCTTAGACGTTGCAGCAAATGAATTAATCAAAAAAGATAAGTACTCTATTCATTCAAAAAAATTTGTTTCGGTAGATCAATCTATTAAAGAATATAAAAAGATAATAAATAAATACAAAATTAAATCTATTGAAGATCCATTTGGAGAAAATGATTGGATGGCATGGAGTAAATTAATGAAAAATACCAATAATGTGCAAATAGTTGGAGATGATTTGTATGTAACTAATTTAGAAAGACTTAAAAAAGGCTTTTTAAATAATTCTTCAAACTCTATATTAATTAAACTCAATCAAATTGGTACGGTATCTGAAACACTTGAAGTTATAAAGTTTGCACAAATTATTGGATATAAAACAATAATTTCTCATAGATCTGGAGATAGCGAAGACACTTTTATAGCAGACCTGGCTGTAGGTACAAATTCAAATCAAATAAAAACTGGATCTTTAGCTAGATCAGAACGTGTTGCAAAATATAATCAATTATTACGTATAGAAGAAGAGCTTGGAAAAAAAGCATCAATGAGTAAAATTCATTAATGCTGGGGAAATTAAAAAAAAATTATTTTTTATTAATCTCTACTTTTTTAATACTTTATTTTTTCTTTAACCTTCTAGATGGTGAAAGAGGTCTTTTTTCTTATTTTAAAAAAAAAGAAATTTTAGTTAATTTAAAAATTGAAGAAGCTAATTTATCTAATAAAATCAAAGAGCTTGAATTTAAAAACTCTCTATTAAGTACTAAATTAGACCTAGATTATGTTGAAACCTTAATTAGAGAAAAATTTATGTTTGGCAAAGAAGGAGAGACCCTTTATATAATTAAAAAGAATGACAACTAAGCCAAGACATCCAGAAAAAGTTAACAAACCTTTAAATCCAATCAAAAAAAAACCTGATTGGATAAGATCTAAACTTGTTAATAGTAAAGAGTTTTTTCTAACAAAAACAATTGTTAATAATAATAATTTAGTAACGGTATGTCAGGAAGCTAACTGTCCAAATATCACAGAATGTTGGAGCAAAAGACATGCAACATTTATGATAATGGGTGATACTTGCACAAGAGCATGTGCTTTTTGTGATGTAAAAACAGGCAAGCCAGGAAAACTAGACTCATTAGAACCCGTTAAAATAGCTGAAGCCGTAAAAAAATTAAATTTAAAACATGTCGTAATCACTTCCGTTGATAGAGATGATCTCGACGATGGAGGATCAAATCATTTTTTTGAGGTAATTGATCAAACAAGAAAAAAAAATCCTAATACATCAATTGAAGTTTTAACACCTGATTTTCTAAGAAAAGGAGATGCTTATAAAAAAGTACTAGAAGCTAATCCTGATGTTTTTAATCATAACATTGAAACTGTGCCTAGACTTTATTTAAAAGTAAGACCAGGCTCTAGATATTTTTCATCATTAGAACTCTTAAAGAATGCAAAATTAGTTAATAAAAATGTTTTCACAAAATCAGGATTAATGGTTGGATTAGGTGAAAATAAAGAGGAGATCATTCAAGTGATGGATGATCTAAAAGCAGCTGATGTAGATTTTTTAACTGTTGGTCAATACTTACAACCCTCTGTAAGACATCACCCTTTAGATCGTTATTACCATCCAGATGAATTTAAAGAGTTAGAAACTATTGCAAAATCAAAAGGATTTTTATTAGTTTCATCGACACCTTTAACTAGATCTTCATATCATGCAGATGAAGATTTCGCTAAACTTCAACAAAATAGAATTAATAATCATTAATGCCTAAGGCATCAGTTAAAAGAAGTATAAATAAAAAAAAAAATAAACTTATTGAGTTTGTTTTGGATATCGAAAAATATCCAGAATTCATCCCTTTTTGCCTAGACTCAAAAGTCTACGATAGAAAAGATGAAAATAATCAAATTTTAATCATAGCAGATTTAACAATTGGAAAGGGTCCTTTTAGCGATACTTATAAAAGTGACGTTAGATTTAATAAAAAAGATGACACGATTAATGTTACTAATTTAGATGGACCACTAAAACACTTACAAAATAATTGGAAATTTATAGAAAATAATAACATCACTGAGGTTTATTTTGATGTTGATTTTGAAATTAAAAATAAGTTTTTAAATTTGTTAATGGAAAAATCTTTTGAATTTGGTTTAAATAAAATTGCTGATGCTTTTCAAAAAAGAGCTGAAACAGTATAAAAAATTTAAAAAACTGCTCAAATTAAAGAGCTAACAATATCCAAGGCCCTTTTAACTGAAGCTTTTTGAATTGAGCTTCTTGTTTTTTGTTTAAAAATATTTTTTGTTATCACCAATTTATTGGATCTTTTTACTCCTATATAGACTAATCCGATGGGTTTGTTTTTAGTTCCACCATTAGGACCTGCAATTCCAGTGACAGATACATTTATTTGAGCTTTAGATATCTTTGCTAAATTCTTAACCATAGCCTCACAACATTCAGCGCTAACAGCACCATATTTTTCGATAATACTTTTATTTACATTTAAAATATTGATTTTTGCTTGATTAGAATAGGTAATAAGACCTATGTTGAATACTTTAGATGCACCACTAATAGAAGTAATAGATGCAGCTAACATCCCTCCTGTGCAAGACTCAGCAAAAGATATTTTAAGTTTTTTTTTGATTAATTTTTTTACAATATTTTTCATTATAAAATGTAGCTCTTTAAAATCATGAAACACACAAGGGTTAGAACCACATAAAATCCTGCACAAATATCATCCATAATTACACCAAAACTATTCTTAAAGTTTTTATCAAAAAAGTTTACAGGAAATGGCTTCATGATATCAAAATATCTAAAAAGAATAAAAAATAGAGTATAATAAACAATAGCTTCACCCCCATCTTTTGTTGTTCCATGAGATATCTCATAAAGATATATGGGTATCGATTGACCTAAAAATTCATCAATTATTATTTCACCAGGATCCTTATTTTCACTATTTTCTATATAACTTGAAACAGCATAAAATGAGTAAATAAATATTATTATCAATCCAAATAAAATTATATTTGGTGAAATATTTAGAGTGTGGAATAGATGATAAAGAATAATTACAGTCGCTAGTGACCCAAATGTTCCGGGCATATATTTAATTTTACCAAGACCAAACATAGTAACTAATAATGAGTTGAAGGAATTAATCATTTTTAATAACTGAGGCTATAACTTCACAAGCTATAGCTTTTTCTTTACCAATTACACCTAACTTTTCAGTTGTTTTACCTTTTATATTAATTTGAGTGGGAGAGATATTACAAATTTTTGCAATACAGTTTAATATTTGTTTTTTATATTTTTGAATTTTAGGTTTTTGAGTAATGATATTAATATCAAGATTATTTATTAGATAACCTTTTTTTACAGTTTGCTTGATTATTTCACTTAACAGAATTGTAGATCTGATATTTTTAAATTTCTTATTCTTATCAGAGAATTTTTCACCAATATCACCCATAGAGCAAGCTCCAAGTATAGCATCTGTTACAGCGTGTAACACAGGATCTCCATCTGAATGACCTAATGTACCAATAGGTGAGGGTATCTTAATTCCACCTATGTAAAGCTTCTTATTAGGAACCAACCTATGAACATCAAAACCTATTCCAAATTTTATTAAATTATTAAATTTAATATCTGAATTTATTGTAATTTTATTATTAGTAGTTTCGCCCTTTATAATCTTTATTTTTTTACCAGCTCTTACAAATAAGTTAGCATCATCAGTAACTTCCTTACTTTTGTTATTTTGAAGTGAATAAAGTTTTTTATAGTTAAAAGCTTGAGGTGTTTGGATTAAGTAAATATTTTCTCTTTTTAAATTTTTAACATTATTTGATATTTTCTGCTTAACTGTATCTGCAGTTTGAATTGCAGGAATTACACAATCATTTGATTTTAATTCATTCATTAATTTATTTAAAAGTTTTAAAGAAAAATTTGGTCTTGCAGCATCATGAATTATTACATTTTTAAAATTATTTTCTTTAATACTTTTTAAGGCATTATAAGCAGACTCTGCTCTTGTTTTTCCACCTGTGATAATTTTGATGTTTTTAATATTAAGTTTCTTGATAAAATTTTTGTGTTTTTTATTTACTACCAGAACAATTTTATTAAATTTATTAAAAACTTTAGCTTTATCAATTGAATGCAATAATAAAGGTTTACCTTTATAATTTGTGTAGGGTTTTGGAGTATTTGAATTAAATCTTTTACTTTCACCTCCAGCAAGTATTATAAAGCAACTATTCATGATAAAAATATATAACACATTATATTGTTCAAAATGATTGATTTTATTAAAAAAAATATATTCATCATTGTAGTATTTTTAATTACTTTATTCATAGGTTTTATAACTTTTTTAACGTTTATTGATAAAAGTTTTTTAAAATTATCTGATGACAATCTCCAACTATTATTAATTGGAAATATTGCATTGTTAATACTTCTTTTTTTTATGATATTTTCAGAAGTAAGAAATTCTTTAAAGATAGATGTTGATGTAAGTGGCTCTAAAGCCAATAGAAAGTATATAACATTCTTTGCATTATTTACTTTAATTCCTTCGATTTTAATTTCTTTATTTTCATTATTTCTCCTTTCATTTGCTCTTGATAAATATTTAGATAAAAAAATAACAACAGCTGTTAATAATTCTTATGAAATTGCAAAAAGCTATACTGAGGAAGTTAGAACAAAAACACAATCAGAAATAATTTTAATAGCATTTGATTTAAACAAAAGTATCAATTTTTTAAATACAAATATTAATCAATTTAAAAGTTTTCTTAAAACTCAAAAACTAATTAGAGGTATGGATGAAGTTCATATTATTGAAGGTAATGGAAATTTATATTTATCAACTTTAGAAGATACTACTTTATATGCACCTCCTTTAAGTGATGCTTTAGAAATGGTCCAAAACGATAAAAGACCACTTAAAATTATTAATGCTTATAAAAATCAAACAGCATCTATTATAAAGCTTGAAAACTTTGAGGGTAAGTATTTATATATTGTAAAGTATTTAGATAAAAAAATTTCACAATATTTACTAGAATCTCAAGAAGCTCTTAATTTTTACTACACAGTTTTAAACAAACAAACTGGGATTAAGATATCATTTGTATTTATTTATCTAGTTATAGTTTCACTATTATTATTTTTATCCATATCAATAGCTATAAGATTTTCATCAAGATTTTTTAGGTCTATTAATAATTTAATTATTGCATCTTCTAATATTGGAAAAGGGAATCTAGATATTAAAGTACCAGAAATTAAAACAGATAAAGACATGGAGGTTTTAAATCAAAATTTTAATTTAATGATAGATAAATTAAAATCACAACAAGAAAAAATTATAATAAAAGAAAGACACGAAGCTTGGGAAAATTTAGCTAGAAAATTAGCTCATGAAATTAAAAATCCACTCACACCTATTCAATTAACTATCGATAAATTGAAAAATAAATATTCTGAAAAAATAGCAGATCATGAAAAAGAAGATTTTTCCAAAAGTTTATTAATTATTGGAAAACAAATTAAACAAATTGAAAATTTAGTTAATGAATTTTCTGATTTTGCAAGAATGCCAAAACCAATTCTCAAAAATAACAATTTAGTTTCTTTGATAAAAGATAATGTTAAATTAATAAATGAATTAGATAATGAAATCATAATTGATTTTAAATCAAGTAAATCTAAAATTCTTTTAAACTCTGATAGTGAACAATTAAGCAGAGTTTTCTTCAATTTAATTAAAAATTCTATTGAAAGTATACAGGATAAGAAAATTGATAATGTTAATTTTAATGGAAAAATCGATATTTCTATAAATGAGAATGAGGAAATAATTAACTTCATAATTATCGATAATGGATTAGGATTTGGAATATTTAAAAACAATATAAAAGACATTCTAAATCCTTATTTTACAACCAAAAAAAAAGGTACGGGCCTAGGTTTGTCTATTGTTAATAAAATAATAAATGATCATAATGGTAAAATAAATTTTATATCACTTGAAAAGGGTGCAAAAATTGAAATTACATTTACAAAATAATGAGTACTGAAATATTAATTATTGATGATAATGCAGATATTAGAAACATTATTAACGATCTAATAATTGAAGCTGGTTACAAAACAAGATTAGCTGCAAACTATAATCAAGCATTAAATGAGATTGATAAAAAACTCCCAGATGTTGCAATAATAGATGTTAAGTTAGATAAAAGTGACAATGATGGTTTAGAGCTGTTATCACACATCAAAACTAAGGATAAAAATATTCCAGTTATAATAATTACAGGGCATGCGAATGTTGAAATGGCAATCAAAGCTTTAAAAGCTGGTGCTTTTGAATTTATTGAAAAACCCTTTAATCAAGAGAGATTATTAAACTTTGTTAATAGAGCTGTTGAAAACATAAATCTTAAAAATAAGAATAAAGAATTTGAAAGTAAACTTTTTTATTCTTATGAACTAATTGGTGTTAGTGACAATTTTAGAAAAATAAAAGATCAAATAGATAAAATATCAGTTTCTGAAAGTAGAATTTTTATCAATGGACCTACTGGCTCAGGTAAAGAATTGATAGCAAGAAAAATACATAAAGAATCCAAAAGACAGAAGGGTCCTTTTGTTATTTTGAATGGTGCATTACTTGATATTAAAAAATATGAATTAGAATTATTTGGCGAAGAAAAAGATAATGGCTCAATAACTTATGGCGCTTTAGAGAAATCAACAAAGGGTATACTTTTAATAGATGAAATTTCTGAAATCCCACTCGATACTCAATCTAAAATTTTAAGAGTTTTAATTGATCAAAAATTTAGAAGAATTAATGGCAGCCATGATATTAACGTTGATGTAAGAATTATATGTTCTTCTAGTAAAGATATAAAAAAAGAAATAGAAAATGGTAATTTTAGAGAGGACTTATATCATCGACTTAATGTATTTGAAATTAACATCGACCCTTTAAAAGACAGGGTTTCAGATATACCTTTGTTAGTTGAATATTTTTCTGAAAAAATTTCAACAAACTATAATTTAAAAAAACTAAGTATTGATACAAATAATAAATATTTACTCAATTATGATTGGCCAGGAAATGTTAGAGAATTAAGAAACTTAATAGAGAGAATAGCAATACTTTCGCCTGATAATAATGATAAAATTTCAAATATTATTAAAGAATCTTTAAAAACACCTGATATTAGAAATATACCATCAGAAAACTCTTTATCTATACCATTAAAAGAAGCTAGAGAAAATTTTGAAAAAGAGTATTTAACTACACAATTAAAAAAATTTAATGGCAATATATCAAAAACTGCTGATTTTATTGGAATGGAAAGATCTGCCTTACATAGAAAGCTTAAAGGTTTAGGGATCAAGGAATTAAACTAAATGAATATTATAATTTGTGGAGCTGGTAGAGTGGGCTTTACTATAGCAAAAATTTTAAGTGAGCAAGGACACTCAATAACCATAATTGATCAATCCAGTGAAGATATACAAAAGATTGATGACACACTAGATGTAAAGTCTATTGTGGGCAAAGCTACTTATCCATCAATCTTGGAAAAGGCAAACGCAACCGAAGCTGATATGATTATCGCAGTAACTCGTAATGATGAAATTAACATGTTGATATGTCAAATTGCATTTTCAATATTTAATGTTCCAAAAAAAATAGCAAGGATCAGATCACAAGATTATTTAAATCCAAAATTTACAAAAGTTTATAATAAAGAAAATTTACCGATAGATGTTATTATCTCACCTGAGATTGAGATAGCAAAGTCACTTCAAAGAAAACTAGAAGCCCCTGGTTCACTAGATAATGTTCCTTTTGCAAATAATAAAATTAGATTGCTTGAGATTTTGATAGATGAAAATTGTCCAATAAAAGATATCAAACTTAATGAGCTTACAAAAAAATTTCCAAAACTAAATTCTAATATAATGGGTGTAATTAGAGATGAAAAATTTGTTTTATTAAAAAAAACAGACGTAATGCTTAAAGAAGACAAAGCTTATGTTGTAATTAACGCCTCACAAATGAACGAAACTTTAGCAGCCTTCGGTCATACAGAAAAAATTTCTAATAAAATTTTGATTATCGGAGGAGGAAATATAGGATTTAACTTAGCAAAAAATTTAGAAGAAAGTTTTGATTCTGCAAGAGTTAAGATAATAGAAAAAGATAAGGAAAGAGCAGAACTTATTGCAAGTCAATTAAATAACACAATTGTTATAAATGGAGATGCTTTAGATGAAGAAGTTTTATTGGAGGCAAATTTAGAAGAGGTTCAAACTGTTTTGGCTCTGACAAATGA
Source organism: Candidatus Pelagibacter sp. PS_40 (assembly GCF_059417765.1). NCBI lineage: Bacteria > Pseudomonadati > Pseudomonadota > Alphaproteobacteria > Candidatus Pelagibacterales > Candidatus Pelagibacteraceae > Candidatus Pelagibacter > Candidatus Pelagibacter sp. PS_40. Next base: position 531,033 of record NZ_CM182064.1, read on the forward strand.
CGACGAAGATAATTTAATGATAAGTGTATTGGTTGAAAAATTTGCTAAAGACAATGATGAATTAAGTGACAAAAGAACTATGGCTTTAATTAACAAGCCTAATTATTCTCTTTTACAATCTTCTTTAAAAATTGATGATTTTATTGATCCTAGAATGAATACTGTATCAAGTATCTTAAAACACATTCATAAAGGCACTATTGAAAATGCTTATAGTATTTTGAATGGTGAATATGAGATTATTGAAGCTGAAATTATTGAAACTTCAGAGTTAGTAAATAAAGAGTTAAAAAATTCTAACTTACCAGATGAAATAAGAATAGGTGCAGTTTTAAGAGGTGAAGAAGTAATTATCCCTAGATCAAATTTTGTATTTAAAAAAGAGGATATTGTTGTTCTTTTGGCTAATAAAGATTTCTTACATGTTGTAGAAAACATGTTTCGTATAAGCTCTATTTAATTTAATGAAATACTTTAAACTCATTTATTTGAGTGTTTTTTTTGGAATAGTTTCAATTTTAGCTTTTTTTAATATCACTTACTCTTACTATCTAAACCTCTATCTAAATCTAAATACCTACATAATTACATTTGTAGTCTCTATTCTTTTAACAATATTATTTTATTATTCAAAAAATAATGATGAAAAAAAAATAACTATATATGATAAAATATTAACAATACTTCTTGGTTATTTTTTATTACCACTAGTTATTTCTATACCTTTTTATTTTAGTATTTATAATTTAACTTTTGTTAACGCTTTCTTCGAGTCAATTTCTGGATTCACCTCAACAGGTTTTACTATTTTTGATAATATTAATCATATTGATCAAAGCTTAATATTATGGAGATCTGCATCTCAATGGATAGGGGGTCTTTATTTTTTATTTTCTATAATACTTTTAATTGATATTTTTGATCATAGTTTTAAAAAATCTTTAACTAATTTTTTATCTTTTAATAAATCTGAAACATTCAAACAAGCATTCAAAATTTTTTTATTTTATTCATTAATTACACTTTCAATTTTTATAATTTTAAGTTTATTTGATATTAGGTTATTTAATTCTCTAAATTTAGCAATGACCATAATTTCATCAGGTGGTTTTTTACCATCTAATAATTTGTCTAATTTATTGGTCAATAATTCTCAAGTTATAATTATATCAATTTTATTACTATCTTCCTTTTTTAGTATTTTTTTAATTTACAATTTAATCTTTACAAAAAACCATAATCTTAATTTCTTTAATGAAGATATTCATCTGTTGTTTTATTTCTTATTTTTGTTGATTATTTTTTTTGTATTTTTAAATTTTGAAAATAATTTTAGTGAGTTATTTTTATCCTTAACAAGTAGTATTTCTAATGTAGGTTTTTCTCTTAATAATTCTTCTAGTAATTTATCTTTTGTTTTTCTAATACTTGTTATTATTGGAGGATCTTTTTTTTCGACAAGTTCTGGTATTAGGTTTTTAAAAATCTATTCTTTATTTAAATATTCAATTAACGAAATTCTTTCTTACAGTAGACCTAAAAATATTTACATAAATAAACACTTGTTTTCAAAAGATACATTCAAATTAGATGAAATTTATAAATATTTTTTATCTGTAATAGTTTTTATAATTTCTTTATTAATTTTAACATTTTTATTAACTTTAAGCGGAATTGATTTTGAAAGCTCTTTTAAACTCTCAATATTAACCATAATGAATACAGTAAACTCCTCAATGTTTGGGTTGGCTGATTTTAGTTTTTATGATCTACATTTTATCACTAAGTATTATCTAATTTTATTTATGATTATTGGTAGACTAGAGCTTCTAACTTTATTAATTATTTGTAAAAAATTTCTTTTTAAAAATTAAATTCGTACTATAAATATACTAATATTAATTTGCGCTCTTAGCTCAGCTGGATAGAGCATCGGTTTTCTAAACCGAGGGTCGGTGGTTCGAGTCCACCAGAGCGCACCATCACTATATGTGACACATTGTTCTTAATGTAGCACCACATATTGTTAGAATAATTCTAAAAACAAAATTTTTATTTTGATGCTAGTTATAAAATGTTAAACATCTCACTTAATTCAAATCATTTTGAATTATTTGTTAACAAATAAATAAATAAAACAGAGGAATAAAATATGTTTAAATACGTAAAACAATTAACTTCTCTAGTTGCTATGGTTGCAGTTCTGTTTACTTTTACAACAGAAACAATGGCCGCTAAGAAGTCAAAAACTCTTAAGAACACTCAGAAAAAAGGTTTCGTAAGATGTGGTGTATCTCAAGGTCTACCTGGATTTTCAAATGCTGATGCTGCTGGAAATTGGACTGGTGTTGACGTTGATGTATGTAGAGCGGTTGCTGCTGCAGTATTAGGTGATGCGAACAAAGTTAAGTTCACTCCACTAAGTGCTAAAGAAAGATTCACAGCTCTAACTTCTGGTGAGATTGATATCTTATCAAGAAACACAACTTGGACACTTTCTAGAGATGCTGACATTGGTTTAACATTCGTTGGAGTTAACTTCTACGATGGCCAAGGTTTCATGGTAAGAAAAGACTCAGGAATTACTTCTACGAGCCAATTCAAAAATGGAATTTCAGCATGTACTAACATTGGTACTACAACTGAACTAAACATGAGAGACTTCTTTAATTCAAAAGGAATTTCTTATGAGCCAGTAGCTTTCGAAAAAGCTGATGAAGTTGTTGCAGCTTATGACTCAGGTAGATGTGATACTTACACAACTGACAAATCTGGTCTAGCAGCACAAAGAACAAAAATGACTAACCCTGATGATCACGTAGTGTTACCAGAGACTATTTCTAAAGAGCCTCTAGGACCTGTTGTACGTCAAGGTGATGCAGTTTGGGAAGACATCGTAAGATGGTCTCTAAACGTAATGATCGAAGCTGAAGAGTACGGTATTAACTCTGCAAACGCTGACATGATGAAAACTTCTGAAAACCCACAAATCAAAAGACTTGTTGGTTCTGAAGGTGAATTAGGTGCAGCATTTGGTTTAGATAACGATTGGAGCTTAAGAATTATCAAACAAGTTGGTAATTATGGAGAAAGCTACAAGAGAAATATCGCTGATACTGGTATTTTACCTGACAGAGGTCCAAACCAAATTTGGACTAAAGGTGGACTACTATACGTACCACCAGCAAGATAATTATTATCTAACAAAACATAAAAAGGGCTAGATTTATCTAGCCCTTTTTTTATAATACTCATCACATGAAATTAAAAAAAATCTTACCTCAACTATTAACATTATTATTTATAGTTTTAATATTTGGTTTCTTTACCATGAATGCTCAAGAGAACATGGATACAAGAGGTATTCAGTTTGGTTTTGGTTTTTTAACCCAAGAGGCATCATTTGATATACAATTTTCTTTAATTGATTATGATGGGTCACACTCTTATGCAAGAGCATATCTTGTTGGATTATTAAATACACTCTTAGTAGCTTTCATTGGAATTATTTTAGCTACATTATTGGGTCTTATTGTTGGTGTTGCAAGATTATCCCCAAATTATTTGATTAGAAAAACTGCTTCTTTTTACATAGAATTCTTTAGAAATGTTCCATTATTATTACAGATTTTCTTTTGGTATTTTGCAGCCCTAAGAGCTCTGCCAATGCCTCAAGATGCTACATTATTATTAGGTTCATCTTTTATGACTATAAAGGGACTTTATACACCAGCTCCAATTTGGACAAATTTCGATATTTTTTTTACAACGTTAATTGCTGCAATGATTTTAATTTTCTTTTTTGTCAAATTTGCAAAAAAGAAACAAGAACAAGAGGGAAAACAGTTGCCTGTATTAATTGTCTCATTAGCTATTTTTATAGGTCTACCACTGTTAACATTTTTAGTAGGTGGTGTTGATTTATCTTTTAGCTTTCCAGAATTAAGAAAAATGTCACAATCTTCTTACACATTTGATGGGGGTATGGGTATACCACCTGAACTAATTGCGTTAACTTTAGCCTTAACTCTCTATACGGCAACTTTTATTGCAGAAAATGTAAGAGCAGGTATTCAAGGTATTGGCAAAGGGCAAAAAGAAGCTGCTGCATCAATTGGTTTAACACCAAGCCAAGTTTTGAAATTAGTAATTATGCCTCAAGCGTTAAGAATAATTATACCACCTACTACTAATCAATATTTAAATTTAACCAAAAACTCTTCTTTAGCAGCAGCAATTGCTTATCCAGATCTAGTTTTGGTTTTTGCAGGTACTGCTATGATGCAAACAGGAAAAGCAATTGAAATTGTTGGTATTACAATGGCCACATATTTAACTATTAGTATAGCAATTTCATTACTAATGAATTGGTACAACCAAAGAATAGCGATAAAGGAAAAATAATGAATTCAAAAAATCTTGATTTACCAAAAGCTAAAATTCAAATAAATAGAAATACTTCTCTTATTATTGGAATTTTATTTTTTTTCTTAGGTATTTTTGATTTTTGTTTAAATAATTTCTTTGGTACAAATATTACCTCTTTCTTACCTAGGTTTATTAACTTTTTTACTCCCTTAATCTTTGGGGTAATTGGTCTTCATTTTATTAGAATTGAATTTTCAGGTATTAAAATTTTAGATAGTCTTAATAAAAATATTAACCCAAGTAATTTTAACGCAGCTTTAAGTTTGTGTATTATTTTTCTTATAATATTTTCACTTCCTCCATTATTAAATTGGTTCATTTTTGATGCTAATATTTCTGGTGACACTAAAGAAGCGTGTACAGGTGGTGGTGCTTGTTGGGTTTATATCAAAGTTTGGTTTAATAGATTTATGTATGGAATGTATCCTAATGCAGAACAATGGAGAATTAATATTACATTTATTACTGTATTAGTCTTTATGGCAGCTGGATTTTTTGTACCTGCTAAATTTAGAAATTATCTTTCTCTTTATTACACCCTTATATTACCAATTATTTCTTTTATCTTAATCTACTATTTGATTTCAGGAGGTTCTTTTGGACTAGAGTGGGTTGAAACAGGTGCGTGGGGTGGCTTATCTTTAACTTTTATAGTTTCTTTTTTCTCATTAATTTTTTGTTTTCCAATTGGCATGATGCTGGCTCTTGGTAGGAGATCTGATTTACCCGTTGTTAAATATTCATCTCTTTCATTCATTGAATTTTGGAGAGGTGTTCCTTTAATTACAGTTTTATTTATGTCAGCTGTAATGTTTCCAATGTTTTTACCTGATGGAACATATGTAGATAAACTAATTAGAGTTGTTGTAGCAATTACTTTATTTGAAGCAGCTTATACAGCTGAAGTTATAAGGGGAGGATTACAAGCACTTCCGCGAGGCCAGTATGATGCAGCTAAATCACTTGGTATGGGTTACTGGAAACTTCATATTTTTGTTATTCTTCCACAAGCTTTAAAATTAGTAATTCCAGGAATAGCGAATACGTTCTTAGCACTTGTAAAAGATACACCACTAATTTTTGTAGTAGGTCTTTTAGAGGTAGTTGGTATGTTAAATTTAGCTAAAACTAATCCCGAATGGCTAGGATTTTCGATGGAAGGATATGTATTTGCTGGAATAATATTCTGGATTATTTGTTATAGTATGAGTAAATATAGCCAGAAATTAGAATTAAAATATAAAACAGATAGATAAATTATGTCAGATTCAATTATTCAAATTCAAAATGTAAACAAGTGGTTTGGGGATTTTCAAGTATTAAAAGAAATAAATCTTGAAGTTAAACCTAAAGAAAAAATCGTTGTGTGTGGACCATCTGGATCTGGAAAATCTACACTAATTAGATGTATTAATAGACTAGAAGAGCATCAAAAAGGATCAATTATTGTTGATGGCACTGAAATTTCAGAAGATACAAAAAATATAGAACAAGTTAGAGCTGAAGTTGGAATGGTTTTCCAACAATTTAATTTATTTCCTCATTTATCTATTTTAGACAATTGTACGTTAGCTCCAATTTGGGTAAAGAAAATGCCAAAAAAAGATGCAGAGCAATTAGCTTTAGAACACCTTGAAAAAGTACAAATTTTAGATCAAGCCCAAAAGTTTCCAGGTCAATTATCAGGCGGACAGCAACAAAGAGTTGCCATTGCAAGAGCACTTTGTATGGAACCTAAAATTATGTTATTTGATGAGCCTACATCAGCATTAGATCCTGAAATGATTAAAGAAGTGCTAGATGTTATGGTTAATTTAGCAAAACAAGGTATGACGATGATTGTTGTAACTCATGAGATGGGCTTTGCTAAAGAGGTAGCTGATCAAATGATTTTTATGGATGAGGGAATGATCGTTGAAAAGGCCACAACAAAAGACTTCTTTGCTAATCCCAAAAATGATCGTACTAAACTTTTTTTAAGCCAAATTTTATAAGTCTTTTAAAGGCTCATATATCAACAATTTTATTTATAAATTTTACTTCATAAACTCTTGACACATTTTGTATTTTTGTACCTAATTTTCTAAAATAAAAAAATTTTTGTGTTGCGATAACAGTAAAAAATTAGTTGAATACATATTTAAAAACAAACTTTAAGAGGGGTCTTAATGGAAGATAATTTTAACAAACATTTAGGTAACAAGTTAAAGCTAAGAAGATTAGCTTTAGGTCTCACGCAAACAAAAGTTGCAAAAGCAATTAATGTTACTTTTCAACAAATTCAAAAATATGAAAAAGGAACTAATGGAGTTAGCTCAATAAGACTTCTTCAATTAGCAAATTATTTAAAAGTTCCAGTAAATTATTTTTTTGAAGATTTTTCAGAATATTTAATAAATCTAGAAAGATCTCAAGAAGGTCACATGAATGTAAATTATAATTTTTTAGTTAAATTATATTCTGAACTTAGTAACGATCAAAAACTAAAATTTAGTAAATCTTTACAAATTTCAAATATTGGAGTTTCAAAAGTAGGCTAATATAAATCATAGTTTAAGACCCCAATAAATTTAAATATTTTCATATAAATAAACTAATAATTTTAAGTTCTTTTTTAATAAGATTTATCAATAATAAAGAAAGTAATTTTTTTGGCTCCTCGGGCAGGACTCGAACCTGCGACCAATTGATTAACAGTCAACTGCTCTACCAACTGAGCTACCGAGGAATATTAAAAACACAACTTACTTTTTTTTAAGAGTAAAACAACATTTTTTTTGGAGGCATCGCCCAGAATCGAACTGGGATACAAGGATTTGCAATCCTCTGCGTAACCATTCCGCCACGATGCCTTTTCATCTCAATTTAAAACAAATAGAGAGCCTTTTATATATTAAATATATAAAATTAGTCTACCAAATAAGCTTTCAAAATGATTATTGTTAAATCATATTATTAAATTATAAACTTATTATCACCATGAGTAACGACAAATACATACATACAGATGTTGAAGATAAGATTTATTCTTATTGGGAAAAAAATAATTTATTTAAACCCATTAAAAATAAGAAACAATTTTCAGTGGCTATACCTCCACCCAATGTAACAGGTAGCCTTCATATGGGGCACGCTTTGAATAATTCAATTCAAGATCTTTTGGTTAGATATCACCGTATGAATAATTACGAAACATTATGGCAACCAGGAACAGATCACGCAGGTATTGCTACACAGGCTTTAGTTGAGAAAAAATTAACGAATGAAGGTATTGATAAAAATCAAATTGGAAGGGAAAAATTTATAGAAAAGGTTTGGGAATGGAAAGAAGAACATGGTGATATCATTTTAAATCAACTAAAAAAATTAGGCTGCTCTTGTGATTGGTCGAGAAATGCTTTTACAATGGATGAAAATCTTTCAAAATCAGTTTTAAAAGTTTTTGTAGAGCTTCATAAAAAAGGTTTAATCTATAAGGATAAAAAACTAGTTAATTGGGATACGGTTTTAAAAACTGCAATATCTGACTTAGAAGTTGATCAAAGAGAAGTTAATTCTAAAATTTATTACATTCAATATCCAATTGAAGGTTCTAGTGATTTTATAACTATAGCTACAACTAGACCTGAAACTATGTTGGGTGATACAGCCATTGCTGTAAATCCTAAAGATGATCGATTTAAACATTTAGTTGATAAATTTGTAACAATTCCAATTGTTGGAAGAAAAATAAAAATCATCAAAGATGATTATGCTGATCCAGAGATGGGAACTGGTGCTTTAAAAATAACGCCTGCTCATGATTTTAATGACTATCAAGTTGGACAAAGAAATAATTTAGAAATCATAAATATTTTTACTGAAGGTGGTAAAGTTAATGATAATGCTCCCAAAGAATATATTGGCCTTGATAGATTTGAAGCTAGAAAAAGAATTTTAAAAGAACTTAAAGAAAAAGAATTCTTTGTTAAGGAAGAAAATATAAAAAATAAAGTTCCCTATGGGGATAGATCTAACTCGATAATTGAACCTTTTTTAACAGAACAATGGTTTGTAGATGCAAAAAAATTATCAGTTAAAGCTAAAGATATAGTTAATTCTAAAAAAACTAATTTTTTTCCTGCTAATTGGTCAAAAACCTATTTTCAATGGATGAACAATATTGAGCCATGGTGTATTTCAAGACAGCTTTGGTGGGGACATCAAATACCAGCTTGGTATGGGCCAGATAAAAAAATCTTCGTTGCAATAAATGAAGTTGAAGCAAAAGCTGAAGCCAAAAAATTCTACAATAAAGAAGTAGATTTAATTCGTGATCCAGATGTATTAGATACCTGGTTTTCATCAGGCTTATGGCCCTTTGCTACATTAGGGTGGCCTGATGATAAAGAATATGTTGATAAATTTTACCCTACATCAGTACTTGTTACAGGATTTGATATTATATTTTTCTGGGTAGCTCGAATGATTATGTTTGGAATGGAGTTTCTAGACAAAGAACCTTTTAAAGATGTTTATGTTCACGCCCTTGTTAAAGATGAGAAAGGACAGAAAATGTCTAAATCTAAAGGAAATATAATTAACCCTTTAGATTTGATTGAAAAATATAGTGCAGATGCTTTAAGATTTACTTTACTTTCAATGGCATCACCTGGAACAGATGTAAAACTTTCTGAAGATAGAGTTAAAGGTTATAGAAATTTTTTAAATAAATTATGGAATGCAAATAATTTTTTAATTACCAATAATTGTGATTTTTCTAAAATTGATGAAAAACCAAGTTTATCAACTAATATTAATAAATGGATCTATTCTGAACTTATAGAAACTAAAAATAAAATTGAAAAAAATCTAAAAGATTACAGGTTCGATGAAGCTGCAAAAAATGCTTATCAATTCACTTGGCACTCTTATTGTGATTGGTATTTAGAACTATCTAAAACAATCCTATTTTCAGAAGATGAAAAAGCAAAAGATGAAGTAAGACAGGTATCTGCTTATGTGTTTAGACAAATATTAATAATATTACATCCATTTATTCCGTTCGTGACTGAAGAAATTTGGCTAAATAATAAATTTGATAACTCAGGTAAAGACTTTTTAATGTTAGCTAATTGGCCTTCTGGAGAGCTTGAAAGTGATTCATCTAATAATCAAGTAAAGAAGATTATAAGTATAGTCTCAGAATTAAGATCGTTTAAAAATGAATTAAGTGTAAGCCCTGGGTCATTTATAGATATTTCAATAGAAACTGTTAGTAAAAAAGAGCAATCATTTTTTATTGATAATGAAATTATTCTTAAAAAACTTGGTCGTATTAGAAATTTACATAATAAAGATTTAGATAAACCAGCGGCTACATTGATGGTTTCTGGAGATCTGTTTAAAGTATATTTTGATGAAGATGTTGATTTAAAATTAATTAAAAAAAACTTAACTACAAGACAAGATAAATACCAAGAGGAAATGAATAAGATATCAGAAAGATTAGCTAATAAAAGCTTTGTTGATAGAGCACCAAAAGATATTGTTGATCAGGAAAAAACTAATTATAATAATTTAAAAAATGATGTTGAGAGAATATCAATAACTATAAAGGGTATATAATGGCAAAATTTAATAAAAAGAAATTACCAAGCAGACATACTTCATTAGGTGCTGATAGAGCTCCACATAGATCATTTTACTATGCGATGGGTGAAACGGAAAAAGATGTAGCAAAACCTTTTGTTGGTGTTGTGTCAACTTGGAATGAAGCTGCTCCTTGTAATATTGCTTTAATGAGACAAGCTCAATCAGTTAAAAAAGGTGTTAGAGCTTCAGGTGGAACTCCTAGAGAATTTTGTACAATAACTGTAACTGATGGTATTGCGATGGGTCATGAGGGAATGAAGTCGTCTTTAATTTCTCGTGAAGTAATTGCAGACTCAACTGAACTTACTGTGCGTGGTCATTGTTATGATGCATTAGTTGGTATTGCAGGATGTGATAAATCTTTACCTGCTTTAATGATGGCAATGGTTAGATTAAATGTCCCAAGTGTATTTATTTATGGTGGTTCAATACTTCCAGGTCAATACAAAGGTAAAGATGTAACTGTTGTTGATGTATTTGAAGCGGTTGGAAAACACTCAGCAGGGCAAATGTCCGCTAAAGAATTAAGAAAATTAGAATTGGTTGCATGTCCAAGTGCTGGCGCTTGTGGAGGTCAATTTACTGCAAATACTATGGCCTGCGTTTCTGAAGCTATTGGTTTAGCTTTACCTTATTCAGCTGGAACACCTGCTCCATATGAAGAAAGAGACAAGTATGCTTTATTAAGTGGAAAGACTGTAATGAACTTATTAAAAAAAAATATTCGTCCAAGAGATATTGTTACAAAAAAATCTTTAGAAAATGCTGCAACAATAGTTGCGGCTACTGGTGGATCAACGAATGCTGCTTTACACTTACCAGCTATTGCTAATGAAATTGGAATTAAGTTTGATTTAATGGATGTAGCTAAAATATTTAAAAAAACTCCTTATCTTGCTGACTTAAAACCAGGTGGGAAATATGTAGCAAAAGATATGTGGTTAGCTGGTGGAGTTCCTATGTTATTAAAAACTCTTTTTGATGGTGGTTTTATTCATGGTGATTGCATGACGGTTACTGGAAAAACGATGAAACAAAATTTAAAAAATATTAAATTTAATCCTAAACAAAAAGTTTTAAGAGCTTATGATAATCCCTTATCACCAGATGGAGGAGTTGTTGGCCTTAAAGGTAACTTAGCTCCTGATGGTGGAATTGTTAAAATTGCTGGTTTAAAAAAATTACAATTTACCGGAAAAGCTAGATGTTTTGATAATGAAGAAGCTGCAATGGCTTGTGTGCAAAATAAAAAATATAAAGCAGGTGATGTAATTATCATTCGTTATGAAGGACCAGTCGGGGGACCTGGTATGAGAGAAATGCTTTCAACAACGGGTGCTATTTATGGACAAGGTATGGGTGAGAAGGTTGCCTTAATTACTGATGGAAGGTTTTCAGGTGCCACGAGGGGCTTTTGTGTGGGTCATGTTGGTCCTGAGGCGGCATTAGGCGGCCCTTTAGCTCTTTTACGTAATGGTGATGTAATTGATATAGATGCCAAAAAAGGGACTATTAACGTTAGACTAACTAAATCACAATTAGCTACAAGACGTAAAAAGTGGAAAGCAAAAAAATCAAGTTTTGGATCTGGTACTATTTGGAAGTATGCTCAAACAGTAGGTCCTGCCTATTTAGGTGCACCAACACATCCTGGTAAAAGAAAAGAAGTAAAAGTTTACGCTGATATTTAATGAAAATTAAACCCGTTATTTTATGTGGCGGAGCAGGAACTAGACTTTGGCCTAATTCTAAAAATCATCAAGCTAAACAATTTATTGATTTTGGTAATTGGACTTTATTAGGAAAAACTCTTGATAGAGTTAAATCTTCAACTTTTGATTCACCTATCATAAGTACAAATCTTAAATATTTAAAAGAAGTTAAAAAACATCTTAAGAAACATAAGATAAGTAGATATAAAATTGTTCTAGAGCCTGCAAAAAGAAATACAGCACCAGCAATTCTTGCATCAGCATTAATTAAAGATATTCCAAATGAACAACCCTTAATGTTTTTTGCAGCAGATCATTTAATTGAAAAAGCAAGCATTTTTAATAAAGCTATCAATAAGAATAAAACTAATTTAACAGACAAAAATATATTCATCTTTGGAATTAAACCAACATCACCATCGAGTGAATATGGTTATTTTTTAACAAAAAAAGTTAAAGGAAATATTAATAAAGTAACAAAATTTATTGAAAAACCAAAAGAAGCTAAAGCTAAACAAGTCATTAAACAAAAAGGTTATTGGAATTCTGGTATGTTTTTTTTGAGAAAAGACTCAATAATAAATAACTTTAAAAAATACCAACCAACAATATATAAAGATTGTCTTAATGCTGTTTCAAAAGCTAAACTTAAAGATAATACGTATTACTTAAATAAAGCTTCATTTGAAAAAGCTACAGCAAAATCTTTTGATTATGCAATTTTAGAAAAAACCAAGCAAATTAATGCTATTAAATTAGACATTCCTTGGTCAGATCTTGGCAGCTGGAAAGAGATCTTAAAAATGTATGATAAAAATAAGAACGAATATTATAAGAAAAAAAATGTTTATTACCGGCCTTGGGGTAGGTACGTTAATTTATTTGAAGGTAAAGGTTTTTTAATCAAAGAACTATTTGTTAAACCTAAAGGTATTTTAAGTTTACAAAAACATCATCATCGATCAGAACATTGGTTTGTAACTCAAGGAACGCCTAAAATTACACTTAATAAAGATAGTTTTTTTAGAAAAAAAAATGATCATATATTCATTTCATTAGAAGCAATTCATAGAATTGAAAATAAAGGCACAAAGCCTGTTAAAATTATTGAAGCACAAGTTGGATCGATATTAAAAGAAGGTGATATTGTCAGGTTTCAAGATGTGTATGGTCGTGCTAAATAAAATTAATACAGCTACGTAAAGATATAAGATACAGCTTGTTCAGTTCAATTGATCCTAAAAAATAATTTTATAAATTCCAATTAAAAATAATGGTATCTGTAACCCAAAGTTTGTTAATATAGCCTTATCTTTTGATATAAAACCAGCTATTGTCCAACCAATAACTCCAAGTCCATGGAAGTAGATGTTAATAGGGTAGATATTTAAGTTAGTTAATAATATTCCAGTTAATATTAAAGCAGTGCTGATCCATTTTAGGTATTTTTTTATAAACATAGTCTCCTTTAAATGTAAGATTTGTTAGGAATTTATTACAATTATAGAACAAACAAAAACCTTTATTACTAGGGTATTGACATAAAAAAGTGTTATGTTATAACATAACATAATGAATAATAACGACATAGTTTTTGATATAATTAAGAAATCTAAAAAGCATTTAACGGCTTATGAAATATTAGATAAATTTCAAAAATTTAAAAAGATACAGCCAATGGCTGTTTACAGATCTTTAAAAAAACTAATTGAAGAAGATAAGATACATAAATCTAATCAAAATAAGACCTATGTATTGTGTAGTCATGAGCATGTTAAGCATAATCCATCTATAGCTATTTGTAGAGATTGTGGAGACACAGAAGAGCTTAAATCAGAATTATTTGAAACAATATTTAAAAAAAACCCAATCAAAAAATATGACTTCAGCAATTTTCAGCTTGAAGTCTCAACGATATGTAGGAGATGTAACTAATGGAACATGCACATGAATTACCAGAATTTCTTCATTTTTTAGAAGAACTTATAGAAGAATATGGAATATTAAGAGGATTTGTATTTGGTTTTGTTCATACTTTAATACCATTAATTGGTTTTTATTCAGGTTGGAGCATAAACCGTTTTTTGAAATTAGTTTCTAATGGTGCTATTGCTGGAATAATTGGAATAGTTTTAGCTCATATTATAGCAGACTTTATAGCAGCCTTACTTGATCCAAATTTAAAAAGTGCTGCCTTTGGAATTGTTCTTGGTGGCTTCTTACCTTTATTAGCGGTACCTTTTTTAGAAAAATATGTAACGAAAAGCCAATACCATAATGTTGTTGGTGATCACGAAGATCTAAAAAAAGATTTGAAAAGCAAGCATAAATAATATTTAATATTGGGATGAGTACAGTTCCCTTAACATTAAAAGAAATTTTAGAACTAGCCAAAAAAACACTATTAGCTAATGGTTGTGATGAGGAAAATGCTAGTATTTTAGCAGATACTATTATGAGAGCTGAAAGAGATGGTTCTGTTTCTCATGGTTTGTTTAGATTACCAGCTTATGTAGCAGGCTTAAAAAGTAAAAAAATTAATGGTAAGGCAAGACCCGAATTAAAAAATGTTGCTCCAAGTATTATTAAAGTATTAGGCAACAATGCAGTTGCTCCTATGGTTTTAAGTTTAGGATTACCTGCAGTTATTGATTTAGCAAAAAAAAATGGTGTAGCAATTCTTGCTATAAAAAATTCACATCATATGGCAGCCCTTTGGCCTGAAACTGAAGCTATTGCTGAAGCAGGACTTGTTGGTATTGCTTGCACATCTTATAAGCCAGCTGTTGCACCAGCGGGTGCTACGAAACCTTTATATGGAACAAATCCAATTTCTTTTGCTTGGCCTAGACCTGGTAAAACTCCTGTTGTCTATGATATGGCAACTGCTTCAATGGCAATGGGTGAAGTTCAAATTGCAAAAAGAGAAGGGCACAAAGTTCCCCTTGGAACGGGTTTAACTAAAGAGGGTAAAGAAACAACCGATCCTGGAGAAATAGCTGATGGTGGAGTTATACTTCCTTTTGGAGGCTATAAAGGATCTAGTATTGCAATGATGGTTGAATTATTAGCTGGAGCATTAATAGGTGAAAATTTTAGTTTTGAAACTGCTGCTAAAGATAATAACGATGGTGGTCCTCCAAGTGGTGGTGAATTTATCTTGGCAATCTCACCAGATAAAATTTCTAGTAAAGGTTGGGATAAACACGCAGATGAATTTTTTAGTAAAATGTCAGCTATGGAGGGTGTTAGGCTTCCAGGAGAAAGAAGACATATAAATAGATTAAATAAAGGACCAAGAAATATTAATGAAGAACTCGTTAATAAAATTAAATCTTTAAGCTAATTCAATTTCAATAGGTGTGTGATCAGAAGGTTTTTCTTTTCCTCTCGGATCTTTATTAATATTAACATTCTTTACTATATTTAATAAAGAATTTGATACTAAGAAGTGGTCAATTCTTAATCCATTATTTTTCTGCCAAGCACCTCTCATATAATCCCAATAAGTATAGCCTTCCTTTTCACCATGAATGTGACGGTAGGCATCATGAAAACCCAGATTAATCATTTCTCTAAATTTTTTTCGTATCTCAAGTCTGTATAAAGCATCATCTTCAAACCCTTTAATATTATAAGCATCTTCAGCTGAGGGAAGAATATTAAAATCTCCAGCTAAGATAATATTTTCATTTTTCTTTGAAAGAGTTTTTAATTGTTTAATTAATTTATCTAACCAGTTTTTTTTATAAGTGTATTTATCAGTATCTACAGGATTACCATTTGGAGTATAAATATTAATCAGTTGAATATTTTTTTTCTTATGCTTTAGTTCAGCTGAAATAATCCTAGATTGTTTCAATTTATCTTTAATCAAATCTATTTTAACATTTTCTAGTTTGTATTTGGATATAATAGCAACACCATTATAACTTTTTTGTCCAAATACATGACTCTCATAATCTAATGCTGAAAAATCATCATAGGGAAAAGTCTCATCTTGTGTTTTAATTTCCTGCATCATAACAACATCTGGAGAAAATTTTTGAAGATATTCTTTAATATTTTCAATTCTTGCTCTAACAGAATTTACATTCCAAGATGTAATAATCATTATATAGAGAAAGAAACACCACAACCGCAAGAAGATTTACTTTGTGGGTTAGTGATCTTGAATTGATCGCCAATTAGTTCTGAAACAAAGTCCACTTCTGAACCTTTTAATAAGTCTGCTGAAGTTTTATCTATAAGAATATTTTCATGTTTTAAGTCGTCAGCTTCTAATTTTTTGTCAAAAGTAAACTCATATTGAAAACCTGAACAACCACCGCCTTTAATAGCGATTCTAAAAAATGACCCTGGATCTTTTTGAGACAACAAATTATTAATCTGTTTTATAGCTTTATCTGTAAATTTAATTTCTTTAATCATATAACAACACTGATAATACTAATATAATATCAATTTATTAAATTTAAAGTATGAATAATTACTCAAATTTAGCTTTATCTAAAAGCAAAGGTCGTATTTTTAAAGAAGCTAATTCACTTTACAGAACCCCATTTCAAAGAGACAGAGATAGAATTATTCACAGTGCCTCATTCAGAAGGTTAAAACATAAAACACAAGTTTTTGTTAACACAGAAGGGGATCATTTTAGAACTAGAATTACCCATTCAATTGAGGTTGCGCAAATTGCAAGATCAATAGCTAAACATTTAGGTTTAAATGATGATCTAGCTGAAACCTTAAGTTTGGCTCACGACTTAGGGCATACTCCGTTCGGACATGCTGGAGAAGATGCTCTTAATGAATGTATGGTTAACTTTGGAGGCTTTGACCACAATCTTCAAACCTTAAGAATAGTTATGTTTCTTGAGCATAAATACCTTAAATTTAAAGGCCTGAACTTAACATTAGAAACTTTAGATGGATTATTAAAGCACAATGGCGCAATTGATGATCTCTTCACAGTTAATAGGTTGATTGGATTAAAAAGTTTTAAGAATAAAATAAACTTTACTAACTCTGGTTCATTGGAAGCTCAAATATCAGCAATCTCAGATGACATTGCTTATAATAATCATGACATACAAGATGGAATTAGAGCTAAAATGTTTAATTTAAACGACTTGATTGAAATTAATTTTTTTAAAGATATTTATAAATCACACAAAAATAATATTAAAAACAACAATAAAGATATTTTGATATATCAAATAATACGAGATTCAATTGATTTAATGGTTAGAGATTTAATTAAGAATACTAAAAATAATTTAAAAAATAATAAAGTCAAATCTTTAAAAGATGTTTATAACTTAGATGATCCTATAGTGTGTTTTTCAAGTAAATTTCTTAAAATTGAAAAAGAAGTTAGGTTTTTCCTTAGAAGCAAAATGTATAACAATAAAAAAGTATTATTAAAAAATAATCATGGAAAAAAAATTATTAATAAACTCTTTTATAAAATTAAGAATAAGCCCAAAAAATTTTTAAACGATGATCAATTAAAGAATGACCTAAATAGAGCAATAGCTGATTTTATCTCAGGTATGACAGATAGATATGCAATCAATTTAAATAAAGGTATTTAATGAACATTTTTGATCTCTACTTGGATAAAATAATAATCTTGATTAAAAAGCTTAATAAAGATGGTTCTTTAGAATTACCTGAATCTTTAAATGGAATTAATGTAGATATACCACCATCAAATTTTGACTGCGATATATCAACCAATGTAGCCATGGTGCTCTCTAAGGCTAATAAAAAATCTCCAATTGATATTGCAAATATTTTAATTGAATTAATTAAAAATGAAGATGAAAAAATAGAATCTATTTCTGCAGCAAAACCAGGATTTATTAATATTAAATTTAAGACAATATATTGGAATAATTTTATTAAAAGTATTAATCAAAATCACAAGGATTACGGTGTCAATAATAAAGAAAAAAAACAAAAATATCTTATAGAATTTGTTTCAGCTAATCCCACTGGCCCTCTTCATGTTGGACATTGTAGAGGTGCAATATTGGGAGATGTTATTTCAAATATATTAATTTTTAACAAGCATGATGTTTCAAAAGAATATTATGTTAACGATTATGGTAATCAAATCATAAATTTTACAAAATCTGTTTTTTTTAGAATTAGGGAAATACTTTTTAATGAAAAATTCCCAATTGAAAACTCTGATTTATATCCTGGTGATTACTTAGTTGGTATTGCTAAAAATATTATAAAATCTAATAAAGTTTTAAAATTTGATAAATTTGAAAATGTTTCAAAAGAACTAACTTTATTATCGGTTTCAGAATCTTTAAAATTGATTAAAAATAATTTATCAAATCTTGGAATAGTGCACGATAGATTTACAAGTGAAACTGATATTGTCTTAAATAATGAAGTTCAGAAAGCAATTGATAAATTAAAGGAAAAAAAGCTTGTTTATAGTGGAAAAATTAAGGCTCCCAAAGGTGAAGATGATGAAAACTGGGTAGAAAGGGAGCAACTTTTATTTAAATCAACAGATTTTGGTGACGATAAAGATAGAGCACTTCAAAAGTCTGATAAAGCGTGGACTTACTTTGCTAGTGATGTTGCCTATCATGATAATAAATTAAATAGAAATTACGATACACTTATTAATATATTAGGGGCTGACCATGCTGGCTATATTAAAAGAATAACTTCTGTCGTTGAAGCTCTATCAGGAGATAAAAAAAAATTGATTTGTAAAGTAAGTCAACTCGTCAAATTAATTAAAGATGGAAAACCTTTTAAAATGTCAAAAAGAAAAGGTGACTACATAACAGTTGAAGACTTGATAGCCGAAGTTGGTAAAGATGCTACGAGATTTATTATGCTTAATAGAAGTAGCGATGTAGAGTTAGATTTTGATTTTACAAAAGTTAAAGAAAAATCTAAAGATAACCCACTTTATTATGTCCAATACTGTTATGCTAGAATATCATCTGTCTTTAGACACGTAAATCTTAATATAGAAAATGATTTGAATATAAAAGATTACGAATTTGCATATACGGGTGATGAAATAAAGATATTAAAAAAAATAGCAGAATGGCCTAAGTGTATTGAAGCTGCAAGTCTAAGACTTGAACCCCACAGAATACCAGTTTATCTTTACGAACTATCATCAGAATTTCATTCTTATTGGAATATGGGCAAAGAGGATCAATCAAAAAGGTTTATTAACGAACAAAAGAAAATTTCAAATGATAAATTAGTTTTTTTAAAAGTTATATCTAATGTTATCAAATCTGGAATGGATATTGTTGGAGTAGACACTCCTCAAAAAATGTAATGTTAAAAGAACTTAAATATCTTTTATTTTTGATTGTTATAATTTTATTTTTTTTTCTATCTTTCAAATATTATTTTTCAAATGAAAATAAAAAAAATTCATACCGATCTTTGAAAAATATTGAGGATAAAACTGAAAATTATTCTCGCAATCTTATTATACTTAAAAGTGATACTGTTGACATTGTTGAATATGTTGAAAAAACCATAGATAAAAATAAAAAGAATTACAAGTTTTGGGAACTAATTAATAATGATGGATAATCGTAAAAGTTTCATAGTTGGTTTAAAATCTACTAAATTATTAACTAGTGAAAAAAAATTTCTAATTAAACACAAGCCTTGGGGAATAATACTTTTTTCAAGAAATATTAAAAATATTGAACAATTAAAAAAATTAACAGGTCAAATTAGAAAAATATTCAATGATAAAAAATATCCTATTTTAATTGATCAAGAGGGTGGTAGAGTTAATAGATTAAAAAAATTTTTTAAAGCAGATAAGTTTACTGGAGAATTTTTTGGTAATCTTTATCTTAAAGATAAAAAAAAATTTTATATCGAATATAAAAAGTTTATCAATAAAACTGTCTTATTATTAAAAAATGTAGGAATTAACATAAATACTTTACCAGTCCTTGATGTTAGATCCAAAGGATCAAGTGCAATAATTGGTGACAGAGCCTTTTCAGACAATGCAAAGATTGTTTCAGAAATTGGAGATATTTGTATTAAAGAGTTTCATAATAATAAAATTGCCACTGTGATAAAGCATATACCAGGACATGGTTTAGCAAAGGTCGATAGTCATAAAAAAACTCCTACAATCAATAAGGAATTAAGATATTTAAATAATCATGACTTTTTGGCATTCAAAAATAAAAACAGTTTATTTGCAATGACAGCACATCTTATTTATAAAAAAATTGACAAAGTTAATACCGCAACACATTCGAAGAAAATTATAAAATTAATAAGAAATCTAATTAAATTTAGAAATATTTTGATGTCCGACGATATATCAATGAAAAGTTTAAAAGGCTCTATAGCAATTAATACAAAGAAATCTTTTAGTGCAGGTTGTGATTTAGTTCTTCATTGTAATGGAAATTTAAAAGAAATGAATGATGTAGCCCTATATTCACCAGTTATAAGTAAGTTTATTAAAAAAAAAACATCACAATTTTATAAGATTATAAGCTAATATTTGTCATGTCCGATTCTGATTCTAAAAACTTTAATGTAGATCTTGATAATTATAACGGCCCACTTGATGTGTTATTAGATTTGGCAAAAGCTCAAAAAGTTAATCTTGAGAATATTTCTATAACATTACTGGCTGATCAATTTCACAATTATATTACTAATGAAAAAAATCTAAATCTAGAATCTGCATCAGAATACTTGTTGATGGCTACATGGTTAACTTATCTTAAATCAAAACTTTTGTTGCCAGGAAATCCAGAAGAAGAATTTAAAGTTTTAGAAGTTGCTGAAAAATTAAAATTACAATTAAAAAAATTAGAATTGATTAGATTACTTTCTGACCAAATGTTACAAAGAAAAAGACTTGGTAGAGAAATAAGAACTAGAGGAATTAAAGGAAATATACGATCTATATATAGTACTGAATATAAACTAAATCTTTACGAACTTTTAAAATCTTATTCCTCAATTATTATGACCAAAGATTTTCAAAGGATGAATATTCCTAAACTTCCAGTTTTTACCACTGAAGATGGCATCAAAAGAATAAAAGAATTCTTTGGTAAATTAATTGATTGGAGAAATATTAATGAACTAATACCTTCTTCATTTAAAAGTGGCTCAAAATTTAAAACAACCGGTAAAGCAGGAATTTTTGCTGGTTCCTTAGAGCTGGTTAAAGAGGGCAATCTGACTATAAAGCAAGAAAACTTATTTGATGATATTTATATTAAAGAATTAAAATGACAAAAATAAAAAAAAAACAAATAACAATATAGTTACTTTCCCATCAAAAATGAATGATGGCGAAAGAGAAGTTGAGGCAATAATTTTTGCTGCTGCTGAACCATTAGATATTGACACTATCGAATCTAAAATTTCAAAAAAAATTGATGTTTTAAAATCATTACAGAAATTACAAAAAGAATATTCATCAAGAGGAATTAATCTAGTTTGTATTTCTAATAAATGGTCTTTTAGAACTTCTGAAAATTTATCGAACCTTATGTCTCAAGAAAAAACTGTAGAAAAAAAATTATCAAGAGCTGCAGTTGAAACATTAGCAATAATTGTTTATCACCAACCTGTTACTAGAGCTGAAATAGAAGAAATAAGAGGTGTTGCTTTTGGAACAAACACACTTGAGATTTTAATGGAGCTAAATTGGGTAAAACCACAAGGCCGTAAAGATGTACCCGGTAAACCAATTCAGTATGGAACAACTGATGATTTCTTAAGTCATTTTAGTCTTCAAAAATTGTCTGATTTACCTACAGTTGACGAATTGGGATCTGCCGGTCTTATTGATAGCTCAAATATTGATAATGCAATATTTGGTACTGGTAAATTTTACAAAGAGAAACAAGTTGAAAAAAAAGAGGATATTTATGAAAATATCGATGAGATGTTAGGTGGAACACTAAGTCCAGATGAAGAAAAGTAAAAAGTTACTTTAAAAATAAATTTAAAAGAGGTATAAAATATTATGAGCATTGGAATTTGGCAAATAGCAATCGTAGTTATTCTTGTTGTACTTTTATTTGGTAGAGGCAAGATATCTAGCTTAATGGGCGATGTAGCCAAAGGTATAAAAAGTTTTAAAAAAGGTATGGCTACAGACATTACAGACGAACCTGAGCCTAAAAATGTTTCAGAAAATAATCAAGATAGCAAAGACAAAGAATAGATTAAATGCCCACTATTGGCTGGTTTGAGATTTTAATAGTAGTTGCTGTTGCAATCATTGTTATTGGACCCAAGGATTTCCCCTATATGTTAAAAAAAGTTGGTTCGTGGATTGGAACTACAAAAAGATATATTAGCAATATACAAAATGAGGTAGCTGACCTTGATATCAATTCTAATGAAATACAAAAACCTATAGAAGAAAAAAAAGATAATGACAAAATCTGAAAATGAAGGCGGTTTTGTAAGCCATCTAACTGAACTTAGAAAAAGATTAATTCATTCTTTTATTTTTTTATTCATTTTTTTTATTGGATGTTATTTTTTTTCAGAACATTTATATGGTTTTTTAGTTGAACCTTTTGCTAAAGCAGTAAATGAAAGTGGAACTGATAGAAGGTTAATTTTTACAGCTTTACAGGAAACATTTTTAACATACTTAAAGGTTTCTTTTTTTGCAGCATTCTTTGTTACATGTCCCTATATATTGGTACAAATATGGAAATTTATTGCACCAGGACTCTATAAGCATGAAAAAATTGCAATTGTTCCTTATCTAGTTTTAACGCCTATATTATTTTTTCTAGGAGGCATGCTTGTTTATTATTTAATAATGCCACTAGCTATTAAGTTTTTTCTCTCTTTTGAGAGTACAGGAGCTTCAACAGGATTACCCATTCAATTGGAAGCTAAAGTTAGCGAATATCTTTCTCTGGTTATGAAATTAATTTTTGCATTCGGTATAAGTTTTCAGTTACCAGTTGTCCTTAGCTTATTAGCTAGAGTAGGTATTGTTGATGCTGAATTTCTTAGAAAAAAAAGAAAATATGTCGTTGTAATGATTTTTGCTGCAGCTGCACTATTAACACCACCTGATCCCATAACTCAAATTGGACTAGCAATACCATTATTGATTTTATATGAATTATCTATATTTTCTGTAAACATTATAGATAAGAAAAATAAAAAAAATGCATAATATTAAAGAAATTAGAAATGATGTTGAGGCTTTTAAAAAAGCTTTGAATAAAAGATTTATAGAAATAGATGTGGATAAGATTTTATCGTTGGATGAGAATAATAGAGATTACATCCAACAAAGAGAATTACTTGAAAAAGAAAAAAAAGATATCTCAAAGTCTAAAGATCAATCACTTTTTGAAAAATCAAAAAAGATAACTGTTGAAATAGATAATATTAGTAAATTACAAGCTGGTGTTAAAAATGAATTGGAAACAATTTTGTCATCAATACCAAATATACCTCATCCAGACGTTCCTACAGGTAAAGATGAAAACTCAAATGTAGAAATTTCTAAATCAGGAACAATACCAAATTTTAAATTTAAACCTAAATCACATTATGAATTAGGTGAAAACTTAAACATGCTTGATTTTGATCTAGCAACGAAAACTACTGGTTCAAGATTTGTTTTTGTAAAAGATAAATTGGCCATGCTAGAAAGAGCTTTATCAAATTTTATGCTTGATACACATGTGAATACTAATGGTTATGAAGAAATATCTCCGCCACTAATTGCAACTGATGCTACTATGTATGGTACGGGACAATTACCTAAATTTGATAATGACCAGTTTGAACTTAAATTAGACGACTCTAGTGACAGAAAATTTTTAATTCCAACTGCTGAAGTTATTTTAACCAATATTGTAAAAGACCAAATTATTGATAAAAAAAAACTTCCAATGCGAATGGTTGCCTCAACACCCTGTTTTAGAAAAGAAGCAGGAAGTTATGGTAAAGATACTAAGGGAATGATTAGACAGCACCAATTTTACAAAGTTGAAATGGTGAGTATTGTTGAAATTGATAAGTGCTTACCAGAACTTGATAGAATGACTGATTGTGCAACTAAAATTTTAGATTTACTAAAACTTCCATACCGAAAAATTGTTTTATGTACTGGTGATATGGGTTTTAGTGCTGAAAAAACTTTTGATATTGAGGTGTGGCTTCCATCGGAAGATAAATACAGAGAAATCTCAAGTTGCTCTTCATGTGGATCATTTCAAGCTAGAAGAATGAAAGCCAGATATAAAAACGAAAAAAAAGAAACTGTGCTTGTTGGCACCTTAAACGGCAGTGGTTTAGCAGTTGGTAGAACATTAGTTGCTATATTAGAAAATTATCAACAAGAAGACGGGTCTATTCTAGTGCCAGAAGCTTTAAAGCCTTACATGAATAATATTGAAAAAATCGTTAAGATTTAAAGTTGTTTTAATCAGACAGATGTTGTAAGAATTCATTTTAATTAAGGAGAATTATGGATCAAGGAATAGGCCAATTTATACCACTAATTTTAATTTTTGTTATTTTTTACTTTTTTTTAATAAGACCTCAACAAAAGAAAGTTAAAGAGCATAAAGCCATGGTAGAAAACTTATCAAGAGGAGACAAGGTTGTAACTTCTGCTGGTATTATTGGGACAGTTGAAAGAATTATTGATAATGAAAAAGTTGAAGTGCAAATTGCTGACAACGTTAAAGTAGAAATTATGAAATCTACAGGTATTCAAGGATTACTTAACTCCCCTGAAGTAAAAAAATAACATTTTACTAAAGTGTTATACTTTTCTAAATTAAGAATTACCTTAGTTTCTTTAGTATCAATTTTTTTTATTTTTATTGCTGCATCAAATTTTCAGAACCCTGAAGACAGTTTTATTTCAAAAAAGATAAATCTAGGTTTAGATTTACAAGGCGGATCATATCTTTTGCTTGAAATTGATAATGAACCCGTTGAGATTCAAAAATTACAAAATACAACAACTGTTATTAGAAATTTTTTAAAAGATAAGAAAATATCTTTTAATGATCTAAGAATTAAAGATAAAAAAATAATATTCAGTATACCCAATGATAATATTGAGTCGGTTCAATCTTTTTTTCTTGATAAAGAAAGTGATATTAACCCTTATTATTTTCAATATAAATCACATCAGTTTGATGTAAATATTCAAGATAATGAATTTATACTAACTCTATCAAAATATGGACTTATTGAAATTAAAACATCTTCACAAGATCAAGCTATAGAAATAGTTAGAAGAAGAGTTGATGAAGTTGGTACAAATGAACCCAATATACTGAAAAGAGGTAATAATAGAATTCTAGTTGAGCTTCCTGGTCTTGATGATCCCATGCGTATCAAGTCACTTTTAGGAAAAACTGCAAATTTAACATTTAGATTTGTCACTCAAAATAATAATGACACTTTTGGTACTGAAATGCTTCAATTTGAAGATGGAACTAACGAAGCAATGGTTAGCAAAAGAATAATCTTAAATGGTGAGAATTTATTGGATGCTCAACCACAAATGAATAATCAAACCAACGAAACAGTAGTATCATTTACACTTGATAGAGTGGGGGCAAAAAGATTTGGTAAAGCAACCAGTACAGGAATTGGCAAACAATTAGCAATTGTTCTAGATGGTAAAATTGTTAGTGCTCCAGTAATAAGGGATACTATAGCAAGTGGAAATGGTCAGATCAGTGGAAATTTTACATTTCAGTCTGCAACAGACTTGGCATTACTTCTAAGATCAGGAGCGTTACCAGCGCCGCTTAACATTATAGAAGAAAGAACAGTTGGACCTGACCTTGGTCAAGATTCAATTAATGCAGGAGTTATCGCCCTTATGATTGGTTTCTTATTGGTGATAATTTTTATGTTTGTTAAATATAGAATTTTTGGTCTAATTGCTAACATAACACTATTAATTAACTTATTTTTTTTAGTCGGTATTTTAACTTTATTTGAAGCAACATTAACACTTCCTGGAATAGCAGGTATCATTTTAACGGTTGGTATGGCAGTTGATGCTAACGTGTTAATTTTTGAAAGAATTAAAGAAGAATGCAAGAAAGAAAAAAATAATATTATAGCTTTTGATACAGGTTATGTGAAATCAAAAACTGCAATTATAGACGCAAATATAACCACATTAATTGCAGCTGTAATCTTATTCTTTATGGGCTCTGGACCTGTTAAAGGTTTCTCTGTGACTTTAGCTATAGGAATTTTTACAACACTGTTTTCAGTTTATTTTATTGCAAGAATGCTTACTGGCCTTTATGTCGTAAGAAATAAAGAAAAGACTGAACTAATATAATGATTAATTTTAATAAATTTTATAAACTATTTAATCTAATCTCTTTAAGTTTAGTTGTTGCATCTGTTCTATTATTATTTTTTAAAGGACTTAATTTTGGTGTAGATTTTAAAGGTGGAACTTTAATAGAACTAAGGTCTAACGATAAAAATATTAACGTTACTTCTTTAAGGCAATCTTTTAACAAAATGAAATTAGGAGATTTTAATATTAAAAAATTTGGCAATGAAAATGATTTTTTAATCAAAATAGAAAAAAAAGATACAAGTGCAAATGCTATAGAAGTTATAAAAAAAGATTTAACATCTTCATTGGGGAGTTCTTTTAATTTCAGAAGAGTTGAAAACGTAGGTCCAAAAGTTAGTTCTGAATTATTAAAGTCTGGTATTATTGCAATCGCACTATCTCTAGCTGCAATGTTATTTTACATATGGATAAGATTTGAATGGCAATTTAGCCTAGGTGCAATTTTAGCCTTATTTCATGATGTCATTATAACACTTGGTCTTTTTTCACTATTTAGTTTGGAAATAAATCTATCAATAGTTGCAGCCGTTTTAACTATAGTTGGTTATTCCATGAATGATACCGTTGTCATTTATGACAGAGTTAGAGAAAATTTAAGAAAGTTTTCTGATATCAAGATTTATGAACTTACAAATATCTCAATCAATGAAACACTTTCTAGAACTATAATCACATCAGTCACGACATTGCTTGCTTTAGTTTCAATTTATTTATTTGGTGGAGAAATATTAAAAGGTTTTTCACTAGCTATGATAATGGGTGTTGTATTTGGAACTTATTCTTCAATTTATATAGCTAATCCTATACTTGTGAAACTTAGAGTTTCCCAAAAAACAATCCTAAAAGAAGATACAGAATAGATTTAATAAAGATTTTGAGCTGCTACCATTGAAAGTAACATTGGTAACGATAAAAGAGTATTTGTTCTTGAAAACAACATTGCTGTCCTTGCTGATTTTGTTTTAACATCAGGTTCGCACTCAACAATACCTAGTGCTCTTTTTTGATTTGGCCAAATTATAAACCAAACATTAAAAGCCATGTATAAGCCAAGCCACATTCCAATACCAATAGCTGTACTTTTTCCACCACCACCTAAAGTCATAGCATCGTGTAAATAACCATTTAAATAAGCTAAAATTAATCCAGACAATACTGTTAGTAAAGCTGCCCATCTAAAATAAAACAAAGCTGCTGGCGCAATAACTTTACCTATAGCAGGTTTTTGTTCGTCAGGAATTTTAGGCATGTTTGGAATTTGAACAAAGTTAAAATACCAAAGAAGTCCAATCCACATAATAGCAACAGTTACATGAATAAATCTTGTTAACCAACTCAAAAAAATTGTATCATAATCAAAACCACCATTACCATAAAATAATCCTAGAAAAAGGATAATAGCTAAAACTAATGATGCATGTATTGTCTTTGGAAGCGATGATAGTAAATTACCCATAATTAGAATCACTTATACACTAATTTTTTAAATCTTTAACTTCTTTTTAAATTTTTCTTCCAGCATAGGTTTTAAGAATTCCCCAGTATAACTACCTTTTATTTTTATAATATCCTCAGGTTTGCCTTCTGCGATAATATTTCCTCCTTTGACACCACCCTCAGGACCCATATCAACAATATAATCAGCTGTTTTAATTACATCTAAATTATGCTCAATAACAACAACGGTATTTCCTAGTGCTACAAACGTATGTAGTATTTCTAATAATTTTTTAATATCATGCTGGTGAAGTCCAGTAGTTGGTTCATCTAAAATATACATAGTTCTTCCTGTAGATCTTTTCGATAGTTCCTTGGCTAACTTAATACGCTGAGCTTCTCCACCAGATAATGTTGTAGCCTGTTGTCCAATCTTTATATAACCAAGCCCAACTTTTTTTAATGTTAATAGTTTGGTTTTTATATTTGAAATATTTTCAAAGTATTCACATCCTTCATCAACAGACATATTTAATACATCGGCTATACTTTTATCCTTAAACTTTATTTCAAGAGTTTCTCTATTATATCTAGTTCCCTTACATTCATCACATTGTATATAAACATCAGGTAAGAAATGCATCTCGTATGTAATTACGCCATCGCCTTCACAAGCTTCACATCTTCCACCTTTAACATTAAATGAAAATCTTCCAGGTTTATACCCTCTTGTTTTTGACTCAGGTAGTGCAGTAAACCAATCTCTGATAGGCCCAAAGGCTCCGGTATAGGTTGCTGGATTTGATCTTGGTGTTCTCCCAATTGGTGATTGATCTATATCAATTATCTTATCTATAAGCTCAACACCCTTATAACCTTTAAATGCTTTTGGAACTTTTCTAGCTTTGTTATTTAAGGTTAAATTTAATGCATGATATAATGTTTGCAATATCAATGTAGATTTACCACTGCCAGAAACTCCAGTAACGCAAGTAAAGCTTCCTGTTGGAATTTTAAGATTAACGTTATTCAAATTATTTCCACTAGCTCCATTAATTTCTACAAATCTACCATTCTTAGCAAGTCTTCTAGTTCTCGGAATTTCTATATATTTTTTATGAGATAGGTATTGACCAGTGATACTATTTTTATTTTTAAGTATCTCGTTATAACTTCCTTGTGCAATGATCTCACCACCGTTAGTACCAGCTTCTGGTCCTAAATCTATTATGTGGTCAGCATTTTCCATAGTTTCAGTGTCATGCTCAACAACGATTACTGTGTTTCCAAGATCTCTTAGTCTTTTCAATGCATTAATTAGTTTAACATTATCTTTTTGGTGCAAACCTATAGAAGGTTCGTCAAGAACATATAATACTCCTGTCAATCCTGAACCAATTTGCGAAGCAAGCCTAATTCTTTGTGCTTCTCCACCAGAAAGAGTCCCGGACTCTCTTGATAAAGTTAAATACTCAAGTCCAACATTTAAAAGAAACGTTAACCTCTCATTAATTTCTTTTAGAATATGTTCTGCTATTTTAAATTGTCTTTTATCAAGATTTTGTTCCAACCCCTTAAACCAGTTAGCAGCATCTAAAATAGATTTTTTTGTAACATCGCTTATATTTTGATTATCAATTTTAACACATAAAGCTTCCTCTTTTAGTCTATTACCATTACAACCTTCACATGCAGAATCTGATTGATATTCCGCTATAGCTTCTCTCTTCCACTCACTGTCAGATTCTAGAAATCTTCTTTCAAGATTGTTTATAACACCTTCAAAAGTTTTTTTATGAGAGTATTTTTCATATCCATCATCATAGACAAATTTTATTTCTTCTTCGTCTGATCCAAATAAAACTACATCTTTAAATTTTTTGGGTAATTTTTTCCATTTTTCATCTAAAGAAAATCCATAGTGTTTAGCAATAGAGGCTAATGTTTGAGCATAATATAGTGTGGTCGATTTAGCCCATGGTTCTATAGCACCATCAGCTATACTTTTTTTTTCATCAGGAACTACTAAATTTGGATCTACATTTAATTTAATACCAATACCTTCACATTCAGCACAGGCCCCATATGGACTATTAAAAGAAAAAAGTCTTGGTTCAATTTCTTCGATTGTAAAACCACTTTCTGGACATGCAAATTTTGTCGAGTAAATTAATTTTTCAATTTTTCTAAATTTTTGAGGTAAAGTTTCGTCTTCGTACTCAACAAATACAAGACCATTTGATAAATTTACAGCTGTTTCAATACTTTCTGCTAAACGATTTCCTAGATTTGAGTTCAAAACAATTCTGTCAATTAAAACAGATATATCATGCTTAAGTTTTTTATCTAATTCAGGTGCTTTATCTATGTCATAAAGAACCTCATCAATTTTAATTTTTCTAAAGCCTCTTCTTTTATAGCTTAAAATATCTTTTCTATATTCACCTTTACGGCCACGGACCACTGGCGCATATATATAAATTGTAGATTTTTTGGGAAGTTTTTTTATTAAATCAACAATCTGTGTAATTGTTTGTGAAGTTATTGGCTTTCCAGTAAATGGAGAATAGGGCACACCAGCTCTTGCATAGAGCACTCGCATGTAATCATAAATTTCTGTAACTGTAGCAACAGTTGATCTTGGGTTCTTTGATGTATTTTTTTGTTCAATAGCTATTGCTGGACTCAATCCTTCAATAAGGTCAACGTTAGGTTTTTTCATTTTATCTAAAAATTGACGAGCATAAGCAGATAAACTTTCAACATATCTTCTTTGTCCTTCTGCATAGATAGTGTCAAATGCTAATGAAGATTTTCCAGAACCTGAAAGTCCAGTAATAACAACAAATTGATCTTTGGGTATTTCTACAGAAACATTCTTTAAATTATGCTCCTTTGCACCCTTGATAACTATCTTTTTGATCATAATTTTAGTTGCTTTAAATTAATAAAATTAATATTGAGTTTATATTGTGATATAAAACTAAATAAATAAATAAACACTTATAAAATATTATGGCTGGAAGTTTAAATAAAGTATTATTAATTGGGCGTTTAGGCGCAGACCCTGAAATTAAACAAATGGTAAACGGCAAAAGCGTTGCAAGATTGAGTTTAGCAACTAGTCAATCATGGAAAGACAAGACAACAGGTGAAAAAAAAGAAAAGACTGAGTGGCACCGAATAGTTGTATTCAATGATGGGTTAGTAAATGTTGTTCAGCAATATTTAAAAAAAGGAGCTCAAATTTATGTTGAAGGACAAATAGCTACTAGAAAATGGAAAGATGAACAATCTGGACAAGACAAATATTCTACAGAAATTGTAATTCAAGGATATAACTCTTCACTAACAATGTTAGGTGGAGGAAATACTGGTGGTGGAATCCAAAATGATAACACTCAAGCACCTGCTAATAATTTTGAAGATAGTCTACAAACTTCAAATGATATGGATGACGAAATTCCATTTTAATTTCTATGAAAGACACAGAAATACCTAAAGATAAAAATATTAAACTTATCTCCATGCATGATGAGATGAGTTCATCGTATTTGTCATATGCGATGAGTGTAATTGTGAGTAGGGCTCTTCCTGATGTTAGGGACGGACTTAAACCAGTTCATAGAAGAATATTATTTGCCATGTATAAAGGTGGTTACGATTGGTCAAAACAATTTAGAAAATCTGCAAGAATAGTTGGAGATGTTATTGGTAAATATCACCCACATGGAGATCAATCTGTTTATGATGCTCTAGTTAGAATGGTTCAGGATTTTTCTATGAGTTTACCTCTTGTTCAGGGCCAAGGTAACTTTGGATCTATTGATGGAGATCCAGCTGCGGCTATGAGATATACTGAGACTAGATTGGCTAAAGTTTCGCAATACTTAATAGACGATATTGAAAAGGATACCATCGAATACAAGAGTAACTACGATGAAACAGAAAAAGAACCATCAGTTTTACCCGCTCAATATCCTAATTTATTGGTTAATGGAGCCGGTGGTATAGCAGTTGGAATGGCAA
Source organism: Candidatus Pelagibacter sp. PS_40 (assembly GCF_059417765.1). NCBI lineage: Bacteria > Pseudomonadati > Pseudomonadota > Alphaproteobacteria > Candidatus Pelagibacterales > Candidatus Pelagibacteraceae > Candidatus Pelagibacter > Candidatus Pelagibacter sp. PS_40. Next base: position 562,656 of record NZ_CM182064.1, read on the forward strand.
CAAGCATACCTCCACATAATTTAGGTGAAATCATTGATGGAACATTAGCCTTAATTGAGAATAAAGATATTAAGATTAAAGAATTAATGAAACACATTCCAGGTCCTGATTTTCCTACAGGTGGTGTCATCATTGGTAAAGAAATTATTAAAGCAGGATATAATGTTGGTCGTGGATCATTTAAAATTAGAGGTGAAATAAGTGTTGAAGCACAAAAAAATGGTAGAGAAAGACTAGTTATTACATCTGTACCTTATCAAGTAAATAAATCAGTTTTAAATGAAAGAATTGCCCAACTGGTTAGAGAAAAAAAAATTGAAGGAATAAAAGATATTAGGGATGAGTCTAATAGAGAAGGGATTAGAGTAGCAATTGATTTAAGAAATGGTGTTGAGCCAGAAACTATTAAGCGATTACTTTATAAAAATACTTCGATAGAAAGTTCTTTTGGTTTTAATACTTTAGCGATCGTTGATGGCAAACCTAAAATATGTAATTTAAAAGAGTTTTTAACAAATTTTTTAACATTTCGTGAAGATGTTGTTATTAAGAAAACTAAATTTGACTTAAAAAAAGCAGAGGACAGAGCTCATATTTTGATTGGGTTATCTGTATCTGTTGAAAATTTAGATAAGATTATAAAAATTATACGGTCTTCAAAAACTCCTGATGATGCTAAAAAGTCATTATTAAACACTAAGTGGAAAATTAATAAATCTTTAAAGTTAATTTCACTTGTCGAAGATAAGAAGGGAAAAAATTTATACTCATTATCTGACCCTCAAGTAATTGCTATTTTAGAACTTAGACTTCAAAAACTTACAGCTCTTGGTATTAATGAAATAGAAGTCGAAATTAAAAAATTAGCTGATTTAATTAAGGGATATAAGAAAATAATTAATTCCAAAAAAGAACTTTTAAACGTAATAAGTGAAGAGCTTAAAACTATTAAAGAAAAATTTGCTGTACCACGAAGAACTAAAATTATAGATGCTATTTTAAACTATGATATTGAAGAAACTATTCAAAAAGAGTCTGTTATTATTACAGTTACACTTCAAGGATATATTAAAAGAGGAGCATTAAGCAGTGTTAAACAACAAAAAAGAGGTGGCAAGGGTAAATCTGGGATTACAACGAGAGATGAAGATTCTGTAGTACAAACTTTATCAGTTAACACACACACTTCTGTTCTTTTCTTTTCGACAGAAGGACTTGTCTACAAAATTAAAGCTTGGAAGATACCTGAGGGATCAACTACATCAAAAGGTAAATCCTTATTTAATATCTTACCTTTAAAAAATCATCAATCAATCAGTTCAATTATGCCATTCCCCGATGAAGAAAGTGATACGAAAAACCTTCAAATTGTTTTTGCAACTGCAAAGGGCAAGGTTAGAAAAAACAGTCTAGAAGACTTTTCTACAATTAATTCAGCTGGAAAAATTGCAATAAAATTAGATCCCAATGATAAAATCGTAGGAGTTGAAATTTGTAAAGATGATCAAGATGTAATGCTAAGTACAAAAAATGGTAAATGCATTAGATTTGAATCAAAGAAACTAAGAATATTTAAGGGTAGATCCTCCAAAGGTATAAAGGGTATAGAGCTATCTCCTAATGATGAGATTGTTTCTCTTTCAATAACAAATAAAGAAAAAATCAAAAACGATAATAAATCCGATGGAAGATTTGTTTTATCAATTACAGAAAATGGATACGGCAAAAAAACTTTAAACAATGAATATAGAGTTACCAATAGAGGTGGTAAAGGCATAATTGGAATTGTTAACTCACCTAGAAATGGTAGTATATGTTCGTCATTTCCTGTTATAGAGGGAGATGATGTGATGATTTCAACAAATAAAGGTAGAGTGATTAGAGTTGCCGTTAAAGAAATCAGAACAGCGGGAAGAAATACTCAAGGTGTAAGAATTATCAAATTATCTGGTGATGAAAAAGTTGTTTCAGCAATAAAAATTGATGATAACTTGGAGTAATGAAAAAAGTTGCCGTATATCCCGGAACATTTGACCCAATTACCTTTGGTCATATTGATGTTATAAATAAAGCTTTAAAATTATTTGATAAAGTTATTATTGCTGCTTCTGATGGTGCTAATAAAAATTATCTTTTCAATTCAATTGAAAGAGTACAATTAATTAAAAAAGCCTTATTTGTTGATTTAAAGTTCGATAAAAAGAAGATTGAAGTTATTTCATTTACATCATTAACAACTGATTTATGCAAAAAATATAAATCTAATATTATTTTAAGAGGTTTAAGAGCAGTATCTGATTTCGAATATGAATTTCAACTAGCTGGAATGAATAGAAAATTGAACAATAATATAGAAACAATTTTTTTAATGTCTGATGTTGAAAATCAAATCATTTCATCAAGATTTGTTAAAGAAATAGTTAGACTAAAAGGCGATATCAAAAAATTTACTACAAAAAGCACAATAAAATCTTTAAAAGAAAAATATGAATAAACTTATAACAAAATTTTTAATTTTATTTTTTATACTAACCAACAACACAATCGCAGAGGAGAATATTATGATTTTAAAGCTTAAAGATGGAGACGTTAAAATAGAACTTTTTGAAGATGTGGCACCTAATCATGTCAAAAGAATTAAGCAATTAGCAAAAGATGGTAAATACGATGGTGTTGTATTTCACAGAGTGATTGATGGCTTTATGGCGCAAACTGGTGATGTTCAGTTTGGTAACTCTTCTAATGATCAATTTGATTTAAGAAGAGCTGGAATGGGTGGCTCTGATTTACCTGATCTTAAAGAGGAATTTAGTGATTTACCTCATGAAAGAGGAACGCTATCTATGGCTAGATCACAAGATCCAAATAGTGCAAACAGCCAATTTTTTATATGTTTTAAAGAAGCGTCTTTTCTAGATAGACAATATACGGTATTTGGTAAAGTTATTGAAGGCATGGATCTTGTTGATAAAATCAAAAGAGGAGATCAAAACAATAACGGTTCTGTTTCTAACCCAGATAAAATCATTAGCTTTAAATAATTTTAGTTCACAAATTTCATGGCGTTAAAGAATTTCAAATTTAATGTCATAGAAAGTGATAAATTTGCTAGAGTTGGAGTAATCGAAACTCATAGAGGTAATATTCAAACACCTGCTTTTATGCCTGTTGGAACACAGGCAACTGTAAAAGCTTGTCTTATTGACGATGTTATTAAAACAGGATCTGAAATAATTTTATCAAATACCTATCACTTAATGATCAGACCAGGTGTTGATAGAATTATTTCTGCTGGTGGTCTACATAAATTTATGAATTGCAAACTTCCCATACTTACAGATTCTGGTGGGTTTCAAGTTATGTCTCTTTCTAAATTAAACAAAGTAGACAGAGAAAAGGGTGCAATATTTAACTCTCATGTAGATGGTAAAAAATTTATATTAAGTCCAGAAGAAAGCATAAGAGTTCAAAAGGGTTTAGACTCTGATATTGTTATGATTATGGATGAGTGTCCTAAGAAAACTACTGACTATAAAGTAATTAATAAATCCATGGAACTATCCATATATTGGGCTGAAAGATCTAAAATAGCTTTTGGATTAAACCCACATAAAGCTTTATTTGGAATTGTCCAGGGTGGTTTATTTAAAGATCTAAGAACAAAATCTCTTAATGAGTTAATTAAAATTGGCTTTGATGGATATGCTATTGGTGGACTTGCTGTAGGAGAAAGTCAAAATGAAATGTTTAGTGTTTTAGATGATTTAAAAAATATTATGCCAGATGACAAACCAAGATATTTAATGGGTGTGGGGACGCCAGCCGATATTCTTGGAGCTGTTAAGAGAGGTGTTGATATGTTTGATTGTGTAATGCCTACTAGATCTGGAAGAACCGGTTTAGCTTTTACTTGGAATGGTCGTGTGAATATCAAAAATAATAAATATAAAAATGACAACGAACCACTTGATCCTGATTGTTCAAATTTAAATCTTAACAAATATTCAAAAAACTATATAAATCATCTCTTCAATACGAATGAAATCTTAGGTTCTACACTTTTAACCTTACATAACATCAACTTTTATCAAGAATTAATGTCTTCTATTAGAGAAAATATTAAAAAAGGTACATTTGATAAATTTCATGATGAATACATTGATAAGTTGTAATTTAAATATTTGCAATTTCCGATGTTATGGAATAAATAATTGTTTTTTGGTAATAAAAATTATTCAAGTTTGATATTTTTTTATTGTTTAAATTTTTAAGTGTAAAGAAATTTAAAAATTTTAAAGAAGACTTCACCAAAAGTTTTTTTTTAAAATTAAATAAAAAAAAACATTAATCTCAACTTTAATAATTTATATGTGGGCCCTTAGCTCAGTTGGTAGAGCAATTCCCTTTTAAGGAATGGGTCGATGGTTCGAGTCCATCAGGGCTCACCACTAAAATAATCTTTTAAATATTAGCTAATTGTAATCGGTGGATAGTCTAAAATGACACTATTTTCCCATTCTGATAAATCTTTTATTCTTTTTGAGGATGATGGGTGGGTGCTCATAAATTGAGGTGGTTCTTTGCCTTTATTTTCTGCCTTCATCCTTTCCCATAACTTTTTAGTTTCCCTTATATCAAAGCCAGATAAAGATGCAAAAATCATTCCCAGGTAATCAGCTTCACTTTCTTGAGTCCTTGAGAAAGGATTCATTATTCCTATTTGCGATAATAGACCTACGGTGTTCATGCCAGTAGCTTGATTGATTTGCCCTAACTTTCCACCTGAAAAAATATCGATTAAAGAAGTTCCAGTTTGTAAAAGTGCACTTCTACTGGCTCTTTCAACCGAATGTTTAGCAACAGCATGTGCAATCTCATGACCCATTACTGAGGCAAGACCGTTTGTATTTTTTGTAACATCAAGTATTCCTGTGTACACAGCTATTTTACCACCTGGCATGCACCAAGCATTTTTTACTTTTTTATTATCTATTAAAATATACTCCCAATCAAAATTAACAGTTGGATCATTTTGGCCTGTTCTATAAAAATACTCAGATATAGCGTCTTCCATTCTTTTTCCAATATCTTTAATTTCATCGAGTGTTTTAGCGTCATCACTCATTTTTTCTTTTTCTTTAACTTTTTCAAAAATTTGAGCTGCCTGAGCATTTAATTTTGATTCAGGTATAATTTTCAATTGTCTTCTGTCTGTTATTGGGGCTGTAGAACAAGCACCGAGCATTAAGCCCGAACATCCACATCCAATATAATTTAAAAATTTTCTTCTATTCATTTTATTAAAATTTTGATAATCATATAAATATATACTTTTATGAATTTAAACAATAAAATCTTGGTTGTGCTTTTTGTTATAGCTGTATCTTTTGTAATTTATTCTAGCTATCATTAAATTTTTATGTCTATTAAGAAGAAAAAATCATTTGCTTTAAGATTAAGAAACTATTTTTTTACAGGTGTAATTGTTTTAATTCCAATTGGTTTTACCCTTTATTTAAGCAAATTTTTAATTAATTTTTCTACTAAATTAGTACCATCAGGTCTAAATCCTAATACTTATCTTCCTTATTCGATACCTGGTATTGAAATAATTTTAACAATTATTTTTATTACAGTTGTTGGTGGTCTTTCTTTAACTTTTATCGGTAAAAAATTTTTACAAATAATTGATGATTTGTTTAAAAGAATGCCAATATTAAGAACAATCTATTCTGCCATTGGACAAATGACAGATTCCTTTCGGGAGCAAGAAGGCAATAAAAAAAGTGTTGTACTAGTTGAGTATCCAAGAAAAGGATCTTGGGCCGTAGGTTTTGCTACGAAAGAAAATACAGGTGAAATTAAAGCAAAAACAAATATTAACTTAGTTAATGTTTTTGTTCCAACAACTCCTAACCCAACAAGTGGTTTTTTATTAATGATACCAAAAGATGATTTGATCTATTTAGATATGACATTTGAAGAAGCATCAAAATTTATAGTCTCGGCTGGAACTTCTAAGCCTAAAAGCTAAACCATATCATTAATTATATCTGCTTGATCATATAACTTGAGTAAAGCTTTATATTTTTTGATATCAGTATTTTCTAATTCTATCTTTTTAATTTGTTTCTCTGCCATTAAAAATAAATCTTCATTTTGAATGGGGTCTGCTAACCTAAAATTTTTAATTCCACTTTGTTTAAAACCAAGTAAATCACCAAAACCTCTTAACTTCATATCTTCTTCTGAAATTTCAAAACCATCATTAGAGTTTTTTAAAATATTAATTCTTTTTTTAGCATTCACACTTAAATTCGACTTAAACATCAATATACAGCTTGCCTGTTTTGTTCCACGTCCAACTCTTCCTCTTAACTGATGTAGCTGAGATAATCCAAATTTGTTAGCATTTTCTATTATGATTACATTAGCATTAGGAAAGTCAATACCAACTTCTATAATTGTTGTCGAAACTAAAATTGAATATTTTTTATTAAGAAATTTATTTAATATTTCTTCCTTCTCTTCATTTGCAATTTTTCCATGTAGTAGTGCAACTTTATTTGGAAAAATTTCATTAAGAAATTTATATTTCGTAACTGATGATTGGTGATCTAATTTTTTTGATTCCTCTATCAAAGGACACACCCAGAAGATTTGGTTTCCTTCTTTTATTTCTTTTTTTACAAAGTTGATAACATCATCTATTTTACTTTCTAATTTGCTATAAGTTTTAACTTCTTTTCTATTGCTTGGTTTTTCTTTAATAATAGAAACATCCATATCACCATAAACTGACATAGTTAGAGTTCTCGGAATTGGTGTCGCTGACATTAAAAGAACATCACAATTATCACCCCCTTTATCTGATAAAAGTTTTCTTTGTCTAACACCGAATTTGTGCTGTTCATCAATTATAATATAACCAAGGTTTGCAAAAATAATTTTTTTTTGAAAAATTGCATGTGTGCCAAATACCATTTGAATTTCATTGTTTTCCAGGTTTTTTATAATTCTCTTTTTTTCACTATTTTCACTCTTACTAGAAAGTAATTCAATTTTGATATCTTTAGGAAATAGTTTTTTTGCTAAAGTATAATGCTGTCTTGCCAATATTTCAGTAGGAGCCATTAATGCAACTTGGAACCCTGAATTAATGACATTCAACGAAGAAATCAATGCAACAATAGTTTTACCACTCCCAACGTCACCTTGCAAAAGTCTAAACATTTTACTTTTAGAATTTAGATCCTTATTAATATCACCCAATGAAATTTTTTGATCATTGGTAAGTGTAAAGTTTAATTTATTAACTATATTTTTATGAGCTTTTTCGCTGAAGTTTTTAGAAATTTTTTTAATTTTCTTAATTTTTTTTCGAATTTCCGAATTAACTAAAAAAGATGCTAATATTTCATCATAAGCAAGTCTTTTATAAAAATCAGATTTATAATTTTCAATATTTTTTGGATCATGTAATTTTATTATAGATTCATTCCAACTTTCATTATTAAAAATTTTTAGAATATCTTTATCGTGCCACTCTGGTAAAATAGGTAAGTTTTTTAAAATTTGATTAATAATTTTATTATAGGTTTTTTCAGTAATACCTTCTGTTAATGAGTATTTATTATCAATATTTTCAATTAAAGAACTGTCTTGTGAAATATATGTGGGATTCGTTATTTGATATCGGCCTTTATAATTGCCTATCTTCCCACTAATTGTCACTTCTTCATTTAGTGGTAAAATTTTTCTTACATATCCTTCATGACTATTAAAGAATATACAATCAATCTTTCCAGTTTCATCAATACAATTAACTCTATTGGGTAAGTTTCTAACTCTTGGAAATTGATATTTTAATGGAACAATTCTGATAGTTTGGATTACTCCTATTTGAAGATCGCAAATTTTACTAACAAGTGTTCTATCTGTATAAGATTTAGGCAGTCTCCACAGCAAGTCAAAAATATTATTTACTTTTTTTTTCTTCAAAATTTCCATGGTTTTTTTACCCACACCATTTAATTTGGTTAGATCAGCTAATAAATAATCATAATTATTCTTATTTTTCATATTAGTTGTAATATATTAAATATTATGACCATTAATATAAAGGATTTAAAAAATAAAATAACTTATAGAGCTAACTATAGAGGCACCAAAGAAATGGATAAATTGTTAGGTTCATTTACTAAAAAATATATTGATCAGTTTAATGAACAAGAGCTAACCCTTTTGTGTGATTTGTTAGACTTAGATGATGAGAATCTTTATAAATTTAATCAAGGTCAAAATCCAACGATTCAAATTGAATTAAACAAAGTTACTGAGATGTTTCAAAACTATAATTATGCAAGTGAATAGTGGCGGAGAGACTGAGATTCGAACTCAGGAAAGAGTTGCCCCTTTGCCGGTTTTCAAGACCGGTGCATTCAACCGCTCTGCCATCTCTCCGTTAGCAACGTTTTATTATTATAAATTTTTAATTCAACAATAAAATTGATAAATTAAACAGATAATCATTTAATAGGTATAAATTTATTACTGTGGAAAAGCAAAAATTCAATACAGGTATAGGATTAACTGCACTAGGTTCTTTTTGGTGGGGTGTTATTGGTGTTATTTACTTCAAATATATTTCATTTGCAGGCTCTATAGAGGTAGTGATCCATCGTTGTGTGTGGACATCTGTAGCTTTAATAATAACTACTTTTTATTTTTCTAAATGGGATATTTTTTTTGAAATTATAAAAAATAAAAGAAATATAATTTATTTATTTTTTTCAAGCTTACTAATTTTTATAAATTGGGCAACCTGGATTTATGCAGTGGGTACTGAAAAAATTATCGATGCAAGCTTTGGTTATTTTATTATGCCAATCTTAAGCGTATTCCTGGGATATATCTTTTATGGTGAAAAAATTAATAAAAGAAGATGTCTTTCCATACTTCTTGTTTTGCTGTCTATATCATTTCTTTTATTTAAAAGTTTTCATTCAATACCATGGGTTGGAATAATTGTAGCTCTAAGTTGGGGTTTTTATAATCTTCTTAGAAAAAAAGTAAATGTTGATACCGATGTTGGACTTTTAATAGAAAGTCTTTTTATATTACCATTTGCGTTATTTGCTTTTTTTTTACTTTTTAAAAATAATTTAAATCTTTTTAGTATTAACGAGCCTTCATTGATGTTTATACTAATGTTAGCTGGACCAATGACTGTTATACCTCTATTTCTATATGTAAGAGGTGTTGAGTTGTGTGGCCTTGGACCCACTGGAATGATTTTCTACATAACCCCAACATTTCAATTTTTATTGGGCTTTTTTTATTATGATGAGGCTTTTTCTTTTGATAAATCATTAAGTTTCATTTTAATATGGATTGCTGTAATTATTTATTTAAAAGATTTATATGAACATAATTAAATATTTTATAATTATATTTTTCACATTTATTCACGGAACACTATATGCCAATGAAAAAGGATTTAAGGAGTGGTTGGTTAATTTCAAAGCCTATGCTTTAGAAAAAAAAATTTCAGAAAAGACATTCAATTTAGCAATGTCTGATGTTGTATTTCTACCTGATGTAATAAAATATGACCGTTTTCAACCTGAGTTTTATGAAGATACTAAAACTTACATATCCAAAAGAACTTCTAAACAAAAAGTAAGTGCGGGCATTAAACTTTACGAATTAAATAAAGATTTCATAAATTCGATAGATAATAAATTTTCTGTTGAGAAAGAGTTGCTTTTAGCATTAATGGGAATAGAGACTAATTTTGGAACTTATGTTGGAAAAATGGATATATTATCATCACTTGCAACTTTAAGTTATGATCAACGTAGATCTGATTTCTTTACTAAAGAATTAATTACTATTCTTCAATTAATAGATGAGGGGAAAATAGACCATAACATTTTATATGGGTCATGGGCAGGTGCCTTTGGTTTTTTTCAATTTATGCCATCTACAATAGACAACTATGCAATAGACTATGATAAAAATAACATTATTGAGCTTAAATCAACTAAAGATTCATTTGCATCTGCAGCTAACTACATAAATAAAATAGGATGGAAAAAAAACCAACCTTGTTTCATTAAAGTCAAATTAAAAGAAAATATACCTAACAATATATTAAATATATCTGCAAAAAAACTTCACAATAAAATTAAATTTAAGCTTTTAAAGAAATATATAATTAATGAAGATAGTTTTAATTCTATTAATGAAAATTTGATTGCATCAATAATAACGCCAGACAAAGATATAATACCAGATGCACAAAACTTAGATCCGGCCTACATAGTTTTTGATAATTATGAAAAAATACTACAATGGAATAGATCTTTAAGATTCAGCCTCGCAGTATGCACATTAAAAGAAAAGTTTGAAAATGCTTTATAAAAAACTATTAACTCTATGCTGTTTAATTTTATTAAATAACTGTACAGCAACTACCTCAACCAAAAATAAAAATCTTAATTCATTGGAAAATCCATTTATAAATAAAGGATTTAGCCTTATTTATAATGATAAGTTTTATTATGATAAGGTTATTTCCAAAAAAATTGATGAAAGAAGCTTAGTTATTTTTCAAAAAAATTTAAAAAAAAATACAATTGTTAAAATTACCAATATTTTAAATAACAAATCAATTATAGGTACTGTTGGTAGTAATGCTGATTATCCTTTATTTAATAATGCAGTATTATCATTGAGAATAGCAGATGAAATTGGTTTGAATGAAAATGAACCTTATGTAGAGATTTTAGAAGTCCTAGAAGATGCAATATTTGTTGCAAAAAGAGCAAAGACGTTTGAAGAAGAAAAAAAAGTTGCTAACAAAGCACCCGTTAACAATATTAATATTAGTGATCTTAACACTAAAGAAACAAATACTAAAAATGAATTAAGTAAAAAATTTTCTTATGAAATAAAAATAGCTGATTTTTATTTTAATGATACAGCATCATTGCTAGTTGATAGAATCGTAAAAGAAACCATGATTAAAAATGTCAAAATCAAAAAAATTAATGAAAAAAAATATAGAGTATATGCAGGTCCTTTTAATAACATTAACTCTCTACAAAAATCATTTAATGATATAAGCATACTTGAATTTGAAAATATTGAGATTATAAAAAATGATTAAATCAAGACTTATAACGATTTTATTGACCCTCTTACTAACAACTAATGCTAATGCAGCATTTGATGTAAATGCTAGAACAGCAATATTACAAGATTATCTTTCTGGTGAAATATTATTTGAAAAAGATGCCGATAAATCAATTTATCCTGCATCAATGACAAAAATTATGACAGCCATTATTGCGTTTGATTTAATTAGAAGTGGTGATCTAAGTTTAGATGAAAAATTTTTAGTATCAGAGAATGCCTGGAGACTTTCATCAGCTGGCTATTCTTCAATGTTTATAATGGTTGGTGATGAAGTTAGTGTGGAAAATTTACTTAAGGGAATAATTATTGCATCTGGTAATGATGCTTGTGTTGCGTTAGCTGAAGGTATTGCTGGAACAGAAGATGAATTTGCAGTGATGATGACGGCTAAAGCTAAAGAAATAGGAATGAATAATACTAATTTTGCTAATTCATCAGGCATTAATGATACTGAAAACCTATCAACTGTAAGAGATATTATGCTTATGTCTAATTATCTTATTAAAGAGTTTCCTGAAGAATATAAGTATTTTGCAGAAAAAGAATTTACTTGGAATAGAACAGGGGGTGACCCCATTACTCAAGGTAATAGAAATCCGTTATTATATAAAAGCCTTGGGGCAGATGGAATTAAAACTGGTTATTTAGCAGTTGAAAAATACTCACTAGCATCATCTGTTGAAAGAAATGGAAGACGACTAATAGCTGTAGGTAGTGGCTTTAATACTAAAAATGATAGATCTCGTGAAAGTGCCAAACTTTTAACATGGGGTTTAACTAATTTTGACCTGGTTGAAATTACAAAAGCAAACACACCAATAGAAGACATTGATGTTTGGTTGGGTAAAAAAGATACTGTTAAAACTTATATAAAAAATGATATCTACAAAACTATTCCTAAAGCAAAAAAAAGACTATTGAAGGTATCATTGAATTATAATGGTCCAATTCAAGCACCTATTAAAAAAGATGATATCTTAGGAAAATTAAAGCTAATCTTTGATGGTGAACTTATCGAAGAATATGATCTACTTGCTTATGAAGATGTTAAGAAATTAAATGTTTTTTCACGGTTAATGAAATCAATTAATTTTTTAATTTGGGGCGATGTCTAAAAAACCAATAATTGTATTTGAAGGTATAGAGGGGACAGGCAAATCTCATCATATTAAAAATGTTGCTAACTACTTAACACGTAAAAAAATTAAATTTATTCAAATTAGAGAACCTGGTGGCAGTGCAAATTCAGAAAAAATAAGAAATCTTATTCTTAATAATAAATCTACATTTAATAAAGAAACTGATTTACTACTTTATCTTTCGGCAAGAAGTGAAAATATGGAAATTATAAGAAAAAATGTTGGTAAAAAAATAATATTAATAGATAGATTTTCAGATTCAACTATTGCCTACCAACATTATGGTATGGGTGTAAACCTCAAGTTTATACAAAATATTAACAATCATCTTTTAAAAAATATTAAAATTGATTTTACTTTTTTAAATACAGTAAATTTATCAAATATGAAAAAAAGGCTTAAACTAAGAAAAAAGCTTAACAGATATGATAAATTTAACAGTAAATTTTATGAAAAAGTACAAAATGGTTTTATAAAGATATTAAAAAAAAATCCTAAAAAATATATTAGAATAAATTCAAATCTAGATATAGATCTTAATGAAAATATAATATTAAATAAAATTAAAGACTTAATTTAGATTTATGAATTTAAAACCATCTGAAAACACTAAAATTTATGGTATGGAAAATTTTTTTCATGAATTAAGTGGACTATATAAGCAAAAAAAATTGCCTAATAAAATTTTACTGTCTGGAAAAAAAGGATTAGGAAAATCAACATTAGCCTATCATTTAATCAACTATATTTTATCCGAAAATGAGGATTATAAATATAATTTAGAAAATTTTTGCATCCATAAGGACAATAAATCTTATAAACTTTTGCAAAATAACTCCCATCCAAATTTCTATTTAATAGATTTATTAACAGAAAAAAAAAGCATTGATGTAGGTCAAATTCGTGAAATGATTAGTTACACAAATAAATCAACATTTAATAATATGGCAAGATTTATTTTAATAGATAATGTTGAAAATCTAAATAAGAATTCTGTCAACGCATTACTTAAAATTATTGAAGAACCAAATGAAAATGTTTTTTTTATCTTAATAAATAATAGTGAAAAAAATATACTACCCACACTAAAATCAAGATGTTTAACTTTCAAGATTAATTTTACATTTAATGAGTCCTTAAGTATTTCAAATTTAATACTGGATAAAAATGTACTTGATTTTATTAATTATGACTTACTAAGTTTTTATAATTCACCTGGTGAAATCATTAGTTTGTTCAATTTTGCAGAAGAAAAATCTATTAATTTAAAGGATCACACTATTTCAAGTTTTATAAGTTCGATAATAGAAAATAATTACTATAAGAAAAATAAACCTGTCAAAATTTTATTAATAAATTTAATCGAGCTATTCTTTTTGAAAAAATATCTGATAACCAATTCAAAGGTTACATTAATTAATTTTTATCAAAAATTTATAAAAAAAATTTATAATACGGAAAAATTTAATCTAGATGAAGAAAGTTTATTTTTAGAATTTAAATCAAAATTGTTATAAATGGATAAAAATTACTATATAACTACACCAATTTATTATCCTTCAGCGAGACCCCATATGGGTCATGCATACTCAAGTATTGTTGCTGATTTTTTTGCAAGATTTAAACGTATAGATGGGTTCAATGTTCATTTTTTAACAGGTACGGATGAGCATGGTTTAAAAATACAACGAGCAGCAGAGAGAGAAAAAATTGATCCTCAAACTTTTTGTGATGAAATTAGTCAAACGTTTAGAGATCTTTCAAAAACATTAAATTTATCTAATACTGATTTCATTAGAACTACTGAAGAAAGACACAAAAAAACAGTTCAACATCTGTGGAATGAACTTGAAAAAAATGACGATATTTATTTATCAAAATATTCTGGTTGGTATTCTGTTTCTGATGAAGCTTATTACAGTGATGAAGAAATTAGTGAAAAAGAAAACGTTAAAATTGCCATTTCATCTGGTTCTCTGGTCGAATGGATAGAGGAAGAGTCTTATTTTTTTAGATTATCTACGTGGCAAGATAAACTTCTAAATTATTATGAAAAAAATCCAGACTTTATTTCACCAAAATCCAGAAAAAATGAAGTAATTAGTTTCGTAAAAGGTGGGTTAAAAGACTTATCCATAAGCCGTAAAGCGTTTTCTTGGGGAATCAAAGTTCCTAATAGTCAAGATCATGTGATTTATGTTTGGCTTGATGCTCTAACAAATTATTTAAGTGCTTTAAACTACCCAGATACAAATGATGAACTGTTTAAAAAATTTTGGCCTGCATCTGTTCATTTAATAGGTAAAGATATATTAAGATTTCATTCTGTATATTGGCCAGCATTTTTAATGGCTGCAAAAATACCTTTACCTAAGAAAGTATATGGTCATGGCTGGATTTTATCTGGTGATGAAAAGATGTCAAAATCAAAAGGAAATATTCTTGATCCATTAGATATTATTGAAATTTATGGACTTGACCCATTAAGATATTATTTGATTAAAGAAGTTTCATTTGGAAATGATGGTAATATTTCTCAAGATAGATTAGAGGATTGTATCAATAGTGATTTGGCTAATAATTATGGCAATCTATGTCAAAGAGTGACTGCATTTGCTGAGAAGAATTGCTCTTCATTAGTACCAGATAATACAAAATTTAATGATGAAGATTTAGTGATGCTAAATAAATTTACTGATAATTTAGATCTAATAAGAACTGAAATTGATAATCAAAATATTAATTATTATATTAATTTCATTGTTAGCGCTTTATTTGAAGCAAATAAGTATTTTAACGATCAAGAGCCTTGGAAAAAAAAAGATGATAAAGATAGATTAAATACCATTGTCTATACATCTTTAGAAATGATTAGAAAAATTTCATTTATGCTTTATCCAATAATTCCAAGCTCAATAGAAAAAGCTTTAAAGATTTTTAATTTAAATATTGATGCAATTAATTTGGAATCTATCGCAAAACATGACTATCTAATATCTGGTAAACCTATCAACAAAATAGATATTTTGTTTAAGAAAATTGAAAAGAAAAATGATTGATTCTCATTGTCATTTAGATCATGAACCTTTACTTGAAAATTTAAATGAAGTTATAAAAAGATCTAAAGAAGCTGGTATCTCAAAATTATTAACCATATGCACTACACCTGAAAGTTTTGATAGGATCAAAAAAATTATTATAACCGACCCAATGATTTTCGGAACTTTTGGTATTCACCCTCACGAGACTGAGAAAAGTCATTTAATTGATAAAAATTATATAACAAGTCAAGTAAATCAAAATGAGCGAATTATTGGTATTGGTGAAACAGGCTTAGATTTTTTTTATAATCATAGCAATAAAGAAAGACAAATCGATAGCTTTAAAGCTCATATAGAGGCTTCTATAGAGCTTAATATACCTATTATCATACATTCTAGAAATGCAGAGAATGAAACATATGAAATTTTAAAATCATATAAATCAGAAAAACTTAAAATTTTGATGCACTGTTTTACTGGTTCGTTAAATTTTGCAAATAAATTAATAGAATTAAATGCTTTTTTTTCAGCAAGTGGAATAATTACTTTTAAAAATAGTTTAGAGCTTCAGAAAACTTTTAAAAGTATTCCCTTAAATAAACTGCTTGTTGAAACAGATAGTCCATTTTTAGCGCCCATACCAATGAGAGGAAAAAAAAATGAACCAAGTTTTATTAAATATACTTTAGAAAAATTATCTATTTTAAAAGAAAAAACTAATCAAGAAATGTCAGATTTAACTACTCAAAATTTTAATAAACTTTTTAATCTATAATGTCTCTTAAATTTGTTATTTTGGGTAGTGGTAGCTCAATGGGTGTACCTAGAGCAGATGGATATTCTGGAGATTGTGATTTAAAAAATAAAAAGAATTTTAGAACAAGGTGTTCTGCTCTAATTAAATTTAATGATCAAAATATTCTAATAGATACATCGCCAGATTTGAGGTCTCAACTTCTAAAAAATAAAATTAAATCTATTAGTAAAGTTTTTTATACACATCTTCATGCTGACCAGACACATGGTATTAATGACTTGCGCCCATTTTTTTTGATAAACAAGAAACAAATTCCAGTCTATGCGGACATTAATACTAAGAAATATTTGCTTTCAACTTTTAAATATTGTTTTAAATCATCTTTTGGTTATCCATCAACTTTAAATATTAATAGCCTTAAAAAAAAACATGAATTTATAATTAAAGATAAAAAAATTAAAATTGAATCAATACCTGTTCAACATGGTAAGATTAAAAGTATTTGCTATTTAATTAACAATAAATTAGCCTATGCAAGTGATATTAGTCTATTCTTTAAAAAAAATTACAAAAAATTAAAAAATTTAGAATATCTAATTATTGATTGTCTGTGGTACCGTAATCATTCAGCTCATTTCAATTTAGATCAAGTTTTAGAAATAGTTAAAATCCTTACTCCTAAAAAAACTATATTAACAAATATGCATAGCGATTTAGATTATGCAAAACTTAAGAAAAAATTACCTAAAAATATTATTCCTGGTTTTGATGGTTTGACTGTTAATTTAAAGAATTAAATCTATTTGTTTTGTTATCTTATCTGACATTGGTGTAATAAAAGAATTGAACGTGTCCTGTATTTTTCCTTCTTTATTAATCAATATTTTATGAAAATTCCACTTAGGAACAGTTGAATTACCATAATTTTTTTTTGCCCATTTATATAAGTCATGGGCATTATTACCTTTAACATCAGTTTTGTCTGTTATTGGAAAAGTAATATTAAAATTAGTTTCACAAAAATCTTTAATTTCTGAATTAGTGCCTGGTTCTTGACCACCAAATTGATTTGATGGAACGCCAATTACATAGAAGCCTCTGTCTTTATACTTTTCATAAAGTTCTTGCAGGCCTGTATATTGCTTAGTAAATCCACACTTACTAGCAACATTTACCAAAAGTATAGTTTTTCCTTTGTATTGATTTAAATCAATAGTTTCATTATTTATATTTTTTATCGAATGATCAAAAAATAGCTTTTCGTATTTAGCATCAACTTTTTCAAAAAATGTAAACATAGATAGGATTAATAGAATTAATAAATTATTTTTATAAAACATGACTTATTTTTTAGAGGCATACAATAATATAAAATATCCAAATACAGTAGACAGTAAAGATCCAGCAAGAACACCAATTTTTACTCCATCAATATACTGAATATTTTCGGCAAAAGCTAAGTTTCCAACAAACAAACTCATAGTAAAACCAACCCCAGTTAAAATTGAAACTCCGTATAAGCTTAACCAGCTAGATTTATCAGGCATTTGAGCTACACCAAATTTAACAGCAATGAAAGAAACAACCATAACCCCAACTTGTTTACCAACAAATAACCCTAAAAGAATACCTAATGGAACAGGTTCTAATAATGAAGTTAATGATAGCCCCTCTAAAGATACGCCAGCATTAGCAAATGCAAATATAGGCATTATTATAAAAGCAACATATGGACTGATTGCATGTTCTAATTTAATTAATAAAGAGAAATCTTTTTCTTTAATTCTGTGAGGTATGGTTGAAGCTAAAAGAACACCTGCTATTGTTGCGTGAATTCCAGACTTATATGTGAAGAACCACATGAAGGCACCAATTATTAAATAGGGAATAAACTTTTTAACACCAAATTTATTTAAAGTAAGTAGTAAAATATATGAAATTAAGATTAAACTTAAATAACTTATGCTTAAGTCACCTGAGTAGAAAAAAGCTATAATTAATATTGCACCAAGATCATCGATTATAGCAAGAGCCGTTAAAAAAACTTTTAAAGAAATTGGAACTCTTGAACCAAGTAAGGACAAAATTCCCAAAGAAAACGCTATGTCTGTAGCAGATGGAATTGCCCAACCATTCAATGTTTCAGAATTACCAAGGTTTATAAAAACATAGACTAGAGCAGGGACCACCATTCCTCCAACTGCTCCTATAATTGGCAACAATGCTTTTTTTAAATTAGAAAGCTCACCTTGAATAAACTCTCGTTTTATTTCTAGTGTTACAAAGAAAAAGAAAATTGCCATTAACAAGTCATTAATCCAGTGATGTACCGAAAGTTTTAAACCGAAATCATTAATACCTATAAATAGGTATTGGTTTAATGTATCAAAATATAAATTACTTAAACTAGAATTGCTTATTACCAGAGCAATAATTGCTGCAATTAACAATACAAGACCACTTGCCGCTTCTAATTGAAAAAACCATTTAAAAGGTTTTGAAAGATTTTTGATCATAATTTTATATTAAATCTCTAATAAATAATGAGATATCTTTAATACTTTCATACAAATTATAAAGTATAAATTCGACATTTGGGACAATTTTCCCAATAGGATATTTAAACGTGTCCACAATAATTATAAAAGCTACGAATGAAATAATTGATACAACAAAAATATTTAATATTTTAAAATTTTTTTGTTTTTTTGGCTGTGTATTTACTTGTGTGCTTTCACCTTTATTTATCTCAATTTTTTCTTTAGTTTTTTCTTCTAAGTTAACTTCTACTTCGTCATTAGATGTGTCTGATACACTTTCTACATCATTGATCGGTGAATTATTTTGTTCAAAAATATTAACATTATCATTACTAATATCTTCATCAGTTGGACTTACTGTGATTTCAGGAGCTACTTTTTTAAAAAACCATTTATGATCACAGCTAGCACACTGTAATAAACGACCCATGTCGGGAATTAAACTTGAGTCTACATCGAATTTTTTATTACAATTATTGCAAGTGATGATCATAAATGATGTATATCTGATTCTTGTAAAAAAGCCTTGTTTTTGATGTTCTTTATTCTTTGAAATTATCAATATCTAATGTATTAGTACCTCAATCGGGGCGTAGCGCAGCCTGGTAGCGCATCTGGTTTGGGACCAGAGGGTCGCAGGTTCAAATCCTGCCGCCCCGACCATTTTATGAAAAAAGCAAAGATTTATATACCCACTAAAAATTCAATGCAGTCTGGTTTAGGTAAATCAGACAAATGGTTAATTGAATTTGAAACTGAAGATACAGGAATTAACCCTTTAATGGGTTGGGAAACTAACTCTAATACTCTTTCAGAATTAAATTTAGAATTTTCCTCTAAAGAATTAGCAATAGAATATGCAAAAAAAAATAAAATTGACTTTGAAATCATTGAACCTCAAAAAAGAAAAACTGTTAAAAAATCTTACGCAGATAATTTTTTAAAATAATAATGTTTAAATTTTTCACTCAAAAAGAATGGCGATTATGGTCATGGGTTGGTTCATTTATTATTCTTTCATCGCTTTGGGTTCAGGTACAAATTGATGTTAAAATAAATGAATGGTTTGGTCAGTTCTATGACATGATACAAAAAGCTCTAGCAGCCCCTAACTCAATCACAATTGGAGAGTACTGGGCAAGCTTATTATCATTTATTACATTAGCAGGTATTTATGTGGCTTTGGCTACGGTTGTAGCTTTCTTTACCTCACATTATTTATTTAGATGGAGAACTGCCATGATTGATTGGTATCACAGTGTCTATGATAAGGCCCGAACTATTGAAGGTGCTTCACAAAGGGTTCAAGAAGACACAATAAAGTTTTCAAGAATTATGGAAGGACTTGGTACAAGTTTTATAGAAGCAATAATGATGCTTGTTGAGTTCACACCTATATTATTTGGTTTAAGTGTTGGAATACCTATTTTATTCTTTGGGGATTGGAATTATGGTTTGGTGACAGGTGCATTTATATGGACTGTAGGTGGAACCCTTTTCTTAATTGTATTAGGTTCAATTTTAAGATTAGTTGGAGTAGAATACGATCTTCAAAAAAATGAAGCCTCTTATAGAAAATTACTTGTTATAGCTGAAGATAATATAACAATAAGACCAAAGAATTTAGATGAATTATTTAACGATGTAAGAAAAATTCATTTTAAATCTTATCTAAGATATTTTTATTTTAATTTGGGTCGTATAACTTATCTTCAAGCGAATGTTCTCTCAGCCTATGTTTTTTTAGCTCCAGCAATAGTAGCAGGCGTTGTGACATTAGGGGTAATGCAGCAAATTATAAGAGCTTTTGGTAGAGTAGAAGGGTCTATGCAATATATCTTTAGATCATGGCCTACTATCATAGAACTCGCCAGTGTTTATAAAAGGTTAAAAGAATTTGAATCCAAGATCAATGCTACTGAATCGATTACTCAAAAAGATTAATGACTATTGATAAAAAATATGTTGATCAAATTTTAAAAGTTTCTGAAAAAGCAGCACTTGCCTCGTCATATTTAGTTGGAAAAAAAGATAAGATTGCAGCAGATCAAGCGGCTGTTGATGCAATGCGATCAGAATTAAATAAAATTGATATGAATGGTGAAGTTGTTATTGGTGAAGGTTCACTTGATGAGGCACCAATGCTTTATACAGGTGAAAAACTAGGAAATAAGAATGGACCTTATTTTGATATTGCTGTTGATCCTTTAGAAGGAACAAATTTTGCAGCAAATAATTTACCTGGAGCAACATCTGTTATTGCAATTGCTGAAAAAGGAAATCTTTTTAATGCACCAGAAACTTATATGGATAAAATTGCAACTGGACCAATTGAAAAAGGATTGGTTGATCTAGATTTTCCGTTAAAGAAAAACCTTACAAATCTTGCAGATTTCTTAAACAAAGACATCTCATCACTGACAGCCTGTATATTGGATAGACCAAGACACAAAAAAATAATTGATGAATTAAAGCAACTAAATATTAATATCAAATTGATTACTGATGGTGATGTTCTTGGCGCATTGTATGTGACAAATCCAAAATATAATGTTGATATATTTTTGGGTATTGGAGGTGGTCCAGAAGGAGTTTTAGCGGCATCAGCCCTTGATGCTTTTGACTGTCATTTTCAAGGGAGATTTATATTTGATAATGACAAAGATATTAAAGATGCAAAAAACATGGGAATAACTGATTTGAACAAAAAATATGAATTAAATGAAATTATAAGAGGAGACTCTATATTTTGCTCTACAGGAGTCACTACAAGTGAGATGTTAGCTAGTGTTAAAATCAATAATAACAAATATACAACCGAAACATTAGTTACACATAAAAGTTTAAAATTTACAAAAATCTTAAAGAGAACAAATCTTATTTCAGAATGATTTCTGTCTCAGGTAAGAATTGGGAACAAAAAAAAATTAATCAAAACATTGTTGATAAATTAAAACAAGAACATGATTTTAGTGAAATTTTATCTAGATTAATTATTTCAAGAAAATTTGATAATGATGAAATAGCAACAATCAATACAGATTTAGATTTAAACAATGTTTTTTTAAATAATAAAGATTTCAGTCAATCTATTAACCTTGTTGTAAATTCTATCAATAATAATCAAAAAATATGCATTTTAGGTGATTATGACGTTGATGGCTCTGCAGCTACATCTTTATTTGTTAAATTTTTTAAAGATATAAATCATCCATTTTTTTACTATATACCTGATAGAGAAAAAGATGGTTATGGAGCTACCAAAAAACTATTCCAAAAACTGATCTTAGAAAAGCCTAAATTAATTATTATGGTGGATTGTGGCTCAACATCTAATGAAGCAATAGATTTTTTAAATGAGAATGAAATAAAATCTTTAATTATTGATCATCACGAAATTAATAAGCCTTTTCCAAATGCAAATTCAATTATAAACCCAAAAAAAGATAATGGTTATAAAGAATATGACTATTTGTGTGCAACTACACTTACATATTTTTTTTTAGATTTACTGATTAAAAAAATCAAAACTAAAATAAATATATCTGATTATTTGATATATGTTTTGTTGGCTACAGTATGTGATGTTATGCCTTTAAGAAAACTTAATAGATTAATTGCATTAAATGCCCTTAAAAATTTTGATATAACAAAAAATTTACCACTAAGTACTTTGTTTGACTTAAATGAAAAAAAAAATAAAATTAATATTAATGATTTAGGCTATTTAATTGGCCCTATATTAAACGCTGGTGGTAGGTTGAGTAAGTCTCAATATGCTACAGAATTATTATCTTCTAATAATGATCTAGTTGTAAATGATAGATCTAAATCCCTAATTAAACTAAATGATAAAAGAAAAGAAATTGAAAATTTAATTTTAGAAGAAATTGACTTTAAAAATATTGAAAAAGAAAATAAGGATGTAATTATTTACTACAATCCAAATATTAACGAAGGTTTAATTGGAATTATTGCAGCAAGATTAAAAGATTATTTTAATAAACCGTCCTTTGTTATTACTGCATCTAATGAATTATTAAAAGGATCTGCAAGATCAATTTATAATTATAATATTGGTCGTGTAATTAAAAATTCACTAGACCAAAAGTTAATTTTAAATGGTGGTGGTCACAATATGGCTGCAGGATTTACCCTAGATAAAGTAAACCTTAAAGATTTTGAAAATTATATACTAAGAGATTTTTTAAAATCTAACATCTCACATGACAATATATTTTTATATGAATCGGAAGTTTCATCGTTAGCACTTAATCAAGACTTTTATGAAGATCTAAAAAAATTAGAACCGTTTGGTACAGGAAACCCAGTACCCACATTTATGTTAAGAGATCTAAGAATAATTAAACCGATAGTATTAAATAACAAACATATATCTGTAATATTAAAATCAAAAACAGGACATTCGATAAAATCGATATCATTTAATTCTATTAATACTAAGATTGGAGAACACTTAATTAATTATAAAGATACCCTTAATATAATAGGTCAGATCAATGAAAATATATGGAATAGCAAAAAAACACTTCAATTAACTATTAGAGACCTAATCCTATAGCTTAATTGCGCTTGATAAATAATGACTTATAAAATAAAAGATCACAACATGGTCCCTTCGTCTATCGGTTAGGACAGCTGGTTTTCATCCTGCAAAGGGGGGTTCGATTCCCCCAGGGACCGCCAAAATAGATTAATTTATGGTTTACTACGTTTATTTAATAAAAACCTTAAATGGATACTTAAATAAATCATACGTAGGGTATACAAATAATTTTAGTAAAAGACTAGATAACCACAATAGAAATAAAGGTGCAAAATCAACAAAAGGTTATAAGTGGGAGCTTGTTTTTAAAAAAAAATTTTTTTCAAAAAATAAAGCTCTTTCATTTGAATATAGGCTTAAAAAAGATAGAAAAGAAAGATCTAAACTATTAAATGAATTCAAAAAAAAATAATCTTAATATAGCTACAATTTTACCTTATAAAGAAAATTATTCTTTAGAAAAAGCTTCAGCAGCATCACTATGGGTCTCAGAATTTTTTAAAAATTCAAAGTTTAAAAAAAAAAATTTCATATATGGAAACACAATATCTAAAAATTATTTAACAAAAAATTATATTAATATAAATTTAAAAAATTTAAAATTAAAATTCAAAAGTACCACGGATGAGTACTGTAAAAAACTGGTTAAAGAAATTAATAATAGAAAATTTAACTTAATTGAAGTTCATAATAGACCCTTAATTTTATTCAATTTGTTAAAAAAAATTGAAAATAGGTTCATTTTTTATTTTCATAATGATCCATTATCCATGAAAGGTTCTAAAACAATAAATGAAAGATTATATCTGTTAAAAAATGTGGATAAAATAATTTTTGTAAGTGAATGGGTGAGAAATAGATTTTTTTTAAATATAGACATAAAACTTGCTGCTAAAACAGAGATAATCTATCCAAGTGTAATTAAAGAAAAAGCTATAAAGAAATACAAATATATTACATTTGTTGGAAGACTTAATCATTCAAAAGGATATGATATTTATAAAAATGCTATACAAAAAATTTTAGATAAATTTCCAGAATGGAAAGCACTATCTATTGGTGATGAGGATCGGAGATCTATCTATATTAATCACAATCAACACAAAGAATTAGGTTTTTTAAATCATAAAGAAACATTAAAAATATTAAATCAATCTGAAATTGCTGTTGTACCATCAAGATGGGAGGAGCCTTTTGGAAGAACTGCATTAGAGGCCTCTTCTAGAGGTTGTGCAACAATTATCTCTAATAAGGGTGGTCTAACAGAAACTACAAATCATGCTATTATACTAAAAAAACTAGATCACATAAATCTCTATAAGGAAATAAAAAATTTAATTTCAAATAATAAAAAAAGAAAACTTCTACAAAAAAATAGCAGAAAAGACATTAAGCATATTGTATCGTCTAATACAAAATTAATTGATCAAATACGTGATAGTATTTATCCCTCATATAAAATTAACATTTCAAACAATAAATTAAAAATTATAAATTTATATAATCGAGGACAAAAACTTAATCATAGATTGTTTAATATCTCTTTGGGTAAAAAATTTTCAAATGGCTTTACTAGAAATGGTCATGATGTTTTAGAAATTAGTGATAGAGATTTTATAAAAAGCAACAAAACATTTAATTTACTTCAAAATAGTAGGGTTAATTTTCAACATTATTTAATTGAAACATGTAAAAACTATAATCCTGATCTTTTATTCTTTGGTCATACTAGAAATATTGATCTGAACACAATTGCTGAATTAAAATCCTTTAATAAAAACCTAATCATTTCTCAATGGAACGAGGATCCAGTGATGCCTAGTCTTAATTATTCAAAACAAAATATTTCCAATATTAAGTTGTATTCAAACTCTGTAGACCATAATTTTATAACTACGGACCCATCAGTTATAAAAAAACAGGTTAATTCTGAAAATTTTCACTTTTTCTTTGTACCTGTAGATAGAAATATTGAACTTTTTAACGTTTTTACAATGAATCCAAAAAAAGATCTTTTTTACGCAATGAGTCATGGCGTAAATAGAGCTATTCTTAAAGAGGGTACTGAGGATAATAGAGTTGAATTTTTAGATAAGCTTGTAAAAAAAATATCAAATATAAAATATGATTTTTATGGTTTTTCAAATAGACAACCAATATGGGGAAATGATTTTAACAACGCTATAACAAATTCAAAAATGGGCCTAAATTTAAGTAGAGGCAATCCAACGAAATATTATTCTAGTAATAGAATAGCTTCTTTTATGGGCAATGGATTGTTAACTTTTGTTGACAGGAAGGTTCAATTGAGAGATTTTTTTAATAATAATGAAATCATATTTTATAATAATGTACACGATTTAGCAGATAAAATAAAATTTTATTCAAAAAATGATTTTATAAGAAAAAAAATTGCTGAAAAAGGCAAGAAAAAATATTTCAAACTTTTCAATGAAAAAAAAATATCAAAATATATTATAGATATTAGCCTAGGGAATAATGCTAAATTAATTTGATATTTGAATGAATCAATATTTAATTTTTAGAACAGATAGAATAGGGGATTTTCTATTATCGATGATTTTAATTAAGAATATTAAAAGAAACGATAAAAAAGCTTTTATTGTCGTTGTTTGTTCTCCTAAAAATTATAATTATATTAAAACTTTTGACTCAATTGATAAAATTTACAAATTAGAGAATGGTTTAAAGAATAAATTCTTAATGATAAAAAAACTGCGCAAATATAAATTTCAATTTAGCATTGTTCATGATGGTAAAAAAAGATCAAATTTTATTAATTTTTTTTTAAAAAAAGAAAAAACTATTACAATCAATAACGATGATCTTGGAACATCCCACTTTTTTAAAATTAAAAAAATTGTTAATTTTTTAAATTTTCAATTTGATCAAACAGATTTAGATATTTTAGCTAATAGAAAATTTAACATTTCTACTTTTGATAAATCAAATTTAATAATTCTTCATTATGATGAAAAATGGTCCAATAAGACTTACATAGAACAATATAAAGATATTGAACCATCAGAACAACAACTTTTTAATTTTATTAAAGATATAATAAAAAAAAAGAACCATGATTTTCTTATTACAACCGGTATTGACACACCTTTAATTTTAAAAAATATTATTTCAAAAATATTTGACAATAAAGTTAGATTAATTGAAAATTTAGATTTTGTAGAATTAGAAAATATTGTTTCAAAATCAAAACTGTTGATATCATGCCATGGTGCAATTTCACATGTAGCATCTGCTCACAATATTAAACAAATTGATATTATTGATGTAAATAAGCATAATCCGTATAGTTTGTGGACAGATCATTTTAGAAATTATTACCCTTTATTTCGAAAAGATTTTTCAATCCTTTCAAAAGAAATTTATGATTTGGTGTAATTTTTTACCATTTTTAAATCTTTATTTTATTCAATGCATTATTTTTGAATAAATTTGCTTCTTTAATGTATCTTCTAACCATTTCTGTTGATTTATGACCTGTCATAGCCATTATACTTCTTTCTTCTGCCCCAGATTCAGCTGCGGATGTTGCAAAACCTGATCTCAAACTATGACCAGAATAGTTTTTACTTTCTATACCTGCTAATTTAAGATATTTTTTTATCAAAAGGGCTACGGTTTGATCGGTTAATCTACTTTCTGTTAATTTTGAACCTTTTGAAAACCTTCTAAACAATGAATCGGATTTAATATTTGATAATTCAATCCATTTTTTAAGAGATAAAACAGGGCAATATTGTGAATTATCAAAGTAGGGAACTCCTTTAACTGTACCTTCTCCAAATTGGTCTGTTTTTGATCTTTTTAAGTTTATTTTTAGACCTTCTGTTACAAAGTCTAAGTCATCATAGTCCAATGAGACTATTTCATTTCTCCTAAATCCACCCGAAAATCCAATTAGTATTATTGATCTGTCTCTAAATTTCTTGATATCTTCATTATTTTCTTTATCTATCACATTAATTATTTGTTTTAAACTGCTGATTAATAGTGGTTTTTTACCTTTTTGTATGCTTCCTTTTCTTCTTTTTATACCCATAAAATTTTCGACTATTGATGGGTGTTTTGTATCTAAATAATGCCCTTTTAGTTTATGAATAACTCCTATTGATACTAATCTTCGTTTTAAAGTGCTCATTTTAACATCTTTTGTAGATAAATGTGTTAAATACAATGAAACTATTTTTGGTTCTGAGGGTAGAGATTTAAATCCATTTTGAGTGCAGAATAATCCAAAATCATTAAAATCTGATTTATAAGCTCTTATAGTATTATTTGCTTTTGAACTTTGTAAATTTAATAGTGTTTCTTCCTGTAATGCTTTTATATCTGTTATTATATTATTCATACTTATTACTATTGATAACCATTAATTATCGTTAGTAATATATTAAGTGATTTCTTATGTCAATAGCTATAATTTAAGACAATGAAAAAAGAATATCTTATTATTTTATCCATACTTTTTGGTTCGATCATTGTCGCTACAGCGCGACATATATGGGAACCACTTATGAATTTAGAGCCAAATTAAAAGTTTGCGAAGAACATTATAAGCCATATATTAAAAAAATTGAAAAATGTAAAAAGGCTGCAAGATTTGGAAATTTGGGTAATTAGTATATAGATATCAACAATTTAAAGTTGTTATTTAAAGCAAATGATTAGAAAATTAGTGAAAAAAGATAAGGAAAATTGGGCTAAATTATACAATAGTTATGCTAATTTTTACAAAGTCCCAATGAATACAGGGATTTTAGACATTTTATGGGGATGGATTCATGATAAAAGTCATGATGTTAATGCTATTTGCTATGAATTAGAGGGTAAAATCGTTGGAATTGCCCATTACAGAACAATGCCAAGACCGATTAAGGGCCAATATATTGGTTTTTTAGATGATTTGTTTGTAGAGCCAGAATTTAGAGGTCAAAAAATAGCTCAAAAACTTATTAGTCACCTAAAATCATTTTCTAAAGCCAATAATTGGGATGGAATTCGTTGGATCACCCACTCTTCCAATGAAAATGCAAAGAAATTATACGATAAAATAGCTAATAACACTGGGTTTGAACTCTATGAACTTAAAGGGAACTGAGTTTCAGCTAAAAGTTTGGAATTACCTAAAGAAAATACCCAAAGGTAAAGTTAAAACCTACTTGGAAGTTGCTAAAGCTATTGGAAAACCTAAGGCATTCAGAGCTGTTGCTAATGCAGTGGGTAAAAACCCCTATCCACCTAAAATACCCTGCCATCGAGTCATCAGATCAGATGGACGTCTCGGTGGATACTCTGGAAAGGGTGGAATTCAACAAAAACGTCGTTTATTGAGATCAGAAAAAGTCTTCATAAAATAGTACTTTTAACCCAAAAAAACATTAAAAACCATTGGTATTAAATACTTTTTAGCTATTTAGCCATATTTTTGTCTAATTACTCTAATGCATCCTTCAGTTGTACTGCAAATGGACTTTTAGCTAAAATAGACCATCCTATGAGCGTTTAAACAGTATATTCTCATACTGCATTGCTCTACTTGTCAACAATAGCAACGATTATAGAGAGAGTAAAAAAGACCATTTTACTAGCTTTTTTAACCCCCTATTCTACTCTATAAACACTCTAATTTTAACAAAAATACCCTATCAATTGAAATAAGTATTTAATATCAATAGTAAATAGCCATTTTAGCCAGCTTAAAAACTATATTTAATTTACTAAAAATTAAAATTACCCAATTCTAGCTTTTTCAAAGTTAGAAAAATAGATTTATGCTACTTTTATTTTATTTTAAGTTAATTTTAGTAACCATAATTTAACTATTTTTAAATATTATTATATTTTATATTTAATTTCTATAAATTAATAATATTATAATTAAATCAATAATTACAGTAGTATATGATATATTATTAATGTATAATATTAGATATTAGTAAACAAATAATACCTAGTTAATAGGATTTGATATTAGATTCTCTTCTAGAGATATAAATTCCACTCATAATAATAATGGATAAGCCTAAGAATGTCCAATTATCAGGAAAGTCACTAAAAAAGTAATAGCCAATAATTATATTAGTAATGATTTCAAAGTAGCTAAATGGAGCCAATTTAGAGGCATCAGCGTATTTAAGTGATAATATAAGAAATAAGTGCCCAATGCAGGCAAATACGCCTATTGAGGCCATCATAGACCATTGAGAAGGAGTTGGATTAACCCATACAAATGGTATTAATCCTGAAACGGCGATTAACCCAACTAATCCAGTTAGTAATAAAGTTAATAAAGGGTTATCTGAAGTGCTCAATTTACGTGTAATTATTAAATAGAACCCATACATTACACCTGTTCCTAATGCAGCTAGACTGGCCAAGTTAATCTCCACAAAACCTGGTCTTATAACCACTAGAGAGCCTATAAATCCTATAATAACAGCAGTCCACCTTCTTATACCCACCTTCTCACCCAAAAATATAGGAGAAAATGCAGTAACAATTAAAGGTGCTACAAAAGCAAGTGTCAGAGCTTTGGCTAGAGAGATAACAGATATTGCGTAGAAAAAACAAATATTAGCAGAAAGTAGTATTAACCCTCTTATTATTTGTAACTTAGGCTTATCTGTCCAAACAAGCTGCTTATTATAAAACAAGAACATTATTGGAAGAGTGAATGCGACTGTAAAAAAATATCTAGCCCACGTGATCTGTAAAACGGGCATATCGGCACTTAAATATTTTGCAAAACCATCCATGATTGGGAGCATTACCCAGGCTAAAAGGTTAAATGTGATGGCTTTCATAAGCCAATAGATACAGTTTAATTAAAGTATTTTAAAGCAAAGAATACGACAACAGGAATAGTAAAAAAAGACATGACTGTTGAAACAACAATTGTACTAGCAACACTATCTACAATCTTTTTCGGTGAATAAATTGATGCCACAAGGTAATTTAAAACAGCGCTGGGCATTGAACATTGAATTAATAGAACACCAGCAGCAAAACCCGAAAGGTTAAAATATTTTATTATTGAAAAACCAATTATTGGGCCAAGTATTACCCTTCCTATTGATGATATAAATGCTTTTTTGAATGAAAAAATCTTAAAACGAGTAAGAGCAATTCCTAAAGACATTAATATTAAAAAAATCGTAGCATACATTAGCAGAAAAGTTGTATTTTCTACGAAGAGAGGAAGTTCTATT
This sequence comes from Candidatus Pelagibacter sp. PS_40, assembly GCF_059417765.1. Lineage (NCBI taxonomy): Bacteria > Pseudomonadati > Pseudomonadota > Alphaproteobacteria > Candidatus Pelagibacterales > Candidatus Pelagibacteraceae > Candidatus Pelagibacter > Candidatus Pelagibacter sp. PS_40. Next base: position 593,152 of record NZ_CM182064.1, read on the forward strand.
CTAAAGTATAGAAAAATTACTGAAATTATAATTGCATAAAAAGGTGGGTTTTTAAGAATTACACTTAAATCAAATTTTCTATCAGCAAGAAATACTCCAAGAGTAAAATGGCATAGCACTATTAAGGCTGAAATTGCAGCAGCGATACCTAAACCTTGAGTGCCATAAGCGAATAAACATATTGGTAAACCCATATTACCAGTATTAGGCATAACAAAAGGGGGTAACTCACGAATAATATCTTTAGTATTTAAAAAAAATAAAAAAACTATACCTACTATTGTAAAAATAAAAATTGCTATCAAATAGTACCAAAAATAATTTTTAAAAATGTCAAAAGACATTCCAGTTGATGTTAAAGAATATATTATCATTGCTGGAGTACCAATATTTGCTGCAAAGGTAGTAATAAAAGATGTATCTAATTTCGGATTATTTTTGCCAAGATAATAACCAATACCAACAACAAAAAAGACAGGAAATAAAACCTCAAACAGTTTTAGATATATTTCCATTAATTATAAATTCTAATCAATGTTGGATATCTTAGAATATTTTTGTCTTTATTAAAAACAGAAAGACAATTCTTAGAATTAAGTTCATTAGTTTTATGAGTAATAATAACAATTGTAGCTTTATTATTTTTTTTGTCAGGAGTTTGGATTAATCTTTTTACTGAAATTTTATACTTAGCTAGTCGGTTTGTGATTGTTGATAAAACACCTGGTTTGTCTTTAACTTCAAATCTCAAATATAGTGAATTCACATAATTATCAACGTTGTAACATTTAATTAATTTACGTTTATTGCCAGGAATACCAAATGGTTTCTTAATATTACCTCTTAAAATTGAAAGTAAATCTGATAATAAAGATGATGACGTTGGACCAGGACCAGCTCCCTCCCCTTGCAATATACTTTCACCAACAGGTTTTCCTTCGAGAATAACAGCATTCATAACACCACCAACGTTACCTATGTACGAATTTTTACTAACTAAGCATGGGTGTACAGTTTCAAAAAGTTGACCATTAATTAGTTCTGAAATGCCTAATAGTTTGATACGTAAATTTAATTGATTGGAAATTTCTATGTCTTTTAATTCAATTTTTTCAATACCTTCCATTAAGCATTTATGTTTTGAAATTTTAGTATTAAAAGCTAGAGCAGATAAAATTCTTACTTTAGCAAATGCATCAAAACCATTTAAATCTAATTTAGGGTTACCTGGTTCAGCGTATCCCAATTTTTGAGCTTTTTTTAATACGTTGGAAAAACTATCATTAGAATTTTCCATTTCTGAAAGAATATAGTTAGAAGTACCATTTAAAATTCCATAAACTTTAGAGATTTTGTTAGTTGCAAGACCCTCTTTTATGGTTCTTAATATTGGAATACCACCAGCAACAGATGCTTCAAATTCTAAATTAACATTATTTTCCTCTGCTAATTTTCCTAAATAATCACCATGTTTAGAGATAAGTGCTTTATTAGGAGTGATTACATGTATTCGATTTTTTAAAGCAGTTTCAACAACTTTTTTTGAAATCCCATCTGACAAACCTATAGCTTCAAATAAAATATCCACTTTGGTCTTATTAAAAATTTCTAATGGGTTTTTAAAAAATATTTTCTTATTTACTTTAAATCTTCTTTTTTTAGAAATGCTTCTTGCTGAAATAGCTACTATGTTAATCTTTTTTCCTGTCTTAAGTTCAATATCTTTTTTTTTAGTATTAAGCTCATTTAACAAATAAATACCAACTTGTCCTAGACCAACTACAGCAATGTTTATTAAATTTTTCATCTATTGGTTAATATCTGGGTATTCTGCATTTTCTGAATAATCTTTAAGAAAGAGGTTAAATTCATCAAAAGTCATAGATTTGTAATCACCTGTTTTTTTTAATATTTGAGAAAGTTTTTTGTCATCATTAGACTTTTTAATAGGATCTTCATTCCAATAAGTAGACTCTTTGTTTAATGAGCACGAAGTTAAAAATACAATTAAAGATAAAAATAAGTATTTCAAATTAATCCTTTTGTTTCATTAAAACCATATTTGATATTCATATTTTGTATTGCTTGACCTGCCCCACCTTTAATCAAATTATCAATAACAGATAAAATAATAACTCTATTTTTATACTTAGTTTTACAAATTACTATAGAGCAATTATTTGTGTTAATTACGTCATTTGTACTTAACAATGAATTTGTTTTTAAAATTTTAACGAATCTGTTTTTTGAATATTGACTCTTTAAAGTGTTTTCTAAATTTTTAATACCTACACCTTTGTTAAGGTCTAAGTAAATAGTACTAAGTATCCCTCTAAACATTGGTGTTAAATGGGGTGTGAATGTAAAAGAAAATTTCTTTTTAGTGTAGTTTTCGATTTCTTGTTGAATTTCAGAGTTATGTCTATGGAAACCCACACCATAAGCGCTTAAAGATTCATAAAGATTTTTATCCTTATATTTTTTATGTACACCTCTTCCAGCACCAGAGTAACCAGATTTTGAATCTATAATAACATTATCTGTTTTTATTAAATTTTTCTTAACTAATGGAATAAGTGGTAAAAGTATTGATGTTGGGTAGCAACCTGGGCATCCAATAATATTAAATTTCTTTAATTTGTCACCATTGATTTCAGGTAATGAATAAATTGATTTTTTAATATTTTTGACAGATCTGTGTTTTTGTTTGTACCATTTTAGATAATTTGATGCTTTATTAAGTCTAAAGTCTGCAGCTAAATCAATTAATATATTGTGTTTTAATAAATCATTTGAAATATCTTGTGCTTCACCATTAGGTAGAGCTGTAAAAACAAGGTCTATGTTTTTTAAAAGTTCTTTATTGTATCTAATAATTTTAGGTAATTTTTTTGAACTTAATGATTTTTCATAACTAGAAATATTTTTTCCAACAGACGTATTACCACAAAGATATTTAATATTAACATTGCTGTGTTTAACTAATAATTTAATTAATTGAACACCAATATAACCAGTTGATCCAGCAACTAAAACATTAAGCTTAGGCATTTTTTTATTATAACAGTTTAGAGTTAAAAAAGAATTATCTTTTCGAGAATTGGAAGCTTCTTCTTGCTTTTCTACGACCTGGTTTTTTTCTTTCAACCGATCTAGAGTCTCTAGTATTAAGCTTTTCTGTCTTAAGTACTGCTCTATTCTCTGAATCAAATAAGATTAATGCTTTAGCAATACCATGAACCATTGCACCAGCTTGACCTGTGTGACCACCACCTGCTACGCTACATCTTACATCATAATCAGTTGCTTGGTTTATAATCTCAAATGGTCTTGTGATTTGCATTTTGTGACTTCCACTAGTGAAATACTCATCCATAGTTCTGCCATTAACGTAAATTTTGCCTGTACCTTTTTTCACCCAAATTTTTGCAATAGATTTTTTTCTTCTACCAGTTGCGTATTTACTATCTTTAAAATCTAATTTAATTTTAGGTTTTTTTGTAGATACTTTATTTGGTGTAGCTGCTGTTACCATATTAATTTCTTATTAAATTTTTACTGTTTAATTTACCTAGGTCTAAAAGTTTTGGGTTTTGTGCTGCATGAGGGTGTTCTTCACCAGCATAAATTTTTACTTTAGTTAACTGTTTTCTTCCTAGAACTCCCCCAGGTAACATTCTTTTAATAGCTAATTTTAATGTCTCGCCAGGTTTATTTTTTTCTAATAATTTTTCAGGAGTAATTTCTTTAATTCCACCTGGGTGACCAGTATGTCTATAATATTTTTTATCTTTAAATTTTTTTCCTGTGAACTTTGCTTGTTCAACATTTTTAACAACAACAAAATCACCATCATCCATATGAGGTGTAAAAGTTGTTTTATTTTTTCCTCTAACAATCATAGCAATAATAGAAGCTAACCTGCCAACTACAGCATTTTTAGCGTCTATCTCAAACCAGTTACTGTTTAAATCACCACTTTTTAGAAATTTTGTCATTGTGCGAGGATTAATACTATTATTAGATATAATGTCAATTTTATATTTCTCTTGCAATATCTTGCTTAAATGATATTTTTATATAGCCGATTTGTTCCTATTGCAGGCTAGTTATTGCTAAAAAGGATTTTTTACCCACATTATCGGTAGGCGCATTTGAACTGTATTGTACGCCTTGCATAAAGCAAAAGTACTAAAAAAGGAGTATTAAGATGAGTACAAAAAGACAAAACCCTGAGACTATAGCTATACATGGTGGTGATTATAGAAGTGATCCAACAACCAAAGCAGTAGCAGTTCCAATTTATAGAACAACATCGTATCAATTTGATAGTACTGAACATGCTGCGAATTTGTTTGCTCTTAAGGAATTTGGAAATATTTATACAAGAATAATGAATCCAACAAATGATGCTCTTGAAAAAAGAGTTGCTTCATTAGAAGGAGGATTAGCCTGTTTAACAGTAGCATCTGGACAAACCGCATCAACTTTTGCAATTTTAAACGTTGCACAAGCCGGAGATAATATAGTCAGCTCTACGGATTTATATGGAGGTACTATTTCGTTATTCACGCATACATTAAGTAAACTTGGTATTGAAGTTAGATATGCAGACCCTTCTGACCCAAAAAACTTTGAAAAAGCTGTTGATGATAAAACTAGAGCTTTTTATGGTGAGACTTTACCAAATCCTTATTTGAGAGTTTTTCCAATTAAAGAAGTTTCTGATATTGGTAAAAAATACAATATACCATTAATAATGGACAACACAGCTGCTCCTGTAATTTGCAAACCTTTAGAACATGGTGCTGCTGTAGTAGTTTATTCATTAACAAAATATATAGGTGGTCACGGTACAGTTGTAGGTGGAGCTTTAGTTGATGGAGGTAATTTTGATTGGACAGCTGATCCCAAAAGACAACCTTTATTTAACGAACCTGACGCAAGTTACGGTGGAGCTATATGGGGAAAAGTGGTTCCAGAATTAACTGGGGCTAATGTTTCTTTTGCAGTAAGAGCGCGGGTTACATTACTAAGAGATCTTGGTTCTGCCCTATCACCTGACAATGCATTTGGAATTATTCAAGGGCTTGAAACAGTTGCTCTCAGAATGAAACAACACTGCTCAAATGCATCAAAAGTTGTTGACTATTTAAAGAAAAATAAAGAAGTAACAAGAGTAATCTATCCAACAGAACATGAAGGTAAAATTGCTGATCGTGCTAAAAAATACCTTAATGAAGGAAATGGTGGTTTAGTTGGTATTGAACTCAAAGGTGGTATTGAAGCAGGTAAGAGATTTATCGAGTCTTTAAAAATGTTTTATCATGTTGCAAATATTGGAGATGCAAGAAGTTTAGCAATTCATCCTGCAACAACAACTCATAGTCAGTTAACAGAAAAAGAATTGTTAGCCTCAGGTGTAACTCCTGGATACGTAAGATTATGTATTGGTATTGAGCATATAGATGACATTATTGAGGATTTAGACCAAGCTTTAAATAAATCTTCTAAAGGAAATTTGAAAGCAGTTAGTTAGAGTTTTTATATAATATCAAAAAATAAGAACTCAAAACTAATATTGAACCTAGCTGGTGTAGTGAAGCGTATGTAATCTCTACACCAGAAATCAAAGTTATAATTCCTAAAAAAATTTGAAACAAGATAGCAACATCAAAAAATAATACATATTTAAAATCATATTGTTTTTTAAAATAGATAAAATTTAAAATGATTATAAAAAATAAAAGCAAATATGCAGTTGATCTATGCAAAAATTGAATAATTGATGGGTTGTTAAATAATTGAGTACTAATTAAATCACCATAACTAACATCATTTGGAAAAAAACTACCATTCATATCAGGCCATGAATTATAGATAAGACCACCATCTAAACCTGATAAAAAAGCACCCAATACAATCTGCAAAACTATCAATTTAAGTATAAATAATAAAAATAAATTTGGAATTTTATTTTTAAATTTCTTAATTTTATGAATATCTAAAATATACCAAAAAATTAAACATAAAATAAATAAAGCCAAAGATAAATGAATGCTAAGTCTAAAGTGACTAACGTCATTATTTTCAATTAATCCGCTAGATACCATATACCAACCGATGAACCCCTGAAAACACACAAGGAAAAAAATCCAATAATATTTATTAGAATAATGCAGAGTTTTTTTAAAATAGAGAGTAAAGAAAAGCAAAGGCACTAAAGTAAACAAACCTACAAATCTTGCTAACAATCTATGAGCATACTCCCAATAAAAAATCACTTTAAATTCATCTAAGGACATGCCGTAGTTAATATTTTTATATTCAGGAATTTTTTTGTATTCTGTGAAATAAAAATTCCACTCATTAATATTCATAGGTGGGAGTATTCCAGTAAAAAGCTCCCAAGCTGTGATTGATAAACCAGAGTCTGTTAGTCTAGTAAGACCACCGACAGCTACCATAAGAACAATTAATGAAAATAAAGTTATTAACCACAATTTTAAATATTTTATATAGTTGTCGCTATTTACAAACATAAATTATACTTATAATAATTATCTTAATAACCAATTGAATAAATGTCGCCTACAAATAAAAAAAAACTAAATCAGATTAGAATTAAGCTTGATAAACTTGATAATGATTTACTTAAATTAATCAAAAAAAGATCTTCATTAGTCAATGAAGTGCTAAAAGTAAAAATCCATAAAAAAGAAATAATTGATCAAAAAAGGATCAATTTTATACTTAAAAAAATTAAAAAAAAATCAATACAAACTAATATTGACCCAAAAATCACTAATAGAATTTGGAAAAATATGATTTGGTCTTTTATTGATTACGAAAAAAGAAATTTTAGAAAAAAATAGTACTATTTACTGTGTGGAGGTAATTTTTTTTCCACAAACATTTCATGTTTTCTTGTAGAAGGGTTATATTTCTTTGCAGACAATTTAACTTTAGCTTTTTCACCACCTGCAGGTTTTTTAACATAATAAAAAAAAGGACTATCAGGTTTAGCCTCTGGTACTAATCTAACTTTAACGTGTGTTTTTTTTGCCATTTTATTTTAAACTTTTTATTTTTTTTATTAAATCGGAAATCTTCTTAAGTTTATTTTTTAAATTATAATCAGCATTTATAGAATTATTTGGTAATTCGTCAAGTTTTAATGATTTATCCGAATTAAGAACTTTTTTAACACCAATAATTGTCATTCCTTGATCTTTGAGTAGATATTTAACTTTTTTTAAAACCTCAATAGTATCATTATTATAATATCTTCTATTGCCATTTAAAATTTTTGGCTTAATTTGCTTAAATTCCTTCTCCCAAAATCGAATAGTATGAGTATTCAAGGTTCCTTTTTTTTTGTTTACAAGGCCAAGAATTTCAGCAACCTCACCTATTGACTTATAAGCATCACTATTTTTATGAATCATTCTTAGAATTTACCAAATCTTTAAATTCCTTAGAAGCTTTAAATAAAACAACATCTCTATTAGATATAGTTGTTTGTTCTTTTGTTTTGGGATTTCGTCCAATTCTATTTTTTTTTGCCCTTATAGAAAAAGTACCAAATTTAGAGAGCTTTAATTTTTTTTCTATTTTTAAATTGTCTACTATTGTAATTAGAAAATCATCAATTAAATTTTCAGATATATTTTTTGAAAAACCAATTTGCATATAAATTGAATTTATAAGATCTTTTTTTGTTAAGTTAGTTCTTTGCATTAACTTATGTTGTTTCTTATCTTTTCTATTAAATTTCCAGTGACAATTCTAGTACAAACACTTAATGAGTTTGAAAAACCTATATAATCTGTTCCACCATGGCTTTTAATAACAGGAGAATCTAAACCTATGAAAATTGCACCATTATAAAGTCTTGGATCTAATCTTTCTTTAAATTTTTTTAAATTTGAAATATTTAGTAAAGATGAAATTTTACCAATAATATTACCTGTCATGGCTTTCTTTAATTCACTGGTAATAAAATTTGCAGTACCTTCGGCTGTCTTCAAAGCAATATTCCCAGTAAATCCATCTGCAACGATAACATTTACATCGCCATTCATTAACTGATTACCTTCAATATAACCCTTAAACTCAAAGTCAGTGTTATTTCTTTGATTTAATTGTTGGTAAGTTTCTTTGATAGTCTCATTACCTTTAATTTCTTCAGACCCTATATTTAATAAAGCAACTTTAGCGGTATCATCAGGATATAGCGATTTAAATAACGAAGATCCCATTATAGAAAAATCAATTAAATTTTTTGGACTACATTCGATGTTAGCTCCTAAATCTAACACTACACTCATATTCTTTTTATTTGGCCATAAAGCAGAAAGAGCTGGTTTATCAATGTTTTCAATCATCTTTAGATTAAGTTTTGAAATAACAAGTAATGCTCCAGTGTTACCGGCAGAAATAACTATGTCAGATTTTTTTTCTTTAACACTTTGAATGGCTAACCACATACTAGAATTTTTTCCTCTTTTAGCTCCTTCTAAAGGACTATCAGTTCCTTTAACCAAATCTTTGGTGTGAATTATTTCAAATGAAGATGTGGGTAATTGATTGATATAATTTTGGATTTTTTCCTTATCACCAAAAATTTGATAAAAAGTATTAGTGTTACTTTTATAATGATGATTAATTCCATCAATAATTTTTTTTGGTGAATTATCTCCACCCATTGCATCAACTGCAATTTTTATTATTTTGCTCATTTAATTTTGGACTTTTATTCCTTAGGATCTAAAACTTGTCTACCTCTATACATGCCTGTTTTTAGATCTAAGTGATGAGGTAATCTGTATTCTCCAGATTTCTTGTCCTCAACAATATTGGTAGATTTGAACTTCATATTCTGAGCTCTTCTCATTCCAGTTCTTGACGGTGATTGTTTTCGTTTAGGTACAGCCATAATAAAATTAGTGCTTAACTACACCTTTTATATAAGAATTTAAAGTATTATTTTTTAAATTTAACCTATAATTTTCAAAATAATTAACCAAATACTCAATATTAGATGAATTATCTAAAAAATTTACCAAAATAGAGTTTCTAGATTCTATATCTAATTCATCCCAACTGTGAATTTTGTCGATCATTCCATAGAATAAGTTTAGATAATCTTTCATTTTTTTATTAATTGATTGATCACCATAACCAATTTCCCTGATGCTTAATTCAACTTGTCTGAAGGTAAAATCATAAATCTCTTGTAGTATTTTTTTATCATTATTTTCCTTATAAACTTTCAAAAAGAAAGCAAAATGAAGTAAAAAGAATATTAATCTATCAGAAAAAGTATCTTGGTTTTTAAAATCTTTATACAAATCTTTATTTCTAGTTAATTGAACTAAATTGTTGTAAATATTTATATAGTTTTTATCCATGAAAAAATTATTTGTATTTATTATAATATCATTATTTATTTCAGCTTGTACTTTAAAAAAAGTTGAAAAACACCACGGTGTTCATTTTTTAAATAAAAAACAAGAAAAACTTACTGTTAATCAGTCAAATAAAAACGATATTTTAAAATTATTAGGTTCACCATCAACTAAAAGTACTTTTGACAATGATTTATGGATTTATATTGAAAGAAAAACAGATAATTCATCTCTTACAAAATTTGGCAGTGAAAGAATTATTGTAAACAATGTTCTATTGTTAGAAATCAACAGTATGGGTCTTCTAAAAACGAAAGAGTTTCTAGATCTCACTAATATGCAAGAATTGAAATTTGCAGAACAAACCACTGAAAATCAATACAAGAAAAACACATTTGTATACGACTTTCTATCCAGTATGAGACAGAAAATTAACGACCCCTTAGGTAAAAGAAAAAGAAATTAATCTTTTCTTAGCCAGCAATTACAGCTAACAATAATAAAGCTACAATATTAGTAATCTTAATCATTGGGTTTACAGCAGGACCAGCAGTATCTTTGTACGGGTCTCCAACAGTGTCACCAGTTACAGCAGCTTTGTGTGCTTCAGAACCTTTTCCACCGTGATTTCCGTCTTCAATATACTTTTTTGCATTATCCCAAGCACCACCACCCGCAGTCATTGATACAGCTACAAATAAACCTGTAATAATTACACCTAACAACATTGCACCTACTGCAGCTAAAGCAGCAACTTGACCACCTATAGCTAGTATTACAAAGTATAAAACAATAGGAGAAAGAACTGGCAATAATGAAGGTATAATCATTTCTCTAATTGCAGCTAAAGTTAATAAATCTACTAATTTAGCATAATCAGGTTTTTGTTTACCCTTCATGATACCTGGATATTTTTTAAATTGTCTTCTTACTTCGACAACCACTGCACCACCTGCTCTACCAACGGCTTGCATACCCATTGATCCAAATAAATATGGAAGCATTCCACCAATTAATAACCCAACTACAACGTAAGGATTCGATAAATCAAAAGTTACAACAATTCCTTCAAGCTTTGAACCTGCTACACCTGAAAAGTGCTTGATATCCTCAACATAAGCTGCAAATAATACTAGAGCACCTAAACCTGCTGAACCTATAGCATAACCTTTAGTAACAGCTTTAGTCGTATTACCTACTGCATCTAATGCATCAGTAGTTTTTCTAACACTATTTGGTAATTTAGCCATTTCAGCAATACCGCCAGCATTATCTGTTACAGGACCATAAGCATCAAGAGCAACAACCATACCTGCTAATGCAAGCATTGTAGTTACTGAAATAGCGATACCATAAAGACCAGCGATTGAATTTGTTGCTAATATACCGGCAACAATAATTAAAGCTGGTACTGCAGTGGCTTCCATAGAAACAGCTAAGCCTTGGATAACGTTTGTTCCATGACCAGTTGTAGAAGATTTAGCAATACTTCTTACTGGTCTGTATTCAGTACCAGTGTAGTATTCAGTAATCCAAATTAATAGTCCAGTAATAACTAAACCAATTATTCCACAATAATACAAACTCATACCAGTAAAACTTTTACCATTAACAGTATATTCGCTTGCAAATCCGATTACATAATCAGTAACAGGGTATAAAATTATTAATGAAGAAACAGCAGAAACTACAAACCCTTTATATAAAGCGTTCATAACATTTTTACTTCTTCCAAGTTTAACAAAGAAAGTTCCTAAGATTGATGTTAAAATACAAGCACCACCAATAGTTAGAGGATAGATCATCATATTTATATCACCATAGAAAAATATCGAAGAAAGAACCATTGTTGCAACAATTGTTACAGCGTAAGTTTCAAATAAGTCTGCTGCCATACCAGCACAATCACCAACGTTATCTCCAACATTGTCAGCAATTACAGCTGGATTTCTAGGATCATCTTCTGGAATACCTGCTTCAACTTTACCGACTAAGTCAGCACCAACATCAGCACCTTTTGTAAAAATTCCACCACCTAATCTTGCAAAAATTGATATTAAAGAAGCACCAAAGCCTAATGCTACTAATGCATTAATAACTTCTCTGTCATCAATGCCTGCTTTTAATAAAAAATAGTAATAAACTGCGATTGCAAGTAAAGCTAATCCAGCAACTAACATTCCAGTTACAGCACCTGATTTAAAAGCAACAGCAAGACCGCTTGCTAAACCTTTTCTTGATGCTTCAGCAGTTCTAACGTTAGCTTGAACAGAAACTAACATTCCAACATAACCGGCTATACCTGATAATGTAGCGCCAATAAAATAACCTAAACCAACTAATGGACTGAACACAAAGAAAATAATGACTAAAACAACAACTCCAACCACGGCAATTGTTTTATATTGTCTTGCTAAATAAGCCTTAGCACCAATTTGAATTGCTGATGCTATTTCTTGCATCTTGGCATTTCCTGCACTTGAGTTAAGAATATTCATTCCTGTAAAAAAACCATAAACGATTGAAAGAGATCCAGCTGCTATGGTAAATAATAATATTGTTTCTATTAGTGAGTTCATTTTGCCTTTGGTTGTTTGGTTGTTAAATTTTATTCTTTAAAGTCCGGACAATACAAAAAAAGCAATAAAAGGCAATATTTAACTTTTCAAAACTTATGAAAATAACCTTTATTTTTAAGGGTAATTTGCCGATTTTCATCATCTACAATGGATGATTTTTTAACATGGCTTTGAATTGTGCCAATTTTAGTTAGCTTAACTCTACAATTAGTAGCTATTTTTCTTATGATTCTCATCTTATTTTTAGAAGCTGTAAATAAGACCTGATAATCATCACCATTAGAAATGTAATTAATCTTAGATAGTTTTTTAAGAGCAAGTATCTTCTTTAGGTTACTTGAAATTGGAATATCTTTTAAAAAAATTTTATAAGATAATTTCTGATTATTAATCATTTTATCAAGGTCCGCTATAAGTCCATCAGATATATCAATTGAGGTATTGGCAAACTTTTTAATTTGATCAATTAATTTTAATTGAATATTTGGCATAAAATATTGATTGGTAAAATATTTTTTTAATCTTGAATTAAGCTTAATTTTATTTTTTAAAACTAATAGCCCTAAATAGCTATCACCTAAATTTCCAGAGACATAAACATCATCATAAAGTTTAGCTTTGTTTCTATAGATAATATTGTCGGCAAAACCTATTGAAGTAATTGTAAAACTTAACTTGTTAGAAAAAACTGTATCTCCACCACTTAAAAATATTTTATATTTATTTTGTTCTTGATTAAGTGATTTGCTGATTTTTGATAAATTTAATTTAGAAAAACTTTTTTTATTACCAGAACCAGAAATAAAATAATATTTTGGTTTAATACCTTTGCATATTAAATCTGAAATTGATGATCTAATTATTTTTTTAATGACAAGTTCAGGCCTTTTAAAGTCTATGAAATGATTGCCTTCTGTATATGTATCAACAGATACTGCTAATTTATTTTTTTTATCAAAAAAAACATCATCATTCAAATTTAAGGCACTTGGTGATTTTTTAGAAAGTTTTTGAAAATAATTTTTTATTAATTCAAATTCATGCATTAGTGGTTCTTATTTTTTTAGCTATTTTGTCTAATATTGCATTTAAATATTTAGTTTGACCATCTTCTAAAAAAAAGTTTGATGCATCAAGATATTCTTTAATAATTATTTTAGAAGAAACTTTAGGTTTGTATAAAAACTCAAATATAGCAGATTTTACTATCACTTGAAAAACCTGGTCTAAATTAGTTAACTCTAAGTCCTCACTTAGATATTTTTTAACCTCTTCTTTAATAACTTCATCTCTTTCAATGGTACCTAAAACAACATCCTTAATGAATTTTTTAAATCTATGTTTGGGAAAAGTTAAGTCTGTGTCATCATTAAAAAAATTTCCATATAATTTTTGGATAATAATTACCCTCGGACTTTGATTGGGATTATATGGAGTTCTCATTGTTATTGAGAAAGAACAGATATTACAGCTTGAGCTGCTTCTCTACCCTTTTTCTTCCTAGCTATAGCTTGACGCATATTAAGACAGGTAATAATTCCATTACCAATGGGTTTTTTGCTATCTACAGAAAGTTTCATTATTGCATCAGTTGAAGAATGAGAAATAAAATCAAAATGAGGTGTTTGGCCTTTAATAACACAACCAAGAGCTAAAAAAGCATCATATTTCTTAATATTCTTTGAAATCGTAACTGGTATTTCAAAAACGCCGGGGACATTGATAATTTTTATTAAACTAGATTTGGGTATTATGCTCTTTGCACTACTAAGTAAACCCTTTGATATATCTTTATAATAATCAGCAATAACTATTAGATATTTTCTTTTCATTAAATAATTTCCTGTTTAGTAATCTTTATATCATAACCTTCCAAACCAATAACTTTTTTAAGAGACTTAGTAATTAATATCATATTTTTAATCTTTAAATCTTTAATTATTTGAGCACCAATACCATAATTTCTTATAAGCTTATCATTTCCTTTTTTATAGAAATTTTTGTTTTTATAATCCTTAAGTGTTTGTGTAACAGATTTTAAATTTGTATCTTTTATAAAAACTAAAACACAGTTATTAAATTTCTTAAAATAATTTAAAGTTTTATCAAATGAATTTGGTAATTGTTGATTAATTAAATAATTTTGAACTACGTTAGAAGAAATTACTCTAACTCTTGGTATTATCCCTTTTTTAATATTTCCTTTAATCAAAGCAAAATGCTCAGATCCATCTAAAAGGTTTTCATAAATTCGAATTTTATATTTTTGATTTTTTACTTTAATATCTGATTGTTTTTTAAGTTTAATTAATTTTTCTTTTTTTAAACGATAAGCAATAAGATCTTCGATTTTACCTATCTTTAAATTATGTTTGTTTGCAAAATCAAATAAATCTTGGCCTTTGGCCATTGTCCCATCTTCATTCATTATTTCACAAATAACTGCAGAGTTATTTTTTTTAGCAAGTTTTGAAATATCAACAGAGGCTTCTGTGTGACCAGCTCTTACTAAAACGCCACCGTCTTTCGCAATAATTGGAAAAACATGTCCAGGTGAAACTATGTCTTTCTTATTTGCATTTTTTTTTGAAGCAATTTTAATTGTCTTTGCTCTATCTTTTGCTGAGATACCTGTTGTTATTCCTTTTTTTGCTTCAATAGAAATTGTAAATGCAGTTTTATTCCTTGATTGATTTATTGGTGACATCAAAGATAAATTTAATCGCTTTGCTTGCACACTATCTAGCGCCAGACAAATTAATCCACGACCATATTTTGCCATAAAATTTATATTTTTAGCGCTTGAGTCAGTGGTTGATATTATTAAATCTCCTTCGTTTTCTCTTTTCTCATCATCAACTAAGATGAACATACCGCCCTTCTTTGCGATATTTATTATACTTTCAATGGATGCATAATTATTTTTTTTCATTAAAATAATTTCTAACGTATTTAGATAAGATATCTATCTCTATATTAACTAGACTGCTTTTTTTTAATGAAGATAAATTGGTTAGCTTAAAAGTGTGTGGAATAACCCAAACTTGAAAACCTTTTTTGGTTACTTTAGAAATTGTTAAAGAAATTCCATTTATACATATGGAAGCTTTATCAATTAAATTTGCTCGTTCTTTTTTAACAATTTCAAAATCAAATAAATATGATTTATCAATTTTTTTAATACTTTCTATTTTGCCTACCGCATCGATGTGGCCTTGGCAAATATGTCCTGATATTTTTTGGCCAAATTTTAAAGGAAGTTCAAGATTGATTTTATCATTTATTTTTAGGAATTTAAATTTTGATCTTTGTATAGTTTCATCAGAAAGATAAAATTCCATTATCTGATTTTTAATGTCGATTAATGTTAAGCAAACACCATCACAAGCAACTGATACGCCCAAATCTTTACGTGTTAATTTTAAATCAGCTTTTACAAAAATATTAATACCTTTTGATCTTTTTTCAAATTTAGTAATTAAACCTTGATTAAAAATTATTCCATTAAACATAATATTATTTGTAAAGTGTAATTACATCTTTGCCTAATTTTTTATTAATTTTCAATTTATTTTTATAATTTTTCTTTAGTTCTTTAAGAAAACCAAACTCTTTATGATTAACTAACTTTGATAAACTTTTACTACATTTGTATAAATAAAATTCATTAAATAATTTTTTTTTAATAATGTGTTTAGAAAGATCATTTCCCCCTTCAACTAATAAATTCCTACAGCCAAGGACATAGAGTTTCATTAAAATTGATTTAATATCAAAGTTATTTTTATTTAATTTACTTTTGATTAAAGTTATACCTTTTTTTTTTAACATTAATTTCACCTTAGCTTTAGCGTTATGATAAAAAATTATAGTATTGTCTTTATTTGCTGTTTTAAAAATATATGAATTCTTTTTAATTTCTAAGTTTCTATCTAAAATTATTCTTTTAGGAGAAAATTTACTCAAACCTTCTAGTCTGCAATTGAGTTTTGGGTCATCTTTATTTAAAGTTTTGGAGGAAATCATTAACGAGTCATTTTTATATCTAAGAAAATGTGTAAATTTATCAGTATGAATATCTGAAATTCTTTTAGTATCTTTGCTATATATCAAATTATTTTTAGAAATTGCAATTTTACCAGTAACATAAGGAAGGTTTTTTTTTCTATTAAAAAAATAAGGTGCATAAAATTTATTAATTTGTTTTTTGAGTAAATCTTTTTTTACTAAAATATTTTTTGACTTAAGAATTTTTAAAGTTTTACCTTTAACTTTTTTATCAATATCTTCAACTCCATAGACAACTTCTTTAATTTTATTTTTAATTATAATATTTGTGCATGGAGGAGTTTTTCCATAATGACTACATGGTTCAAGGGTGACATACATTTTTGAGCCTTCTATATTTTCATGTAAATTTTTAATGGCATTAAATTCTGCATGAGGTGTACCTTTAAAACCTGTTTGACCAATTGAAAGTATTTTATTATTTTTGACAATCACACAACCTACAGAAGGATTAATTCCAGTTAGTCCATGACGAGCTTTTGCCAAATTCAAGGCAAGCTCCATAAAAATTTTATCTTTAATTGAAAATTTATCTTTTTTTGTAGACATCTAATTTGTCCACGAATTGCACAAAGTCTTTTTCTTCTCTAAAATTTCTATAAACAGATGCAAATCTAACGTATGCAACAGGATCAAGATCTTTCAAACCTTCCATAACCATTGTGCCAATTGTATTTGATGAAATTTCACTTTGACCAAGTTCTTCTAAAGCTCTTGAAGTTCGACTAATAAATTTTTCTGCAGTTTCGGTATCAATAGGTCTTTTCTTTAAGGCTATATAAATTGATTTAGAAAGTTTATCTCTATCAAACGATGATTTTCTTCCATTCTTTTTGACTACCATTATTTCTCTAAATTGTACTCTTTCGAAAGTTGTGAATCTAGCTCCACACACACAAAGTCTTCTTCTTCTTATGGCTGTTCCATCTTCTGTAGGTCTAGAATCTACTACTGATGTTTCACCTTTTTTACAAATTGAACAAATCATTATTTTAAATTTTTATATATTGGAAAGTTAGATGTAAGATCTATAACTTCATTTCTAACTTCTTCTTCAATTTTACTGTTATTCTCAGGGTTTTCAGACAAACCTTTTACAACTTTAGTAATTAATTCACCTACTTTCTCAAACTCTTTCAATCCAAAGCCTCTAGTTGTTGCAGCTTGAGTTCCAAGTCTTATCCCAGAAGTAATCATTGGCTTTTCAGAATCAAAAGGTATTCCATTTTTGTTACAGGTAATATTAGCATTTGAAAGACTTTCGGCTGCAGCATTGCCCTTGACATTGAAAGGTCTTAGATCAACTAACATTAAATGAGTATCCGTTCCACCAGAATAAATCTTAAAACCATTATTCTTAAGTGTCTCAGATAAAATTTTTGCATTTGCCAAAACTGATTTGATATAATCTTTAAAATCTGGTCTTAAAGCTTCCAAAAACCCAGCAGCCTTTCCAGCGATAACATGCATCAACGGTCCACCTTGATAACCAGGAAATACTGCAGTATTAAATTTTTTTGCTAGGTCTTCATGATTAGTTAAAATAATTCCACCTCTAGCACTTCTGAAAACTTTATGAGTTGTTGAGGTAACTACGTGTGCGTGTTCACATGGGTTAGGATAACCTTTACCAGCAACTAAACCTGAAAAATGAGCCATATCCACCATCAAATATGCCCCTACTTTATCAGCAATCTCTCTAAATCTTTTAAAGTCGATTACTCTAGAGTAAGCGCTACCACCACAAATTATGAGTTTTGGTTTATGTTCTAATGCAAGTTTTTCAACATTATCATAATCAATAAGTTCGGACTCTTTATCAACGTCATACCCTATGGGATTAAACCATTTACCTGACATTGATATTTTCAACCCATGAGTAATATGTCCACCAGAATTTAAGCTCATCCCCATAAATGTATCACCAGGATTTAATAGCGCTAAAAATACAGCTCCATTTGCTTGAGCCCCAGAATGTGGTTGGGCATTTGCAAATTTACAATCAAAAATTTTTTTTAATCTCTCTATGGCTAAATTTTCAGCAACATCAACATGCTCACATCCATTATAGTATCTTTTTCCAGGATATCCTTCTGCATATTTATTTGTTAATACAGAGCCTTGAGCCTCTAAAACAGCTTGAGAAACTATATTTTCAGAAGCAATTAATTCTATATGTTGTTGTTGTCTTTTTAGCTCATCACTTATGGCTTTATGTAATTCTGGATCAGTTACAGATAAGCTGTCTTCAAAAAAGCTTTTATAATTTTCATTTAAATAGTTTTTTTCACTAGACATAATTAAATCTTTTTAATTCTTTTTGCGTGTCTTCCACCTTCAAACTTTGTATTTAAAAAAACGCTAACACAATTTAAAGCAGTTTTTTTAGTAAGAAGTCTTGATCCTAATGTAATGATATTTGCATCGTTATGCAATCTTGATAATTTAGTTGATTTCAAATTAAAACACTGAGCAGCACGTATATTTTTATGTCTATTTGCAGCAATATTCATTCCCATCCCAGAGCCACATACGAGTATGCCGGCATGATTATTGTTTGTTTTAACTTTTTTAGCAACTTTATGAGCATAGTCTGGATAGTCAACACTTTCACTATTGAATGGACCTAAGTCTGTATAGTTAATTTTCTTTTTATCTAAATGAAGTTTAATTAATTCTTTTAATTTATAACCAGCGTGATCAGAGGATAAAAATATTTTTTTCAATTTAATTAAACTTATAATCTAAAACACAGGCTACCAAGTGAACTCTGTTTTCTTCACCACCATTAAAGGCATTATGGTATTTTACATTATTAGTTACCCACACTGAGCCATCAGCAGGCATATGTTTTGCGACATTATCAATAACCATTAAGCAACCAGGGTTTGTAATTATAGGTATATGCAACCTTGGCTCTGGATCTCTGTGCCAACTCAATGTTGATCTTGGCTCCTTAAGTAAAATTCTAACTCTACCTAATTTGTATTTTGAAGAAAGTGCATCAAAAACTTCCTTGAAATAAGTGTTTTCATAGTCTGGTATAAATTCAGAGTATGCAGCCTCATCTATTGAAACATCTCTAGTAACTTCTTTTCCTGATTTGTCTGGTTTTGTCCAGTAAGAGCCTCTAGCCTTGCTTCCTTTAATAGAATCTGGATCTCCAGGAATTTGTGTTAGACAAATAGCCCCAAAGTGAGCAATACCACCGCCGTCATCAAATTTTCTTGTTTGAACAATTTGGTTATAAGCGTCTTGGAGTTTATTAATATCAAATTTAATATCTTGTTTTTGAAAATCACTAAAATCTAAAACTTTTTGATCTTTTTTTAGATCTAAGTCAATTATGTTTTTGTTGTCTAAGCTCATGCAGTTGTTTTCTACCTTTTTTAATATATATTTGTATAATACATTTGTCGCATTTTAAAAGCAGATTTAAACATGATTACAGGAAATTACCCAAATTTAAGACTTAGACGTAGTCGTAAAAATGATTGGTCTAGAAGATTAGTTCAAGAAAATAGCCTGTCATCTAGCGATTTTATATTACCTATATTTTTGATTGATGGAAAAAATATAAAACAATCCATTAAAACAATGCCTGATGTTTATAGATACACAATAGATAAACTTGGAATTATTGTTGATAAAGCAATCAAAAGCAAAATACCTATGGTTGCATTGTTCCCTTATACAAATAAAACAAAAAAAAATGAAATTGGAACTGAGGCATTGAATGAAGACAATCTAGTTTGTAAGGCCATTCGATATATTAAAAAAAGATATAAAAATGAAATTGGTATTATGTGTGATGTAGCTTTAGATCCTTATACCTCACATGGTCATGATGGTTTAATAAAATCAGGCTACGTGTTAAATGATGAAACTATTGAAGTATTAATAAATCAATCATTGTTACAAGCAGAAATTGGCTGTGATATTCTGGCTCCCTCAGACATGATGGATGGAAGAATAGGCAAAATAAGAAAAGCTTTAGATAAGGAGGGTCATGAAATGGTTCAACTACTTTCTTATGCAGTAAAATATGCTTCAAGTTTTTATGGTCCATTCAGAGATGCAGTTGGTTCTAAAGGTTTGTTAAAGGGTGATAAGAAAAATTATCAAATGGACTTTAGAAATAGCAATGAAGCAATAAGAGAAGTGGCGCTAGATATTAAAGAAGGGGCTGATATGGTTATGGTTAAACCTGGCATGCCTTATCTTGATATAATTAAAACAGTTAAAGATAATTTTAAAATCCCTGTTCTCGCTTACCAGGTATCAGGTGAATACTCACTATTAAGTAATAGTATCAAAAAAGGTCTAATAGATAAAAACTCAGTGTTAGAGAGCTTGATTGCTTTTAAAAGAGCCGGAGCAAACGCTATAGTAAGCTATTACGCAGATAGAATTGACGATTTAATTAAATAACTATTTTAAAAGATTAATAAAATGAGTTCTAGAAGTAGGAAGATTTAAATTATTTGGTTTTAGAATACTTTTTTCAAGGTAATCACTAACAAGCTTGAGTCCTTTAAGTAAATTTTTTAAATTAACATCCATATTATTTTCATCTATTAGAAAATTTGGAATACTTTTTTTTTCAGTTGAGGATTTAACGTAATAATTAACTTCACTATCAACAATTTCTTTTTCAGCCATAGTTTTTAATTCCAAATCATATCCCAATAATTTTAAAAGTTCTAACTCCCAGAAAATATATTTTTGAATCCAATTTTCAGATTTTAATATTTCAAAAAATTTATCAATTAATTTAAAAATTTCTTTATTAGATTGTGCTTCAGCAGTAAGAAGTTTTATAAGGTGCATTGCCGATGTAATGCATGATAGTTTCTGATTTTCATCAAAATAGAGCGGTGTTAAAGCTTTTAAAATCTCTATTTTGAAATAACCAATTCTAGTAACACTTTTTGAATTATAGTTTACATAAATCTTATTACCAATTTGCAAGTAGTTTTTGATTTTCTTTGAAGTTCCACCAAAAATTATCCCTGAGATTTTTCCATGATTTTCTGTAAAGACCTCAGCGATTATTGAATTTTCACTATATTTATTTTTAGAAACTAAATAACCGCTATCGTCCCAATTCATTTTTTAAAAATATCCTCTAAACATAAAGAAGCAGCATTCTGCTCTGCATCTTTTTTAGAAGTTCCTTCTGCTGTAAAAAATTTAGTATTTTTTAATTTAACGGCAACCTTAAAAAGAGGTTTATGTCGGGGCCCTGTATTTGAGATTAGTTTATAAATAGGCAAAACTTTGAAAATTTTAAGTGAGTATTCTTGTAGTTTTGTCTTAGCATCAATTTGAGTTATAACACTTGCTGTAATATGTTCGCTCCATAAATTAAGAATAAATTTTTCAGTAAAATTTAAACCTTTATCGAGATAGATTGCTCCAATTAAAGCCTCCAAACAGTCTGCTACAATTTTATCTTCAATTTCAATTTTTTTATTCTTGGGGTTTAAAACTAAAATATATTTTTCTAGTTCTATTTTTTTTGCAATTTCTAAACATTTTTTTTTATTTACCAATGAAGCAAATTTTTTATCTAACACCCCTTCCTTTTCATCAGGATAAAGTTCTAGTAATTTTTTTGCAATAATAAGACCTAAAACTCTATCCCCTAAGAATTCAATTTTTTCATTGTTGTTTATTGAGTCAAAACTTTTATGCGTTAAACTCTTAATAAAAATTTTTTGATCAGAAAACTTTAACTTTAATTTCTTTTCTAATTTTATGGGGTTAATTTTCATTAAATAATTTTCTTAAAAAACCTGTCGAATCTAATTGTCTTATGCCATTTCCAAAAAGAAAAAATATTTCCAATTCTAAAATCAGATGAAAAAAAAATAAATTGAGCTTTACCGACTAAATTATCTTCATGAACATATCCAACACTAGTCAAATATCTACTATCTTTAGAACAGTCTCTATTATCTCCTAAAAAAAAGTAGTGTTGAGGCGGAACTATAAAGTTATCTGAACTTTCAAAACTATAACTTTTTAAATAAACGCTATTATGTGTTTTGCCATTTGGAAGCTTTTCTTCAAATGTATTAACATCTATTGTTTGATTTCCACAATAAATTTTATCATTTTGAGAAATTCTAGATTTTAATATTTGATTATTATTTACGAATAAATCGCCGTTAATAAATTGAATATTGTCTCCTGGCAGACCAATTAATCTTTTAATATAATCAGTTCTGTTGTCAGCTGGTGTTTTAAAAACAATAATATCTCCAACCTTAGGTTTGTTATAAAATAGTCTTCCATTTATTATTGGTGGACTAAAAGGAAAAGAATGCTTGCTATAACCATAAGAATATTTCGTAACAAACAATCTATCACCAATTAATAACGTTGGTTCCATTGATGAAGAGGGAATATAAAAAGGTTGAATAAAAATAGATCTAATAACAATAGCTATAACTAAAGCATAAAAAATTGTTTTAATATTATCGATTATAATCTTTTTTGATATCATTTTTTTTGTAAAATCACGTAGGCTACAGAATATTTTTTTTCATCTGAAATTGACAGAAAGAAATTAAAGGATGATATTTTAAATTGCTTTTTAACAATTTTTTTTATTTTGTCTGTGACTACAAATGAGGGTTTACCTAACTTATCGTTAATTACAGTTATATCCTTGAAATTCAAATTCTCTCTAAAACCAGTTCCAATTGCTTTAGAAAATGCTTCTTTAGCAGCAAATCTTTTAGAATAATAAGATTTTTTATTAGTTATTTTTTTGGCTAACAATATTTCTGAGCTAGAAAAAACTCTTTTAATAAAATTAACATTTTTTAAAGATTTATGTACTCTAATATTTTCCACTATATCAACACCAATACCAAGAATTTTCATATTTATTTATTGGTTATTTTTTTAAATATTTTAATAGTTTTTTTTAAACCATGAGTAAGTGACTCACCAATTATAAAATGACCAATATTAAATTCTGTAATTTCTTTAATTTTACTTAGTATAGAGGTAGTTTTGTAGTCAAGACCATGACCTGCATGAACCTCAATACCAAGTTTAACTCCCAGTTCTGAACATTTTTTAATTTTTAAATATTCATTTTTATAACTTTTGTTTTCTTTTATTAAATTTGAAATTTTTCCTGTATGTAGCTCAACACAAGTAGCATTTAATTCTTTTGCAATTTTTATATCTTTTAAGTTTGGGTCAATAAATAGACTTGTTCTAATATTCTTCTTATTAAATAATGATATTATAGATGTGATTTTTTTCTTATTTTTAATTAAATTTAATCCACCTTCTGTTGTCACCTCTTTTCTTTTTTCAGGAACTATACAAATGAAATTAGGTCTATTCTTTAATGCTATATTGATTATTTCTTTGTTAAGTGAAATTTCTAAATTAGTAATTATTTTTCTACTTTTGCAAATTTTAACAACATCAGAATCTTTTATGTGTCTTCTGTCTTCTCTTAAATGAATGGTAACTGAGTTTGCTCCACATTTAATAACATGTTTGGCAATAGTAAATGGGTCGGGATGAAAAGATCCTCTTGCATTTCTTACTGTTGCAACATGATCAATATTAACTCCTAGTCTTTTCATTTAATAAATCTACTTCCAGGAACTGTAATTGGAGTATTTTTAAGACTTTCAGGTAATTTATTACTCTTAAATGTTGGAACATCTATCTTCATATGTGAGATAATATTTTTTTTTATTTTTAATGAATTCTTGGTCGATCTGTCAATAATCGACGCAAAACCAATAAGCTTTGCACCAGGTTTTGTTATCAATTTAACACACTCTAAACTCGATTTACCAGTTGTTATAACGTCTTCGATTATTAAAACTTTTGATCCTTTTTTTATATGAAAACCTCGTCTTAAAGCAAATTTACCATTAACTCTTTCACAAAAAATTGTTTCTTTTTTTAAAATTTTACCAATTTCATAACCTATAATAACACCACCCATTGCTGGAGCTAAAATCAAATCTATAGATTTAAATTTTTTTTTAATTTTTTTTGCTAATGAATTACAAATATCTTTTGCTAAATGTGGAAAGCTTAAAAGTTTGGCACATTGAATATATTTAGGTGAATGCAAACCTGATGAAAGAACAAAATGACCTTCTAAAAGAGCATTAGTTTTTTTTAAAATATTTAAAGATTTTTTGTGTGAAAGCATTCCTTTTTTCCTCATGTCTAATGATTTTAAATTTAATATCTTTTTGTTTTAGCTCACTGATAAAATTTGTAAAGTTTTTCAAGTCTCTAATAATAAGGTTAAATCTGAAGTTAATATAATCTTTAGTTTTTTCTTTCATCTCTACACTTGATATATTCAATTTATGAGAGCCTAATGATGTGGTTATTTCACCAAGTTTACCAGGTTGATCTGGGAGAGAAATCCAAAGTGTTGTATTGTATTTTTTTATTCTTTCCTCTTTTTGCTCACCTTTAGAATGCCAGTATCTTCTAATAGCAGCTCTTGCTTTTCCAGTTTTTGTAATTGGTATCCAATGCAATGATGGTGATTTATTTTTAGAGGTTATGATTTCAACTACGTCACCGTTATAAAGTATGTTTTGTAATTCACTGTCATTACCGTTAATTTTACAGGATATTGCATGATCGCCAACTTTTGTATGAACAGCATATGCAAAATCTATTGGTGTTGCATTTTTTGGCAATTTGATAACTAAGCCTTTTGGTGTAAAGCAAAAAACATTTTCTTGAAACATTTGTAGTTTTGTATACTCAAAAAAATGTTCAGGGTTTTCATTTTTACCAATAATTTCCACAAGGTCAGCTAACCAGTCATATTCTTTCCATGTTAATGAATCAAATTTTTCAGATGATTTATATTTCCAATGGGATGCAATACCTCTTTCGGCAAATTCATGCATTGGCATAGTTCTTATTTGAATTTCAATAGGTCTTCTATTTGGACCTATCACAGCTGTATGCAATGACTGATAATTATTTATTTTTGGTGATGATATATAATCTTTAAATTTTCCTGGTATACAATTCCAGTGTTGATGAAAAATTCCTAAAGCTTTATAGCAATCCTCTCCACTATTAAGAATAACTCTAAATCCAATTATGTCTGTAATTTGCTCTAATGATGTTCTTTTTTTTGAACTTTTCTCCATATAGAAAATGGAGTTTTTTCTCTTCCAAAAATTTCAGCATTAATCTTATGTTCGTTTAAAAGCTCGCTTAATTGTAAAGAAATAGAATTAAAACTATTTACTTTGTCTTCTTTAATTTCGTCTAATCTTTTTTTAATAAGTTCACGTGCTTCATTATTCAAAACTTTAAATGATAAGTCTTCAAGTTCATCTCTAATTCTATGCATGCCCATTCTATCTGCTAAAGGAGCATAAATTTCCATTGTCTCTCTCGCTATACGTTCTTTTTTTTCAACTTTAGATATAGCATCAATAGTTCTCATATTATGTAAACGATCTGCCAGCTTTACAAGTAATACTCTTATGTCTTTTGATGTAGCTAAGATTAATTTTCTAAAGTTTTCTGCTTTAGAAGATGATGTTGCTTGATTTTCAAAAACAGAAATTTTGGTTACACCATCTACAAGATTGGCAATCTCTTCACCAAATTCATCTTTAATATTTTCATAAGTTGCGTGAGTATCCTCAATCGTATCATGTAAAAGCCCTGTAACAATAGTAGCACTGTCTAACTCTAGCTCACTAAGTATTGAAGCAACAGCTATAGGGTGATTTGAATAAGGATCACCAGAATCACGTTTTTGGTTTTCGTGAGCTTTAACAGCATAATTATATGCTTTACTTAATTTTTCTGGATTTAAAAATTTATTATAAGTTTTAACTTTATTTATTAACTCTTCTGAATTAATCATTTTTAACTATAACACCAATTTATATTTGTTTAATAGATCTTAAATCTTTAATTGATAAAGAATTAATTAAATTTACTATATTAATCTTAGATTCTGGATGCTTCCAACTTCTGTTTATCTCAAATAATGGTAACAATACAAAATTTCTCTTAGTCATCTCTGGATGAGGTATTATTAACTTGTCATTATTTATATTCAAAATTTTTTTATCATAATCAATTATATCAATATCACATGTTCGTGGAGCATTTTTTTTTAGTCTAACCCTGCCTAATTTTAATTCAATATTGTTACAAATTTTTAATAATTCTAAAGGTGTTAAGATTGTCTCGATTTCTATTACAATATTTATGAAACTTGGCATTAAAGGATTTGGCCAAGATTTTGATAAATAGTGAGATGAAACTTTTTTTATCTTAATTTTATTTTTCTTAAGTTCAGACAAGGCTATATGAATGTTGGTAATTTTATTACCTAAATTTGATCCTATTGCTAAATATGATTGTTTAACTTGATTTTCTAATATGTCTTGCTTTTTCACGATTCCAGTCTCTATTTTTTTTAGTAGCTCTTTTATCAAATTGTTTTTTACCTTTTGCGACTGCTATTTCTATTTTAGCTTTTCCCTTTTTAAAATACATCTTTGTTGGAACAAGTGTAAAGCCATCCCTCTGCATTTTACCAATTAATTTGTTAATTTCCTTTTTGTTTAATAATAATTTTCGTTCATCTGTTGGATTATGATTTGAATAACTGGCTTGCTTAAATGCAGCAATATGAGAGTTAATTAAAACTATTTCACCGTCTTTCTCTACAG
The DNA here is from genome assembly GCF_059417765.1 of Candidatus Pelagibacter sp. PS_40. NCBI lineage: Bacteria > Pseudomonadati > Pseudomonadota > Alphaproteobacteria > Candidatus Pelagibacterales > Candidatus Pelagibacteraceae > Candidatus Pelagibacter > Candidatus Pelagibacter sp. PS_40. The sequence continues at coordinate 619,927 of NZ_CM182064.1, forward strand.
CATAAGAGTCTGCAATATTAACTTTTCCATCTCTAATTGATTTAATCTCAGACCCTTTAAGAACTATCCCAGCTTCAATTAAGTCTTCAAAAAAAAAATTAAAACTTGCTTTTCTATTTAAGCAAATAATTTTTAAACCAGGATTGGCTTTCTTGTTCATTAGAGTAGATTTGCTGATACTAAAGCTTCTTTAACAATATCCTTAGTTGGGTCTGTAACTTTAACTAAAGGTAATCTAACCCCATCATCACAAAGACCCAGAAGTTTTGCGGCATATTTAACAGGGCTTGGATTGCTTTCTATAAACATTGAGCTGTGAATGGGTTGTAAAATTTTATCTAATCTGATTGCTTCAAGCTTGCTTTCATTATTTTCTATTTTTGAGGCTTTTTGAAAATCAGAACATAACTTAGGAGCAATGTTAGCAGTTACACTTATAGAGCCTACCCCACCTCTGTTATTAAATTCTAAAGCGTTATCATCATTACCTGTTAGTTGAACAAAATCAGTTCCCATTTTATCTTTTTGTTGATTAACTCTATCTAGATCACCAGTTGCATCTTTAACACCAACAATATTTTTCAATTCAAATAATCTAGCCATTGTATCAACAGACATATCAATTACAGATCTTCCAGGAATATTATAAATTATAATTGGTATCCCACATCTATCGTTTATTGCTTTATAATGTTGATATAAACCCTCTTGAGTTGGTTTGTTGTAATATGGAGTTACTATTAGAGCCGCATCTGCTCCCGCTTTTTCTGCATGAGTTGTTAAAGAAATTGCTTCTTTAGTCGAATTAGAGCCAGTGCCAGCAATAACTATATTTTTTCCATTGCTTTCTTTAACACATAAATCTATTACTTTTTGATGTTCATCATGGCTTAATGTTGGCGACTCACCTGTTGTCCCAGCAGGAACCAAGCCGTTTGTACCGTTTGATATTTGAAAATGAATTAGCTTAATATAAGCCTCAACATCTAGCTCATTATTCTTAAACGGGGTTATTAAAGCAACATTTGATCCTTTGAACATAAATACTTATAACATAGTTTAAAGATTCATTTAGTAAATTTATGCCCAGAAAGATAATTTTTTTTATAAAATCACTATTATTAAGTTTGGTAATTATAGGGAATATATTTGCTGCTGAAATATCAATAATTCCTTTAAAAAAACCTATTTTAGATGAAGAAGTTAAGAAGCAAAAGATATCTCAAGGGATCCTTAAACCTAAACCTAAACCATCACAAAAAAAAGAAGAAGTCAAAATCGTAACAGTCAAAAAAAATAAAAAAAAAATTAATTTTCTCATTCCTAAAAGTAAGCCATTAATAGTTAAAAGTGAAAAATCTGTAGTTCAAAAAAGATCAAAATACTACAGCCAAAAAGACTATGATATTGCAAAAAAATCTATCCAGGCAATGGAAAAAAGTCAATGGACAACTGCATTGAAAAATTCAAAAAATGCTAAAGATAAATCCATATATAATTTTATACAATGGAGACATTTATTAACAACAGGAAACCAAGCTACGTTTTATGACTACATGACTTTTATACAAAACAATAAACACTACCCAAGAATAAGTAGAATAAAATATTTAGCAGAACAAAAACTTTCAACGGATAAAATTTCTCCTAAAAAAATTATTAATTGGTTTGGAGTTGATGAGCCCTTAAGTGGCTATGGTATGCTGGTATTAGGTGAAAGCTTTATACAAACTGGAGATAATGAAAAAGGAATTGCTTTAATTAAGAGAGGCTGGATTACAGCAGAACTTTCTAGAGCTAGCATGAAATCTTTAAGTAAAAAATATAGAAAATATTTAGACTCAAAAGATTATATAAATAGAGCTGATTATTTAGCATGGGAAAATAAATATTGGGATTTAAAAAGAATGCTTCCTTATTTACCTAAAGATTATCAACTACTTTATACAGCTAGACAAATTTTGATGAGTAAATCTTATGGTGTTGACCAGGCAATAAAAAATGTTCCACAAAAATTCAAAAATGATGCTGGTCTCAATCATGATCGACTTAAATGGAGAAGAAAAAGAGGCAGAATTGATAGTTCACTTGAAATATTGTTTTCAATTAAAAATAATAAAGATTATCTAGTGAGACCAGATAAATGGTGGGTTGAGAGAGCAATCATGACACGAGCTCTTATTTATAAAAATAAATATGAGACAGCTTATAAAGTTGCTAGCCAACACTCACTAGATAAAGGATCAGAGTTTGCTGAGGCTGAATGGTTGAGTGGTTGGATTGCATTAAGTTTTTTAAATGACCCTATTTTAGCAGTTGACCATTTCAATAACTTTTATCAAAACGTTAGCTACCCTATAAGTTTGGCAAGAGGCGCTTATTGGCTTGGTAGATCTTATGAAAAAATTGGTGATAAACGACAATCAGAAGATTGGTATCGTGAAGCAACAAAATATCTAACAACTTACTATGGTCAATTAGCCTTTTTAAAAATCAACCCTAGTCAAAATTTTGAACTTGAAGAACAAGCTGATGTTGAAGATGACTATCGAAAATATTTTTACAATAAAGAGCTTGTAAAAATTACACATCTTTTAAATGAATTAAATAAAGATAAATATACCAAAAATATACTGAGACATTTGGCTAATGACAATATTGCAAGTGGAAGTGAGATTTTAGCAGCTGAGCTTGCTACAAATATATCAAGATACGATTTTGCGATCCAAGTATCAAAGTTAGCCTCATATGAAAAAAGATTTCATAATACTTTTAATTATCCAATTATAAGTGTCCCGCAGTATGTTAATGGCAGAAAAATACCTGAAACAGCTTTTATACTTTCTCTTATAAGACAAGAAAGTGAATTTGACATGAGAGCAAACAGTCATGTTGGTGCACAAGGTTTAATGCAAATAATGCCCTATACGGCTAAGCTAGTTGCTAAACAAGCAAAACTTCCATATTCAAAATCAAGGTTAACTTCTGATCCTGAATATAATATTAATCTAGGCTCTCATTATATAGCTGGTTTAATTTTACAATATGATGGTGCCTACCCTTTTGCTACCGCAGCATATAATGCCGGTCCTAAAAGAGTTAAACACTGGAAAAAAATAAACAAAGATCCTCAAAAAAAACAAATTGATTTTGTAGACTGGGTTGAATTAATTCCATTTAAAGAAACTCGTAACTATGTTCAACGTGTTATGGAAAACTACAATGTTTACAGATATATCTTGGAAAAAAAGCCTATTAAAATGAAAGACTTTTTTAAAGATCAGCCTTTATTTTAATGGCGGAAGAGGAGGGATTCGAACCCTCGGTACAAGTTTCCCCGCACGGTCATTTAGCAAACGACTGGTTTCAGCCTCTCACCCACTCTTCCACTGCGACATTGATATAACCGATTGTATTGAATATTCAATATTTATAAAGTAATTCTTGAATAATATTATGAAAAATAAGTATTCAATATTCTCATTAGTCAAAAATGCTTTTTCCTATCATGAAAATTGGCAAAAAGCCTGGAAAGATCCCACTGTAAAAAAAGAATATGATGCAGTTATTATTGGTGGTGGTGGTCATGGTTTGGCAACTGCTTACTATTTAGCAAAAAAACATAATATGACAAATATTGCTGTAGTAGAAAAAGGCTGGATTGGTGGTGGTAATACAGGAAGAAATACTACGATTATAAGATCTAATTATTTATGGGATGCTAGTGCTGGTCTTTATGATCATGCTTTAAAATTGTGGGAAGGTTTATCTCAAGAAATAAATTACAATGTAATGTTTAGTCAAAGAGGTGTGATGAATCTTGCACATAACTTACAGGATGTTAGAGATTTAAAAAGACGAACACATGCTAATAGATTAAATGGCATAGACGCAGTTTACTTAAGCACAGAAGAAGTCAAAAAATTTTGCCCTATTATTAATACCTCACAAGATATTCGATATCCTGTACTGGGTGGAACTTTACAAAGAAGAGCTGGTACCGCAAGGCATGATGCTGTTGCTTGGGGGTATGCTAGAGGTGCAGATGAAATGGGTGTAGATATAATTCAAAATTGTGAAGTTAAAGGAATTAAAAGAAATGGTGATGAAGTAGAAGGTATTGAAACAACCAAAGGTTTTATAAAAACTAAAAAAGTTGGAGTAGTTGCTGCTGGTCATTCAAGTGTGCTAGCAAACATGGCAGGTTTAAGATTACCTTTAGAAAGTAAACCTCTTCAAGCTCTAGTTTCAGAACCAGTTAAACCTATTATTGATACAGTAGTGATGTCTAACGCTGTACATGCATATGTTAGTCAGTCTGACAAAGGTGAGCTAGTAATAGGTGCAGGCACTGATGATTATGTTTCTTATTCACAAAAAGGTAGTCACGATATTGTTGAGGGAACATTAAATGCAATCTTAGAACTTTATCCAATTTTTAGTAGAATGAGAATGCTTCGACAATGGGGTGGAATTGTAGATATCTGCCCAGATGCTAGTCCTATTATTAGTAAAACGACGATAAAAGGTTTGTACTTTAATTGTGGCTGGGGAACTGGTGGATTTAAAGCAACACCTGGATCAGGTGATTTATTTGCTCACACAATCGCAAATGATGAACCACACAAACTAAATGCTGCATTTAATTTAAATAGGTTTATCAGTGGAGACCTTGTTGATGAACATGGTGCAGCGGCGGTAGCTCATTAATGTTTTTAATTACTTGTCCTTTTTGTGGTGAACGAGAACAAAGTGAATTTAAAGCTGGTGGTGAAGCTCACATTGAAAGACCTAAACAACCCACAGAATTAAGTGATGATGAATGGGCAGAATACTTATTTATGAGAAAAAACATTAAAGGAATTCAATTTGAAAGATGGAACCATGCTCACGGATGTAGAAAGTGGTTTAACATGGTGAGGGATACTTCAAATGACCAAATTAAAGCTGTTTATAAAATGGGTGAAAAACCTCCTATAAAATAATTTAATGCTAAAAAATTTAAGAGTTACAACTAGTAAATATATTGATGAAACTTCCAGAGTTTCTTTTAAATTCAATGGAAAATCTTATTTTGGATACAAAGGTGATACCCTTGCCTCAGCTTTGCTAGCTAATGGTATTCATTTAGTAGGAAGAAGTTTTAAATATCATAGGCCACGAGGAATAATGACTTCAGGATCTGAAGAGCCTAATGCAATTGTACAGGTTAATAACAACACAGCACTAACAGAACCCAATGTTAGAGCAACCGAACTAGAAATCTATCATGGGCTTGAGGCAAACAGTCAAAATTGTTGGCCTAGTGTTAACTTTGATATTGGAGGTATAAATAATTTCTTATCCCCACTTCTGCCTGCTGGTTTTTATTATAAAACATTTATGTGGCCTGCTAATTTTTGGGAAAAGTATGAATATGTTATAAGACATTCAGCAGGACTAGGAAAATCTCCAACAGTGCCTGATCCTGACATATATGATCATAAATACATTCACTGTGATGTTTTGGTTATCGGAGCTGGCATTAGTGGAATTATAGCTGCAAAAACTGCAGCAAAAAATAATCTTAAAACATTATTACTTGATGAAAAAAATGAAATCGGAGGATCTACAATTTTCCAAAATTCAGATCATATAAAAATAAACGATCAAAATTCTTCTGTTTGGTTAGAAAATGAAATTAATGAATTAAGAAATATTGAAAACCTAGAAATTAAAACAAGAACTAGTGTTGCTGCTTATCATGGATATAACTATTTATTAGCTAGAGAAAATTTAACTGATCACCTTCCTAAAAATGAAAAAAATAAAAAAGTAAGACAAAGATTATTAAAAATTAGAGCTAAAAAGGTTATTGTTGCTACTGGTTCTTTAGAGCGACCTCTGGTATTTAATAATAACGATAGACCTGGTATTATGCTTTCATCTGCAGTTAAAAAGTATGCAGATTATTATGGTGTTGCAACTGGTCAAAAAAATATATTTCTTACTAATAATGACACAGCTTATGAAAGTGCAATTTCATTACAAAAAAAAGGTATTAAAGTTGAAGCAATCATAGATATTAGAAAGCAATCTAAAACTGCATTTACTAAAGAAGCTGACGATTTAGGGATTAAAGTTTATAGATCACACACAGTTGTAAATACTGAGGGTTATAAAAGAATTAATAAAATTACAATAATGGAATTGTCAGAAGATGGTCAATCTTTTGCAAATCCAGAAAAAATAGAACTTGATTGTGATTGCCTAGCAATTGCAGGTGGATGGACGCCAGCCGTTCATTTGTTTACTCAATCAGGAGGTAAATTAAAATTTAGAGAAAAAGATCAAGTATTTATTCCTGATATATATTCATCAGCTCAAATTAGCATTGGTTCTTGTAATGGTGATTTTGATTTAGATGATGTTATAAAAAATTCTACAAAATCTTTAAAAGAATTTTTAAATATAAATGAAACTGAATTTGACAATTTAGAAATAAATTGTCCTAAAGATAATAAGATTAGAAATATTTGGCTACTTCCATCCGATAAAGTTTTAGGAAAAACAAAACCTTTCGTAGATTATCAAAATGATGCAACTGCAAAAGATATTAAACTTGCTCTAAGAGAAGGTTTTAGATCGATTGAACATGTAAAAAGATATACAACAACTGGAATGGGTACCGATCAAGGAAAGCTTGGTAATATGCATGCCCTTGGTATTATTGCAGAAACTGCTGGTGTTAAGATGGGTGAGCTTGGAACTACAACGTTTAGACCTCCTTACACTCCATTAACATTTGGAACAATTGTTGGACGAAATGTTGGTGAATATTTTGATACATTTAGAAGAACGCCAATGAATGACTGGCACATAGAAAATAAAGCTGAATTTGAAAATGTTGGTCAGTGGAAAAGAGCTTGGTACTATCCAAAAAATAATGAAACAATGCATGAGGCCGTTCAAAGGGAAAGTAAAGCTGCAAGAAATAGCGCTGGTATATTAGATGCTTCAACTCTTGGTAAAATTGATATTCAAGGAACGGATGCTTCAGAATTTTTAAACAGAGTTTATACAAATGCTTGGTCAAAACTTGCCATTGGAAAATGTCGTTATGGTTTAATGCTTAATGAAGATGGTATGGTTTACGATGATGGGGTCACAACTAGACTTGATGAAAATCATTATATTATGACCACAACAACAGGTGGTGCTGCAAACGTATTAGGAAAACTAGAAGATTACCTACAAACTGAATGGCCTGAACTAGATGTGTATTTGTCATCTGTAACGGATCATTATGCAACAGCTAGCATCTGTGGGCCTAATAGTAAAAAAATTCTTAATAAATTAATACCTGATCTTGATCTTTCAGATGAAAGCTTTCCACACATGTCATTCAAAAATACAAAAATTGGCAATATTAAATGTAGAATTATGCGTATTAGTTTTACTGGTGAACATAGTTATGAAATTAATATCCAAGCTAACTATGGTGAAGACTTATGGAAAAAATGCATGGAAGCAGGTAAAGAATTTAACATCACTCCTTATGGCACTGAGACAATGCACTTATTAAGAGCAGAAAAAGGATTTATTATTGTTGGCCAAGATACGGATGCAACGATGACACCTATAGATTTACAGATGGATTGGATTGTTAGTAAAAAAAAATATGACTTTATTGGTAAAAGATCTCTTTATAGATCTGACACCATGAAAGAAGATAGAAAACAATTAGTAGGTTTACTGACAGATAATCCAAGTGAAGTTTTAGAAGAAGGAGCTCAGATAGTTGCTGACACTAGTTTAAAACCAGTTGAAATGCTAGGTCATGTAACTTCAAGTTACTATAGCCCTAATTTAAATAAATCAATTGCCCTAGCAGTAGTTAGAGGTGGAAAAAATATGCTAGGTCAAAAATTATTTATCCCAATGGAAAATAAAAATATTAATGTGACGATTGTTGATCCTGTTTTTTTTGACAAAGAAAATTTGAGGTTAAATGCTTAATTATAAAACTTCTATTAAAGGGGATATAACATATTCTGATTTAGAAATTAAAGAAATCAAACCTATTATGAAATTAATCATAAGAGGTAAAACAAAAGATTTTATTACTGCAGTAGGTAAAAATCTTAATATGGTTTTACCCACTGAGGCTAATACGTCTACATCAGCAGAGAAATTAACTGCATTTTGGTTAAGTCCCGATGAATGGATGTTAATATCAAATGAAACTGTGAGTGAGGAAAGTAACACTTATCAAGTTGAAGATGAATTAATTAAAAATATATCTAAAGTTAAATTGGGCGCTGTAACTGATGTTAGCGACCAATTTGTAATGTTAAATATCAAAGGTGGTAAGGTTTTTGATTTATTTTCTACAGGTTCCCCTTTCAATTTTAATGATTTTAAAACAAAAAAAGGACCAGTTGTTCAAACAATATTATCTCATATTGATGTAATTATTCATCATAAAGAGATTAATGAGGTAAATTTATTTGTTAGAAGGTCTTTTTCTGAGCATTTACACTCTTGGTTGAGTGATAGTGCGTCAAGGTTATAAGCTTATATTTATTAAAATTATTGTTATATAAAGTTTATGAATAAAATACTTCTTGTGGTGCTATTAGCACTTTTACCCTTCTCTCTTAACGCAGAATCAAAACTTGAACAGATTTTATCCTCTGGTGAGTTAAAAGTTGGAACAACAGGCGACTGGGATCCAATGACCATGAAAGATCCTGCTACAAATAAATATAAGGGATTTGATATTGATGTCATGCAAGAATTAGCAAAAGATATGGGTGTGAAAATTACCTTTGTACCAACTGAATGGAAAACAATTGTTTCAGGAATTACCGCAGGAAGATATGATATTTCCACAAGTGTCACTAAAACTCCAAAAAGAGCAGAAGTTGCTGGATTTACAGATTCTTATTACAAGTATGGAACTGTTCCATTGGTACTTAAAAAGAATTTAAAAAAATATTCAACATGGAAATCTTTAAACAATAAAGATGTAACGATTGCTACAACACTTGGGACTTCTCAAGAGGAAAAAGCTAAAGAGTTCTTTCCTTTGTCTAAATTACAATCAGTTGAGTCACCTGCAAGAGACTTTCAAGAAGTATTAGCTGGAAGAGCTGATGGAAACATTACAAGTTCAACAGAGGCTAATAAATTAGTTGTCAAGTACCCTCAATTAGCAATTGTTCCTGATGGAGAAAAAAATCCTGCCTTTTTAGCAATGATGGTTAGTAAAAATGATCAAGTTTGGAATGATTATGTAAATGAGTGGATCAAAAGTAAAAAATCCTCTGGTTTCTTTAATAAACTACTCGCTAAATATAATTTAAAAAGCTTATAAAAAATTAGATATTAATCTCTAATTCATTATAACTTTAAGAGTGAAAAATTTACTTTTTTTACTTTTAATTTTACCCCTTACCTCTTGTAGTGGTCAGGAATTGGGTTGGTTTATTCTATCACCTAACAATGTTGAAGGTTTAACAAACCTAAAATTTTTATTAAGTGGTTTAACTACAACTATTTATATTTCAGTAGTATCTATAATTATATCTGCAATTTTAGGGTTTATCGTTGCAATTCCTTCTTTAGCTAAGAATAAATTTTTAACATACATAAATATTGGATATGTGGAAATTATAAGAGCAATACCGTTACTTGTTTTAATATTATGGATTTATTATGGTTTACCTATAATGACTGGGTTAAGTTTCAGTCCATTTGTGTCTGGAATAATTGCGCTGGCAATAAGTGAAAGTGCTTTTCAAGCAGAAATTTTTAGAGCAGGAATAAACTCAATTAAAAAATCACAATGGGAAGCAGGCTCATCACTGGGTTTAACTTTTTATAAAAGGTTAAGATTAGTAATTCTTCCACAAGCAATTAAAAATATCCTTCCTGCATTAGGCAACCAGTTTGTATATGTATTAAAAATGTCTTCATTGGTATCAATTATAGGTATTGGTGACTTAACAAGAAAAGCAAATGAATTAGTTGTGTCAACCTATAGACCATTAGAAATTTATACATTTTTAATCTTGGAATATTTAATTTTGATATTAATTGTTTCTTTCATAGTGAGAAAATTTGAAAAAAAACTTAAACAAGATGGTAATAATTAATGAGTAATTTAGACTATGATGTTGAACTAAATGATGGTGTTATTACTTTTAAAAACATTAATACTACACTTGGTTTTGTTCGGTATAATGAGACAGCCGAAGTGGAGTATATTTTTGTTAACCCCATGTTTAGACGTCAAGGACTTGCTAAAAAACTATTAAGTATCGTTGAGGAAAAAACTAAAATCAAACCCACACCTCAAGACCCAATCAGTCCTTTAGGTGAAAAGCTCTTTAAAATTAATAAACAAGAGATTAACTAGAATTTTGGAGCACCTGTTAACAGAACTACCCTATTAGCTTTAATTTTTCTTAGATTTTCTGTAATCCCAAGGATAATCAAATTCCATAGACCACATACCTATTTTATTAATTCTTGCATAATCTTCATCAGATACAAATTTTTTTGAATACCTTCTATAGGCAAATGCATAGCCACTTCTAACTAAATAACTTGATAAGCTTTCATTATTAACAAAACATTCGGCCAGTGTTCTTTTGTATTGATCTTTTCCTTCACTAATACATTCAACATTATTGTTTGAAATTTTATCAATAAGGATTTGTTTTGCTGTAATTCCACAAGGATCCTTAGCTCCTTTGTTAAGGCAAGTTTGTTTTAATTCAGGTGTATCTATCCCTATAAATCTAATTTTTTCTCCATTAAGATGAATTGTGTCTCCATCTACAATTTTAATTGTTTGAGATTTGACTTGGTTAATAGTTAAAATAAATATTAGTGCGGAAACACTAATAAGAAAAATGGCTTTTTTTTTGTTTAAAAACATTATTTAAAAAATATCCAATAAAGATGATTACTGCAATACCCATAAACCAATTGGTTGCCATGATGGTATAAAAAATATCCGCATAATCTCCTCCTCTAATATTAATTACATACCATAATGATAAGAACGGAAATGCAGTTAACCTTAGAACGCTTAAGTAAAGACTATAAATTGGTTTTTTAAGTGCCTGAAAGACTGCTGTTGTAATAAAGAATACTGGGTAAATAGGAGCTATTAATGCAGCAACTTTTAAATATATAGCACCATGATAAATAGCTTCTACATTATCTGTAAACTGAGATACAAAAAACTCTGCACCGAAGAATAAAACCACACCTGCTACGGCCATAAACGATGATCCAAAAAATAATGCCTTAGTATAAAGCTCTCTAATACGGTTATAATTTTTAGCACCAAAGTTTTGTCCACCGATAGAAAGTACTGCTGTATTTAAACCAATTACTGGAAGTAAGAAGACTTGTTCAACTCTTAAAGCTGCACCATAACCTGCTGTTGCAAGATCACCAAATTGTCCAATAAAATATAATATGTTAAAAATACCTACTCCAATAAACAACATACTAATCATAATTGGCATTGCTTGTGTGAACAATTCTTTAAGAAGAATAAACTTAGGAATAAAGCATTTAATAGATAAATATTTTCTTAATTTACATGAGTTAATTTTATAGGCTAAATAAATAGTACCAATAGATTGAGCGATAACAGTTGCTATTGCAAGGCCACCTATACCATAAGCTGGAACAATTCCGTATCCCCAGATAAATAATGGGTTTAAAAAAATATTTAAAAAGAAGCTAAAGATAAGAACATTTCTATAACTTTTAGTATCTCCCTGTGCATTTAAAGCTCCATTTAAAGAGATTTGGATCATAACTATAAATGTTCCATAAAAAATTATATCTAAATACTCTCTAGTTAAAGCGATACCAGCAGCATCAGAGCCCATAACGCTCAAGAGAAAATCAGAAGCGTTTAATCCAAATAAAGTAACAACAATAGAAGTGACCAATGAAAAAATTACTGATTGGGCAATAAATAGTGAAGCTTTATTAATTTTTTTAGCACCTAATAAATTGCCAATACATGAGTTCGTTGCAGCACCAATACCAACACCAACAGCAATGATGACAAAGTATATGGGAAATGACTTAGCAATAGCACCTATAGCTTCTGCAGAAATTCTACCCGCAAACCAGGTATCAACTAAATTATAAAATGTTTGAAATAATGAACCAACACTTGCTGGGATGGTTACTTTTCTAAGTAACTCCCAAATTGGATCTTTAGTTAATTTAATGGCTTTGGACAATTATTTTTCCTATTTAAATTCTTTTTGAAATATATGCTTCGATCCACTCTTTTTAGCAAGGTTTATTTGCTTTTGTCTCATTCGAAATCTCTCTTTTTGAGTTTGAGTTAAATTATCATGACAATTTACGCATGAAACACCCTCCTCATATTTTTTAGACTTCTTATCTTTTGGTGAAACTGGTTTTCTACATCCACTACACATTGAGTATGTACCAGTTACTAATCCATGTTTAACACTGATTCTGTTATCAAAGACAAAACATTCCCCATTCCATAAACTTTCTTTTTTTTTAATATTTTTTAAATAATTTAAAATTCCACCTTTTAGCTGATAAACATTTTTAAAACCTTTTTTTTCTAAAAATACCGAAGCTTTCTCACATCTTATTCCACCAGTACAAAACATTGCAATTGGTTTCGTTTTTTTTAGTTTATTTAGGTATTTTGGAAATTCTCTAAAATTAGCAACATCAGGATTAACTGATCTTTTAAAGGTGCCCACATTATATTCAAATGGTTTTCTAGAATCTAGAACTAATGTGTCTTTATCATTAATTAACTTATTCCATTTTTTAGGATCTATATGATTATTTTTCTTATTTTTTGATGACAAAGAAAGACCCATGGGAACTACTTCTTTTTTAATTTTTACTTTTGGCTTATGAAATGGTTGAAATTTACTTTTTGAAATATTTTCACTATCAAACTTTTTAAAATTCAATATCTTTTTAATCTTGTTGATAGTTGACTTTAGATCGTTAGCTTTTCCTGAGATTGTTGCATTTACTCCTTCATTAGCTATAATTATTGTTCCTCGAATATTTTTTTTAATCAAATAATCCTGTAGTAAAATCTTATTTTTTTTTAGAGAAGTGAGTTTTTTAAATTTATAAAAACCAAAAACATCAAACATTATATCACTCTACAAACAGTCATACCGTCACCTAAAGGGACAATGATTTGCTCCACTCTTTTATCGTTTGCAACATAAGTATTAAAATCTCTAATATTTACAGTGAATTTATCTAAATTATCTTCATCAGCGACCTCACCATGCCATAAAACATTGTCTACAATAATCAATCCTCCTTTATCTAATAACTTCAGTGATTTTTCATAATATTCTTTATAATTCATTTTATCGGCATCAATAAAAACCATATCAAATTTACTATTCTTTAATTCATCTAAACTATCTAATGCAGGCTTAACAATTGTTTGAATTTTATTAGTAAGATTAGCTTTTTTAAAAAAACTTACTGCAATCTTGTTGGTTTCTTTGTCTTTATCTAGCGCTATAAGTTTGCCATCATCTGGTAATGCTAAAGCTATTGAAAGTGCACTTAACCCAGTAAAAGTACCAATTTCAAGTACATTTTTAATGTTAGAAGTTTTTATAATTAAATGAAGAAAATGACATTGAGATGTTGCTACTTGCATTCTCTTAACGTCTCCAAGTGTATTATTGTATTCGATTATTTCTTGCTGGATGGGATTTAACTTTAAACTAAAATTATTTATATATTTTTCAAGCTTTTCAGTAATTCTAATTGCTTTACCCATGGTATTTTAAGTCCTTTGTATCTACCTATTTTAAGACTATTGAAGTTTTTTCTTTAATATTTCATTTATTAGTTGTGGATTAGCTTTACCACCTGAAACTTTCATTGCTTGACCTACAAAGAAACCAAATAGCTTTTCTTTACCATTCTTATATTCAATAGCTTTTTCTCTATTAGTATCAATTATTTTATCTATTAACGCTTCTAAAGCTTTAGGGTCACTTTCCTGTTTTAAACCTTTTTCTTCAACAATTATTTGAGGATCTTTGTCTTCATCAATCATCAATTCAAATATTGTTTTAGCTATTTTTCCAGAAATTGTTCCATTCTTAATTAGATTAATTAACTTTGCTAAATTTTTGGCACTTATTGGACTTTGTGTAATTTCTAAATTTTTATTATTTAAAATAGCAAACAATTCACCTGTAATCCAGTTAACTGCTAATTTCATATCTCGGTTCTTGCCCATTTTAGCAACAACTTCTTCAAAATATTTAGCTGTTTCAATATCTGATACTAAAATTGTTGCTTCGTAAGCAGAGACTTTAAACTCATCAATAAATCTTTTTTTCTTATCGTCTGGTAATTCTGGGATATCTTTTTTAAGTTTTTCTATAAATTCATCTGTTACTTCTAATGGTAATAAATCTGGATCTGGAAAATATCTATAATCATGAGCATCTTCTTTAGATCTCATAGATCTTGTTTCATTTTTCTTAGTATCAAATAATCTTGTTTCTTGATCAATTGTTTTACCTTCTTCAATTAAATCAACTTGTCTATTAGCTTCATAATCAATAGCCATTTGCATAAATTTAATTGAGTTAACATTTTTAATCTCACAACGAGTTCCGAGTTTATCAGAGCCTTTAATTCTAACAGAAATATTGACATCAGCTCTCAAAGAGCCTTCCTGCATATTTCCATCACACGTACCAAGGTATCTCATAATAGATCTTAATTTTTTAATATAAGCACTAACTTCATCTGGAGTTCTCATGTCTGGTTTGCTAACAATTTCCATCAAAGCTACACCAGATCTATTTAAGTCAACCAATGTATTTTGTGGGTCCATATCATGAATACTTTTTCCAGCATCTTGTTCTAGGTGCAACCTTTCAATCCCTACTTCTTTTTGGCCATGTGCCATATCAAGAATAACTGTACCCTCTCCTACTATTGGATACTTAAACTGTGAGATCTGATAACCTTGTGGAAGATCTGCATAAAAATAATTTTTTCTATCAAAAACTGATCTTTTATTAATTTGAGCTCTTAAACCTATGCCCGTTTTAATTGCTTGTTTTACACAGTACTCATTAATAACCGGAAGCATTCCTGGAAATGCTGCATCTACTAAACTTACTTGTGTATTAGGTTCAGCACCGAATGTTGTTGATGAAGATGAAAATAATTTTGAATTTGATGTAACCTGAGCATGAACTTCAAGACCAATTACCACTTCGTAAACATTGTCTCGTCTTTCGATTAAGTATTCTGAATTATCTTTAGTCATTTATTTAATCCACCAGTCAGTAATTTTGTTTTTAAACTGGATTTTCTCTTCCATAGCATAAGCAATGTTTAAAATATTTTGTTCATCAAAAGCTTTACCAATAATTTGTAGTCCCAATGGATAACCTTTAACATCTATTCCTGCTGGAATTGAAATTGCTGGTAATCCAGCTAAATTCACTGGAACTGTAAATATATCATTTAAATACATTGAAACTGGGTCATTAGTTTTTTCACCAATTTTAAAAGCAGCACTTGGTGTTGATGGAGTTAAAATTGCATCAACTTTTTTGTAAGCTTCATCAAAATCATTTTTTATTAATTTTCTAACTTTTTGTGCCTTTAGGTAATAAGCATCATAATAACCAGAGGACAAAACATAAGTCCCAATCATTATTCTTCTTTGAACTTCACTACCAAAACCTTCAGATCTTGTCTTTTCATACATATCAATAAGATTTTCACCTTTAGATCTAAAACCATACTTAACGCCATCATATCTTGCTAAGTTTGATGAAGCCTCTGCAGGAGCCACTATATAATAGGTAGGTAAAGCATAGTTTGTATGAGGTAATGAAATTTCTACAATTTCAGCACCACAATCTTTTGCATACTCAATACCCTTAGTCCATAAATCCTCTATTTCTTTTGGCATTCCATCAACTCTATATTCTTTAGGAATTCCAATTTTCTTACCTTTAATATTATTTGTTAATTCTTTACTGTATTCATTTCTTTTAAAATCAATTGATGTTGAGTCTTTTTCATCATAAGTGCTAATTATTTCTTGAAGCAATGCACAATCTTTTACATCTTTAGACATTGGCCCTGCTTGATCTAATGAAGATGCAAAAGCAACAATTCCATATCGTGAACAACTTCCATAAGTAGGCTTTAATCCAACGGTACCTGTAAATGAAGCAGGTTGTCTAATAGAGCCACCTGTATCAGTTCCAATTGTAATAGGCGTTAAATTAGCTGCTAGAGCTGATGCAGAGCCCCCTGAAGAGCCACCTGGTACTAAACCTTTGTCTATTGGACTTTGTACATTTCCAAAAAAACTAGTTTCATTAGATGAGCCCATTGCAAATTCATCACAATTTAACTTACCAAGTAATATCGCACCTTCATTCCAAATATTTTGAGTAACGGTAGACTCGTATGGTGGAATAAAATTATTTAAAATTTTACTACCTGCTGTAGTTTTTACATCTTTGGTACAAAACAAATCTTTAACTGCCATTGGAACACCCGGAAGTTTTAAATCAAAATTTGGTTTTTGATCAAAACTTTTAGCTTTCAAAAGTGCGTTAGAAAAATCTTCTGTTATGTATGTATTTAAATCTCTAGATTTTTCTCCTCTATCAATAAAAGCTTTGGTAGTTTCTTCAGAAGAAATCTTTTTATCTTTAATATTTTTAACTAATTCAGTTAAAGTGAGTGATGTAATATCAGACATTATTCAACAACCCTTGGTACTACAAAAAAATCTTCATTTTCCTCTGGTGAGTTTTTTAATATTTGATCTCTTATATTTTCACTTTTAACCTCGTCGGCTCTTAATTTTAATGTGGTCTCTGCAACAGAAGTTAAAGGCTCAATATTATCAGTATTGAGTTCATTTAATTTTTCAATGAAATCAAATATAGAGTTGAGATCTCCAGCTAATTTATTAGCTTTTGCATCATCAACTGAGATTCTTGATAATTTAGATATATGCTTTATTGTTTTAAGATCAATTGTCATGTGGTAATTAAATATGTCGGCAAACTATCACTTAAGTATAAAATATACAATATGATCACAATTGAAGATTTTAAAATAAAACACACAAATAAGGTGAGATTTATTGGTTTAGATTTAGGGTCTAAAAGAATTGGTGTCTCAATTTGTGATGAAAGACAATCCATAGCCACACCCTTTAAAACCATAAACAAAACCAACACAAACGAACTAATTGATGAACTTAAGATAATAATTAAAGATAATAATATTGGTGGAATAATTGTAGGGAACCCAGTTAATATGGATGGCAGTCTAGGTAGATCAGCTCAATCAGTTAATGATGTTGCATCAAATATATCAAAATCTATAGACCTACCAGTAATTTTGTGGGATGAGAGACTTTCAACAGTTGGAGCATTTAATCTATCGAGTTTATTAGACGTTAACGTTTCAAAAAGAGTTAAAACAATTGATCAAAATGCTGCAGCCTTTATTTTACAAGGGGCAATAGATTTTTTAAATAATTAATACTTGCCATAGTGATGGTTAATAGTTATAGAGTTAATTTTAATGGCAACCAAAATAAATAAAGCTATTAAAATCTCTCAAAAACACCTCCTAGGTATTCAAGATCTATCAATTAATGATGTTAATCTTATTTTAGAAGAAGCTAAAAGTTTCATCAAATTAAATCAAAGTAAAAACAAAAGATTAAATGTCTTGAGTGGTAAAACTCAAATTAATTTGTTTTTTGAGCCTTCTACTAGAACACAGAGTTCATTTGAATTAGCTGGAAAAAGATTAGGTGCAGATGTTATGTCAATGAATATGGCAAATTCAGCTATCAAGAAAGGTGAAACACTAATAGATACCGCAATGACTTTAAATGCAATGCATCCTGATATAATTGTAATTAGACACCAAGATTCAGGAGCGTGTAATCTTTTATCACAAAAAGTAAATTGCGCAGTACTTAATGCTGGAGATGGAAGCCGTGAACACCCTACTCAAGCTTTACTAGATGCTTTAACAATTATAAATCGAAAAAAAAAAATTGAAGGTTTAAGAGTTGCAATTTGTGGTGACATAACTCATTCACGTGTTGCAAGATCAAATATTTATCTTTTAAATATGCTAGGTGCAGAAGTTAACATTATTGCACCATCAAATTTAATGCCAAAAGAAATAGAAAAGTTTGGGGTTAATACTTTTACAGATATGAAAAAAGGTTTGAAAGATTGTGATATTGTAATGATGTTAAGGTTACAAAATGAAAGGATGACTAGTTCTTTCTTGTCTTCTAATAGAGAGTACTATGAATATTATGGACTAACTCCAGATAAACTTGCTCATGCAAAAGATGATGCTTTAATTATGCATCCAGGCCCTATGAATAGAGGGATCGAAATTGACACTAAATTAGCAGATGACATTAACAGAAGCGTAATTAAGGAACAGGTTGAACTAGGTGTTGCAGTAAGAATGGCTTGTTTAAAAATATTTTGTGAATAAATGAAAAAACAATACTTTATAAATGCAAATATAATTGACCCTTATAACTCTATCAATGAGAATGGCGGATTAATTATTGGAGAAGATGGCTTTATTGAAGCTGTTGGTAAAAAAGTAAATACTAATAACATTCCTTCAAGAGAAAAAGTAATAGATTTAAATGGCAAATATATATTCCCAGGTCTAGTTGATATGCGTGTCTTTGCAGGTGAACCTGGTTATGAATATAAAGAAAATTTTAGAACGCTAAGTAATGCAGCTCTTGCAGGAGGTGTTACTTCAGTTGTTACTATGCCTAATACTGACCCAATTATAGATAACGTTTCAATAGTAGATTTTTTAAAAAGACGTGGAAGAGATAAATCTAAAATAAATGTTTTTCCAAGTGCTGCTCTTACCAAAAATATTGAAGGAACTAGCATGACTGAATTTGGTCTACTTCAAAGCAGAGGAATAATTGGATTTACTGATGGAGTTAAAACAATTCAAAATACTAGATTAATGTCACGCATAATGAATTCAGCTAAAGACTTAGGCACACTGATCATGCAACACGCAGAAGATTATGATTTATCCAAAAATGGAATGATTAATTCTGGAATTATTGCAACTAAACTTGGATTATCTGGAATACCTGCTGTTGCTGAAAGAATAATTATTGAAAGAGATTTAACGTTACTTGAAAACATTAAATGCAGATATCACATATCACAAATTTCAGCTGCTAAATCAGTAGAAATTATCGAGGAAAGAAAAAATAAAGTTAAATTTACGACAGGTGTATCCATAAATAATCTTTCATTAAATGAAAATGATATAGGAGATTTTAGAACTTTTTTAAAATTATCACCGCCATTAAGAACTGAAGAAGATAGAATTGCTTTAGTACAAGGATTAAAAGATGAAACGATAGACGTTATTGTGTCTGATCACAAACCAGAAGACGAAGAGCAAAAAAGATTAACATTTGCACAAGCGTCTACAGGGGCCTCTGGAATAGAAACGCTTTTATCATTAAGTCTAGAATTATATCACAATGGCTCTGTTAAATTAGAAACTATCATTAAAGCTTTAACATCAAACCCTGCAAAAATTTTAAAAATTGATAAGGGTAATCTTTCAGTGGGCAATGAAGCAGATTTTTGCATTGTAGATATTGATAAACCTTGGGTTGTCAAAAAAGATAAACTTATCTCCAAATCAAAAAATACCTCTATTGAAGACAAAAAACTCCAAGGAAAAGTCACTAATACATTTGTAAAAGGTGAAGAATTATTTAAGTTATAATAATGGAATATTTAATTGTTGCATTAAGCTCATATTTATTAGGATCAATACCCTTTGGTTTTATACTTACAAAAATATTTTTAAAAAAAGATATTAGAGATATTGGCTCAGGAAACATTGGAGCTACAAACGCCCTTAGAACAGGTAATAAAACATTAGGCTACGCAACTTTACTACTGGATATAACAAAAGCTGTATTGCCTGTTTTATATGTAAAATTTAATTATCCTGATTATATCTTTATTGCATCATTAAGTGCATTTTTAGGTCATGTTTTTCCAATATGGCTTAAGTTTAAAGGAGGCAAAGGTGTTGCAACATATGTTGGTATATTATTTTCTATAAACATCTTTTTGGGTTTGGTATTTATTATTAGTTGGGCTGTTACATTTCTTATTTCAAAATACTCATCACTTTCATCACTAGTTGGTAGTTTAATGGTGCCAATGTATTTAATAATTTTTGAAAATTATAATTCAATATTTTTCATAATAATGTTTGTGCTTATATTCTACACGCACAGAGAAAACGTCAAACGATTGAAAAACAAAGAAGAAACTAAGACTAAAATTTATTGATTTGACTATCTAAGTCTTTTAAGTAATTTGTTTAGTAATGAATCTTGTAGTCGTAGAAAGTCCAGCTAAAGCAAAAACTATCAACAAATATCTTGGTGATGAATATATTGTTTTAGCGAGTTATGGTCATATTAGAGACCTTCCCTCAAAAAATGGTTCTGTTGATCCAGAAAATAATTTTAAAATGGAATGGGAAGTTGATAGTTTTTCTAAAAAATATCTTAAAGAAATTACAGATGCAGCTAAGATTTCATCAAAAATCATATTAGCAACTGACCCAGACAGAGAGGGAGAAGCAATTGCTTGGCATGTTAAAGAATATTTAAATGAAAAAAAATTAATTAAAGACAAGCATATAGAAAGAGTTGTTTTTAATGAAATTACAAAAAAAGCTGTTATTCATGGAATTGAAAACCCTCGACAAATAGAGCCATTACTTGTTGATGCCTATATGGCTAGAAGAGCCTTAGACTATTTAGTTGGCTTTAATATATCACCAATTTTGTGGACAAAGTTACCAGGTTCTAAATCTGCAGGTCGTGTTCAGTCAGTTGCCTTAAAATTAATTACAGAACGAGAACATGAAATAGAGCTTTTTGATCCTGAGGAATTTTGGACTTTAAGTATTCAATTCAACGATAGTGATAAAAATTCTATATTAGCAAGTATCACTCAATTGAACGATAAAAAAATTGAAAAATTTTCTTTTAAAAATAAAGCTGAAATTGATAAAGCAATGGAAGAGGTTAAATCTAAGAATTTCAATATAAATGACATCTCTAGCAAAGTTGTTAATAGAAACCCTTCTGGTCCTTTTACTACCTCCACATTACAGCAAGTTTCTTCTGGTAGGTTAGGATTTGGAGCGTCACGTACAATGCAAATAGCTCAAAAACTTTATCAAGGTATAGAAATTGACGGTGAAACTATTGGTCTTATCACGTATATGCGAACAGATGGCACTAACCTGTCCAAAGACGCTATAGATACTTTTAGAAAATATATAAAAAATGAATTTGGTGATGAGTATGTTCCAGATAACGCTGCAAGTTACTCTGGAAAAAAAGCTAAAAATGCTCAAGAGGCACATGAAGCAATTAGACCCACAGATATAATGCGAGCACCAGATACAGTTAAAAAATACCTAAGTCCAGATCAGCATAAATTATATGATTTAATTTGGAGTAGAGCCCTATCCTCTCAAATGAAACCCGCTCAATTTGATAGAAATACTATAACGATATCTTCGGATGATAATGGAACAATTTGTAAAGCTAGTGGATCTGTTATTAAATTTGAGGGCTTTTTAAAGGTTATGAAGGATAACAAAAAAGATGATGATGAAGATATCCTTCCTGAAATGAACAAGGGCCCCGTTAATATAGAATCTTTATTAGATGAACAGCATTTTACACAGCCACCACCAAGATACTCAGAAGCAAGTTTAGTTAAAAAATTAGAAGAATTAGGTATTGGGAGACCTTCAACATATGCAAGTATAATATCTGTTATATCTACTAGAGGATATGCGGAAACAATTAATAAAAGATTTCACCCAACTGATCGTGGTAAATTAATTTCTGCTTTTCTTGAAAAGCTTTTTTCTAAATATGTTGACTATAATTTCACTGCAAGTTTAGAAAATCAACTAGATGATATTACTACTGGTAAGGAAGGATGGATAAAAGTTCTAGAGTTATTTTGGAAAGACTTTAATCAAAACGTATCTGACGTTAAAGAGAAAAGAACTAGAGAAGTTTTAGATCTATTAAACGATAGTCTAGGTAGTTTAATTTTTGAAAGAGATGCAGATGGAAATATTAATAGACAATGCAAGTTATGTGACAGTGGATCATTAAGTTTAAAGAATAGTTTTAGGGGTGGTGCTTTTATTGGTTGCTCAAATTATCCAGATTGTAAATTTACCAGACCCCTGTCTAAAGCAAAAGCAGCTGCTCAATCTCAATTAGCTGAACCAAAATTTATAGGTAAGCATGAAAATGGAAATGACATGTACCTTAAAAATGGAAGGTTTGGTCCCTATTTACAGTATGAAAAAATTGAGGAAATAAAAGATGAGATTATAATTGAAACAAAAAAGAAAAAAAAAACAAAAAAAAAGAAGATAGAAAAAGAAGATAATAATTTAAGAAATGTCTCAATACCTAAAGGAATTACATTAGATAGCGTGGATCTTGATAGAGCTAAATTTTTATGCTCGTTACCAAAAAGTTTAGGCATTAACCCTGAAAATCAGAAAGATATAATATTAAACTCAGGAAGATTTGGCCCATATTTGAAATGTGAAAACAAATCAGCAAGAATTGAAAATGTTGAGGAGATCTTCTCAATTGGGCTTAATAGAGCAATAACTCTAATAGCAGAGGCTAAACCTGGTAGAATGTCAGCATCAATTATAAAAGATCTAGGAGAACACCCTGAAGACAAAAAACCTGTTAGAGTAATGAAAGGACAATATGGGCCTTATATTAAATATAAATCTCTTAATGCAACAATTCCAGAGGAAAAAGACCCTTTAGAACTTAATATGGAAGAAGCTTTAATATTAATTGAGAAAAGAAAAGAATACGATAAAAATAAAAAAGTTAAAAAAAAGAAAAAGAAATGAAAAAAATAATATTTATAACATTTATTACATCAGCACTTATGTCTAATGCTATGGCTGAAAAAATTGATTGTAATCAGTTTGAAAAGGTTAGTGCTAAATACATAGAGTGTTCAGCAAAAAATCTAAAAGAAAAATCTTCAAAACTTAAATTAAAAGCAACGGTTGGAGCTGAAGAACTTAAAGATAAAATAACTACTAATGCTAAGAGTGGAAAAAAGAAATTTGACAAACTTAATTTAAAAGAAAAACTTGTTAAATTTAAAAACAGTAAAACATTAACTGAATTTATGGAGAAATAATCATGTCATATGAAAATAAAATAAAAGAATTAAAGTTAGAGCTGCCAGAAGCAAGAGATCCTGTTGGATCTTATGTTGCATCAAAACAAATTGGTAAGATGTTATTTATCTCAGGACAAATTTCTACTGCAGCAAATGGAGAATTAATCAAAGGTAAGGTTGGTAAGGATCTAAAAACTGAAGATGGATATGAAGCAGCTAAACGTTGTGGTATAAACATAATATCTCAAGTTAAAAAAGCTTGTGGCAATGATCTTTCAAAAGTAAAATCTTGTATAAAGCTCACAGGATTTGTTAATTCAACAGAAGATTTTACAGAACAACCCAAAGTAATAAATGGTGCTTCAGATTTAATAGTTTCAGTTTTTGGAGACTCTGGAATGCATACAAGAGCAGCTGTTAGTACAAACAGTTTGCCGCTTGGTGTGTCCGTTGAGGTTGATGCTATTTTTGAATTAAATTAATTTCCAATACTAAAATATTTAATCTTATTATCTTTCATTTTATCAACTGAGTAAATATTTCTCATATCAAAAATTGAGAATTTTTTATTTTTCACATCTTTTTTAAAATTAATATTTTTAAAATCATTCCATTCTGTGTGAATAATAATTAAATCTGATTTTTTAATTGCATCTTTAATGTTGGTTGAAAAAATAACATTCTTAAATTTTTTAAAATCTGGTTTTTCTCCAGTTGGATCAAAATAATTTATTTTTGCACCTTTTTTAATTAATGCAGGAATCATTGTTAGACTAGAAGAATCTCTCATATCATCTGTGTTGGCTTTAAATGTTACTCCTAAGAAACAAACATTTTTATTTTTTATTTTATTTTTTAAAATCTCGAAAACTTTTTTTAGCATTAGTGATGATCTATTTTCATTTGATTTAATAACACTTTTAATCACTGTTAAATTAGTTTTGAATTTATTTGCAGTGGCTGTAATGGCCTTAGTATCTTTTGGAAAACAAGATCCACCATAAGCAGGACCAGCTCTTAAAAAACGACTACCAATTCTATTATCGAGGCCCATACCGATAGAGATATCTTCAATGTTAACATTAATTTTTTCACATAAATTGGCTAGTTCATTAATAAAAGTAATCTTTGTTGCTAGAAAAGCATTAGAAGCATATTTTATTAATTCGGCTGCTCTTCGAGACGTATTAACGTATTTTGCACCTTTTGATATCAATGGCGAATAAAGATTTTTTAAAATCTTATTAGATTTTTTATTATGAGTCCCAATAACTACTCTATCAGGGTAGGTAAAATCTCTTATAGCATCACCTTCTCTTAAAAATTCAGGATTTGAAACCACTGAAAAAAGTTTTTTTGATACTTTTTTTGAAATAATCTTTTCTATTTCGTCTCCTGTTGTCACAGGTACAGTAGATTTAGTTATAATAATTTTAAACTTTTTAATAGATTTGCTAATTTCTTTTGCAACATTGTATACCTGACTTAAATCAGCATTATTACCATTTTTTTTAGTGGGAGTGCCAACGCAAATAAAAATAATATCCGATTTTGAAATTGAATCTTTTAAATTTGTAGAGAACTTTAAACGATTATTTTTATAATTTTTAATGAGTAATTCTTCTAAACCAGGTTCATATATTGGGATAATACCATTTTTTAAGTTTTCAATTTTATTTAAATCTTTATCAACACAAATAACGTCATTTCCTAAATCTGAAAAACAAACTCCACTAACTAAACCGACATACCCCGTTCCTATCATGCAAAGTTTCATTGTTTAGAAATCTCCAACGTTGATTTAATATAACCCTTCATTGTTCCACAATCTAAGTATTTACCTGAAAAATTGTGACCAATAAATTGATTATCATCTTCTATTAAAGCTTGGATAGCGTCAGTGATATGAAATTCACCACTTTTACCTGGTTTAAGAGATTTTAATTTAGAAAAAATTGTTTTAGGTAATATATATCTTCCTATTACAGCATTATTAGAAGGTGAAGTTTTTATAGAAGGTTTTTCAACAACATTATTTATAATAAAATTATTTTTATCAATTTTTTTTCTGATGTTGTAGATACCCCACCTAGATACATCATTTTTATTAACCTTCATACTTGCCATAACTGATGCTTTAAACTTATTATGCACGTCAATCATTGACTTAGAGCAGTTTTTTTTAATTATCAAATCATCAGGTAATAACATTAAAAAATATTTATCTGTAATAAATTTTTTAGTCTTGTAGACAGCATCACCAGTTCCTAATGGTTTGTCTTGAAAAACAAATTTAATCATTTTTTTATATTTGAGAATTTTTTTATATTCTTTGATAATTTTTGGATCATTTTTTTTCTTGATAATATCTTTATAAAATTTATCATTATAAAAATATTTCTTTATCATCAATTTTTTTTTAGAAATAATAAATACAATTTCCTTAATACCAGCCTCAATACATTCTTCGATAATATATTCTAAGCCTGGTTTTCCATTAATAGGTAGAAGCTCTTTAGCAAAAACACTTGTTAGTGGTAGTAGTCTAGTACCAAGACCAGCTAAAGGAATTATAGCTTGTTTAATCATATAAATGTTTTACTTATTAATATTCTTATTACAAATGAAATTAATAAAATTAAAAACTGATTTAATTAAGGCAATTGAGTTAGATAAAAGATTAGGTTTTGTCCCAACAATGGGAAGTTTACACGAAGGTCACAAGACATTAATCAAGACATCACAAAAAAACTGCAAAAAAACATTAGTCAGTATTTTTATTAATCCAACTCAATTTAATAATAACAAAGATTACAAAACATACCCTAAAAATTTAAAGCAAGATTTGAGTTATCTTAAAAAACTTAAAGTTGACTATGTATATTTACCAACCATTAAACAAATTTATTGGAAAAAAAATAATGAAATCAAACTAAATAAATCACAAAAAATATTGTGTGCAAAATTTAGAAAAGGACATTTTGAAGGTGTACTTGATGTTTTGGATCGTTTTATTGAATTAATTTCTCCACAAAAAATGTTTATGGGAGAAAAAGATTTTCAACAATTTTTCTTGGTTAAAAACTATATTGAAAATAAACACAATACCAAAGTTCAAGTATGTAAAACAGTCAGAGAACAAAACAAACTAGCTTTATCTTCCAGAAACTCTTTATTAAATAAGAAAAGTTTTATTAATTCGGGAATAATTGCAAAAAAATTATTATCTTTAAAAGATGAAATTCTGAAAAACAAAAAAAATTACAAAAAAATGATATTTAGTTTAAAAGAAGAACTATCTAAAAATTTTGATATTAAAATTGAATATTTGGAATGTAGAAACACACATAATTTAAGCACAAATATTACGAACAAACCTTTTAAACTTTTTGTGGCTTACTATATTAATAACGTACGATTAATTGACAATTTTTAGAGAAAATAAGCACTAACACCAAGAAATGAAACAAAACCTATAACATCAGTAATAGTTGTTACAAACACACTTGATGCAATAGCAGGATCTATATCCATTTTTTTTAAAGTTATAGGTACTAAAATTCCAAATAAACCTGCAACAATCATCGTAACTATCATTGACATAGAAATTATTAAAGAAAGTAGAGAGTCTTGAAACCAAACTTGAACTACTAAAGCACTTATTATTGCAAATATAATGCCATTTAAAATACCAATATTAAATTCTTTTAAAATATTTTGTGTAAAATTGTTTTTAGTTAAGTCATTGGTTGCTAATGTTCTTACAGTTACTGCCAAAGTTTGCATTCCAGCATTACCACCCATAGATGCAACAATTGGCATAAGAAATGCGAGCACTACCATTTGTTCAATTGTAGCACCAAATAAACTAATAACCCACGTTGCAAGAAATGCTGTAAATAGGTTTAATAAAAGCCAGTTAAATCTTCTTCTAGTTTTCTTAAAAACTCCATCAGTAATTTCTTCATCCCCTACCCCAGCTAATCTCAAAGCATCTTCTTCAGCTTCTTCTTTTAATACCGTTAAGACATCATCATACATGATCATACCAACCAACTTGTTTGATTTGTCGACAACAGCCGCTGAATTTAAGCTATAGTTTTCAAACACGTTACCAACTTCTTCTTTGTCCATGTCTACTGGAATAAGTAGTTGAGATTCTGACATAATAGAAAGCATTTTAGTTTCTCTCGAAGTAGTTAAAACTTTAGATGATGGAACGGTTCCAATAGGTTTAAAACCCTCATCAATAATAAAAATTTCTAAAAATTCTTCCGGTAAATCTTTATTTTCTCTTAAATAGTCAATTGTTTGACCAACAGACCAATTACTAGGAACAGCCGTGAACTCACGTTGCATTATTCTAGCAGCTGTGTCTTCCGGATAACTTAAGCTTTCCAGTAAAGCAAATCTATCTTTTGGAGGTAAGGAGCTTAATATTGTATTCTTATCTTTTTCATCAACATTTTCTAAAATTGTAATCGCATCATCAGATTCAAGATTTTTTAAAAGTCTAACAATAGTATCAGGTGAAAGATAAGCTATGATTTCAGACTGCACCGACTCGTTTAATTCAATAAAAACTTCTGGATCTATATTGAAATTATTAAGTTTAATTAAGCTTTCTCTATCATTTTGACCAAGATGTTCAATTATATCAGCCGCATCAGCAGGGTGCATCTCATTAAAAGAATTAGTAATAAATTGAGCATCATTGTTAGCAATCTTAGAAGTAACAACTTTTATGTACTCTTTATTAAACTCAAAATTAACTTTTTTATCTTTTATTTTTTTTATTAAAGACATAAATTTACCTATAAATCAATTTTGCACTAATAGAGCATAATAAAAATAATACAATTTATAAATGAATATAGAGATTAAAAAGTCAATAAAACCAATAAAATATGAAGATGCAATAAAACTACTTGAAGAAAGATTATTGCAGATAAACAATGGTCAAAAAGAGGATTTAATATGGATCTTAGAACATGAAGAGGTTTATTCTGCAGGTACGAGCTATAAAGAAAAAGAAATTCTTAATAAAGATATTAGTCTAGTAAAAACAAACCGTGGAGGAAAAATTACTTATCATGGTCCAGGTCAATTGATTTGTTATTTTGTGATAGATTTAAAAAAAAGAAAAAAAGATATAAGAAAATTTATAACTTTAATTGAAGAGACGATTATTGACAGTTTATCAAAATTTAATATCAAGACATTTGGTGATCCAAAAAACATTGGTATTTGGACTGACCATAAAGGTAAAATTAATAAAGTTGCAGCAATTGGTGTAAGAGTTAGTAAGTGGATAGCTTATCATGGGTTTGCAATAAATATTAATAACGATCTTTCAAAATATAAAAATATTATTCCATGTGGTATTTCAGACAAAGGCGTAATCAATCTTAAAGAAATTAAAGATCAAGACTATAAGAATTTAGATGAAATTATTATTGAAACCTTTTCTAAGAATTTGGAAATCTAAGTCTTTTTGTCTTTAAAAGTTTTTTAAAATAATCTGGTAATAATGCTGTGTAGGTATATTTTTTATCATTAATCATAAATTTAATTTGATATGAATGAAGCATTAAATTTTTATTTATTGCTTTATCTGTGTTACTAAATTTATATTTTTGATCCCCATAGATTGGGCATCCTACAGCGTAAAGTTGCTTTCTTAATTGATGTTTTCTTCCTGTGATTGGTTTCATTTCAACTAGACTACATATAGAATTTTTATCTAACACTTTGTAAAGTGTTCTAGCTTTTTCAACTACCTCTCTATCATTATCATATCTGGTTAAATCATCATTCCACTCACCAGAGTCCTTTTGCAATTCTCCATGGCATATAGCCAGGTAAGTTTTATGAACTTTTCGAAGTCTAAATAAAGAGGTTAATAACTGAGCGGATTGTCTGTGTTTAGCCATAATAAAAACTCCAGATGTATCTTTATCAAGTCTATGTACAGAAAATGGTTTTGTGTCCTGAAAAATTTCACTACGAGCAAATATATCTACAAGATTTTTTTTAGATTTGGTTCCACCTTGAACTGAAATGCCAGAGCTTTTATTAAGAACAATGAAATCATCATTATTATCAATTATTAATTCTTCATTTTCTTTAATAACTTCTTCTGAAGGTACAAATTTAATTGTTTTTTGAACAATTGTTTCTTTAAAATCAAAGTTGAATAAATCTATAGTGTCACCTGTCTTTACTTTATGAGAGCTTTTAATTTTTTTATTATTGATTTTAACTTTTCCACTTTTTAAACTTTTTTCAATTAGACCTTGAGGGTAATTGCCAAGATTATTACGTATCCACCTATCGATACGCATATCGTTAAACGTTGAATCAACGTTAAAAGACTTTTTCATGATGATATAATTTTATATAAAAAATTAAGCAGTAGCTAATTTTTTCTCTTCAGTTTTATCTTTAGCTGGATCTTTTTTCTTTCTATCAACTCTTTTTGCCTCAACATCTCTATCTACAAATTCAATTACAGCCATAGGTGCATTGTCACCATATCTAAAGCCAGCTTTGATGATTCTTGTGTAGCCACCATTTCTTGTTTCATATCTTTTTGATAATGTTTTTTTGACTTTATTTGCAGATGTTATGTCTTGTAATTTAGACATTAACATTTTTGTAGTTTGAAGAGTCTCTTTTTTTCCTAAAGTTATGATTTTATCAGCTTGAGGTTTTAAGAATTTAGCTTTTGGAAGTGTTGTAGTGATCTGCTCATATTTTATTAAAGAATTAAGCATATTCTTCAATAAAGCTTTTCTATGTTCAGAAGTTCTATTTAACTTCTTATTAGCCATTCCATGTCTCATTAGATTTGCTCCTCTAACTTTTTAGACATTTCAGCTATATTTTCTGGTGGCCAGTTCGGAATCTCCATACCTAAGTATAAAGACATACCAGTTAAAACTTCTTTTATTTCATTAAGTGATTTTCTTCCAAAGTTAGGTGTTCTAAGCATTTCACCTTCTGACTTTTGAACTAGATCTCCAATGTAAATAATATTATCATTTTTAAGACAATTCATAGAACGCACAGATAATTCAAGTTCATCAACTTTTCTTAATAAATTCTTATTGAATTCAGGCTCAGATGAAACTTCTTTTACAGGTACTTCAACAGGTTCGTCAAAATTAACAAACATATTTAGTTGATCTTGGAAAATTCTAGCAGAATAAGCAACGGCATCTTCAGCAGAAATTGATCCATTAGTTTCAACTTCCATAATTAATTTATCATAATCAAGGGCTTTTCCTTCTCTTGCTGTGCTTATAGAGTAAGAAACCTTCTTAACTGGACTATATAAAGAATCTATAGCAATTAATCCCAAAGGTGGTTCTTCTGGCTTGTTCATTACTGCAGGAACGTATCCTTTACCTGTTCCAACATTCATTTCCATATGGAAATGCGTATTTTCATCTAAATTACAAATAACCAGATCAGGATTTAAAATTTCAATATCAGCAACTGGTGCTATGTCAGAAGCTTTAATTTCTCCAGGACCTTTAGCATCTAAAATAAGTTTTTTAGTAGTTTCTGATGAGCTTTTTAAAGCTAATGATTTAACGTTTAAAACTATGTCAGTAACATCTTCTCTAACACCTTTGATAGATGTAAATTCATGTAAAACACCATCAATTTGAATTGAAGTTACAGCAGCACCTCTGATTGATGAAAGTAAAATTCTTCTTAAAGAATTACCTAAAGTTAAACCATATCCTTTTTCTAAAGGCTCTGCGATAATTTTTGCATGTGACTTGTCATCACTAATTTTAACATCTAATTGAGCTGGTTTAATTAATGCTTTCCAATTTTTAGCATTTACATTTAAACTTTCCATTTATTAAACTCTCCTTTTTTTGGTGGTCTTACGCCGTTATGTGGCATTGGTGTTGTATCTTTTATTGAAAGAATCTTAAATCCTCTCGCTTGTAAAGCTCTTAATGCAGTTTCTCTTCCTGAACCAGGTCCTTTAACTTCAACTGACAAAGTTTTCATTCCATATTCTAAAGCTTTAGATGCAGCAGAATCTGCAGCAATTTGTGCAGCATAAGGTGTTGATTTTCTTGAACCTTTAAAACCTTTTTGTCCAGCGGATGCCCAAGAAATTACATTTCCATTAGTATCTGCAATTGAAATTATTGTATTGTTAAAAGTAGACTGTACATAAGCAATACCATTAAGAATATTTTTTTTTATTTTCTTTTTTTTGGAATAAGAGCTTTTCTTAGATTTTTTATCTACTTTTTTTTCTACAACAGCATCTTTATTCTCAACTTTATCTACTTTAGCCATAAATTAATTATTTTTTAAGTGGAGTTAATTTTTTACCAGCAATTGCTATTGCTTTACCTTTTCTTGTTCTTGCATTACATCTTGTTCTTTGTCCTCTAACAGGAAGTTTTTTTCTATGTCTAGATCCCCTGTAGCAAGCAAGGTCAATTAATCTTTTAATAGTTAAAGAGTAATCTCTTCTAAGATCACCTTCGACTTTAAAATTTGCATCAATGTATTCTCTAATTTTTAAAATATCTTCGTCAGTTAGTTCATTTATTCTTTTTGCTTTAGGAATTTCTAAAGAAGTACAAATTTGGCTAGAAAATTTATTACCAATACCATAGATGTACGTTAGTCCTATGTGGACAAGTTTGTTTTGTGGAATGTTTACACCTGCTATACGAGCCATATTTTTGAGAATAAATTTAGCCTTTTATATAAGAAGATGTTCCAAAGTCAACGTCTTAAACCTTAAGAATTTCATTAATTTTATTGGTTATTTGATCAATTTCACCTGCTCCATCAATTTCAGTGAAATTTGAATTTTTTGAATAGAATTCTAACACTGGTTTTGTTGAAGACATATAAGTGTCATATCTAGAAATAACAATTTCAAGATTGTCATCTTTTCTTTTCTTTAAGTGTTCAACACCACAAGGATGAAGCTCTATTTGCTCCTTATTAAAATATTCATTTAACGTCATATTACATTTTTCACAGGTCATTCTGCCCAAAATACGTTTTTCTATAATGTCTCTTGATACATTTAAGAATATAGTATGCCCTATTGTTTGTTTGAACTCGTTTAATAAAACCTCTAAATTAATAGCTTGTTCAACATTTCTTGGATAGCCATCAAAAATAATTCTATCTCTATATTTTAAATTAGTTAAAGATTGTCTTAATAAAGTGTTTACGATCTCATCTGAAACAAATTTGCCATTAGATATTAACTTTTCTATATCCACTCCAAGATCAGTTTTAGATTTAACTTCATCTCTTAATAGATTTCCTGTTGATAATTGGAAGTAATTATGTTTTTTAACAATAGATTGAGCTTGAGTCCCCTTACCCGCTCCTGGAGGACCAAAAAGAATTATATTCACTTAATTATTTTCCGAATTTTGTTTTTTTAATTAATTGCTCATATTGAGAGCTCATTAATCTAGTTTGGATTTGTGTAACGGTATCAATTGCAACTACAACAACAATCAAGATTGAAGTCCCACCTAAATAAAAGGGTATTGGATAATTAGCAATTAGAAATTCTGGCATTAAACAAACTATTGTTAAATACAATGCTCCAATTGTCGTAAGTTTTGTCACAATTTTTTCAATATACAAAGCTGTATTTTCACCTGGTCTAATCCCAGGTACAAAACCACCATATTTTCTTAAGTTATCAGCGGTCTCAGTTGGATTAAATGTTATGGATGTATAGAAAAAAGTAAAAAATATTATTCCAGAAGCATAAAGCAACATGTAAAGAGGTTGTCCTTGTGTAAAGTATGAACTTAAATTTAAGAATGTGTCATTGTCTGAAAAACTAAAATTAGAAAAAGTAACAGGCAATAATAATAAAGCTGAAGCAAAGATTGCTGGAATAACACCGGCTTGGTTAATCTTTAAAGGTAAATGAGAAGATTCACCACCGTACATTTTATTTCCCATTTGTCTTTTAGGGTAATTTATTAAAATTTTTCTTAATGCTCTTTCCATGAAAACAATGAACATAATTGTTGCGACTAATAATACAAAAATCCCAATAATCATAATTGTAGATACTGCACCCGTTCTACCCAACTCGAATGTAGTAACTAAAGCACGTGGAATTTCAGCAACAATACCAGCAAAAATAATCAACGAAATACCATTACCGATACCTCTTTGTGTTATTTGTTCACCAAGCCACATTAAAAACATTGTACCAGCAACAATGGTTGATACCGCTGTTATAGTAAAAAATAAGCCTGGATTAATAACTAAGTCAGCAGAAGATTGTAAACCTATAGATAATCCGTAACCCTGAATAGTAGCAAGAATTACAGTTCCATATCTTGTGATTTGAGTTATTTTTGCTCTTCCAGTTTCACCTTGTGCCTTTAAATTTTTAAAGTAATCAGATACGCCAGTTAATAACTGAACTATGATTGAAGATGAAATATAAGGCATAATTCCAAGTGCGAATATAGCCATTCTACTTACAGCCCCGCCTGAAAAAACATTGAACATTCCAAGTAATCCTTTTTGATTACCACTCATCATTGTTTGTAATTGCTCAGGGTCAATGCCTGGAATTGGCACAAAAGTACCAAATCTATAAACTGCTAAGATAAATATTGTAAAGATTATACGATTTTTAAGATCATTAGTTTGAGAAGAAGAGCTCATAATATCTTAATTATTTTTTTAGTTGTATTGTTCCGCCAGCTTTCTCTAATTTTTCTACAGCAGATTTAGAGATTAAGTCAGCTTCGATATTAACTTTATCTTTAATTTCACCTGTACCTAGTATCTTTAATTTTTGTGAATTTTTATTGATCAATTTAAGTTTTTTAAGTAATGCCATATTAATAACATCACCAGAATTGATTGTTTTTTCAGTTATAAAAGTTTGAATTTTTTCCAAGTTCATTATTGCAATAACAGCTTGGTATCTCTTAATTGCATTAAAGCCTCTTTTAGGTAATCTTCTATATAAAGGCATTTGACCACCTTCAAAAGCTTTAATAGCAACACCAGATCTAGATTTTTGACCTTTAACACCTCTGCCAGATGTTTTTCCTTTTCCAGAACCGATACCTCTACCGACTCTCATCTTTTTTTTGTATAAAACTTTTCCTGTAGTATTTAATGTAGTCATTATCCTCTTTTTTCGATTACATCAGAAATTTTTTTATTTCTAATTGTTGCAATATGCTTTGGTGAATTTTGTTTTGAAAGAGCTTTCATCGTCGCTCTTATCATATTGTGAGGGTTTGATGTACCCATTGATTTAGCAACTATATCTTTAATTCCTAAAACTTCACAAACTGCTCTTACAGGACCGCCTGCAATAATACCTGTTCCCTTAGGAGCAGATCTTAAAATAATTTTACCAGCACCATCTTTACCATAAACATCATGATGAATAGTTCTACCTTCTCTTAGCGGCACATGGATTAAAACTCTTCTTGCTGTTTCATTGGCTTTTTTAATTGCATCAGGCACCTGTTTGGCTTTAGCATGTGCTACTCCAATTTTACCTGCTTGATTACCAACTACAACTAAAGCTGAAAAACCAAATCTACGACCACCTTTTACTACTTTTGTAATTCTGTTGATGTGAACTAATTTTTCTAAAATACCGTCGTCTTTTTTGTCTTTAAAATCCATAATTAAAATTCCATTCCATTTTTACGTAGTGTTTCAGCAAAAACTTTAACTCTGCCGTGGTATTTGTATATACCTCTATCAAAAAATATTTTTGATATTTTCTTTTCTTGGGCTTTCTTTGCAAGTTTCTCTGCTACTATTTTAGAAATTTCTGTTTTATTTACTTTGTCCATAGAACGAATGTCTTTTTCAACAGAAGAACATGACACAAGAGTAATGTTTTTTACATCATCAATAATTTGAGCTGAAATATTTTTTGCAGATCTTGATATGCTTAGCCTTAATCTATCAGATGATGCAACTTTTTTTAATTTACCAGTTACTCTAAATTTCTTTCTTTGAATGGTATTTAATTTCATTATTTCTTCTTCCCTTCTTTTCTTAGAATGTATTGACCTTGCTCTCTAATACCTTTGCCTTTATATGGCTCTGGTTTTCTAAAAGCTTTGATTTTTGAAACAACCATACCTACTTGTTGTTTATCAGATCCACTAACTTTAACTACCGTCTGTTTTTCAACAACAATTTTAATTCCTTCAGGAATATCAAAATTAATATCGTGGCTATAACCTAATTGTAAATTTAACTGTTTATCTTTTAATGCAGCTCTGTAACCCACTCCAACAAGCTCAAGAATTTTTTCATAGCCAGTACTTGACCCAATAACAGCATTATTGATTAAGCTTCTATTCATGCCCCATAATCTTTTTGAGTTTTGATCCTTAACTTTAGGGCTGATAGATATTTCTTTTCCTTCGGTAACGTCAAGATTAAACATTTCAAGATCAATATTAAGTGATTTTTTACCTAAAGGTCCCTCAATGTTAAGAACACTACCAGAAAGTACTGCTTTAACTTTTTCAGGGATTGAAATACTTATTTTACCAATTTTAGACATTAAAATACCTTACAAATTATTTCGCCACCAACTTTTTGTTTTCTAGCTTCAATATCAGTCATTACACCTTTTGGTGTTGATACAATAGCTATTCCTAGTCCACCATTAATTTTTGGCAAACTATCAGCACTTGAAAATATTCTTCTACCAGGCTTAGATACTCTCTCAAAAGTACTAATTACTGGATTTCCAGAATAATATTTTAAGTCAACTGACAATGTGGGTTTATTATTTTCAGTTTCAATTTTATAGTCTTTTATAAATCCTTCACTTTTAAGAATATCTGCAATCTTAACTTTAAAGTTAGAAGAAGGTAATGTTACTTTCTTATGATTTCTCACTTGTGCATTTTTTATTCTTGCAATCATATCCCCTATTGGGTCACTTAAACTCATATTATCCTTTCTACCAACTCGACTTAGTCATGCCAGGAATTAATCCATGCAGTCCCAAGTCTCTTAAGGCTATTCTTGATATTTTTAATTTTCTGTAAACACCGTGTGGTCTTCCAGTAATTTGGCATCTATTCATAACTCTGTTTTTTGCAGAATTACGAGGTAAATTTGAAAGCTTTTGCTGTGCTTTAAATCTTTCTTCTAATGATATTTTTTTATCCATTACAATTTTCTTTAATGCTTGTCTTTTTTTGAAAAGCCTATCTGAAAGTTTAATTCTTTTATTATTTTTATTTAC
Organism: Candidatus Pelagibacter sp. PS_40; assembly: GCF_059417765.1. Taxonomy (NCBI): domain Bacteria; kingdom Pseudomonadati; phylum Pseudomonadota; class Alphaproteobacteria; order Candidatus Pelagibacterales; family Candidatus Pelagibacteraceae; genus Candidatus Pelagibacter; species Candidatus Pelagibacter sp. PS_40. Next base: position 656,554 of record NZ_CM182064.1, read on the forward strand.
TGCGCTTACTTTAGCCATTCCTAATTGTCTCCTTTTTTAATAAATGGAAAATTTAGTTTTTCTAAAAGAGCAAAACTATGATCTTTATTTAAAGCAGAGATCACAACTACAACATCAAGACCTCTAATCTTATCAATTCTATCAAAATTAACTTCTGGAAAAATTATATGTTCTTTAATGCCAAACGTGTAATTACCAAACTTATCAAATCCTTTGGGTGATAAGCCTCTAAAGTCTTTAATTCTTGGTAAAGCAATATTTACAAGTCTATCTAAAAATTCATACATTTTGTTACCTCTTAAAGTAACTTTTAAACCAGCGTTTGTACCTTTTCTCGTTTTAAAGTTTGCTACTGATTTTTTAAATTTAGTCACAGTTGGTTTTTGACCTGTAATTTTTCCTAAATCTTCTTCAGTAGATTTCATAATCTTTGCATCAGCACCATCAAGACCAAGACCCATGTTAATAACAACTTTTTCAACTTTTGGACCCATATAGGTATTTTTATATCCAAGGGTTTCTTTAAGCTGTGGTTGGATTTCTTTGTAATAAAGTTCTTTTAATCTAGGTATCATTATTTCTTAGCCTCAGTTTTTTTTGTTTTAGCTTTTTCGTCAATAAGTTTAAGGTTTGAAATGTGGATGAAGCTCTCTTTAGAGACTATTCCACCTTTTTTTTCTTTTGTAGTTTTAACATGTTTTTTCACAATATTAATTCCTTGAACTTTTGCTCTGTTATTAGGTCTATCGATTTCAATAACCTCACCCTCTTTTTTTTTATCTCTTCCAGTTAAAACTCTAACTTTTAATCCTTTTTTAATCATTTATAAAACCTCTGGAGCCAATGAAATTATTTTCATTTGACCTCTACTTCTTAATTCTCTTGTTACTGGACCAAAAATCCTAGTCCCCACTGGTTCACCTTTATCATCAACTAAAACAGCTGCATTATTGTCAAATTTAACTTTGGATCCATCTTCCCTATGAATTCCCTTTTTAACTCTAACTACAACAGCCTTATGAACAGAACCTTTTTTAACTTTTCCTTTAGGCAATGCCTCTTTAACTGCGATAACGATAGTATCACCAATGCTTGCGTATCTACGTTTAGAGCCACCTAAAACTTTAATGCATTCTATTCTTTTTGCACCAGTGTTATCAGCTACTAATAATTCAGTTTGTACTTGTATCATTTAGATCCATCCATTACTTGAAATTTTTTATTCTTAGAAAAAGGCTTACACTCAATTATTGACACTGTGTCTCCAGTTTTAAATTTATTATTTTCATCGTGAGCGTTATATTTTTTTCTAACTTTAACTACTTTTTTTAATACTGGGTGTGAATATTTTCTTTCAACAGATACAGTTATAGTTTTGTTTGGTTTATCGCTTGTTACTACTCCTGTTAATATTTTTTTAGGCATTTAATTTTCCTTTTAGTGTAGTTTTTAATCTAGCTATAGTTTTTTTAGTTTGTCCAATTTTAGATGGATCTGTAACTTGTGAATTAATTTTTTGAAATCTAAAGTTAAATAAATCTTTTTTTAATTTATCAATATTTTTGATAACTTCGTCCTTAGATAATTTTTTAATTTCTTGTTTTTTCATATTATGCAAATCTCTTAATAAATTTTGTTTTTATAGGTAGTTTAGCTGAAGCCTTATAAAGTGCTTCTTTTGCTATTGTCTCTGAAACACCATCAATTTCAAATAAAATTCTACCTGGCTTCACTCTACAAGCCCAATATTCAGGAGCTCCTTTACCTTTACCCATACGTACTTCAACAGGTTTTTTTGAAACAGGTATATTTGGAAAGATTCTTGTCCAAACACGTCCCTGTCTTTTCATGTGTCTTGTTAAAGCGACCCTAGCAGCTTCTATTTGTTTTCCTATAATTCTCTCTGGCGCCATAGCTTTTAATGCAAAAGATCCATAGTTAATCTTGCTAGCACGTGTAGCTGTTCCATGAATTCTTCCTTTATGTGCTTTTCTGTATTTTGTTCTAACTGGCTGTAACATAATTATTCTTTAACCTCTTTTGGAACTATCTTGTTAGTTTCTTGGCTAAATTCTTTAGCAAATACTTCACCTTTATAAATCCAAATTTTTATTCCAATAATACCAAATGTTGTTAATGCTTCAGCTTCTGCATAGTCAATATCTGCTCTTAAAGTATGTGATGGTATACTTCCTTCTCTTAACCATTCAGTTCTAGCTATTTCATTTCCACCTAGTCTACCACTAATAGAAACTTTAATGCCTTTTGCACCAAGTCTTAAACATGATTGCATAGCTCTCTTCATGGCTCTTCTATATGATATTCTTTTAACTAATTGTTGTGCTATATTTTCAGCAACTAAATAAGCATTTGTTTCCGGCTTTTTAACTTCTTTAATATTAAGTGTTACTTCATTGTTAGTAAATTTAGATAAATTGTTTTTTATTTTATCAATATCGCTACCTTTCTTTCCAATTACAAATCCAGGTCTTGATGTGTAAATAGTAACAAAACATTTATTAGAGGTTCTCTCTATCATAACTTTAGATACACCAGAATTAACAACATTTTTCTTGATATATGCTCTGATCTTAAAATCTTCGATAAGATAATTTCCAAAATCTTTCTTTTTTGCATACCAGACAGAATCCCAACCTCTGTTTACACCTAGTCTGAAACCAACAGGATTAACTTTTTGACCCATGACTCTCCATTTGTTTTGCTTCTGATAATATAATTGTAATAGTTGAATAAGGTTTTAAAATTGGTGCAGCTCTACCTTTTGCTCTTGGTCTAAATCTTTTCATAACAACTTTTTTTCCACAGTATGCTTCTTTAACAATTAGTTTATCTATGTCGTATTGATTGTTATTTTCAGCGTTAGCAACAGCTGATGAAACTGTTTTTCTTATTTCTCTAGAAATTCTTTTTGCAGAAAATTGAAGCTCTCTAATAGCTACATCAACTTTTTTTCCAACAATTGCTTTAAGTATTGGGTTAAGTTTTCTTACACTAGATCTAATATTATTATTTACAGATCTAACTGTATCTACTTTAGTTCTGTTAATTTTCTTTTTTTTATTCATAATTATTTTTTCTTCTCAGCTGGTTTTCCTTTTTTTTCAGCTGGTGTATGTCCGAAAAATGTTCTAGTTGGAGAAAATTCACCTAATTTATGACCCACCATATCTTCAGATATAGTAACTGGAATGAATTTTTTTCCATTATAAATCAAAAAACTAACTCCTATAAACTCAGGAATAATTGTTGATTTTCTTGACCACGTTTTAATAGGCATTTTTTTTGGATCTAATTTTTGTTTTTCAACTTTTTTAATCAAGCTCTCTTCAACAAAAGGTCCTTTCCATACTGATCTAGCCATTATTTTTTAGAATCCTTCCTGTTGTTTCTTCTTCTAACTATAAATTTATCTGTACTCTTATTGTCTCTAGTTTTTAATCCTTTTGCAGATTGACCTGTTGGAGATACCGGATGTCTTCCACCTGCAGTTTTACCTTCACCACCTCCATGTGGGTGATCAACAGGATTCATCACAACTCCTCTAGTATGAGGTCTTCTACCAAGCCATCTTGATCTTCCAGCTTTACCAATCTTAATATTTTTTTGATCTGGGTTTGAAAGCACGCCAATTGTTGCCATGCATCTTGAGTCAATTTTTCTAACTTCTCCAGAGGTCATTTTAATTAATGAGTAATTTCCATCTAATCCACTGATAGTAACTGATGTACCTGCAGATCTAGCTATTTTTCCACCAGCACCAGGTTTTAGCTCTACATTATGGATATTGATACCAACAGGAATATCTCTAAGTGGCATACAGTTTCCAACTTTAATTTCTTTTTCCGATCCATTTTCAACTTTATCACCTACTTTAATTTTTTGAGGAGCTAAATAGTAAAAATGTTGTCCATCATCAAACTTAACTAACATGATGTAGCAAGATCTATTTGGATCATATTCAATTCTTTCGACAGTGCCTGGCATGTCGATTTTCTTTCTGTAGAAATCAACCAACCTATACATTTTCTTGTGCCCACCGCCTGACATATTACGAGAAGTTATGTGTCCATTATTATTTCTTCCACGCATTGAATTTTTTGGCTCAACTAAGGCCTTAAATGGCTTGCCTTTCCAAAGACCAGCTCTATCAACTAAGATTGTTCCTCTTGTTGATTTTGTATAGGGTTTGAATGTTTTTAATGCCATTTTTAAATTCCAGATGTTAGATCAATACTTTGACCCTTTTTAAGTGTTATTATTGCTTTTTTGTAACCTTGAACATTAACTTTTTTACCTCTAGTTACTTTGGTTCGATTTTGTTTATTGATAATATTTATTTTTGTAACATTAACTTTAAAAATCTTTTCAATATTTTTCTTCAAATTAGTTTTGTTGGCAGCTCTGGGTACTTTAAAAACAATTTTATTTTGTTCTGACAAGTTAGTTGTTTTCTCAGTAACCATTGGTGATAGAATTTTATCGTATAAATGTATTTTATCCATTTTAAGAATATCTCTTTTCTAGTTCTTTAATTGAGCTTTCTGTAAAAACTACTTTTTTAAACTTTATAATATCAAATGCACTGAAATGATTAATATCCGTAACTTTAACATTTGGAATATTTCTAACTGACTTTTCAATTTTCTCTTTAGATGATTTATCTAAAATTATTAATGAATTTGTAATTTCAAATTTTTTAATAATTAAATGCATTTCTTTAGTTTTTTTAATCTCATTTCCAAAATCACTAAAAATTATCAAATTATTAAGTTTATTCTTCTCAGTAATTAGTGAAGCTATACTTAGTTTTTTTTCACTTTTATTTAATTTTCTTTTTTTGTATGCCAGTTCACCTTTAGGTCCATGTGCAACACCACCACCAACAAAAATAGGTGCTTTTCTACTTGCGTGTCTAGCTCCACCAGTACCTTTTTGAGCATAAATTTTTGATGTAGATCCAGCAATCTCATTTTGTTGTTTAGTTTTTGCGTGTCTACCTTTGTAATTAGCATTAGTTTTATATAATACGTTATCAACCAATCTTTTATTAATTTTAGCAGAGAAAATTTTATCTAAAACTTCAATTGAATCTTTTTTACCGTCTAAGTTTAATTTATCAATTTTCATTATTTTTTCTTTTTTATCTGGTGTTTTTTTAGCTTCTTCAGCGGCAGCAATTTTTTCATTAATAGTCATTTTGTTTATAACTTTTACTGACTTTTTAACTAAGATTTCAGTATTTTTTGAACCAGGAATTGATCCTTTTAAATATAACAATTCATTTTCAACATCTGTCTTAATAATCTCTAAATTTTGCATAGTTCTAACTCTATCACCCATATGACCAGCCATTTTTTTACCTTTAAAAACTTTACCAGGATCTTGTCTTTGTCCAGTGGATCCATGAGATCTATGTGATACAGAAACTCCGTGTGTAGCTCTTAATCCACCAAAATTGTGTCTCTTCATGGCACCTGCAAAACCTTTACCAATAGTTTTTGAAGTAGTATCAACAAACTTAACTTCATTAAATATTTCAAGACCAAATTCGTTACCTTCTTTGTATAACTCTGTATCTTTAACTCTAAATTCTTTTAATTTTTTCTTAGCTTCTGTATTTTTCTTTGCATAAAAGCCTTTCATTGCTTTTGTAAGTTTAGATGCTTTAATTTTACCAAACCCCAATTGCACAGCTTTATATCCACGTTTTTCTTCGTCAATAACTTGGATCACTCTAGCCTTTTCCATTTTAATAACAGTTACTGGAACTAAACGCCCTGTTTTATAGAACTCTCTAGTCATACCAATTTTTTTCCCAATTAATGCAATCTCGGTCATATTTAAATTTTAATCTCCACATCAACACCTGATGCTAAATCAAGTTTCATTAAAGCTTCAACAGTTTGAGGTGTTGGCTCTATAATATCTATTAATCTTTTGTGTGTTCTTGTTTCAAATTGCTCTCTACTTTTTTTATCTATATGTGGTCCTTTAAGAACTGTGTATTTTTCAATTCTAGTTGGCAAAGGAATTGGTCCCTTGATGGTAGCACCTGTTCTTTTAACAGTATTAACAATCTCTTCTGTAGAAGCATCTAAAATCTTATTGTCGTAAGCTCTTAATTTTATTCTTATGTTTTGTTTTTCCATAATAGTTAGCCTGCAATTTTCTTAGTTACTTCATCCTGCACGTTTTGTGGGACTTTAGAGTAATGATCAAAAAACATTGAATACTGAGCTCTACCTTGAGACATTGATCTTAAGCTATTTATATATCCAAACATGTTAGCTAAAGGAACCATAGCTGTAATCACTGTTGCATTTCCTCTATTTTCTTGAGTACTGATTTGGCCTCTTCTACTATTCAGGTCACCAATAACATCACCCATATAATCTTCTGGTGTGACAACTTCAACTCTCATAACTGGTTCTAATAATTTCAAAGTTCCTCTAGTACACGCTTCTTTAAAGCAAGCTCTACCTGCTAATTCAAATGCAAGAACACTTGAGTCAACATCATGATGTAATCCATCTAAAATTGTAACTTTATAATCAATCATTGGAAATCCTGCTAAAATTCCGCCATCTGAAATTGTTTCAATTCCTTTTTCAACACCAGGAATAAATTCTTTTGGAATTGCACCACCTTTAATTTTGCTTTCAACAGATCTACCTGAACCAGGCTCTTGTGGTTCAACCAAAAGTTTAACTTTTGCAAACTGACCAGCACCACCACTTTGTTTTTTATGAGTATATTCAAATTCTGAGGCGTTTTGTAATGTTTCTCTATAAGCAACTTGAGGAGCACCAACATTTGCCTCTACATTAAATTCTCTTTTCATTCTATCGACAATAATATCAAGGTGTAACTCACCCATTCCTTTAATAATAGTTTGACCAGATTCTTCATCTGACGTTACTCTGAATGATGGGTCTTCTTTAGCCAATCTTCCTAATGCTTCACCCATTTTTTCTTGGTCAGCTTTTGTTTTAGGCTCAACAGCAATTTCGATTACAGGTTCCGGGAACTCCATTGGTTCTAATAAAACAGGATTAGCTTCATCACAAAGAGTATGTCCTGTTATCGTGTATTTTAAACCAGCTAAAGCAACAATGTCACCCGTATTTGCTTCTTTGATATCCTCTCTTGAGTTCGCATGCATTAAAAGCATTCTACCAACTCTTTCTTCTTTATCTTTTGAAGTATTATAAACGGCAGTTCCAGTTCTAATCGTTCCCGAGTAAATTCTAATAAAAGTTAATGAACCAACAAATGGGTCATTAGCAACTTTAAATGCTAATGCAGAAAATCCTGTACCATCATCAAACTTCATTTCAACAACATCTTCACTACCTGGTTTAGTTCCATTAATAGATCCAATATCGATCGGGCTTGGTAAGTAGTTAATTACAGCGTCAAGTAAAGGTTGAACACCTTTGTTTTTAAAAGCTGAACCAGTAGTTATTGGAACAAAACTAAAATTTAAAGTTCCTTTTCTTATGCATTTTACTAAATCTTCTTCTTTGATTTCTTCCCCATTTAGGTAAGCTTCCATTAGTTTTTCATCTTGCTCTACAGCCATTTCAACTAATTCAGTTCTGTATTTTTGTGAAATTTCTTTTAAATCATCAGGAATTTCTTTGTATTCCCATTCAGCTCCTAAAGCTTCATTTTTCCAAACTTGAGCTTTCATTTTAACTAAGTCAACAACGCCAGATAAATCTGCTTCAATACCAATAGGGATTTGAATTGGTAGAGGCTTACAGCCTAATCTATCCTTAATCATTTCAACACATCTATAAAAATCAGCACCCGTTCTATCTAACTTGTTTACAAAACAAATTCTTGGAACTTTATATTTATCAGCCTGTCTCCATACTGTTTCAGATTGAGGTTCTACACCGGCAACACCATCAAAAACACAAACAGCACCATCTAAAACTTTTAATGATCTTTCTACTTCAATCGTAAAGTCAACGTGTCCAGGAGTGTCGATGATATTAATTCTATGATCATTCCAGAAGCAAGTTGTTGCTGCTGATGTAATCGTAATACCTCTTTCTTGTTCTTGTTCCATCCAATCCATTGTTGCAGCACCATCATGTACTTCACCAATTTTATGACTTTTTCCTGTGTAATATAAAATTCTTTCGGTCGTAGTAGTTTTACCAGCATCAATATGGGCCATGATACCAATGTTTCTGTATTTATTTAATGTATGTGTTCTAGCCATAATTTATTACCACCTAAAATGAGCAAAAGCTTTATTTGATTCTGCCATTTTATGTACATCTTCTCTTTTTTTAACTGCAGAACCTTTTTTTTCATAAGCATCATACAGTTCGTTAAAAATTTTATCTGACATATGTTTGTCTTTTCTTTTTCTAGAAGCATCAACTAACCATCTAATTGCTAGTGCTTGTGCACGTTTAGTTTTAACTTCAACAGGAACTTGATAAGTTGCGCCACCTACTCTACGTGATCTAACTTCTACAGTGGGTTTAATATTATTTATCGCTTCATTAAAAACATTAATGGGCTCTTCTTTTGTTTTTGATTTTATTTTTTCTATAGCTTCATAGACAATTTTTTCAGCAACTACTTTTTTGCCGTCGTACATTATTGAGTTAATTAATTTAGGGATTATTGTAGAATTAAATATTGGGTCTGGAGTAACAACTTTTTTGGGTTGTGTTTTTTTTCTAGACATAATTATTTACCTTTTTTAGTTCCATACAAAGATCTACGTTTCTTTCTATTTGCAACACCTTGTGTGTCTAGGTTTCCTCTAAGGATATGATAACGAACACCAGGTAAATCTTTTACACGACCGCCCCTAATTAAAACAACTGAGTGTTCTTGTAAATTATGACCTTCACCACCAATATAAGCTGTAACTTCAAAACCATTAGATAGTCTAACTCTAGCAACTTTTCTTAATGCTGAGTTGGGTTTTTTAGGAGTTGTTGTATAAACTTTTACACAAACACCTCTCTTCAAAGGTTGTTTTTGAAGTGCAGGAACTTTATTCCTAGCAACAGGTTTAATTCTTTTTTTTCTTAACAACTGGTTAATAGTTGGCATAAATTTTTTTAATTAATTAATATATTTTTGAGTGAAAATAACTGACAGGTTATTTTGTGGCAGCGTTTAGTTCCGTAAAGTAGGTACTACATTCCAACCAAAAACAGCGTCAAAATACTATTAAATCTCTGATTGTCAAACTAAAACTACAAGTTAAACGTGTTTTTTTTATTAATTTGCTGGAGTTTCTGTAGTCTCTAAAGGCTCAATTTTCTCTTGCTCAGCTAAGAATTTATTATCGGCATCAATGGCATTCTTATTCCATTTGTTCTTAATGTGACCTGTTCCAGCTGGAACTAATCTACCTACAATAACGTTCTCTTTTAAGCCATTTAATGGGTCGACTTTACCTTTAATCGCAGCATCAGTTAAAACTCTAGTAGTTTCTTGGAATGAAGCAGCAGAAATAAATGACTCAGTTTGAAGTGAAGCTTTAGTAATACCCATTAAAACTCTTTCACCAGATGCTGGATTCTTTCCTTCAGCAACTAGTTTTTCATTTGTATTATCAAACTTAATTCTGTCAATCATTTCACCTGGTAAGTAAGACGAGTCGCCAGACTCTTTGATTTCAACTTTTTTAAGCATTTGTCTTAATATCGTTTCGATATGTTTGTCGTTAATAATTACACCTTGTAACCTATAAACTTCTTGTACTTGGTTAACAAAGTATTCTGTTAAATCTTTTATACCAAGTATTCTTAAAATATCATGTGGCAACGGTTGTCCATCTAAAAGATACTCACCTTTTTTTATTTTTTCACCTTGGTTAAAATTAATATGTTTACCTTTTGGAATTAGATAATTTGAAGGTTCACCATTATCTGGTTGTATGGAAATTCTTTGTTTTCCTCTAACTTCTTTACCAAATAAAACTTGGCCATCATTTTCTGCAATTATTGCACTATCTTTTGCTTTTCTAGCTTCAAATAATTCTGCAACACGAGGCAATCCTCCAGTAATATCTTTTGTTTTAGTAGTTTCCTTTGGAAGTCTAGCTATTATATCACCAGCAAATATTTTTTGACCATCTTTCACTGAAAGAATTGAATCTGGAACTAAATAATATCTGGCTTCATTATCGTCAGCTTTTTTAATAACATTTCCTTTATCATCTCTTAAAGTAATTCTTGGTTTTAAATCTGTGTTTTTAGATTGAGCTCTCCAATCAATAACAGATTTAGATGAAATTCCTGTTGCATCATCAGTTGTTTCTTGAATTGAAACACCATCAATTAAATCTACATAGCCAGCTATACCACTTTTCTCTGCGATAACTGGAGTTGTATAAGGATCCCATTCACAAATTTTTTCATTTGCTTTAACTTTATCACCATTCTGGAAAAATAATTTTGATCCATAAGCAACTTTGTAAACAGCAACTTGAACTCCATTATTATCTTCAATTGATAATTGTGTATTTCTTCCCATTACAATTAAATTTTTCTTAGAATCTTCTAATAGGTTAGAGTTTATAATTTTTAAAGTTCCAGCTGTTTTTGTTACAATCTGAGATTCTTGCTTAACAGAAGCAGTACCACCAACGTGGAAGGTTCTCATTGTTAACTGAGTACCAGGTTCACCAATTGATTGAGCTGAAATCATACCAATTGCTTCACCAACATGAACCATTTTTCCTCTAGATAAATCTCTTCCATAACAAGTAGCACAAACACCAAGTTTAGAGCTACAAGTCATAACTGAATAAGCTTTAATAAATTTAACACCAGCTGCATCAATTTTATCGCAACCAGCTTCATCAATCATTGTTTCTTTTTTAATAACTACTTCGCCAGTGATTGGATTTTTTACATCGAAAGCTGTAACTCTACCAAGTGCTCTTTCTGATAAACTAACAACAACATTTCCACCTTCCAAAATTTCTGCTAATTCAATAAACCCTGGATTATCACACTTAATTTTAGATATAGTAAGATCTTGAGCTACGTCACAAAGTCTTCTTGTTAAATAACCCGAGCTTGCAGTTTTCAGGGCTGTATCAGCTAAACCTTTTCTGGCTCCGTGTGTTGAATTAAAATATTCTAGGGCAGTTAAACCTTCTTTGAAGTTAGAAATAATTGGAGTTTCGATAATTTCACCAGATGGTTTTGCAATAAGACCTCTCATACCAGCCAACTGTTTCATTTGCGCAGCTGAACCTCTAGCTCCACTATCTGCCATCATAAATACTGAGTTAATCTTCATGCCATCAGGAGTACTTTCTGTAGCTGAAATACCTCTCATCATTTCACCAGCAACTTTATCTGTACATTTTGACCAAGCATCAACAACTTTGTTATATTTTTCACCTCTAGTAATTAAACCTTCTGAATATTGATTTTCATAATCTGCAATTAATTTTTTAGTATCTTCAATTAGTTGTCCTTTGTTTGCAGGAATAACTAAATCATCTTTACCAAAAGAAATACCTGCTTTAAATGCGTGCTTGAAACCTAAATCTTTTAAATGGTCACAAAATATAACTGTAGTTTTCTGACCACAAAATCTAAAAACACTATCGATAATTTCTGAAACAGTTTTTTTAGGAAGCAATCTATCAATCATTGAAAAAGTAATATCTTTATGTTTTGGAAGTAAGTTAGCTAATAAGAATCTTCCAGCAGTCGTAGTGTGTTTTTCAACTCTTTTGTTGCCCTTCTCATCTAATGTTTCAAATCTAGAAACAATAGTAGAGTGAACTTTTATTTGACCTGTAGATAGTGCATGTTCAATTTCATCATTATTTATGAAGTAACCATCTGGTTTTTCAGTTTGAAAAGGCGCTTGAGATAAATAGTAAAGACCTAAGATCATATCCTGACTCGGTACTATTATAGGTTTACCGTTTGATGGACTTAAAATGTTATTTGTTGATAGCATTAAAATTCTTGCTTCTAGTTGAGCTTCTAAACTTAGAGGTACGTGAACTGCCATTTGGTCACCATCAAAGTCAGCATTAAAGGCCGCACAACATAAAGGATGAAGTTCAATTGCATCTCCTTCAATTAACTTAGGTTCAAAAGCTTGAACTCCAAGTCTGTGAAGTGTTGGTGCACGGTTTAATAAAACTGGGTGTTCTCTTACAATAAGTTCTAATGCATCCCAAACAGCATTAGTTTCTTTTTCTACTAATTTTTTTGCTTGTTTGATTGTAGAAGCTAATCCTAGTTTATTTAATCTAGCATACAAGAATGGTTTAAATAATTCTAAAGCCATCTTCTTAGGTAAACCACATTCATGTAATTTAAGGTCTGGCCCTACAACGATTACAGATCTTCCTGAATAATCTACTCTTTTTCCTAGTAAGTTTTGTCTAAATCTACCTTGTTTACCTTTAAGCATCTCTGCTAAAGATTTAAGTGGACGTTTACCGGTTCCAGTAATTACTCTTCCTCTACGACCATTATCAAATAATGCATCAACAGATTCTTGAAGCATTCTTTTCTCATTTCTAACAATGATATCAGGAGCTTTTAAATCCATTAATCTCTTAAGACGATTATTTCTGTTTATAACTCTTCTATAAAGATCATTAAGATCTGATGTAGCAAATCTTCCACCATCTAATGGAACTAAAGGTCTTAATTCAGGTGGTATAACTGGTATTACAGTTAAAATCATCCATTCTGGCTTTTGACCAGTTTCAATAAATGACTCAATCAATTTAAGTCTTTTAATTGATCTTTCTTCATTAACTTTTGATTTTGTTTCTTTAATTGTATTAATTAAAAGCTTTCTTTCAAGCTCAAGATCCATTGATTTAAGAATAGATAAAATTGCTTCAGCTCCAATACCAGCTTCAAATGATTCTTCACCAAACTCGTCTTGGTATTTTGCTAATTCTTCTTCGTTAAGTAATTGATTTTTTTGAAGACCAGTTAAACCAGGCTCAATAACTATGAAGTTTTCGAAATAAAGAACTCTTTCAACTTCTTTTAACTTCATATCAACGGCTAGTGAAATTCTACTAGGTAAAGATTTTAAAAACCAAATGTGTGCAACGGGAGTTGCAAGGTTTATGTGACCCATTCTCTCTCTTCTTACATTGGATTTTGTAACTTCAACTCCACATTTTTCACAAATAATACCTCTAAACTTCATACGCTTGTACTTACCGCACAAACATTCGTAATCTTTTATCGGTCCAAAAATTCTAGCACAAAACAAACCATCTTTTTCTGGTCTAAAAGTTCTATAGTTAATAGTTTCAGGTTTTTTAATTTCACCATATGTCCAAGATTTAATTTTTTCAGGGCTAGCTAAAGTAATTTTAATGCTATTAAAATTTTGTGCTTCAGAAACTTCACTATTTTTAAATAAATCTGTTAATTCTTTTTTCATATTTAATTTAACTCTATGTTTAGTGCTAATGATTTAATTTCTTTAACTAGAACGTTGAATGACTCTGGAATTCCAGACTCAAAATTTTCTTCACCTTTAACAATCGTTTCATAAACTTTAACTCTTCCGGCAACGTCATCTGACTTGACTGTTAAAATTTCTTGTAATGTGTACGAAGCTCCATACGCTTCAAGAGCCCACACTTCCATTTCACCAAATCTTTGTCCACCAAGTTGTGCTTTACCACCCAATGGCTGCTGTGTAACAAGACTATAAGGACCAGTAGATCTTGCGTGAATTTTATCCTCAACCAAGTGATGCAGTTTAAGCATATAAATAATACCAACGGTTACAGGTCTATCAAACATTTCGCCTGTTCTACCATCCCATAAATTAGTTTGACCTGAAGTAGGTAATTTTGCTAACTCAAGCATTTCAGAAACATCTTTTTCTTTAGCTCCATCAAATACTGGAGTTGAAATAGCTATACCATTTTGTAAGTTTTCACATAAATCTGAAAATTCAGTTTTGTTTAATTTGTCAATTCCCCCATCAAACACTTCTTTACCATAAACAGATTTTAGGAATGATGAAATTTTTTCAGTTTTTTCAAATTTTTTATTATTTTCATTAACTAATCTTTTAACTTCTTCACCAAATTCTTTACAAGCCCAACCAAGGTGAGTTTCCAAGATTTGACCAACATTCATACGACTTGGAACTCCAAGTGGATTTAATACAATGTCAACAGGTCTTCCATCTTCTCTATAAGGCATATCTTCAACAGGGACAATTTTACTGACTACACCCTTGTTTCCGTGTCTACCTGACATCTTATCACCTGGTCTTAATCTTCTTTTAATCGCAACGAAAACTTTTACCATTTTCATAACACTTGGTAATAAATCATCTCCACTTCTAATTTTTAAAACCTTATCTTCAAATCTTTCTTGAATATCTTGTTTTGCTTGATTGTATTGATCTTTTAATTGAGCAATACTCGCTTCATCATTAACATTGCCTACTGTTATTTTGAATACATCGTTAATATTAATTTTATTAATTGTCTCAAGATCAAGTTTGGTACCTTCGTCTAAATCTTTTATTTTTTTAGTTAAAGAAGCTCCTGATAAGATTTGATTAGCTCTTTGTTTTATGCTTCTTTCTAGAATTTCTTCCTCTACAATTTTGTCTTGTTGAACAGTATCAATTTCTGCTCTTTCAATTGTAATAGATCTTTCATCTTTTTCTATACCATGTCTATTGAATACTCTAACATCAACAACCGTTCCACTGCTTCCTCGAGACATTTTTAATGATGTGTCAGTTACATCGATTGCTTTTTCACCAAAAATAGATCTTAATAATTTTTCCTCAGGTCCAGATGCTGAATCTCCTTTAGGTGTAACTTTACCAACTAATATATCGCCAGCTTTTACTTCAGCGCCAATATAAACAATTCCAGATTCATCAAGGTTTTTTAGGGCTTCTTCATTTACATTTGGAATATCTCTAGTGATTTCTTCTTCACCCAATTTTGTATCTCTAGCCATAACTTCATATTCAACAATATGAACTGATGTAAATACATCATCCGTGACACATCTTTCTGAAATTAAAATAGAGTCTTCAAAATTGTAACCTTGCCAAGGCATAAATGCTACTGTCACATTTTTTCCAAGTGCTAGCTCACCTAGTTTAGTAGATGGTCCGTCAGCAATAATATCTCCTGATTTAACTTTATCACCTACTCTAACAAGTGGTTTCTGGTTTATACATGTATTTTGGTTTGATCTTTTAAATTTTTGCAGGTTATAAATATCCACACCTGATTTAGTGAAATCTGTTTCTTCTGTTGCTTTGATTACAATTCTTTTTCCATCAATTTTATCAACTGTACCATCACGACTAGCAACAATAGTTACACCTGAATCAAGAGCAACATCACTTTCAATTCCAGTACCAACTAAAGGAGATTCTGGTTTTAATAAAGGAACCGCTTGTCTCATCATGTTAGATCCCATTAGAGCTCTGTTCGCATCATCATTTTCTAAGAAAGGGATTAGAGAGGCTGCAACAGAAACTAACTGTTTAGGTGAAACATCAATATAATCAATTTTACTTGGATTTGATAAAACGAAGTTTAAATTTTCTCTACAAGGAACAAGTTCTTCTAAAATTTTTCCAGATTTATCTATTTTTGCATTAGCTTGAGCAATTGTATATTTTGTTTCTTCCATCGCTGAAAGATATTCAACTTTATCTTGAACTACACCGTTTAAAACTTTTTTATAAGGACTTTCAATAAAACCATACTTATTAATTTTAGCATAAGTAGATAAGCTATTAATCAAACCAATGTTCGGTCCTTCAGGTGTTTCAATTGGACAAATTCTTCCGTAGTGAGTTGGATGAACGTCACGTACCTCAAACCCAGCTCTTTCTCTAGTTAACCCACCTGGTCCTAAAGCTGAAACTCTTCTTTTGTGTGTAATTTCTGATAATGGATTTGTTTGATCCATAAATTGAGAAAGTTGTGAACTTACAAAAAAATCTTTAAGAGAAACTGTTAATGGTTTCGCATTAATCAAATCTTGTGGCATTGCTGATTCAATATCAAGAGTTGTCATTTTTTCTTTAATCGCTCTTTCCATTCTGTAAACACCAATACGCGCTTGGTTTTCAACAAGTTCGCCAACAGATCTTACTCTTCTGTTACCTAAGTGATCAATATCATCAACTTCATCTTTACCATCTCTTAAATCTAACATTTTATGAACGATAGCAATTATGTCGTCATTTCTTAAAATTGTAATTTTATCAGAACACTCAAGGTTCAGTCTCGAGTTCATCTTAACTCTACCAACATCAGAAAGATCGTATCTATCTGAACTAAAGAACAGGTTATTAAATATCTGTGTAGCAATCTCAACTGTTGGCGGTTCACCTGGTCTTAAAACCTTGTAAATTTCAGTAATTGCATCATTTTTTGAATTATTTTTATCATTTAAGATAGTTGTTAATAAATAAGGTCCTTTATTAATAGAATTAGTAATAGAAATTTCAATTGAGCTAATGTTAGCCTCTAAAATTTGCTTAATAATGGTATCATTTAACTCTGTACCTATTCCAAAAATACCTTCTTCTTCATCATCACTAACTTTAACTTCATTATGCAAATATTTTCCAATTAAAGACTCTTGAGATACAAGAATGTCTTTAAGCCCATCTGAAGCTAACTTTTTAGCATTTAAAAAATTAATTTTATCACCAAGCTTAATTACAACATTTCCTGTTTTAGCATCAGTAACTTCTTCAGAAAAATTTTTTGCTTTGTAATTTTCAGGATTAAATTTTGTTTTCCATTTACCTGTTTTTGCATCAAATGAATAAGTGTCTTTATCATAAAACTCATCCGCTATTTCTGATTTAGTTAAACCTAAAGCCATCAAAAGAGTTGAAGCAAATATTTTTTTCTTTCTATCAATCTTGAAATATAAAAAATCTTTAACATCGTATTCTAAATCTAACCAAGATCCTCTGTTAGGAATAACTCTACAATTAAATAATAATTTACCACTTGCATGTGATTTGCCTTTATCATGATCAAAGAAAACACCCGGACTTCTGTGCATTTGGTTTACAACAACTCTTTGAACACCGTTTGTTATAAAAGTTCCACTATCAGTCATCATAGGTACTTCACCCATATAAACTTCCTGCTCTTTGGCAGATAAAATATCTTTAGTATTGTTTTCTTGGTCAATTTCGTAAACAACCAATCTTAAAGTACATTTTAGTGCTGACGTAAAAGATAATCCTCTTTGAATACATTCTTCAGTATCAAATTTTGGTTTTTCAAGTCTATAAGAAACGTATTCTAATGTGGCTTTATCATTTAAATCTTCTATCGGAAAAATACTTTTAAAAACTCTATCAAATCCTTTTGATAAATCTCCAGCTTCACTGTCAAAATCAGTAAGTTGTTTGTATGAATTTTTTTGAACTTCAATTAAATTTGGAATAGATAAAGTTTCCGCAAGCTTTCCAAAGCTTTTTCTTACATTTTTCTTTTGAGTAAAAGATAATTGCATTTATTACTAATCACTGATTAATAAATTAACCAGTTATGAAATCTTTCTAATTAATTTATTTAAGTTCTACTTTTGCGCCAGCTGCTTCCAACTTAGCCTTGATCTCTTCAGCATCTTTTTTGTTTACACCAGACTTAACTTCTTTTGGTGCACCCTCAACTAAATCTTTTGCTTCTTTAAGACCTAAAGATGTTGCTGCTCTAACTTCTTTAATAACATTAATTTTTTTATCACCTGCAGAAATTAACATGATTGTAAAATCATCTTTTGCTTCTTCAGCTGCACCGCCTGCTGCTGCTGCTGGTGCTGCTGCAGCCATAGCAGTAACACCCCACTTTTCTTCAAGCTGTTTTGAAAGTTCAGCTGCTTCAACGACAGTTAAACTTGATAAGTCTTCAATAATTTTGTTTAGATCAGGCATATTTTTTTTTACTCTTTAGGTTGTTTTTTAAGAATTTTCTGGGCTCAAACTACTCATTTTTTCGGATCGTGCAAGTAAAATACTTACTAATTTTGATGCTGGTGTAGCCAAAATTCCGACAAGATTAGCTCTTGCTTCATCAAGTGTTGGTAAATTTGCTACATTTTGAACTGCAGCTTGGTCTAATACCTCATTACCCATAATTCCACCTAAAAGTTTCAAACTTTCGTTTGTTTTGGCAAATTTAGATAAAATTCTAGCTGATATTATCGCGTCATTAGAAAAAGCAACTGCAGTAGCGCCTGTAAATAAATTTGATAGCTCCTTACACTTAGTTTTTTCTAGTGCAATTTTTGTAATTCTATTTTTTGTTATAGTGAACTTAATGCCATGTTCTCTCATTTGCGCTCTAAGTTCATCAAGTTGAGACATTGTAAGTCCTTGGTAGTGAGTTACCATTACAGCTTCATTATTCTGAAAATGTGTTTCCATTTCACTAATATAATTCTTTTTTTGTTCCTTGTTCATCATAACTATATAGCTTTTCCTAATTTAACTTTATACGAAACACCCATGCTTGACGTTATAAAAGTATTTTTTATTAAGTCACCTTTTAAAGTTAGGTTTCCTTTTTCTTTTTCTAAAGTATCTAAAATAGCATGAAAATTTTTAAGTAATTGATCATCATGGAAAGATTTCTTGCCTATACTTACACCAATATTTCCATCTTTATCGTTTCTAATTTCTGCTTGTCCTGATTTAGCATTTGTTACAGCTTGCTTAATGTCCTCTGAAACTGATCCTAATTTTGGGTTAGGCATTAATCCTTTTGGACCTAAAACTTTTCCAAGCTTAGATAATTTAACCATCATACCTGGTGTACAAATTAATTTTTCAAAATTAAGTTCACCAGCTTTAATTTTATCAATAAATTCATCGCTACCAACTATATCAGCTCCGGCATCTTTAGCTTCTTTGGCTTTTGTATCCTCACAAACAACAGCTACTTTCACTTTCTTACCTGTTCCACCAGGTAAGTTAACTACAGTTCTAATATTTACTTCACCTTTTTTTTGTTTGTTGTTCACTTGAAAGCTCAAGTCAATTGATTCATCAAATTTTGTAGTACAATTTTTTTTAACATTCGCTAATAAATTTTCAATAACATCAGCAGTTAAATCTTTTGTTTTTTCAGGTAATTGTTTAAATCTTTTTGATGGCATTAGTCTTTAACCTCTATCCCCATTGATCTTGCTGATCCTGCAATAATTTTTACCGCTTGCTCAAGATCGTGAGCATTAAGATCTTTCATCTTTTGGGTTGCAATTTCTTCTGCTTGTTTTTTTGTAATTGATCCAGCAATACTTCTGCCTGGCTCTTTAGATCCACCTTTAAGTTTAGCAGCTTCTTTAATAAAATGTGATGCTGGCGGTGATTTAATTTCAAAATCAAATTTTTTATCTTTATATACTGTGATAACTACTGGAATTGGTTTTCCAGCAAATGCTTTTGTTTTATCGTTAAAAGCTTTACAAAATTCCATTATATTAATTCCACGTTGACCTAACGCAGGACCAACTGGCGGTGCTGGATTGGCTTGGCCACCCATAATTTGTAACTTTATATATCCACTAATTTCTTTTGCCATTAACTTGCTTTCTCTACTTGGTTATATTCTAAATCAACTGGTGTTGGTCTTCCAAATATTGAAACTGAAACCTTAAGTCTTGATTTCTCTTCATCTATATCTTCAACCATACCGCTGAATGATGCAAAAGGACCGTCAACGACCTGAACTTTTTCACCAATGCTGTATTCTATACCAGATTTTGGCTGAGCTACACCATCTTTTATTTGTCCTAAAATCTTTTCTATTTCTTTATCTGAAACAGGAACAGGAATGCCCTTTGAACCTAAAAACCCACTCACACGCTTTAAGTTTTTAATTAAATGATAAAGATCATTATCCATTTCACTTTTAATCAAAACATAACCAGGAAAGTATTTCTTTTTTCTCTGAATTCTCTTTCCTCTTTTTACTTCTGTTACATCGTGTGTTGGAACAACAATTTCTTCAATTTTGTCAGAAATTTTTGCTTTTTCAGCTTCTTCCTTAATTAATCCAGCAACTTTATTCTCAAAATTTGAGTGTGATTGAACAATATACCAATTTTTCATTAAATACTTACCTTTAGTAAAGCTTCCAATAAAAATTTAAGTACTTGATCAAGAAGCAAAAAGAAAAGAGACATAATAACTGCCATAGCAAATACCATTAATGCACCTTGCATTGTCTCTTTTCCGGTAGGCCAAGAAACTTTAAAGGCTTCTTGTTTAACTTCTTGGATAAATTTTATCGGGTTTTTCATAATATACTGTTTAGCTTATTGGCAGGAGCGGAGGGAATCGAACCCTCAACCTCCGGTTTTGGAGACCGGCACTCTACCAATTGAGCTACACTCCTATAGAGTTTACTCTATAATTTTAGTTACTACTCCAGCTCCAACTGTTCTACCACCTTCACGAATAGCAAAGTTTAATTTTTCGCTCATCGCAATTGGAGTAATTAATGTAACAGTGAATTTAGCGTCATCACCAGGCATAACCATTTCAGTTCCAGCTGGTAATGTAACTTCTCCAGTTACATCAGTTGTTCTAAAGTAAAACTGAGGTCTGTATTTAGTAAAGAAAGGAGTGTGTCTTCCACCCTCATCTTTTTTAAGTACATAGGCCTGAGCTTCAAATTTAGTGTGTGGTGTAATTGAAGCAGGTTTACAAAGAACTTGTCCTCTTTGAATGTCATCACGTTCAACACCTCTTAATAGTATACCAACGTTATCCCCTGCTTCACCAGAATCTAAAAGTTTTCTGAACATTTCAACACCAGTACAAACTGATTTTTTAGTTGCAGTAACCCCTACGATTTCAACTTCTTCACCAGTTTTAATAACACCAGATTCAATTCTTCCAGTTGCAACAGTCCCTCTACCTGAAATTGAGAAAACATCCTCAACAGGCATTAGGAAAGGTTTGTCAATATCTCTAGTTGGTTGAGGAATAAATTCATCAACAGCTTTCATTAATTCTATAATAGAATTTTTTCCAATTTCTTCATCTCTACCTTCAACAGCAGCTAATGCAGATCCTTTAACGATAGGAGTTTTATCACCTGGATATTTGTATGAAGTTAAAAGTTCTCTAATTTCTTCTTCAACAAGTTCAATCATATCTTTATCATCAACTTGATCTACTTTATTTAAGTAAACAACAATTGCAGGAATACCAACTTGTCTTCCTAAAAGAATGTGTTCTCTAGTTTGAGGCATAGGACCATCAGCAGCATTAACCACTAAGATAGCTCCATCCATTTGAGCTGCACCGGTAATCATGTTTTTTACATAGTCAGCGTGACCTGGGCAATCAACGTGTGCGTAGTGTCTTTTTTCAGTTTCATATTCAACGTGAGCAGTTGAAATTGTAATCCCTCTTTCTTTTTCTTCAGGGGCTTTATCAATCTGATCGTAAGCAACAGCTTTTCCTCCACCAAGTTCTGCTAATGTAATTGTGATAGCAGCTGTTAATGTTGTCTTACCATGGTCGACATGACCAATTGTACCGATGTTACAGTGTGGTTTATTTCTTACGAACTTTTCTTTTGACATTACGTTTTTACCTCAGTTTTAGTTTTATTAATAATTTCTTTTTTTCTTGGAGCGGGTAAAGAGAATCGAACTCTTACATCCAGCTTGGAAGGCTAGCGTTCTACCATTGAACTACACCCGCACAACATCAAGAATAACACTCCATTGTTATAAAAAATTTTATTGATTGGTGGAGGGGGAAAGATTCGAACTTTCGAAGACCGAAGTCAACGGGTTTACAGCCCGCCCCATTTGACCGCTCTGGAACCCCTCCTTTTTGGGGAAGTGTCCCCTTGCTCAATAAAGCTTCAAACAACATGCGTTTTATATATTTTTATTATGCAATTGCAACACGAGATTTACTGTGAAAATGGAGGAAAATACGTATAAAACAAAGATAATTTTATGAATAAATCATCTTTTTTAATCGTTGGTCAACATGCTGTAATTGAGGCTTTAAGAAACCCAAAAAGAAAGGTTTTAAAAGTTTTTTTAACAGAAGAAAGTAAAAAAAATATTCATAGAAAAAACCCAAAGAAGAATGTCCTTGAAGACGTTAAAGTCTATTTTAAATCAAAAAAAGAATTAGATAAGTATACCTCTAAAGATCAAATTATGCACGGTGGGTACATTGCAGAAGTTGAGCATATCGATCAACCCGACTTAAAAGAATTTATAAAAGGAAAAAATGAATTAACATTTGTTTGCATAGATGAAGTAACAGATCCTAGAAATATTGGATCGTTAATTAGAAGTGCTTCTTCATTTCATATAGATGGATTAATAGTTAAAGAAAGACAATTCCCGTCTGATAGTAAGCTTATGTATAAAGCCGCAAGTGGATGCATGGAGCATATTAATATTTTTGAAGTATCAAACATAAATTCAACACTTAAAAATTTAAGAGAAAAGAATTTTTGGGTTTATGGGTTTGATGCAAGAGGAGAAAAAGACTTTACAGAAATTAAATGGGAAGGAAAGAATGTTCTTTTATTTGGATCTGAAGGTTTCGGTATGAGAGAACATACTGGAAAGTACACAGATTTTTTTGTGAAGATTGACATAAATAAGGATGTAGAAAGCTTAAATATCTCAAATAGTGCAGCGATTGTGTTTCATCATTTAAGTTATTTGAAAAAAAATTCTTGATTAGTCTAAGATTTCTTAATAGAAATCGTTTATGCCCTTGTAGCTCAGCTGGTAGAGCAATTGATTTGTAATCAATAGGTCCGCGGTTCGACTCCGTGCGGGGGCACCATCACTTAATTATTTGAAGTTTCTTTACGCGTTTGTTCAATCTTTATTTTTTTGTGAAGACTGTTATTTTTATCATATAATAATTCAAAGCTAATTTTTTTATTGGCTTGAATTTTAATTGTTTTTGCATTTCTAACCTCAAAATTATCTGCAACAGCGCTGATAGGTCTTTTATTTGTATCTAAATTTTTTATTAAAATTTTAGATTTATCACTAATAATTGTACCCTTCCATCTTCTAGGTCTAAAAGGACTAATCGGAGTTACTGCTAGCTTTCTTGAATCTAAATTTAGAATTGGTCCATGTGCTGATAAATTATAAGCTGTACTACCTGCAGGTGTTGAAACTAATACGCCATCAGAGATTAAATTTTTAATAATATTTTTTTTATTAGCAGTAATCGAAATTGATGATGCCTGCTTGCTTTGTCTTAATATTGATACCTCATTGATAGCTATTGATTTTTTTGTTTGATTTTTTTTATTAGTCACAGTCATTTGTAGAGGATAAATTTTAACACTATTAGAGATATTCAAATTTTTAATAAAGTTTTCATTAGAAAACTTATTCATCAAAAAACCATAGTTTCCAGAATTAATTCCATAGAAAGGTTTCTTATACTTATGTAATTTTTTTAAAGTTTGAAGCATGAAACCATCTCCACCTAGAACAATTATTATGTTGGATTTTCTTAAAGATGTAATCTTAACTTTTTTAATAAGAATTGATTTAATCTTAAGGGAGACTTTGGTTTTATCAAATACTAAATATACTTTATCTCTCATTTGGTGGTGCCCTCGGCCAGACTCGAACTGGCACTCCAAAAAGGCACGGATTTTAAGTCCGTTGTGTCTACCAATTTCACCACGAGGGCATGTACTATTTTCATTTGTTTAACTGTTTTTATTTATAACTCAACTTCTTTTTGTTAACAAATCATATCAATATTTTTATTAAGCTTTTAATGCTTTTTTAAGAATACGATTATCTAAACTACAATCTTTATAACCTCTCTTTACAACATTTAAATATCGTTCTGTTGGATATGCAAATAAAGTTTTTTTAGTCATGGTATAGGTCATTACTTTTTTACCATAATAAGTAAAATAATATTTTTTATATAGAACTGGATAATCTTCATAAACATCTAATTTTTTTTCATCACTTTTAGATATTTCAAATAAAGCACCAGGAACAATTGAGTTTTTTTTAGGTTCTATATCAGCAGCTCTATATTTGCTTCTAAAGGTTAGTTTAAAATTAGTTAAATTAATTTTTTTTAAAAAGACACTGTCCTTGCATCTTCTTTTCATTTGAAAATGATTAAGATTACTTCCGTAAGCAAAATAAAGCATTAAACTACCTAGCAACTACTTCTATTTTTTTTTGATTAACAAACTCTAATACTTCAGAGCTACACTTATCAATTTTAAGTTGATCTTCAGATCTTATTACTATTGATACGCCTAGCTTGCCTGCTTGAAAAAATGGGTAACTTCCAATTTCAACATCCTTATTGTTATCTTGAACATTGGTTAAAGAGTTTGCAATTTCACTTTCAACAGTTTTTAAACTTATTGTATGGCTTAATATTGGATCTCCCCCTACTATCTTGTTTTTTAATCCACCCAACATTGATTTTAAAATTGAAGGAACTCCTGGTAAGCAAAAAACGTTTTCTATATAAAATCCTGGAGCACCACTTGTTGGATTTAATATTAAATTAGCATTACGTGGCATCCATACCATTTTTTGTCGACCTTCGTTAAATTCACCCACTTTGTAGTAAGCTTCTAATATTTTAAAAGCTTCTTTATGAATTTCATACTCAAGATTAAATGCTTTAGAAATAGACTGAGCAGTAATATCATCATGAGTTGGTCCTATACCACCAGTTGTAAATACATAATTATTAACCTTTCTTAAATGATTAACGGTCTCAATAATTGTATTTTCTATATCTGGAATAACCCTAACCTCGTTAACTTTTACACCAATTGAGTTTAACCATTGTGCAATTGTGCTGGTATTAGTGTCTTGCGTTCTTCCAGATAGGATCTCATTACCGATAATAAGTATTGCTGCATTAAATTTTGTATTTTGGGTCATTATTAAATATACAATTTAAATATGGAATTTACCAAAGCTTTAATAAAAGGCAAACTGATCAAACGTTATAAGAGGTTTTTTGCAGACGTTAAAATTGGCAAGGAAATAGTTACGGCACATTGCCCTAATACTGGATCTATGAAGGGCTTATTAGATGAAGGAAATGTGGTTTATGTATCTAAAAATGATGACCCAAAAAGAAAGTTAAAATATACTCTTGAAATAGTTAAAGTTAAAAAAAATTTAGTTGGTGTTAATACTCATTTTGCAAATAAAATTGCCTACCATGGTTTAGCAAATAATCTACTTAAAGAAGTTGCAAACAATGACAGTATCAAGGCTGAGGTATTTTTTGATAAAGAAACACGGTTTGATTTTTTAGTTGAAAAAAATAAACAAAAAATATTTGTAGAAGTTAAAAATGTTACTTTATTCAGAGAAGAAAAAACTGCAGAATTTCCAGATTCCGTTACCACTAGAGGGTCAAAGCATTTAAAAACACTTATAGAGGCGGTTAAAAAAGGCTATAAATCCTATCTATTATTTTTAGTCCAAATAGAGGGTGTGGATAATTTTAAAATAGCAAAAGACATTGATAAAGAATATTATGAAAATTATTTACTCGCAAAAAAAGCTGGAGTTAACTTTTTAGCTTATCAATGTAAAATAAATTTAAAAGAAATTAAAATAGATAAAAAAATTAAAATTATTAATGCCTGATTATTTAGAAAAATTTGAAAAGATGAGAGTTGCTGGAAATCTTGCAGCAAGAACTCTTGATATGCTTACAGATAATATTAAGCCAGGTGTAACTACAGAGTTTGTAGATAAACTAGGATATGAATTTATTAGGGACAACGGTGGTTACTCAGCTCCACTTTTTTATAGAGGTTTTAAAAAATCATTATGCACTTCTTTAAATCATGTTGTCTGTCACGGTATACCTTCTGATAGAGTTTTAGTTGAAGGTGATGCTTTAAATGTTGATGTAACAGCTATAGTTGATGAACATTATGGTGATACAAGTCGAATGTTTTGTGTTGGAAAAACTCCTGTTAAAGTTAATAACTTAATTGATGCTACATACGAGTCGATGATGAGAGCAATCAATTTATTAAAGCCAGGATTAAAATTGGGTGACATTGGATATGAAATACAATCTTTTGTTGAAAAAAAAGGCTACTCAGTCGTTAGAGATTTTTGTGGTCATGGAATAAGCACAACATTCCACGAACCACCTAATATTTTACATTATGGAAGAAGAAATACAGGGATGGAACTTAGACCTGGAATGACTTTTACAATTGAGCCTATGATAAATATCGGTGAATGGGATGTAAAGATGCTAAAAGATGGCTGGACAGCAGTTACAAAAGACAAATCTTTATCGGCACAATTTGAACATACGCTAGGTATTACTGAAAATGGTTATGAAATCTTTACAGAATCTGTTAAAGGTTATTCTAAGCCCCCTTACTTATAATTAATGATTGAACGATATTCTAGAAAACAACTAACTGACATATGGTCAGAACAAAACAAATACCAAATTTGGCTCGATGTAGAGGTTGCAGCAGCAGAAGCCATGGAAAAATTAGGTCAAATTCCTAAAGGTGTTGCATCAGTTGTTAGAAAAAAAGCTAAAATAAACGTTAAAAGAATTCATCAAATTGAGAGTAAAGTTAAGCACGATGTAATAGCATTTTTAACCTCTATTACTGAAAAAGCAGGGATTAAAGCAAGATACCTTCACCAAGGCATGACCTCTTCTGATGTTTTAGATACCAGTTTAAATATTCAATTAGTTCAATCAGGTAAAATTCTACTCAGTGATATTGATCAAATTCTAAAAGTTTTAAAGAAACAAGCCAAAAAATACAAATACACTCCTTGCATGGGTAGAAGTCACGGAATTCACGCTGAACCTATAACTTTTGGTTTAAAATTAGCATCATTTTATGAGGAGTTTAAGAGAAATAGAAAAAGATTAGTTGATGCAATTGATGAAATTTCAACATGCGCAATCTCTGGTGCTGTTGGCACATTTGCAAATATTAATCCTAATGTTGAAAAACATGTAGCAAAAAAACTTGGATTAAAAGTTGAGTCTATATCAACACAAGTAATACCAAGAGATAGGCACGCTTTTTATTTTTCAATTCTTGGAATTATTGCAGGATCAGTTGAAAGAGTTGCAGTTGAGATTAGACATTTACAGAGAACTGAAGTTTATGAAGTGCAAGAGTTTTTTTCAAAGGATCAAAAAGGTTCTTCTGCAATGCCTCATAAAAAAAATCCAATCTTAAGTGAAAATTTAACAGGACTTGCTAGAATGGTTCGAAGTGCTGTTATCCCTGCTCTTGAAAATATTGCACTATGGCATGAAAGAGATATTTCTCACTCAAGTGTTGAAAGAAATATTGGTCCAGACGCAAATATTACCTTAGATTTTGCTTTAGCAAGACTAAGTAATATTTTAGATAAAATGATTGTCTATCCAAAAAAAATGATTGAAAATTTAAATATAACTAAGGGTTTAATTTTTTCACAAGAAGTAATGTTAGAACTAACAAAATCAGGTTTAAGTAGAGAACAATCTTACAAAATGGTTCAAAATTATGCAAAAAAATGTTTTGCAGAAAATCTAAATTTATTTGATGTTATATCAGATGATAAATTCATAATGGCTAAAATTTCATCAAAAAGATTAAAAGCTATATTCAATTATTCATCGCATTTTAAGAACGTAGATTTAATTTTTAAAAGAGTATTCAAATAATGAAAAAAGGTAAAAAATTATACGAAGGCAAAGCTAAAATAATTTACGCAACATCTGATAAAAATTTGGTTATTCAATATTTCAAAGATGATGCAACTGCTTTTAATAATTTGAAAAAATCAACAATTGAAGGCAAAGGTGTTTTAAACAATAGAATTTCAGAACATATTTTATCAAACTTAACTCAAATTGGGATTAAAAATCATTTAGTAAAAAGACTAAATATGAGAGAACAAATTATCAAATTAGTTGAGATTATACCTATTGAATTCATTGTTCGTAATGTTGCAACAGGTTCTATTACTAAAAGATTAGGTATCGAAGATGGAACAGTTCTAAAACAGCCACTATTAGAGTATTGCCTTAAAGATGATAAATTGGGTGATCCACTTATTGCTGAAGAACATATTTTAGCTTTTGATTGGGCTACAAAATCTGAATTAGAAAAAGTTAAAAAAATGATTCTTAGAATTAATGATTTTATGATTGGAATGTTTAGAGGAGTTGGGATTAAACTAATTGATTTCAAACTTGAATTTGGAAGGCTTAAAGAAAATGGGAAAAATGAGGTTATTCTGGCTGATGAGATTAGTCCTGACACTTGCAGATTATGGGACAGTATTACTGATAAAAAACTAGATAAAGATAGATTTCGTAAAGATTTGGGTGATTTAATACCTGCATATACTGAAGTTGCAAAAAGACTTGGTATATTGCACGAGCAATCAAATTTAAGTGCTGTTAATGTTACAAAGTTAAGATCAGTTAAAAAAAGAAAATAATATGAAAATATCTGTAATTATAACACTTAAAAAAGATGTTTTAGATCCTCAAGGTAAAGTTATCCATCAAACCCTGGACGGTATGGGATTTGAAGGGATTAATGAAGTAAGACAAGGAAAATATTTTGAAATTGACACTAAAGAAGACGATAAGAAAAAAGCTGAAAAAAAAGTTGAAGAAATGTGTAAGAAACTTTTAGCAAACTTAGTGATAGAAGACTTTAAAATTATTGGATCACAATAATAAAAAATGCATTCATCTGTAATAACCTTTCCTGGATCTAATTGTGATAGAGACATGGATGTTGCTTTAAAGAAGTTTGGTTTTAAAAACAAAATGGTTTGGCATGACGATGTTGAGCTGCCAAAAAGTGATTTAGTAGTTTTACCAGGTGGTTTTTCATACGGGGATTACCTTAGATGTGGAAGTATGGCATCAAAATCAAAAATTATGAAATCGGTTCTAAACTTTGCTCAAGGGGGTGGTAAAGTTATGGGAGTTTGTAATGGGTTTCAAATTTTAGTTGAATCTGGATTACTGCCTGGTGTGCTGCTTAGAAATAAATATTTAGAATTTATTTGCAAAAATGTTTTTGTTAAAGCTAACAATAAAGATAACTCTTATTTTAAAGATGATAAAAAAAACATCTACGAGTTTCATATAGCTCATAATGAGGGAAATTACTTTTGCTCTAATGATCAAATTAAAGAAATTAATGACAATAACCAAATAGCTTTATTTTATTCAGATGAAAACGGAAATGTTAATGAACAATCTAATCCAAATGGTTCATTACAAAATATAGCTGGTGTGTTTAATAAACAAAAAAATGTTTTAGGAATGATGCCTCATCCAGAAAGAATGATAGACCCTGCTCTTTCAGGTGAAGATGGTTCAATTTTTTTTCAAAACTTAATTAATAATTTAAAATAATGATAGTTAACGAACAGCTTGCAATTGATCATGGTTTAAAAAAAGATGAATATAAAAAAATCTGTGATTTGTTAAAAAGAGTTCCCAATATTACTGAGCTTGGTATTTTCTCAGCAATGTGGAATGAGCATTGTTCTTATAAATCTTCAAGATTTCATCTTAAAAACTTACCTACTAAAGGAAAAAACGTAATTCAAGGTC
Organism: Candidatus Pelagibacter sp. PS_40; assembly: GCF_059417765.1. NCBI lineage: Bacteria > Pseudomonadati > Pseudomonadota > Alphaproteobacteria > Candidatus Pelagibacterales > Candidatus Pelagibacteraceae > Candidatus Pelagibacter > Candidatus Pelagibacter sp. PS_40. The sequence goes on from NZ_CM182064.1 coordinate 686,218, forward strand.
CTGGTGAAAATGCTGGTGTTATTGATATTGGCGATGATGATGCAATAGTATTTAAAATTGAAAGTCATAATCACCCTTCATTTATTGAACCTTATCAAGGTGCCGCAACGGGTGTTGGTGGAATTATGAGAGATGTCTTTACAATGGGAGCAAGACCAATAGCTAATTTAAACTCAATTCATTTTGGCTCACCTCAGCATAAAAAAACTAAGAATTTATTACGTGGAGTTGTTCACGGTATAGGTGGATATGGTAATTGTATGGGGGTTCCAACAATTGCTGGTCAAACTAGTTTTGACGAATCTTATAATGGTAATATTTTAGTAAATGCTATGACCCTAGGTCATGTAAAAAAAGATAAAATTTTTTATTCAAAAGCTGCAGGTTTAGGGAAACCTGTGATCTATGTTGGTTCAAAAACAGGTCGAGATGGAATTCATGGTGCAAGCATGGCATCAGCTTCATTTGATGATAAAATTGAAGAAAAAAAACCGACTGTTCAAGTTGGTGATCCTTTTACAGAAAAACTATTATTAGAAGCTTGTTTAGAATTAATGGCAGGAGATTCGATTATTGCTATTCAGGATATGGGTGCTGCTGGATTAACTTCTTCAAGTATTGAAATGGCTTCAAAAGGAAATTTAGGAATTGAGATCAATTTAAATAAAGTTCCTTGTAGAGAGGCAAACATGTCCCCTTATGAAATTATGTTATCAGAAAGCCAAGAGCGAATGCTTATTGTTTTAGAAAATGGCAAAGAAGAAATGGCTAAAAAAATATTTGATAAATGGAATTTAGATTTTGCTGTAATTGGTCAAACAACAAAAAGTAAAAAAATTGAACTTTATTTTAATGAAGAAAAAGTAGCAGATATTCCTGTTAACACATTGGTTGAAAACTCACCTATGTATGATCGAAAATGGAAAAAAGCTAAATTACCTAAAAGGATTAAAGTTGATAAAGAACAATTTAAAACCTTAAAAGTAAAAAATGTTTTAAATAAAATATTATCTAATCCAAATGTTTGTAGCAAAGAGTGGATTTGGCAACAATACGATCATACCGTTATGGGTGATACTATTCAAAAACCTGGTGGAGATGCTGGTGTTGTTAGAGTTCATGGTACCAATAAAGCTGTTGCTGCATCTGTAGATTCATCTGCTGTATATTGTTGGGCTCACCCTTTAAGTGGGGGAAAGCAAATTGTTTGTGAAAGTTGGAGGAACTTAATTTCAGTTGGTGCTAAACCAATTGCTATTACTAATTGCTTAAATTTTGGTAGTCCTGAAAATGAAGAAAATATGGGTGAGTTTGTTGAGTGTGTTCAAGGTTTAGGTGAAGCGAGTGCTTACTTAGAGTTTCCAGTAGTTTCTGGAAACGTTTCATTTTACAACCAAACTAAAGATATTGGGATTAAACCTACACCAGCAATTGGGGGGGTTGGTTTAATTAAAGATTACCAAAACATGGTTACAATGGATTTAAAAGAAGCTGATAATATACTTTTAGTTATTGGTAAAACTGAAGGTCACTTGGATCAAAGTTTATTTGCAAGAGATATTTTAAATGAAAAAAATGGACCTCCTCCTGAAATTAATCTTTTTAATGAAAAAAATAATGGTGAAACAATTTTAAAGCTTATTAATAAAAAATTTATAAAATCTGCTCACGATGTTTCTTTAGGTGGAATAATTACTGCTCTTTCTAAAATGTGTATTAAAGGTAAAAAAGGTGCAACTCTTAAAAAGTCTAATTACTTAATTAATCAATTTGAATACTTATTTGGTGAAGATCAGGGAAGATACATTATTGAAATTAGTAAAGATGATCTAGAAAATGCTACTAAAATACTTCAAGAAAACTCCGTACATTTTGATGAACTTGGGTTAGTAAATGAAGATGGTTTAATAATTGACGATAAGACAAAAGTATCAATTGACGATTTGATTAAATCACATACAAATTGGCTAACGAACTACATGGAAAATTAAAATGGCAATGGATATAAAAGAAGTTGAAACACTCATTAAAGAAGCTTTACCAGATGCTATAATAGAAATTCAAGATCTTGCAGGAGATAGTAATCACTACTCAGCGACAATAACCTCTAAAGAGTTTTCAGGAAAAAGTAAAATTGAACAACACAAAATGGTGTACAATTCTTTAAAAGGGAAAATGGGCAACGAACTTCATGCATTAGCAATTAAAACAAAGGAACAATAATGGACGATAGTACAAAAAATTTAATTCAAGGTCATATAGAAACCAACGAAGTATGTTTATTTATGAAAGGAACGCCAGATGCTCCTCAATGTGGATTTTCTATGGCTGTGTCAAATATGTTAAAAATTTTAGAAGTGAATTACAAAGGAATAAATGTTCTTGAATCTCAGTCTTTAAGAGAAGGTATAAAAGAATTTAGTGACTGGCCTACTATTCCACAAGTTTATATTAAAGGTGAATTTGTTGGTGGCTGTGACATCGTTAAGGAAATGTATGAAAATGGTGAACTCAAAAAAGTCCTTGAGGATAAAGGAATTAATTTTAAAAAATAATTTATTACTTATAAATATAATCTCTAGTATTCGGAGTTGACATATAGTTCTTTGTTAGTTGGAACTGATAAACAACTTGGTCTCCCCACTTAAAAGCACTTTCACAGCTAGCTAAATAAAATTCCCACATCCTAAAAAATTTTTCATCAAACATATTAATTATTTGAATTTTATTTTTAATACAATTTTCTTTCCAGTGCCTTAGAGTGTGAGAATAATGTAATTTAAGTACCTCTATGTCAGATACTATTAATCCAGCTTTCTCAACAGGTGTTACCACCTCACTGAGACTAGGCGTATAACCACCTGGAAAAATATACTTAGTTATCCAGGGGTGTGGGTCTCTAGGAGGATTAACTGAGCCAATAGTGTGAACTAGTGAAACACCATCATCTTTAAGCAAATTATCAATTTTCTTAAAAAAATTTTTATAAAATTTCCTACCCACATGTTCAAACATTCCAACACTTACAATTCTATCAAACTTTTCGTCTAACTGACGGTAATCTATTAGCTTAAAGGTAACTTGATTTTCTAAATTAAACTTTTTAGCTTTTTTAACACAGTAGTTAAACTGATTTTCAGATAGAGTAATCCCTGTAACTTCACAATTATTACTTTTTGCAATATCAATAGCTAAAGATCCCCAGCCACAACCTATATCAAGAACTTTTTGATTTGGCTTTATATTAAGTTTTTTTATTATGTGTTGTATTTTATTATTTTGAGCATCTTCCAAAGTATCATTTTCATTTATAAAATACCCACACGAGTATTGTTTTTTAGGATCTAAAAATAAACTGTATAAATCATCTGAGAGATCATAATGATGTGCCACATTCATTTTTGATTTTTTTATAAAGTTAAAGTTTGTTAAATATCTATAAGACCCATAAAGCTTATTTATCAACATACTAAAAAAATTTAATTCACCTCTTCCTATATTCATAAGCGCTATATCTAAGAAATCAGTTAAACTTCCGTTTTCAATTTGTATATCTCCATTAGAATAAGCTTCTCCAAAATATAAATCTGGCCTAAAAAATAATTTATAATGGAGTTTCTTATCTAATATTTTAACTGTGATTGGCTTATTGTTTTTTGGTGTGCCAATAATATATTTATTTGAATTAGCATCAATTAAAAGAAAGCCATCTTTCTGAAACAATTTATTTAGATATCTTGCCAGTTGCATTTAAAATCTCATAAAAATTTTATTTATAAGAAAAAATGTATAATAAATTTATATAAAATTCACTCAGGATTAATTCACAATTTTATTGGAATTTTAAGAGCAATATTAAAAGAATTTTTTAAAAAAGGATATTTATTATCTAGAGTAATATTCAATTACTAGATTAGGTTCCATTATTACTGGATAAGGAACTTCGTCGAACTTAGGCGTTCTAACAAAAGTAACTTTTTTATTTTTTTCATCTAAATTAATGTACTCAGGAGTTTCTCTTTCTTTACTAGCTAGAGCAATATCAATTATAGCTAACTGTTTAGATTTATCTCTAATTTCAATTATATCTTCTTCTTTAACAACATAACTTCCAATATTAACTTTTTTACCGTTAACTCTTACGTGACCATGGTTAATAAGTTGTCTCGCTGAAAATACTGTTGTTGAAAATCTTGCTCTATAAACAACAGAATCTAATCTTCTCTCAAGTAATCCAATTAAATTTTCACCCGTATCCCCTTTCAACATGGTAGCTTTTTTATAAATATTTCTGAATTGTCTTTCGTTAATGTTACCGTAGTAACCCTTTAATTTTTGTTTAGCTTGTAGCTGAATTCCGTAATCAGAAGGTTTTCCTTTTCTACCTTGTCCGTGTTGTCCTGGACCATAATCCCTTTTATTAAAAGGACTTTTAGGTCTACCCCATAGGTTAATTTTTAACCTTCTATCTATTTTATGTTTAGCGCTTATTCTTTTTGTCATTTGATAGGTGGGTTTATAAACTTACTCATTATTTTGTCAATCAACCTTTTTTGGACAAACTTGCAAATACACTGGATAAAATACGCGTTTCCTTCTCAGAAAGCTCCATTTTAGAAAAAATGCTTCTTAAGTTTTCAAGCATAATAGGTCTCTTCTCCAAGGGTTTAAAAAAGTGTTTTTCCTCTAGTTTTTTGATGCACAAGTTAGTCATAGCTTGAATATCCTTTTTGCTAGCTAAGGTTACTTTTTTTGATTTAGAATATTTTGCACCTTTTAGATTAATGATGCTTGCTACTGTATGAGCAATAATAATAACACTATGTGACAGGTTTAAAGATTTAAAATCAGGGTTAGTTGGGATTTGCATGGTGAAATTAGCATAACTAATCTCATTATTAGATAAACCAGACGCCTCAGAACCAAATAAAAAAGCTATCTTTTTATTAAAATCAATTTTTTTTAAATCATCTAAATTAATATGTTTAATATTTTTATTTCTAAACCTTGCAGATGTTGCAATAACACAATCTACCTTTTTAACAGCAGATTCTAAGGTTTCATGTACTTTAGCATTAATAATTAGATCTTTTGCGCCAACTGACGTTGCTAAAATTTTATCATTTGGGAAAATTGGTTTTGGTTTAACAATAACTAACTTTTTAAAGTTAAAGTTTTTAACAGCTCTAGCACAAGCTCCAATATTTTCAGATAATTGAGGTTGATGTAAAATAAATGAAATATTGTTAAACGACATTAAAGACTTGCTGGGGCTTTATCTTTAAATAATTTATAATCTAAACTATCAACCAATGCTTTAAATGAAGCATCAATTATATTTGCTGAAACACCAATAGTGAACCAATTTTTGCCTTTTGAGTCTGTGCTTTCTATTGAAACTCTAGTGATTGCCTCAGTACCTGTATTTAAAATTCTAACTTTATAATCAACTAATTTTAAATCTTTTAAATATTTAGAGTATTTGTTTAATCGATCTACATTTTGTCTTATAGCATTATCTAGAGCATTAACAGGACCATTTCCTTCACCCGTACACATAATTTTTTCACCATCAACTTCAAGCTGAGCTTTTGCAGAAGAAACAATTGTACCTGACGAATCTTTTTTAACAGAGACATCGTATTCTTTAATCAATATATACCTTGGTATTTTGCTGATAATCCTTCTGGCCAATAATTCAAAAGATGCGTCAGCGCCATCATAACTATAGCCAATAAATTCTCTATCTTTAACTTCATCTAAAAGTTTTTTAATTTTAGGATCGCTCTCTTCTATTTCTATACCAATAGTTTTTAGTCTTGAGATTATATTGGATTTTCCAGATTGATCTGAAACTACTATGTTTCGAGAATTTCCAACTTCTTCAGGATCAATATGTTCGTAAGTTTTTGGATCTTTTTGAACCGCTGATACATGAAGACCACCTTTATGAGAAAAAGCAGCAGCACCAACGTATGGAAGATGTTTGTTAGGTTTTCTATTTAAAATCTCATCCAACAATCTAGAGCATTCTGTTAATTTCTTAATATTGTCTGGTTTAATTTTTAATTGAAAATTAGTTGCAAAATCTTCTTTTAAAAAAAAAGTAGGGATTAGTGACATTAAATTAGCATTACCACACCTTTCACCTAAACCATTGATGGTTCCTTGCACCTGTCTAACTCCAGCCCAAACTGCAGCTAAAGAATTCGCAACTGCATTACCAGTATCATTGTGTGCATGTATCCCTAAATTTTTTCCAGGTATAGTTTTAGAAACTTCTGTAACAATTTTTGTAACTTCATGAGGTAAGGTTCCACCATTAGTGTCACATAAAACAATCCACCTTGCTCCCTCATCAAATGCTGATTTGAGACATGATAAGGCGTAACTTGGATTAGCCTTGTATCCATCAAAAAAATGCTCTGCATCGAACATGAATTCTTTATTCTCTTTAACGAAATGTTTAGCTGTCTCTTTAATGTTTTCTAAGTTTTCTTCATTAGAAATACCAAGTGCTATATCAACATGAAAATCCCAAGATTTTCCTACAATACAAACTGCCGGTGTGTTTGAGTTTAAAAGTGCTGATAGTCCAGGATCATTATCGGCACTTCGACCAGTTCTTTTGGTCATACCAAAAGATGTTAGTTTAGCATTATTAAATGAATGTTTTTTTTGAAAAAATTCAGTATCCGTAGGGTTGGCTCCTGGCCACCCACCCTCAATATAATCAACACCTAAATTATCTAAAGCTGAGGCAATTTTCAATTTATCATCTACAGAAAAGTCTACACCTTGTGTTTGTGCACCATCTCTTAGTGTTGTATCAAATATAAAAAGTTGTTGTTTGCTCATTTTAGTTTCCAAATTGTTTTACCATCTTTGTCTTCTATTAAAACCCCTTTATCTAAAAGCTTATCTCTAATGATATCAGCTTCTTTATAATTCTTATCTTCTCTTGCTTTGTTTCTAAGTGAAATCATTTCCAAAATATCATCTTCATTAATGGATGATTTTTTCTTTTTAAATTCCATCCACTCTTCTTTTGTTTTATTTAAAATACCAATAAAATTACAAGCTAATACAAATAAACTTTTCTCTTCATTTCCTCCTTTTAAGGCCTTATCATAAAGTTGATGTAATTTTGCAATGTAGCCAGGTGTATTCAAATCATCATATAATGGAGACAAAATATCTTCATCTAAAACTATTTTGTCTTTCGGGGGTAAATAAACTTCATACCATTTATCAATAGTATTTTTGCAATCTTCTAAGAGCTTTTCGTTCCAGTCTAATGGCTGTTTGTAGTGAGCACTCATAAGAGCAAGTTTTAAAACTTGTCCATCAACATTATCTTTAAAATCTTTAATCTTAAGTATGTTGCCAGTTGATTTAGCCATTTTTTCATTGGACATAGTAATAAATGCGTTATGGATCCAATAATTTGCAAAAACTTTACTATCATTCGCACATCTTGATTGTGCAATTTCATTTTCGTGATGTGGAAAAATTAGATCAATTCCTCCACCATGAATATCAAATACGTTTCCTAGGTATTTCTTTGACATTGCTGAACATTCTAAATGCCAACCAGGTCTTCCTTTACCCCAAGAAGAATCCCAAGAAGGCTCATCATCCTTAGAGGGTTTCCATAAAACAAAATCTTCTGATTTTTTTTTATTATCTGAAACTTCTACTCTAGATCCTGCAATTAAATCTTCTAATTTCTTATTCGATAGCTTTCCATAATCATCAAATTTGCTAACTTCAAAATAAACATGGTTGTTTGCCTCATAGGCAAAATCTTTTTCTATTAAAGTTGATATCATTTTAATCATGAGATCAATATGATCTGTAGCTTTTGGCTGTTGGGTTGGATTATCTAAATTTAAGTAATTACAATCATCATTAAAATCTTTAATAACATTGTTTGTTAATTCAGATATTGAAAGATTTTTTTCTTTTGCTGATTTAATTATCTTATCATCAACATCTGTAATATTTCTTATATAATTTATTTTATCATGACCATATTTTGATTTTAAAACTTTGAACAAAATATCAAAAATAACAAGAGGTCTAGCATTACCTATGTGTGGGTTGTCATAAACAGTTGGACCACAAACATACATTCCAATGTTTTCTTTATTTATAGGAACAAATTTTTCTTTTTTATTCTTTAGATTATTTGTTAAAAAAATATCCATGTTTATTATCTTAGAATTATACTTTAATTATAGATTTGTGAATCTATAAGATTAGTTGGGAATCTTGCAAACTGGGATTGGTTCCATTTTATGCAAGTTCATCTTTCTTATTTTTTCGTATTTTTGACGATTTATTGAATTAACATTGTTCATAGCTTCTTCTAATTCCTCGTATTTAAGACCTAACTGACCTTCATCAGTTCTGCCATCATCCCATAATCCATCTGTTGGAGCAGCATCAATTATCTCTTGAAGAATATTAATAGATTTACCTATTTCCCATACTTCTGATTTATTACAATCCGCAATAGGGGATATATCAACTCCACCATCTCCATATTTTGTATAAAACCCCACTCCAAAATCCTCAACTTTATTTCCAGTACCAACCACAATACCTTTGTTTGCAGCTGCTACTTGATAAAGAGTGGTCATTCTAATTCTTGCTCTAGAATTTGCCATTCCAAGTTCACTATCAAAATTTGATAACGTACTCTCAAAGGTTTCAAATAATTTATCTAAATTTATTGTGTGTGCTTCAACATTATCAAAATTTTTAACAAGCCATTCTTGGTGTTTTAAACTTAAATCATGCTGTGATGATTTTTGTTTAATAGGCATTGATAAAACAATTGTTTTAATGCCTGTCATTGCGCTCAATGTGCTTGATACAGAAGAATCTATTCCTCCAGAAATTCCAATAATTAAAGATTGAGCCTTACTTGGCATCTTGTTCACGTAATCTTTAATCCAATTACTTATAAATTGTGCTTTTTCTAACGGTTTCATTTCCTAAAATTTAAACGAAATTGTATTCAATACAATGGTTTAAGATGCCGCTTTAATATTTTTTTTAGAATAAGCGGCATTTTTTTTAATCTCATCAGAAATTAAAAAAGCTAACTCTAATGCTTGGTTAGCGTTAAGTCTTGGATCGCAATGAGTGTGGTAACGGCTAGATAAATCTTGGTCAGATATTTTTTGAGCACCCCCTGTACATTCCGTAACATTTTGACCAGTCATTTCAATGTGTAAACCACCTGCATAACTTCCTTCACTTTGGTGGCATTCAAAAACATTTTTTACTTCTTTGACAATACTATTAAAGGGTCTTGTTTTAAATCCAGTTGTAGCTTTAATTGTATTTCCATGACAAGGGTCACATGACCATATTACATTTAAACCTTCTTTTTTGATTGCTCTAATTAATTTTGGTAAAAATTTAGAAACATTTTCATGGCCAAATCTAGAAATTAAAGTTATTTTACCTTTTTCATTATTTGGATTAATTTTATTACAAAGGTTTATCAAGTCTTCAGCTTTTAATGTTGGTCCACATTTAATTCCAATTGGATTTTCAATTCCTCTACAAAACTCAACATGTCCACCATCTAGTTGTCTTGTTCTATCTCCTATCCAAACAAAGTGAGCTGAGGTATCATGATATTCACCTGTTGTTGAATCTACTCTCGTCATTGCTTGTTCAAAAGGAAGTAATAAAGCTTCATGTGAAGTCCAAAAGTTTACTGTTTTTAATCTTCTATTAAAGTCAGAATTAATTCCACAAGCATCCATAAATGCTAAGGCATCTGCAATTCTATCTTCTAAATCTTTAAATTTTTTAGCAGCAGGTGTATTTTTAATAAACCCTAAGTTCCAAGTATGTACTTTTTTAAGATCAGCAAAACCTCCATGAGAGAAGGCTCTTATAAGGTTAAGCGTTGATGCAGATTGAGAATAAGCTTTAAAAAGTCTTTTTGGATCAGGAACTCTTGATTTTTCATTAAATTCCATTCCATTAATATTATCACCTAGGTAACTAGGCAGTTCAACACCATCAATATTTTCAACAGGAGAACTTCTTGGTTTTGAAAACTGTCCAGCAATTCTTCCAAGTTTAATAACTGGTAATGATGCCGAATAAGTAAGCACTAACGACATTTGCAGTATCAGTTTAAATGTATCTCTAATGTTATCAGGATGAAATTCTGCAAAACTTTCTGCACAATCTCCACCTTGTAATAAAAAAGCTTTTCCATCTACAACATCAGCTAATTGTTCTTTTAAATGTCTCGTCTCACCAGCAAAAACTAATGGTGGGAAATCTTTAATTTTACTTAAAACACCATCCAATTCTTTTTGATCAGGATATTCAGGAATGTGTTTTACAGGATAATTTCTCCAGCTATTTATTTTCCAATTTTTCATATTCAACCTAGGGGTGTTGTAGCAGAGTTTAATTATTATTCAACTGTGACTGATTTTGCTAAATTTCTAGGTTTATCAATGTCATACCCTTTTTTAAGAGCTGAATAATAAGCTAATTTTTGCAATGGAACAGTTAATAAAAAAGGCAACAAGTCATCATTGGCACTTTCAACTAATACTGTTTCCCAAATATTTTCTGAAAAAACTTCGTCTTTGCTCTTGTTAGTAATCAATAAAACTTTAGCCCCTCTTGCTATTACTTCCTGCATATTAGAAATTGTTTTTTTATAATAATTATCTCTTGGAGCTAAGACAACAACTGGCATTCCATCTTCAATTAAAGCTAAAGGCCCATGTTTCATCTCACCTGCAGGGTACCCTTCGGCATGAACGTAAGCTAATTCTTTTAATTTTAACGCCCCTTCTAATGCAATTGGGTAAGAAAAGCCTCTGCCTAAAAACATCGAACCTTTTGCATCAGTAAATGAACTTGAAACTGTCTGGATTTTACTCTCTGTAAGTAAAGTTTGCTCAACTAATTTAGGTAATAACTTTAAGTCTTTAATTTTGTTTAAATATAAATCTTTGTCCAAGTCTTTTCTTAAAATTCCTAATTTTAATACCAAAATATATAAAACCAACATTTGACCCATAAAAGCTTTTGTGGATGCAACACCAATTTCTTGTCCACAATGAATGGGTAAAACAAAGTTAGAGTCCCTTGCAATAGAGCTTTCTATAACATTAACTACACTGCAAGTTTTCATGTTATTTTTATTACATAAATCTAGAGCAGCATAAGTGTCCGCTGTTTCACCAGACTGAGAAACAAAAATGTATAAATTATCATCTTTAAATCTATTTTTTCGGTATCTAAACTCGGATGCAATATCAATTGTTACATCAAGTGTAGTATTTTCTTCAAACCAATATTTTGCCATTAAGCAAGAGTGATAAGCTGTACCACAGCCAATTAAAGTAACTGAAGAAATTTCCTTAATATTCCAGGGAAAATTGTAGATGTTGATATCATTGTTAATTTTATCAATATACTCATTTATACAATTCTTTAATGTTGTAGGCTGTTCTTCAATCTCTTTTGCCATAAAGTGTTTAAAATCACCTTTGTCATAATCCTGCTCTTTTGAAGATAATTCTAAAACTTTTTTATTAACCTTTAAGCCCTCTTCATCAAAAAACTCAACTTGGTCTTTTTTTATAATGCAAAACTCTCCATCATTTAAATATGAAATTTTATTAGTCATAGATTTTAAAGCGTAAGAATCTGAGCCTAAATAATTTTCATTAGGACCATAACCAACTGCAAGTGGAGACCCTCTTCTAGCACCCACTATAAGATCTGGTTGATCTTTAAAGATTATACCTAAAGCAAAACTTCCATGTAATTGTTTAAGGGTTTTGATAATTGCCTCTTTTAAATTTAGTTCTTTTAAATACTCTGTTATTAAATGTACAATTACCTCAGTATCTGTTTGAGATTTAAATACATGACCCTTGTTTATTAAATGCTTTTTTAAAAGTGTAGAATTTTCAATAATCCCATTATGTACAACCGATACACTCTCTGAAGAATGAGGGTGTGCATTAATAGTATTTGGAATACCGTGCGTTGCCCATCTAACATGTCCAATTCCAATAGGGCCTGACATATTCTTAACAGCAAGATTTTTTTCTAAAATATCAACTCTACCTTCTGATTTTGCTTCACTTACAATTCCATTTGATAATGTGGCAATTCCTGCAGAGTCGTATCCTCTATATTCTAATTTTCTAAGAGAATTAATAATTGTAGATGAAACCGGTTTATTACTAGCTATACCTATTATTCCACACATTTTATTTCGTTCTTCTTTTATAGTTTTTAACTTCTGTTTGAGAGCTTCTAGTTAAAGCTAATGAATTTTTTTTAACTTTCTTTGTAATAACTGATCCTGCCCCAACAATACTATTTTTTTCAAGAGTAATTGGTGCAACTAATGATGAGTTAGATCCTATAAATACATTATCTCTAATTTTTGTTTTACTTTTTTTAACACCATCATAATTACAGGTAATTGTACCAGCTCCAACATTTACACCTTTACCCAATTCACTATCGCCAATGTAGGATAAATGATTAATTTTTGATTTTTTTCCAACTGTACTTTTCTTAACTTCTACAAAATTTCCAATTTTAGACCCTTCTTCAAGAATAGTTCCTGGTCTTAATCGTGCATAAGGTCCAACTTCAACTTTATTTTTTATTTTACAATCTTCTAAATGTGAAAATGAATTGATAGTTACATTATTTCCAATTTTAACTTTTGGCCCGATGACAACATATGGATTAATAGTAACGTTTTTTCCAACCTTTGTATCTTTTGAAAAAAAAATAGTTTCAGGACCAATCATCTTTACACCAGACTTGATAAAAAATTTACGAAGTTTTTCTTGTTCAATATTAGAATTTATTTGTTTCATCTGGAAATATTTTTATATTAAGTGTATAGATAGCTTAATTCACAATTTATTTCTTAAAAATACTTTATTAATGACTCAAAATTACTCAATTTTATTTGACCTAGATGGAACATTAGTCGATACCGCACCTGATTTAATGAATGCTCATAATCATGTAATGAGAAAATATGGTTACCCCACCAAATCTACTGCTGACATTAGAAATTTAGTGGGTCAAGGAGCTGGTGCGATGATTGGTAGATCTATATGGGGGCAAGCAAAAAAAGAGTTTGGTAAAATTGATGATCAAAAAATTAAAGCTGAAATGGTAAAAGATTTCGTTAATTTTTATGGAAAAAATATTATTAAAGAAAGCACACTTATTAATGGGGTAAAAGAATTTCTAAAATGGTGTAAAGAAAAAGAAATTTCAATGGCAGTTTGTACTAATAAACAAGAACACCTAGCAATTGATCTTTTAAAAAAAATTGGAATTTATGATTACTTTGAGTACGTTGCTGGGTCTGATACGTTTGATTATTGCAAACCCGATCCAAGACACATAACAAGTATTATTGAAATCATCGGGGGTGATGTAAAAAAATCTCTAATGTTTGGGGACAGTGAAACTGATGCAAATGCAGCAAAGGCTGCCTCTGTTCCTGTTATTTTATTAGAAAATGGTTATACAGAAAAAAATTCTAATGAAATTTACCATAATCATTTAATAAAAGACTTTATTGGTGTTGAAAAAATAGTTTCAACTTACTTAAAAGATTGATTTAATTTTTTTTCTTACTATTAATAGGTTTGCACAATTAAGGAGGCCTAATGATTTCACATAAAGTTAAAGTTTACCCATCAAAAATTGATTTACCTAAAAAAAATCAATTAGCATGGAAAATTGCTGAAATTGCCTCTGATAATGCAAAATTAGATAAGGCAGCCATTGAGATGGTTATTAATAGAATAATTGATAATGCTTCAGTTGCCATTGCTTCTTTAAATAGGAGAGCGGTTATCTCTTCAAGAGAAATGGCCCTAAAGCATCCTAGAAAAAATGGTGCAAATTTATTTGGTATTGATTCAAAATTAAAATTTGATTGTGAATGGGCTGCTTGGTCCAATGGAACAGCTGTTAGAGAGCTTGATTTTCATGATACTTTTTTAGCAGAAGATTACAGTCATCCTGGAGATAACATTCCACCCATTTTAAGTGTTGCTCAACAAACTAAAAAAAGTGGACTAGATTTGTTAAGAGGAATTATCACAGGTTATGAAGTTCAGGTTAATTTAGTTAAAGGAATTTGTTTGCATAAACATAAAATAGATCACATAGCACATTTAGGACCAAGTGTTGCTGCAGGTTTGGGTACAATGTTAAAACTTAACACTGAAACAATTTATCAAGCAGTTCAACAAGCTCTACATACAACAGTTTCAACAAGACAATCTAGAAAAGGTGAAATCTCTAGTTGGAAAGCTTACGCCCCTGCTCATGCTGGTAAACTTGCAATTGAAGCAGTTGATAGAGCAATGCGTGGTGAAGGTGCTCCAAGTCCTATTTATGAAGGAGAAGACAGTGTTATAGCTAGAATATTAGATGGCAAGAAAGCTTTATACAATGTGCCCCTTCCAAAGAAAAAAGAATCTAAAAGAGCGATACTTGAGACCTATACAAAAGAATATTCAGCTGAGTATCAGTCTCAAGCACTAATAGATATTGCTAAAAAACTTAATAAGAAAATTCCTAATTTAAATCAAATTAAAAAAATTGATATTTACACAAGTCATCACACTCATTACGTAATTGGAACTGGTGCAAATGATCCACAAAAAATGGATCCAAATGCAAGTAGAGAAACACTTGATCACTCTATTATGTACATTTTTGCAGTAGCACTTGAGGATGCTGATTGGCACCATGTTAAATCATATACCAAACAAAGAGCTAATAGAAAAAGCACTATAAAAATTTGGAAATCAATTACGACGTTTGAAGATAAAAAATGGACTAAAAAATATCACGATCCTAATCCAAAAAATAAATCATTTGGTGCAAGAGTTGTAGTTACTTTAAATAATGGTAAAAAAATTACAGAACAATTAGATAGAGCAGATGCTCATCCTTATGGAGCACGTCCGTTTAAAAGACAAAATTATATTAATAAGTTTTTAACGTTAACAGACGGTATCTTAGATAAAAAAGAGAGTGCACGTTTCTTAAAAGTTGTTCAAAATCTTAAAAACCTTAAAGCTGGAGAGTTAAATAAATTAAACATCCAGGTTAAAAGAAGTCAGATAAAAAAAAATACGAAACAAGGAATTTTTTAATGCATTTTGTAGAAAAAGAGCCCAGTCAAAAAAGAGCTGACTTTGTTAGTAAACTAAAATCAAATAAAATTTTAAGAGTTCCTGGTGCTTATAATCCACTAACAGCAAAACTAATTGAAGAAATTGGGTATGATGCAGTTTATGTATCAGGTGGAGTTATGGCTAATGATTTAGGATTTCCAGATATTGGTTTAACTACGCTGCAAGATGTTAGTACTAGATCTTATTTAATATCTAGAGTTACAAGTTTACCTACCATCGTTGATATCGACACTGGTTTTAAGTCTTGTGAAGAAACTATTAAAACTTTTGAAGAATTTGGGGTGTCAGCAGTTCACTTAGAAGATCAAGTAGAACGAAAAAGATGTGGTCACTTAGATAACAAAGAATTAATTTCAACTGAAGCAATGGTTAAGAAAATTAAAGAATGTGTTGCTGCAAAACAAGATGAAAATTTTAAAATTATAGCAAGATCTGATGCTAAAGGAGTTGAGGGAATAGATAAGATGATTGATAGATGTAAGGCATATATTGATGCTGGAGCTGAAATTATTTTCCCAGAAGCTTTACAGGATGAAAAAGATTTTGAAAAAGTTAGAAAAGAACTGTCCTGTTACTTGTTAGCGAATATGACAGAATTTGGAAAATCTAAGTTATTCAATTACAAAGAGTTAGAAAATTTTGGGTATAATATTGTGATTTATCCGGTCACCACACAAAGATTGGCTATGAAAAATGTAGAAGATGGTCTTAGAGACATTTTTGTGAATGGACATCAGAACAACATTATTGATAAAATGCAAACTAGAAAAAGACTTTACGAGTTAGTAGAATATGAAAAGTACAATTCGTTAGATGAAAAAATTTATAACTTTAGTACGGAAGGACATGAATAATGAGTGATGATATTAAAAAAGGTTTACTAGGGATAGTTGTTGATGAAACAGAAATTTCAAAAGTTATGCCAGAGATCAATTCTCTTACTTATAGAGGTTATGCAGCTCAAGATTTATGTGCAAGATGTGATTTTGAAGAAGTTGCTTACTTAATTTTAAATAAAGAATTACCCAATAAAAAACAATTAAAAGAATTTAAGAAAGTATTATCTAAAGAAATAACTTTATCTAAAAATTTATTAAGTATTTTAAAAAAAATACCTAAAAAATCTCATCCAATGGATGTTGCAAGAACAGCTGTTAGCGTCATGGGTCTTGAAGACAAAGAAACTAAAGACAGCTCACCAAAAGCAAATTTAAGAAAGGCGATTAGAATTCTTGCAAAAACACCTACTGCCTTAGCAGCTTTTTACAGACTTCGAAAAGGAAAAAAAATTATAGCTCCAAAGAAAAATCTTACTTTTTCTGAAAACTTTTTCCATATGTGCTTTGGAAAAGTTCCTGAAAAAGAAATTGTTAAAGCTTTTGATGTATCACTAATTTTATACGCTGAGCATAGTTTTAACGTATCCACATTTACTGCAAGAACTATTACCAGTAGTTTATCTGACATTCATGGAGCAATCACAGGTGCGATCGCTAGTTTAAAAGGTCCTCTTCATGGTGGTGCTAATGAAGAAGTAATGCACATGATGAAGAAAATTAAAAAACCTGAGAACGCTTTAAAATGGATTACGAAGGCTCTTAAAAACAAAGATGTGGTGATGGGATTTGGTCATAGAGTTTACAAAAGTGGAGATTCAAGAGTTCCAACCATGAGAGAATACTTTAAAAGAGTAGCTATTATTAAAAAAGATAAAACATTTGAAAAAATTTATGACATTGTTGAAAAGGTAATGATTAAAGAAAAAAATATTTATCCAAATGTTGATTACCCGACAGGACCTACTTACCATTTAATGGGTTTTGATACTGATTTCTTTACTCCAATATTTGTGATTTCAAGAATTACAGGTTGGTCAGCTCATATTATGGAACAACATGCTGCTAATAAATTAATTAGACCACTTGCAAGTTATAAAGGTAGTAAGCACAGAAAAGTAATACAGCTTAACCAAAGA
The DNA here is from genome assembly GCF_059417765.1 of Candidatus Pelagibacter sp. PS_40. Taxonomy (NCBI): domain Bacteria; kingdom Pseudomonadati; phylum Pseudomonadota; class Alphaproteobacteria; order Candidatus Pelagibacterales; family Candidatus Pelagibacteraceae; genus Candidatus Pelagibacter; species Candidatus Pelagibacter sp. PS_40. The sequence continues at coordinate 703,447 of NZ_CM182064.1, forward strand.
TAATTAATTTTTTTCTATTTTAGCAAATCTTTCGAAAATAATTTCTGATTTGAGATTGTTATCTCTAACAAATTCATCTATGGCTTGTTTGACCCCTGGTGCTTGACTTAAGTTGTAGTCATCACAAAGAATGGTTCCATTATTATCTAGAACTGGTTTTGAATAATGAAGGTCATTTTTAACCGTCTCATAAGCATGTCCTCCATCTAAAAAGACATAGTCAATTTGAGACATATCCATCTTTTTTAAAAGTAAATTTGAATTCCCTTTAATTAAATGAATATTTTCTTTAAATTTTTTTAAAAGATAGGTTACCGCCTCAACTGAGTATGGATCTTGTCTTAAGATATATTTAAAATATATTTGCTTTAACGGATTATTAAACTTAGTGTTTGGTATAACTTCATTAGCATTTTCAACACTCTCACCAAACAAATCTAATCCTATATATTTGAAATCATTTCCATGAAGGCCGTGTAATAACTCACAAACATTTCGTGCTGTAACACCATGAAACACACCAATCTCTAGGAAATTTTTAGGTTTCTTGGAGGCTATTTCATTAAGAAAATGCTCTCCAATACCTTCTTGTTTAAGGCTAGTTTTTCTAAAATATTTCTTATATTTCAAAAGATTAACTAAAAGCTTCTGTCCAAGTTCCTTGAGTTGCTGCTTTAGAATATTCAGTGGAACGACCTTCGAAGAAGTTCATGTGTTCAACTGCATTCAACATAGAATCTAACCAAGTAAGTGGGTTTTTGTCCACATCATAAATTGGCTCTAATCCAAGCTGAGATAATCTTCTATTAGCAATAAATCTTATATAAAGTTTTACATCTTGTGCTGTAAGACCTTGCATAGGACCCATTTCAAAAGCTAAATCAATGAAAGCATCTTCATGCTCAATGATTGTTCTACATGCTTTGTAAAGTTCTGCTTTTAATTCAGGAGTCCAGATTTCTGGGTTCTCATGAATGAACTCTTTAAACAATCTAATCATAGAATTACAGTGCAACGTTTCATCTCTTACTGACCAAGTAACAATTTGGCCCATCCCTTTCATTTTATTATGTCTTGGGAAGTTAAGTAAGATTGCAAAACTTGCAAACAATTGTAAGCCTTCAGTGAACGCACTAAATACAGCTACTGTTAATGCAATATCTTTTTTTGAACTCATGTCAAAATTTTGCATGTAGTCATATTTATCTTTCATCTCTTTATATTTCATGAACGCAGAATATTCAGACTCAGGCATTCCAATCGTATCAAGTAAATGAGAGTAAGCTGCGATGTGAACTGTTTCCATTGAAGCAAAAGCAGTCATCATCATTAAAACTTCTGTAGGTTTAAACACAGTTGTATAATGTCTTAAATAACAATTTTGTACTTCAACATCAGCTTGAGTAAAAAATCTAAAAATTTGTGTTAATAAATTTTTTTCAGATTGAGTTAAATTTTTCTGCCAATCTCTAACATCATCACCAAGAGGCACTTCCTCTGGTAACCAATGGATTCTTTGTTGAGTTAACCAAGCATCATAACACCATGGATATCTAAAAGGTTTGTAAACTGGGTTTTCAACTAGTAGTCCCATTTTTTGGGGTTTAACTATTTCCTCTTTTGGTGGTTGAATAATTTTAGTATTCATTTTTTCTACTGACATGATAGGCACTCCTCGTATTCTGGTTGTTCAGTTGTTTGTGGTTTTGATTTGTAAACATTTGCGTTAACATCTGTTGCTTTAGTGTCATTAACATTTTCCGCACGTTGAATTGATTTTGATCTACAATAGTAAAGACTCTTTAAACCTTTTTTCCAAGCATCAAAATGAATTTTGTGTAATTCTCTTTTGTGAATATCAGCTGGTACAAATAAGTTAATTGATTGAGCTTGAGATATATACGGCGTTCTATCTCCACTTAACTCAATAATCCATTTTTGATCCAACTCAAAAGCAGTTTTGAAAACATCTTTTTCTAAATCAGTTAAAAAATCTAAATGAGAAACAGATCCTTGATTTGTTGTAATCCCAGACCAAACATCATCAGTATTTTTCCCATGTTTTTCCAATAATTCAACTAAGTATCTATTTCTAACATTAAATGAACCTGAAAGAGTTTTGTGCGTGTAACTATTTGCTGCAACTGGCTCTACTCCAGGGGATGCTCCACCACAGATAATAGAAATAGAAGCTGTTGGTGCAATCGCAGTTTTGTTAGAAAATCTTTCATTATAACCATAATCTGCAGCATCTGGACAAGCTCCTCTTTCATCAGCTAAATCTTTTGAGGCTTGATCAACATGTTCTTGAATATGTTTGAATATCTTTTTATTCCAAGCTTTACTCATCACAGATTCAAGTGGAATACTATGTTTCTGCAAATAAGAATGGAAACCCATAACACCTAGGCCAACACTTCTTTCTTTTTCAGCAGAATATTTTGCATCATCAAATTGCTCTGGAGCTCTTTCAATAAAATCAGTCAATACATTATCTAAAAATCTCATAACATCATTAATCATAACGTTGTCATCTTTCCACTCATCATACTTTTCTAAGTTTAAAGATGATAAACAACATACAGCAGTTCTATCTCTGCCATTTTTATCTATTCCTGTAGGTAATGTAATCTCACTACAAAGGTTAGAAGTTTTAACAGTTAGATTTGCTAACTTATGGTGTTGTGGAATTTGTCTGTTAACTGTATCGATATAAATAATATAAGGTTCACCCGTTTCAATTCTTGCAGTTAATAATCTAATCCATAAATTTCTTGCAGAGATCGTTTGTTGTACAGTTCCATCAGCAGGACTTTTTAGTGCCCACTGTGCATCTGTTTCAACCGCTCTCATAAATGCATCAGATACTAAAACACCATGATGAAGGTTTAATGCTTTTCTATTTGGATCTCCACCTGTAGGTCTTCTCATTTCTATAAATTCTTCAATTTCTGGATGTTCAATTGGAAGATAACAAGCAGCAGATCCTCTTCTTAATGAACCTTGGCTAATTGCCATTGTTAACGAGTCCATTACTTTAATGAAAGGAATTATTCCTGATGTCTTTCCAACTTTACCAATTTTTTCTCCAATAGATCTAAGGTTACCCCAGTAACTTCCGATCCCACCACCTTTAGCAGCTAACCAAACGTTCTCACTCCATAAATCTAATATTCCATTTAAACTATCTGATGCTTCATTTAAAAAACATGAAATGGGTAAACCTCTTTTAGTTCCCCCGTTTGATAAAACTGGAGTTGCTGGCATGAACCATAAATTACTAATGTAGTTATAAATTCTTTGTGCATGTAAATTGTCATCAGCGTATGAACTTGCAACACGAGCGAATAAATCTTGAAAAGATTCGTTATGACCTAAGTAACGATCTTTTAAAGTTGCTCTACCAAAGTCTGTTAATTTATTGTCTCTTGATCTATCAATTTTAATAATGATACCTTTTTCATTTTGAAAAAGTTCAGTGTCATTGCTAAGTGAAAATAAATCTGGTCCTTTATTTTTTGAAAGTTCGCTATTATCTGGGCTATATTCGGAGACAGCTTTCTTGAGTGCCTGTGATAGAATTTTGTTCATATTTTAAGTTTATTTTAGTTTTTTTTACAAAACAACTATATGTTGTATGCTGAAAGCATTGATACACCATATAAATCATTATTCAACAGAACGTTTATAGAACATAGAAAAAAAATATCAATAAAAAAATTAAATTGATTGTAGAAACATAAGCAATGACAACAGAATTAAAAATAGATCCGTATGGCTTCAGGGAGTATGACGCGAGGTGGTTGTATGAGAAGGACATAAACAGAATCGGAATAGAGAATCTAGGTAAAGGTTTAGGCACTCAAATTATAAAACATACAAAAAAAGCGAATCCAAGAGTAATTGTTGGTCATGATTATAGATCTTACAGTGAAGAAATAAAATCTGCACTTAAGAAAGGTCTACTTTCAACAGGATGCAATGTTGAAGACATCGGTTTATCATTATCCCCTACTGTTTATTTTGCACAATTTAATTTAGATGCTGATGCTGTTGCAATGGTTACTGCTAGTCACAATGAAAATGGTTGGACTGGAGTTAAAATGGGTATCAAAAAAGGTTTAACCCATGCACCAGAAGAGATGAAAGAATTAAAAGAGATAACTTTAAATGAAAATTTTACAAAAGGTGAAGGAGTTGAAAAACAAATAGAAGGTTTTCAACAAATTTATAAAGACGATTTAATAAATAAAAATAAAATAACAAAAAAAATTAAAGCAGTTGTTGCTTGTGGAAATGGAACCGCTGGAATATTTGCCCCTGAAATTTTAAGAGGAATTGGTTGTGAGGTAATAGAGCTTGATTGTGATCTTGATTGGACTTTTCCAAAATATAATCCAAATCCAGAAGATTTAGAAATGTTATATGCAATCGCAAAAGCTGTAAAAGATAATAATGCTGATATTGGTTTTGGCTTTGATGGTGATGGTGACAGAGTTGGTGTAATTGATAATTTGGGGGATGAAATCTTTTCAGATAAAATTGGATTATTGATTGCAAGAAACTTATCTAAAACTCATAAAAATTCTAAGTTTATTGTCGATGTTAAATCAACAGGACTGTATGCAACTGACAAAGTTTTAAAAGACAATAACTGTCAAACCATTTATTGGAAGACAGGTCACTCACACATTAAAAGAAAAGTTAATACTGAAAAAGCTTTAGCTGGATTTGAGAAAAGTGGTCACTTTTTCTTTAACCAACCTTTAGGTTTTGGTTATGATGATGGAATAAATTCTGCAATTCAAGTGTGTCATTTATTAGATAACGAAAACAAATCGATGAATGAGATTATAAAAGAACTGCCTAATACTTTTCAAACTCCAACCATGGCACCTTTTTGTAAAGATGAAGAAAAATATCAAGTAGTTGAAGAGTTAGTTAAACAAGTAAATGAATTAAAAGATAATAAAACTAAAATTGATGACCAAGAAATAAGTGAAGTCTTAACCGTTAATGGTATCAGATTTTCTTTTAAAGATGGATCATGGGGATTAATTAGAGCCTCATCTAATAAACCATCTCTTGTAATTGTTACTGAAAGTCCAACATCGAATGAGAGAAAGAAAAAGATCTTTGATTTTATTGATGATCTTTTACAAAAAACTGGCAAAGTTGGCGAATATGATCAAAAAATATAAATATTTACTAATTTTTATCCTCCTGTTTACCTCTAAAAGTCACGCTTTAAGCCCTGAATATGAGAAGGAATTGTACATTGGCTGTTACTCTAACTCTAAAGCTTATATTGGCCCAGATGGCGCTAAAATATACTGTCAGTGTACCGTTGATAAATTAAGCGCAAAATTTAGTGATGAAGAGATGGATGAAGTCTTCAGCAAAGAGCCTGAAGAGATTATGGAGCAAACAGCATTTGCGACAGAAGATTGTGAAAAATAATAATTAAAGCTTTTCAAATAATCAAATAATTAATAGGTTTTGAAAATGGAAGATAAGAAAAACTTCGGTTTTGGAACTCAAATTAGAAAATCTCCTTACTTTAACTCAACTGTTAAATGGGGTGCAACTGGCTTTTCAGTTTATAATCATATGTACATTCCTCGTGACTTTGGTTCTCCTGAACAAAACTTTTGGAATTTAGTCAATGAAGCGATTTTATGTGATGTTGCAGTAGAGCGACAGGTTGAAATTACAGGACCCGATGCTACAAAATTTATTCAACTCTTGACCCCTCGAGATCTATCAAAGCTTTCAGTTGGTCAATGTAAATATGTTTTAATTGTAAACAATGAAGGTGGAATTTTAAATGATCCAGTTTTATTAAGATTAAAAGAAAACCATTATTGGTTGTCTCTTGCTGATAGTGATATTTTATTATGGGCACAAGGAGTTGCAATCAACTCAGGTCTTAATGTTAAAATTATTGAGCCCGACGTTTCCCCTCTTCAATTACAAGGGCCAAACTCTGGAAAAATTATGGAGGCTTTATTTGGTGAAAGTATTAATGATCTTAAATATTATTGGTTACGTGAATTAGATTTAGATGGCATTCCTTTAATAGTCTCTCGTACCGGTTGGTCAAGTGAACTAGGTTATGAATTATATTTAAGAGATGGCTCTAAGGGAGATGAGTTATGGGAAAAAATAATGGCAGCTGGTAAACCACATGGATTAAAACCAGGTCACACATCATCAATTAGAAGAATTGAAGGTGGAATGTTATCTTATCATGCAGATGCAGATATTAACACTAACCCTTATGAAGTTGGATTAGGAAGACTTGTTAATCTTGATACCAACATAAACTTTGTTGGTAAAGATGCTTTAAAAAAAATAAACAAGGATGGCATTAAAAGAAAACAAGTTGGAGTTATCTTAGATAGTGATCCTTTAACTGGACCTAACACTACTTTTTGGGAAATCACTAAAGACAATGAAGTTGTTGGTAAAATAACTTCTGCAGTATATTCACCAAGACTAAAACAAAACATAGCCCTTGCAATGGTTTCAATTAACAATTCAGAAATTGGAACAGTGCTTGATGTTAAAATGAATGATAAAATCGTTAAAGCAACTGTTGCTGAAAAACCTTTTTATGATCCTAAAAAGAAGCTAGCTAGTAGCTAACATTAAGAGTATTTATAAAGCATGCTAAAACCAAAAGATTATATTTCCCTGTATTTACTGGTTATTATCTTAACGGTAGTCTCAGTTAACTTCATGTACCGTCTTTATTTTTAAACTTCCTCTGAATTTAAAACTCTATCTTTTCTAAAGGTTCTATTTTCTCCTGATTTATAATCATAAGTTTTTAAATACTTATCCTCAATAGATATTATCTTTATCTTTCTTGAACTTTTAAAGCCAGAAGCGCCTGAATAATCTATACTGTAAGTCTTTTCAGCTTTCCATTTAAATTTGACATTTGTACTTTTGAATTCTTGTCTAACTGGGGCACTTCTTCTTTTTTTTCCAGAACCTTTTTTACAGCTCATACAAACAATTCCAATACCTGAACTTAAATTGCTGTCTTTAAATGATTTTAGATTTTTAAGTTTTTTACATCTATCACAATACTTCTGTTCTCCATCATTTGTTTTTTGAATTGACTCTTGAATTTTATATTGTGAGGTATTTATTTTTCCATTTTTCTTAAAGGTCTCCTTAAGTTTCTGATCTAAGTATTTTACTGGATTATCAGAGATATTAAATTTATTTAATCTTATAAAATTAACACCATACGTTTCTAAAGTTTTTTGTCTTTCTTCATGTTCTACAGTATAATAATCTTCATAGTTACTATCTGTGATTAGATCTGTACTTTCAAAATGCTCTTTAAGTCCATCATATTCAATAACTGACTGTTTTGTTTTGCCATCAGAGTTATAAATAACAAGAAAATCTACAACAAATTTTGGGTGATTATATTCCATATATAGTTGTTTAAAATATTCTCCAATTGGAAATTGAGATTTAACTTCAATTTTATCCTTATTCTCTAAATAGAAAGGTGTTTGTTTGAACCAATCTAAAACCTTAGCTTCCATTGGAGACTTCGGGTCTAATTGTGATTTGCTTGGAAGCTTTTCTTCACTTGAATATATATTGTGAATAAACCTGATTGCATTACCTATTTCTTTATTAAAATCATCTGGCTTTTTACTTAAAACAAAAACCATTTTTTCCTGAACCCTGCTTAATCCAACATTTAATCTTTGAGCTTTTTTGTCTCCAAGTTCTTCAAGATCAGTTCTTGATAGATCAGTTGGAAATATCCAGTTTAACTTATCTATATTTTTTGTGGCAACCATTGAATAATATACAATTTCTCTTTCTTCACCTTGACATGTATCAAAAGTCATTATTTTCAAATGAAGCTTTTCAAAAAAATAATCCTTATCTTTATGTTTGGTAATTAAGTTAGTAAGATTTTTTTGTTGATCAGAAAATGGTGTGATTATTCCAACTGTAGTTTCGTCTCCACTTTCTTTAATTTTTTCTAATTGTTTAACAATATATTTGGCTTCCTCATCATTCGTATTCCCTATTTCTTTATCAATTTCATAATCTAAAACTTCAAAATGTATAATGTCTTTGATAGATTTTGATCTCAATCTTATTGCTTGTAAATCATTGTTATAAAAAGTTTTTGAACAATATGCTATATGCTCAGGATAACCCCTAAAGTGCTTTTTAAGCATTGCCCCATAATTTGCAATTCTTTCAAAAAAATCTAATATCGATGTTTTAACGTTAAAACTTTCTAATCTTTCAAGCTGTAGAGGGTCTTTTGATATGTTATTTTTAAAAACTTTTCTTAAATTATTTAACAACGCATTATTTTTAATAGATGTCGCCTGATATGATTGTAAGTTACTGAATTGCTTTTTATCCCCTAAAACTAATATTTTTTTTGCTCTTATAATAGCAGGGAATGCTTGAGCAATACTAACCTGTGAAGCTTCATCAATAATAATAAGATCAAACATACCAGTATCTAGATCTATATATTCAGCAAAGTCTCTTACGCTAGAAATAATACAAGGAAAAGTATTTTTTAATTTAGAAAACTGTTCTTTAGGAAATTTTTGCTTAGCTCTAATTATTTTACTTAAACTTTTTGCAGTATTTTTATTTGTATCATAAAAACTAATTATCTTTTCATCAATTATGTCAGTCATTCTTGTAGTATAAAGCGATTGAGCTCTTTTCATTAATGTTGCATAATCGAAATTTTCTGAGTTATCAAAAATACCTGAAAAGAAATTTTCTAAATTATAGTATTGCTTTATGTAATCTACGGTGTCTTCTTCAAGGAGTGCAATCTTGTTTTCAAACAAAGTATCTACGTCATTTTCTATAATACCTAATTTTTTAGATTGCTCTTTATTTTCAAAAACTATTGATAAGGTGTGTTTATATTTTTTAATAAAATCTATTTGTTCATATAAAGCAGAGGGTTTACTCTTTTTAATGATTTGAATTAATACTTTATAATCTATTTTATTTTTAGAACAAAAAGTAAAAAACGTAGAAGCATAGTTTGCAAAAAATAATAATTTTTGATCATGTTTTTTTAAATCAATAGCTTCCTTAGTTTTTAATTTTTTTTCAATTTCATTTTCAATCTTAATTATTTGATTTCCCTTTAAAAATCCTCCAAATACACCATCAGTTAATTTTCTATATTCAGAAACTTTTTTTCTTAAAAAATCTATCGTGTCCTCATTTATGATACCATAATTGTAAAATAAATTGAAATCAGCTTCACCATCTTTTGCATACATGTCAATTAATTTAAGGTTGTCTAAGTAATTTTTAAAGTCTAAAAATTTTTTTGATTTATAAATTTCTTTAAATTCATCTACAACAAATTCATATTCAGATATTTGATTAAGATTATCAATAAAGGTATCTAATGATAAATCTTCACTCGTTAAATTATTGTTTTGGAGATATAAATTAAAGGCTTTTACATCAATAACAAGATCTTCCTTGGAACATTCTTTTGAAACCACAGCAAATTCTTCAAATTTACTTTTATCGATATTTTTATAATGATCAGAAAGTATTTTTAAACGATCATTAACTACTCCAGAAATTTCACTTATTTCTTTTTCAACTTCTTTTCTGTGTGTTTTTTGTGCTCTATGAAAGGTTCTTAAATTATCGACAGAAGTTTTAGCTAAAATTTTATTATAAGTATTTCCCATTTTACCAAGTCTTAATATGGGATTTTGAATGTTATGCTTACCTCTTACTTGATTCAAAGTAGTATTAATTTTATTTTCCACAACATCTAATGCTTCTCTGGTATCAGATAAAATCAAGATAGATTTAAACTTTAAAATATAATCAAACGCTATTGCGGAAATAGTGTGTGATTTACCTGTTCCAGGAGGACCCTCTACAACTACATATTTACATTTTTCGTTATTAAGCGCCCTTAATATTTTTAATTGTTCAGGATTAACGGGAATAGGACTTTCATAGTTTAATCTATCATTAACTTCTAATCCATCCCACTCATCTTCAATATTCTCATTCACCACCTCTGGTTCATTAATTAAAAAATCTGTAATTAATTGTTTAAACATTCCGGCAACATCACTGTCACCTTCAAGAATTTTCGATAAAATATCTTCATAATCATTTACTAATGCTTCATCTGATTTGTCAAAGACACAAAAATAACAATTGTTTGAAACTGCAAACTCAAGACTTTTTGAGATTTGTTTCGATGAATTTTTAAAGTCTATATTTCCATCTGTTCTTAATTTAGAAATTAAATTTTGAATAATACCAGTTAATCTCTCAGATAAGTTCTCTTCTTCAGATATGTAGAGCTTTCTCTCCTCATCAAATGTTTCAACTTTTTTATCTTCTTTAAATAAAACTTGAAAAGCATATTGAATAGCTTTTTTATTAACAAACAGTTCGTTAGAAAATCCAATTTTGAAATGGCTTTCAGTTGAATATTCTTTAATATTAACCTGTGTATAAAAAAGTGGAAATCTTTTTTTCTCTATTTCAATGTCCCCAAAGTACAAATAAATTTCTTTCTTATCCAAATTCTTTTGTGAGTTGACTATTTCCTGGAGATCATAATAAAAATCTTTTACTTCAAAATTTGAAAAATAATTTAATAAACTGGCCGCTATGTCACTTTTATTAAATAGGCTAGATATATCATCCTTAGGTTTATATTTTTGATCTGCTAAAATGTTATTAAAAATTGATGGAATTTGTTCGACTAAGGGGTCTAATATTAATTCCGTCAATCCTAGCTCTAGAGTGTATAAAGATTCAAATACAAAGTTACTCTGGCTACCAATTAATGGATCCATTTTTTCAGAAATTGGTTTAATTATTATTTCTGTAAGCTCTTTCTTAATGATTTCATTAATTTGATCATAAGCTTCATCAGGTTTATTTTTATGTGATAATGCAAACTCTTTTATTGTTTTGGTAGATAGGGTTATTATCTTTTCTATATCCTTGTCTTTGATTTGTTTTGTTAATTTCTTTAATAAATCTACAGAAGTGTCATTAAGCTTAACTGTATGAGTACCTTTTTTTACTGAAATTTCTTGCTGAAACGGTTCTGTTTTATTTAGAAGTTTTCTAAGTGACTCATTAAAATTTTCATATTTAGATAAATCAATTCCTATTTTAAAGTTTTTTTCGTTATTTAATCTAATATATCTTTTGGGAAATCTAGTTGACTTAAAACCACTTTGTAAAAAATCCATAAAATATTTACAAAGTTCTTCAACAAATATATTTCTAGATTGTTGTGTAGACATAATCTTTAACCTACCAAAAACAATTTAACTTTACTATCTGATTTTAATTTCACAAATAAAACAAAATTGGAGCAAATTTACAACAAATGGATGTGATTAAAATAGAATCATGCATTGGATTTCATTCCTTTTCGCCCGTTTACGTTTCTTTTCATTGTTCTCCTCTTTACGTAGACCCCTCGATAAGAGAAGGGGTGAAACCATTACTAACTTTAAACTACTCACCTTAAAAAAAACAACCAACATTAGGAGTTCGATATATGGAAATAAACGGTATTAATAAATACTGTCATGTAAGCGCTTACATTGCTTATGATAACTGCAGCCCAGTTTACAAACAAACCTTCAAGTTTGAACTAAGTCCAAGTACCCATAACAGCATTATATGGGAGAAAATAATCAAAATACTCAAGAAAAACGGAATAAATGTGGAGCTTAAATCATGAAGCGGTTCTTAATTTTTGTCTCAGCTCATTTGTTTTTGTTTCTATTAGTCATTGCTTATCAAGCCCAAGCAGATCATGAGGAATGGAACATTAATAAATTTGAAAAGTTAGTTTATGCAAGAGTTTCAGGTGAAGTTACCCACGGAGACTCGCTTAATTTTTTTATACACGTTAATGATGATTGTGATCGTGTGTGGAACAATTTTACATTTTACACTTATGAAAAACCAGGTGATATCAAGCAATTAATAGGTAAGCACATCCCAATAAGAATTAATAACCAAGAAGAAACTGCTGAAGTTGAGGCAGTAACACCATTTTTAATGGGTTACCGAGTTTTGTTCTCTATAGGTACTTTTGATCTTCAAAAATACATCTACAAATTAAATGATTTTTATAACGAAGAAAAAAGATTTGAAATTGAAATAATTGATGGTGTTGGTTTTAAAGCAGCAAAATACTTTGACATCCCAAATAATAATTGGAAATTAGATAAACTTGTACCCTCTGTTTTAGAAGCTCGTAAACTTTGTAAAACTATTGATCAGGTGGGTAGTTAGATAATGTTAAGAATTATCTTACTTATCTTAATATTATTACCCACAACCTCTAACGCTGATCAAGGTTTAAAAATCTCATGTCTTAATATGAAAGATGTAATCATTGGAAGAAAGCTTGATCCTTTAAAATTTACAATGCAAGCAGTTGGTCTTGAATACTTTGATAAAGAAAAGGGTGAATTTATTATGATTGAAGCTAATAAATTAGATATTGGTGAAAACCAAGTAACTGCAAGATTTGCTGATTATGAATTAGGGTTTCAAATGATTGTATTTGATGGAGATACAGAACCTAGCATGACCATGTCAAAGTACGACTTTAAAAATAATAAGTTCTTAGAGCATTATCAGTGTGATTTTGAAACTACAAATATAGAATAAAAACTTAAAACTATAATTCCTAAAATCTTTTTCATATTATTAATCCAAATTCCTAATCTCACAATTAGCATAATCAAGAGCTTCCCGAGCAAAATCTCCTGCATCATTTACAAAACTTTGTAGAGATCTTTGATAATCATCTACTTCATACCTGTATCTATCTAGATCACTATTATAACTATTTATAGTCCAGTCATCACATGTGTGAGTATTGCTAAACTCATTTACACAAAAAGGAACTGATGGCTTTGATGGTTTACTGTATGTTGATGGAGCTGATGGAGCTCTTGGTTCAGAGCACCACGCAAGAGCATAAGTTGGAATAAATAGACTAAGAACTATTATCCCTAAAAGCTTTTTCATTAATTTAATAACCTAAAGGGCAAATTTCTGCACGACCAATTGTCTTTGCACTAAGACTGCCAAGTTGATCATAGAAACAAACTTTATTCATACCAGAGGCTATATCAAAACTAAAAAATCCAGGAGGCTGTTGAGTTTGTGTCGTTGTTCCTGATGCTGTTCCAGAATTCAAAATAGCTAAACCTAATAATGCATTATTAAATCTTGCTTGTCTTTCTTGAGCACTAACTGGTCGAGACCAAACTTTTACTAATTTATTACTAGTATCAAAAAATTCATATCTCCAAATATCAGCACCGGCAGCATCTGCACAATGAAAGCCTCTTAAATTACCATCATTAAAAACCAACTTTGGTTTTACTAAAGCAACTTTTCTACACTCCTTCTGATAATCTGTAAAATTTGTTCCAACGTTTAAAGCAGTTTGATTAATTGCACATCCACTCAATAACAAACCTAGAATTATGACTCCTAAAATCTTTTTCATGAACCAAGATCCTAGCAAATTCCAAATCAGGTGTCTAGGCTATGGAATGAGAGTTAATCAACTAAAAGATTGTAGAATTTAAAGATTGATTAATAAAACTATTATAGCGATAGCTATTAACACAGCACTGACAATGATATAATTCAATCTAATATTAAATTTTTTAAAGACTATTTCAGTAATCTTTTCCCAGAATAATACGATCAAGAAGATGATTATAGCTGGCAGAATATATTTGATCATAAATCCATAATTATTGTGTAAGCTAAATAAGTAAGTTCAATGGCTAATAGTATTTCAAGTCCAGACATAATTTAAACCTACCAAACCTTATATCAGGTGTCTAGGTGATGGAATTAACTAATATTAAAAAGGATTAAAGAAGCCTGAGGCGTTGCTGTTGATTAAAGATTACTTTTATTTTACAGGTATTACAAAGTTTGGTGTGTATGTTCTATGCTTATCAGTTATAGAGTCTGTAATACCAAAATCAATTAGAACACTTCCAGCTAGTTTTGCATCTTCAATTTCACTCGGTATGCTACCAAATCCTGTTTTTCCATTTGAAGTTTTACAATCATATTTTAACGCATCGTCTGAACGTCTAACCATTTGTGTCCCAGGAATATCTACTTGATACTGAGCTCTCTTGTTTGAAAGTTTACAATTCCCTGAGCTTCCATCGCTAAATGAGAGTGTAACTGGCACCTCTGCATCATTAACAATAGTTGCACAAGAAGTTAGGAATACTAAAATTGTGGTAGAAATTATAAATTTAAGCTTTAACATAATTAAAAATTTCTATCAGTTCTCAAAACTCTTGTAAAATTTTTGATTTTTTCTAAAGCATAAGCTTCATCAACTACTTATAACTTTGCTCTATGAACATAACCAATTGATGTGGCTATAAGCTCTAAATAAACTATTTTATTTTTTGCAGCTATAACTTCATCGCCAATTGGATCCATTCTCCAAACTAAAGGGGTACCTACAGGTTTCTTTACAACTATTTCATACATGTCTGGTACGACATCTTCCTGAATAAAAGCTTTGCTTGGCAGGTAGTAAGATGATGATGTGGATCCGCTGATATTAACCGCTGGTGTGTCTAAGCTTATTAATGAACCACCTTTTCTAAGAATTATAATTCTTGATTTTTCTGGTTCAATTTTTAATCCTAAATAAGATCCACCAGTTGGTGTTACCTTTGGTAAACATCCTGATAAAAATATACTTATAAATACAATTCCTAAAATTTTTTTCATGACAAAAAGACCAGCAATAATTAAATCACTGGTCTTAAATCTTTTAATTTATTTGTTAGAAATTGTAACTGAAACCAACATTAATACTGTCAACTTCTTCACCATCCAAATCATACATAGAGTAACCTACTCTACCTTTTAGATTTACTAAGTTGACTTCTAAACCAACACCATAAAACACATCTGTACCATCTTCATCAGCGTTTGCTGTTGCGGTTGTAGAAGCAATACTAAGTTCACTATCCCATTGGTGAACACCTAATTTACCATAAAGCATTACACCTTCTGATAGTTCATATTTTTGTTTAACACCAACACCCATTGAAGATGCTTTAACTGCTAAAGTCGCTGTAGCATTGAACTCATATGTAGTTCCTTCATATATAAACTGATTACCACTTACCCCTGATAAACTTGACTCACCAAAATCATTATATGAAACTTCAATATCCATTGTATCACTTATTGGCATTCCAGCGTATAAAGAATAACCATTGTCTTTTTCATCTAAAGTGGAACTAATATTTGTAATACCAGAATCTATTTCATTATTTAAGTAATCTATACCAATGTAAAACTCCTCAGATTTTACGGTCTGAAGTCCTAGTAGAGAGAAAGTAAATAACAATATTGTTAATTTTTTCATTTTTTTCCTTTAATTAATTAATTAAGTTTCTACTCTATAAAAAATAAAATAGATAAATAGAGAAACTATTACATGTAATAATTACATGTAATAACTACGTGTAAAAGAATTACCTTTAAGAATTTTATTTTATTTTTACTTAAAATTCTTTAAATTTAAATTATGAGAATTAAAACATATGCATCAGTTCTTGCAAATGATTTTGATGAAAAAAAAGGTTTACGCTCAATTAATAAATTTCGTAAAGGACCAATACATTATAAGTTATGGCTCTTAATATTGGACAACTATTTAAATAAAATAGACACCACAACAGAATCTATAATGGTTTTTTTATCTAAAAATGCTTCTAGAAAAACTATAAGCCTTATTTTAACTGAACTTGAAAATGAACAATTAATAATAAGGAAGAAAAGTATATCTGATAATCGTATTACATTAATTGAACCCACTCAACTTACAATACAAGAGTTTAATGAATGGATTAAGACCTTCAAATCAGCACTAAATAGTATTTAGGGTTAAATTAACATTTTGTTAAAATAATTTATTATTAAATATTTATATTTATTCTTTAATTATTCACTAACCAAACCTTAAATCAGGTGTCCAGTTGATGGAATGAAGACAAAGATAACTGTTTGTTTAATGTTCATTTTTTACAATATGTCATTTATAGATGTGCTCCACATAGGATCTGAATGCTTATCCCAATAGAGTTTGTGAATTTTTCTTGTAATATCCCCTACCGTTCCTTGTTTAATATTTTCCCCACTTACTTTTGTTATTGGCATTACCCCTCCTGCTGTTGAAGTTGCAAATAATTCTTTAGATGATTTTAACATTTCAATCGTTATAGATTTTTTATTAACGTTAATATTTAATTCTTTTGCTAAATCAATAACGGTTTGTCTTGTAATTCCTTCTAGTACTCCATGGTCTGGGGTATTAATTCCATTTTCATCAACAGAGAAAATATTAAAGCCTGGGCCTTCTGAGATATTATTATCCTCATCTACTAATAAAGCAGTATGATGTCCTCTCTCATAAGCATCAAGCATACCGGTGACTAAATCCATCCAATGATAATTTTTAATAGTAGGATCAACTGAACTTGGAGGAATTCTTGTTATATCGGTTAAATATACATCTAATCCTTTTTCAAAATCTTCTGGTTTAAGTATCCAACCAAAGGGTACTGCAAAAGCCATAAAACGTGGTGTCGCTTTACGAGGATCTCTAACAAAGTTTGGAGACATTCCTCTTGTTTGTATCATTTCAACATAAGAGTCTTCAAGATCAGCTTTTTTAACACAGCCTGCTAATATTTTTTTTATTTCTTCACGACTAAGTCTGCATGGCATTCTCAGTTTTTCTGTTGATTTAAAAAAACGATCAATATGTTTATCTAATTGAAAAAATCTACCCTTCCAAACATGGACAACATCATATGTGGCATCAGATCTTAGAAAACCCCAATCTAAAATAGGAATTTTAGCTTCAGAAAGTTGAATGAATTCACCGTTCATCCATGCCGATCCTTTTGGAAAAATATCACTCATCATCCAACCCTACCAATATTCAAATCAGGTGTCTAGGTGATGGAATTAGCTAACACTAAATAAGGATAAAGAGATCCTGAGAATGGGTAATATTGTTATTTAATAATCCAAAAAATGATATTTATTATATAAACCAAAATACCATAAAATAAGAACATTAGAAATTTGTCTTTTCCTGACTTTTCTTTCCAATTCAAAGTAAATAACGCAGCAGGTGATGCAACTAGTAAAATAACCCCAACAACAATTACCAATACTGATAAAATTATAAATACATTCATAAATTAGTTTTTATCATATATTTTCTTAAATATTAAATCTGTCTTTAATTGCATAAAACCACACCGCTAATCTAAAATAAAATGTTCTTAACTTAGGGAAGATAAACTTCTTAGGTAATCCTTTATAAATTTTTGAAATATCTAACTCTTTACTGTTTGATAATACTAACTTAGACAATTGTTTTCCAGTCCAAGGAGCAGCACTCACTCCAACCCCATTATAACCAAATCCATAATAAATCTCTTCATTATCAATTTTACCAATAGAGGGAGTTAATTTTTGAGATAAAGCAATTAATCCCCGCCAATTGTAATCAATATTAATATCTTTCCATTGAGGAAAAATATCTTTTAAAAATTTTTCCATTTTCTTAGACATATTTAAATTAGATTGATCACTGCCACTTAAATCCCCTCTAGTGCCAAATAAAATTCGGTTGTCAGGTAACTTTCGATAATAATATAAAAGATTTTTAGTATTAGCTATTGGGGAAAATGTTTTAAAATTATGTTGGTCAATTTCTTGCTTCGTTAAGGGTTGGGTGACAATAATATTTGAAATTACTGGTAAAATTCTTGAATTCATCTCCGGGATTAAGCCTTCTTGATAGAACCCATTTGTTGCAACGACTATTTTTTTTGAACGAATAGATCCTTCTTTCGTCCTTAAAATATAAGTGCCCTTATCTTTATCAATTTTATCCACTTTAGTGTGCTCGAAAATCTTTAGTTTTTTAGATAAAGCATATTTTGCAATGCCATTAACAAATTTAAGAGGATTGATTGCAAAACCAGGTTTATAAGAAAAAGCTCCAAATTGCTCTGTGCCACCATGGCCAATTTTATCAAAGTCTTCTTTAGAATAAATTTCAGTTTCAATACCAAACTCTTCTCTGTAAGCTTTGGCTTGTTCTTTAATATCTTTAAACTTATTTGGATGATGGGCTACAACGTAATTACTATCCCCCGTTACATCACAATCAATATTATATTCTTGTATAATATCTTTTGTATAATTTGAGCCTTCAACAGAGTTTTTAAAGAACTTTTTCGTTTCATCATTGCCGTAAATTGCTTGCATCTTTTTAAAAGACATCTTACTTGGTGGTAGAGAACAAAAACCTGCATTACGAGATGATGCCCCCCAACCTATTTTTCCAGCTTCAACTAAAATGACCTCTAAATTATGATTTTCTATTAAATTAATTGCACAGGATAAACCAGTGTACCCTCCACCTATTACAACAATTTCTGAGCTGACATCTTTATTAAGTTTATCTAGATTTAAATTTTCGCTTGAATGATCTTCCCAATAACTACTAACTGGGGTGTTAAATTGATAAATATCAGAATGATAAATATTTTTCATTAACAAGACCCTAGCACGCAATTAATACTTAATTCTAGTCAAACTTCTAATTTTTTAGGATTTGAAATGAACTTAAAAGACTTAAGCCCTATTTTCATAGGGCTTAAATTAGATTAGTTAAGCAGCACTTGCTCTTTGCTCTATGTGCTCTTTATTATTAGAACTTGAAGAAACCTTTTGAAACAATTTAATAGGAACTCCTTTTGATAAAATATCTAATACCGGGCAATGTGTATTTACCGTATCAATCAATTTATCTATTTCTGCTTTAGGTGATGAAGATTTAATATCAACAGTACCAGAGATGGATTGAAAGCCAGGTCTAGTGTTTTTATTTAAAGCTAAAAAACCCTGAAGATCTAATTCACCTTTTAATTTAACACTAACACTCTCAATATTAATACCCGCTGCTGTAGCAAATGCTTTATAGGTTATCTCCTGACACGTTGCTAACGCTGCTAATATTAACTCTACTGGGCTGGGTCCCTCATCTTTTCCACCAAAACTTTTGGGTTCATCAACAACTAATTTATGCTCTCTAAGAGTGACTACAGATTGAAGTCCTTCTTTAAGAATTGAGTTGCTTTCATATTGGACCAAAGCATTTTTGGGGTTGGCTGTAAAATCCTTCTGTAGATTACTTATTGTTTCTTTTAGATTGTTACTCATTTGTTTTCTCCTGTTTTAGTGCTTCGACATATGTCAGGCGCACAATTTAGTTAAATGCCCTTCTTAATTTATTTACGCTTTGTCTCCATATTCAGTCATATGTTTTGGAATTCTTTTATTTTTTCCATACATAAAATGATTTTCCATGTTCTCTCGATATTTACTTGCTGGAACAGTTAAACCAATAGATTCAGCAACTTCCCTAATCAACATTGGGTTTGCTCCACAACATACTCCAAGGTAATTAATACCTAAGGCATAAGCATCTTTTGCAAATTTACCTATTTCATATCTATTACAAAAGTGTGGGTCCAATGCTGTTGGAAACGTTCTTCCATGAGGTGATGGACATGCACAATTACTTCTGTCCGGTAGATTAAAAAATGTTGGGTAATCTTCACTGGTTCTATAAGGAATAGGTAAAGCTCCAACATGACATTTAACTGCTTTTCTAATTTCTTTTAAAAAAGGAAACATGGTAGCAGGTCCTCTAAAACAATTTAAACCAACAACATCAGCCCCTAATTGCTCTAGCTCTTTACAGGTATCAACAACGGATTTTCCATCTCTCATTTTATTTTCACCCATTGGAGATATGGTTAATACAGTTGGTAAACCTGTTTTTTTCATAACTTCTAAAGCTTTAAAAGCTTCTTCAGCATAATAAAAAGTTTCACCAATTAACATATCAGCACCTTCTTCAACGGCCCAACCAATCATCTCTGTAAACATTCCTTCAACTTCTTTTTGAGATTGTGGATCATTATGTTTCCAGATATTTGAATTTGAAATATTACCTGCCATCAAATTTGGTTTTGATCCTTTAGGAGTATCTAGTGCTACTTTTTTAGCAATTTTTAATGCTGAACGATTTAGTGGTTCAAGAAGTTCTTCTTTACCAATAACACGCATTTTTTCTCTGTGTCCATTATAAGTAAAGGCCTCAACTACATCAGATCCTGCGTGTTGAAATTCTCTATGTAAGTTCTCTAAAACTTCAGGATGATCTAATGACACCATTGGAACAAATTCCCCTGATGACATGTACCCACGTCTTTCTATCTCAAATAAAAAACCTTCTGCGCATATAACAGGTCCTTTATCTAATCTTTCTTTTAATTTATTTGTGCTCATTTTTTTTCCTCTTGTTTTGGAGAAAAAAGGTCACAAAATAACAAGAGGGTTAAATCCATAGGCCTCTTTTCTCCTTTTTAGTGCTTAAGCAAATGCAGGGCGCACAATATGGTTCAACTGCCCGGCTTAATTTTATGAAAGATAAAAAAAAACCACCTGTCTAAAGCGGTGGTTGAAGCGTCGCTTTAGCAGGATTTATAACGCGCTCTGCAATTTAACTTAAATCAGCGCACCTAAATATAATCAACTTTCTCTCAAACTGTCAATTGAAAAAATAAATAATAGTTAAAATTATGAGAATAATGACAATCCAAATACTAAGATTAGTTAAGAATTGCTTTAATTTAGAATTAGATTGTAGAAAAGCTGGGAGTACTAATAAGAGTATCCCTAGCATATAAACAAAGGGTAATATCTGATCTGCCATTTATATCGATGATAGCTTCATCTTTTTGGAATACTTTTTCTGAGGTGAATTTTTTATAACTGCTTGAGCACAACGCATGACCCCTCTTTTTTTATCAAAAGTCATTTTGGGTTCACCATACAATTTCCATCCATTGGATATGGCCTCCGTTACACGATGGCAAAATTCTGAAGTGTCGTCACTTGTAATAAATCTATAACCTTTCATAATCAGACCTTAACAAGTCCTAAATCGGGTGTCTATATCTAGGACGATTATTACTTAATGAAATAATAAGATTGGTTAAGAATTTTTGTAATAGAGAATCTTTTAAATACTTTTATCAATAAATTCATATAACTCATTAAGTGTTATACTTATGTTAATTATAATCCTGTATTAAATGAAATTTAAGTCATTATTCAACTAGACAAAATCATTAATTAATATAAATGATGATGAATCAACTCCTCTTAAAACTTATTATTAAATTCTCTAGCTAGATTTTAACTTCGAATAATATAAAAATTGATGAATCAACTCTCCTCAAAGTAAACTAATAAACTTATCTATAGATATATTTTTACCAACCTATTAAATCGACCTTAAGACTAAGAATCGTTCGAAATGAAAAACAATAAAAAAAACATAAAATAGGAAAATAGAAAAATGGAAATGACCTTAATATATACGATAGTAGGCTTTGCTTTAGCGGGGTACAGTGTTATTGCAAATGACTCAATTCAAACATTGGGAACTTTTATCGCGTCAAAACAAAAATGGTTTAAATGGTACACTCTTGCTAGTGCAGCATCATTTGTAATGATACTTGCTATTACTTGGGGCTGGTACAGTAATGATGGAGATATCTCTTACGGCAGACTAACAAGAATACCTTTCCAAGAAATACAATGGTATCACGCAGTGGCACCAGGAATACTTCTAGTATTAACAAGAGTAGGTATACCTGTTTCAACAACCTTCTTAGTTTTATCAGCTTTTGCATCAACGGTAGTACTTGAAAAGATGCTTATGAAAAGTGTTGTCGGCTATGGTTTAGCTGCAACGGCTGCTTATATTTGCTGGGTCGTTATTTCAAAATTTATTAATGAAAAACTAGATGAAGTTGAAGACAAATGGATTGGCTTTTGGCGTAACTCTGTTTGGGTAACTTCTGCTTGGTTATGGTGGGTTTGGTTATCTCATGATGTAGCTAACATTGCAGTTTATCTTCCAAGACAAATTGATGTTAACTTATTATTAATTGTACTAGCTTACTTTACAGCACTACTTTTTTATATCTTCTACATTCATGGTGGAACTATTCAAAAGGTTGTCTTAGAGAAAACTGGCACAAGGTACGCAAGATCAGCAACCATAATCAATATTATTTATGCTGCGGTTCTTTATTATTTTAAAGAACTTAATGACTTACCAATGTCAACAACTTGGGTGTTTGTTGGACTATTGTGTGGAAGAGAATTAGCAATCGCATCAATGAATAGTGATTATAAATTCAAATATGTGTTTCCACTAATTGGTAAAGACTTTCTTAAAATGACTATAGGATTGACGGTGTCAGTTGCAATTGTGCTTGCAATTCACTACATCATAATTCCAAATAATTGGTTTTAAGTTTTAAGACAATTAACATTTAATTATTAGCTCTAAGCATTTAATTTATTGCTTAGGGCTTAATAATTTAAGCAAAATAGTTTCAAATATTAATTATTTAAGTTGCCTCTGTAACACGATGACAAAATTCTGAAGTATCATCGTTTATAATAAATCTATAACCTTTCATCTATACTCCTTTTTAATTTTGTTTTTTATATTGTCTTCTTATGAAGATTATTATGTAAGTGAAGACAAAACCAAAGACAAATTCATCTAAAATTGATCTGTGATTACCCATACCACTTGCAAAATTCCATCTATTAGCATTAAAAAAATCAATCCCAATATCAAATGCTTCTTTACCATTAGAGGCTGAAACAAAAAGATAAACGATTATTACCAGTAAAAACCCACCCATATAAGAGGATAAAACATCTAATAAATGAGTTTTATTCTTTTTATTTTTTATAAGTTTATTTCCAGGGTTTGAAACAACAAAGCTAATAGCAAGTAGGATTAGAAAAGATATTAAGATTAACCAATACATAAAAGTATACTACTAAATCTTAAATAAAGTGTCTAGGTGATGGAATGATTGTTATTTAATAAAATATATACTACATAGCTTTCTTTATGTTTTGATATATTTTAAAAATTATTTAATTAAAAAGGAATTCACAATGAAAGCTGTCGTTTATAAAGATTATACTGCCAATATTGAAATTATTGATATTGCAAAGCCAAAACTTCAAAATAAATCTGTCCTAGTAGAAGTACATGCCGCTAGCATTAATCCGATCGATAATATTTTACATGCAGGTTATCTAAAAGAAATGCTAGAGCTTAGCTTTCCTCATATTATGGGCTATGATGTTTCAGGCAAAGTAGTCGAGGTTGGTAAAGATGTACTTAATGTCAAAGTTGGTGATGAAGTATTTGCTCGTCCCAATCAAGAAGACGCTGGCTCAATTGCTGAGTTTGCTCGTATCCAAGAAAATGAACTTGCCATTAAACCAGAAAATCTAAGCCATATAGAAGCGGCATCTGTCCCACTAGCGGGTTTAACAGCATGGCAGGCATTAGTTACGAAAGGTAATATTAAGCAAGGTGATAAAGTGTTGATCCACGCTGGTTCAGGTGGTGTTGGAACACTTGCCATCCAAATTGCAAAACATTTTGGGGCAACAGTTGCAACAACTACAAGCTCTAAAAATATTGAACTTGTTAAAAGTTTGGGAGCTGATCTAATAATTGATTATACCACTCAATCATTTGAAGATAAATTGTCTGATTATGATTTAGTCTTTGATATGATTGGGGGTGATGTACTTGCTAAGTCTTTCAAGGTTTTAAAAAAGGGAGGTACTCTGATTTCCATTAAGGGCCAAGATACTGAAGACCTTGCTAAAAAATATGGTGTAAACTTTGAATGGTTTTTCATGTCACCTGATGGAGCAATGCTAACAGAACTTGTAACATTAATTAGTCAGGGCACCATTAAAACTGTCATTGACAGCACGTATCCAATGGAACAGGCCTCAGAAGCTTTTGGAAAACTAGCAGAGGGTCGAACTAAAGGTAAGATTGTTCTTACAATTAAATAGGGTTTAGATAATCAAGCTATTAAAGCTTAAATCTTGAGCAAAGAAACTTAAAGATCAAATAGTTAAATTTACCAAGACCATAGAAATTAGGTGCAGGTTTTTTAGTCTTTAATTTTTTAGCTTTTTTCTTCTTCATAGCCAATATGGTTTTGTGTTTCGTTTGAATGTTTTAGATTATAACAATCTGTGCAAAGTAAGATCACTTCTGGTCCAGAGCTTACTTGTGTTAAGATGGCTGTATCATCTCCACACTCACTGCACCCTGATAAACGTTTCTTCATTTATGTTTATTACGGGTAATTTGATTAATTCTATCAATATAATTTTTTATCTCAGGTTTATCTTGAGCTTTATTATCTTGTTTGGGGTTTTTCTTCCTTTGGTAATAATAATAGATAGGCATAACAACAGATAAGGCAACGATAATAATTGCTAATATGATTTCAGAAGTTGTAACCATTTAATATTTAATGACAGGCTTGATTGAATTTTTTAAGTCTCCAATAATTATAAGGCCATGGTGTTAAAAATCCCGCAGTTAACATAATAGGTACCACCCACCAAGTTAGCATCGCTCCACCGGTTAAAAAATAATCCGTAGCATTCATAGAAATTTCCATACTAACCATTGAGATGAAACTCATTCCACAGGCGGTCTTTAAAGCATTAATTAATTTAAAATTTTGTCTCATTAAAATAAAAGTTTCAAGCATAATGCTGGTTAATAAACCATTTATGATTGCTAAAGTCATAATACCTAATACTGGAAAAGGAATTTTACTTAACTGAAAAAATAGTATGGTTCCAAAGTCACCAATTGCACAACCGATAACACACCACATCGTATTCTTAGCACTTTTTCGCCACGTGTGTTTACACGACCAATGAAATGTATCAGTTGCCATTTAATTTATTTACTTAAATTTATTTGATGTTGGTAATAATCATTAGGCCAAAAACTTTTAATGTAGGCTAAAACTGAATCTATATCTTTGTCATTTAATTTATCTCCAAAAGCGCCCATTTTACCCTCATAGTCACTAATTATTCCAACTAAACCATATTTAATAATTTTATGTAATGTCTCATCATCATGGTGCCAAGTGTGACCTGTACCATTTAGTGGTGGTGCTTTACGATGACCATCTTCATCTAAACCCTTCCAATTTTTAGCACCTGACAAATTAACTTGATGACAGCTTACACAATTATTTTGGTATACAATTTTACCTCTAGCAATCATTAATTCAGAATCTCTTGTGATTGGAAAATGATTATCTGAATAAGAAATACTACTTAATGATATAAACAGTGTTAAAATTAGAAGTATCTTTTTCATAACAACTAAACTTATATATTAAAATTGGTTGATTAATCTTATATTTTTTTAAGTTTGATTGATTATAAGTATTCATTAATGAACAATTTTTTATTATTTATTGTCACACTTTTTTGCTGGTCGCCTACTTGGTATGTAATCAAGTTTCAATTAGGCTACGTTGATCCTTTAGTGTCAGTATTTTATAGATTTTTGATAGCTGCAATAGTTATTTTTGTTTATCTAATTTATAAGAAGAAAAATCTTAAATTTTCTTTAAATCAGCATGCATGGTTTTTACTCTTTGGTGTTTGTCTCTACTCACTAAACTATGTTTTCTTTTATCTATCAAACACTTATTTAATAAGTGCATTTCCAGCAGTTGTCTTTTCAACGGTAGTTATTATGAATATTTTAGGAGAAGGCTTTTACTTTAAAAAGAAACCTTCTTTAAAAACTTTACTTGGAGCAAGTATTGGGATGATTGGAATTATAATCATCTTTAATGATGAAATTTTCAATTTTAGCTTTGCTAATGGAACCCATGTTGGATTATTTTTAGCCTTACTTGGTACATTTAGTGCATCAACAGGTAACATGGTTCACCAAAGAAACTTAAATAATAACTTTTCATTAATACCAACACTTGCGTATTCAATGCTTTATGGGTCACTGGTCACACTATTAATTACCCAAATAAAGGGTACTGAATTATTATTCGAGTATAGCTTCAGTTATATCGCATCCCTTGCTTATCTATCAATAATTGGCTCAATATTTGCTTTTATCTTTTACTTAAGATTATTAGAAAAAGTTGGAGCAGGACGAGCTGGGTATGTAGGGGTTGTAATGCCTGTACTAGCTTTATTAATCTCAACAATATTTGAAAACTTAGAATGGCAACAAGATTTAATAATAGGTTTACCTATTTTAATGATTGGCGCAGTGCTCGTTATTAATCAAAAAATTAAACCAATAAAATAATTTCTAAGAATTTTTTATTTATTACATTTACCAATTGAACCTAGTAAACATTTAGTTCCATCAATCCAAGTTGCATTGTTAAGATTAGCGCCTTCAAATGTAGCATTTAAAATATTAGCACCAGTTAAGTCTGCTTCAAAGAGGTTGCTATTATTAAAGTTTGTCTCAATTAATGATGAGCCTTTAAAATTTACTCTTGTTAAATTTGCACTTGTAAAGTTGGCTTTTTCAAAAATACCCCCTTCAAGATTTGCTTCATACAAATTAGTTCTTATAAAAGAAGATTCTACAAAATTACCATTAGATAACGTTGCATTCATCATCACCCCTTTATCAAAAGTAACTTTAATAAAACTAATAAAAGATAAATTAGAATTTGGTATATAAGCTCTGCTTAAATCTTGGCCTTCTGAGAATTGGCAATTAGAATAATCCACTCCATCAGTTGGAGCATCATCACAACCCGCTTTTGCACCACTAGTTAACAATAAGCTTAAGACTAAAATACTTAAAAACTTAATAAAGCTAGTCCCCAATATTTTTTTCACAACTAAATGCTAACAAATATTTTTTAAGATGTCTTGAGTTAATTTAGTTAGGTTTTGTCCAATATCCATAAACACAACGTGTGCCCCGTCTTGAGCAATCATAAGTATCATGCAAGACACCATCTTTAACAACCGTTATGTGTTTTGAACAAGATACAATTAACGTCCCACTTGGAAGTTCATCTTTTTTCAAATGAACTTTGCAGCCTTGACCAATAAACATAGTCGGCGTCCACTGCCAACCTAGTTTTTCAAGGTATTTCTTAACAACTACCCTATGAGTACCTGATCTTGGGCTGTCATTTTTTTGTTTTAAACTTCTTGCAAGTCTTGTTCTTGATGTAGTTCTAAATTCTTCATTTGCCTTATAAAGATCATCATAAATTTTTTGATAAGGAAGCTTTGTTACAATTGCAATAGATCTAACTACACAGTCTCCAGCTTTACCTTTATATCCAGCAGCAGCTCTTCCTCCATCATTGATTTGTAATTCTAGATTGCTACTTGAAAATAATCTTTTAAAGAAATTCACGATTTAGTTTTATGATCTAAGATCTCGATCATACACTGGGTTGCATATTCACGCCATTCGCTAGCAGTTTTGCCTTTAAGGCTATCAAGCTGTTGCTTGTTACTATTAATGCTTTCTTGGTATTTAACTTTATCAGTTTCTTCTAGATTTTTTTCCATGTTAGCAAGATTGGTTTCCATGGCACTAATCCAACCATTACCAAGTTCAACACATTTAACATCATCTTTCTCATCACAAACTTGCTTGAAGAAATTGAAAATAACATCATCTGTTTTAATCTCTTTGCTCATCTTATCTGCCAAAAATACCTAATTTAACATCATAATCAACTGCAATTCCATAATCAGGATCATCATCACTATCAACTACTAATTGGCCTGCTCTACTTAATAATCTATGACAATCTTTAGTTAAATGTCTTAATTTAACTTTTTTTCCAAAACTATTATATTTGTCAGCAATGTCTTCAATGGCTTTTAATGCAGATTGATCAATTACTTTTGATCCTGCAAAATCTATAATAATTACTTCAGGATCTTCTTCTGGTTTAAATAATTCTAAAAAGCTATCAGTTGAACTAAAAAATAATGGTCCTTCTATTTCATAAACCTTAGCACCTTGTTCTCTAATAGATGGTCTCTCTATGGCTCTAATTCTTGATGCAGATTTCCAGGCAAAAACTAACGCAGATACAATTACTCCAACAATTACAGCGACAGCTAAATCCTCTAAAACAGTTACAACGGTTACAAGGACAATTACTAACGCATCACTCTTTGGTACAAAAAATAATATCTTTAAAGAGTTCCACGCAAAGGTTCCAATCACTACCATAAACATTACACCAACTAGTGCTGCAATTGGGATCATCTCAATATAGTTTGATGTATATAAAATAAAAATTAATAAGAATACTGCTGCAGCTATTCCTGCAATTCTTGTTCTACCTCCTGATTTTACGTTAATCATAGATTGACCGATCATCGCACATCCACCCATACCCCCAAAAAAACCAGTAACTGTATTTGCAAAGCCTTGTGCTAAACATTCTTGACTAGCCCCACCTCTTTTATTGGTAATTTCACCAACTAAGTTAAGAGTTAACAGGCTTTCAATTAAGCCAATGGCAGATAAGATAAATGCATAAGGGAAGATAATTTTTAAAGTTTCAAAGTTTAAAGGAACACTTGGAATTGAAAATATTGGTAATCCTCCTTTAACACTTGCAAGATCTCCAACACTTGGAATATCAATCTTTAATGCTAAAACTAATATTGAAGTAACCAAAATTGCAGCAAGAGTTGCCGGCACTGCTTTAGTAATCTTTGGTAGTAACCAAATAATTAACATGGTTAACGCTACAAACCCTATTGAATAATATAAAGTGTTTCCTGAAATCCATACTGATTGCCCCATTGCATTAAGGGTTTTAAACTGACTAAGTTGTGAGATACCAATAACGATTGCAAGGCCATTAACAAAACCTAGCATTACCGGTTGGGGTACCATTCTAATAAATTTTCCAAGTTTAAAGACACCCGCTAGTAATTGTAAAATCCCCATCAAAACTACCGTTGCAAACAAATACTGTGCACCGTGATCCATAACAAGGGACACCATGACAACAGCTAAAGCACCCGTTGCTCCTGAAATCATTCCAGGTCTTCCACCAAAAACTGCTGTAATCAACCCAACAATAAAAGCTGCATAAAGTCCTGATAAAGGTGCAACACCTGCAACAAAAGCAAAGGCAATAGCTTCAGGAACTAATGCTAAAGCAACCGTTAAACCTGATAAAACTTCAATTCTAAATAAAGAAAAGGACGCTCCTTCCTTTGGAATATAATTTTGTGAGTTAAAGCCAATAGATTTTGCAAATGATGAGAGTGTGGTTTTAATCAATGTGTTTAAATTTTAATTATTTATAAGTAGGCGTGTTATCTATTTAGTAAAGCAAGCAGTTGATAAAGTCTAGTTTCAATTAATACGTGTTAACAAATTTGAGACGAATCAGATACATAATGATTAAGAGGTAGTGGTGGGAGACTAAAACTACCTCTGTCCTTACCCTTTAATCCTTAAAAAAACTTTTTAATTTTTGAAATAGTTTTTGCTAATAAAACTTTTGAATAAGGTTTCCCCTTTACTACCCAAACTGAAAGTGGCCAGGTACTATCTTTAGTAGATCTTGCAATAATATGAATGTGTAATTGGGGAACAATGTTGCCAATTTTTTCAACATTAAGTTTTTTTGTTTTAAAAATTTTTTTCATTAACTTGCTGCAATGAACAATTTCTTTCATTAATAACATTTGATCTTTTGAATTAAGTTCTGAGATATCGGTTATATTTTTTCGCTTTGGAATTAAAATGATCCAAGGAAATTTAGCATTATCAATTAAACGAATACTGCATAATTTTAATTCAGTTATTAAATGAGAATCTTTTAGAAAACTTTTACTTACTTTATTTGCCATAACTACAGTTTGAAATATTCATATAAAAATTTTGCAGCAATGATAAGTAAAAATATTCCAAAATATTTACTAATTCTATTCTTATCAATTGTATGAACTGTTCTTGCACCAATTCTAGCCATAAAGGTTGTAATCGGTATAAAAATTAAAAAAGCAGGAATATTTAAAAAACCAATACTTAATGGAATATTTGTTTTTAAATAACTGCCAGTTATCAAAAATCCGATTGCGCCAAATAATGCTATTAAAAAACCAATAGCCGCAGCACTACCTATAGCTCTATTAATTGAGTAACCAAAAAACTTTAGAATTGGAACATTCATAACAGCCCCTCCAATACCCATGGGTGCCGAGATAAAACCTACTAAAAATCCTAAAATAATTTTCAAATGAAGCTTAATTTTAAGAGTTATATTTTTTTCCTTTTCTTTTAATAATAAAAGATAAATACTTAATAAAAATATTACGATTGCAAAGAAAAGAACTAAGGTTTTAGTTTTAAGAGTTGCTGCAAAAATTGTTCCAAAAATAACACCAAGCACTACAAATATTCCATAACTTTTAACTATATCAAAATCCACTGCTTTAAATTTATGATGAGTTAAAACTGAGACAGTTGAGGTTGGTATTATGATTGCAAACGATGTTCCAACCGCAAGGTGCATGACATATTGTTGATCAATCCCTAAAGAATTAAAAATATAAAACAAAAATGGAACTGTAATTAATCCACCGCCAATACCAAATAAACCTGCAACAAATCCAACAGGAATAGCAGTTAAGGCCATTAGTAGGCTAAAGTATATGTACTCGTTGGATAAAAGAGAACTAAGCAGATTGACTTACCGACGTGTCGACATTGTTATATTTAATCTTATCCATGATGTGATCAATCTTTTTAACATCGGCATCTCTAACACACATATTTTCGCTTAAATACCTTTTCCAAAAGCTAGATCCTGTTTGACCATGAAATAATCCAAGTGTATGTCTCATAATTTGATTTAAACGTGTTCCTTTTTTTATTTCTTCTCTGACATACGGTAGTAATTGTTCAATTACATCTTGTCGACTTGGTACATTTTCATTATTAAATATATCTCTTTCAATATCAGCTAATAAATAAGGAGTATGGTAAGCAGCACGTCCAATCATAACTCCATCAACTTTATCTAAGTGATCTTTCATTTGATCAGTTGTGGTAATTCCACCGTTGATAATAATTTCTTCATTAGGGAAATCTTTTTTTAATCTGTAGACAAAATCATACTTTAAAGGAGGGATGTTTAGATTTTGTTTAGGAGTAAATTTTCCAAGAATAGCTTTTCTTGCATGAATGATGAAAGTTTTAACACCAGTGCTTTTTAAAGTTGAAATAAAATGATGTAAATTTTCATAATCTTCGGTGTCATCGTAACCAATTCTTGTTTTAATCGTAACCGGCAACTTTGTAACCGATTGCATTTTACTTAAGCAGTCTGCAACTAAATTTGGTTCTTTCATCAAGCATGCCCCAAATTTATTTTTCTCAACTTTTTTTGAAGGGCA
This sequence comes from Candidatus Pelagibacter sp. PS_40, assembly GCF_059417765.1. Lineage (NCBI taxonomy): Bacteria > Pseudomonadati > Pseudomonadota > Alphaproteobacteria > Candidatus Pelagibacterales > Candidatus Pelagibacteraceae > Candidatus Pelagibacter > Candidatus Pelagibacter sp. PS_40. The sequence goes on from NZ_CM182064.1 coordinate 734,971, forward strand.
ACCAAGGTTTAAATTTATCTCATCATAACCAAAGTCCTCACCTGCTTTGGTAGCCTCTGCAAGTAAAGTTGGAGACGATCCACCAATTTGAAGGGCTATTGGTTTTTCATTTATATTAAATTCTAATAGTTTTTTTTTATCCCCTCGATGAATAGCTTCAGAGACAACCATCTCACTATAGAGCAATGTATTTTTACTAATCAGTCTTAAAAAAAAACGTTCATGACGATCAGTGCAATCCATCATAGGTGCAACGGATACTTTCCTGTTCATACTAAACTTTTATATTATTTTTTTAGCTATTTGTAGTCTCTGAATCGTCAGAGTTTTCTTCAGTTGTTTCAGCTTCTGTTTCAGCTTCAGCTATTTGATCTAAAGAAACTGCTGTCTCTTCATCTCCCACTTCTAACTCTGCATCAACGTCAACTTCTGGCTCTGCCTTTGCAGTTAATTCTTCTAAATCATCAGAGGATACTTGAATTTTTTCAGGAATTTTTCTAGCTCTTTTAGATGGTAAAATAGGAGTTCCACTTTTAGAAATTTCACCTTTGTACATACTTTCAAAATCATCACCAATAATTTCATCATCATCAGTGCCATCGTCAACTTGCTCAACGTGTTTTCTAAGTTTGTGAATAGCGCTATCTGTTAAGTCTGAAACTTTAACAGTTTCCTCGGCAATTTCTCTTAAAGATATAACTGTGTTTTTGTCATTATCTCTATCTAAAGTTGGCTCTAAACCAGAATTTAATTGAACTGCTCTTTCTTTAGCAACTAAAACTAATTCGTAAGGACTTTCTACTTTATCTATGCAATCTTCTACTGTTACTCTAGCCATGCGCAGTATCTATACAGTAGTTAAAAAAAAATCAAGGATAATTCTATAAATAATCAGGATTAAGCTTATTCTTTACAAGGAATAACAACAATATTGCTATTAAAATATAAGATCCTGAAACAAGAGCAATTTGCTCAATAGAAAGGCTATTATCAATCAAAATTCCAAAGAGCGCTGTACCAAATGCAGTTGAAAATACCATTAACGCTGTGGTTAATGCTTTAATGGAACCAATATATCTCACTCCATAAATCTCAGCCCAAGTAGCAGAACCTAGGACATTTGCTAAACCGTTTGAAATCCCAATTAAACCTAAAAATACAAATGATGAAATTGGTGAGTTAAAATAATAAAGCACAAACGTTGCAACTAATAAAGGAATGTTCATATAAATTATTAATTTTCGACTACTAAACTTATCAATTAAAAAGCCTGTTAAAAATAAAGTAATCACTGATAAAATTGAATACACCATAAAGGATTGGGCAATAACATAAGGTCCCCAACCTTTAGATGACACTATAAAAGATTGATAAACAAATGTACCCGTTGCAATCCAAGGCATCGCTAACATGCTTAAACATATAATATAAAAGCGATAATCTTTTAAAACTTCACCTCTCGTCCATTGTTTTATATCTTTAGTTTTAATATTTGTGGCACTAGATGCTTCTCTTGAATCTAATTTAACATTTTTAACTAATGCAACAATGACAATAGGTAAAATGATAATAACTGAAATTGATATAGCTATCCAAATATTTCTCCAATCAACAAAAGTTAATAAAAAAATAATTAATAAAGGTAAAATAAATTCAGCTAACGATAAACCAAGCCAAGTTGTGCTTAATGCACGTCCCCTAGTCTTTTCAAAAAATCTTGATATTGTTGTGGTTGCAGTGTGAGACATTAGTCCTTGACCTGATAACCTCATTAAGAAAATTGATAAAAATAAAAAAGCGACTGATGAAATTTTAGAAAATAAAAAACAAGAGATCGCTAGTAACGCAATGACATAAGATGCAAATTTTAAAATATTAAAATCATCAATTTTTTTACCAACCCAAACAAGTATAAAACTACTTAATAGAGTAGCAGATGCATAGATAGATCCAAACTGACCATGCGTGATAGAAAGCGCGTCTCTTATGCTTGAATTAAACAATCCTAGAAAAAAACTCTGTCCAAAGCTTGAAAAAAATGTAAATATAAATCCAAATAAAATTACTTTAAAATTCAAACTTTTAAACATAGGAAATAGAAATTATGAGCAATGTTGCATTTATAGGTTTAGGTGTCATGGGTTATCCAATGGCAGGATATATATCAAAAGCAGGTCACAATGTAACTGTTTATAATAGAACAGCTGCAAAAGCTGATAAATGGGTTGCTGAATATAAAGGGTTAAAAGCAGATACTCCTGCAAAAGCTGCAGAAGGTGCAGATTTTATATTTACCTGTGTTGGTAATGATAACGATTTACGAGAAGTAACTTTCGGTGACAACGGTATCTTTAAAACAATTAAAAAAGGCTCAGTTTACATTGATAACACAACCGCTTCTGCAACGATTGCTAGAGAGATTTATGCTCATTCAGTAAAAAGTGAATTTGGTTTCTTAGATGCGCCTGTATCAGGTGGACAAGCTGGTGCTGAAAATGGTGCCTTAACTGTAATGATTGGTGGAGATCAAATAAACTTTGATAAAGCAAAAGACATTATTGATTGTTACAGCAAAAAGATGAAATTATTAGGTGGTGCTGGTAATGGTCAATTAGCAAAAATGGTTAACCAAATTTGTATTGCAGGTCTTGTTCAAGGTTTATCAGAAGCAATTAACTTTGGAAAAAAAGCAGGTTTAAATATGGAAGATGTAATTGAAGTTATATCTAAAGGTGCTGCTCAATCTTGGCAAATGGAAAACAGATATAAAACGATGATTGATGATCAGTTTGAATTTGGTTTTGCAGTTGATTGGATGAGAAAAGATTTAAAAATTGCTATGGATGAAGCTAAAAATAATGGCTCTCAACTTCCTGTAACTGAAATCGTTGATAAGTATTACGGTGAAGTTCAAGAAATGGGTGGAAAACGTTGGGATACTTCTAGTTTGATTAGAAGACTTAGTAAATAATCTATAATGCAACCAGCATACTACGAAGATTTTGATGAGATCAAAAATAAGATCTGGTCAATGCTGGACAATGCTATCAAGGATAGAGGATCTCCATTTAGAATTCCTGTATTTATTTGTGGTGGTCAAGATGACTTTGATGGCAGAATTGTAGTCCTTAGAAAATCAGATAGAGAAAACAATATTATCCAATACCATAGCGATATCAGATCTAATAAAATTGCTAAATTAAAAGCAAATAAGAACGCAGCAATGTTATTTTATGACAAGGAAGAGAAAATCCAAATTAGACTTAAAGTTGAATGCACCGTTAATCATGAAAATGATATTACAAAACAGTCCTGGTTAAAAACAGGACACATGAGTAGAAAATGTTATTTAGTTGATAACGGACCAGGAACATTATCTGAAACCCCTACTTCAGGACTAAAGCCTGAACTAGATAATTTTGAATTTACAATGGAGCAAAGTGAAGTGGGATATAAAAACTTTACTGTTATTCAATGTAAAATTAAAAGTATGGAGTGGCTTTATTTAGCAGCCAAAGGTCACCGTCGTGCTAAATTCGATTTAGAAAATAACAAAGATACCTGGTTAATTCCTTAAAAAACTGATTTAGAATATATTTTCCAATTATCTTGGTAATGAATTGCATTTTCAGTAATTGTTTTTGCCTCTTCTGTTGAGACTTGTCTTACAATTTTACCAGGGGATCCAATCACTAGAGAATTGTCAGGAATGACTTTGTTTTCTGTGATCAAAGCATTAGCTCCTATGATGCAATTTTTTCCAATTTTTGCACCATTTAAAATTACAGCACCAATTCCAATTAAAGAATTGTCTTCAATCGTGCAGCCATGCAGCATAACCAAATGACCAATAGTTACATCTTTTCCAATTTTTAATGGGTAACCTGGATCGGTATGCAATACACTGCCATCTTGTATATTGGAGCCTTCACCGATATGAATATTTTCAACATCTCCTCTTAAAGTTACATTAAACCAAATGCTGGTATTTTTTTCTAGCGTGACATCACCAATAATAGATGCATTAGATGCAGACCAATTATCACCTAAATTTTTAACTTTTTTATCTTCCAAATCATAAAACATAACTTATATATTATTATAACATGCCGTTAAAAACTCCAATATGTGATTTCGGACAAGCAGCTAAAAGCTTTGAATTAAAGTCCACTAATAACGAAATTATTAAATTAAATGATGTTAAAGGGACAAATGGAACTTTGGTTATGTTTATTTGTAACCACTGTCCTTATGTAAAAGCAGTTATTAAAGACATTGTTGAAGATTGCAAAAATTTAGAAAAACATGGGGTAAAAGCAGTAGCTATCTCAGCAAATGATCCAGTAAATTATCCTGAAGATAGTTTTGAAAATATGATTGAATTTTCAAAAAAACATCAGTTTAGTTTCCCTTATTTATTTGATGAAACTCAAAATGTTGCAAAAAATTATGATGCAGTATGCACTCCTGATTTTTTTGGGTACAATAATAATTTAGAATTACAATATAGAGGTCGAATAAGAGAATTGGATAATTTAAAACCAGTAAGAACTGGTGATAGTGATTTATTTATAGCAATGAAACAAATTGCAGAGACGGGCAAAGGTCCTGAAACGCAAATTCCAAGTGTTGGCTGCGGTATCAAATGGTTGGATAATTAATGTACTTAATAGTTACAAAAACGTTCCCTCCAGAAGTTGGAGGTATGCAGAATTTAATGTGGGGTTTAGCAAACGAACTTTCAAAACATTACATGATAAAAGTATTTGCTGATTATCATGAAAATCATAAATTATTTGATGAGCAAGTTTCTTTTTCAATAGAGCGTGTAGGTGGCATAAAACTTCTTAGAAAATATAGAAAAGCTCAATTGATTAATGAATTTATTAAAGAAAATAAGATTGATGGCATTATTGCTGATCATTGGAAAAGTTTAGAACATCTTAAAACTAATAAAAAAAAAATATGTTTAATCCATGGTAAAGAAATTAATCATGAAAAAGGTACCTCCCTTAATAAAAGAGTATTGGAGGTTTTAGATAATGTTGAAACTATCGTTGCTAATTCTGAATACACTAAAAATTTAGCTATTTCATTGGGAGTTCAGCAAGATAAAATTGTAGTTATAAATCCTGGTGTTGATCCTGTTGAAGATTTAGATAAAAAAACTTTAGATAAAGTAGAGAATTTATTAAAACATAAGTCTCCAAAATTAATTACTGTTTCTAGATTTGATAAAAGAAAAAACCATGAAAAAGTAATCATGGCGCTTCGAAATTTAAAACAAATCTACCCTAGTATTATTTACATTTGTGTGGGTTACGGCGATGAAGAGGAAAATATTAAAAAATTAGTAGCAGAATTGGGCCTTCAGCCACAAGTGATGTTTTTTAAAGATATTTCTAACGAATTAAAAAATGCACTAGTTGCTAAATCTAATATTTTTGTAATGCCATCTATTGTTCATAAAAAATCTGTTGAAGGATTTGGGATAGCTTATGTTGAAGCTGCTCAATATGGATTGCCCTCTCTTGGTGGAAAAGATGGAGGTGCAGCAGATGCAATCGAGCATGAAAAAACAGGTTTAATCTGTAATGGCAATGAATTGGATGAAGTTTATTCATCAATTAATTTAATGTTAGAAAATAATAAATTCCAAGAGTACGGAAAAGCTGCCAAAGAAAATTCTGCTAAATTTAAGTGGAGTACTATTATTGAAGAATATAAAAAAATTCTAAACTAAATCTTTTTACTCTTAATTGTTTTATAAATTTGCCACCCAACAATTAGAATTGTTATTCCTATTATTGCAGCAGTAAGAGGTCTGTCCCATAAAAAAGTCCAAGAACCATCACTTATTAATAAAGATCTTCTTAAATTTTCTTCCATTAATCCACCGAGGACAAAGGCTAATATGAGTGGTGGCATTGGAAAATCATATAAGCGCATAAAAGTTGCAACAACTGCAATTCCAATCATTAAATAAATGTCAAAATTATTAAAGGACATTACGTAAATTCCCGTAATTGAAAAAAATAAAATAAGTGGAATTAAATAATTTTTAGGTACAGCAAGTATTCTTGCTATGTAAGGTATTAAGGGCAGGTTTAGAATAAGCAATACTACCATTCCAATATACATAGACATAATAACTGACCAAAAGATTTCAGGATTTGTTATATAAAGTCTAGGCCCTGGTTGAATTCCAAATCCTAATAAAGCACCAAGCATTACCGCAGTAGTTCCGCTTCCGGGTATTCCTAAAGTTAATAAAGGAACAAAAGCTCCAGAGCATGCTGCATTATTTGCAGTTTCTGGTGCAGTTAAACCATGAACACTACCTTTACCAAATTTTTCTTTTTCTTCATCACTAACAAAATTTCTTTCCATTCCATAGGCTAGAAATGATGCAATAGTTGCACCCGCTCCTGGTAAAACTCCGATTAAAAAACCGATAATTGAGTTTCGAGGAATAGCTTTTAACATTTTACCTCTCTCTTCTTTATTAATCTTGATTGAACCTAGTTCAGTTAATGAAACTTGTTTAGCGACAGCGGATGGATCATTTCGTTTTAAAATAATTGTTAAGGCTTCACTCATAGCAAAAGTTGCCATTACAACTAAAACGAAACTTATCCCATCAGATAAATTCATATTATTAAAAGTAAATCTTGAAATATCAGATAAAGAATCTTGACCGACTGATGCTAACATTAAGCCTAAAACAACCATCATCATTGCTTTTAAAAATTGTCCCTTTGATGAAAAAGCTGCAATGGCTGTTAAACCTAAGATCATTAAAGCAAAATAATCTGGTGATCTAAAAGATAAACTTACTTTAGATAAACTTGGTGCAAGAAATAATAAATATATTGAAGCAAGGGTTCCACCTGCAAAAGAGCTCCAAGCAGCAATCGCTAAGGCTTTTCCAGCTTTACCTTGTTGAGCCATAGGATATCCATCAAATGATGTTGCAACAGTTCCAGGAACACCTGGAGCATTTAATAAAATTGATGAAGTTGATCCACCAAATACTGCACCATAATAAACACCTGCCATTAAAATTAATCCAGTAGCTGGATCAAAACCATAAGTAATAGGTATCATTAATGCAATTGCTGTCATTGGTCCAAGACCTGGGAGCATTCCAATGATGGTTCCAAAAAAACAACCAATCATAACCATAAATATGTTTTGGAACGTAAGAGCTGTTTTTAAACCAATTAAAATTCCTTCAATCATCCCATAACTCCAATTAGTTTTAAAAATGGATCTCTTAAATAAATTTCAAGCACTCCATGCAAAAGATACATAAAAGCACCCACAAAAGGGAAAGAGAGTAAAAATATTAACTTCCACCTTCTCTCACCTAACGCATAATAAGAAGACGCTAGAAATAGAGAGGTTGTTAAAAAATAACCTACTTTTAATATAGTTACTCCATAAATAATTGCTATGAGCACAAGTATAGCTGTTTTTTTATACTCTAAGTTTTTATGATTAACTTTAATGGTATTGGGCTCTGGTAAAATAATTTTTAAACCAGAAAAGAATAAACCTGCATAACCTAAATAAATTGGAAATGTTCTGGCATTAAAAGGTGCGTTTTCATCAAATGAAAAAACTTGAATTTGATACGCAATATATAAATAGAATGCTGAGAAACTAAAAAAGAGCAGTGATATAATTTTAGTAGTATTTATATTCACTGCTCTAATTTTTAAATAATCCTAAAGGATTATATAACTCCTAATTTCTTCATAAGAGCTGTCATTTCTACAGTTTGTGCATCTAAGAATTTAACAAAATCCTTATCTGAGTTATAAATATTAACCCAAGCATTTCTTTTTCTAACAGCTTCCCATTCAGGAGTTTCCATCACTTTACCTAACATTGTAGATAAAGCTTTTTTATCTTTATTGCTCATATTTGGAGGTCCAAAAAATCCTCTCCAGTTTACGAACTGAACATCATATCCTTGTTCTTTTAGAGTTGGTGCATCTGGTGCATCAGCTATTCTTGAAGGAGCAGTAATACCAATAATTCTTACTTGGTCTCTTGCACCCATAAGTTCACCTAAACCTGTAGAGATAATTTGAGTTTCTCCAGATAAAAGTCCAGCTAACGCTTTTCCACCAGCATCATAAGGAATATAAGCAACATCATTTGGATTAGCACCAGCAGCTTGGAAAGCTAAAGCACCAATTAAATGGTCCATACTTCCTCTTACTGATCCACCAGCCATCTTAATAGAGCTTGGATTCTTTTTATATGCATCAACTACATCTTTAAAGTTTTTGTAAGGTGAGTCTTTTGCAACTGCAATCGCACCGTAGTCACCAATTACACCAGCGATCGGTGTAACATCTTTATAAGATAAAACTCCAGATCCTGTAACATAACCTTCGTGTCTAGTAATAGATCTTAAAACTAGCGGCGTAGATTGTACTAAAATTGTATTTTTAGGTTGAGTATTAATCATGAAAGCTAAAGCTTTTCCTCCACCACCACCTGACATATTTTCAAATGATGCACTTTTTAACATTCCTGATTTTGTTAAAGCTTCTCCAGTACCTCTAGCAGTTCCATCCCATCCACCACCAGCACCACCACCAATTACGAAATGGATTTTATCCATTGCGATTGAATTTGTTGCTGTTGCAGAGAATAATACAATTGCTGAAAATAGTACTGAAACTATTTTTTTAATGTTTTTCATTATTTCCTCTTTATTATTAGTTAATAAGACATTTACTTGAAATCTTTATCAATAGTCAATACTACTCTGGCATGTTGTTCTATTGGTTAGAACATGCTATTCTACCTAGTAGAATATGATTAAAATAAAAAAAAAATTGATGGCGTTGAGGCGGTAAACAAAGCACTAGAGATTATAAATTGTTTCACACTAAAGAAAGAAACATTAAGCATAACTGAAATTTCAAAAATTACAGGTGATTATAAAAGTAGAGTTTCTAGAATATCAAGATCATTAGAAAATTATGGGTTTTTAAGAAGAATTGATAACGGTACATTTAAACTTGGAAGTTCAATTGGTAGGCTAATAGAAGTTTATGATGATAGTTTCAATTTTAAAAAACTTATAAAAGATGAATTAGATTTCATAATGACAAAATCAAATGAAACAGCTAGTTTTTTTGTAAAACAAAAAAATTATAGAACTTGTTTGATAACTAGTGAACCCAATAAACCCATAAAACACACAATCCAAACTGGATTAAAAAGACCTCTAGACAAAGGTTCAAGCGGACATGTTCTTTCATCATTTCATAATTTACCAATTAAAAATAAAGAAACTATTCTTAAAAACCAATATTCGATGTCTTTTGGTGAAAGAGATAGAGAGATCGCTTCTGTTTCTGTTCCAGTAATACCAACTAAAAACAAAATTTTAGGATCACTAACAATTACAGGACACATTAGTAATTTTAATAAAAAAAATTGTTTATCATTTTTAAATATTTTAAGATTATCAAGAATTAAGATTGAAAAAAAACTTAAAAAAATTTCATAATATGAACGCTTCTCTTGACTTAAACAAAAATACTTTAAAACAATTATTTTCTAAAAAATTTCTATTAGTTATTTTAATTTCTATCCCAAGTGCAATTGTAGCTGACTATTTTAATATCCCATTAGCGTGGATGCTTGGTCCTATGCTTGCAGTTTCAGTTGCAGCATTAAGTGGAATAAAAATTAAGATGCCAAAGCTAGCTTTAAGTTCAATTTTAATAGTTCTTGGTCTTCATATTGGAAATTATATCGATCAAAATTTAATCAATCAGATGACTGAATGGGTGTGGACTTCAATAATAATGTTTGTCTATATTTTAATAAGTATTTTAATTGTATCTAAATATTTACAAAAATTTTCAGGCTATAATGTCAAAACTTCTATTTTTTCAGCAGCACCGGGTGCTTTAGGACCTTTAATGATATTAGCTGAACATGAAAAATCTGACTTATCACAAGTTGCTACATCACATTTAATTAGGTTAATTATAATAATAACTGTTATTCCCTTTTTTGTTGTTAATTATTCAACAAATGAAGCTCTAACAATTGAAAAATTTGATTATCTTGATCAAAACCATTTTCATCTTTTAATCCTCTTAATAGGTTCAATATTATTAATTTTCTTATTTGATAAAATTGGTGTGCCTGCTGCATTATTATCAGGAACATTAGTTGCAAGTGGAATTTTGCAAATAACTGAAGTTGCCTCCTACAAACTACCAGATGAAAGTATAAATTTTTGTTTGCTTATTTTAGGTGCCTCTGTGGGTTGTCGTTTTGCAGATAAATCATTAAAAGAAGTTGCAGGTAATTCATTTCATAGTTTGGTTGCAACTACAATACTGGTAGCTCTTGGATTGTTAGCTGCAATTGTTGCAACATATTTTGTTGATACCAATTTTTTAACTCTACTTTTATCTTTTTCTCCTGGAGGAATTTATGAGGTAGCTGTAATAGCAATAGCTTTTGATTTAGACCCTAACTTTGTGGCATTTCACCATATTATTAGATTACTAATGATACTCTTCATTGTTCCTGTAATATTGAAAATTATTAGTAAGAAATTAAATTAATATTTTTTCTAAAACTTTACCTGCACTTAATTTATTTAAATCATCAACCTGTATTGCTTTAAATTTTTCTCGCTCAATACTAACTTTAAAAGCTGTTGTATGTTTACCAAATAAAGTCAAACCTTCTACACCAAGATGAGCAGTCATGTGAGCTGGTCCTGTATCATTTGCAATAACAAATGAACTTTCTTTAATCAAGTTTGCAAGTTGAGAAATATCTAAAGCTTTACCTTTATCTAAAATTGAAATGGCATTAATGTTTTTTGCATCATCGATTTCAGAGGGTCCAGGTGCTACAATAACTTTAATTTGATCTTTATATTTATTTTTAATTAATTCTATTAGCTCATTATAATGGGGCCACTTTTTATGAGTTAAATGCGCTGAACAAAATGGAAATAAGACAATGTATTTGTCTAACTTAAATTCTTGTTTAATATTATCGATGTTAGTCACAGCCCAGCTAAAATTTGGTTTCATGGTGTGCTGTGTTTTAATTCCAGAGGTTTTAAGTTGATGATCAAATCTATTTAAAACGGGGTCTTTATCAAATTCATCTTTTGAAATATTACTTGGCAAAGTTGTTTCTGAGCTAGACCAAGTATTAAAATTTGCTTTTGGAAATAAAATATTTTTATAAAATTTTGTTCTAGATGAGTTTTGTAAATCATAAACTTTTCTAAAATTCTTCTTTTTCAAGTTTCTCATTAACATATATAGATAAATTAAATTAAATCTTGATTTACGTTTGTCTAAAATAACATTGTGTACAAATGGGTTTTTCCTAAATAATTCAAAATAAGGTTTTGTTGTTAAGATATGTATTTGATCTTCAGGGTGGTTTTCAGAAATATCTTGAATTGCCCCACAAGCTTGGGCTATATCTCCTAAAGAACCATGTTTGATAACTAAAATATTAGACATATTTCTAACAACTTAACATAGTATAAATTTTTATGAATAAAATTCTAGTTGAAGTATCAGTTGGTGAACTTTTAGATAAAATTTCTATTTTAGAGATTAAACAAGAAAAAATTAAAGATCCTGAAAAATTAAAATTTATTAATGATGAGCACAGTATTTTAAAAAATCAATTAGATAGCAATGTTAAATCTGATGAAAAACTTAATACACTTTTTCAATCCCTGAAAGATATTAATGCAAAATTATGGGTGATAGAAGATGACAAACGATTGTGTGAAAAAAATTCTGATTTTACTGAAAAATTTATAAAATTATCAAGAGATGTTCATTTTTTAAATGATGATCGTGCTAAAATAAAATTAGAGATGAATAATCACACTGGCTCTAAGATTAAAGAGATTAAAGAATACACTTCTTATTGAAAACTATATTTCTTTTCTAAATATTTTATCAAGTTGTGAAAAATAAAAGTCATAAATAAATAAATTCCACCTGCTAAAAGAAACACTTCTAAAGGTTTATAAGTCGTTGATACAATATGTTTTGCAACTCCTGTAATATCCATTAAGGTTACCGTGCTTGCAAGAGATGTGCCCTTCATCATTAATATAATCTCATTACCATAAGCTGGTAAAGATTGTCTGATCGCTACAGGAATTTGAATTTTATATAAAATAATTTTACTTGATATCCCTAAACTTTTACCCGCTTCAATTATTCCAGGTTTTATAGTTTGAAAAGCTGATCTTAAAATTTCTGAAGTATAGGCCCCAGTATTTAAGGCAAATGCAATAATTGCGCACCAATAGGGTTCTTTTAAAATGACCCAAAGAAAAGTTGATCTTAACCACTCGATTTGTCCAAGACCATAATAAATTATAAATATTTGAACTAGTAATGGAGTTCCTCTAAATAAATAAGAATATCCATAAGCAAATTTATTAATAAATGGGTTTTTGTTTAATCTTAAAACTGCAAATAAAAATCCAATAAATAAACCAATGATTAATGATGCTGATAACAATTTTAAAGTTATAACTGCAGCACTAAGTAGTTTTGGCAAACTTGTTATCATTAAATCAAAATCCATTAAAAGCCCCTGCTATATTTGACTTCAAGTCTATTAATTAACTTCATACTTAAAAACGTAAGCATCAAATATAAAACTGCCGCAAAACAGTAAAAGAATAAGGGATCTCTAGTAGAACCTGCTGCAATATAAGATTGTCTCATAATCTCAACTAAACCTGTAACTGATATTAAAGATGTATCTTTTAAAGTGATTTGCCAAACATTACTTAAGTTTGGAATAGCAAGTCTTAACATTTGAGGTAGAATTATTTTATAAAATTGTACAAATTTACTAACCCCTAAAACTTTAGCAGCTTCAAATTGACCTTTATCTATTGATTGTATCGCTCCTCTAAATACTTCTGTTGAATAAGCGCCAGATATAATACCGATTGCAACTGAACCCGTAATAAATGCATTAATCTCAATGTATTCAAAGTATCCAAAAATTGAAGCAACATACATAATCGCTCCACTTCCCCCAAAAAAGAAAAGGTAAATTACTAATAATTCTGGAACCCCTCTGATGACTGTGGTGTACGTATTGCCAATAAAATTTAAAAATTTATTATTTGATAATTTTAATGGCGTAAAGATTAATGAAAATAAAAAACCAATTAACATTGCAGTAACTGCCACTGCAATTGTCATTAGAGTTGCATAAAACAACTCGTCTCCCCAGCCTGTTTTTCCGAATGATAAAAGATCCATATCGAAAGGGCGACTAAATAAATAGTCGCCTTTTCAAAATATTATTTACATAGAAGCGTCAAAGCCAAAATGCTTGATCGCTAATTTGCTGATGATTCCTTGTTTTCTAGCAGTGTTAATTGCTTTGTTGAAATCTTTAAGAAGTTTTGCATCTCTTGTACCGATTGCATCATCTCCACCTTGTCTAATTCCAACACCAACACCATTACCAAAAGCACCACCTGAAAAAGTAGGTCCAACTAGTACTACTGGTTTTCCTGATTTATCCGCATAATCAGTGAATGCGACAGCTGCAGCTAATGCAACATCACATCTACCAGAAGTTAAGTCTAAGTTTACTTCATCTTGAGTTTTGTAAGTTCTAACATTTACTTTACCTACATCACCAGACTCTAAAAAGTTTTGGTGAATAGTTCCAGTTTGTGTACAAACAGTTTTTCCAGCAAGTGCAGCAGTTAAAGTCTTAAGAGTTTTCTTAACAGCACTTCCACCTAAAGTTAAATTAATTCCTTCTGGTGTATCCATGCCCTCTAAACTAGAACCTTTCATTACTGCAAGGGCCGCAACTTCGTCTGCATAACCTTGTGAAAAAGTAATTGTTTTTTGTCTTTCTGCAGTAATTGACATTCCTGCCATGATCGCATCAAACTTTCTCATTAACAAAGCTGGAATCATTCCATCCCAATCTTGTTCAACGATAGTACACTCGTGACCCATGATTTTGCATAGCTCTTCTGCTAACTCAACCTCAAAACCAATAAGAGCACCTGAAGCATCCTTAGAGTTCCATGGTGGGTAAGCACCTTCTGTTCCAATCTTTATTTTATCAGCGTAAACATTTCCGATTAATAATAAAGAAGCAAGAACACTTAATATTGTTTTTTTAAATATATTCATTTTTTCCTCCATATGATTATGAGGATTTATTTCACAATTTTAATAATTTAAAAAGAAATTTTTAGTGATTAATTGATGATGAAAAGTTCCAAGAACAGTCAAAACTTGGGATGTAAACCCTATCCAAAGTTGTATTTCCAAAATTCTTATTGAAAACATCTAACCATTTCTCTACTTGCTCTGGTTTCTTATCTTGGCTACCCACTTGAGCGGTAATTACTCCATTAGGTTTTAATATTCTAATTAATGAGTCCATATTTTTGGCAGCAAGATCAATACAAAACTGATCATCGTTAAGATCTACAAAAATTTTATCATACTTATCATCTTCAACAGATTTTATACTTTCAAAAGCATCACCCCAAATACATTTAACTGAATTTTTCTCTGTTGATTTGTTACCAATGCTTCCAAGGTGTTTATTACAAACTTCAACTACTTCTGGATCAAGTTCATACCAGTCTATAAAATCAAAACCTTTAGACATACACTCTCTTGCAACTCCTCCATCACCACCACCAATGATTGCAGCTGTTCCCATGTCTTTATTTAATTTTAAAGCAGCGTTTACAAATGTTGAGCTATACAAAACTTCATCATTTGTTGCGACTTGAATTTCGTTATCAATAAATAATGATTTACCAAATTGTTCTAAATCTAATATTTCAATATGTTGACCTACTTTAGATTTAAAATCTTCTAAAACTTCATTTACAACATATGATTTTTGTAATCCAGGCGAACTGTAAATGTCATGATATAAAGACTTAGTATCTCTATCAAAAGCTTTTGTGACAATTCTCTTATGTTTAAATTCTTTTTTGACAATATCGAGCGCAATAGAAGGACTTACCTTCCCACATGTGAAAAAATCAAAACTAATAATTCCTTTTTCTGGAAACGTATGAAAACTAATATGACTTTCCGCTAATAAGGCAAGGATAGTAAAACCTTGCGGTTCAAATTTATACTTTGAAATTTCAAGAATTGTAACTTCTGCAGCTTTTGCAATTTTACGAATTACGTTCTCGTAGATTGAAGGATCATATTCTTGAGTAGTGCCAATGATATCTAAAGTTATATGCTCGCCTACTTTAGTCATAAAAATTATTCCCTCTTATAATTTTTTATTAATATTAAGTTGCTCGGTTTTATATAGGTGTATTGATAATTTTCAACAATTAATCAATTTTTTGATATTTTACTTAATTAAATTAAAACTGAGCATTAATTAAATTAGCAAATGCACTAGCCCCTTTTGCTAGATTTTTGTTCCAATCATTATCAGCATTTTCATCTGCATTATCAGATATGTATTTAAAACATTTAAATTCAATATTCTCTAACTTACAAACTTTTGCAATAGCGTAGGCCTCCATATCAACTACATCAACTTCCATATCAATTTTTTTATTAACAAAACTATCTCCTGTTCCACAAGAATAGCCTTCTTTTGATGTAATAATTTCTTTAATTTTATCAAAAGGCGTCTCGCCTAATTCAAAATCTAACCCTCTAACATCCATATCTCTTTGATAAAATTTGGTGCATTCAACGATTCCTTTTAACTTAGTATTAATTGCACCTACAGTACCATAATTGATAATTAGTTTTGGTTTGTAAATATTGATTAACTTTAATGTGTTATAAGTTGCATTAATTTTTCCAACTCCGACATGGTTAAAATAGTCTAATCCAATCGTTTCTTCTTTAATTGCTGCTAGGAATAATTTGTCCATAGATTTTTTTTACTAAAGATATAAATATATTAATATCATGAATTTAAAAGATTATATTAGATCTATTCCAGATTATCCAAAAAAAGGAATTTTATTTAGAGATATTACAACTTTAATTAAAGACGCAGATGCATTTGAAGAATGTATTAATCAAATAATTGAAAGATCAAAAAATTATAAAATAGATAAAATTGCTGCAATTGAGTCAAGAGGATTTGTATTTGCTTCTGCTGTTTCTTATCTTCTTAAAAAACCTTTTATTATGTTTAGAAAGAAAAACAAACTTCCGGCTGAAACTCATTCAGTTGATTTTGAATTAGAGTATGGAACTGCAACTATTGAAGTTCATAAAGATTCAATTGACAAAGATGATTCAGTTTTAATTATAGATGATTTAATAGCAACAGGTGGAACAGCTGAAGCAGCAGCTAAACTTGTGGAAATGTCGAATGCCAAAATTGCTGCATTTGTTTTTGCAATTAATCTTTTTGACCTAGGTGGATCTGATAATTTAGTTAAAAAAGGTTATAAGGTTGAAAACTTAATGGATTTTCCAGGGCATTAATATATGGAAAAAATTACTAAATTTTCAAGAATTATTAAAAAATTATATTACAATATTTTTATTGAAAATTATAATAAAAAAATATCCTATAATTTTCCAGTAGACTATTTTCGATGGGATCTAATTAAATATTTGCATGAAAAATATAAATTTAAGAGTTATTTAGAAATTGGATGTGATAAGGATCAATTATTTTCAAGAATAAATATTAAAAAAAAATTTGGTGTTGACCCATTTTCAGGGGGTAATATTAGAAAAGCTAGTGACGAATTTTTTAAAGACAACAAAGAAACTTTTGACTTAGTTTTTATTGATGGACTTCATGAGTACTCTCAAGTTAAAAAAGATATACTTAACTCTTTAAAATTTTTAAGTAAAGATGGTTTTATTTTAGTGCATGACTGTTTACCGGAAAGCATGTCAAAACAAGCTGTGCCCAGATATAGAATGACTTGGAATGGTGATGTTTGGAAGGCAATAGTCGATTTGAGACAAGAAAAAAATATAAACATATACACTTGTGAGATGGATCAAGGAATAGGTATTATTCAAAAAAAAGAAAATACTAAAATTTTAAAAATAGATAAAAATATAAATAAATTAAAATTTAAAGATTTTTATAATAATTATAAAGAATATATGAGGATAATTTCTATAAAAGATTTAAAAGAAATGTTTTAATTGGTAAGATTTATTTTAGGTCTATACCAGGAATTCTTACCCATTACTGCATTTAATGTACCTGATCCTCTTAAAAAATAGATTTGACTAATTTTTCTATTAAATAAATAAAATAAAATTCCTTTTGTGTAATTAAAAAAAATCGTTAAGAAAGCTTTTCTCAAAACATAAAAAAAATTTTTATACTTTTTATTATAATAAACTTTAGACCACATCCAATGCCAATTACGACACTTTTCAAATTCAAATCCTATATTTGATGATTTTGCACTAAGATGAGTTATTTTAGCTTTACTACAAATATAGATTTTTTCTGATGCTAATTTAAGTCTTTTGCAAAGATCAATTTCTTCTAGATACAAGAAAAAATTTTCATCAAACATCTTAATTTTTTTAATTTTAGATAAATTAACTAACATTGAAAATCCCTTAACATGATCCACTTCCATTATTGCTTTTTTAATAATATTTTTTTCACAAGGTGCCAAGATTGCAAATTTATTTTTAATCAAATTTGCTTGATGTATTAACTCTTTAATGCAGTTTTTTGATAAGATGGTATCAGGGTTCAACACCAGTACGTGCGATGTTTTTGCTAACTTAAAAATTTTGTTATTTCCACAACCATATCCATTATTATCTTTTGATAAAATAAAATTTATGTGAGGGTAAACTTTTTTAATTTTTTCCTTAAGTATTAAATCGTTTGAATTATCTACAATAATAATTTTCTTTATATTTTTTAAACTTTTTAAGCATTTAAATATAACTTTTTCACTTTTAAAAGTAACAATCCCTACTGTTATATCTTTAATATTCATTTGATTGAAACTTATTATAATATATCACTTAAATAATGAATAAAAATATCATAGTAACTGGTGGACTTGGTTTTATTGGTAGTAACTTAATCGATCTATTGATAAGCAAAAAATATTCTGTAATTAATTTAGATAAAGTTACTTATTCATCAAATTTTTATAACCTGAAAGAACATAAAAATAATAATAAGTACAAATTTATAAAATGTGATTTAAATAGTAAGAAAATACCCAACATATTATTAAAATATAAACCTATTTGTATTTTTAATTTAGCAGCAGAAACACATGTTGATCGATCTATAGATGGACCTAAAAATTTTATTAACAGCAATGTTCTTGGAACATTCAATCTTCTCGAAGCTTTTAAAACTTTTTCAACTAAATATAATAGTAAACTAATTCATATTTCCACAGATGAAGTTTATGGAGACATTTTAAAAGGCAGATCAGATGAAAAATACTCTTACAAACCAAGTTCGCCTTACGCTGCTAGTAAAGCTGCCTCAGATCATTTGGTCTACTCTTACATCCGTACTTACAAAATTCCAGCTGTAATCACAAATTGTTCTAATAACTATGGTCCAAAACAGCATCCAGAAAAACTAATACCTAAACTAATATATAATATTATTAACAATAAAGAGTTACCAATTTATGGAAAAGGTAAAAATTCTAGAGAATGGTTACATGTGAAAGATCATTGTATGGCATTAATTAAAGTTTTTGAAAAAGGAAAAATTGGTGAATTTTATAATATTGGATCAAATAAAAATTTAAACAATATTCAAATAACAAAAGCACTGATTAAAATTGCTAAAAATTTTATTGCTATAGGTCATAGGGTTAAGATTAAATATATAGCTGATAGACCAGGACATGATTTAAGATATGCCATTAATAGCAAAAAAATTAAAAAAAAACTTAAATGGAAGCCCCAAATTAAATTTGATAAAGGTCTAAAGGAAACTTTTTTATGGTACTTAAATAATAAAAAATATTATTCTTCACTGGTAAAAAAAGATATTGTTAAAAGATTAGGATTAAAAAAATGATTTCAAAAGGCATAATATTGGCAGGTGGAACGGGTACAAGAATGAGTCCATTAACTAAGGCTATAAATAAGCAGCTTCTTCCAATATATGACAAACCTTTAATTTTTTATCCATTATCAATTCTGATGCTTGCAAAAATAAAAGATATCTTAATTATTGTTAACAGAGGTCAGCTTGAGCAGTATAAAAAATTGATACCAAATGGTGATAATTTAGGAATTAAAATCACTTATAAAGAACAAGATAAGCCAAGAGGTTTACCAGATGCTTTTATCTTAGGCGAAAAATTTATTAATAATAAAAATGTTGCAATGATACTTGGTGATAATTTTTTTTATGGTCAAAACTTAAGCTCAATACTTTTAAAAAGTGCGAAAATTAAAGAAGGTGCAGGCATATTATTACACAAAGTTCAAAACCCAGAACTTTTTGGTGTAGCAAAGATGGATAAAGATAAAAAAATAATCTCAATTAAAGAAAAACCTAAAAAGTTTATTTCAAATGATGCTATTACGGGCTTATATTTTTTTGATAAAAATGTTGTGAATTATGCAAAAAAGCTAAAACCGTCCAAGAGAGGGGAGTTAGAAATTATTGATTTATTAATGAAGTATAAAAATCAAAATAAATTAAGAGCAAATTTTATAGGCAGAGGTGGTGCCTGGCTAGATACGGGTTCAATTGATGATTACTATAAAACAATTGCTTTTGTGCAGGCTGTAGAAAATAGACAGGGATTAAAAATTGCATGTATTGAAGAAATAGCATTGTTAAATAAATGGATTAATAAAGAAAAAATTAAAAGATCGATTAAGTTTTATGGTAAATGTCAATATTCTGATTATCTAAAAAAACTATTATATAAATGATAATTAAAACTAAATTCGATGGTTTAATTTTAGTTAAAAATAAAAAATTTAATGATTTAAGGGGGTATTTTAGAGAATTAATACTAGAAAAAAATATCAAGATGAAATTTCCATTTCATGTCATGTCGTTTTCAAAAAAAAATGTAATTAGAGGTCTACACATACAAACTAAAAACCCACAAGGTAAATTCGTAACAGTTATAAAAGGGACAATTTTTGATGTTACGGTTGACCTTAGAAAGAAATCTAAGACTTATGGAAAATATTTTTCAAAGGTTTTAAGTGCTAAAAATTTATTATCTATTTATATACCTCCAGGATTTGCCCATGGATTTTGTGCTCTAGATAAAGAAAATTTTGTAGTTTATAGCTGTACTCAGTATAGAAATGCTAAATCAGAAATCGGCATAAGATATAACGACCAAGATTTAAATATTAAATGGCCTATCAAGAAGCCTATCTTGTCTATAAAAGATAAAAAAAATTACTCACTTAAAGATTTTTATAATACTAATGGATAATAAAATTTTAGTTACAGGTGGTGAGGGAAGATTTGCCAAAATATTAAAGAATAAAAATAAAAAATTAAATTTAATTTTTTGCTCTAAAAAGCAACTAGATATTTTAAACCTAAAATCTATTAAAAAAAATTTTGAAAAATATAAGCCAAAAATAATTTTTCATTGTGCTGGACTATCAAGGCCTATGAATATCCATGAAAAGAATATTGAAAAAAGTATAGATCTTAATATCATTGGAACAGCGAATTTAGTAAAAATTTGTAAATTATATAAAATTAAATTGATATATTTTTCTACAGGTTATGTTTATGAGGGCAAAAAGGGGAATTATAAAGAAACAGATCCAGTTAAGCCTTTTAATAACTATGGCTTATCAAAATTAGGTGGCGAGTGTGCTGTTTCAATGTACAAAAACTCATTAATACTTAGAGTAACAATGACAGAAAAACCATTTGCACATGATGCAGCCTTTACTAACTTAAAAACTAATTTCATGTTCCATGAAGATTTAGTTGAAATACTACCAAAAATTATTAATGAAACTGGTATAATTAATATTGGTGGTAAATCTCAATCTGTTTATAATTTTGTTAAAAAATATAATAAATTAGTAAAAAAATCTAAGTTAAATAAAGATTCAAAATTGCCCCTTAACCAAACAATGAATCTTTCAAGATTAAAAAAATATCTAAAGTGGTAGCGGGAAGTGGAATCGAACCACTGACCTCAGGCTTATGAGTCCTGCGCCATGACCCTTGGAGCCAACGCATCCTGCAAGAACATCTTCAAAACTCCTTTGTCTCTGCTCTTTTCTTTCTAAATTAAGATTTACATAAACTTAGACTCTAGTCAACTTCTATTGGAGCATTGGAGCATGAGTGGAGCACAGATTTTATATCAATAGAGGTACCAAGTGGATTTCGAAAATTGAAAGTTGTTATGACCCCACCACCCTTTTTTATAAATGGGACTCCTTATATCTATACGTAAATAAGAATGTAAAAATATTATTGCTATTCTTGTAAGAGAAAGTGGTTTTTAAATATCATTAGTTTATTAAACCTAAAATGGACGTCTTTTGATATAAAAAAATAAATCAAATCAATTATAATTTTAAAAATGAAAGTAATAAATAATAAAAAAGGTTTTACCTTAATTGAATTATTGGTGGTAGTTGCCATCATTGGTATTTTATCATCTGTCGGGGTTGTTGCTTATAATGGGTATACAGCTGGGGCTAAAGAATCAGCTTGCAAAGGTAATTTTAGAACCTTAGTTAAATCTGTTTATGAAAATATAATGTGGTGTGAGCTTAACCCGACAATTAATTTTATAGGGGGTAATGATAAACAAGTTTGGGAATATGATTGTAATACTATGTTCGTTGGCGGCATGTCAGTTTCGTCTCAGCTTGGGTACACGACAAATGAAAAAATAGCCCACCTTACTATAACTGAAATTAGTAATCGAGATAGACATAGAGAACCAGACTCAACAATAGGTTCAAGAACAACACTTAACACGATTTCTAATCCCTACACTGGTCGTTATGTTTATGATGACACACCCAGTGAATATTATTATGGAGATAAATATGATATGAGAGGTAAATTATCTCTTAGAAAAAGAGATAGTAGTGGAAATGAATTAAGCAATAATTGGCAGTCAGAGGGACAACTGTATCTAATAACTAGATGTGGTGATAAGGTGATAGAACACGAATTTGATATCTATTGAAAATTTATATGTTTTCTTCTAGATAACGCTATGACCAATTCTCATTGGAGCATGAGTGGAGCAAAAAAAGTTAGTTCCAATCACTAACAGCTTTAACTTATCAAAATTATTAAAAGCTTTCAAATAAAACCCAAAATAAACATAATATGACTTTGATTACATTAAACATAAGTATATTTTAAAAATATGACTCAAACACTTTTTGAAAAATATGGTGGAAAAAAAACAGTTGGTCAAATTGTTATTAACTTTTATCAAAAGCTTATGGCTGATGAAAATTTGAAAAAGTTTTTTACAAATTCTGACATGAAAGTTTTAATTTCACACCAAACTAATTTCATTTCTCAAGCTTTAGGTGGACCAAAAGAATATACTGGTCTTGATATGAAAACTGCTCATCAAGGCATGAAAATATCTCAAGAAGACTTTAATGGAGTTGCTGGACATCTAAAACAAACCTTGGAAGAACTAAATGTTGAAAGCCAAGATGTTGACACCATCATTGGTGTTGTCGCTCCACTTTCAGAACATATTGTATCAAAATAACAGAATTCATAATTAATAAATTTTGATAATATTTATTTAATGATAAAAATAAATAATTGGGAAGACTTAATAGCGTTAGCAAAAGAACAAGGGCTTACACCTAAGGAAGCATGGGAAAGAATTGAAAAAACAAATCTAAAATTTTTAAATAGAAAAAGTTCAGCAGAAAAAGAACTTAAAAAAGGAACAAGAGTACAAAGACTCATGTTTCCAAAGAATAATGAGGAAAATATTCTTTTAGCAAAAAATGTACCTTCTTTGGATGTTTCTGGTGATTTTTATAATTTCAAAAATTTAGAAGATAAAATCTTTTTTACTCTTGGCGATGTTTCTGGCAAAGGAGTGGATGCAGGACTCATTATGGCAAGAGTTACCTCATTGTTTGAAATCCTTGTTGAGGAAAAAAAGAGTCTTATTGAAATTGTGTCATTAATAAATGATAATTTATATAATTTACGTTCAGGAAAATTTTTAACAGGAATATTTGCTGTATACGATAAAAAATCTAAAAATCTTGAATTTATTAATGCTGGCCATTCAGAAAGTATAATTTCAGAGAATAAAAAAATTACTGAACATGTTTCTAGCAAAATTCCGCCGCTTGGAGTTCAGCCTATTAATCTTGATTTAAATAGTGTTTTAAATAAAATTTCATTGAAGGATAAAATTTTTTATATATACAGCGATGGCTTAAGCGAAAGTAAAGATTTTGAAGGAAATGAAATTGAAGCTGAGGGTATAATAGATTTGTTAAATAAGAATAAAGATCACGATATTGCAACACAATTGGAAAATATTTTTATAGAAATTTCCGCGTTTGGTGCATTGCAAAATATGTCAAATGAAGAACAAAGTATAATTAAGGATGATCTTACAATTTTAGCTATTAATGGGAAAAATATTTAATCAATGAAAAAAATTAAAAATGGTTTTACCTTAATTGAATTATTAGTGGTAGTTGCCATCATTGGTATTTTATCATCTGTCGGGGTTGTTGCTTATAATGGGTATACAGCTGGGGCTAAAGAATCAGCTTGCAAAGGTAATTTTAGAACCATAGTTAAATCTGTTTATGAAAATATAATGTGGTGTGAGCTTAACCCAACAATTAATTTTTTGTGGAATAATGAACAATCTTGGGAATTTGATTGTGATACTATGTTCTATAACGGCATGTCAGTTGCGTCTCAGTGGGGGTACACGACAACTGAACAATTAGTCAGTCTTACTGTAAGAGATATTTCTAGTCAAGATAGTCATAGAAAACCAGACTCAAATATAGGTTCAAGAACAACACTTAAAACGATGACTAATCCCTACACTGGTTCTGGTGCTGTTTCTGGTGGTACTGCAAGGAGGGAAATTTATGATGGAGATAGATATGATATGAGAGGTAGTGTATCTCTTCTAAAAAGAGATAGTAGTGGAAATGAATTAAGCAATAATTGGCAGTCAGAGGGACAACTGTATCTAATAACTAAATGTCGTGATAAAGTGATAGAATACGAATTTGATATCTATTGAAAATTTATATGTTTTTTTAAAATGAAAGTTATAAATAATAAAAAAGGTTTTACCTTAATTGAATTATTAGTGGTAGTTGCCATCATTGGTATTCTTGCAAGTGTAGGTATTGTTAGTTTTCAAGGTTACACTAAAATGGCAAAGAACAGGGTGCTTGTTGCAAATTGGAAAACAATTTCAAAAGTAATTGAGTTAGAATTAGCTGCTGCAAACAATGGTCTTGATAGTTTTATTGCAGAATATGATGAAGATGGAAATATGGTTAGTGAAAAAATGGATGGAAATACAACTTGTAATAATTTTGCATTTTCAGTCCAACAACATTTTAGTCATTTTAAAAACCCATACAATCTAGAATGGGAATCTGTAACAGTTGATACATTAGCGCAATCACAACATAGGAAAGGACAAATTCAATTAGTGTGCTATTCACATTTTGCAAGTTTCGGTGACGGTGGAGGATGTCCTATTTCATCTGATGCATGTAGATTGTTGTTGATTGCTTATAAAGAAGATAGAGGACGATGGAATACACCTGATGGAAAGTGTGATAATACAATTGTTTCAACCACTGGTGATGGCTGGCAACGTAATAAGAGAGAATTTGTAAATGATTGTTATAATCAAATACTTGTAGGTGGAGACCAAAGAGAAAGTCAAGCTCAAGCACAATCTGATTGTGGTTGGGATTCAAGTATCCATGGCTCTTGGGCAGTAAATCAAAATAGTATCAGAGATGAAGCAGGTGGAAAATGTTCAGGTTCAAGTGGAACAACTTGTTCTTAAATTTTTAATTAATCTGTTATCTAACACGTGCTTCTCACTTGTTATTTCTTCTTCTAGATAACGCAATGACCAATTCTCATTGGAGCATGAGTGGAGCAATTAATATTTGAAAATGTTCAACCTTAAATAAGGCTTGTTAATTGGTAGCGGGAAGTGGAATCGAACCACTGACCTCAGGCTTATGAGTCCTGCGCTCTAACCGACTGAGCTACCCCGCCACTTAATTCTTGATGATTTATAATAGGTTTTTAATTTAGATCAATCAACTTTTGATCAATATGATTATTTTATAACCACTATAAAAGTTGAAAAAAGAGTTAATGCTAAAATTACTGAACTATAAAAAACGATTTGTCTTTTAGTTTCGTTTTTCTTATCTATTTTTACTCGGTTCAATAATTTATTGATGTCTACAATTCTCTTTTGATCAATATACTGTACTGGAATAGTTTTTTTATGAACTTTTTTTTCACTGGTATGTTTTCTGTCGTGAAAATAAGTTTTTTGCATGAGATTATTTAACCATCAATTATTAAACTCGGCAACTAAAATTATAACAATCTAGCACGTTTATCTTTTAGGGGAGCGATCTCTACTAGTGCTGGGAATTTTTGTTTAGCAACTTCAATATATAGGTTCATTTTTGAAAGTTCTTCATTTGAATGTATTGAGCTTACATATCCAAAAGACAAGTTTTTTTTATAATTAAAGGAATAATTGCCAGATGTTGTTCTCCCAATAATCTTATCTTCTAGATAAATAGGCTCTTCGTGTAATAATAGAGGTGTGCCTGGCTTACTATCTTTAAGTGATAGCATAATAAATCTTCTATTTGGTTTTTGATCTTTTATTTTTAATAAGCTTTCTTTACCAATAAAGTTGATTTCTTTATTATAACTAATTGCAAAATTTAATCCTGCTTCATATTGATTTTCTTCTGGTGAAATATCATGACCCCAATGTAAAAACCCACTTTCCATTCTCATAATATCCATTGCGTGTGAACCACAATGAGATAAATTATAATTTTTTCCCTCATCTACAATTAATTGATAAATTTCTTTAGCATCTTTATTTTCGATATAAAGTTCAAATCCTAATTCACCCACATAAGATAATCTTTGGGCCCAAACTTTTTTTGAACCAAGCGTTACAAATTTGCCATAACCAAATTTAAATGTTTCATTGCTAAAATCATCATTTGAAATTTTTGAAATTAAATTTCTACTTTTTGGTCCAAAAATTCCCAAACAAACAAGATCATCAGTAATATCTTTAAATTCTAAATTAGGTGACAAATGTTTTAAAATATGTGCTTTATCGTGAGTTCTTGTTGCAGCTGAACTTATTATTCTAAAATTATTTTTATCAATACAAATAACCGTTAAGTCTGTTTCAATTCCTCCAGCCTCATTTAACATTTGTGTATATGTTGATCTTCCTATTTCATCTTTAATATTAGCTGTGCTTATTCTTTGCAATTCACTGTGTGCTTGCTCTCCTTTTATTTCATATTTGGAAAATGGAGAAAGTTCAAAGAGACCAACATTGGTAATTGTATTTTTTGTTTCAAATTCAACTGAAGGATACCAGTTTTGATAATCAAAGCTGTATTCATATTCTGCTTTTTCATTATTTAGTGCATACCACATAGGTCTTTCGTATTCGCCAGATACACCAAAGCATGCTCCCTCTTTTTTTAACTCTTCATGATACGGTAATAGTCTTTGATCTCTTGAAGTATTATGCTGTTTATAAGGCCAGTGCATTCCATATAAATCACCAAGAGTTTCCGTTACCCTTTCCATGATAAATTTTTTAGATGAGTGGAATTTTTGAAATCTTTTAATATCAAGTGAAAATAAATCTTCATTCATATATCCATTAATCATCCATTCAGCAGTAACTCTGCCCGCACCCCCTGAACTTGCGATCCCAATGCTATTAAATCCACAACACGTAAAAAGATTACTCACCTCTGGAGTTTCTCCTAAAAGGTATTGTGTATCAGGTGTAAAGGATTCAGGCCCTGAAAAAAATTTCCTAATACCAGCAGTTTCTAAAATGGGTAATCTTTGAAATGATTTTTCAAGATAAGGCTCAAAGTGATCAAAATCATCTGGAAACTCTCCAAAAGAAAAGTCCAGTGGCACCACTCCTTTGTCTTTAAACGCAGGTTTTGCATTAGGTTCAAATATTCCAACTAACATTTTCCCGGCATCTTCTTTTAAATAAAGACAGGAATTATAGTCTCTTAAAACGGGCAAGTTTTTAGGTAACTTATCTAATGGTTCTGTGATTATGTAAAAGTGTTCATTTGGATATAATGGAATACTGACCCCAATATCCTCTCCAATTTGTCTCGACCACATCCCAGTTGCAATTACAACGTATTCACAATCAATTTTGCCAAATTTAGTTTGAACACCAACAATTTTTTTGTCTTTAACCAATATTTTTTCAACAGGAGTTTTCTCAAATATCTGAGCCCCTTCCATCTTTGCAGCTTTAGCTAATACATTAGTAACCCCTATAGGATCTGCCTGACCATCTTCTGGCATATAAACTCCACCTAAAATGTCATCATCATTTATAACGGGATAGAGTTCTTTTATTCTTTGTTTATTAACGCTTTCAACATTAACATCAAACAACTGCGCAGCTGTTGCTTGTCTTAATAATTCTTGTAATCTTTCGGGTGTACTTGCAACTGTGATTGCACCATTTTGTTTTAATCCAGTTGATAATCCAGTTTTTTTTTCTAATTCTTTATAAAGATTTAAGGAATATTTTCTAAGCCGTGTAATAGTGGCTGATGCTCCTAATTGACCAACAAGTCCTGCTGCATGCCAAGTAGTTCCTGAAGTAAGTTGATCTCTTTCTAATAATATAGTGTCTTTCCAACCGTATTTTGCAAGGTGATAAGCAACAGAACAGCCAGCAACACCCCCTCCAATAACTACTACTTTAGCTGATTTTGGTAATACCACTGACATTTATATTTAAACAATATTAAAATTTTTAAATACAAACAACTAAATCTTAATGTTCAGCTCTAAATTTTGAGTGACAAGCTTTACAGCTACTCCACATATATTTTCCAAGAGTTGCCTTCATATCTTCTGCCCCATCAATGACAGACGTTAACTCGATCATATTGCTTGAAGCTTTTGTCATTAATAAATTAAATTCATCTTTATTTTCCCAAATAGAAGGTAAAGCCTCTGTTTTAAATCCTACTTTTGAATTTTCAGGAAAAAGATCAATTAATCTTTTATAATTATCGCTCATTTCAATCATTAGTTTTTTTGCTTCGTCTAAACTTCCATTAGAAGCAAGACCTTGGACTCTTTTGGCAGTTTTGTAATTTTTACTAAAAATAGATTTTCTTTCTTTGATAATCTCTTCAACCGTTTGTTCTGAAAAAGCACTGAAGCTATAAAATAATATAAATATAAAAAATAAAGTGTTTTTAATTAATGTCATAATATGTTTAATTTAAACATGTCTATATTTAATAACATATCAAAATATGGATTACTTGCCAAATTAATCCATTGGCTAACTGCCGCAGGATTACTAATTCAAATACCTTTGGGGTTTTATTTGGTTGATTTAGACTTTGATCAATTTAGGGTTGATATAGAAAATTATCATATATTATTTGGATTAATCCTATTTTACACAACTCTAATAAGGCTAACTTTTAAACTATTATCTCCTACACCAAATTTCAATGACAATGCTTTTCCTGGTCAAAAAGTTTTAGCAAAGTTAAACCACTTTTTTTTATATTTAGCTTTATTAACAATAACTATATCGGGTATTTTTAAGAAATTATTTAATGGTGAAAGTTTAGTTATTTTTTTCAAAAAAGTTAATCTAACTTATAATTTTGAACTCTCAGAACAGTTTTATTCAATTCATGTATTAGCAAATTATGTATTAATTGGATTAATTGCATTACATATTTTAGCAGTACTGTTTCATAAATTTTTATTAAGGGAAAATATTTTAAAGAGAATTTTATAATTTTTAATTATCAAATGCACATCTAAAACCAACATAGATTGCATAAAAGTTCGAGGGTTTATATTGAGCTCCATTAATACTGGTCTTTGAACCTCCATACCACCAGGAGGCCCCTGCTGTTAAAGAATTATTTTTTTCTTGATCATCCACCCACTCCCAAACATTACCACCCATAGCAACTAATCCATTTACGCCTTCTGGCAATATTGTGACATCTACATGCTTGTCATAATTTAATAAACCTTGGGAGTTCATTTCTTTAGCTATATCTCCACTAGGGTATCTATAAGTTTTATCTTTATCAAATTTATTGGATGCAAATATTTGAGTGTAAGCTGCATAAGACCATTCCTCAAATGTAGGCAATCGGCCATTTATAAATTTGCAATAATTCTCAACTTCAAATCTACTTAGATGAACAGCGGGCTCTAATTCACTATCAGGTTTTTTTCCATAAGGTGTTTTATAATTCCAATTATCACGTTTAACCCAACCAGCACCCCATTCGTAACCTCCACCATTTTTTTCAGCTTCTGTAATGACTTCGTTTTTAATTGTATAATTATTAAACTCCATAATTGTTACTTCATATTTATTTAGTGAAAATTTTCCAAAATTAATTTTCTCATTTTCAAAACTAAATACTTTAATTGGTAAGATTAATATAAATATCGAGAAATACTTTATAGTTTTGTAAATATTATGCATTTAAGCTTATCGTTGAATAAAATATTTTTTTTATAATTTAGATTAATCTCATTAATTCCGTTAGAAATTTGAAGTGAATTAAATTTTAATAAAGTAGATATATAGCGTTGTTTTATCATTTTTAAATATACGTTTTTCTTAATATTAACCTTAAAGTTAAAGCTAGCAGTGTTTTTTTTTATATTAAGCTTAAGTAGTTTTTTCCAAATAAGACTATCTCTTTTAAAAGATTGGTTAAGTTTCTGTTTCATCAAGTAAAATGTGGGTATTTCATTATCTTTTGTATCTAAAGTTAAAATTAAAATAATTCCTCCTACTTCTAAACTAGAATATGCATAAGTTAAAATTTTCTTAATATCTTTTAGATTAAATAAATGAATAGTTTGTTTAATTAATATTAAATCAAATTTCTTTTTATTATTTCCTAGATATTGAATTGCATTTATTTTTTTAAAACTAATTCTTTTGTCAAAATCTTTGTGATTTTCAATATCAAGTCCAACAGGCTTATTAATTAATTTGAGTTTAGAGGATAACGAACCCATTATCTTACCTCGGCCACAACCAATATCTAGAATTTTTGAGTGTTTAGTTAGTTTTTTTTGTTTTAATAAAAAATTATTGAATGATTGGATATATTTAGCTGATGAAATCCAAGTTTTATTATCCCAATTTTTTATACTTAACATTACCTAATTTAAAACATTTTAACTTATATTTAAATAAAGTATTAGTAACTCATGTTTAAAAAGTTGCATATATTTCTTGGCGCAACTGTTGCAGATGCAGCAGCCCGACCTTTGCATTGGGTCTATGATGAAAAAAAACTAAAATCTTATATTAAAGGAAAAAAAAATATTGCATTCTTTAAACAAAATAGATCTCCGTTCTACTCTATAAAAACAGGAGAAGTTTCTGGTTACAATGATGTGGGTCAAGTAATGTTTAAAACATTAACTAAGACCACTAATCATAAAGAGGTTATTAAACTTTTTAAAAAGAATATTGTCAAAAATTTTGGACCAGGGTCAAAATATTGGAAAAATTTATCTTTAAGAAAAAAATACAAAAAGATTAAGTGGAAAACAGCCATGAAAGGTCCATGGATCCATCAAAATATTTTAGAAACTATCAAAAATATTAAATTAAAAAAAACTATCACAGGTGGGACTAAAGTTAACGAGTCTGATGGGTATTGTGCAAGCCTACCCTTTTATTTTTCAAATAATTCAGAGCAGAAAACAAAACAAGTTATAAAAACGGTTGCTAATGGTAAAATTAGCGAACAATTTGCATTGGCAAAACTTAAGATTATTGATTTAGCTGATAAGGGGGACAAGGATCCAGTTAATAGCTTTTTAAGAAAAAATATAAAAAATAAATACTTTAAAAATGTCATTGAAAACATCAAAAAAGTTAAAAAGGTAAAATCAAAACCCCACAATTTTGTTGTAAAGAAATTTGGTAAAGCATGTAGTTATCCAGGTACTTTTAATGGAGGAATACATGCAATCATAACCTCTAAAAGTTTTAAAACTGCGGTTATTAAAACAATTAAAGCTGGTGGATGCAATTGTTCTCGTGCTAATTTTGTCGGTGCTTATTTTGCAGCTTATAAAGGTTTAAAAGGTATTCCTCAGGATTGGATAAAAAAAACAAATCCTGCAAAATCTATACTGAAATTTATTGCTTAAATGCAAAACCTATCCATTAAATACATTTTAAAATTATCTATTCCAATTTTCTTTGCAAATTTGGCTATTCCATTAGTTGGTATTATTGATACTGGTTTAATGGGTAACCTTGGTAACTTATCATATTTATCAGCAACTTCAGTGGCTGCTAATTTATTTTCTATGATTTTTTGGAGCTTTGGTTTTTTAAGAATGGGAACCGTTGGATTGGTTTCACAAGCCTATGGAAAAGAAGATTATACAGAAATATTTAATATTGTTATTCGAAATTTAGTTTTTGTTTTGCTAATTTCATTGATCTTAATTTTATTACAAAGTTTTATATTTAATCTAAGTGCGGGTATTTTTAATTTATCAGACACGACTAGGCAATTTTATCAGGATTACTTTCAAATAAGAATTTATTCAGCGCCTGGTGAGTTAACCCTTTACATTATAACTGGTTTATTTGTTGGATTACAGAAAACTAAAATTTCAAGTTTAGCTGTTGGTCTTTTTTCAATTCTAAATATAATTTTAAGTATTATTTTTGTTTCAAAATTTGATTTAAATATCAAAGGGGTTGCTTATGGGACTTTAGTCTCGGCACTTTTAATATCGGCAACTTTTCTAATTTATACATTTTGGTATCTAAATAAAATGTCTAAAATCAATATCGATATTAGTAAATTAATAGATCTTAATAAGCTTAAAAAGATTTTTAATATTAATCTAAACATATTTATTAGAACTATATTGTTAACCTTTTCATTTTTTTGGTTTACTTACCTTGGTAGTCAAATTGGTGAAGACTACATTGCAGCCAATGCCATCTTAATTAACTTGGTCTTTTTGTCTGCTTTCATTCTTGATGCTTACGCATTTTCAACTGAAGGTATGGTTGGATATTCTTTGGGTAAAAAAGATATAGGTTTGTTTAAAAAGATTGTTAAAAACTCTTTTATTTTAAGTACACTTACTGGATTAATTATTTCTATAATTTATTTTTTTATTAACAAATACGTCATTGAATTAATGTCTGATATTGAAAGTATTAGAAATCTAAGCTCATCTTATGTGGTATGGCTAATTCTCATGCCTTTAATTTCATCTTTTTGTTATCAATTTGATGGAATATTTATTGGTGCATCACAAACAAAAGAACTTAGAAATGCCATGATTTTTTCTGTATTTTCTTATCTATTAATGTCTTTATATTTAACAAAATTAATGGGTAATACAGGTATCTGGATATCTTTATGCTTGTTTATGGTGCTAAGGGCTTTATCTTTATTTTATTATTTAGACAAAATTTATTTAAGATTTCGTACTACTTAATAAATTCAACTACCCTCAATAAAATGATATTGTAAATCAATGTTATTTCGACAATTATTTGATAAAGTCTCAAGCACATTTACATACCTAATAGCTTCTGCAAAAGGAAGAGAGGCCTTAATCATTGATCCAGTGTTAGAAAATGTTGAACAATATATTAAGCTTCT
Organism: Candidatus Pelagibacter sp. PS_40; assembly: GCF_059417765.1. Taxonomy (NCBI): domain Bacteria; kingdom Pseudomonadati; phylum Pseudomonadota; class Alphaproteobacteria; order Candidatus Pelagibacterales; family Candidatus Pelagibacteraceae; genus Candidatus Pelagibacter; species Candidatus Pelagibacter sp. PS_40. Next base: position 767,946 of record NZ_CM182064.1, read on the forward strand.
TAAAGAACTAGATTTAAAGTTAGTAAAAGTTATTGATACTCATATCCATGCTGACCATATCTCAGGTATTGCCGAACTAAGAGATAAAACGAATTGCGTTACAGTAATGGGTGACAAAACCCCTGCTGATGTGGTTGCAATGCAAGTTGCCGATGAAGAGACAATTAAAATTGATGGCTTAGAATTACAGGCAATTTATACCCCAGGTCACACCATAGAAAGTTTTAGCTTCTTAATGAATGATAGGGTTTTCACTGGAGATGCATTATTAATTAGAGGAACCGGTAGAACAGATTTTCAAAATGGAAATGCAAGAGATTCGTATAATTCTATTTTTAATAAACTTTTAAAACTTCCAGATGAAACATTAATTTACCCTGCTCATGATTATAAAGGAGAGATGGTCAGTACCATAATAGAAGAAAAAAAATTCAACCCAAGACTGCAGGTAAGTTCTGCAGATCAATATATCGAAATTATGAATAATTTAAATTTGCCTAATCCAAGTATGATGGATGTTGCAGTTCCTAGTAATTTACAATTAGGAATAGATTTTAATAGACAAAAAGTAAATAACGGTGTCGAACCAGAAAAATTTAATGAAATTAAAAATGATGCTCAGTCAATTTTAATTGATCTTAGAGAGCAAAATGAAATAGATAAAGATGGTATGATTAAAAATAGTACAGTGGTTCGTTTTCCAGAAATTAACGAGTATCTACAACAAAACAAAAATACTTTAAAAGATAAAAGAATTTTATTTTATTGCGCACATGGTCATAGATCAACTCTAGCAGTTCAATTATCAAAATCTTATCAATTTACCAATTGTTTTCACTTAATTGGTGGTCTTAAGAATTGGAAAAAAGAAGGTTTAGATTTATAAAATTAGAATTTAATAACTTAACTTTAAATTTAATCTTTTAAATTTATTTCTAAAACTAAAAAATAATTTATTATGATTACCAGTATCTTTTTTAATTGTTTGTTGCCATAAGTGAACCATTTCATGTGACAAGGTATTTAAAAATTCCATTTTATTTTTATATTTAGGCATCATCTCAAGTACAAATTTATTTGTACCTTTTCTATAAGAGATAAATTCAACACATTGCCCTGATCCTCTTACTATTCTTTTAATCATTACATCATTAAAAGGGTTGAGTTTATTATTAAATAAAGATTTATTAAAAATCTTAAAGTAATTTCTAATGTCTTTAAAATTAGTAGTATATTTTTTTTCTGTTTCTATTGTGTCTCTAAGTATTCTTTTTTTTGTTCTTACAATGTAGCTATCTTTAACAATTTTCTTTTTTTTCATTTTTATAGAGTGTGTAAATAAGTGTTATTAAATGGGTATAATTTCTGATTATCTACTACTAAAACTGTAATATACAAGATAATAAAATCTTTAAAATACGATTATTTTTAACTTTACTATGTTGATGTTGTTTAAAAATTAAAGAGATTTTATAGCAGAATAAATTTTGTCTTTATTCATTTGACCAATGCTTCTATAGACCTCTTTGTTATTTTGGTAAATTACAATTGTTGTCCAATAGTCAATTCCTAGCTGTTTTGCAATAGTCTTATGCTTTTCTTGCTCGAAGCTTAAAAAGAGGATGTCCTCGAAATCTTTTTCAGCTTGATTTAGGATCTTAATTTGAGCCTTACAGGTTGTGCATGTTTCATTCCAAGAATTTATAACAACTATTTTTCCATCAAGTTGCGCTTTTTCAAAAATTTCATTATTAAAAGTAGTACTTTTATCTACAGCAAATGAGTTAAATGAAATCAGTGTAAAAATTATGATGAATATTTTTTTCATAGTCTTAATGTATAAGATATATAGTTAATTAACAACTCATTGTTTTATTTTATAACCCCAATTTGTTTCTGTCTCGATATGATAATTAAACCACTAATTATAATAATTAATGCTCCAATATAACTATTAGTCGAAGGAACTTCATCAAATAAAAAATATCCATAAATAATGCCCCATAAAATCACTGAATATCTAAAAGTTGATGTAACAGACACAAGTGCAATCTTGATAGTTGCAATTGAAAAAATATAACCCATTGCTAAAAAAAAAGCAGAAATAAATAAAATAAAAATATCTTTTAACGTAAAATCATAAAATTTGTAAATACTTAATATTCCAAAAAAAATAGTCACAACAAAACATGTCATAAATGCAGTTTGAAGACTGTGATAATCTTTTTTAAAATTTTTTGTGTACATGTCTCTAATTGAAAGCATGATTGCTGCTAAGATTGGAAATATAAAATAATAACCAAACTCTAATTTCCCTGGATTAACAACTACTACCACTCCAATAAAACCTAAAATTACAGCACTCCATCTTCTCCATCTTACTTTTTCATTCATAAAGATTGCCCCAAATGCAGTTAAGATAATTGGTGCCATACTTAATAGAATATAAACTTTTGCAAACGGTAGTAAGGCAATACCAATAAAAAAAAATAATGCGGCTAAAGATTCAAGAAGCCCTCTTATCTTTAGTTCTGTCGAAGAAAAAATTAACTTAAAATTTAATTGTTTTTTTATGTAAAGAAATAATACTATAAATAGTAGTGTAAAAGTCCCTCTTATAAAAATTATTTGATTTAAAACAAATATTTCATCGAAATGTTCATATATGTTTTTTACAAAAGCATCATTTGTTGCAAATGAAAACTGACATAAAAGCATATAAAGTATGCCCAATAACTCATTGTTAATTTTAACTTTAGGAAACATTTTGTGAGTAAATATAGGCTTTTTTATTGGTAATATACAAAAATCAAGAACCAATATGAGGCAAGTCCAACAAGAATAGTTACAATAATACTTCTACTAAAATATCCAATAATTATCGCAATTATAGCTGCTAGTATCTTGGGATTACTATCAATATCTATAGATCCTGTGGCATCAAGAAATATAGGAGGGAATATTATTGCCGGAAAAATGGCTGATGGAACGTAAGACAAAACTTTTTTTGTCTTTTCGTTTAGAATATCTTTTTTTAAGAAAAAAATCATAGAAAATCTAGTTAGGTAAGTCAAAATTCCACAATAAATAATTGTCGTCCAATGCATTACTTTTTCTTCCGGTCAATTAATGTGATTATAGTAGCAACCGATAAAGCTGACAGTGTTGCTATAATAATGTAAGCTTGAAATGGTATTGTATTATACCCAACAGTAGCAACAATTCCTGAGACTAACATTACAATAATATTTTTATACTTTCTAAAATCATCAATTAACAAAGCTAAAAATGTTAAAGAAATAGTAAAACTTAAACCTAACTCTTCAGGTACTACCGATCCAAGAACTATACCTAAAATTGTTGATATCTGCCAAATAGTCCAACAGGTAAAACCAGCTCCTAATAAATGGTAGTGTTTAAATTTATTTTCTTTATTTTTTTTAAAATAAATATTTGAAACAGCAAATGCTTGATCAATTAATACATAGGATAATATAATTTTCCATCTCAGTTTTAAGTGAGAAAGATATTCAGAAAAAACCGCACCATATAGTAAATGTCTAGAGTTTACTGCGGTAACTGATGTGATTGTAACTAATGATGATGCACCGCCAGAGAATAATTGTAATAAAACAATTTGAGAAGCTCCACCAAAAATTATAATAGACATACCAAATGTCATATAGGCACTCAAACCCACTTCCATTCCAATAACGCCGTATATAATTCCAAACGGAACTACCGGTATCATTAAAGGGCTTACATCAATAATCCCCTTGGACAATGTTTTAAATCTTTTATTCATTTTAATTTAGGATTTTGTATTAGAAACAAACTATATGATCAATATTAATTGGTCTCTTTATACCAAATTTTTCGTCAACTTCATGCTGATGAATATGATGTGAATGAACAAAAACAGGTACTAATCTATTACTTGCAGTTTTAAGAGTATAGATAAAATTTGTTCCTCTAAATTTTCTATCCACAACTTCTAATTTTAAATTACTTTTGTCATCATGCTCAAGATCCTCAGGCTGTAATAAAAGCTGAACTTCAGATCCTTTTGGATAATGTTTTATAAAATCTCCAGTTATTGTTCCAAGATCATCATTTTCTAAACTATTTTCACCTGTAACTTTTGCTGGGATTAAGATCCCTCGATTTAGAAAATTAACCACCTCTATTGAGTTTGGAAAATGGTAAACATTATATGGGTCATCATATTGCTTAAGTTGACCATCTAAAATTATTCCACATTTAGTTCCCAAATAAAAAGCTTCATAAGAGTCGTGTGTTACAATAATTGTTGTAATCTTATGCTCTGTTAAAATTTGCTTTAATTTAACCTGTATTTCTTCTTTAAAGTTCTGATCTACATTTGAAAGAGGCTCGTCTAATAACAATAAATCAGGATTAGATAACAAAGACCTTGCTAATGAGGCTCTTTGAGCTTCTCCAGAACTTATCTGGTGTGGGTATTTATCAACAATGTGCTCGATATGAAGAAGCTTATTTATTTCATTTAAATTTAAACCTTTCTTCTTCTTTTTATTTCTATCTGCACCAAATTTTATATTTTCTAAAACTGTATAATGGGGAAAAAGGGAATTGTCCTGAAACCCCATAGAAATATTTCTATTTTCAGGTTCAATATGAGTATTATCAGATGACAAAATTTTATTTTTTAAGATAATTTTCCCAGACTGTACTTTTTCTAAACCTGCAATTGTTCTAAGTATAGTAGTTTTACCAATACCAGATGGTCCTAACAAACAAACAATGTCTCCTTGATTTTCAATCGTTAGAGAAACATTGTTCACTTTACTTTGTGCACTTGCTGCAAATGTTACATTATTTATTTCTAAGAAATTTTTTGTCATAAGTTTAATCTTTAAGGATATATCTAGATGTAATTAAAATAAAGCAACTTGCAATAAGTATAAGCAGTAATGATGGCGCTGCTGCAGCTTCAAGTAAATCTTGGGAAGCATAAATATACGCTTTTGTTGCAAAGGTTTCAAAGTTAAATGGTCTCATAATCAAGGTAATCGGTAATTCCTTGATTATTTCAATTGTTAACAAAATACCTATTAATAAAACTGAATTCTTTAAATAAGGAAGGTGAATATTTCTAAATGTTTTAAATTTTGAATAACCAAGAAGATATGCGCTCTCATCTATAGAATAATTAATTTTTAGATAGCCAGATTTAATTCCGTTATTAGCTAAGGAATAAAATCTTATAAAATAAATTATAACCAATCCTAAAATAGATCCAATGAAAATAGATTTTATCGATTCTGTTCCAAGGTAATTAATCATATTAAGATCTAGCCATGAAATAAATGTTATAAAAGCAACAGCTAAAATAATTCCAGGTATTGCATATCCGGAAATAGAAAATGTATTTAATGCTTCTAAAAATTTACTTTTTGAAACTCTGTTTCCATAGTTTGAAATAAAGGCTAATAATATTAATAAGCAACACGATAAAAAAACTAACAACATTGTATTTGAGAATAATTCAATTAAATTTAAATCTAAAAAGTGTTTTGGAAAAATAATTGTCCAATATAACATTTGAAAAACTGGAAATAAAAAGCTTAAGAAAAATACTAACGTACAAAATAAAAACGCTAAAATTGATTTATAATTATATAAATGAACTACAGATTTTGATTTAAACCCTCCTTTTGATGATGTGTGATATTGAGCTTTTTTTCTAGATAGATTTTCTATAACAAAAAGTCCAAGTATAAAAATTAACAAGTAAGATGATAACCTGTTTGCTAAAGTAAGATCGTCAAAAGATATCCATGCATTATAAATACCTGTTGTTAAAGTCGACACTCCAAAAAATGAAACAGAACCAAAATCTGATAAGGTCTCCATTGCAACCAAAGAAAGGCCAGCAACTATTGCAGGTCTTGCTGAAGGTAAGATTATCTTAAAAAATGATTTTTGCTTAGAAAAGCCAAGGTTTTTACCAAGTTCTATTAAGTTTTGTGACTGATAATGAAATGATGCTCTAGTTAATACGTAAATATAACCAAATAACGAAAATGATATTGAAATTATTGCGCCTAACATTCCATCAAACTTTGGAATATGAGCGTTGTAATTTCCCTCGCCCAATAAGTTTTTTAAAATTGAAAAAGCCGTTCCATAGTTTTCAAAAAAAGCAGTTAATGAATATGCATAAATATAGGCTGGTACTGCAAAAGATAGGATTAAAGCCCATTTAAAGAAATTAACACCAGGAAATTTATAAAATGAAACTAAATAAGCACAACCAACTCCTATAATAAAAGTTAAGGTTAAAACACCTGTCAAAAGTATTAATGAATTATAAATATAATCTAAAAGAAAAGTATTTTTTAAAACTGTTACATAGCCTCCAGTTGTTTCAAAGAAACTACTGAATACAGTTATAATGGGTACAGCTACAATTATGGATATGACAAAAGAACTAAAATACCAAATGTTAATCTTATTACCCATTTTTTAACAACGCACTAATAACATCAAGCAGGGTAATTAACTTAATATTAAAAGCGCGCTGTGTTATAACCTCTTTATTTCCACTTCGCGTTAAGCATTATCTCTAATGCGATAGCTTGATTTTTTCCGTAATTAGCTACTTTAGTTTTAAGGTCTTGTTTAAAATTAAACCCCATTTGTGTAATTAATCCATGAGGCTCAACACCTTCAATCATTGGATATTCATACGTATTATTAACAATATGTTGTTGAGCATCTTTAGTTAATAAAAACTCTAACAGTTTAATTGCGTTATCTTTATTTGGAGCATATTTTAATATTCCACCTCCACTAATATTCATATGTGTTCCTCTATCACCCTGATTTGGGAAAAATGGTAATACTTTTTTTGCAGCCTCTTGTTGCTCTGCACCTTTACTACCAGAAAGCATAAGTGCGTAATAATAAGTATTTGCAACAGCAATATCAGCTTCGCCAGCTGCTACAGCTAAAATCTGAGCTCTATCATTTCCCTTTGAGTCTCTAGCCATATTCTTAACCAAATTTTCTGCCCAAATAGTAGTTCTCTCTTTTCCATTATTATCTATTAATGAAGCTACTAGAGATTGATTATAAATATTATTAGATTGTCTTATAACAATTCTACCTTTCCACTTAGGATCAGCAAGACCTTCATAAGTCAATCCATTAAGATCATTGTCACTTACTCTCTCTGGAGAGTAATAAATTATTCGTGCTCTTTTAGCTATTCCTGTCCAATTTTTAGATCTAAAGTTTGCCGGTACTGCAGATTTAATTGCTGGCGACATAGAGTTTTGAAACATCCCTTTTAAATCGAAAAGTCCTAACTTTCCAGCATCAGCTGTAATATAAAGATCAGCTTTTGAATCTTTTCCTTCTTCTATAATTCTTTTTTGAAGAGATTTATCTTTGCCGGATATGACATTCACTTTAATTCCAGTTTGAGATGTAAATTTATTGTAAAGCTGGATATCTGAATCGTAATGTCTTGCACTAAAAACATTAACTTCATTAGCTAATGTCATGCTTTTAAAAAAACTCAAGGTTAATATAATAAGTATAATTTTTTTCATTTTTTCCTTTATTTTTTACCCTTGATTAGTTTAGAATGCTTATTATTAACATTGCGAATGATTATCAATCGCATTTATTGACGCATTTTACAACGATTAATTACGTTAATATCAGGATAAGCAAATTACTAAGAAAAGACATGAATACAAGGAACCCTATAAAGAAATTACAGTACATTATTGAAACAGTGCGGTTTCTAACTCTTCTTTTTCTTACAAAAGGCTTGTCATCAAGATCTGAAACGTCTCTTTCCCCAATTACTTGATAATCATATGACCAACGCCATATAGAGCTACCAAAACGTTCATCTTGATTATTGTAGAATATTATCCAAGCAACAATATATCTATGAGAAAAATAAAGAATAATTAAAAGTAAACTACTTATAAGCATCCAAATATTTAATCACATTTAGAAAGCTTATTAAAGAATAATTAAAACTGTTCAGATTCTGTGGAGCCTGCCATAGCTGTTGTAGAGCTTTTTCCACTACTTATAGTATTTGAAACTGCATCAAAGTAAGAAGTTCCTACTTCTCTTTGATGTTTAACACTTGTGTAACCATCCTTCTCTCTAGCAAATTCAAGCTCTTGGATTTTAGAATAAGCAGTCATGCCTTCTGTTTTATACTTTTCTGCAAGTTCAAAAATTGCAATATTTTGCGTATGAAATCCTGCAAGCGTAATGAACTGAAACTTATAACCCATCTCACTAATTTTTTGTTGAAATGTTGAGATCTCAGCATCTGATAAATGCTTTTTCCAATTGAACGAGGGTGAACAGTTGTAAGCTAATAATTTACCAGGAAACTTTTCATGAATTGCATCGGCAAACTTTTTTGCTTCTTCAAGGTTTGGCGTTGCAGTTTCACACCAAATTAAATCTGAATAAGGTGCGTAAGCTAAACCTCTTGAGATAGCCTGCTCAATTCCATGCTTAACATAATAAAAACCTTCAGGAGATCTTTCTCCAGTTAAAAATGGTTTATCATTTTCATCAAAATCATTTGTAATTAATTTTGCAGCATTTGCATCTGTTCTTGCTAAAATTATTAAAGGTACCTCTGCAATATCTGCAGCAAGTCTTGCTGCTTTTAAATTTTTAATCATTGTACTAGTTGGAACTAAAACTTTTCCACCCATGTGACCACATTTTTTTTCACTAGCTAATTGATCTTCAAAGTGAACTCCAGCAGCTCCAGCTTTAATAAATTTTTTTGTTAATTCAAAAACATTTAATGGGCCACCAAATCCTGCTTCTCCATCTGCAATAATAGGTAACATATAATCTGTTCTATCTTTTGATTTCATATCACCATCTTGTAATTCCATATGTTGAATTTGATCTGCTCTGATTAAAGCATTGTTCATTGACTCAACTAATTTTGGGGCACTATCATATGGATATAAAGATTGATCAGGATACATTTCACCAGCAGTATTTGCATCAGCTGCTACTTGCCATCCACTTAAATAAATTGCTTTTAATCCAGCTTTAGCATGTTGAATAGCGTGATTTCCAGAAAGTGATCCTAATGTATTAATATAATTTTCTGAATTTAACAGATCCCATAATTTTTTAGATTGATGCTTACACATCGAATATTCAATTTTGATAGAACCTCTTAATCGCTCTACTTCTTCTGGAGTGTAGTCTTTTTTAATTCCCGAAAATCTTTTTAAATCGTATGAAACTTTAGCTTCTGAGCTCATAGGTAGTTCTTTCTAGGTTATGTATTAAGAAAATTAAATCGTGTATAAATTAACGGTAAGAGGACTTATTTTTTTTCACTAAATTCTTGAGTGAATTCATTCATCCCACTTGAACCCCAATCACAATGATCGTCTCTTAGGTAAATACCTGATTGACTAAATTGATTCTGATTGTTGTTTTCGTTAATTTCTCTTTGATTTTCTTGATTTTTATTTGTATTTTTATTGTTCATGTAAACTTTATAATTTACTAAATTTACAAAATCTAATTAAATCGTTAAAAACCTTGTAAAACAAAGAAACTTATTGTAAATTTAAATTTACAAAATTTACAAACAGAACTTATGAGTCAAATTGATTTAAAAATTGGTCCTAAAATAAAGGCTTTTAGAAGACAGTTAGGACTACAAGCAAACAAACTTTCAGAGGATCTTGGTATTTCTCCAAGTTATTTAAACTTAATTGAAAGTGGAAAAAGAAAAATAGATGGTGATTTGCTACTTAAGGTTTGTGAAAAATTAAATATCCAACTCTCAGACTTAACATCAAAATCTGATGTTAACTTAGAAAATACTATTTCAGAAATTCTAGATGATAAATTATTTGAAGATCTGGATATTCTTGGTCCCGAAGTTAAAGACCTTGTTGGTACAAATCCTAAGATCGGTAGAGCTCTTGTGAGATTGGGAGATATTCTTAAAAAGAAAGATCACGAACTAATTAATAAAATAGAAAAAATTTCAGGGAAAATAGTCGATAATAGAAAAAACTCTTTTCCTGGTGAGGTAATATCTGACTTTCTTCAAGAACACAAAAACTATTTTCCAAAATTAGAAGAGTTTGCAGATAAAGTTTTTGATAAAATTCAAAAAAATAATAGAACAAGATATATTGCCTTATGTGAATATTTAGATAAAGAATATTCAATTACAGTTAAAGATATTTTACCAGAAGAAGGAAAGCCTTTTTCTAAAATCTATAATAAAAATAAAAAAGAACTTTTATTAAGTGATTATAGTTCTTTAGAAACAAAAAAGCTGCATGCAGCTGCACAAATAGCACAAGAAGGTGCAATGAAAGATATTGATAATTATCTATCAAAATTTTCTTTTCCCTCAGAAGAGTCTAAAAAGTTAACTAAGGTTGCTTTATTAAATTATTGTGGTGCAGCAATTTTAATGCCCTACAAATCTTTTCATGCTGAATGTAAAAAATTAAAATATGACTTAGAGTTATTACAAAATACATTTGCAACTTCTTTTGAACAAGTTGCTCACCGTGTGACATGCTTACAAGATCCAAAATTACCTGGAATTCCTTTTCATATGCTAAGAGTTGACATGGCAGGAAATATCTCAAAAAGATTTTCATTATCAGGAATTGATATACCAAGGTATGGGGGTGCATGTCCTAGATGGAATGTTTATTCAGCTTTTACAAGACCTGGGGTAATTCAAGCAGCTGTTAGTAAAATGACTAACGGTGAAAAATATGTTTGTATAGCAAGAACTGTGGAGAAAGGTGTAGGACGTTTTGGTCGATCAAAAAGCATACTATCAATTGGTCTTGGTTGTGACGCAAAATATGCAAAAGACTTTGTCTATACTGAAAACATTAATGTAAGTGATAAAACGTCAGAGATCCCTATTGGTGTGTCTTGTAGAACTTGTGATAGACTAGACTGTTCCCAAAGAGCCTTTCCACCTTTACACAAAAAGTTTGATGTAGATATCAATTCTAGAGGTGTTTCAGTTTATGTTAATGATAAGTCTAGTTAATTAAGACTTCCAATCACCAATTTTACTAAACAAAAAGTTCCTAAAAGCGGTTATTCTTGCTGTGTTTTTAAGTGATTGAGGATAGACAAAGTGAGCCTCTGTTATAGGTCCTTCTGAATTGGGAAGTACTTTTATTATATTATTTGAATTTGAAACTAAATACTCTGGAAGTGCTGCAAGACCTACACCAGCTTCAACTGCTAAAAGTAAACCCATAACACTATTAACTTTCATTACTGGTTTTCTTTTTTTACCATCTTTAATTCCAAGTTTTAAAGCCCAATCTGGATCATAGACAGGAGATGGTGCTCCTTTTCCAAATGAAATGAATTTATGTTTATTAAGGTCTGAAATAGTTTTAGGCATCCCATGTTTTTCTAAATATTTATTAGAACCATAAATATAATATTTTAAATCCACTAATTTTTTTTGAATATAATTAAGCTGCTTAGGTCTTCTCATGAAAATACCTATATCTGCCTGTCTCGTACTTAAATCTAACTCCCTATCTTCAAAAATTAATTCAATTTCTATTTCAGGATTTAAAGTCATAAATTCTTGAATACGAGGTGTTAACCAGTGGGTACCAAAACTTCTAACTGTTGTAATGGTTAATTTACCAGTTGGTTTATTTTTTTGATCTCCCAAAGTAGATTCAACTTCTTTTAATTTACTAATTACATCATGAGCTGTTTTAAATAAATATTCACCATTTTCAGTTAATGTAAGACCTCTTGCGTGTCTTTCAAAGAGTTGTACTTTAAGATCTTGTTCTAAAGATTGAATTTGTCTGCTAATTGCTGACTGACTTAAGTTTAGGTTTATTGTTGCGTTAGTAAAGCTTCCCGCTTCTGCAACTGCGTGAAATATTTTTAATTTATCCCAATCCATTATTTATTAAGGTCAACAATATATCGTCCTGATGTCTCACCTTTTAGCATTTTCGGATATATGTCTATTAAATCTTCTAAGCTTACTGTTTTAATTGATTTTTCTAATTGTTCGAAATCAATTAGACTTTTAACTTCACCCCAAACAAACTCTCTTCTTTTAATCGATGCTGTAACAGAATTAATTCCCCAAAGTTTAACCCCTCTAATAATAAAAGGCATAACTGTTGTATTTAATTTATAATCAGAGGCGTTTCCACAGGCTGCAACAATTCCATTGTCTCTTGTTTGTGCAAGCGCATTAGCAAGTATCTTTCCACCAACAGTATCAACAACACCGTCCCATAAACCTTTGTCTAATGGTCTAGCGTCTTTATCTAAATCTGCTTTATTTATTATATTTTTAGTGCCTAATGATCTTAAATATTTTTCATTTTCTGCCTTTCCAGTAACAGCTGTAACATCATAACCAAATTTATTTAAAATCATCACTGCAATACTTCCAACACCACCGGATGCACCAGTAACTAAAACATCTTTTACTTTTTCACCTAACAAAAGTTCTTCTCTAGCTTTGATTGCAAAAGAACATAACAATGCTGTTAATCCAGCAGTCCCTAAGATCATTGCTTGTTTAGATGAGATATCTTTTGGTTTTTTAACTAAGTAATCTCCATTAACTTTAGCAAACTGAGAATAGCCACCAAAGTAAATTTCGCCAACTCTCCAACCTGTAAGGATTACTTCATCCCCTTTTATAAATTTAGAATTATCACTTTCTAAAACAGTGCCTGCGAAATCAATTCCTGGGATATGTGGAAATTCTTTTACTAATTTTGCCCCATTATTTAAAATAAGTGCATCTTTATAGTTTAAGTCTGAATAATCTACTTGAACAAGTACATCGCCATGTTTTAAAAATGATTTATCTATTGATTTTACTTCTCGTGTAAAATTTTCACTTTCTTGATTGACAACTAGTGCTTTAAAATTATCTGACATGCTTTTCCTCCTTAAGAAGGTTACTTACTAATAAATCTCAAATATCTATTCTGAACACTTAAATCTTTTTTAAATTCCCCTAAGAAATAATTTGTAACCGTTGTTGCATTTTCTTTTTTAATACCTCTCATCGTCATACATTGGTGTGCTGCATCAATTGTAACTGCAACTCCTTTTGCATCTAATGAAGTCATTAAAGCTTGAGCAACCTGCATTGTTAATCTTTCTTGTGTCTGTAATCTTTTTGAAAAAACTTCTACTACTCTTGCAAGTTTACTTAAACCTACAACTCTTTCATTTGGAATATAAGCAACATGTGCTGTACCAACTATTGGTGCCATATGATGTTCACAATGACTTGATACTGAAATATTTTTTTCAACAACCATGTCATCATAACCTTCAACATCGCCGAAAGTTTTCTCTAAAATTTTTTCAGCATCTTCAGTGTATCCACCAAAATATTCTTTAAATGCTTTAACAACTCTTTTTGGAGTTTCTAATAACCCTTCTCTACTAGGGTCTTCACCCATCCAAGTTAAAATAGTTTTAAAAGCCTCTTCAGCTTCTTTGTCAGAAACTTTTTTGGTATCTAAAATCTTGCTATCTGTGTCTTCGACTAATTTCATAAGGCAACTTTATACAGTAAATCATTGTTTTTAAAATATTTAATATATCTAACAATATGCTACATAATTACCTAATTATGTTTAAAAAAAGAGAAAATATAGTTGAAATCGAAGAGGGCAAACTCCTTTCACCAAAATTTGATAATGATGGATTAATTCCAGTTATTACAATGTGTTCAAAAACTAAAGATGTTTTGATGCATGGTTACATGAATGTTGAAGCTTTTAAAAAAACCATTGAGACTAAAGAAGCTCATTATTTTAGTAGATCTAGACAGCAAATTTGGCACAAAGGCAAAACTAGTGGCTTTACTCAAAAAGTAACTGAAATTAGAATTGATGATGATCAAGACTCTATTTGGTTAACGGTTGATATTGGAGATGGTTCAAGCTGTCATGTTGGTTATAGATCGTGTTTCTATAGATCAATTCCACTCGGCCCAATTGAAAATGGTAGAGAAATTGAAATGAAATTTGAAGAAAAAGAAAAATCATTTGATCCAGAGGTTGTCTACAAAGGCCAACCTAATCCTACAAAAATTTAAATGAGTGACAATCAAAAAAATGTTCTAGGTGAGGATCTAGAAGAATGCTCTAACGATCCTTTAACAGGGTGGTATAGAGATGGCTGTTGTAGTACAGATGAAAATGATCACGGCGTTCATACGGTTTGTGCAAAAGTTACAACAGAATTTTTAGAGTGGTGTAAAGAAGCTGGGAATGATTTAATAACTCCTCATCCTGAATTTGGGTTTCCAGGTCTAAAAGCTGGAGATGGTTGGTGTGTATGTGCTAGTTGGTATGCAAGAGCTGCTGATGCTGGAAAACCATGCCCTGTTTATTTAAAAAGAACACATGAAAAAACTTTAAAACTTGTTTCAATGGAGGTTTTAAAGAAAAATGCTATTGATTTATCTTAATTAATTTAATTATCTTTCATTAAACTTAAATTATAAATACGTGTAGAAAATTTAGATAAGTTGTTTAGGGTATTTTTTTGTACGTCTAATATTTTTTTTTGGTGAACTCCTGTTATAGAATAATGTTTTTTACTATCTATTGTTAAAAATTTTTGTTTTAATAATATATTTAATTTTCTAATAACTGTAGCTCTTGGGATACCTGTAATATCTGAGATAGACATTGCGTTAACACCTACTTCATCCTTTTGCTCAGCAAAGAAGTACTTTTCTAAGTAAAATTCTTTATTCATTTCACTATTATCATTTTTTTTTGAGTGCAAAGCGTGATTGACTAAACAAATGCCATGAATATGAAAGGATTCTAGATCGCCATAAACTTTTTTATATCCTAATAACATAGGCATTTGCATTTCATAATAAAGTTTCCAAACAAATGAAAAATATTCCTTGCTTGTTTCTGTTAAACGTTCACTGCTGAATGGTTCTGATATTATCCCTTCTTCAACACATATATTTGAAAGAGTTGATAAAAATCTCGTCATTCTTTTTATTGTTTCTTCAGGTTTAATGCTTGGCCAAGTGTTTCTATCAATTATAATCTTTCTATTTACTCTTTTTATTACACCGATTTCTTCTAATTCATTAATTTTTCTTCTAGTAGTTTCTTTTGGTATATTAAGTGATTTGGATATCTCTATTACATTTATTGTTTCTATTTCAACCTCATTTTGATCAAAATACTCCTCATAATTTAACTTCACAAAATTCTTTGAATAAGCTTCAAATGTGTTCATTAATAAATGCATAATGATCATAAATTTTTCATAATCATGAAAAGTTCTGTAAACATTATTAACCCAAGCTAATTGTAGTGGTACCCAAACAGGCATTATCGAAACAAAGTTTTTCTCAATTACTTCTAGTATATCCTCACTGTGGATTTGCTTTGATACTTCGGGTAATAATTTCTTCATAAAATTATATTTCCACCCAAAATGGACATGATTTAAGCAAGAGTCAACCCAAAATGAACATCTAGTGATTTGTGTTGTTTGTATTTTGATGGTTTATTATCTACATGAGTGCTGAAAAAATAAGTTCTACAGAGTTAAATGATCTTCCTCCTTTAGCAACCCCTGAAAAGAGTGAGGAAGTTTCATCATCTGGAAGAGTAGATATTAATATTCTTTTAAATAGAGCTAGAAAAGAAAAAGAAAAAGAAAATCTAACAAACCTAGTTTTTGCTGGATTAACGTCTTGCTTAATTATTGTTGCCGGTATTATCTTATCCTTTTAACTACATATTTCCATATTTAGGCCCACCACTTCCTTCGGGTGTTACCCAAGTAATATTTTGAGAAGGTTCTTTAATATCACAAGTTTTGCAATGAATACAATTTTGAGAATTTATAACAAATTTATTTACACCATTTTCATTTTGAACTTCATAAACGCCTGCGGGGCAATATCTTTGAGCAGGTTCATCAAATTTTTCTAAAGTATAATTTATCGGTAAGTTCGGATCTTTTAATTGTAAGTGTACAGGTTGATTGTCGGTATGATTTGTTCCTGTTAAATAAACAGAACTTGTTTTATCAAATGTAATCACATTATCTGGTTTAGGGTAATCAATTTTTGGCATTTCATTTGCTGGTTTTAATGTTTCATGGTCAGCATGCTTATGTCTTAAGGTAAAAGGTAATTTTCCTCTAAATAATATTTGATCAATTCCAGTAAATATTATTCCAAGAATTAAACCCCAGCTAAAACTTGGTTTAACATTTCGAGCTTGGTGGAGCTCCTCATAAATCCAACTTTTTTTAAATTTATCCTCATAAATTGATAAATCTTTATTTTCTTTTAAATGTTCGTTTATTGTTTCTGCAGCAATCATTCCACTTTTCATTGCAGTATGTGATCCTTTAATCTTAGGCATATTCAAAGTTCCCGCATCACAACCAATTAATAAAGCTCCAGGCATAAACATTTTTGGTAAACTCTGAAGTCCACCTTCAATTAAAGCTCTTGCTCCATATGAAATACGTTTTCCACCTTCAATTATCTTTTTAATTGCAGGGTGAGTTTTAAATCTTTGAAATTCATCAAACGGTGAAAGATGTGGGTTTTTATAATCAAGACCAATTACATATCCTAAAAAAACTTGTTTATTTTCTGCATGATACATAAAGCTACCACCATAAGTATTGTTATCAAGTGGCCAACCTGCAGTATGCATGACCATTCCCTCTTCATGATTTTTTTCACTGATTTCCCAGATTTCTTTAAAACCTATTCCATATTGTTGAGGATCTTTACCTTCTGATAAATTATATTTTTCTATTAATTGTTTTCCAAGATGCCCTCTACATCCTTCTGCAAACACAGTAACTTTTCCTAATAGTTCTATGCCTGGTTCAAAGCCATCTTTTTTATTTCCATTTTTATCAACTCCCATGTCTTGAGTTGCAACTCCCTTAACAGATCCATCTTCATTGTATAAAATTTCACTTGCGGGAAAACCTGGAAATATTTCAACACCTAAAGCTTCTGCTTGTTCTGCTAGCCATCTGCATAGATTTGCTAAACTAATTATGTAATTATTATGATTTTGTTGAACTGATGGAAGCAGCCATGTTGGCCAGCTTAATGATTTAGATTTTCCTAAAAATAAGAATTTTTCTTTAGAAACCTTAGTTTTTATAGGTGAATTAAGTTCTTTCCAGTTTGGTAATAACTCATCTAATGCTCTAGTTTCAAAAACATTGCCACTTAAAATATGAGCTCCTATTTCGGATGCTTTTTCTAGTAGGCAAATATTTAATTCTGGATCTAATTGTTTGAGTTTAATAGCAGTCGATAGTCCTGATGGGCCACCACCAACAATTACCACGTCATACTCCATTGCTTCTCTAGGCATATGGTAATTTTTTATATTATTTGTTATTTTTGTATAGTGTTTAATTTATTCAATTCTTCTAGGAATTGTGGAAGGGCTTCAAACAAATCAGCTTCTAAACCGTAATCAGCAACACTAAAAATAGGTGCCTCTCCATCTTTGTTTATTGCGACAATAATTTTACTTTCTTTCATACCAGCTAAATGTTGAATTGCTCCAGAAATACCAACTGCAATATATAGATCTGGCACTACAACTTTACCCGTTTGACCAACTTGATGTTCGTTACTTATGTAACCTGCATCAACAGCTGCACGCGAAGCTCCTATTGCAGCATTTAATTTATCTGCAATATCAGTAATTAATTTAAAATTGTCACCATTTTGCATACCTCTTCCACCTGAGATCACAATTCTTGCAGTTCCAAGTTCTGGTCTATCTGATTTAACTTCTTCTCTTTTAATAAATTTAGATAACGTAAACTCTTTTACCGAATCCATTTTTTCAATGGGTGCTGATCCACCTGAAGTTTCACAAGGTTCAAATGAAGTTGGTCTAATAGTTACACATTTTTTTGCATCAGTGCTTTTTACAGTTGCAAATGCATTTCCCGCATAAATAGGTCTGATAAATGTATCTGGAGATACCACTTTGATTATGTCACTAACTTGTGATGTGTCCATTAAAGCTGCTATTCTTGGCATTAAGTTTTTACCAAATGTATTAGCCGAACTAATTACATGGGAATAATTTTCAGAAACTTTAACAATCAATGGTGCAAAATTTTCTGGTAGAAAATTTTCATAATGAGTGGCTTCAACTTGTATTACTTTTTTAACCAAGGGTATTTCAGATAAAACTTTGGCAACATCAGAGCAATTGTTTCCTATTAGTAATGCATGAACATCACCATCAATTTGTGATGCGGCTGTAATAGCGTTAAGAGTAAAAGGTCTTAATTCTTTATTATTATGTTCAGCAATTAATAAAATTGACATTATATAACTTTCGCCTCATTTTTAAGCTTTTGCACAAGTTCGGCTACACTTGATACTTTAATGCCAGCTTTTCTTTTTGGTGACTCTTCAACTTTAATTTGTTGAACTCTTGGTGTTGCATCAACACCTAAATCTGCAGCTGTCATTTGATCTATTGGTTTCTTCTTAGCTTTCATAATATTTGGTAGAGATGCATAACGCGGTTCATTTAATCTTAAATCACAAGTAACTACTGCTGGAACGTTAACTTCAATAGTTTCTAAGCCTTCATCAATTTCTCTAATTATTTCTAATTTATTGTCTTTAATGTCAATTTTTGATGCAAAAGTTGCTTGAGGCCAGTTCAATAAAGCACTCAACATTTGTCCTGTTTGGTTGCAATCATCATCAATTGCTTGTTTACCCATAAATACTAGATCAGGTTTTTCTTTATCAACAATTTTTTGTAATATTTTAGCTACTGCTAAGGGCTCAACCACCCCCTCTACTTTAACATGAATTCCTCGATCAGCACCAACAGCTAATGCTTTTCTAACTGTTTCTTGTGCTTTTTCTTCACCAATAGTAACCGCAACTATTTCAGTTGCTTTACCTGCTTCTTTAATTTTTACAGCCTCTTCAATTGCATTATCATCAGGTGGGTTGGTTGACATCTTAACATTATCCGTAACAATTCCTGTGCCATCTTCTTTAACTCTGATTTGAACATTGTAATCAATAACTCTTTTTACAGCGACTAATATTTTCATTATGCTCTTAATAAGTTGTTTTCAGGATCATATGGGCTTTCTTCTAAAATTGTACAATCGTACATTTTACCAAGAATATCAATTTTCAATTTTTGCCCTGGTGTCGCAATCTCTGGTTTGACCATTCCTAATGCGATTGATTTTCCAAGTCTAAATCCAAAATCTCCACCAGTTGCACGTCCTATAACTTTTTCATTATCATAAATTGGATTATTTCCTAAAACATCTGCATCCTCTATATTGTGAACTTCCAAGGTAACCAATTGATTTGAAAATCCTTTTTCTCTCCATTTATTCAAAGCATCTAGTCCTATAAAATTTCCTTTGTTGGGATGAATAAATCTATCTAACCCAGATTCGTAAGGTGAATATTCGATTGATAATTCTGTACCAACAAGTTTATAAGATTTTTCAAGTCTCAAACTATTCATTGCTCTAATTCCATAAGGCTTAAGACCTAAATCTTTTCCAGCTTCCATTAATCTATCAAAGATGTGATTTTGATATTCAATTGGATGGTGTAACTCCCAGCCAAGCTCACCTACAAAGTTTACTCTCATAGCATTAACTGGTGCGTTACCAACATTAACATTTTTTGCACTCAACCATTTAAAATTTTCATTTGAAAAATCATCTCTTGAAACTCTTGTCATTAGCTCTCTAGCTTTAGGGCCAGATACAACTAGAACTCCCATACTGTTTGTTAAATTTTCAAATTGAACACTACCATCAGTTGGCATCCACTTTTGAATCCAGTCATGGTCTAATCTTTGGTTTGCTCCTGCAGAAACTAAATAGTAACTTCCCTCAGCTTCTTTCATGATTGTAAATTCAGAGTGCACTCCACCTTTAGTATTAAGTGCATGACATAATCCAATTCTTCCAATTTTTTTAGGAAGTTTGTTTGCAACTAAATAATCTAAAAACTCTTCAGCACCAGGTCCTTTAATTCTACATTTAGCAAATGCCGTCATATCTAAAAGACCAACATTCTCTTTTACATTTTTGCATTCTTGCTCAATTGCTTTAAACCATTTTGATCTTCTAAATGACCAGTCATCTTTTTGCTCCATCCCGTCAATTGCGAAGAAATTGGGTCTTTCCCAACCAAATTTTTGACCAAATACTGCACCTAATGCTTTCATTCTGTCATAACAAGGTGATGTTCTTAATTCTCTAGCAGCCTCTCTTTCTTCATCTGGGTAGTGAACTTTAAATACATGATTGTAAGCTTCTTCATTTTTTTCTTTTAAATAAGATTTTGTTGCATAATCACCAAACCTTCTTGGTTCAACTCCAAGCATATCTATTGTTGGCTCACCATCAATTATCCATTCTGCAAGTTGCCAACCCGCTCCTCCTGCTGCAGTTATTCCAAAACTGTGTCCTTCATTAATCCAAAAATTTTTCAATCCCCATGCAGGTCCAACAATTGGGTTTCCATCTGGTGTATAACAAATTGCACCATTATAAACTTTCTTAACTCCAACTTCTCCAAAAGCTGGTACACGATGAATAGCTCCTTCTATATGCGGTGCTAATCTATCTAAATCTTCTTGAAATAGTTCATACTCTGAATCTTTTGATGGCCCATCAACATAACAAGCTGGCGCACCATCTTCGTATGGTCCTAATATTAATCCACCTGCTTCTTCTCTCATATACCATCTGCTGTCGCTATCTCTTAAAACTCCCATTTCAGGTAAGCCATCTTTTTTTCTTTTTACGATATCTGGATGAGGTTCTGTTACAATATATTGGTGTTCAACTGGTATTACTGGAATATCTAATCCAACCATTTTTCCAGTTTGTCTAGCAAAGTTTCCAGAACAAGAAATTACATGTTCGCATTCAATAGCACCTTTATCTGTTTCAACAATCCAGCCATCTTTAGTTTGTTTCATTCCAACTACAGCTGTGTTTCTATAAATCTCTGCACCTAAATTTCTAGCACCTGTTGCCATTGCTTGTGTTAAGTCAGCTGGCTGAATGTATCCATCTTCAGGGTGTTGGATTGCTCCAAGTAAATCTTCTGTACGGCACAATGGCCAAATTTCTTTTACTTGATCTGGTGTTAAAAATTTTACATCCACACCAATTGTTTGAGCAACACCTGCATATTGATGATACTCATCCATTCTATCTTTAGTGCTTGCTAAACGAATATTTGATACAACACTGAAACCAACATTTTGTCCTGTCTCTTCTTCTAATTTTTTATAAAGATCCACTGCATACTTATGAAGCTGTCCAACCGAATAACTCATATTAAATAATGGAAGTAGACCTGCAGCATGCCAAGTAGATCCAGATGTTAATTCTTTTCTCTCAATTAAAACAACATCAGACCAGCCTTTTTTTGCTAAGTGATAAAGAGCACTAACTCCTACTACACCACCACCAACTACAACAACTTTAGCTTTAGATTTCATTAACACGATTCCTACTAAATTTTCATTACAAACGAAACAAAATTCGTTTACCCTCTAAATTAAATTGAAGATCCTAGGGGCATTGGAGCGGACACCATTGTGGTCAACCAGCAGTCTTTGAAGGGACCATCTATTTTATACTTTTCAACCTGCCATTTAAATTTGTAATAGGATTTGTCTTTTCCAAGAACACTAACTTCAAACAAGGCTACTGAATTGTTAAGGTTTTCTTGAACAATTTCATGGTCTAAATGATCTAATAATATTTTATATGACTTGCCCTTCAGCATGGTCTTAAATCTATCTAAAGGTCCTGTGCTTTTTCTATTACTAGGATGAGCAAATTCCCAGGTTTGTTCAATGCCATTATCTATAGTGGGAGAGTTGTTTTTTTGTAAACTTTTCAACTGAATTTCCACAACCTGGTATGGATCAATATTACTATTAGGCTTTATTAATTCTGCTTGTGAAATTGTAAGACTTAGAAAGTAAATTAATAAGGTTTTATATATTATTTGCTGTCTTTTTAACGTCCTCAAGAAATTCTTTTCGTTTTTCATCTGTTACAAACGGTACTGCAAAATATCTTCTGTATACAATATTATAAATGCCACACATATGAAACACACCTCTTTTTAGCCTTCTAATAGGTAAATTTAAAAAAAATGTTGTAACCGCTAACCTTGGGGATCCATAGGTACAAAAGATTATAGCTTTTTTATCTTTTAAGTTTCCCATTGGATAACCATAATTTCCAACTAATTTTTTAAATGTGTAAGCCCATGGGGGTGACAAAACTTTATCTATCCAGCCTTCTACAATAGCTGGCATTCTAAAGTTCCAAATAGGTGCAATTAGAACAATAGTATCACATTTCTCAATACGTCTTCTATGATCTAGAACGTCTTCTCCAGCTTGTTCACCAGCAAAAACTGGATTGAATTTATCTTTATATAAATCTACACAATCAACTGTATTACCGTTTTTTTCTGCTGTTTTAATAAATGTATCTCTAATAGCTGCATTAAAAGACTTTTCATTATAGTGCCCGTATAAAAGAAATATTTTTTTCATTACATTAAGGGTGTATAGACTAGAAAAATTAAAAATCTATGAAAAATTTTTACGTAGTTGCTGGTATTCATAAAGATCCAAATAAAATTGAAACTATCATTAAAGATACAGAAAAAAAATTTGGACCTTTTGAGGAGATTGAAGCTAATAATTTAGCTAAGAGTTTAATTCAAAAAAATATAGATGATTTTTATCATCGTGCTTGGGTTGTTAAATCTAATAATTTAACCAAATAAAACCCAACAAACATAAAGATTACAAAACTTACAGAATTTAAATTTAATAAAGCCAGTGAGGCTATTGCAGGTCCTGGACATAATCCAGCTAAGCCCCAGCCTGCACCAAAAAGCGATGAACCTATAATTAATTTCTTATTTAGTTCTTTATTATTTGAATAAGAAAATTTATCAGCAAAAATTGGTTTCTTATTATTTTTAAATAAATGAAAAAATGGTGAGGATATTATTAAAGCTCCAATCATAACAAATGCTAATGATGGGTCCCATTCTCCAAAAATATTTAAAAAACCTAAGACTTTAGCGGGATCTATCATCTGTGAAACAGTAAGACCTATTCCAAAAATTATTCCACAAATTAAAGATATAATCTTATTCATATTAAATTTTTTACCAAAACAGTTAAAATTCCAACAATCATAAATGTTACTGTTGCAATAATTGATCTCAAAGAAAATCTTCCAATACCACTGATGCCGTGTCCACTAGTACAGCCACCACCTATTCTGGTGCCAGCTCCAACCAATAAGCCTGCAATTGCTAATAAATAAAATGAGTTTGAAATTGAGATATTGATTTCCTGTTGAGTAAATATTTTATAAACAATAGGTCCGATAATTAATCCAATTAAAAATAAAAAATTATCAAATCTATTAACTTTTGAAGTTAAAAAATTACTGGCAATTCCACTTATTCCTATTAATCGACCGTTAAATACAAAAAAAATAACTACCGCTAAACCAATTAAGGATCCACCTAGAAATGCAGAGATTGGAGTAAAATTAACTATATTCATTTAATTTTGTAACACTGGAAAAGCTGGGTTTATATTTAAAAAAAGCTTTTGATATTCCATCTTTGTACATCTATTTTCAATATACTCAATATCATTACTCTCCACCAATTCTTTGGCATCATTGCTTCTAATTCCAAGTTGTAACCAAAGAACTTTTGCTCCAATTTTAACACTCTCTTCAGCATACTTGTTAGCTTCTGTTGATGGTCTAAATACATCTACGATATCAATAGGTATATTAATATCTTCAAGTTTTTCAAAAACCTCTTCTCCTAAAATCTTTTGACCTTTGGCACTTGGGTTAACTGGAATAACTTTAAAACCATATTTTTGCATATACTTCATCACTATTGTTGATGGCTTTTTATCATCTTTACTAACACCCACCATCGCTATTGTTTTATACTTTGAGAGAATTTCTTTTATTTTATCGTTCACTACTTATGTTTCCAATTAGGTTTTCTCTTTTGTAGAAACGCTGATATGCCTTCTTTAGCATCCATTGCCATCATATTTTTAGTCATCATTTTACTAGTGTACGCGTAAGCTTTTCTCAATGGCATTTCTAATTGATTATAAAAAGTTTGTTTTCCAATTTTAATTGTAAGACTTGATTTTGAAGCAATAGTTTTAGCAACTTTTAATACTTCATTAGTTAATTTTGATTTAGAAAAATGATTATTAATTAGTCCAATTTCTTTTGCATAATTTGCTTTAATAGGCTCTCCCGTTAACAGCATATGCATCATTCTTTTTCTATTAACCTTTCTACTAACAGCAACCATTGGTGTACTACAAAATAAGCCAATATTCACTCCTGGTGTTGCAAAAATTGCATCATTAGTACTGTAAGCAAGATCACAACTTGCAACTAACTGGCAACCTGCTGCAAATGCTGCTCCATGAACTTTTGCAATAACTGGCTTTTTTCCTTCAACTATTTGAAGCATCAACTTTGAACAAAGATTAAAAAGTTTTTGATATTTTTCTCTTTTCTTTAATCCACTTACTTCTTTTAAATTGTGACCCGCACTAAAACCTTTTCCAGACCCTTCAATAATTATTACCTTAATATTTTTGTCTTCATCTAATTTTTTAAAAGCTTTAATTAAATCTCCTAAATTTTTTAATGAAAGTGCATTATATGTTTTTGGTTCATTAATGATGATTGAGGCAATATCTTTATTTAAAAGTTTAATTTTAATATTACTTAAGTTTGCCATCTTCTCTCATTTTGGCTCTAATTTTTGTTGCAGAGATTTGTTGAATTTCTTCTGACAAAACAACTTCTTCTATTTTGTAACCAACTCCTCTTCCATAACAAATATTAGTAATATTAGGAACCATCATTATTTTAAATCTTCCTTCAAATTCTGGGTTTAACTTTTCTTCAATATTTTTTTTAACTGTGTCAAAATCAAATGGATTATCGTCAACACCTTGAACATCTCTTATTTGAATGCAAACTTGTCCCGTTTTTTTAATAATTTCTTGAAATAAAGCGTAGTGACCATCATGAAATGGTTGCCATCTGCCAAGCATTTGTGCTGTTGGTTTTTTATTATCCCATTCGTAAGCCATTATTTTATCTCCTTTACTATTATTGGTGCCCAATGTTTAGCATCTTGAGTTGTAACCTGACAATCAAATTTTTCAGGCTTTACAAACATCTTGTTAGTATCGTCAAAACGTCCTTCTTTTATTGTATTTACCCAAACTATATAATCTGCAGGAAACAAGTTTCTTGCCTCCGGTGTTGGGCAAACAAAGTCTGCTACAACATAATTTCCATCATCTTTTAATTTTTTTGCAAAATCTGCCATTCTACTTGCTTGTCTTGTTCTGCCTTCTTCTGAAAAATCCCAATCATTAGCTTCTTTTCTAACTTCATCAGCATTAAGTCTTTTAGCATTTAGTAATGGAGCAATTTCATTGGCTAAAGTTGTTTTGCCAGATCCTGGAAGACCCATAATTAATATTATTTTCATTTTAAACTAAGTTTGTTGCAACCCATTTATGAAATTCATGTGTAGGGTTATCCATTATCGGTGAAAAATTCCCACCATTATATACTGGTGAATTTCTACCTTCTTGCATACCCTCAATAGCTTTTATATCCTCAATCATTACTTCTTTCCAAAATTCTGAATTTTTTTTTCTCATCTCAGCAAACTCAGATCCATTTGCACTATCATCACCAACATAATACATCATTAAATGCTCTTTAGTTTCACTAATAGATTTAGGTTCTAACCAAAAAACATAAAAATGGTCTACATGAAGACCAATCATTACGTTTGGAAATAAAGCAATATACTCAGCTTTGCTGGATAAGTCTTTAGGCCAATTTGGAAAATTATTGAAACTTTGATTTCCTTTAACAGGTTGATCATATTTATTTGTTCCTTGGCCAGCAAATCTATTTGGTAAACCTTGAATATGGTAATGATCACTAATATTTGAAACTTTATTTAATTCAGGATGTATCCAAGGCAAGTGATAACTTTCACAGTAATTCTCTATTGCAAACTTCCAATTACACTTAACATCAAGACTGAAGTATCCATGATCTTTTGAGTGCTTAAGTAATTTTTGATCTTCCTTAGATATAAATTTTGACCATCTTTCTTCGAGAGGCTTGATATATTCATCAAACTCTAATTCATTACTATTTATATTGATAAATATTATATCCATCCAAATTTTGGTTTTAACCTCTTTTAAATTGCTCGATGATTTATCGAATTTTTCTGTCTCATGAACATTTAGGCCTCCTATGTGAGGTGTCGCAACCAACTTTCCATCAAAATCGTAGGACCAGGAGTGGTATGGACATCTTAAGACATTTTTCAAAGCACAAGCCTCATCTAAAAGCTTGAAGCCTCTATGGCTACAGACATTGTGAAATACCCTTATTTTTTTCTCTTTATCTCTTAAAATAATAAGAGGAATACCTAGTAAATTATAAGGTTGAGCATCTCCTACATTTGGCACAGAACTTCCAACGCCAATCACCGTCCATTTATCCTTGAAAATCCTCTCTCTTTCAATGCTTAGATAATCAGAGCTAGTGTAGCACTCGTTTGGTAGGCCATGGGCTTTCTCGATGGGGTTCCCGACCACTCTAATTTTTTCCAAGTCCAAGATTTTTGAAAGTTGAAGATTTTTAAGATTTTCAGACATTAAAAAAAATTATCACCAGCACAATTTTTGGCAACAAATATTTTATCCACAAGATGAATTTCTTTGACAGCATATACAAAAAAGATAATCATCAGGAAAAATGAATTTTTCACTTGAGGTTGGACCTCAAACAGATCTTAATACACTGCCTCCCGTTAAGGATGTTTATGTAACTATGCTTCCAGGAGGAGACTATAAAGAGACAGCTAACCAAACAGCGGCGTTAGTTAAAAAAGGATTTAATCCAGTTCCACATTTTCCAGCACGATCAATTACGGATGATGCTCAGCTTAAAGATTACATTGTAAGATGTAAAGATGTGGGTGCTAAACAAGCTTTAGTTATTGGAGGAAGTAGAGAGCCAGTTGGAAAATTTGATAGTTCAATTCAAATTTTAGAAACAGGATTTTTTGATGGAATTAAAATAGGAATAGCAGGACATCCAGAGGGAAGTCAGGATATTTCTGATAAAGAATTAGAAAAAGCTATGATAGATAAAAAACCTTACGCCGACTATATAGTGACCCAGTGGTTATTAGAAAGTCAACCTATCGTAGATTTCATTTCTAAGCAGTCAGTACCAGTGCATGTAGGAATTACTGGGCCAATGAAAATAACTAGCTTAATTAAATTTGCTAATATTGTCGGGGCGAAAAATTCTATAAATTTTCTTAAGTCTAATTTTAGTAAGGCATTAGATTTATTGAAACCTAAAGACCCTAATGAATTAATTGGGAAAGTGAAAGAGTTTACTGGTAACTTCCACATTTATACATTCGGCGGCTTGAAGGAAACTAACAAGTGGTTGAAGGAGAACGGTTATGTCTAATGAATTTGACTATACTAAACTAAATCATGTGACTTCAGTTGATCAATCAGATCGTGAAGTACCATACAACTTAAGACAGAGTGGACCTACAAAAGTTGAAATGTTAATTTCAACAAGAGTAAGAAAATCCCCATACTGGCATCTATCAATGGAAGCTGGTTGTTGGAGAGCAACTGTTTACAATCGTATTTATCACCCAAGAGGTTATGTAAAACCTGAAGATGGTGGAGCGATGGTTGAGTATGAAGCAATTAAAAATCACGTTACAATGTGGAACGTTGCTGTTGAAAGACAAATTAGAGTTAAAGGTCCGGATGCAGAAAAGTTTACTGACTACGTTATAACTAGAGATGCAACTAAAATCTCACCCATGAGAGCAAGATATGTAATTTTATGTAATGCTTATGGTGGTGTTTTAAATGATCCTATTCTTCTTAGAATTTCAAAAGATGAATTTTGGTTCTCACTATCAGACTCTGATATTGGAATGTATCTTCAAGGTGTTAACGCTGATGGAAGATTTGATTGTACAATTGAAGAAATTGATGTTTGCCCAGTGCAAATTCAAGGACCTAAATCAAAAGCTTTAATGAAGGATCTTATTGGAGATCAAGTGGATCTAGATAACATGCCTTTCTATGGTTTAGCTGAAGCAAAAGTTGGTGGCAGAAGTTGTGTTATTTCACAATCTGGTTTCTCAGGTGAAGCTGGATATGAAATCTATTTAAGAGAAGCAACTAAATATGCTGACGATATGTGGAATGCTGTTCTTGCTGCAGGTAAAAAACATAGCCTAATGGTTATAGCCCCTGCTCACCACAGAAGAATTCAAGCTGGAATTCTTTCTTGGGGACAAGATATGGATCATCAACACAATCCTTTCCAGTGTAACCTTGGTTACCAAGTGTCACTATCTGGCAAAGGTGAGTGGAATAAAAAAGCTGACTATGTTGGAAAAGCTGCATTAGAGAAAATGGGCGCAGATCTTAAGGCTGGTCAAAAACCTTACAAACTTCAGTTAGTAGGTCTTGAGTTGGGCGGAAAACCAATTGAAGAATATGCTCCTGACTTTTGGTTAGTGTCACCTGAGAGTGGTGGAGATCCTGTAGGATTTATCACATCACCTTGGTATCACCCTGAAAAAGGTCAAAATATAGCAATGGGATATGTGCCATTTGATGGAACATTAAATGCTAATGGTTTCCCAAAAGGTAAAGTTGGAACTAAGTACAAAGTTCACTTACCTGCTAAATATTCTGACACACCAGGAACGCCTGTTGATGCTGTGGTAGTGGATATTCCATTTACAGAATCGTTTAACGCAAACACAAGAGAAGTCGTTAAAGGTTAAATTAATTATTTGGGGGAGGTTAATTCTCCCCCACTAATAATGACAAAATCATTCCTAATCGTAATTTGCATAATAATAGTAATTGCTTTAATACTCTTTCCACTATTTGTTTCTTACAAAGCTCAGAAAAATAGTAAAAAAAATAAATAATGTTTGGTCAATTTTTAAATATAGTTGTTCGGTCTATTAAATTAGATAAATCTCTTTACAAAGATAATAAGAACTTTGGTGAAGCTGCAATATATTTTGCAGGCCTTATCATGATACTAGACGGGTTAGCAGGAGCTGTTGCAGCAAACACTGTTATTAAAACTGCTGTTGCAATGTCTGGTTTAACTGCCATTCTTACTTGGTTTGTATGGGGACTATTTATTTATGTGATCGGTGTAAAATTATTTCCAGATAAAGATACTAAAGTTTCATTTAAAAAAGTTTTAACAGCTGTTGGGTTTGCTCATGCACCAGGGCTTTTAAGATTTTTTGCTGTAACACCAGATTTAATGATCCCAATT
The DNA here is from genome assembly GCF_059417765.1 of Candidatus Pelagibacter sp. PS_40. Taxonomy (NCBI): domain Bacteria; kingdom Pseudomonadati; phylum Pseudomonadota; class Alphaproteobacteria; order Candidatus Pelagibacterales; family Candidatus Pelagibacteraceae; genus Candidatus Pelagibacter; species Candidatus Pelagibacter sp. PS_40. The sequence continues at coordinate 797,535 of NZ_CM182064.1, forward strand.
ATATTTTTAACTCAGTTCTGGATATTTGCTGGATTAATCATTTCAACAAAACAAGTTTTAAATCTAAAGTCTAATTTTAAATCATTTGGAATAGTCTTTTTAGCTTTTTTAATAATTGCTTTTCTTTCAATATCTTTTGTAATGAGCAAAATGAATGCTTTGCCTATAAGCAATATCAGTTAAATTGGAAATATAGTTTTTGAAAGCTTACAAGAATTACAGGTTTTAAATCCTGTTAAAATTAAATTTTGAGAAACACTCGGGTCTTCTTTTTTACACTCTTCACAAAAATTATCTAATTGAAGAACTTCTTCATCACTATTATCTTGATCATTAAAGTCTTTAGTCATTATCAGTAAGGCCAGCTCCTGCTCCACCTTGTTTTAAGCTTTCATTTTCTTCAACAAACGTTTCTTCTGAAAGCTTATAAAGCTCATTCCATTCTTTTTCTTCAAACGAGTCTCTGTTTTCTAAAATTTTTAAATAAATATTTTCAGCAGATTCGATTATTTCGTTTTTAGTGTAATTAGAATAAATATTATTATTAAAGTTTAATAAAAACTCCCTGTCATCCATTTTTAAGAATATTCTTTTACCGATTACCTCAGCTGCTCTACTTACAAATGGTAGGAAAAGTAATGGATATGAGACTTTTTTAAACGTTATCTCATTTAAAGTTTCTAGAGTTTTAATCTGATCTAAAAAATTTACCCCTGTGATTATTGGGCAATAATCATTTTTACCAGCCTCATTGTCTTGCTTTATGATGCTGATATTCTCTAACCTTATTTCTTTTTTTTTCTTAAAAAAACTATTTAAGTTTTTAATTCCAGGCAAACTAAAAATTTCGAGTAGTCTTATATTTTTTCCAATCTCTTCTGCAATCCCCCATGAATATCCTGCAGCTCTACTTGATCTTTTAGAAACTGTATCTATTTCGCTTAATGATCTCATGTTGATTAATTATAAACCCAATGTTCATCATAGTTTTTTAATTGTTCTGGTAGGGGTGCTCCTTGAAACATGCATATTCTTAGCCACTTATCAGAACGTGGATCAAATTTTAATGCTCCAAAAAAAGATAATTTTAGTCTCAACATATCAATAGGCATTATTTCTTGGCCAATAGTATTGTCTTGTATTTCCGAATAAGGAAATTTCTCCACTATAAATGCTCTTCTTACAACGTGTCTTAACTCATTATTGGTTGATAAAAATTTAGCAATAGTCCAACTATTTTTAGTAACCGATAACGATTCATAAAGTTTTTTAATATCTCTTGCAATTGCTAAGGGTTGCTCTAACTCAGCACCCACTTCATCAAATCTATTTGCTAGTCTAGGTTCCTCTTTATTTTTTGAGATAAACCAAAAATTTAAATTATTTTCATCTTTGGTAAAATCTATTGTTAAGATATCTGGATATTTTTTTTCTAAAATTAGCTTTAAGTCTTCTACCGTTCGCTCAGTTGGAATATTGAAATATTTTTCTTCTTCAGAGCTCATTTCTTTAATTAACGGGGACGTTATATCATCATAAGGTTCCATCATCATTGAGACGACATATTCAATGCATTCTTCACAATATTTTTTTTCTAAATACAGATATAATTCGTTAAAGGCATAATCTTGCTCAAAATTAAATTCATTATCTAGATAGACAATAAATTCATTAAGATCTTTCAATAAAGATTTAATCTTATTTATTTGATATTCGCTTTCTGTATTCCAAGAGGTGATATTCTTTATTGATTTTTTTAAACATTCTAAAAATAAGTTTTTATCTTTCTCTGATATTGTTTTTATCTCTCTTATTTTTTTTAAAGAAATTTCTCTTGCTGAAATCCAGTTATTTAAAAGAGTTGGATGATTAACAATAAATGGAGCCATTCCAAGACCTGTAGAATTTCCTATTCCTAAACCTTTACAAATATTTATATCAAGATTTACAGCTTTTTTTGGATTCTTACTTTTTGCAACGTGATTAACTTGATCAAAAGTAAATTGTCTTACCAGATAAACCAACATCATTTCCAATCTAAATGGACCATATATTTCTTCTCGGTCTTTAATTCTAAATCTGTCTGCTAAGCCAAATTTACCTGACCCATAAACTGCTGTGGTTCTATATAAATAACCAACACTAGTTAACAAATCATTATCAGGCTGCTTACCTTCGCTTAAACATTCAACCACATGATTGAAAACTCTTACTGATTTATTAGCTCTTGAAAGAGTTAATTCTTTATAAGAAAGTCTGCCAAATTCTTGTTTGGGTACTTCGTTTTTTAATCTTTCAATATCTTGTTTTTTTGGAACACCATCAAAAAGTGTGAAGGCTGCATCCCATTTGGTAGCTATAACTCTATCTGATCTTTCATTATCATCTAATTCATTTGCAAAACAAATTAATGAATACACTCTATTTTTTTTCTTAAATGAATAAACTGCAGTACCATAACCATGTTCGTTTAATTCAAATAAATCTCTTTTGTAATCCCAATCCTTAAACTCTTTTAAAAAACTTCTTAAAAATGAAAGTTTAGATTGATGAAAAGACCCAAGTCTTGATAGCTTCATTACTACATTGGGATCTCTTAAAGAAATATTCATTGATTCATTTCTTTGTAAAAATTGTACCAGTTGTTTCCAAGAATTCCATTTACTTCACTTTCTGAAAAACCAACTTTTTTAAGTCCTATCTCTAAGTTTTCAAATCCTCTTGCATCTAAAAACCAATCAGGTTGTTTTGGAAAACCAGGTTTATTTTTAGACCCTTCTCCATAATTTTTGCTTTTAGTCCAAGTACCATTTCTCATCCACTCAACAATGGTATCTGGTTGGTTTAAACAAAGATCTGAACCTATTCCAATTTTTTCAACGCCCATAATCTCAGCAGTCTTAGCTGTCATTTCACAAAAACTTTCCAAAGAACAATCTGTCCCATCTTTTAAATGATGAGGATATAAAGAGAGACCCAACATTCCTTTGTGTTTGGATAAAATTTTTAATAGTTCGTTTGATTTGTTTCTCTTAGCTGGATGCCAAAATGATGGATTTGCATGAGTTATTGCAATTGGTTTTTCACTTATCTCAATTGCATCAATTGTACTTTTTTCTGCTGAATGAGACATGTCTATTACAAGACCTAGTCTATTCATCTCTTTAATTACCTCTTTACCAAAATTAGTAACCCCACTATCAATTGCTTCATAACATCCCGTCGCTAGTAAGGACTGATTATTATAAGTAAGCTGCATAAACCTACATCCTAAATCATAAACTTTTTCAACCAATCCAATATCATCTTCTATAGGTGAACAATTTTGAAAACCAAAAAAAACTGCAGTTTTATTTTCAGATTTAGCTTTTTCAATATCTTTAAAACTTTTACCGTGAAAAATTAAGTCGGAATTTTCTGAAAAGTGATTTTCCCAATTTTTTAATACCGTTTTTAGCTCATCAAAATCTTCGTGGTAAACAATAGTTACATGGATTGCATCCAGTCCTGCTTGTTTATTGATCTGAAAAATTTCTCTAGACCAGTTACAATATTGTAAATTATCAATTTTAAAATTCATTGTGATCTTCTTTGTTTTAAAGAATACCAATAAGATAGATAAATTCTATTAATTTTATTGAAATTTTAGGCTTAATTTGAAATAACAATTTACGTTAGAATAAAATTACAACAAATGGCTAAAAATAAATTAAACAAAGTATCAATTGTTATGGGTAGTCAATCTGACTACAAAACCATGACATTTTGTCAAAATATTCTTAAAAAATTAAACATAAAATTTGAAACAAAAATAATATCAGCTCATAGAACCCCTAAAAGAATGTATGAATTTGCTATTAATGCTGAAAAAAATGGTATTGCAGTAATTATTGCTGGAGCTGGTGGATCTGCACATTTACCAGGAATGATTTCAGCCCTTACTTCTCTACCGGTACTAGGTGTTCCAATTGAAAGTAAAAAGCTGAAAGGTCTTGATAGTCTTCTATCCATTGCACAAATGCCAAAAGGAATACCTGTTGGAACATTAGCAATTGGAGAAGATGGTGCAATTAATGCTGCCTTATTAGCTGCATCTATTATTGGTCTTAGTGATTTAACTGTTAAGAGAAAATTAAATCAGTTTCGTTTAAATCAAAGCAAATCTGTTAAAAAAAAACCCAAATAGTTGTAAAATATGTCTAAACCAATTCTTGGAATTATAGGGGGAGGTCAGTTAGGTAGTATGCTTGCTATTGCTGCAAATAAACTTGAAATTAAAACAGTTATTTTTTGCAATGATATTGATGCTCCTGCCCAAAATTTTTCTAATGATTTTGTACACGGTGAATATAATGATAAAAACAAGATTAATGAGTTTTTGAGTAAAGTTGATGTTGTAACTTATGAATTTGAAAATATTCCCTATGAAACATTAAATGAAATTAATAAAATAAAACCTGTTTTACCAAAACCTTCTGTAAATAGAATAATTCAGCATAGATTAGCAGAAAAAGATTTTATCAATAATCTAAATATAAGAACTACAAGATATGTATCTATTGAAAAAAAATCTGAAATGGATTCTGTTGAAGATTTATTACCTGGTATACTCAAAACTACTACATTAGGATATGATGGCAAAGGTCAACACCCTATTAACAGTTTAGAAAATTTAGACTCAATTGATGTTGATTATTCAAAAGGTTATATTTTAGAAAAATTAGTAAAATTAAAAAAAGAAATTTCAATAATCATTACTAGGTTTGATATTCAAAAATATGAAATTTATGAACCCATTGAAAATGAACATGAAGATCAAATCTTAAGAAATTCTAAAATTCCAGCAGAGATTAGTGATAAAATATTAGAACAATCAAAACTATGGGCTACAACAATTGCAGAAGAATTAAAATATGTTGGAACTTTGTGTGTTGAGTTTTTCATTGACAGGAATGATAACCTTTATGTAAATGAAATTGCACCAAGAGTTCATAACTCAGGGCATCTAACAATTAATGCGTATAATGTAGGTCAATTTGAAAATCATGTAAGAGCAGTTTGTAAACTAGAGCAAATACCTCTTAAAAAAATATCCAATGCAATGATGACAAATATAATTGGAGATCAAATTACTAATTACAGAAATAAAGAACACAATGAAAATGAATTTTTCTTTGATTATCTTAAAAAAGAAATTAAACCAAAAAGAAAAATGGGGCACCTAACAACTCTTCTTAAGTAGATATTTCTCATATGCTAAAATCAATCGAAGGAAATTTTGATAATCCAGAAGTTCATGAGCTACTTATAAAGCATTTCATTGAGTTAAGATCTGTGTCACCTGAAGGTAGTGCTCACGTACTTGATATAGCTGGATTAAAAGATCCAACTATTAAATTTTGGAGCCTGTGGGAAGAAAATGACCTAATGGGAAGTGGTGCATTAAAATTCCTAGATAAAGAACATGGTGAGTTTAAATCTATAAGAGTTAGTGACAACTTTAGAGGTAAAGGAAATGGTACAAAAGTCATAAATCATCTAATTAATGAGGCAAAAAAACTTAATATTAAAAGATTGAGTTTAGAAACAGGTGCTGGTGAGTTCTTTTTAAATGCCAGAAAACTATTTAGTAAGTGTGGTTTTAAGCCCTGCGAGCCCTTCTCTCATTATAAAAAAGATATCAACTCTATTTATATGACCATGCTAATAAGCAACAAATAAGTCTTTAATTATTTATTCTTTTAAATTTAGTTGACAAAACCTCAATAAATCTAAACAAAGCGTGAATTACTTAATTATAAGTAATAAAAGTAACACAATAAAAAGTAAGAAGATAAATATGAGTCTACAAGGAAAAGTAAAATGGTTCAATCCAACTAAAGGTTTTGGTTTTATTGAAAGAGAAGATAAAGAAAAAGATGTATTCGTTCACGTTTCAGCTGTTAGAGATGCTGGTATGAACGGTTTAGATGAAGGTCAAGCTTTGACTTTTGAAGTTGAAGATGGTCCAAAAGGTCCTTCAGCGGTAAATTTAAAAACTGCATAATATTCACACTTTCTATTGGCTGCGATTTTTTAATTAAATTAATTTTTTAATTATTTAGCTAAATATTTCAGCCAATACCAATCAGTTTTTTTTAAGAAATTCACTCACTATTGTATTAAATTCATCTGGCTTCTCTAAATGGACATTGTGAGAGCAGCCATTAACTATTCTAAGTTCACTATTTATAATATTTTCTTTTAAAGTTTCTACTTGGTTGAAGTTATAGGCTTTGTCTTGATCTCCCCAAATTATCAAAGTTTCATTCTTAATATTTTTTAAATTTTCAATACCACTCCAATTTTTCATAGCAACAAGAGCATTGTCCGCCGCCTCTAAAGAAGTTTGTTTACCCGCTTCTTCACATAAATAAAAATATTTAGATTTATCCTCTTCAATGAACCATGTTTTTGCAATTCTATAAGCTGTGTTATCCAGTCCATTAATTTTTAGTTTGTCTCTAGAAACATCTATGGTTTCAAATCTGCCAGGTATATTTCCTCTTGGTCCTGTACCATAACAAATTAATTTTAATATTTTTTCACCTGCTAACTTTGCCATTTCTTGCACAATCATGCCACCCATTGAGTGACCTAATAAATAAAAACGTTCTATTTTCTTTTTTTCTAAACTTGTCAATATAGATTTAGCCATACCTTCAATTGAATTATATGAGTTAACTTTATTACTTTTTCCAAAACCAGGTAATGCTGGTGCCAAAACTCTAAAATTCTTTTTAAAAAAGTCAGTTTGTAAAGTCCACATCTCAGAAGATCCTAAAAAACCATGCACTAACACTAATGGAGTGCCACTTCCCACATCTTCAATAAATATATCTTGCATATTTATATTTTATTAATAATCATCGAATATAACAATTTAATAATAAGTAACTAACAAGTATGACAAATAGAAAAATAACTGACCTTTATGATGTTGAATTCACTCCATTTGATAATTATGGGGTTGTTGTGCCTGGAATGAGTTGGCATAAAATTAGCTATAATAAAGAAAATGGTGGTAATGGGACTTATCTTTTAAAAATGGAACCAAATGCAAAAAGTTTGCCCCATGTTCATACAGGCTTTGAGGAATTTTTGATGTTAGAAGGTGAATTAACTGATCCAGATAATAAAGTTTTTAAAAAAGGTGATTTTGTTACTTTTGAACCAGGCTCTACACACTCATCCTTTACTAAAGATGGTTGCTTAATTTTAGTTTTTATGAGAGGTATCAACAAACCTCTTTAAGGAATTATTAAATAAATTTAATAGAAAATATATATTTATGATTGGAATTTTAGGCGGAATGGGAACTCAAGCGGGACTTGATTTTTGCAATAAACTCGCAATGTTAAATAGAGGAAAAAGTGATCAAGAATACCCTTTATTCATGCTTTATAACAAATCAAATATTCCTGGAAGACCAGAATCTATTGGTGTTCAAACTAAATCATTATCTACAATTCCAAGAAACTCAAAAAATACAAAAAAATATAATAGAGTTTTAAAAAGTTTGTTAGATGGATGTAAATCATTAGAAAAAAGTGGGTGCAAATTTATTGTTATACCCTGTAACACTGCACACTATTGGTATGAAGATTTAAAGAAAAAAATCAAGATACCGATCATTAACATGCCTAAAGAAGTTTTTATACAAACAAAAAAAAGTTGTAAAAAAAATTCTAAAATTGGACTTCTTGCAACAGAGGGAACTTTAAAAACTGAGATTTATGATAAAATTTTTAAAAAGGATTATGTATTGATTAAACCTTTAAGTAATTTACAAACAAGTTCAGTAAACAAAACAATCAAACATGTAAAAATGGGCAATATAAAACTAGCAGAAAAAACTATTAAGCCTGCAATTAAATATTTAATCAAACAAAAATGTAAAAAAATAATACTTGGCTGCACTGAGATACCTATTGCAATTTTTGCATATAAATCTTTACAAAATGCTAAAGTTTCAAAATTGTACCTTGATCCTAATTTAATATTAGCCAACTCCTGTATGGCAAAATATAAAAAATAGATAATGAATATAAAAGTCAAAAAACCATATGTTATATATATGGCTGAAATTATTTACTCCTACGTTTCTATTGAAAAAAATAAAGATCCGGAGCTTGATGTAAAACAAGCTATTAATAAATTCATGGAAACTAATGAGTTTATAAAATTAAGCACTGGTGCATTACATGACGAATGGTTTGGTGAATTAAAAAAAAATGAGTATCTAGACAAAGATACTGGAAATAAAATACCAGATGAAACCATTAAACTTTTAGAAATTCAAAAAGATATGACTATTAAAAATTTAATTAAAATTCCTAAACTTTACGAGACTGAAAACAATACTCTCATCGAAGCATCAAATAGAGCACAACAATTTTTATGGCGTATGTGTGAAAGTTATGAACTGTGGTGTAAAGAAACTGGGCAATCAGAGCAGCTATTATTGGGTATTACTGATTAGCTAATTGAATAATTTTACTTGTTTTTTCTATTCTACTTTTTACTAAAGCAAAAAACTCTTCTTGACTTTCTTCTTCTTCAACTTTTAATTTTTTATCATCTACAAAGCTTTTAATATTTTCAGTAGGAGACTTACCGGTAATTTCTTTAACTGCTTGATTAGAACCATATGAAAGGCCAGCTTGATAGATATTACCAGAACTAGCTAATGTATAAGCAGGTCCTAATAAGGCTGCACTTTGCACACAACCATTAAGAAAAAATAGCAAAAATAATCCAGCAATTATTTTATTTAAAATCATTATACTCCCACTTAATCCTAAGTATTTATAAGTACAACTCAAGAGAGAAAGTGTTCATTTTGGATATTAATCTCTAATATTGGTATAAAATATAGCCTATAACCTTGGTATGGTTAAAATTTTTCCATTCATTTTTATTGTTTTATGGTCCTCAGCTTTTGTGACAACAAAACCAATAATAGATAACAGTGATCCCTTTGCGGCATTGGCATTTAGATTTTTTGTGGTAGCTTTTGGTTTCTATATTTATTCAATTTATACAAAACAAAAAATTTTAACAAATTTAAGAAACCTTCTACAATCACTTTTTAGTGGAGTACTTTTTCATGGTGTGTATTTGGGAGGTGTTTTTTATTCAGTTTCGATCGGAATGCCTACCGGTATCGCTGCATTAATTGTAACCTTACAGCCAATTTTAACCAATGCTTTAGCAGGAAAATTTTTAGGTGAAAAAGTTACTTTTAAACAATGGATTGGAGTGATCCTTGGGTTTATTGGTGCAGCTTTAGTTTTAGGTTTTGATATTGGATCAAGTCTTCCTGTTTTTGGAGTGATAGCTTCTTTTATGGCTCTTCTAGCGATCACAACTTCTACTTTATGGCAAAAAAAAATAAGTAATAATTTACCTTTGTCTGTCAGTAATATGTATCAAGCAATAGGAGGCTGTTCTTTTCACATAATAATTATTTTAATTTTTAGTGAACCTTATATTAATTTTACATCCACATTCTTAATAGCAATGAGTCATCAGATATTCCTTGTATCTTTTGGAGCTTTTACAATCTTAATGTTTTTAATTAAGAACAACTCAGCAAGTAAAACTGTTTCTATATTTTTTTTAATACCCCCTACTACTGCAATAATGGCCTGGATATTTTTGAATGAAAAATTGAATAATCTAGATTTAGTTGGTTTTGCTGTGGCAACTTTTGGTGTTTATATAGCAACAAGAAAGCAATAAATTTTTAAATTCCTTTATAACCAAATTCTAAGCAAGCATCAGTAATTGAATGATAAAAAGATTCTCCAAAACTTCTTAATGTAAATATTCTAACTTTATCTGGATTGTCATCTAGCATATCAATTGTAACTGACATTCCGTTATAAATTGAATTTAAACAAGTATCTTTTTTCAATTCATTAAAATTAAAAGGACATCCTTTTTTTAATATCTCTTTTGTATTTTTTCCCTCTATTTGAATTATCGCTCTGCTATGAGATATATTTGTTATGGCGAAATCTGTTTCTGGTAATTTTTCATTAATTTCTTTTAAAATTTCTTTCTTTGAAGAAACTAAAAGCCAGTTATTTGGTCCATTCCATAAAATTCTTGTATTGGTGTTACAGCTTATATTTTGAGTTTCATTTTTTAAGTTCAAATCATCTAACTTAATATTTTCAATAGTTATTGCTGAACTATTATACTTAACAATTTGAATGATTAGATAGTCGCTTAATTCGCTTATTTTTAACAGCTCTTTATCATTTTTTCCTTCATGATCACCAAATAAACCTTTGATATGAATATTCTTTAAAGCAGAAATTGAAGTCATGATCTTACTCTTTCACCTTTTGGATCAACATAATGCGATGAAACAATCTCAACTGGTATTGTTTTATTTTTTAAAGGAGACATTGCAAATAGTTTTTTCCCTATCATATTTTTTCCATCCTTAAGAATTGCTAGTGAAAATGGATTATCGTATTCAACACTCCAACAAGATGCTGAAATATATCCTAATTTAGGATTTGGTGTTGGAGCCATTGCATCTTTAACTAAATGAGACCCTTCCGGGATACTTGTTTTCTTATCAATTGGAACAACCCCTACTACTTTTTGTCTATCTTCAGCTATAAATGCTTCTCTTTCTAATGAGCGTTTCCCTATAAAATCTTTCTTTTTACTAACCAGTCCTTCTAAAGAGTTATCATAAGGAATGGTTCTGCCATCAAGTTCTGATCCTGCAATGTGACCCATTTCAATTCTTAGAGTTGATAATGCTTCAGTGCCATAAGGTTGAATTTTAAATTCTTGTCCTACTTCCATTATCTTCTCCCACATAAAGTTTCCATTATCAGATTCGACATTAACTTCATAAGCAAGCTCTCCTGAAAATGAAATTCTAAAAATTCGTGCGTGAACTCCAAATAAATCTGCTTCTAAATATCCCATAAAAGGTAATCCTTCATTTGAAGCATCAATATTTGGAAATAATTTTTGTAATAAGTCTCTAGATTTTGGCCCAGCAATTGCAGCTCCTGCCCATTGCTCTGTAGTTGAAACCACATTTACATTTAGTTCTGGCCATACAAGTTGTAGATAATATTCAAGATGAGATAAAACATTCGCTGCTTGTGCTGTTGTTGTTGTCATATGATAATGGTTTTCAGAAATTCTTGTTGTTGTTCCATCATCCATAACAATTCCATCTTCTCTTAACATTACACCATACCTTGCTTTACCAACTGGCAGTTTTAACCAAGCATTAGTGTAAACTCTATTTAGTAGCTCTGCTGCATCAGGTCCTTTAATGTCAATTTTACCTAAAGTAGTTACGTCACAAACACCTACATTTGTTCTAACGTTTTTAGCTTCTCTTTTTGAACCTTCAAATAAAGTTTCTTCTCCAATTTTATAATATCTTGGTCTCAACCAAACACCTGCATCTACAAACACAGCATTATTTTTTTCATGCCAAGTGTGCATTGGTGATTTTCTTGTTGGTTTTGAATGTTTGCCAACTTCTCTTCCAACAATTGCACCAATAGTAACTGGTGTATACGGAGGTCTAAAAGTTGTATGACCTACTTCTGGCACTATTTTATTTTCAATGTTTGAAACTAATTGCAAACCGTTGAGATTACTTGTTTTTCCTTGGTCTGTGGCCATTCCTAGTGTCGTGTATCTTTTTACATGTTCTATGGATCGATACCCTTCTTTTAGTGCAATTTCTACATCTGAAACAGCTACATCGTTTTGAAAATCTAAAAATCTTTTATATGTTTTTCCTTTAGGCAAAGGCACACACCAAAATTTATCATGTGTGGTAGATTTTTTTTCCATAACTGTTGGTGATGATGTTTTGTTATCATTATTAGTAATTTTTTTTGAAAGTTCATATCCAGTTTCAAATGAACTTTTTAAAGTTTCTTCTAATGTAAAAGTTCCATTAGCAGCACCTAAAGTTGTTTCATTTTGTTTTGATAATCCAGGTACAAATGCATCTATATCCTTATTAAAAGTAGTTTTATTTCCTGATTGAGAAGCTAAATGTATTGTTGGTGTCCAAAAACCTGAAACGCAAATGCAATCACAATTGATATTTTCTAAAGTTCCTAGTTCATTTTTATCATCTGAAATTTTTGCAACTTCAGCTGATTTAACTTTTTTATACCCTTTAGCAGCAACTACTACGTAAGAAAATTTAATTTCAATATCTAGTTTTTTTGCTTGATCTATAATTTCTGACTTTGGTTCTTTTCTTGTATCTAAAATAATTGGATCAACACCATTTTTTTTAAACTCTATAGCCGTTTCATATCCGCTATCATTATTGGTAAATATTAAAGGTTTTTTACCAACTAACACTCCATAAACTTTTAAATATTCTTTTGCTGCAGAAGACAGCATCACACCTGGTGTATCGTTATTTCCAAATACTAAAGGTCTTTCAATTGATCCTGATGAAATTAAAACTTCTTTTGCTCTAATATACCAAAGTCTTTGTTTTGGATTATATTTTTTAGTTTTAGGTAAGTGGTCACTTAATTTTTCTGACATCACTAACATATTGTGATCGTAGTAACCAAATACTTGAGATCTATTTTTAACAATAACATTAGGCATTTCTTTAAGTTCAGAAATAATATTTTCTGCCCATTCTTTTCCTGTTTGATTGCCAATATTAACTTCACTCGTTAATAAAGTTCCACCAAATCTAGGCTTGTCTTCTGCTAAAATTACTCTTGCTCCATTTTTAGCAGCAGCATATGCGCTTGCTAAACCAGAAGGCCCTGAACCTGCAATGAGTAAATCACAATACTCATATTTATGTTCGTATCTTTCCTTGTCATGTTCGATTGATGCAACTCCAAGTCCTGCTGCTTTTCTTATAAATGGCTCATAAACTTTGTACCAAAAACTTTTTGGCCACATAAATGTTTTGTAATAAAATCCTGCTGGAAGAAATATTTTTAACAAATTGTTGATAGCACCAATATCAAAATTAACACTCGGCCAACAATTGACACTTGTTGCTTCCAAACCTTCGAATAACTCTTGTTCTGTTGCTTTTACATTCGGTTCAGTTTCATTATTTCTATATAGTTGAACAATTGCGTATGGTTCGTCTACTCCTGCACCAAAAAACCCTCTGGGTCTATGATATTTGAAGCTTCTTCCTATTAAATGAACTCCATTAGCAAGCAACGCTGAAGCTAAGGTGTCACCCTCATAACCAAAGTAAGTTACTCCATTAAACTTAAATGAGATTTTTTTATCTCTATTTATTAGTCCAATATTATCTAATCTATAATTTTGAGTCATATTAAATATCTTCGCTAGCTTTAACGGTTTTAAATATTTCGTGAGTTGCAGTGTCTCTTTCTACTTTAATCCACTGTCTGCATCCTGATATATGTTGCCATAGCTCTTTGTGTTTTCCTCTTAAACTTTTTCTATTATAGACAAAATTATCCCAATCTTGATCTGAAACTTCTTTATTAAGTTCTGGTCTTTTTACAGTTGCATCACCACCGTATGAAAATTCATTTTGAGATCTCATCCCACAATGAGGGCATTTAATATGCAGCACTTATGAAATCCATGTTTTAGTTCCAAGCCCTTTTTCATCTAATAAGTGACCTGTGTGAAATCTATTTAAACTATATCCAGCATTTAATTTGTGAACTCTGTCTTGTGCAATTGTATGTGCAAATGTCCATCCTGATGCAGGTGTTGCTTTAAAACCACCATAACACCATCCACAGTTTAGATATAATCCTTCAATATGAGTTTTATCTATTATAGGTGAACCATCCATAGACATATCCATTATCCCACCCCAAGTTCTAAGCATTTTTAATTTACTAAGAAACGGCATCATTGCAATTCCTTCTGTTAAAACATGTTGAAGAGTTGGAAGATTTCCTCGTTGAGCATAACTATTATATCCATCTAAATCTCCACCCATTACCATCTCACCTTTATCCGACTGACTAATATAGAAGTGTCCTGCACCAAAAGTAACTACACTATCTAAAACAGGTTTTACTGGTTCTGAAACACAAGCTTGTAAAAGGTGTGTCTCAACTGGCACTGTCATATTTAATTTTTCTGCTAAAATATTTGTGCTACCTGCAACACATAGTCCAATTTTCTTAACTTTAATATCCCCACGTGAAGTTCTAACTCCTTGAATTTTTCCACCTACAACATCAAAACCTGTTACTTCACAATTTTGAATAATATCTACACCCATTGAATCTGCTTGACGTGCATAACCCCAAGCAACAGCATCATGCCTTGCTGTTCCAGCGCTTGGTTGCATCAGTCCACCAAATATAGGAAACCTTACATTGTCTGAAAAGTCAGCCATTGGAATAATTTCTTTTACCTCTTCTCTATTTAATAAAACTGCATCGATACCATTTAATCGCATTGAGTTTCCTCTCCTTGCGAAAACATTCATTTGGGCATCCGAGTGAGCAAGGTTAATAATTCCTCTTGGAGAAAACATTACATTGTAGTTTAAATCCTGACTCATTTTTCTCCACAAATCCATTCCAAACTCACTGAACAATGCATTATCGTCATGCATGTAGTTTGATCTAATGATTGTAGTATTTCTTCCAACATTTCCACCCCCGATCCAACCTTTTTCGATGATAGCAACGTTTGTAATATTGTGCTCTTTAGCTAAATAATAAGCAGTTGCTAGGCCGTGACCACCTCCACCAATTATAACCACATCATATTCTTTTTTAGGAGTTGGATCTTTCCAAGCCAAATCCCAATTTTGATGACCAGAGAAGGCATTTTTGATCAAATTAAATATAGAATATTTTTGCATAAAATAATTTTATACAAAGGAATATAAATAGTTCTTATTTTTTTTATATATATTTTTTAGAAGTTTCCAAAAATTTAAAATAAGATATCAATTGGGCATTAAAAATTAATTTTATAGGAGTTTAAAATGAGCGAAGTTAAGTCAGACATTCAAATAGCTAGAGAAGCTAAAATGCAACCTATAAATGATATTTTAGCCAAGATAAATGTGCCCGATGAAAGCTCAGCTTTTAGTCCAATGGGAAGACACATTGCAAAGATTAATTTAGAATATTTAGACACTTTAAAAGATAAACCAAATGGAAAACTTGTATTAGTGACGGCAATCACTCCTACACCAGCTGGTGAAGGAAAAACCACAACTTCAGTTGGTTTAAATGATGGATTAAACAAAATTGGAAAAAAATCCATTGTTTGTTTAAGAGAGCCAAGCCTTGGTCCCTCTTTTGGAATGAAAGGTGGAGCAGCAGGTGGCGGTTATGCTCAAGTAGTTCCAATGGAACAAATTAATTTACATTTTACTGGAGATTTTCATGCAATAACATCAGCTCATAATTTGTTGTCAGCCTTAATTGATAATCATATCTATTGGGGAAATAAACTTGATATAGATGTTAGAAGAATTGTCTGGAAAAGAGTAATCGATATGAACGATCGTTCTTTAAGATCTATAAATATAAACTTAGGTGGAGTTGCAAATGGTTTTCCAAGAGAAGATGGTTTTGATATTACTGTTGCATCTGAAATCATGGCAATCTTTTGCTTATCAAATGATTTAGAAGATTTAGAAAAAAGAATAGGAAATATTACAATTGCTTATACTAGAGATAAAAAACCTGTTTATGCTAAAGATTTAAAAGCACAAGGTCCAATGACAGTACTATTAAAAGATGCAATTCGACCTAACGTTACTCAAACTTTAGAAAATAATCCTGCAATTATTCATGGTGGCCCTTTTGCTAACATTGCCCATGGCTGTAATTCTGTAATTGCAACAAAGACTGGACTAAAACTTGCTGACTATGTTGTGACAGAAGCAGGATTTGGTGCAGACCTTGGTGCAGAAAAATTTCTTGATATTAAATGCAGAAAATCAGATTTAAAACCTAGCTGCGTTGTAATTGTTGCAACTATTAGAGCATTAAAAATGCATGGTGGTGTAGCAAAAGATGATCTTAAAACAGAAAATGTAGAAGCCTTAAAAAAAGGTCTAGTTAACCTTCAAAGACATGTAGAAAATGTAAAAAAATTTGGTTTACCGGTTGCAGTAGCTGTTAATCATTTTATTAAAGATACAGAGAATGAAGTAAAAGCTTTGATAGAATTTTGTGACACTATTGGAGTTAAAGCAAGTCTTTGTACTCATTGGGCAAATGGTGGCGAAGGTACAAAAGAACTTGCAAGTCATGTTGCTGAATTATGTGAGAAAAATGAAGATAAATTCAAATTCTTATATGAGAGTAAAACTCCTCTATTTAAAAAAATAGAGACAATTGCAAAAGAAATTTATAGAGCAGATGAAGTTATTGCTGATACCAAAATTAGAGATCAGTTAAAAAGCTTTGAAGAAGCTGGCTATGGAGATTTTCCAATTTGTATTGCAAAAACTCAATACAGCTTTTCAACAGACCCAAGCTTAAAAGGCGCACCAACAGGACACTCTTTACCAATTAGAGAAATTAAACTCTCTTCAGGAGCGGAGTTTATTGTTGTGATATGTGGAGCTGTTATGACTATGCCTGGACTACCAAGAGTTCCAGCAGCAGACTCGATTAAGCTAAATAAAGATGGTGAAATTGAAGGTCTATTTTAAAATTAGTTTTTTAAATACTTAAGCCAATTTCTAACTTCACATGTTCTATTGTTAAAATCTAATAGTTCGTTTTGAGATTTTATATATGAGATATGGCTTTCATACTCTTCTTCATTTAAAAAATTTTTATTTACAAATAGTCGCTCTTTACGACCTTCAATAAGTTTAAGCATCTGAAAATATTCATAATCAGGATGATATTGTAAGCCAATAATTTCAGAATTTCCTACATTAAAGGTAACACCCATTACATTGTTAACTTTATCACTTGATAAAAGAATAGCATTTTTTGGTAATTCACTTACCTCATCAAAGTTAAATGCTGGTGATGTAAAAATTTGTTTTTTATTTTTGTATATAAAATGTTTTTCACCTTCATTGTTAATAATTACATCTGATGCAATTCCAATGTGAGCACCA
The DNA here is from genome assembly GCF_059417765.1 of Candidatus Pelagibacter sp. PS_40. Classification (NCBI taxonomy): domain Bacteria; kingdom Pseudomonadati; phylum Pseudomonadota; class Alphaproteobacteria; order Candidatus Pelagibacterales; family Candidatus Pelagibacteraceae; genus Candidatus Pelagibacter; species Candidatus Pelagibacter sp. PS_40. The sequence continues at coordinate 814,660 of NZ_CM182064.1, forward strand.
TTTTTTCCAGGGTTTACTTTACCCCCAGCTGCTGTAGAGCAGACTTGCAACCCCCAACAAATAGCTAAAATCTTCTTTTTTTGAGAAAAACAATTAGATGCAAAATTAATATGTTTCTTAATTACATCCGTCATATCATTTATTCTCATTGCACCACCAGTAAATACAATACCGTTATATTTACTCATATCTTTTAGAGCATTTGTTGTCTCATCATCATGACCAGGATTTATAATTTCTGTATTTGTTGATGGTTCTATTTTTAAAATTAGATTTTTTAAATTGTCTGCTGCAGAGGCACCAGCTGCTTTAATAAAAAACTCACTATCTTCTCTAATATTTCCTTCAACAATTAAAATATTTAAATTACTCATTTAAATAATTCACCAGTCATACTATGTTGGTACATTATCCTCATATCATCTTCTGTTAATTTTTTAGGATTTCCTCCAGTAGATGGATCTGCTAAAGCCATTTTTGATAATCTATCAAGATCAAAATCTTTTTCCTCAATCACTTCTGATAGTTTATGAGGCATATCAAGTTTTTTTCTTAAATCTAAAACCCAGTTAACAAAACCATCAAAAGATCTATCTTTAAGTTCTAAATAATCACAAATTTTAATTATCTTCTCTTCGATAATATCTTTATTAAATGTTAAAACATAAGGCATGAATATTGCATTCGATAAACCATGGTGAATATTATTTAATGCATTAACAGGATGACTTAGAGAGTGAATTGCACCTAAACCCTTTTGAAAAGCTGTTGAACCCATGCTGGCTGCAGTTAACATATTCATTCGTGCTTCAATATTAGATCCATTATTAACAGCTTCTAATAGCCATTTATTAATTAACCTCATTCCTTCTAAAGCAATTCCATCTGCCATTGGATGATAACCTGGCGCACAATAAGCTTCTAAATTATGAGCTAATGCATCCATCCCTGTTGCAGCTGTAATCTTTGATGGCAACCCAACTGTTAAAACTGGATCTAAAATAACTATTGAAGGTAAAAATTTTGGATGAAATATAATATTTTTCACACCCGTTTCTTCATTTAAAATTACAGATGCTCGTCCTGTTTCAGAACCCGTACCTGCAGTTGTAGGTACTGCAATAATTGGTGCAATTTTATCTGAATTTGCTTTGGTCCAATTATCTCCAACATCTTCAAAATCCCAGATAGGTAGAGTTTGACCTGACATAAATGCAATTGCCTTACCAACATCTAAGCCACTGCCTCCTCCAAAAGCTATTACTCCATCACAATTATTTTTATTATAATAATCAGCACCATCAGTTACATTGGTACCAGTTGGATTACCAACAACGTCTGAATATAATTCAGCTGTAATACCATCTTCTTTTAGATTGTTTAAAACATCAATTACAATTTTTGATTTAGCAAGGCCACTATCAGTTACCAACAATGGTTTATTAATATTTAAGGTTTTACAAGCAGTACTTAAATCTTTAATTCTATCTTTTCCAACCCACATGGTTGTGGGATAATTCCAGTTTGAATTCACTTGTTAATCTCTTTCTAATTTTTATTTTTTTTAATTTCTTCTTCACAAAATTTTTTAGCTTCATCAAGATCTGTAATCTTTGATTTAGATAATTTTTGGCTTCCAGCTAAACAGGCATCTACTGCTCTTTTTAGATTATGGTCACTAAAATTTAAAATAACCACCATTCCAAGTATTATAAAAACAAATATTAATATATTTTTTACCATTGAATTTCTAATTTCTTATTATCACATATAGTATTTAACATACTAAACATTAATGGAAAATGTTTAGAATTAAGATCTTGTAAAATTTTAGGACCAATTTCCAATGCAAGTTGCGCACCTTCAACTGTAATATTTTTCATAAATTTTTCTTTAGCTTCTTTATAAAGGTATCCTTCACCTAAATATTTTCCCATCAAGCTATTTCTTCCTCCTATTGCACTAACATATAAATCACCTAAACCAGCTAGGCCATAAACAGTTTCAGGTCTTCCTCCATAGAAAGAAACAAACTCAACCATTTCAGATATTGATCTATGAATTAATGAGGCTGATGTATTTAAATAATATTTAGATTGAATTTCTTTAGGTGCTTTTGAATTACTTAACCCTTCTGAGGCTCCAATTAACATAGAGTAAATATTTTTAATTGCACCTGATAATTCAATGCCAGTTAAGTCATCTGATACTTCTGTTGAATAGTAATCTGTTGATATAATTTTTTTTAATTTTTCAGTTTCTTTGATATCTGGGTTTGCAATAACTGTACCTGTCCTCATTTTATATGCAAGACCTGCTGCCAAACAGGGTCCTTTAATCGCTGAAATATTTACTTGTGTATGACCTTCATCTTTAAGAAGTTTTTTAATTTTATCTGAAAGTGTTATTAATTCATTACCCTCAATAGCCAGGCCTTTGGTTAATAAAATAATGGGAAGATTTTTTTTGTAGCTCTTTGTAATTTGCTTAACAAACCATTCAATTCCTACCGAGCTAACTCCAGCAACCATGATGTCTACTCCCTCTTCAAGTATTGATTGTAATTTTTCAAATTTTTCTACCTTCAATTTTGATGGTAATTCAATATTTAAAGCTGGATGAAGATTGTTATTAGATTTAATATTATTTATTAAATCATCTTCTAAATGCGTACCAACGAGTGTTACCTCATTTTGGTTTTCAAGACATGGTACAGCAAAAGCTGATCCCATTGCTCCAGCACCAATAATAATAATTTTTTTCATAATTTAGTATTTTTTTATATTAATTTTTAGCATTTTGTTGGTAAAGTACAGTTATAAATTTATAGAAAGAGATGATATTATGACAAAAGTAGCTATTATTGGCGCTGGCCCTTGTGGTTTGTCCGCTTTAAGATCCTTTGAACAAGCAGAAAAAAATGGTGAAAAAATACCTGAAATAGTTTGTTTTGATAAGCAAGAAGATTGGGGAGGATTATGGAATTATAGTTGGAGAACTGGATCTGATCAATACGGCGACCCTGTACCTAACAGTATGTACAGATATCTTTGGTCCAATGGTCCTAAAGAATGCTTAGAATTTGCTGACTACTCATTTGATGAGCACTTTGGAAAACCAATTCCATCTTTTCCACCTAGAGAAGTTTTATACGATTATATTTTGGGTAGAGTTAAAAAGGGAAATTTAAAATCTAAAATTAAATTTAATACCACTGTTACTAATGTTTCTTATGATAATGAAAACTTTGAAGTTACTTATCGAGATAAAAAAAATGACAAAATTTCGAAAGATATTTTTGATTACGTAATTGTATCTACTGGTCATTTTTCAGTTCCATTCATTCCTGAGTATCCAGGTATGAAGGCTTTTCCAGGAAGAATAATGCACTCTCATGATTTTAGAGATGCAGAAGAATTTCGAGGTAAAAATGTTGTTGTCTTAGGAAGTAGTTATTCAGCCGAAGATGTAGCTCTTCAATGTCATAAGTATGGAGCAAAAAGTGTTACTATTGGCTATAGACATAATCCAATGGGATTTAAATGGCCGGAAGGAATGAAAGAAGTTTTTCACCTAGATAGACTTGAGGGTAATAAGGCAATATTTAAAGACGGTCATGTACAAGAAACTGATGCTGTAATTTTATGCACAGGATATCTTCATCATTTCCCTTTTATGTCTGAGGATCTTAAATTAAAAACAGGAAACAGATTATATCCACCCATGTTGTACAAGGGTGTGGTTTGGCAAAATAATCACAAATTAATGTATTTAGGTATGCAAGATCAATTTCATACTTTTAATATGTTTGATTGTCAGGCTTGGTTTGCAAGAGATGTTATTATGGGAAAAATTAAAACTCCAAACGACTCTGAAATTGAAAAAGATATTAATAAATGGGTATCTATGGAAGAGAAATTGGAAAATGCTGATCAAATGATAGATTTTCAAACTGAGTACACTAAAGAACTTCACGAGCTATCAGATTATCCAAAAATTGATTTTGAATTAATTAGAAAAACTTTTAAAGAATGGGAGCATCATAAAGTGGAAAATATAATGACTTATAGAAATAAATCATTTGCTTCACCAGTGACAGGCTCTGTTGGACCAATTCACCATACACCATGGGAAGAAGCTATGGACGACTCTTTAAAAACATTTTTAAATAAATAAAAAATTTATTATCTAGTTTAAGAGAATATTAGCTATCCTATACCAAGGTGTTTTTTTCTTTTTCCAACCCACGTTCTGATTAAATGGTCAAATATTAGGCCAATAAAAGCAACACAAAGTCCCAATGTCAATCCTATACCTGCACCCTTTTTATCAGATAGAGCTTTTAGAATGTACTGTCCTAAATCTTCTGTTCCAATAAAAGCCCCGATAATTACCATAAACAAAGCAAATACAATTGTTTGATTTAAACCAAGCATCATATGAGGAAAAGCTAAAGGGAATTCAATTTTTAATAACCTTTGTACTTTAGTTACACCTGACATTGTGGCAGCGTCATGTAAAGCTTCTGGAACACTTCTTAAACCTTCAATAGTATACCTTGTTGCAGGTATAGTTGCATAAACTATTACAGCAATTAATACTGAAGTATCTGTAACTCCAAAAAGCATCATCACAGGAATTAAGTATACAAACGAAGGGAAGGTTTGAAAGATATCACAAACGCCCAGCATAAAATTTGCAGTATGCTTGTTTTGAAATGATAAAATTCCAACTGTAAACCCAATTATAGTGGATATAAAAACTCCAAAAGTTGCCATATACAATGTAACCAAAGCTCGATCCCACCAAGGACTCAATGCAATAAATAAAGTTAATCCGCCCACTACAAGAGCTGAACGAATTCCTCCAATTATATAACCCGCTCCAATGACTAAAACTAAAGTGGCAACTGCTGGCATTCTTAAATATAAAGCTCTCATGGGCTGCAACACATCTACTATCAACCAAGTATTAAAAATCTTTAAAGTATGAAAGAAAGTATCCCAAATCCAATCCACACCTTTATTCCAAAAATCTGCTGTTGATATTCCTTTATTGTGAGGAACTTCAAATAAATAATTAGACCCATCTTTAAAATAAAATGACCCCAGATATGAAAAAATAATTCCTAGAATTACAGCAGCTGCAAAAAATAATATATTTTTATTACGCTGAAAATAAGTCAAGTTACCAAAATAATCTATTTGCTTGTTTGCCCAAGCTAAGGACATCTTATCCAAAAGTATTGCAATCAAACTAATACATAGGCCAGCCTCTAATGCTAATCCAATATTTAGCTGGTTTAATGCTAATAATAAATTAAACCCTAAACCTTTTGCGCCTATAAAAGCTGAAATAACTGCCATAGAAAAACACACCATTATGACCTGGTTAACTCCAATTAAAATGTCTCTTCTAGCAGTAGGAATTAATACTTTAGTCATAAGTTGCCAATTATTACACCCACTCATTCTACCAGCCTCAATAACTTCAGGAGGTATTCCTCTTAGACCTAACAAAGTTAATAATATCATTGGTGGAACAGCCACAACCATAGTTATGATAACAGCAGCATGGTCACCAATACCGAAAAGAACAATTGCAGGAACTAATACAGCATATTGAGGCATAGTCTGCATAACTAAAAGTATTGGATATAAAAGTTTTTCAACACGTTTGCTTTTGAATGCCATAACACCCAAAGTTAAACCAAAAATAAAAGAAAGTGGTGCGGCTACTAATATAAAAGAAAGAGTTTGCATCGAAGGTTTCCATTGACCAAAAACAGAAATATAAATCATGACTAAACCTGCAAATAAAGCTAAGCCTTTACCGCTTAATTTATATCCAAGTATTACCGCACCTGCTGTAACGATTGTCCAAGGTAATCCTGGCAGTTCTGCCCATGGATTTGCATCTATCCAATCCCAACTACTAAATGAAACAATTGTTTCAACACCTCCTAATAAAATTTCTCTTATTAACTCTATAAGAAACGTCATAAATGAAGTTAAATTTCTTGTAATTTGTAAAAGTAGAGGTTGAGTTCTGAACTCTTGAATGTCTTCATTCCAAAACTCCATTGGCATCCATTCATTCATTAAAAAAAATAAAGAATCGTTTATCCAAATAGGCAACCATCCAAGTAAAGGTGGTAGTCTCCAAAAAACATCAAACGCATAATATCTCACCTCAGCACCAAATAATGTGTAAGTACTTTGATTAGGGTCTTTAATGAATTCGGCTTGGCCTCTTATAAAATTATAAGTTTCAGGAACTTCTATTGCAAAACATAAGCTAAAAAATACAATTAACAAAAATAACCATTGAAAAAATTTTGGATATTTTTTTAATAATTCCATATTTTGCCTTTATTTTTTCTCCCTTGAAAAAACAGTATGAATTATTTTTGAGGGGTGAACGCTTCCAACAATTTTATTATTTTCATCTGTAACAGCTACAGATTTTTCTTGAGTTAAAATTTTTTCAGCCACATTTTCAATTATTTCATTTTTCGAAACTTTGAAATCACTTAAATTTTCAGTTTCTGGTTTTTCCATTAGATCTGCTATTTTTAGAACCTTTCCCCTAGGTACTTCTTCGGTAAATTTTCTTACATATTCAGTTGCTGGATTTAAGACAATGTTGGCGGGTGTATCCAATTGCTCAATAACTCCATCCTTCATAATTGCAATACGGTCAGCAAGTCTTAATGCCTCATCAAAATCATGAGTAATAAACATAATTGTTTTTTGTAACTTTTCTTGAAGTCTTAAAAATTCATCCTGCATTTCTTTTCTAATTAATGGATCTAATGCAGAAAATGGTTCATCTAAAAACCAAATATCGGGCTCAACCGCTAATGATCGAGCAATACCTACTCTTTGTTGTTGTCCACCAGAAAGTTCTCTTGGAAAGTAGTTTTCTCTTCCATCAAGACCTACAAGTTTAACCATTTCCATTGCTTTATTGATGCTATCTTGAGTTTTAATCCCTTTGATTTGAAGTGGAAAAGCAATATTTTCAACAACTGTTTTATGAGGCAGTAAAGCAAAACTTTGAAAAACCATTCCCATCTTATTTCTTCTAAGTTCAATTAATTCTTTATTATTTAGTGTAAGTAAATCTTGACCGTCTATATAAATTTTTCCGCTTGTTGCATCTGTTAATCTAGAAATACATCTTAGTAATGTTGATTTTCCTGAACCAGATAGCCCCATCACAACTAACATTTCACCTTTTACAACTTCAAAAGAGGCATTATTTACACCAACTATACACCCATTATCTTGAAATGTTTTTGCATCCACATTTCCATTTGCTTCATGAAGCATCTTCTTGGCGTTAGAGCCAAAAATTTTGTAAACTGATTCACATTTAATTACAGGATCGCTCATAATGTATTAATAAGTTATACGAAATAGAAATAAAATACACTGTATATTATTTTTATTTATTGTTTTTCCTCCTTAAAAATTTTTAATAAAATAAACTCTTGTATCAATACCAGTACTTAAAAAACTTAAAGCTTCACCAGTAACAGTAATTGTTTCATCTATCCCAATGTTATTTCCACTTACCGTATAACCTGTAATACATTTGTTTTTGTCTTTGTCCCATTTAACAAATGTTTCATCAATTAGATTTCCATTCTTAGTATAAATTTCATGTGCCTTAAAATTTAAAAAATTTGCACCCATAATTGCACGTTGTGGAATAAGTTTTGTTGCATTACAAACTGCCTCATACAATTCATCTGTTAATTTAAAATGATTCGTTCCATCAAAAGTTACTAAAATACCTGATGGAAGACTTGATGTCAGTTCACTTAGTTTTCTTTCTTTTGCAATTCTTTCTTCTTCTATTTTCATCTTTTTAACTAATTCATCTCCTTGACCAAAAAAGATATTTAGAGTTACAAAAAATAAAATTACAACAACGGTAACTGAAATAAGACCAACAAATTGATTAAGTGCATGAGGTAAGTTTCTTAATTTATCTAAATATTTTTTTTCCATTATTATTTTAATTATTCTTGTAACTTCCCATTTTTCCAAATTCCTATTTTTTCCTTTCCATCGGACCAGGTAAATTTTCCTTCACCATTCATGAAGCCATTAGTCCATTCCCCATCATAAGTTGAGCCATCAGGAAAAGTTAAAATACCTTGACCACTCCATTCGCTATTTTTAAATTCACCTTTATAAATATAGCCATTTGGCCAAGTTTCAGTTCCATTACCCTCTTTTTGCGTCTGAACCCACTCTCCTTCATAGGTGGTTTTATCTGTGTACACCCATTTTCCAAAGCCGTTTTCACAGTTTCCCTCTTTACATCCGGTACTTCGGGCTAGGGCTATAGATGTGGTTAAAAAACTTAAAATAATACAAATAAGATATTTTTTCATTATTATATTTTACACAAAATTAGATAAAAAAAAATCAGACTTTTTTCTCATTTTTTTTACATGAATAAAAAGAAATATCTTTTTCAGAGTTTTCACTTTTCATGTCTCTTGTAATTTCATGAATTAATTCACCAGATTTTCTATTTATAATTCCTGATTCAGAGTAGTTTTTTTCTTCATCAATAGCTTTAAATAAAACTACGTCTTTGTTTACTATTCTAACTGTTAGTTTTTCTTTTTTTGAAAGAAATGAAGATAATCCATTTATTAAAAGTGTTTTTGGTTGTTTTGCATTGATTTCAAATTTATCTAAATCTTTATCCTCTAAATCCTTAGCTAAAAAAGTTTGATAATTATATTCTGCATTCTTAACTATTTTTTTTTCTAATTCACATACAAAGCTAAGACTAATATTTTCCTCTATATTCACATCTTGTGCTAAAGAAAAATTAAAAACAAATAAACTTATGGAAATGTAAAAAAAATATTTCATAACTTGTATAATTTTTTTCATTAATAATATGAATGTTTCTTGAAAAATTACCTATAAAAAAATCCCCCCCAATAAATATTGGGGGAGATCTTAAATTATTTGTTTATATCCTTATTTAGTAAAAGGAGTCCAAACTGACTTATTATCTGCAAGCCACTTTTTAGCTGCATCTTCGTGAGTCATTTTGTCAACGTCAACTAAAGCAGCCATTGCACCAATGTGACTTGTAGAGAATGACATCTTTTTAAACGTTGCAGCCGCAGCTGGATGAGTTTTTGGAAAGTCTGCATTTACAGCTTTTTTCAAGTAACCATCAGGCGAACCACATTTACCGTCACCACCATCTTCTGGTCTACAACCAGCAGTATATGGAGGGAAGTCTATAAATGTAAAACCAGCACCATCTGTAAAGTTTGGTGTCCAGTTGAATATTATAGTTCCTCTTCCTTCTTTTTCAGCAGCTACTAATTCTGCCCAAAGTGCATCTGCACTTCCAGCAAATTTAACTGTCCAAAGATCTCCTAAGCCTAAAGCATCAACCCTTTGAGGTATCAAATCTCCATGCCAAGTTTGAGGTCCTTCTAACATTCTTCCTTTTCCACCTGAGTCAGGTGTTGTAAAGTTTTTAGCACAAGCTGGATTTTTTAAAGCAGTCCAATCTGGTAGACCTGGACATAATCCTTTTTCAGCAACCCAGTTTGGATATCCCATATCTTCAAGCGTTCGAGCTTCATGATCTCCCCAATCAACTAAACCACCTTTATCAAGTGCTGTAGTAAATGATTTACCAAAAGCAGATTCCCAAACTTCATGAGATAAACTTACATCGCCTAGACGAATTGACTCATACACAGCTTGTGAATCAGTATTTACGTATTTTACGTTATTTCCCATACTTTCGAAAATTCCACCAATAACGTGAGCCATTACAATTTGGCTTGACCAGTTATGAGTTGGAATTACGATGGGCTTTTTACTGTCTGCTGCGTTAGAAATTCCAGCGAAACTTACTACTGAAATTACTAGGGCAGACATTAATGATACTATTTTTTTCATTATTCTCTCTCCCTTAATATTAAGTTATAAAAGTATGTTCTCATTTATTAAATTTATAGTCAATCCCTTATGAATATATTATGCTTAAGGTAATTTATCAAAATTTACACTGGCAATGCTACATACTAGTAAAGATATACGAAGTCCTGGTTTAAGAACGCTACCACCTGGAGTTGAAAGATATTTTGTAAGAGGTGGAGGTTTATCAATTATAGAAGTTTTACCAGAAGATAAAATAGAAATAATAAATGAAGAAGGAAAACAAATTTGTGAAATAATTGTTTTCAATTCAAAAGGTAAATCTGATTTATCTATTTTAAATTTAAAAGAAAATTCTAATGCAGATTTTTCAAAAAAAACTATCTCAGACGATGAAAAAATTTCAAAAATTTTAAAGAAAAAAAACTTAAACTTAAGCAATGCTAAAGCATCTATCATTTTTAACGATGATTGCGTGATGGGTGAAAAAATAACACTAACCTCAAAAGATAAATGCATTGTAATGATTGCTGCACCTGGTGATGCAATGAATGTTCATGAACAAAATCCTCCAACAGATTTAACGATTTATTTAAATAAAGCTAAATTTATTGAAACTGATGAACAATTTATCTTGCCAGATCCACTTAGTGACCCAATTATAGAACAACTTGTAAAAAGAAGAACTGCTGAAACCTACAGTGTTAAAGCTGGTGAATATATTCAAATAATTGATCCAGGTGGAAGACAGTGTTCTGATTTTTTAGCTTTTGATACACAAAAATTAAATGACGGTATTGAAAGCATTATTGATGATAAAACAACACGAACCTTTATGGGTGGTGCCTACCCTGGGCCAGGATTATTTTCAAAGTTTTATGACGGTGATCATGAAGCCATGATTGAAGTTGTAAGAGATACCGTTGGAAGGCATGATACTTTCAATCTTGCTTGCACATCAAAATACTATGAAGACATGGGATATATGGGGCACATAAATTGTACAGATAATTTTAATAATAAATTAGATAAATATGACATCAATTCTAGGAAAAGCTGGTCTGCAATAAATCTTTTTTTCAATACTGCTATTGACGCTAATAATGTTGCATCTTTTGATGAGCCTTGGTCAAGACCAGGGGATTATGTTTTGTTTAGGGCTTTAAAAGATTTAACTTGTATATCTTCTGCTTGCCCATGCGATGTAGATGCTGCAAATGGCTGGAATCCAACTGATATTTTTGTTAGGACTTATTCAAAGGAAAAAAAATATTCAAAAGCAATAGCATTTAGAATGAAAACAGACTCAGAACCTAAATTAACACAAGAGACAGGGTTTCATAAAAAAACTTCTGAGCTAACAAGAAATTTTGTTGAGTATAAAGGTTTTTGGCTTGCTAATAATTTTACAAATTCAGGAACAATAAAAGAATATACGGCTTGTAGAGAAAGTGCGATTGCAACAGACTTATCACCTCTTAGAAAGTTTGAAATTCTTGGACCTGATGCAGAAAATTTAATGCAATACACTCTTACTAGAAATGTTAAAAAACTATCTGTGGGACAAGTTGTTTATACAGCTATGTGTTATGAAAATGGCTGTATGCTAGATGACGGTACATTATTTAAATTAGGACAAGATAATTTTAGATGGATTGGTGGAGATGAATACAGTGGTGAATGGTTAAAAGAACAAGCAAAAAAGAAAAATTATAAAGTTTGGATTAAATCTGCAACAGATCATATTCACAACATTGCAGTTCAAGGTCCAAATAGTAGAAAAATTTTAGAAAAATTTGTATGGACACCTCCTATACAACCATCAATCACTGAACTTGAATGGTTCAGATTTAATATTGCAAGAATAGATCATGAAACAGGAACTCCAATTATTATTTCAAGAACAGGTTACACGGGTGAACTTGGTTATGAAATATGGTGTCATCCAAAAGATGCTGCGGAAGTTTGGGATAAAGTTTGGGAAGCAGGAAAAGAATTTAATATTACTCCATTAGGTTTAGAAGCTTTAGACATGGTTCGTATAGAAGCTGGCCTTATTTTTTATGGCTATGAGTTTGATGATCAAACAGATCCATTTGAAGCTGGAATTGGTTTTACAGTTCCTCTTAAAACTAAAGAAGATGATTTTATAGGTAAAGAAGAATTAATTAAGAGAAAAGCAAATCCACAAAAGAAATTAGTTGGTCTAGAATTAGTTGGTCATGAACCAGCAGTAAATGGAGATTGTGTTCATGTAGGTCGTGGTCAAGTAGGTGTGATAACAAGTGGGATGCTATCGCCTAAGCTTGGAAAAAATATTGCACTTTGTAAAATAGATGTAAAATATTCTGAAATAGGAACCGAAGTTGAAGTGGGTAAGCTTGATGGTCATCAAAAAAGAATTGGTGCAAAAGTTGTGTCCTTTCCTTTTTACGATCCAACAAAATCAAGAGTTAGAGCGTAATAAATGCCCGATAACAGTAAAGATCTTTTAAATTTTTGGGAAGATCAAATGAAACAGTCTCATACTTCTAGTAACTATTTTTTTAGAAAGTCTCCTTCTCATTATCATATGATGCTACTTGTAATGTCGGCTTATAAACATAATGAAAAACTATCTGTTGAAGGGCTAAAAACAAAATTATTTAAAACTTCTAGACCAAAATCTGCATTGATTATTAATGAAGCTTGTGAAAAAGGATTCTTTCGTCTTGAAAAAACTTCAACTGACCAGCGAATAAAAAATATAATACCTAGCGAGTCTTTTATTAATGAGTTTAAAGAATATTTAGATACGCTGAAAAAAATAAGCTATTAGTTGCTTATTTAAAAAAACCTAGAATATATAATTTATATATATAATTTATAGATCTATAAAAAATTGTATTTTTTTTTATCCAGAAAAATAATGTTTGGGTATGTCAACTTTACCAAAAAAAGCAAAAGTAGTAATTATAGGTGGTGGTATTCATGGCTTAAGTACAGCATGGAAACTTTCTGAAACTTATAAAAACGAAAACGATATCGTAGTTTTAGAAAAAAAAGATATCGCTGCTGGTGCAAGTGGAATTGCTTGTGGTGTTGTTAGAAATAATTATTTTCAGCCTGCCATGAGAGAATTAATGGCTCACTCTGTATCAGTTTGGGAGAGTGATCCTAAAGCATTTAAATATAACTCTGTTGGTTATTTACAAATTTCACCAGAAGTAATGCACGAAGATGTTGCTTCAATAGCTAAACAACAAAAAGCAATAGGATACGATTCAGAATTTATAGAAGGTGAAGCAGACTGCATGAAGTATATGAAAAATATGTTTAGTGATTGGCAAGCTCAAGGAATAACTTCAGTTCTTCATGAAAAAAAAGGTGGTTATGCATTTAATAAAGATTCTATTAAAGCGCTTGAAGAAAAATCAACATCAAATGGGGTCAAGGTTGTTAAAGGGGTAACTGTTACAGGTTTTAAAAGAGGTAGTAACAGTAAAGCTGTTACAGGTGTTGAAACAGACAAAGGTATTATTGAGTGCGATCAAGTTGTTGTTGGTGCTGGTCCTTGGGTGAGAGATTTTTGGAATATGCTAGAGCTACCAAAAACTGCAAAAATTAAAGATAAAGATGGTAAATTTCATGAAACTGAAATGTGGAAATACTGGATGCTACAGGAAGGTGTAATTGGTGTTGATGAGGATTTTTTAAAAATGGACAATGGTGGTCAACCACCTGTAATTCATGTCGACTCTACGGCTCCTTTATATTCTGATAAAACAAAAAAATTAATTACTGATAAAATTTGGGGAATTTATTACAAACCGGATATCGAAGGTTTGGGAGTACAAGGTGGAACTTCACCCTACATAGTTGATAAACATTTTGATAAAGTTAATGTTGATCCCTATGGAATTGAATCTCCTGAATTTCAAACTACAGAAGAGTTTAATGATATGTGGTGCTCAGCTTTAGCTCATTGTCAAAAAAGATTTGAAGGAAAATCTGATCTTTATAGAAAAGGCCCTTCAGGTGGACTTGGTTGCATGACCCCTGACTCATTTCCAATTTTTGATAAATTTTTAGAAAATGTTTACATGATTGCTGATGCTAACCACGGTTACAAAATGATTGGTGTTGGTGAACTTGTTGCAAAAGAAATTCTTGGAACTGAAAGTGATTTATTAAAACCGTTTAGATTCAACCGTTACGAGAAAGGTGAACTTCACCCAACTTCTAACAGTCCGTTCCCTTGGAGTTAAACTTCAAGCCTAGACACTAATAAATTTTTCAGTTACGGTTTAAGATATTAAAAATTCATTAGAAGGAGAAGTAATGACAGATTTAGATAGACACGTAAGACAACCTGGTAGAGACAAATTAGTAAAGCAAGTTAGAGCTAAGATTAATGAGCTAGGTGTTGAATATATTTTTTTTCAATTTATTTCAGTAACTGGAAGAGTTGTAGGTAAAGGTATTCCTACTGATCACTGGGAAAGAACTTGCGAAAAAGGTTTTCAATTAGTTTACGGTGCTACAGCTAACTTATTTGTTGATCGTCATGGAGATTATATTGGTTATGGTCCAGAAGCAAAAGAGCTAGTTGGTATTCCTGATCCTGAAACTTTTTGCCAACTCCCTTGGGATAAAAAAGTTGCAAGAGTGTTTGTTACTTGCTTTAGAAATAGAGAAGAAAGAGAAAACCCAGGTGCACACTTAACATCAGATTGTCGTGGAAATTTAAGAATACACGCTCAAGAATTTAAAAAGAAACACGGCTACCAATTAAGAGTTGGAACAGAGCCAGAAATGATGTGGTTGACTAAAAATGAAGATGGGTCTCCAACAGGAAAAGGTTTTTCAAAACCTTATTGTTATCATATTGATCAATTCGAGTCGTTAAGACCCGTATTTATGAAAGTTTTTGAATACGCTAGAGCAATGGGCTTTGACATGATTCAAGGTGATCATGAGGATGCACCAGGACAATTAGAATTAAACTGGATGTATGATGACGTATTAAGAAATGCAGATAGACTTTCAACTTATAGACAAATTTGTGCTCAAGTTGCAAGAGAGTTTAATTTGATAGCTTGCTTTATGACAAAACCTTTTATGGGAGTGTCAGCAAGTGGTTGTCATACTAATATGTCTTTGTGGAAAGGTGGAAAAGATAAAGTTAATAAATTATCCCACAAATCAATACCAGCGATGGATGAAGTTTTCACTTATGTTGAAGGTGGAACTAATTACTTTATGCCTGATACTAAAGATATTCAGTTACCAGGTAAGGTTGGATTAAAAGCAATTGGTGGAGTAATGAAACATTTGGGAGCTTTAACTGCAATTGGATCTTCAACTGTAAACTCATATAGAAGATTATGGGATACTGGATTTTGGGCACCTGTTTATGCTGACTGGGGATTTCAAAATAGAACTTGTGGTTTAAGAGTTTCTGCTCCTGGTAGATTTGAATATCGTTCAGTAGATTCAATGCATAATCCATATTTGATGGGTTCAGGATTATTGAAATGTTTCGATGATGGAATAACAAATAATATTGATCCTGGAAAACCAGAATCTAGAAGTATGTACGATGCTCAGGCAGCTGGTAAAGAAGTTAAAAAATTACCTTTAAGTCTAGGTGAAGCTTTAGATCGTCTGGCAGAAGATGAAGTGATCAAATCAGCTATGCCAGATGAAATGTATAAAGTTTTCCATTGGTATAAAAATGATGAATGGGAAAGATTTTTAGGTGCAACAACTCAGTGGGACTTAGATACTTATCTAGATTGTCTACCGTAATCTTTAATAAAATAGGGGAAATATATGTGTGGAATAGCAGGATTAATACATAGAGGAAAATCATCCAATGTAGGAAGTGAGCTACAAGGAATGCTTCAAGCTTTAAAACATAGAGGAGAAGATTCTACAGGTTATGCTTTGTATGGAGATACTGATGGTAAAAATTTTATCATGCGTTTTAAAGTTGGAGAAAATGTTGGTGAAGGAAGTTCATCCATAATGGAAGATGTTTCTGTTTATGACAAAAGAAAAAAAATTGTTGACCAATATTTATCTGAACTAGGTGCTAAAATAGTAAAAGAGGAAAGAATTTTACCCTACTCTTTGAGATATGAACTTGCATATGACGCAAAAGATCTACTAGACTTTTCACAAAAGATTGAAAGCATTCCAGGAGTTGAAATTTTATCTATGGGAAAATCCTTAGAGGTAATTAAAGATTTAGGAAATGCTCAAATGGTTCTTGATAGGTATGATTTAGGTAAAGTAGTTGGAACTCATGCAATTGGCCATGCAAGAATGGCTACAGAATCTGGTGTAGATATTAAATCAGCCCACCCTTTTTGGGGTTATCCTTTCAGTGATGTATCAGTAGTTCATAACGGTCAGTTAACTAACTATTGGAACAATAGAAGAATGCTTGAAAATAAAGGCATGAGATTTATGTCTGAGTGCGATTCAGAATTAATAGCGGTTTATATTGCTCAAAAAATGAAAGAAGGAGCAAGCCTTGAAGAGGGCATGAAAGCTTCATTAACAGGTCTTGATGGAGTGTTTACATATTTTGTTGCAACTAAAGATTCTTTAGGAATGGCAAAAGATACTATGGCTGCAAAACCTTTGGTTCTTTATGAGTCAGATGATTTAGTGGCAATGGGCTCAGAAGAAATAGCAATCAGATCAGTTCTACCACAAGAGATAGATACATATGATCCATTTGATGGAGAGGTAAAAGTATGGCAAATTTAAAGAATACAGAGAAAAAAACTAAAGCCCAGTCAATGGGTATGCACTCAGAAGTTTTAACAGGAAGAACTCAACAAAAGTTTTTTAATCCTGATGAAGGTGAAAACCTTTATTATTTTGGAACTTACGATGTAGATTTTAATAAAAGAACAGAGCTAGATGTTAAAGATATGACAGCTCCAGAAGCTAATAAAGAAATTGATGACTTAATGAGCCAAGGATTTGGCACAATTGTTATTAAAAACCCTCAAGGTAAACATAGTTTAGGGGTTGGTATTTTAAATAAATTAAATTTAATTTTTGAGGGAAGTTTAGGTTATTTTGGTATGGGTTCATGTGATGGACCTACTGTTAGAATTAATGGTAGAGTTGGTTGGTCTTGTGCAGAAAACTTAATGGCAGGAAAAGTTGTTATAGAGAAAAATGCAGGGTCTTGCTTTGGTGCCGCTATAAGAGGTGGTGATTTAATTTGCAAAGGAAGTGTTGGTGCAAGAACTGGAATTGACATGAAGGGTGGAACTATCATTGTTGGTGGTGATGCTGGAGCGTTCACTGGTTTTATGATGCAAAGAGGAAGAATAATTATTCTTGGTGATGTTGGAATAAACTTAGGTGACTCTATGTATGATGGCACAATCTTTATTGGTGGAAAAATAGGATCATTTGGAAGTGATGCTGTGCCTGCTGATCTAACTGCTAGTGATCAAGATTGGTTAAAACGAAAATTAAAAGTTGCAGAAATTGGTGAAAAATTTGATGTTAGTAAAATGACTAAAATTGTAGCTGGTAAAAAACTTTGGAACTATGACAATCTAGAACCTCATGAAAAGAAAGGAGCTATCTAATGGCTAAAAAGAAAACAAAAAAAAATGAAAAAAAATTAAAAAAAGCTAAAGGTAGTGTTGGTGGAAAAGCTGATGTTCATGCACATGAAGATGGTAAAAGAAATAAAAGTCTATTAGGTCACAATGCTATTTTTACTCCTGAAGTTATAGACGATATTCACATCAAAGCTCAACTTGGAAGATACAGAATGCGTGGAATGGCATTAATGAAAAAAATTCCAACATTTGATGATTTAGTATTCCTACCAGGAACTCTTACTAGATTTGTAATTGAAGGTTATAGAGAAAAATGTGAAACAAAAACTATTATCGGTCCTAATTGTGAGAACCCGATTGAACTAGATATACCAGTATATATTACAGGTATGAGTTTTGGTGCGCTTTCTTATGAAGCTAAAACTGCTTTAGCAAGAGGAGCAACAATGGCTGGAAGTGCTACTTGTTCAGGAGAGGGTGGAATGATTCCAGATGAAAGAAGATATTCTGAAAAATGGTACTATCAATGTATTCAATCAAGATACGGGTTTAACCCTCACCACGCTCAACTTGCTGATGCAATAGAAGTGTTTATTGGTCAAGGACAAAAAGTTGGAATGGGTGGACATTTAATGGGTCAAAAAGTTACTGATCAAGTTGCAGAAATGAGATCTTTACCATCTGGTATTGATCAAAGATCTCCAGCAAGACACCCCGACTGGCTAGGTCCAGATGATTTAGCTTTAAAAGTTGAAGAATTAAGACAACTTACAAAAAACAAAGTACCAATTCAGTTAAAACTAGGTGCATCAAAAGTTTATGATGATGTTCGTATGGCTGCAAAATGTAATCCTGACTCAATCTTTTTAGATGGTATGGAAGGTTCAACTGGAGCTGGTCCACATATAGCTGCTGCAAATACTGGTATCCCAGGAATTGCTGCAATCAGAGAAGCAAGAAGAGCTATTGATGATGTGGGTAAAACTGGACAGGTAACTTTAATTTATGCAGGTGGTATTAGAGATGGTGCTGATATGGCGAAGGCTTTAGCCTTAGGTGCTGATGCAATAGCAATTGGAACTGGTGCTTTAATAGCCTTAAACTGCAATAAAGATATTCCAGAAGCAAACTTTGAAAAAGAAATGGGTGTTAAGGCTGGTGACTGTTATCACTGCCACACTGGTCGTTGTCCAGTTGGTGTTGCAACCCAAGATCCTAAATTAAGAGCTAGATTAAATCCTGATGATGCTGCTTTAAGAGTTTATAATTACTTGCATGCAATGACATTAGAGGCTCAACTTTTAGCAAGAGCTTGTGGTAAAACTAATATTCACTCATTAGAACCAGAGGATTTAGCTGCACTAACAATGGAAGCTTCTGCACTAGCAAAAGTTCCTTTAACAGGAACCAACTTCACTGTTGGTGTTGATAACTATCACAAAATATAAGAGGTAAATATGGTTAAGAAAAAAACGAAAATAAAAGTAAAAAAAGAAAATCTAGGTGGAAAGTCTAAAGAAACTGCTAGAGAAAAAATGATTGGGCAACATATTGGTTATAGATATGATGTTAACTTACTCCCTGATTATAAAAAAATCACTCCATTCTTAAAAAAGTATATTGAAGCAATGGGATGGGATGATCTTAATTGGCTAGAAGATATACACATGGGTTATGAAGAAGATAGACCTGCTGTATTTTGTAGAAATGCAAATGGCTGGGTTACAATTCCAAAATCAATCAAATTGCCAAACAACCAACAAGACAGAGATATGATCGCAAGAGAGCTTTTAGTTAAGTTTCAAATGTCTAAAAAACACCCTCTTGTTGATTTGAAAAAAGCTTACCTTAAGTTTTAGTACCTCAATCAAAGGTTGATTATTTTTCAAAACTTGTAGTTATTACTTGCTTATTTAAGTAATGTATAGTTTGTCACGTCTCTATAAATTTTATAGTCTTTCTTAAAACTAATAGGAGAGAGATTATGGATGATCAATTAGGCGCTCTTACAGTTATATTTACAGAATTTTACTACTGGGTAACAGTGGTATTAATGTTCCTGATTCACGTCGGGTTTTGTATGTATGAAGTTGGAGCCTCACGATACAAGCATCACCAACATACTTTAATGAAAAATACCATGGTAATACCACTAGTAACGGTAACCTGGTTTTTCTTTGGTTGGTGGATTTACTGGGCATTCCCAACAGGACCGGGAATAGCACCTTCAATAATGAATGAGAGTTCAGCATTAATTACTGATGAAAGTACTTTTAGTGCGAAATGGTATGTGGCAAATACTGAATTTATGGCTGTCAACTTAGGTGACCGTATAAGTGGAGTATTCTGGGCTGCATTCTTACTATTTTCATGGACAGCTGCTTCAATTGTTTCTGGAGCAATCATTGAAAGAATTACAACTTTTGCATTTGGTATTTTAGCAATTGCAATTGGTTCGTGTTTCTGGGTAATTGATGCTGCATGGGGATGGCACTTTGATGGATGGATGCTTAAAATTTTAGGATATCATGACGCTTACGCATCAGGAGTAATTCACGCAATTGCGGGTGGATTTGCTTTAGGTGTTCTAATCGTTTTAGGACCTAGAATTGGAAAGTTCTCATCAAGTGGTGAACCAAGAAATATAGGACCAAGAAACCCATGGCTAGTTACAGTTGGATTATTTTTAATCTATACTGGTTTCTGGGGATTTTATGCGGCATGTAACATACCGATATTTGATCTTGGACCTGAGTATGGAATGGAAGGTGTAACGTACTGGACAGCAACAAACATATATGTAACCCCAACCACACTGAGTGGAATAACCTATAACTTCCTGATGTCATTATCAGGTGGATTATTGGCTGGATATGTGGTCGCTAAAGGTGATCCATTCTGGACTTACTCAAGTGGACTGGCTGGTATCATCTGTGCATCTGCAGGTAATGATTTGTATCACCCGATACAAGCAATGCTTATTGGTGCAATCGGTGTAGTTATTTCATATAAAATGCATTACTGGGTTGAACGTAAGTTCAAAATTGATGATGCAGTTGGTGCAGTAGCAGTACATGGTTATGCAGGCGTTGTTGGCCTTATAATTTGTGGATTTGTTTTAAATGGTTATCCTTCATCTGGATACAGTGTTGGAGCTATGTGGGACGGATCAACTTATGCATCAATCAATCCACTGGGACAATTCCTTGGAGCAATTATAATGTTCGGAGTTCTTGGAATGTTACCAGGTTATGTTTTAGCTAGAATACTAAGCGCATTTGGTAAATTAAGAATACCACGTGAAGTTGAAATAGCTGGACTAGACTATGAAATAATGGAGGACGATAGAGAAGCTGAAAAAGCGGTCGCCTCTGCAACTAGGTAAAGGAGAAAAATATGGCTACAGTTACAAACTGGATAGATCATTTAAGTGCAGAAGAGGTTGTCGGAGCCATTTATCCGGGAGCTGGATCCACTGAAACTTTGCTAGTTATTCTTGGTGTAGTTTTTTGGATTGGGTGGCATGTCATCACAGCTAAATCTGAGAGTGAAAAACTCTCAAGATTAGCTAAGAAAAGACATGGTGCAAATGATCATAAAAGCAATATTACCGACTGGTAATATTAAATAAACTTTGGGCGCTGCTTAATTGTGGCGCCCTTTTTTTTATAAAAATTCTATATGAATGAGAATAATCAAGAAAATCAAAGACCAAGTAAGATGAGAGGTGTTGTTTTTCCAAAAGCAAAGTACGGAGTAATAGCAGCTATCATCATCATTGTAGTGGGAAATATTTTCTACTATAAGGAATTCTTACTATCTTTAATAAAATAAACTTAAAAATTTATGTGTGGAATTGTAGGGATTTATCTTAAAACAAAGAAATACGAAAAAGATCTTGGTAAATTTTTATCTGGAATGCTTGATGGTATGGCGACTAGAGGCCCTGATAGTGCTGGATTTGCAATATATACAAAGCAAAATAAAAATAAATTTAAATACTCTATTTGCTTAAATAAATTAACAGATAAAGAATTTAAAAAAAAAATATCTAAATTTTTAAAAAAAATAACACTTAAAACTTTTTCGGATCATGTAATTCTTGAAACAGAGGAAAAACCCGAAAAGGTATTAGAAATCCTAGATTCTAAATTAAAAGAAGTTTCTTTGGTGGGCTATGGTAAAAGTATTAATATTTTTAAACAAACAGGAAACCCTAAAGACGTTGTTAGAAAATTTAAATTATCTTCTTTTTCAGGAACTCATGCTATAGGACACACTAGGATGGCAACAGAGAGTGCAATTACAACTCAAGGTTCTCACCCCTACTCTACATCAGAGGATGAGTGCTTGGTTCATAATGGATCTCTTTCAAATCATAACAACGTACGAAGGTCTTTAAAAAAAGAAGGTCAGAAATTTAATTCAGAAAATGATACTGAGGTTGCGGCTGGTTATATCTCTAATCAAATTTCAAAAGGAGAAAATCTAGAAGAAACCCTAAAAAATAGCCTAAAAGATTTAGATGGTTTCTACACCTTTATAGCTGGTACTAAAGATGGTTTTGCATTGTTGAGAGATGAAATAGCTTGCAAGCCAGCAGTTGTTGCAGAAACAAAAGATTATGTAGCGGTTGCTTCAGAATTTCAATGTATGGCGCACTTGCCAAATGTAAACACAGCTAAAATTTTTGAACCAAAACCTGGTATTGTTTATCACTGGTAAATTATGAATTTAGATCTAAATAAAAAAAAACTAAGAGAAATTAATCAACTACTACAAAATGTTAGTAGAGAAAAAAATAACAGAAGTTTCCAAATTTTAAACCCCCAAGGTCAACACGCTATTTGTGCAGGTTTAAAAGATGATATTGAAGTTTCAATAAAAGGACACACTGGCTATTATTGTGCTGGGATGAATAAAAATGCTTCTATTACCGTACACGGAAATGTTGGAACGGGTGTAGCTGAAAACATGATGTCTGGAAAGGTCATTATTAAAGGCAATGCTTCTCAATCTGCTGGTGCAACTGGTCATGGTGGTTCTTTAATTATTGAAGGAGACGCAAGTTCAAGATGTGGCATATCAATGAAGGGGATTAACATTATAGTGAAAGGATCTGTTGGTCATATGTCAGCATTTATGGCACAAAAAGGTAATTTAATTATTTTGGGAGACGCTGATGCTGATTTAGGAGACTCAATTTATGAGGCTAAAATATTTGTTAAAGGTAAGGTTAAAAGTTTAGGTTCTGATTGTATAGAAAAAAAAATGGATGATAAAAATATAAAAGAATTAAATAAAATATTTAAAGATCTAAATATATCTGAAGATGCTAAAATGTTTAAAAGATATGGATCTGCGAGAAATTTATATAATTTTAAAATTGATAATGTGAGCTCATATTAGTTATGAAAAAAGATTTAAAAGAATTTAAAACATTTCCATCTTCAACAATTAAAGAAATTCAAAGAGCTGCTAAGGAAGGAATTTACCAAATCAGAGGATTGGGTGCTAAAAGAAAAGTTCCAGACTTTGATGACTTGGTATTTTTAGGAGCTTCCATGTCTAGATATCCATTAGAAGGTTATAGAGAGAAATGTAATACCTCTGTAATACTTGGGGACCGTTTTGCAAAAAATCCTATTAAATTAGATATACCAATTACTATTGCTGGAATGAGTTTTGGAGCTTTAGGTGCCAATGCAAAGGAAGCTTTAGGCAGAGGTGCTTCTGCTATGGGAACTTCGACAACCACTGGAGATGGAGGCATGACAAAAGAAGAAAGAGGATCTTCAAAATATCTAGTATATCAATTATTACCTTCTCGATACGGTATGAATCCTGATGATTTAAGAAAAGCAGATGCTATAGAAATAGTTGTAGGACAAGGTGCAAAACCTGGAGGGGGTGGAATGCTTCTTGGACAAAAGATTAATAAAAGAGTTGCTGGTATGAGAACTTTACCTGAGGGCATAGATCAAAGAAGTGCTTGTCGACATCCAGATTGGACAGGACCTGACGATTTAGAAATAAAAATTCAAGAATTGAGAGAAATTACAAATTGGGAAAAACCAATTTATATAAAAGTTGGAGCAGCAAGGCCATACTATGATACGACTTTAGCAGTAAAAGCTGGCGCTGATGTTGTTGTGTTAGATGGAATGCAAGGTGGAACAGCTGCAACACAAGATGTTTTTATAGAACATGTGGGAATACCAACACTTGGTGCGTTAAGAGAATCTGTAGATGCTTTAAAAGAATTAAACATGCATAGAAAAGTTCAATTAATTGTTTCTGGTGGAATTAGAACTGGTGCTGATGTTGCAAAAGCAATTGCAATGGGGGCAGATGCTGTATCAATAGGATCTGCAGCTATGATGGCATTAAATTGTAATGCTGATCTATATAGAAAAGATTATGAAAAACTTGGAACAGAACCTGGTTATTGTCATCACTGTCATACAGGAAAATGTCCTGTTGGTGTTGCTACACAAGATCCTATACTAGAAAAAAGACTTAATCCTATAGAGGGTGGAAAAAGATTAAAAAATTATTTATCCACATTAACCCTAGAGTTGCAAACATTGGCAAGAGCAAATGGAAAATCAGATGTAAGAAATTTAGAACCTGAAGATTTAGCAGCTTTAACAGTAGAAGCTGCAGCAATGGCAAGAGTTCCACTGGCTGGAACAGATTGGATACCAGGACTAAAAAATAAAAAATAGTATTGTGAAGACTAATTAACAGTTGTAAATTAAGAAATAAAATATGCCTATTAATTTATCTAAAATTGCTAAAGCTAAAAAAATAAAATATTTTTTGATTAGTTTTGTAGATTTTTTTGGTGTCTTGAGATCAAAATTAGTACCAGCACAAGCGATTGCAGACATGCAAAAAAATGGGGCGGGTTTTGCAGGTTTTGCAACTTGGCTAGATATGTCTCCTGCAGATGGGGATATGTTTGCTCTACCAGATCCTAAAAGTTTAATTCAATTACCTTGGAACAAAGAAATTGGCTGGTTAGCTTCTGATTTATATATGTATGGTAAACCAGTTAAGGCTTCACCTAGAGTAATGCTCAAAGAGCAAATTAATAAATTACATAAAAAAGATTTAGTCATGAAGTCAGGTGTAGAGTGTGAATATTTTTTGATCTCAGAAGATGGGAGTAAAATTGCTGATGCAAGAGACACTCAATCAAAACCTTGTTACGATCAGTCTGCTTTAATGAGGAGATATGATTTAATCAAAGAAATATGCGATAGCATGATTACTATGGGTTGGAACCCATACCAAAATGATCATGAGGACGCTAATGGCCAGTTTGAAATGAATTGGGATTATACAGATTGTTTAACTACAGCTGATAGACATGTATTCTTTAAATATATGGTGAAATCATTAGCTGAAAAACATGGTTTGAGAGCAACATTTATGCCAAAACCTTTTAGCAATCTAACAGGAAATGGCTGTCATGCTCACATCTCTTTATGGAATGGAAAAATTAATAAATTTCTAGATAATGGAGACAAATTAGGTTTGAGCAAATTAGCATATAATTTTCTAGGTGGAATTATGAAACTTACTCAGCCTTTAACTGCTTTTTTTAATCCGACAATTAATAGTTATAGAAGAATAAATGCACCACCAACAAAATCGGGAGCTACATGGTCACCTAGTAGTATTTCTTATACAGGAAATAATAGAACTCATATGATAAGAATTCCAGATAAAGGTAGATTTGAACTAAGGTTAATGGACGGAGCAGTAAATCCTTATTTGCTTCAAGCTGGAGTAATAGCTGCTGGTTTACATGGAATAAATAATAAAATAGATCCTGGTGAACCTTTATCTTGTAATATGTACACTGATCATAAAAATTACCCTCACCTAAAAAAATTACCTGACATAATTGAAGATGCATTAGATCAACTAGAAAATAGTAAAGAAATTAAGGAAGCATTTGGCGGTGATACTATTAAAAGCTATCTAAAGTTAAAAAGGTCTGAAATTAATGATTTTAATCAAGAAGAAAAATTTGATAAAAAAAGCTCGGTAACTCACTGGGAAAAAAATAGCACTCTTGATTGTTAATAAATGAAATCAATCATGCAGAAAGACCTTTGGTCTATTACATCATTTTTAGAGAATAAAAATTATAAATTTAATAAAGAAAATATACTTACGCAACTTCCAGAAAAATTTATAGATGAAGCAATTAAGGCTATATCTAGTTGGGATAATTATGCCCCCACTCCATTGGTTAAATTAAATAAACTAAATGATGAATTAAAATTTAAAAATATTTACTACAAAGATGAGGATAAACGGTTTGATCTAAAATCTTTTAAAGCTTTAGGTGGAGCTTTTGCTGTTTACAAGATTGCCAGTGAAAAAGAGAATATAACTGTATCAACAGCAACAGCTGGAAATCATGGTCGATCTGTAGCCTGGGGGGCTCAAAGACTTGGATTAAAATGTAAAATATTTATAAGTGAATTTGTTAGTGAATCTAGAGCTGAAGCAATGCGTAAATTGGATGCTGAAGTGATTAGAGTTAAAGGTAATTATGATAATTCATTAAAAGAATGCATAAAACAATCTAAAGAAAATAATTGGGAAATTGTACAAGATGTGTCTTGGGAAGGTTACAAGGAAGTACCAAAATTAATTATGGCTGGATACACCATAATGATTAAAGAAATTTTAGATGAAGTAAAATCTAATTCAATATCACACGTATTTCTTCAAGCTGGAGTTGGCGGAATGGCTGCAGCAATGATTGCTGGCTTTGCAAAATTATCACAAAATATTCCAAAATTTATTATTGTTGAACCAGAAAATGCAGACTGTGTATTTCAAAGTATTAAGAATAATAAACCCACAAGTGTTGATATTAAAAAGGAAACAGTAATGGGTGGAATGTCTTGTGGTGATGTATCAAGTATTGCCTGGGAAATTTTAAAAAATTCTTCAAATTATTGTTTAACTATATCTGATGAAGCAATCTCAACTACTGTAGCATTGCTAGCAGAAAAGCGTTTATCCGATCTAAAAATAATAGCTGGTGAATGTGCTGTCCCAGGTATAATCGCGTTAATAAGCTCATTTAACAATAAAGAATACTTAGATAAGCTAGAGTTAAATGAACAATCAAATGTACTTTTATTTGGTTGTGAAGGTTTAACTGATAGTGCAATGTATCAAAAACTACTAAGTGATGGATTGCAAAAAATCTGAGTAAATATGACAAAAAAAGCCATTGTTTGGATTAGAGAAGATTTTAGAATTGAATATAACGAAGCCTTAGCGACAGCAACTCAAAATCATGAGTATGTAAGTGCTATTTATATATATAACCCAAAAAACTTTGATAAAAAAAGAGAGGCCCAAAAATGGTGGCTGTCTAAATCATTAGAAAATTTAAGTATAGATCTAAAGAAATTAAATATCACATTGGAAGTTCAGTTAGGTGATGAACTAGAGGTATTATCAATTTTAAAAAAGAAAGATGATGTTACTGTTTATTGGAGTAAGGTTTATGAGCCAGATGTAATTAATAAAGGTAAAAAAATAAGAGATCTATTTATTAAGAATGAAATTCAATATAAATATTTTAAAGGAAACATTCTTATAGAATTTCAAGAAATAACTAAAGACGATGGCACTCCCTATAAAGTATTCACTCCATTTTGGAAAAAAACTGAACAGCACTATATTTCAAAAGCTCCTTCAAAATTAATACGAGTTAAATCAAAAATTAAAAAGATAAACATATTCAAAAATTCAATTTCTATAAAAGAAATTTTGCCTAAAAAAAATTGGCATAAAAAATTTGAGAAATACTGGGACCCATCTGAAAAAGAAGCTAAAAAATATTTACAAGAATTAATAAATAATAGAATTGAGGACTATGGTGATGCACGAGATATTCCAGGTGTTAACGGAACCTCCAAGTTATCTCCTTTCTTAAAATTTGGTCAAATACATGTAGAAACAATTTGGAAGAAATGCCAAGACATTAAAGTTAAAAAAATTGGATATAGAAAGTATATTAATGAATTAGGATGGAGAGAATTTTCTCATAGTTTAATTAATTACTTTCCACAAATGTTAAAAGGTAATCTTAGAAAAGATTTTGACAATTTTCCTTGGGTTAAAAATGATAAATTTCTTAAAGCTTGGAAAGCAGGCATGACAGGATACCCTATTGTAGATGCTGGAATGAGAGAACTATACGAAACAGGATGGATGCACAATAGAGTTCGAATGATTGTTGCTTCTTTTCTTGTTAAGCATTTAAGAATTCATTGGATGGAAGGTGAAAAACATTTTAAAAATTGTTTAGTTGATTATAATGAAGCTAGTAACGTTGCTCAATGGCAATGGGTTGCAGGATGTGGTGCAGATGCAGCTCCCTACTTTAGAATCTTCAATCCTATTCTCCAGGGTGAAAAATTTGACAAAGCTGGGATTTATACAAAAAAGTGGGTTCCTGAACTTAAAAACATGCCTAATAAATTTTTATACAAGCCATGGGAACTTGAAACCAAATACCAAGAACAAATTAAAGTAATTGTTGGTATCAACTATCCAAAACCAATTGTAGATCACGTTGAAGCAAGAAATGCTGCTCTAGATGCTTTTAAAACAATTAAAAAAAGCTAATCTCCTAAATAATGAAGAATAATCAATCTTTTTTGCTTCTCAATTCTGTGCTCAAAAAGATATAAACCCTGCCAGGTACCAAGTAATAACTCATTGTTTTTAACGCTTAAAGAGATTTGATTATTAGTTAACGCAGATTTTATATGTGCAGGCATGTCATCTTTTCCCTCAGCTGTATGGATGTAAAGGGAATTGTCCATAGGTACGAGCTTATTAAAAAAATTTACTAAATCACTCTGAACATCTGGATCAGCATTCTCTTGAATTATTAAAGAAGCACTGGTGTGTTGAATGCTTATATTGATAATTCCATTATTAAATTCATTATCCTTGATCCATTTATTAGTTTCGCTTGTAAATTCATAGAGACTCTGGCCATTAGTACTCAATTCTAAATTAAAAAACTCTTGTCTCATAACTTCGTATACTTAATAGATGTTAATTCATACAATCTACTAATGGTTCTTTTAAATATCTTTTTTAAATCTTCAGAAGAGCTTAATAAATCTAATTGTAGTTGAGAAGTTATCATAAGTGGTATATTTTTTTCATAAAGAATATCAATTAAAGTAATAAATCTTTGTTGTTGATTAGAATTATCACTATTAAAAATTGGAATATTTTCTATAACAATAAAACTGCATACTTCAGTTATTTTAATGTAATCTTCAGCTCCAATATTTTTAGAACATAACTCTTTAAAATCAAAACGTGCTATTCCATTAAAGTAATTCTTAATAGTAAGCTTTCTACCTTTAATACTTAAGATCATTTCTTGATTAGTAAGATTTTTTGTTATTTTTCTAAAAAATTTATTAAGTTTAAAATTAGTTGATTCATTTAATGGATAAAAATATCTTTCATTTCTGTTTTTTACAGACTTTCTATAATCATCTTGGATAATTAATTGTGTCTCGTAAGACCTTTCCTTCATTATTTTAATAAAGGGAAGAAATTGATCTCTTTGTAATCCATCTTTGTAAAGATCATTTATTTTAGTATTTGATGAAAATAAAACTTTAATATTCTCATCAAATATTTTTTTGAATAAGCTACCTAAAATCATAGCATCTACAATATTTGTAACCTGAAACTCATCTAAATAAATTAATTTAGATTTATTTTTTAGTTTTTGAACAAATTTATCTATAATATTTTCTTGTTTATTTTCTTTGTTTTTAAATACAAAGTCATGAAAACTAATCATAAACTCGTTAAAGTGAAATCTTTGTTTAGTTTTATCAAATTTATTATAAAAAAAATTTAGTATCATGGTTTTACCCACACCCACATCTCCTTGTAAATAAAACCCTGTTTTATAATTTTGTTTAGTAAATATTTTTTTTAGAAGTGATTTATTAAAGTTTTGATTATAGAATAAATTCAGCTCATCGATTGAGCCTAATTGATTGGAATTAATTTCTAAATTGTTAATTTTACAATAACTAAGAAATAATTTATTTAAATTCATTTGTTGTTTTAAAATCTATACCATATTCTGATCTAGGGCCTTTTCTTAATCCAAATGGACCAGATAAAAATAATGTAAGCGGTCTTGTTCCTGGTTTAAGATCAACTCTGTGTAAATTATTTGCTGATCTAAAACCAATATATCCTGGCGGTCTCCAAAATCTTCCATTTTTTAACGTTTCCCAATACCCCCCTCTTAATATAACAGTTATGTAAGGAAATGTGTGATTATGAACCCCTTCCCCATGATCGTCTGCTAACATTTCATGTAATAAAATATTAAATGGAAACCATTTAGGCCTATGTCTTAATAAAACATAATATCTATTCATCCAGGGTTTAGCTTCATTAAATTTGGGGTGGGAAGGTCCACGATCTAAAACAACTTTTTTTCTTCCTAATTTATCGAGTAACTTAAGAAACATTACTAATTAAATTTAATAATAGAACCGTTGCTTATTAAAAAAAGATTATTTTCATTTATAAATGGCTGCAAAATTTTACTTCCTGAAACTTTTACTACATTCAAGATGTTACCTTCATTACTATTTACAATAATTAATTTTCCGTCACTATTAGTTAAATATATTTTATTCAAAGCTACGATAAAACCAGTAGGTTTTATTTGGTTTCTTTTTTTATCTTTATAGTTTTTATATAAATCGTTAATTCTTATTATATTCCCTGATTTTTTGTCAATAATATATAAATATCCTTTTTCAGATATGGTTATTATAAGTTTGCCAATAACAACAGGTTTAAGATCTGAGCTAATCTCAGTTTTCCAATTAATTAATCCTGTAGCACTATCAATAGAATAAAATTCATTTTTATTATTAGAGAAAAATATTGTGTTTTCATTGATAACTAATTCTGAATTAGATAATTGAAATGCATTTTGACTAATATTATTATTTTGTGTGGGTAGTTGCCACACCAGTTGACCAGATTTTATATCTACCGCTGTGATGTCTCCAATTGAATTATTAAAATAAATATTTTTATCATCGAGCACAATTGATATTTGGGTATTTGATTTTGTTAAAGACTCTTCAGTTTTTAAATTCCATATTTCTGATCCATCCTTTATTGATATTGATCTTAGAATATTTTTGTAATCCACCACATAAAAAACATCATTTTTTATTTTAATGTTAGAGTTAAAAGGAACTATGTTTGTTTTTGTCCATAATAGCTCTCCTGTATCAATATTAATTGCATAATATTTTGCCACATCATCAGTTACAATTAATATATTGTTTTTTAATGCAAAATTTAGTCTTGGCCTAATTTTTTTTTCACTTTTATTGTAAAAATTATTTTTCCATAAAGTTTTTTGGTTTTCATCGTAAAGAGTTATTTCACCTTTGTTGTCATAAAAAACTAAATTATTATTATAAAATAAAGGGCTGGGACTTATAAAATCAAAATCATTAAATTTAGAAAAGTTATATTTTCCAATTTTTTCTAAGACCCCTTCATAAGTTAGTTCGCCAGTATCATTTTGATCATTCAAGCTGTTTTGATTTAGCTTGCCATTTGATATTTTAACATAAAGATTTGAATTAAATTCATCTTCAGGTCTTATTTGTTTGGTTAAAATAGTTTTGTTATTTTCAATTTGCTGTTGATTTTTGTCATCTTTGTTCCAAAAACCTGCTTTTTTACTAGTTGAGCAGTTGTTTAAAATTAAGAGGATTAGGACTGATAATAGTACTTTATTCACCAAGGTCTCTGTTTAGTCTCTTTTGTGACTCAGTTTTAATTGTGCCGTTAGCATTAGGTAAAATTATAATTTGGTTAAAAAATTCTTTAGCTTTTTGTTTTTCATCTTTTGAATAAAAAAATTCTGCAAGTAAGTATAATGCATGGGACTTCCAGATACTTTCAGAATTAATTACTGGATTAAGTATTTTCAATAATTCATTTTCACTAACAAAGTCTGAATTAAATAATGCTTTTTTATATATAATCAAATTCTTAATTTCATTATCAAGTTTTGTATTTTCAATTAACTCATTAAATAATATATTTATCTCATCATTGTTCTCTAATAAATTATTGTCTAGTAGATGGTATAAAGCTAATGGAGAATAAGTTGCATCATTACTTTTTACAACATTAACCATTTCATCAATTGTTTTTTGTTTATTTTCAGGATTAAGATCTATTAGTGCTAAGTTGTATTGATTAGCTAATTTAATTTTATTTTTTTCTTTAGAATTTTCAAATGATAGATAGCCAATTATAATTACTAATATTATTGAAATAATTATTATAAGTTTTTTTTTATTATTTATAAAAAAATTCTTTATTCTCTCATTTCTTGCGTTTGTATCTATGATTGTAATTTCTTCGTCCATTTCTATATCATATTCCTTAATACATACTGAAGTATTCCACCATTTTTATAATACTCTAATTCGTTTTTAGTGTCTATTCTACATAGCGTTTTGATCTTTTTAATGTCTCCCGAGGCATATTTTATTTCAACTTGAACATGATCTGATGCATTTATACCCTCTTCAATTTGAAGTACTGTTATCAACTCTGAACCAATTAATTTTAAGTTTACCCTATCGTGTCCTTCGGTAAATTGTAGAGGTAAAACACCCATTCCAATTAAATTAGATCTATGAATTCTTTCAAAACTTTCTGCTATTACAACTTTAACACCTAATAGTTTTGTTCCTTTGGCGGCCCAATCTCTTGACGATCCTGTTCCATATTCTTTTCCACCTATAACAACAAGGTCTGTGCCTCTTTTTTTATATTCCTCTACAGCATTATAAACTGGCATTACTTTTTCTTCTGGATATAATTTTGTAAACCCACCTTCTGTTCCTGGTGCCATTTCATTTCTTATTCTAATATTTGCAAAAGTTCCTCTCATCATTACCTCATGGTTTCCTCTTCTTGATCCATAAGAGTTATAATCTGTTGGAAGTATTTGATGTTCCATAAAATACTCACCTGTTGGGCTTTCTTTTTGAATATTTCCTGCTGGAGAAATATGATCAGTTGTAACCATATCCCCTAAAATCAAAAGTGGTCTTGCATCTTTAATAGGTTTAAAACCCTCAGGTTGATCAGATAAATTTTCAAAAAATGGCGGTTTCTTTACATAAGTTGAACTTGAATCCCAATTGTAAATACTGGTATTTTCAGTTTTAATTTCTTGCCACTGTTTAGGGCCTTCTGAAACATTTGAATATCTTTTAACAAACATCTCTGCATTTAGAGATTCTCTTAATGTGTCTTCAATTTCCTTATTAGATGGCCAAATATCTTTTAAAAATACATCTTTACCATCTTTACTTTTTCCTAAAGGCTCTTTGTATAAATCAAATTCCATGTGACCAGCAAGTGCATAAGCTACTACAAGTGGTGGTGATGCTAAGTAATTAGCTTTTATATGTGGAGAAATTCTTCCTTCAAAATTTCTATTTCCAGATAAAACTGACACAGCGTAGATGTTTTCCTTGTCTATTGCTTTAACAATTTCCTCTGGTAAAGGGCCTGAATTTCCTATACAAGTCGTGCAACCATATCCAACTAAATTAAAACCAAGTTTATCTAAAAATACATTCAGTCCTGCTTTTGCTAAATAATCTGTAACTACTTGTGAGCCTGGTGCTAATGATGTTTTAACCCAAGGTTTGGTTTCTAAACCAAGTTCAACAGCTTTTTTTGCTAATAACCCAGCTCCAATTAATACATTTGGATTTGATGTATTAGTGCATGAAGTTATAGCTGCAATTAATATTGAACCGTCTTTAATTTCATAATCTGTTCCTGATACTTTTGAAACATTGTGTTTTTTTCTATTAGTTGCATCTTCAAAAACTTTTTTAAATCCAGTAGATGCATCTGTTAATAAAACTTTGTCCTGAGGTCTTTTAGGTCCTGAAATTGTCGGAACAACTGTAGACATGTCTAATGATAAAGCATCTGTAAATTCAACTTGATCATTTGCCCACAAACCTTGTTCTTTTGCATATTTCTCAACTATGTTTACTGTATTCTCATCTCTTCCTGAAAATCTTAAATATTTTAATGTCTCTTCATCAATTGGGAAAAAGCCACATGTTGCACCATACTCTGGTGCCATATTTGCAATTGTTGCTCTATCAGCAAGAGTTAAATTCTTTAAACCTTCTCCATAAAATTCAACAAATTTTCCAACAACCCCTTTATCTCTTAACATTTTTACAACCGTTAAAACTAAATCTGTTGCAGTCGTGCCTTCTGGCATTTTATTTTTAACTTCAAATCCAATTACTTCAGGAATTAGCATAGAAATTGGCTGACCTAGCATTCCAGCTTCTGCTTCAATTCCACCAACACCCCATCCAAGAACAGATAAGCCATTAACCATAGTAGTATGACTGTCAGTACCAACTAACGTGTCAGGGAACAAATAATCCTCATCCTGAAATTTTTCAGACCAGACTACTTTCGATAAATATTCTAAATTTACTTGATGACAAATTCCAGTTCCAGGAGGAACAATTCTAAAGTTATTAAATGCTTGTTGACCCCATTTTAAGAAGGAGTATCTCTCACCGTTTCTTTTAAATTCAATATCAACATTTTTTTCAAAAGAATCTTTATTTGCTGATTTATCTACTTGAACCGAATGATCAATTACAAGATCAACTGCAGAAAGTGGATTGATTGTATTGGGATCTTTATTTTTTTCTTTAACAGCTTCTCTCATGGCTGCAAGGTCAGCAACTGCTGGTATTCCCGTATAATCCTGTAACAAAACTCTAGCTGGCCTATAAGCTATTTCAGTCAATGATTTTTTTGTTTTTAACCATTCTTTAATTGCTTCTATTTGGCTTTTAGTAACTGATAAATCATCTTCGTATCTTAATAAATTTTCTAATAAGACTTTTAGGGATTTTGGAAGTTTTGAAATTCCATCTAAACCATTTTTTTCTGCTTCTGATAATGAATAATATTTGTATTCAGTATCATTTATACTGATAGATTTTAATGAGTTATATGAATTTTTATTCCCTGGTTTCATTTAGTTTTTAGATGTAGAACCCTATTATACAAACGATAAGTAGCAATGACATAGCATAATTAAATCGTTTAATAAAATTATTATTTGTGGCAAATTTCCTTAAAAACTTACCTAAAAATGTCCATGAAGTGATACTTAAAAATGCTGTTATACTACAAACTGTAATTACCCAAATAGAGTGATTCAAATAATTTTCTCCTTGTTCTACAAAATTTGAACTCAATGTAACTCCCGCCATTACTCCTTTTGGATTTATAAACTGAAAAATAAATTTATCTAAAAACTTTACTGGATTTTCTGTTCTTCCATCTGAAGAAATTTTTGAAAATGAAATTTTATAAGCTAGATAAATTAAAAAGATTGTTCCAAGAACTCTGATAATTTCCTGAATGATTGGATAATTTTTGAAAGTTGATATTAAAACAAAATTAATTAATATAATTAAAGCTGTATAACCAAAACCAACCCCTAAGATTAATGGTAAAGTTTTTCTGATACCAAAATTAAACCCTGAGTAAGCTGCAACAGCATTATTGGGTCCTGGTGTAAAACCTAAAGATAAAGAAATTCCTATTAGCAATAATAATTCTGGATGCATAAAAAATTAAGCTATTGGAAGACCGTTTTCAGATACTTGAGATGGATGAAGTAATATGACCTTACCCTCTTTATCAATTGAACCTAAGATAAGAACTTGTGAAACAATTCCTGCAATATTTTTCTCAGGAAAGTTACAAATACCCACAACCTGTTTTCCTTTTAAATTTTCCTCATTATAATAATGGGTAATTTGAGCTGAAGACTGTTTAATTCCAATTTCTTTACCAAAATCTACTTCAATAACTAAAGAAGGTTTACGTGCTTTTTCATTTTTTTTTACAGAGATTACAGTTCCAACTCTAATATCTATTTTATCAAAGTCATCATAGGTGATTTGTTCTTTCATATATTTAATATATAATGGTTGATAAATATGAGTACAGAAAATAATTCAGAGCTATTGTATAATAATTCAGTTCAAATTTTAACTGACTTAATAGCTTTTAAAACTATTTCAGGAGAAGATAATAGCTCATTAATTGATTATTGTGATGGTATCTTAAAAAAATTAGGTGCTACCTCTTTTAGAACTTATGATGATGAAAAGAAAAGAGTGAACTTATTCGCTACTCTAAAAGCTAAAAATTCAAATAAAAAAAAACCAATTATATTATCAGGCCATACTGATGTTGTTCCAGTTTCAAAAGGCTGGAGCTCTGATCCATTTATAGCAACTATTAAAGGTGATAAATTATACGGTAGAGGTTCATGTGATATGAAAGGTTTTATTGCATGCACTTTAGCTTATGCTCCTATTTACTCTAAATCAAATTTAGATAGAGACATTCATTTCTCATTTACATTTGATGAAGAAACTGCATGTCAAGGTGCTCCTATACTAATAGAGGAATTAAAAAAAAGAGATATTAAAGATGGTATTTGTATTATTGGTGAACCAACTAATATGAAAATTATTGATGCTCATAAGGGATGTTATGAATATACAACTTATTTTAAAGGTTTAGCGGGACATAGTTCGGCACCCCATAAAGGTGTAAGCGCTGTTGAATATGCATCGAGATATGTAAATAAATTAATTGAGCTTAGAGAGAAGCTTAAAAGTAAAGCACCAAAAGACTCTATTTTTGACCCACCACACTCTACCCTTTCTATTGGTGGTGTGTTTGGTGGTATTGCTCACAATGTAATAGCAGACAAATGTCATGTTAATTGGGAAACTCGACCAGTTGTTAAAGAAGATGGGATATTTTTAAATCAAGAAATCGACAAGTATGCAAATGAGGTGTTATTACCTGAAATGAAAAAAGTTTTTCCTAATGCCTCAATTGAAAAAGATATTATTGGTGAAATAGTTGGGTTTGATAGACAAGATAAGTCAGATGCTTGTGAATTAATTTCGAGTTTAACAGGTGATAATTCTAGGCAAGTTGTTTCATTTGGAACAGAGGCTGGATTATTTCAAGAAATTGGGATTAGCACAGTGGTTTGTGGTCCAGGATCAATTGAACAAGCTCATAAAATTGATGAGTTCATTGTTTTGGATGAGCTTAAAAAATGTTTAAACTTACTTGATGGTATCAAAGCAGAATCTGTTTCAAATTAATAAATTGTTAAACAATACAAAGTAAATTATAATTTTTTATGTCTAAAAAAGATCCAAGAGATATGATTGGGTATGGTTCCAGAGATCAAAAGATTAAATGGCCTAATAATGCACGTATTGCTGTTCAAATAGTTTTGAATTATGAAGAAGGTGCTGAAAATTGTGTTCTAAATGGTGACAATAACTCAGAAATTTTCTTATCAGAAATCATTGGTGCTCAGCCTATAAAAGGTAGACATATAAATATGGAGTCTCTCTATGAGTACGGTTCAAGAGCAGGATTTTGGAGACTGCATAAACTATTTCAAGAAAAAAAAATTCCTATAACAGTTTTTGGAGTCGGTATGGCTTTAGAAAAAAATCCTGAAGTTTGTAATGCTATAATAGAAGCTAATTATGAGGTTGCATCTCATGGGTGGAGATGGATTGACTATCAAAATATTAAAAAAACAGATGAAAAAAAACATATGAAACTTGCCATTCAAGCTCATACAAAAATTTTTGGGGAAAGACCTCGTGGTTGGTATACTGGTAGATGTAGCCCCAATACTAGAGACCTGGTTATGGAAGATGGCGGTTTTTTATATGACAGTGATTCTTATAGTGACGACTTGCCATACTGGGAAACTAGAAATAAGAAAAAACAATTAATTATTCCTTATACTCTAGATAACAACGATATGCGATTTGCTACCAATCAAGGGTTTAATACAGGTGATCATTTTTTTTCTTATCTAAAAGATAGCTTTGATGTTTTATATGAGGAAGGAAAAACAAACCCTAAAATGATGTCAGTAGGATTACACTGTAGATTAATTGGAAGACCTGGAAGGGTTCAATCTTTAAAGAAATTTCTA
Source organism: Candidatus Pelagibacter sp. PS_40 (assembly GCF_059417765.1). Lineage (NCBI taxonomy): Bacteria > Pseudomonadati > Pseudomonadota > Alphaproteobacteria > Candidatus Pelagibacterales > Candidatus Pelagibacteraceae > Candidatus Pelagibacter > Candidatus Pelagibacter sp. PS_40. The sequence continues at coordinate 852,369 of NZ_CM182064.1, forward strand.
GATTATATTCTTAAACATGAGGACGTATGGATATGTAAAAGAATTGATATAGCCAAACATTGGATTAAAAACTATTCTTAATAATGTCAAAAAAAATTATTTTTACAAATGGTCTTATCGATTTAGCTCAACCTAGATTGGGAACTAAGGTTATATTCAAAACTGATGATTTTTTTGCTTCAGCAAATAGAATTATTAGTCCTTTACCAGCAATTTTTAAAGATGGATTGTTTGATAAAAATGGTAAATGGATGGATGGATGGGAATCTAGAAGAAAAAGAACTAAAGGGCATGATTATATAATTTTAAAATTAGGAAAACCTGGTTCTATTAAAAAAGTTGATGTTGATACATCACATTTTAATGGAAATCAGCCAGCAATGATTTCTATTGAAGGAACAAGCTCAAGTTCAAATAAAATAAGTCAATTAAAGTGGGAACCATTACTTTCTAAGAAAAAAACTAAAGCCAATAGCCATCACTTCTTTACTACAAATAGTAAAAAAAAATTTACACATATAAAATTTAATATTTTTCCTGATGGTGGGGTTGCTCGATTGAGGTTATTTGGCTCAATTGCTAAATCTAATAAATTGAAAAATAAAAAAACAAATCTTGCATCACTATTAGATGGTGCCTCTGTTATTGCTTGTAACAATGAACACTTTGGTAAGGCTGAAAATATTTTAGCCCCTGGTAAAGCTAAAAATATGGGAGATGGATGGGAAACAAGGAGAAGACGTGGCCCAGGATTTGATTGGCTAATATTAAATTCTTTAGATGGAAAAGAAATTGATAAAATTGAAATTTCTACTCATCACTTTAAAGGTAACTTTCCAAGCTATTGCTCTTTACAAGCTGCTTATTTACCAACAATAAAAGGCTCTATACAAATTGTAAATTCTTCAGTCAAATGGAAGTATTTATTAAAAGATGCAAAATTATCCTCTAACAAAGTACATATTTTTAAAAATAACCTAATGAAAAAAGATAAAATTAATTTTATAAAAATTAATATTTTTCCGGATGGTGGGATATCTCGATTTAGAATATATGGAAAAAATGTATGACTAACTTAACAATCAAACCCAAACCTATTAATAAAGAAAATTTTAAAAAGTTTGGAGATATGATCACAACAGATGATATCAAGCCTTTAGAAATAAATGATGGTTACGCAAAACGATATGATGGAATTGCTAACCTGGATGCAAAGAAAGATGGTGGAGAGTCTATAATTAGTATTTTTTCAGCTTTAAAAAGACTTTTTCCTATGAAGGTTGATATGATGGAAAAACATCCACTTGGTAGCCAAGCCTTTATACCAATGAAAGAAACAACATTTTTAGCTTTTGTTGCTCCTGAAGGTGATAAACCTGATTTAAATAAAGTAGAGGCTTTTATTATTCCAAACGGAATTGGAGTCAATTATAATGCTGGCATTTGGCATTTTCCTTTAATTGCAACTGAGGATATGAATTTTTTGGTTGTTGATAGAAAAGGTGAAGGTGACAATCTAGTTCTTCATGATTTGAATAAAGAAAATATCACTTTAGAATTTAAAATATAAAAAAAGCCCACCAATGAATTGATGGGCTTTAAGTTATAACTTTACTTATCTTTTTGATATAGCTAGATGAACTACGGCACCTAATGATGCTCCAATTATCCATGCATATCCCCCGCCGCCGCCTAAGTTAGCGAAGAAATCACCTAAACCTAAAATTAAAATGTTTGGCCAAACAGTACCAACAGCGATGTAACCTGAAAGTACCCACGCTAACATTCCTTTAGTATTAAAGCCACCACTGTAATGATATTTAGCTTTTGGACTATCATCAAATAATGCATCCACATCTAATTTTTCATCTTTAATGATATAATAATCAACCATCATAATACCAAATACAGGTGCAAGAATTGCTCCTAGTGTATTAACAAATGGAAATAGACCCATTTGTGTAATAACAGCAACCCACATACCACCAATGATAAAACCAAAACCAGCAGTAATTAATCCACCAGTTTTGAAATTTATTTTATCTGGCATTAAATTGGCCAAGTCATATGCTGGAGGTATAAAGTTCGCAACCATATTAATACCAACTGTCGCTGCAAAAAATGCGAATGCAGCAATAATTGTTAATCCTAAGTTGTCTACTTTAGCTACCATCTCAGTTGGGCTTGCAACATATTCGCCAAAAATTGCGATTGTTCCACCTGTGATCATTAAAGTAATAAAAGAGAATAAGATCACGTTACCTACTAATCCCCATAGGTTTCCTTTTCTCATTTCATCTTCATTTTTAACAAATCTAGCAAAGTCACCAAAATTGATTACTACGGCAGCAAAATATCCAACCATAATACCAAATACAGCTATGAATGCCCCAAATGATCCTAAGCCTTCAAAACCACCAGTTCGTTCTCCTCCAGAAAATATAGTTCCTACTTCTGAAAAAAGTCCTCCACCAGCTTTAGCCCATATAACCAACATTAAAACAATCATTACCGCATAAACAGCTGGTCCAGCAAAGTTTAAGAATTTTTTGATAAGATCAACACCTTGCCAAAATAAATAAACTTGGAATGCTGAAACAAATATAAATGAAACCCACATTACACCTGTCATGCCAAGAAGCATAACTTCACCTTCCATTCCTGTAATTCCAGTAATTAAAAGCGCTACAGCTGTTGATGCCGCATAAGTTTGTGCTCCATACCAAAACATTGCAACAAGACCTCTGGCCATTGCTGGAAAGTTAGCTCCAAATACACCCATACTAACACGGGCAAAAACTGGATATGGTATTCCATGTTTTACACTTGGTTTACCTGAAAGGTTTACTAGCCACATGATAAAAAATCCTGCAAGAATTAATGCAGCAAATACAGCCCAACCATTCAGTCCTGATGCTAAAAACAATGATGCTGCCAAAGTATAACCAAATAAACTTTGAACATCATTAGCCCACACGTTAAAGATTTCAAACCATCCCCAATTTTTCTTACTACTTGGAGTTGGAGCCAAATCTGAATTGTAGAGTTTTGACGATCTACCCATTTTATTTCTCCCTATTATTTTTGTTACTCTTACTAACTATTAAAAAGCTATGGTAACGATTAGTGCGACATTATGGATTATAAATGTTGTGTCAAAGAATAAAAACATACAACCTTAAGTTTGTAAAATTAACCAATAAAAATAAGGATTATTTAATTTTTAAAAACCTATAATGAACATTAAGTGTGAACTAATTAATCGTTCCAACCACTTACTACTTTAACTTCTAAGTATTCTTCTAAGCCTAATTTACCTGCTTCACGACCAATACCTGAATGTTTATATCCACCAAAAGGAGCATCGGGTGCTAAGCCTGCACCATTAATATCAACCATTCCTGATCTTAATTTTCTAGCAACACGATTAGCTTTTTCTTGATCTTGAGTTTGAATGAAGTTTAACAATCCATAGGGAGTGTCATTGGCAATAGCGATAGCCTCTTCTTCAGTTTCAAAGGGTATAATTGATAAAACAGGTCCAAATATTTCTGTTCTTGCAATTTGCATTTGATTATTAACATCTGCAAAAGCAGTAGGTTTAACAAAATATCCTTTATCAAGTCCATCTGGTTTGCCAGTTCCACCAGCAACTAGTTTAGCGCCTTCATCAATGCCTACTTGAATTAAAGCTTGGATTTTATCAAATTGAGCTTTTGAAACAACAGGTCCAATATGATCACCTTCTTTTGTTGCAATATCAACTTTCATTGAATTAGCAAAATTTTTTACTCTTTCAACAGTTTCATCATAAATAGATTTTTCAACTAACATTCTTGTTGGTGCATTACAAGATTGCCCTGAATTTCTAAAACATCTTAGAGCACCTCTTTCAACAGCTTCGGCATCAGCATCTTTAAATATAATATTTGCCCCTTTTCCACCAAGTTCAAGACTAACTCTCTTAAAATCATTTGCTGCATTTTGAGAAATTAAAGCACCTGCTCTAGTAGATCCTGTAAATGAAACCATATTTACATCAGGATGACTTGTTAATGCATTTCCAGTAACTGCTCCATCTCCATTAACTAAATTGAATACACCTTTTGGTAATTTAATTTCATCTATCATCTCTGCTAAAATCATTGATGATAATGGGGCTATTTCAGATGGCTTAAGTACCATTGTACATCCTGCAGCAATTGCTGGAATAACCTTTAAACAAGTTTGGTTCATTGGCCAGTTCCATGGAGTAATTAATGCACAAACTCCTTTTGGTTCGTGTAAAATGTTATTATTAAGTGCATGCTCTCCTAACTTTGCTTCAAACGTATATTCTTTTAAAACTTTTATATAAGATTTTATATGGCTAGCTCCAGTTCCTGCTTGTAATTGTGTCGAAAAATCAATTGGTGCTCCCATTTCAAGAGTTATAGCCTTAGCCATATCAGCCCATCTCTTTTTATAAACAGCATATAAAGCTTCTAAATATTTTAATCTTTCTTCTTTTGTTGAAAATGCCCATGTTTCAAAAGCTTTAGTTGCTGCACTTACTGCATCGTTTACATCTTCTACTCCACCTAAAGATATAACAGCACACTCTTCTTCTGTTGAGGGATCTGTTACTTTGAAGTCATTTGGTTTTTTTGGAGAAACCCATTCACCATTAATGTAAAATTTTTTCTTATCTAGCATTTTGAGAAACTATCCTTTCTTTATGATTTTGCAAATAAATTTGTTAGTTCGTAAACAATAGTTGCTGCAGCTAACGAAGTGACTTCGGCATGATCATATGCTGGAGAAACTTCGACCACATCAGCAGAAACAAGATTTAAACCAGACAGACCTCTTAAAACATTGACCATTTCTCTTGTAGTCATTCCAGCAATTTCAGGAGTACCTGTACCTGGGGCAAAAGCTGGATCTAAAACATCTATATCAATAGACAAATAAAGTGGATTATTACCGACTCTTTTTTTAATTCTTTCTGCAATTTTATCTGTACCTTGTGTTTGAAACTCATCGCAGTGAATAATTTTAAAACCAAATTCTTCATCATTTTTAATATCATCCCTACTATAAAGAGGACCTCTAATTCCAACATGCATTGAAGCATCATCTAAAAATAAACCTTCTTCTCTTGCTCTTCTAAAAGGAGTTCCATGTGTATAAGGAGCTCCAAAATATGTATCCCAAGTATCTAAATGTGCATCAAAATGCACTAAGGCAACTGGTCCATTACATTTTTTATTGATTGCTCTTAATAAAGGTACTGCAATTGTATGATCACCACCTAGACTAATTATACCACCAACTTTATTTAATAAATCTGTTGCACCAGTTTCAATCTGTTTTATCGATTCATCAATGCTAAATGGATTACAAGTGATATCACCAGCATCAGCAACTTGCTGCACCTTAAAAGGCTCAACATCATAACTTGGATGATAATTAGTTCTTAAATGTCTTGAAGCCTGTCTAATACTCATTGGACCAAATCTTGCTCCTGGTCTGTAACTAGTTCCAGCATCAAATGGAATTCCAACAATTGCTACATCACAACTTTCAACATCTCTCAATTCTGGCAACCTTGCAAATGTAGATGGGCCAGCAAATCTTGGAACTTTAGTTCCACTAACAGGTTGAATTGGGTTTTTATTTCTTTCTTTTTTCATTTATAAATAAAATGTACCACATTCTTTAATAATGGAATATCTTCTATCTTTATAATTATGAACCTAATAAGAGCCGTTTTACTATTAATAATCTTTATTACACCAGTAAAAGCTAACACTATCTATAATCTCATCAAAATACCTAATTTAGAGATTTATGAAATAAATACTAAAAATAAACTTAAGTATTTTTATGCTGTCAGACCCTTTAGACTAGGTACTCAAAAAAATATTGTTTGTTCAAATCCAAATAAAAAAGATTTGGATGCAAAATATAAAATTATTCATAAAAATCTTAGTAGATATTCTTATGATTATTTAAAAAAAATTAATCTGAAATATATTGTTATGTGTAAAAATTTATCTATCTCAGAATTGTATACAGCTGGCATTCCAGATAATGTAATGAAAACATTAATACTAGATATTAAATTTAATGAAAACTACTTTGAAAGAGTAATCCATCATGAAGTTTTTCATGTAATACATCTTCAACATAAAGAGGTTTTTAATGAAGAAGAGTGGATTAAATTTAATAATTCTAACTTTAAATATGCTGAATGTTCTACATGTACAGAAAATATAGGGTTAGAACAATACAAAGAAACGAAAGGTTTTTTTACAGAATACTCTAAATCAACAGCCTCAGAGGATATGGCGGAAGTTTACTCACACATGATATTTTTAAAGGAAAAAGAAATTAATCAAATTCGTAAATTAGATCCTATTTTAAATAATAAAATTTCATATATTGAAAATAAAATAAAAGAAATAGATAATTCTTTTACTTACTAATGATAAAAAAAATTAAAGCTTCTAAATCAGAAAAACTTATTTTTATTTTTTTAATCCTATTAGCTATCACAACTTTCTGCACATATTTTATAGTTAAGAATAAATGTTTATTTGTCAAAAATATTGATCCAAAGAATATTACTTTTAAAAATCCAAATAATATCGCAGTTTTAAATGCACCTTGTGGAAATGTAATTATAGAACTTTACCCTAATATTTCACCTAATGCTGTTCAAAGATTTGTAACTTTAATTAGATCTAACGCTTATGAGAATATTGCTTTTCATAGAGTAATTGAAAATAAACTTATCCAGGCTGGTGACCTAGAGTTTGGAAAAAAAGGAAATTTAGATTATGGAAAAATTGGAACTGGAAAATCAGGTTTAGGTACAATTAAATCGGAAATTGATAATGATTTTAATTATACCAAAGGTAGTGTCGGATTAGCTCGAACATTTAAGAATGATACTGAAGACAGTCAATTTTTTATAATTCTACAGGATGAACCATTATTTGAAGGCGAATATACACCGGTTGGAAAAGTTCTTTATGGTTTAGAAGTATTGAAAAAAATAAAATCTGATAAACGCTCAGAGTATATATTAAGACCAGATTTTATTAATTCCTTTAAAATGCTTAATTAACAATGAATAAAATTTCAGGTTGAACCCATTTTAGTCACTCTATAACTATTATTATTAATTGAAAATTGATGAGATACGTTTGTGAAAAATGTCCTAAAAAATACAATTAGGAAAAAAATTAATTTAAGTAAAAAAAAATTAATTGAACAACCCTTAAAAATTTTAAAAAAGATTAATATAGAAAAATTAACAAAATTCACATCATCTTCTCTAATAGAAAAATACAATAATTTCAAAGAAAGAGCCAAACAAAAAGAACTGCATAGAATTAAATTAATAAAAGAAGAAAAAATTAAAGAATTAAAAAAAGAAAAGTTAGAACAAGAAAAACAAAAAAATGAAGAAATAAGGTTAATTAAACAAAATGAATTAAATCTAATAAAGGAAGAAAAACAAAGAATAGCTAATGAAGAAAAACTGAAAGAAAAAATTATAAAACAACAGCAACAGATTGAAAGAAAAAAAATTAAACTTGAATCTCAAAGAATTAAAGCTGAAGAGCAAAAACTAAGAGATGAAGAAGAGGAAAAAGAAAGACAAGATGATTTAAAAATAAAAGAAGAAAAACTAAAATTAGAATTTTTTGAAAAGCAAAGAATAAGACAAGAGCAACAAAAAGCTAAAATTGAAAATGATAAATTAATGGCTCTTGAGAAACAAAAAGCCCGTGAAGCTAAACAGAAAATAAAAGATGAAGAAGAAAGATTAAAAAATATTGAGATTGATAAACAAAAAAAAAATATGCAAAAGTTAATTGAAGAAGAACATAAATTAAATTATCAAAAACAAAAACTTGAAGAAATTGAACAAAGTATCAAAAAAATTGAAATTGAAAGAATAAGAGAAAAAGAAATAAAAATATTAAAAGAAGCTGATGAGTTAAGAGAAAAAGAAAAACAACTTAGACTAAAAGAACAATTAGAAATAGAAGAACTTAACGAATTAAGATTAAATGAACTCAATCAAAGAAAAATCCAGGAAGAATTACAACTAAAAGAAGAAAAAATAAGATTAGAAAATTTAAGAGAACAAAAAATAATTCAAGCTAGAATTCTCGAAGAAAAAAGAATTAAAGATGAAGAAGAGAGAATAAAAGAGTGGGAAAGGAAATTTGATGAGGAGCAAATAGCAAAAGAAGAAGAATTGATTAAAAAGTTTAATGACCAATTAATTAAAGAAAAAGAACAAAGTGAAAAGATAATAGAATTTAAAAAAGAAGAAGTAATAGAAGAAAAAAAAGAAGAAATATTAGAAAACGAGGTAAAGAAAGAAGAAGATGATAGATATTAGTTAATTAAAGGCTTTCCTGTTGCTAGTGTGTGTTTAATACGGTCTTGAGTTTCTTTTGTCTCTATTAATCTCATGAAAGCATCTAATTCTAATTTAAATAAATCATCTTCTGATAAAGTTTTATCTATAGTTGTATCTCCTCCACTCAAAACATGAGCCAGTTCTTTTGCAACAGTAACACCGTGATCACGAATTATTTTTTCATTATAAAGATTTTCTATAATTTTATTCATTTCTATTAAAATTTCTTTTCCTGGTAATTTAAATTCAGTCTCTGTTGGAGTTTTAAATTCTTTATTGTCGTCTAAGATCTTTTTTGAAACTTCTAGTAAACTATTTCTATTCATTATTTTTTTATCTTCTGGTCTTAAGTATTTTAATGGTTCTGCCTCAATTGGTGAAGTTGCTGTTTTTCCATAACCAATAATATCAAATACTTTAAGTGGTGCATAATGAGGGTCTTTTTTAGCCTCGTCTGTATCAAGCCATCTTGCCAACATTTCCTTACATCCACCTCCAGCTGGTATCAGTCCAACTATTGTTTCCACTAATCCAACTACAATATTTGTATGTGAAGCAACAAAATTACTTTGGACCATTACTTCAAATCCACCTCCAAGAGTTAAACCTGATGGTGCAGATATCACCGGGTGATTAGAATACTTAAGATGCTTGCAGGTTTCTTGAAAATATCTAATAAATTTTTCTATGGATTTAAAATCATTTTTGTTCGCAAAATCCATTGTATAACTCAAGTTTACTCCAGCAGAAAACTGCATGCTTTCATTTATTATAATCAAAGGTTTGTCTGTGGCTTTTTTTAAAGCATCCATTGAATCGTAATCTAGAGCATTTGCTTTAGTGGTAAACTCAACAATATTATAATCATTAAATCTATATATCTGTGCTGAACTGTTTCCATCTACACTTAATGCTTTCTTTTTAGCTTTTCCAAACGTTTCAATGTCAGTGTATTTTTGTCTAGATCCATAAAAATCTTGATTTCTATTTTTAGATAAATTTTCTAAAAAAGCATTTCCCTTAAAGTCGTCTATTTTACCAAAAAAAGTTTCAACTCCGATTTCTTCTAACATTTCAAATGGACCTTTAGTCCAATTAAAACCTAATCTCATTGCTTCATCAATATCATTGAAATCTTTTGTAATTGATGGAACTAAAGAAGAAGCATATTTGATAATCTTAGAAATAACAGACCAAGCATACTCACCATACTTATCCTCTCTAGAAATTAATTCTTTAAGGTCTATTTTGTCTGATTTAATATTAATTTTTTTACTTGCAGAGTATTCTCCAGTTTCAAGATTAATTGCTTCCATAACCTTAACTTCACCAGTTTTATTAACTCTATAAAATCCGCCCTTGCCTTTTCGACCGGTATATCCTGTTTCAATTAATTTTTTTACTAAAGGAATTTCTTTTGCAACTACTTGAAAAGGGTCATTTTCTGATAATTCTTTAATAAAACTTTTTAAAACATCGGCCATTAAATCAATACCAATTAAGTCATAAAGACCAAACACACCTGTTTTTGGTATACCCATTGGTCTTCCAAAAATTGCATCAGCTTCTTCTATGCTAAGTTTCATTTTAAAAGCTTCAGTCATTGCAACTTGCATTGCAAAAACACCTATTCTATTTCCTAAAAAGCCTGGCGTGTCATTACAAATAATTGCACCTTTTCCAAGTTCTGTTTCACAAAAAGCTTTTAGAGAGTTTATTTTATCTAAATCATTATTTTCATTTTTAACTATCTCTAATAATCCCATGTATCTGACTGGATTAAAAAAGTGAGTAATGCAAAAATCTTTTTTTTCTTCCTCTGATAAGTGTTGAGATAATATTTTGATAGGTATGGATGAAGTGTTTGAAGATACTATCGCACCTTTTTTTCTTTCTTTGAATATTTTTTTATAGATATCATGTTTAATATCTATTCTTTCAACAACAGCTTCTACTACCCAGTCAGCTTCTTTTACTTCATCAAAATTATCTAAAATGTTTCCTACTTTAATGTTTTTTATTTTGGACTTATCTAACAAAAGTGGTGGTCTCGATTTGTAAATTTTATCACGTGCTTGCTCACTTATTTCAGTTTTTAAATCCAATAAAGTTACTGGAATATTTGCATTACACAAATGTGCTGCAATTCCGCTACCCATAGTTCCTGAACCTATAACTACTACTTTTTTAATTTCCATAAGATTTAAAAATTGAAGAATTGTTTATAATAAAAAAAATGATCTTAGTAAATCAATTACCTATTAATTCCTCTTAGTCTTTCAGACCTTCTTCTTAAAAGTTCTGCACTAACAAGAATTAATGTGGACATTATAATTAAACAAGTTGCCACTGCCATTATTGTTGGGCTTAGCTGTTCCCTTAGACCAACCCACATTTGAATTGGAATAGTAGTGTTTTCAAGTCCTGCTAAGAATAACACAACAACAACTTCATCAAATGAAGTTACAAAGGCAAATAATGCACCAGAAATAACACCAGGTAAAATTAATGGTAATGTTATTTTCATAAAAGTATTAACTGGATTACTACCCAAACTTGATGCAGCACGTGTTACACTATGATCAAAACCTGTTAAAGTTGCTGTAACTGTAATAACTACAAACGGTGTACCCAAAATAATATGAGATAAAATTATTCCTGTATGTGTTGCAGCTAAACCTACTTTTGCCATAAAGAAGAATATTGCTGTTCCTGAGATAATTAATGGCACAATCATTGGAGATATTAATAAAGCCATGAACGCTGCTTTGTAAGGCATATGTCTACTACTTAAACCTAATGCTGCAACTGTTCCAAGAATTGTTGAGCCAATGGTTGCAAAGAAAGCAATGATGATACTATTTTTTGCTGCAAGTCCCCAAGGATTTTTAGTTCCATATATCATGTCTTCATACCATCTTAACGAAAATGCGTCTGGGTCAAGTGCTATCATTCCTTTAGAAAAATGAATGTATTGCTCGGCATTAAATGAAAGGGGTAAGATTATAAACAATGGTGCAATTAAAAAGAAAAATACTAATGCACAAATCGTTAAATATGTGTAGTGCCAAACTCTATAATTCCATGATGTATAATTTGGTAATGACATAATTTATCCTAATTTAATATTATCTATCCCCACTAATTTATTATAGATCCAGTAAATAGTTAATACACCAACCAGCAGCATTGTTCCTAATGCAGCAGCAAAAGACCAATCTAAAGAACTTTTCATATGATAGGCAATTGTATTACTAATCAATGATCCACTTGCTCCTCCAACTAATGCAGGAGTTATATAATAACCTATTGCTAAAATAAAAACTAACAAGGATCCAGCACCTATTCCTGGAACTGTTAATGGAAAATATATTTTTCTAAATGCTACAAATGGTGTTCCACCCAAAGATTTTCCAGCTCTCATTAAGCTTGGAGATATCGTTTTCATTACACTATAAAGCGGTAAAACCATAAATGGCAATAAGATTTGAGTCATAGCAACAAAGGTTCCAATTACATTATACATTAGTTCTGGTCTGGCATCGTTTGCTGCGAGTCCGAGCCATACAATCAAGTCATTAATTGGGCCTTGTTGCTGAAGTAAAACCATCCAACTTGAGGTTCTAACTAAAAGTGATGTCCAGAATGGAAGAAGTACACATATCATCAGTAAATTACTGTATTTCATGGGTAATGTAGCCAATAAGTATGAAATTGGATAAGCAAGTAAGAAACAGAATATAGTTACCCAAAATGCAACTTTAACCGTTCTTAACCAAAGTATTTTATGAATTCTTCTATCTTCATCTTGTTGAATTATATTTCTATCTTGATCAAACTTTAGATCAACACCTTTTAAATATTTTGCATATGACCAGTTTGGAGCCGTATTTTTTAAAGCTACTAAGTACTCATTTTGACCCCATCTCTTATGAACTTTAATAAACTGCTCTTTATAATTACCTTCTTCAAATTTTCCAAGTTTTCTAACTGTTTTTTTTATTAAGCTACTAAATCCACCTTTTTCATAATTCAGTCTTGCTATAATTTTACCGTAAGTTTTATTTTTTTTTAGATAAGCCAAATCTTCATAGATTGCTGCATAAACTGGTTCTTCGGGAAGCTCTTTACCATCCCATTTTTCAATTGCTTCAAATGTATTTGGAAGCATTTTAGTAATCATACGATCATCAACACTTCTAAATAACATGTCACCTATTGGAAATACGTATGTAATTATAAGAAATAAAAATAATGGAGCTACAAGCATAACTGCTTTTAGTTTATTTTTTCTTTCAGCTTTCTTTAAACTAAGCTCTAAGGGTATTCCGTCTGATGATAATATTTTTTCTGTACTCATATTTAAAATTCTTAAAAAAAAAGGGCGGTTATTTTATAACCGCCCTAATATTTTATAACAAAAACTTAATCTATAAAACTAAATTATAGACCAGCTTTCATTGCTTCCCATTTTTCACCGATTTCATCTTGGTTATCTGCCCAGAAATCAGGGTTCATAAGAATGTATCTTTTTGTGTTAGCAGGTGCTGTTGGCATATGTGGTACCATACTTGTTTTACCATCTTTAAACCAAGGCTCTCCAGCTTCCATAACAGCAATTGAAGATTTTCTCCAAGGTGCGTATGCAATATACTTAGCACTTCCAGCTAAACCTTCTGAGCTAGTCATTTCTCTAAGTACTTTCATAGCGCTACCGTCAGCATAACCTGGACCATCTTTAACTAATGCAAAATATTCATAGTCAAGAATTTGTCCATCCCATACTTGTACAAGTGGAGTTCCTTCCATTTGCGCATTAAAGAATCTACCGTTCCAACCAGTTGCCATTACTACTTCACCGTTAGCAAGTAATTCAGGCGGTTGAGCTCCAGCATTCCAGAATACACATCCACCATTTGGATCAGTACATAAAGCTTTAAGTTTATTCATAGCTCTATCAATACCACCGTCAGCATCAAGTTTTCTGTAAGTTAAGTCAGAACCTTTACCAGGGTTTACACCGTCTGCAGTGATAGCAATCTCTAAGTTAGACATTGCACCTTTGTAAATTGCTCTTTTTCCAGGAAATTTAGCAGTGTTAAAAAAGTCTTTTAAAGTAGTAGGCTTTTTAGCACCGATTGTTGCATCGTTATAAGCATAGTTCCAAGAGTACAGAATGTTTCCAACTGCACATTTTGAAGGCATGCTTGTAAAGAAGTCCTGACTTGCAGGTGTTCCATCTGGAGCAGGTGCAAAGTCTTTATCAAAATCGAATTCATGGAAAATTCCTTCGTCACATCCAACGATAGTGTCTTTTGCGTAAACATCGATGATGTCCCAAGTGATTTTTCCAGCTTCTTTTTGAGCTTTAATCTCTGATAATCCACCTGTGTAGTCTACCCAGTTTACAGGTATACCTAATTTAGCAGCAGTAGGATCACCATACCCTAATTTTTGACTTTCAGTATAAGCACCACCCCAAGACACTACAGTAACTGCAAATGCTGAAGTCGTGATAGAAAGTACAAAAGATAGAGCAAGTAATAATTTACTTAATTTTTTCATTTTCTCTCCTATTTAACGTTAACGTTTGTTATTTTATAAAGTGAAAGTAAAACAATATAGGATACTTTAGTCAACAGCCAATTATGGCTAATTTGCCTTTATTTTATTTAAGTTTTTTAGGGATTTTTTTAAGATTATTTTGGATCTAAAGCTCTGCAATCAATACTGTTCCAACCAATATTAAGCATATTACCTTTTTTTAGATCTAATCTTGCAGTGCTATTTGGTACTTTAAGAATGAATTCTTTATTTCCCAACAAATCAACTCTTAGTCTAGTGTGATCACCGTGATAAATTATTTCTTCAATTTTACCTTTATGATTATTATCCATTTTATCTGTAGGATCTATAATTGCTCTTTCGGGTCTTAGTGAAACTTTAGTCTTATCCCCTTTTGCTTTAACAGCAACTGGATTTGCTAAAATTTCTGTGCCATTTTCTAATTTAACTTTACATTTATCTCCTGAAATATCTAAAACTTGACCTGAAAATTTATTATTTTCTCCAATGAACTCAGCAACAAACGAATTAACTGGTTTTTCATACAATTCATCAGGACTTGATAGTTGCTGAACTTTACCATCATTGAAAACTGCAATACGGTTTGACATTGTTAATGCTTCCGTTTGATCGTGTGTAACATACACAACTGTTACACCAATACTTTCGTGAATATGTTTAATTTCATATTGCATGCTTTCTCTTAAATTTTTATCTAATGCTCCAAGTGGTTCATCCATTAATACCACTTGTGGATCAAAAACTAATGATCTTGCAACAGCAACACGCTGTTGTTGTCCACCTGATAATTGCATCGGCATTCTTGCTTCAAAACCATGAAGTGAAACCATGGATAAAGCTTTATCTATTTTTTTATCAGCTTCATCTTTTGGAATTTTTCTAACTCTTAATGGAAAAGCTAAATTTTCATAAACAGTCATGTGTGGAAATAAAGCATAGTTCTGGAATACCATTCCTATTCCTCTTTTGTGAGGTGGAATATTTGAAATAACCTTACCATCTAAATAAATTTCTCCATGAGTTGGTGTTTCAAAACCAGCCAGCATCATAAGACAAGTTGTTTTACCAGAACCAGAGGGTCCTAGCATAGTTACAAATTCACCTTCTTCAATGTCTAGATTTAATCCTTTAACGACCAATACTTTGCCATCATAGCTCTTGTCTACATTGTCAAATTTTACAAATTCTTTGTTTTTAGTCATATTTTCTAAATGGATTTAAAACATTTGTGAGCTTATTTATCAAGTTTTTTTATTTTAATTATTTAATGTGAAGATCTTTTGAAAAATTACAAAATAGCTCACTTCCTTGATCCGTAACTCTTATTGCTTCAGAAGCTTCAACTCCCCAATTTCCAAATTGCATAACAGCAATCATATGAAAAGTAATATTTGGCTCTAAAATTGTCATATCTCCTTTTGATATATTTAAAGTGTGTTCCCCCCAATCAGGTGGGTAACCAATTCCGATAGAATATCCAGTACGAGAGGTTTTCTCTATACCGTACTTATCAAGAACCTTCCAAAATGCCTGAGCCACATCATCTGCAGTTTTTCCTGGTTTGATAGCATCAATACCTGCCTGCAAGGCTTCGTTTGTTTTTTTCATTGTATCAATTTTAAGTTGGTCAGCTTTTCCAAGAAGCACTGTTCTTGCCATAGGACAATGGTATTTTTTATGAGAACCTGAAAGTTCAATAATTGTTGCTTCGCCCTCTACAAATTTATCTTCTGTCCATGTTAAATGAGATGCTGATGTACCTTTGCCAGTTGGAAGCATTGGAACAATAGACGCATAATCTCCACCAAACTCAGGAGTTCCCTTTATTAGAGCCGCTTGTATTTCTGATACAGCATCACATTGTCTTACCCCAGGATTGATTACTTCAAAAGCTTTCTTCATTCCTGTTTGAACTATTAATGATGCAGCTTTCATTAAATTAATTTCAGTATCTGATTTTACAACTCTAACCCAGTTGACTAATCTTTCACAATCTGAAATTTTTGCATTGGGTAAACCTGATTTTATTTTTTCATAACAGTAGGCAGTAAAATAATGACTGTCCATTTCAACTCCAATAGAAAGTTTATCCCATTTTCTTTCTTTAATAATATCTGTTAAAGCTTCATAAGGGTGAAGCGGCCAATTATGAATATATTTTTCACCATACTTTATAATATTTTCATCTTTCAAATAAGTTTTAATATATGCTCCACCAGCATCTTGGTCTCTAACAAAACATAAGGGCTCATCTGCATTAATATGAACTATGACACATTGGGCATAATAGAATGACCAAGCATCATAACCTGTTAAATAATTCATGTTCGATGGATCCTGAGAGATTAATACATCAATGCCTTTATCTTGCATTGATTTTTGAACCTTCTTTAATCTATTTTTGTATTCTTCTTTTGTAAAATTCATTTAGTTAAATTTAAATAGTTTTCCAAAACCTTCAATACTATTTTTATAGCCAATAGCATTTAGACTTTCCCAAATTAATGTTTGATTGCTAGATAAAATGACTTTATTCATTTTTTTTTCAAGCTTATCGATTATCGATAATACTGGTAATGCCGTACAAGACACAAATAATGCCTCACTTTCTTCTAAATTAATTTTTGACAAAACTTCAAATAAATATTCTTCATCTACTTTTCCAATATCTAAATCAGACTCAATATCAAAATATGTTAATCCATTAACTGCAATATTTTCTTTATTAAAATAATTTATAACTGAGTCGTTTATACTTTTTGTATAAGGGGTAAAAACCGATACTTTGTTAATGTTAAAAGCTTTTAAAGCCTTAATAGCAGATGTAATTGGGGTGGTAACTTTTGCTTCAGGCTTGGCTAACTTCACATTTTTTTCAATCACATCATAACCTGCTGCAATTGTTCCTGATGTACATCCATAAGCAACACAATCTATTTTTTGATCTGGTAAAATATCTTTAGTGACATCGGTAATATCATCTGCCATTTTAGCTAACGTTTCGTTGGTCAAGGGATTGTAACAATGTATTCGATTAACATACAGATCTACATCTCTTCCATAGATCACATTATTAAAATCCTTTTCAATTCTAAAATCGCTACCAAGCGTTATAAGACCAATTCTTGGGTTCGATTTTGAAATATATTTTGGCTCAACCTTGTTTAATTTCATAAATTACCTGTAATATTTGGATTAAATATATATTGAATAAGGAGTCTAGTTAAAATAAAGTTTAACAAAAGCGTACATAACTCGTCGTTAACTAAGGTTTAAACGGTACTAAAGAATACGAAAGTGGGATCAGTCGTCTTTAAATTTAACTATTTAAGGGGGTTTGAATGAAATTTGGATATTTTTGTAACACTACTAATTGGAATCATAAACCATACAATCAACTATTAAAAGAAACCCAAGAGATCACTATTTACTGTGATGAAAATAATTGGGACTCTATTTGGTATACCGAACATCACTTTAATCATGAAGGAATGGAATCTTGTACAAATCCTTTAATGATGGGTGTGGATGCGGCCGCCAGAACAAAACAAATAAGAATAGGTCAAGCTTGTAATGTAATTACATTTCATAATCCTATCCGTCTAGCTGAAGACATTGCTTTGCTAGATCAATTGTCTGGAGGAAGAGTTGATGTTGGTATTGGAAGAGGAATTTATGGAAGAGAAGCTATCAATATGAATAAAGAAGCTGACTTAAAAGATCAGGCAAAAAATTTTAGGTTGTTTGATGAGTCATTAACCATAATGAAAAAAGCTTGGACAGAAGAATTTTTTAGTCACCAGGGTGAGTTTTACACTTATCCATCACCAAATTTTACTTGGCAACATGACATGAGTCCACCTAGTGAAAAATTTTTAGATACAAAAACAAATGAAATTAAAAAAATTAGCGTTGTACCAAAACCAAAACAAGAGCCACATCCGCCAATATGGCAAGTTGTGGATGGTGCACGTTCAATTGAATGGGCGGCACAGAATGGCTTAAATACAATAATGTGGATACCTACAGTTAAAGCATTAAAGAAAAGGTTTGAAATTTATAGAGATGCAAAATCAAAAACTGAAAATAGAGAAGTGCCGCTTGGAGAAGGTATATCTTTAGTTAGAGATATGTTTGTTGCTGAAACTATGGAAGAAGCTGAAAAAATGGCTGGTGAGCATATTATCAATTATATGAAATGGGTTTGTCATTGGAGAGGTTTGGGTAATCATATGGATCCAGGAGAAGAACTACCAGAAACAAAACATAAATTAGACTTACTTAATTATGATTTTTTACATAAAAGAAATTTATTATTTGGAACACCAGAATATGTTGTTAATAAAATAAATGAATTAAAATCAGAATTAAATTTACAAAATCTTCAAGTTTGGTCTAATTTTCCTGGAATAGATCATGAGGCTTGCATGAGAAGTTTAAAACTGTTTAATGATGAGGTTATACCAAAGATTAATTTAGACAATTCAAGTATCGAAAAGGCAAGTTAATGAAATTAGAGCTTAGAAAGTTTACAAAATTTGTAGATAAAACTTTTATCGAAGGTGGTAAGGAAGCTAAAGAGCCTGTTTTGATGGTTTCTGTTGCAGCTGTATTTAAAAATCCATGGCATGGAAAAGGCTTTGTTGAAGATTTAAAACCAATTATTTTAGATTTAGCACCTAAATTAGGTGATATTTTAGTTCCAGAGTTAATAAAGGAGATTGGATCACCTGAAAAAATTTTGGCGTATGGAAAAGCTGGTACGGTCGGACTTGATGGTGAAATTGAGCATGCCTCAGCATTTATTCACACTTTAAGATTTGGAAATAAATTTAGAGATGCGGTTGGGGGAACATCTTATTTAAGCTTTACCAATACCAGAGGTCCAGCTGGATCCAAAATGTCTATTCCAATGATGCATAAAACAGATTCAGGTCTAAGGCCTTATTATTTAACTCATGAATTTACGATTCATGATGCTCCTTTTGATGATGAAATTGTTATAGCAATTGGTGGAGCCTCCACAGGTAGAGCTCATGCTAGAACGGGTGATCGTTATCAAGACATGAAAGAAATGGGAATAGATCCCAAATAAATTAATGTTTCAAAATTTTGATCCAAATCAAAATTATTATTCATTTAATGATAAAAATACAGTTCCTGTAGTTTTTATTCATGGTGTCGGACTTGATCAGCAGATGTGGGAACCTCAAATTGAAGCTTTTAAAGAATATTCAATAATTACATATGATTTATTAGGGCATGGAAAAACTATTCTCAATAAAGAAGATGTAACATTAAATGATTTTTCAAACCAACTAAAATCGATATTAGAATATTTAAAAGTGGATAAGATTAATCTTGTTGGTTTTTCTTTAGGTTCTTTAATTGCACTAAATTTTGCCTCTAAATTTCAAGACAAACTAAACAGCCTTGTTGTAATGGGTACAACATATAAAAGAACTTCAGAACAAAGGTCTTTGGTTATAGAAAGATTTGAACAGGCTAAATTAAACAAACCTATTTCAAAACAAGCTCTAAAAAGATGGTTTACTGATCAATACTTAAATGACCATCCAGAAACTTATAATCAATTTATAAAAATTTTGACAAAAAATAAAAAAGATCATTTAAATTTTTTAAAAGCTTACAAATTATTTGCTTATCATGAGGACAATACAGATATAATTAAAAATATTAAAACTAGGACCCTTGTGATGACAGGTTCAAATGATTCAGGATCTACTGTCGAGATGTCAAAATCTTTATGTGAAGATTTAATAAACTCAAGTTTTATTGAGATAAATAATGGAAAACATCTTTGTAGTATAGAGTGTGCAGATGATGTTAATATCAATCTTAAAAATTTTATTAATAGATAAATGACAAAAATTCAAAACTTTAAAATGTATATAAATGGACTGTGGGTTAATTCAGAGTCTGGAAAAACAATAGAAACTGTAAACCCAGAAAACAACGAAGTTTGGGCAACTGTTCCTGAAGCTAACGAGAAGGATGTAGATAAAGCAGTTAAGGCCGCACAAAATGCTTTTGAAAAATCTTGGTCAAATTTACACCCAAGAGAAAGAGCTAAATACTTAAGGTCTCTTGCAGATCAATTAAGACAAAATGCTGAACATCTAGGAACTATAGAAACAATTGATACAGGAAAAATTTTTAGAGAAACAAAAACACAAGCTAACTATATTGCTGAGTATTATGATTATTTTGCAGGACTAGCCGATAAAGTTGAAGGAACAGTTGTACCAATTGATAAACCAGACATGCAAGTAACAACTACTAGAATACCTATTGGTGTTGTTGCTGCGATAATTCCTTGGAACTCCCAAATGTTATTAACTGCGGTAAAACTAGCACCCGCATTAGCAATGGGTAATACTGTTGTAATAAAAGCTTCTGAACTAGCGCCTGTAACATTATTAGAGTTTGCAAAACTAGTTGAAAAATCAGGTATACCCAAAGGTGTTGTAAATATAATTACTGGTCTAGGTGAGCCTTGTGGTAAAGCTCTAACTACACATGACCTTGTAGAAAGAATTGCTTTTACAGGTGGTCCTGAAACTGCAAAACATATTGTTAAAAATTCTGCAGAAAATTTATCGCAAGTAAGCTTAGAACTTGGTGGAAAAAGTCCTGTTGTCGTATTCGATGATGCCGAACAAGAGAACGCACTAAATGGAATTACTGCTGGTATCTTTGGTGCAAGTGGTCAAAGCTGTATTGCAGGATCACGACTTTACATTCAATCTAAAATTTATGATGACTTTTTAAATAAGCTAATAGCTAAGGCTGAAAAAATAAAATTAGGAGCTCCTATGGATAATGAAACTCAAATGGGACCTTTAAATAGTTATAAACAACTAGAAAATATAGAAAAAAATATCAAAGCTACAATTGAGCAAGGTGGAAAAATTAGATGCGGTGGAAAAAGGTCCAATATATCTAGTAAAGCTTATTATTTTCCAGCTACAATTATTGAGTGTGAAAATCATAATTTGCCTACAGCAGAGAATGAATTATTTGGTCCAGTTTTATCTGTTATGAAATTTGAAACAGAAGAGGATGTGATTAAATTAATGAATGATAATAAATATGGCTTATCTTCTGGAGTTTATACCTCAAACTTCGGAAGAGGTTTGAGAGTATCAAAAGCAATTAGAGCTGGAATTACTTTTGTAAATACTTATAGGTTAATTTCACCCATGGCCCCGTTTGGAGGAATTAAAGATAGTGGATATGGAAAAGAAGCAGGAATTGAGTCAATTAAAGAATACACAAGAATAAAAACCACATGGTTAAATTCATCGGATAAACCAATGACTGATCCATTTACAATGGGTTAATTTTTTGACTGTCAGACATTATTTTTTAGTTTTATTTATCATGTTTCTTTTTGGTAGTTCTTATCCAATTAATAAACTTGCATTAAACACATCCCTCACCCCTGTATTGGCAGCCTCATTGAGAATGTTTATACTTTTTGTTTGTCTTGTTCCTTTTTGTAAATTTAAAATCCCAAACAAAAAATACTATCTGCCTTTAGCAGGTTTTTCTTTTTCAATGGGCTTTGGTGTTTTTATTTTTTTAAATTTATCTCTGCAAAAAGCAACTATGGTTGCTCCTATAATTATTGGAGCTCAACTAGCAATACCCTTTGCAATTCTTGCAAGCTCTTTATTTTTAGGTGAAAAGGTAACTCCTAAAATGTGGGTATTAATATTTATTTCTTTTTTTGGAATTTTTTTAATTGGTTATGATCCAAATTTAAAAAGTGAAATTTTTGCAATTTTTCTTTGTGCAATTTCTGCTTTTTTCTATGGTCTTGCGAATGTGTTTTCTAGATATATTAAAGATATAGATGTTAAATTAACCAACACAGTTATGGGCTTTACTGGTTTTATACTGCTTTTTCTTTTTTCCATTTTTTTTGAAGGAAACACAGTTTATCAATTACTAAATATTGATTTTTATACTTGGCTTTTATTACTCCATAATGGGGTGATGGTTTCTGTAATTGCACACACCTCATTATTTTATTTATATAAATTTTATTCAGTAAATAAAATTATGCCCTTTTATTCTTTATTTCCAGTATTTGGCCTAATCCTAACGTTCTTTATATTCGGAGAAATCCCAACTCTACTTAGTGCGATTGGCGGTTTAATTATAATATTTTCTGTATATAGGCTTCAAAAAATTAGATAATTCTCCTATTGAAAATTCGTTTAAATAGTCTTTAATTTGATTTTTATAAATTGTTAACAATCAAAGAGGAAAATAATGAAAAAACTATTTATTGCTGCTTTTATATTCGTTTCTACTTTTACAACGAATACATTCGCAGAAGTTAAAATGGGAATCATTTTAGGATTTACTGGTCCTATTGAATCTCTAACACCAGCTATGGCTGCATCTGCAGAGCTTGCATTTAAAGAAGCTTCTGACTCAGGTTCACTATTAGGTGGAGAAACTATTTCAGTAGTAAGAGCAGATTCAACTTGTGTTGATTCAGCAGCAGCAACAGCAGCAGCAGAAGGTGTTATTGCACAAGGTGTTGCAGCAATTATGGGTGCTGACTGTTCAGGTGTAACTGGTGCTATTGCATCTAATGTTGCTGTACCAAATGGTGTAGTAATGATTTCACCTTCAGCAACTTCTCCAGGACTTACAGCTTTAGATGATAAAGGCTTCTTTTTTAGAACAGCCCCATCTGATGCTAGAGGTGGTCAGATTTTAGCTGATATTACTAAAGACAGAAAAATCAAAAGTGTAGCAATTACTTACACTAACAATGACTATGGAAAAGGTTTGGCTGATGTTTATGAAGCAGCTGTAAAAGCTCATGGTATTAAAGTAACAACTGTATCTGCACACGAAGATGGTAAAGCAGATTACTCATCTGAAGTAGCAACTTTAGCTTCAGCAGGTGGTGATGCCGTAGCAGTAATTGGTTACCTAGACCAAGGTGGAAAAGGAATTATTCAAGGTTCTTTAGACTCTGGTGCATTTGATAAATTTATTTTATCTGATGGTATGATCGGTGACTCATTAACTGAAGCTTTTGGAAAAGATTTAAATAAATCTTTTGGTTCAATTCCTGGTTCAATGAATAAAAAAACAGCAGGTACTTTTGCCTCTGTTGCTAAAGCAGCGGGTATCGACTCATCTGGACCTTACACTGGTGAATCTTATGATGCAGCAGCTTTAATCGTTCTTGCGATGCAAGCAGGTGGATCAGCAGATAGAGCTTCTATTGCAAAAAATGTAATGGATGTTGCTAATGCCCCTGGTACTAAGATTTACCCAGGTGAACTTAAAAAAGGTTTAGACTTACTAGCTAAAGGTAAAAAAGTTGACTACGAAGGTGCAACTGGTGTTACTTTTACTAACGTAGGTGAAGCTGAAGGTTCTTTCCTAGAAAAAGAAATCAAAGGTGGAAAATTCAAAAATAAAAAACAAAGATAATTAAAATCTTAATTTTAAAACCCTCAGCAGTGAAAATTGCTGGGGGTTTTTTTTATTTAAAAATTACTAATAATCCTAAAAAAACCAAATATCGAAATTAATATAAGAAAATAAAAAACAACTTTTCTATAAGTTTTCTCTTTGCTTTTAACAAAAAATTTATCACCAATATAAACACCTATTGGTAAAATAATAATCAGTGGAATAGTTCTATAAATAGTTGTCAGATCTACAATTCCTGCAAAAAAACTAAGAATAAATGCATAAATATCTGTTAAAAAGAATAAGGCTGCTAATGAACCTCTAATTACTGCTGGTTGAATACTTGTAACTAATAAAAAAAGTGCCACAGGCATTCCACCTAATGTGGTTAATCCATTTAATGTTCCAGAGACTATTCCAGTAATAAGCTTTCCATAATTATTATTAATTTTTTTATTCTCATATCCTTTCATTAATAAAAATGAAAAAAATATAACTAATGCGCAAACTGACAGGTGTGTTGTATCTGGAGATAAATACTTCAATAAATAAAGCCCAATAGGTGACCCAATGATTATTCCTATCAATAATTTTAAAACAAAATTCCAGTCTATTTTGTTCCATATATATGGAACCATAAAAATACTAATAATAACCTCAAGTATTAGAATAATTGGGACTATCTCTATTGCTGGAAGAATAAAAGAAAAGCCAGAAATACATATTGCAGAAAAGCCAAAGCCATTAAAACCTCTTATAATAGATGCAATAAATACGGTAAATATTACAAAATAGATTTCAATTAAACTCAGTTGAAGATTAGATAAAAAATCCACTCTATTTCCTTTTTTTAAAGTCTGCTCTTAATGTTGATAAAACAATTATTACTAAAAATATTATACAAACTAAATTCATTGTTTTCCAACTTGTTAAGGTTAAAAAAACTCCAGCCGATAAGCTTGCTACTGCCTGAATTGAATAAACAATTAAATCATTAAAGCCTTGTGCTTTAAATTTTTCATCCTCTCTATAAGATAAAACTAGTAAACTTGTTCCAGATATAAATAAAAAGTTCCAACCAAATCCTAAAAATATTAATGCAATTAAATAATTAATAAAATTTTGCTCAAATAAACTAGTCAAAATTGTTATAAAAAATAAAACAACACCAGCGTACATAATTTTACTATGTCCAAATTTTTTTATCAAATTACCTGTTATCAATGAAGGTAAAAACATAGCTGCGATATGAAGTTGAATTACAAAACCTGTTTTAGTTAAACTTATTTTTTCCATTACATGCATACTTATTGGAGTTGCAGTCATTAAAAATGACATCACTGCATAAGCAAATGCCGAAGCCACTAATGCTTGTAGAAATTTTGGTTGAGAAATTAACTCCAAATAACTACGTTTGATTTTCTTGTTAACATGATTGGGTTTATGTCCATCCTCATAAAATAATAGAAAAATTGTTGAAGTAAGAGTTAAAGCAGCAAGCGCAATATAAGATCCGGCATATAAATGTTCGGCTATAAAACCTTTTGTTATATTAGCAACATTTGGTCCTATAAAAGCCGAACCTATTCCTGCTAATAATATTATTGAAATAGCTTTTGGTGCCATATCTTTTTTAACAGTCTCAACTGCTGCAAAACGATATTGATGACTAAAGGCTACTCCTGCACCAAGTAAAAAACATGAAAAATTAAAAAGGATAAAGCTTTCAATAATTATTGCGTACGCCGCTAGAACAGATGATAAGGAGCTCACTACAGAAGCAAACATAAAGCCTGCTCTTCGACCAATTATACTCATAACCTTTGCTGCAAAGATTGCAAAAATTGCAATACCAACAATTGATAAAGCCATCGGTAAAGTTGCTAAAGATTTTACTGGACTAAACTGAGAGCCAATTATTCCACTTAAGAAAACTGTTACGGGTGCTGCTGTAAAAGCAAAAATTTGACTTAAAATTAGCAGCCATAAATTTTTATTCATTAAAAAATGTATTTATCACTAAGATAAAGAGCAAAACCTAGAGCCATCCCTAATAAAATATATTTCATAATAAAGTTTATTTTATTTCGATTTTTTCAGGAAGTATACCTTTAGGTCGATACCTCATGATCAACAAAAGACCCATCCCCATCATTAAATATCTAAAGTATGGAACGCTTTCAATTAAATGAATTTTTAATGAATGTGTATCTGCTAAACCTGCTGTAAATAAATTAATCAAGAATAATGCAATTGGCGCTGCCTCAATCCATAGAAACCAGACTGCAAAACCTCCTAAAATTGCTCCAAAATTATTCCCACTTCCTCCAACAATAACCATAACCCAGATTAAAAAAGTATATCTCATAGGTTGGTAACTACCTGGAGTAAATAAACCATCTTGAGTGACTAACATAGCGCCAGCAATTCCAACTATAGCTGAGCCTAAAATAAAGATTAATAAATGTTGCTTGACGACATTTTTTCCCATTGCATTAGCAGCTTCTTCATTGTCTCTTATCGCACGCATCATTCTTCCCCATGGAGAGTAAAGAGCTTTTTGAGTTACTATTAACAAGGCTATAACAACAATTAAAAATAAACCTGAATAACAAAGTTTTACAAAAACTGATGATCCCTCAATTACTAATTGGTTAAGAGCTGATTGTTTATCAGTAATACTCGAGATTAAATCTAATTTCCCAGAATTAAATTTTGCAACTAAATTTATAAACCATTCTTTAGTTTGGAGTTCAATTTCATAAGGCACTGGTCGATCCAGTCCAATTACATTTTTAACACCTCTTGTTAACCAATCTTCATGCTTGATTATGGCTATAACTATTTCTGATATTAATAGTGTGGCAATAGCTAAATAGTCTGCACGTAAACCTAAAGCAACTTTACCAACTATAAATGCTAGACCTGCTGCAAAAAATGCACCTACGATCCAAGAAAACATAATTGGCAATCCTAATCCACCAAGAAATCCTGTTGTTGCTGGGTTAACATTTTCAATAGCTTCAATACTTGTCTCTGATGTAACTCTTATAATTATAATTCCAGCAATAATAATTGTAGCAATACCATAAGTTCTAATTTTAGATTTTTCAAAATTTTTTAATACAAAACGTATTGCAAGGACCATTGCAACAATTAACCATAAAGACATTAGAATACTAAAACCTCCCGCAACCCATGCTTCTTGTACAGGTTCAACAGAAATTAAAACTGCAGCTAATCCACCTAATGCCGCATAACCCATTAGACCAAAATTGATTAACCCTGCATACCCCCATTGAATATTTGCTCCCATAGTCATTACAGCAGAAATTAAACACATATTAAAAATTGATAGAGCTACATTCCAAGATTGAAATATTCCAACTAAAATAATAAGCCCCAACATGATTGCGTAAGCTATAATTACATTTAAGTGCTTTCTCACAG
This sequence comes from Candidatus Pelagibacter sp. PS_40, assembly GCF_059417765.1. Taxonomy (NCBI): domain Bacteria; kingdom Pseudomonadati; phylum Pseudomonadota; class Alphaproteobacteria; order Candidatus Pelagibacterales; family Candidatus Pelagibacteraceae; genus Candidatus Pelagibacter; species Candidatus Pelagibacter sp. PS_40. The sequence continues at coordinate 879,298 of NZ_CM182064.1, forward strand.
TACCTTCCCTTTGAATATTCCATTAGGTCTATAAAGTAAGACAATCACCAGTATAGAAAATGAGACAGCAAATTTATAATCTGTTGATAATAACTGAACTAACGTTTCTGGCTCCATGCTTGCTGGCAAAACATACATAAAGAATTTTTTATAAGCATAAGTTAGGAATATTTCTGAAAATGCTATTACATATCCTCCTAAAAATGCTCCAAAGGGGTTTCCAATACCTCCAACAATTGCTGCAGCAAAAATTGGCAACATGTTATTAAAGTAGGTAAATGGCTTAAAACTTTTGTCCAATCCATATAAAGCTCCACCAATTGTCGCTAAAATTCCTGCAATAATCCAAGTAATCATAACTACTCTTTTAGGATCAATTCCAGACAATAAAGCTAAATCCTCATTATCAGAATAAGCACGCATGCTTTTTCCTGTCTTAGTTTTGTTTAAAAACCAAAATAAAATAGAAACCAATACAATTGTTACAAATATAGTTAATACCTGACTAGATTTAATTGCTAAACCTTCATTAAGTCCTGTCATTTCTTTAAACTCACCTGCTTTGATAATAAATTTTTCTCCATCAAAAAACCTCTGATCTGATGGACCGATTATTATTCTAACAACAGCTTGAGTTACAAACATTACACCAATACTAACCATTGCAAGTTGAACAGGAGGGCTTTTACTTACTCTATAATATCTAAAAACAAATTTATCAACTAAGAGCATGTACCCAATTGTTAAAATAATTGCAAAAGGGATGGCAAGTAATGCTGTTGGTAAAACTCCTAAAGAAATTCCAAGTGATTGAAAATACCAAGTGAATAATATGGTGACCATCGTACCAAAAGCCATCATGTCTCCAGTTGCAAAATTAGCAAATCTTAGAATTCCATAAATTAAAGTTACAAATATTGCACCTAATGCTAGTTGTGAGCCATACGTAAGTGCTGGCATAAAAATGTAATTCAATAATAATATAATTGCGTTTAAAAATTCCATACTATCCGCCTAAAAAAGAGCTTCTTACTCTTGGGTCGTTTAATAATTCTTGTCCTGTTCCTGAATATTTATTTTCACCTGTAACTAACACATATCCTCGATCAGAAATATTAAGAGCTTGTTTAGCATTTTGTTCTACCATTAAAATTGCAACATTAGTTCTTTTCACTTTAATTATATGATCAAATAATTCATCCATTACTATTGGAGAAACTCCAGCAGTAGGCTCATCTAACATTAACACAGATGGTTTTATCATTAATGCTCTTCCAAGAGCCACTTGTTGTCTTTGACCTCCTGATAATTCTCCAACTAATTGATTTCTTTTTTCCCTAAGTATTGGAAATAGTTCATAAATTTCTTCTATAATATTTTGATAATTATCATCTCTTAAATAAGCTCCCATCTCTAAATTTTCTTCAACACTCATTCCAGAGAATACATTTTTTGTCTGTGGTACAAATGAAATACCCTCTCTCACCCTATCTTGTGGTGAAAGTTGTGAAATATCTTTGCCATCAATTATTACTGAGCCTGATTTTAAATTTAAAAGACCTAGCATTGCTTTCATGGCTGTTGATTTACCAGCACCATTAGGTCCAAGAATTGAAACTATTTCACCTCTGTTCACATCAACAGAACAAGAATTGATGATATCAGGTCCAGTACCATAGCCACCCGTCATTTTTAAACCTTCAAAAAAAGCCATTAGTTCTCATCCTTTAATTTTGATCCTCTACCTAAATAGCTTTCTATAACTTTTTCATCTTTTTTAGCTTCTTCAGCAGTTCCTTCAAATAAAACTGAACCTTCTGCCATAACAATAACTGGGTCACATAATCTGCTTATAAACTCCATGTCGTGCTCGATCATACAGAATGTATAACCTTCTTCTTTATTTAACTTAAGAATTGCAGTCCCTAGATCTTTAAGTAATGTTCTATTAACTCCCGCTCCTACTTCATCAAGCAATACTAGTTTTGCATCAACCATCATGGTTCTTCCAAGTTCTAATAATTTTTTTTGACCCCCTGATAAGTTGCCAGCTAATTCATTTGATAAATGCGTCAGATTTAAAAAATCAACTACGTCTTGAGCTTTTTGTTTAACTTTAAGTTCTTCAGTTCTAACCAAACTTGGTTTCAGTAAGGCTGTCATTAAATTTTCACCTGACTGATTTGCAGGAACCATCATTAAATTTTCAAGCACTGAAAGATTAGTAAACTCATGTGCTATTTGAAAAGTTCTTAAAATTCCTTTAGAAAATAATTCATATGAAGGAACATCTGTCACGTCTTCATTATTAAATAATACTTTTCCTTGTGAAGATTTTAAATTGCCAGCAATTAAATTAAATAAGGTAGTTTTACCAGAGCCGTTGGGTCCTATGATACCTGTAATAGATCCTTTTTTAATCTTTAAAGAACAATCTGAAACTGCTGCCAACCCTCCAAAATATTTAGATAGATTTTCAATTTGTAAAATATTCTGTTCTTGATCCATGAAATTTATTTATTTAATCTTTTATGTATACTGTTGAGTGTCTTTTCTAAAGATTTATAAAAACCTGCTTTGGTAAGTTCTTTAACACCTTGTTCATTTAATCCTTTAGGTGTTTGAGACTCTTTTACTAAATATTTTAAATCTTTTTTAGAGTTTGCAACCGCATCTTCTGATAATGCTAAAAATAAAGATGTTATATATTTTTGAGCATTATTTCGTTTAACTCCTCTTTTAACTAACCAGTCAGTCATCACTCTTAATAATTCATAAAATGGTGCCATCATTCCAGAGGTTGACCAAAAATTGATTGAAGACTTTTCATTTTTTATTTCAACAGTAGTGCCAATTTTATTAAAAAAATCTTTTACTTTTTTATTGGGTGGACAAATAGGAACGGGTCCTTTTTTTAAAGATATTGGCGGTAATGGTATAGCTCTTATAATTTTTGCTTTAACTTTAATTGCTTTTTTAAGTTGAGCTAAAGTAATTGTTGATATGAAACTGATTATAGTTTGATTTGATCTGAACTTTAAATTTTTAATAATTTTTTCACCTACCGTTGGAGTTACTGATAAAAATATCCAATCACATGAATTAATAATTTCCTGGTTATCTTTACTAATAGTTATCTTTTTAAATTTTTTTTTTAAAGTACTAGATGTAGATTTATTTCTGTGAGAGATGATTATTTTGTTATATGAAATGCTAGAACTACAAATCCCAGTGATGACAGCCGACGTAATTTTACCCGTTCCTATAAAGCCTAATTTCATAAATATAGTTACTTTATAGTGATATTAGTGAATTAATTAATAAAAAAAGAACCTCTAATTCTCAACAGTTCTCTACTTAAATCTTTATTTTCTTTAAAAGGTTTTCTTCCATGTAGCCAAAAATAATTATTAGCTACAATAGTTGATCCAGGTCCTAATTTAGTGATTACCTTATTCTTACTCTCCTCTAAACCATCTGATAATCTTTGTAAGAAAATTCCTTGATCCATATTTTTTGGCTCAGGGAATTGATCGATATATGAGATATTTGGCTTGCCTTTATCATCGGTCGTGAAAACTGGATGCTCCACTTTATATTCTATATTTTTACTTTTAGGAGATCCCCATACAAATTTTTGCTTTCCAATGGGATCATTAAATAAATCCTCACAATGTTCCCAGTCATCAAGATGCAACATTGCCGTTTCTCCACCCTGCACATTTTGTTCTTCAATTTTGGTCATAAGCAGCCAATCTGTGATCTCTTTGACATATGTCCCGTCTGTATGGAGATCCATATTTGTGTAGGCTTTTCTCAAATACGAGTCACTTTTATCTTCGTGCTTTACGAAAAATCTTGCATAATATTTTCCAGCCATTGCGTCATGGTTTGGATTGCCAATTAAATAAGCAATTGCTGTTGATAGTTTAACTAAAAAAGTATCATTAATTTTTGGACTTATATTTTTTGGTCCTATTATAAAGCAACCTGTGTTTCTGTCTCTAATTATTGAATTAAGTAATTTGCTTAATTTATTAGAAGTTAAATCATCTAAACTTTTGGCAATAGTAAATCTAGTAAATGGTTTGTACTCTAAAGCAGTAATATCAAATTTATTAAATGGAAATATTAATTTATCTAAAATTTCATCTTCAATTCTAATATCAATTATTCTTTTTGAATTTTGATGTTCTGTTATTGTTATTCCAGAGATATTTTCCATTAGAGATAATTACTTAGTAGCGCCATCATGATAGCAGAAATAACAGTAGGATAAACAAAATTTCTTTTAGATATAAAAAATATAAATAAACAAAATAAAACAACAGTTACTCTACTTAAATAACTTGCATCAGACAAAACACCTACAGGAAATATAATTGTTCTTGCTATTAATGCTGCTAGAGTTGAGTAGGCAAGACAGTTAAACCACTTAAATAATTTTGAAGTTTCTTTTATTCCTTGTGAAGAAATTGCACCTAAAAACCTTGAAGAGAAAGTTGCAAGGGACGTGACTAAGATTGCAAGAAATACACTAGTTGACATTTAGTTCTCCTATAAAATAAGCAATTGTTCCACCAACAAGCCCACCCAGTAAAATTGACCACTCTGGAGATAGAAAATAAAAAATTGGTCCTAATACCAGACCTAAAATTACTGCAGCTGTAATTTGAATAGTTTTCATTGCACCTACCATCATGCATAAAAAATAAATTGGATTTAAAATTGCTAAACCCATCATCATATTTTTATCCAAATAATCAGATGCGTAAAAACCTATAAATGTTCCTATTACTGCAGTAGTCCAAGTAGCACAACCAATTCCAATCCAAAAATCTATTCTATGTTTTTTATCAATACTTTTATAATTACTCTTCATTATCAACCATGCAGATACTGCTATAAAATGACATGAAAAGTAATATTTCCATTTTGGTTGGCTTTTATGCATCATTAATGGAAACAAAGAAACAGCCATTGGATAAAGACGAGCATTAACAAACCAAACAGCTAAAAAAATATTTAATAATGACGCTCCAACTAATAACGACTCAGCCATGACTAATGATCCAGGCAAAGCATAAGTAAGCATCGTTGAAAAAATACTTTCTTGAATATTAAATCCTAAATTTTTAAGAAGTGCACCTATAGCGATGAAGCAACATCCTAACGCAAGTGCTGGACTGTCTGGAGCTAAAATAGATTTGAAACCTTTAAAGAAAAATTCTTTATTAATCATTAACCGCCAAGGAATAATCTACCAACATCAGGATTTTTTAATAAATCATCCCCTTTGCCAGCAATAGCAGTTTGTCCTGATACTAAAACATAACCAATATCTGCAAACTCTAATCCTTTTTTTGCATTTTGTTCCACTAGGATAATAGTTTTCTTTTCAGTTTGTTGAAGGTCTCTTAATATTTCAAAAACCATATCTATATATCTTGGCTCTAATCCAATTGAAGGTTCATCAACAAGTAATACAGAAGGTTTCATAACTAGTGCTCTAGAAATTTCTAATAGTCTTCTTTCACCACCAGATAAAACTTTTGCTGGTTGATTTCTTCTATTTCTTAATCTTTCATATTTTTCAAAAATTCTTTCTGCTTCTTGATAAGACTCGTCCGTATTTTCTTTAGCATAACCACCCATTAGTAAATTTTCTTCAACCGTCATATCTGGAAAGACTGAGTTATCTTGTAGGATATATGCTATTCCACATGACCTAAGTTTTTCAGCTGGGGTTAAGTGAGTAATTTCTTTACCGTCAATTTCTATTTGTCCTGAAAAAATGTTTGTAAATCCATAAATAGAATGAAGGATCGTAGATTTACCTGCTCCATTTGGACCAATTAAACATAGCGACTGAGCTTTACTTACACATAAATCAAAATCATGTAGAATTTCCATCTTACCATAACCAGCAGATAATTTTTTTATTGTTACGTGGTTATTGTCTGGAGATAGTTTTTTTAATTCTTCTGGTCCTGGTGCTTTTCCTAATACATCATATTGATTTGACATTATTGTGCTCCCAAGTAAGCGTCTAGCACACGCTTATCATTTTTAATTTCATCTGGAGTTCCGTTTGCCAACATTTGACCATGTGCTAAACAAAAAACTCTTTGTGCTAAATTCATAATTACTTTCATATTGTGCTCTATAACTAACAGGGTAATCCCATAATCTTTATTAACACTAATTAAACGATCTATAATTCCATTAATTAATGTTGGATTAATTCCAGCTGTTGGCTCATCCAACAAGAGCATTTTAGGCTCATTCATTAAGGCCATTGCTAGTTCTAATAATTTTTGCTGACCAAAAGAAAGATCTCCTGCTCTAAGTTTTCTTTTTTGATGAAGTCCTACAAACTTTAATAATGTTTCTGCTTTATCAGTTAAATCTGAAGGTATTTTTTGGAAAACTGTTAAAATCCCATCGTTTTCAGGTTTGTGGCTGATTAGCATATTTTGAATACAGTTTAATTTTCCATAAATTCGAGTTTGCTGAAAAGTTCTAAGTAATCCAAGTTTAGCAATAACGGGTACTGGTAACTCAGATACCTCTCTATCGTTAAATTTAATTGATCCACCATCAATTGGATAAGTTCCAACTATTGAGTTAAATAAAGTAGTTTTTCCAGAACCATTTGGACCAATCAGTCCTACAATTGAACCTTGTTCAACTGACATAGAGATATCTACGTTGGCTTTAACACCGCCAAAAGATTTACTTACATTTGATATATCTAATATGGCCATTATTTTAATTCTACCTGTGCCTTTCGGTCAGCTTCATCAATTACTTCTCCAAATCTTTCAGGATATTTTTCTCTTAACCATCCCATTAATCCTTCAGGAAAATAAACAACGATTACAATAATTAAAACTCCAAGAGCTACATACTGCCAGCCTAAGAAGTAAGTCCAAAAACCTTCTTTAAATAAATGAAATAGAACAGCACCAACTAGTGGTCCCCATAAAGTTCCTTTACCACCAAGAATTGCCATTAACACCATGAACACTCCAAATGTAGGTCCTGCAAATGCGATTTCTGTAGGTTCAATATAGCCATTGATGTGACCCATTAGTCCTCCTGCAATTCCAACAAAGAAAGCTGATACCATCCAACCTATAATTTTATATCTCATAGTATGAATACCCATTGCTTCAGCTTTATCTTCATTGTCTCTAATTGCGTTTAAAACTAATCCAAATCTTGTGCTGTAAGCCCACTTTAAAGTAATAAAAGTTACAACTGCTAAACCAAAACTTAAATAGTACATAAACTGTGATGATGATGCATTCGTTCCAAAACCTTTTGGCCAAACTGGAACTGTCATACCCTGTCCTGCTCCAATAATTTCAATTCCACCAGCAATTTCACCAGCAGCTATTCCTAAAGCTAATGTACAAATTGCAAAGTAGTGTCCTCTTAAACCTAAAATTCCATAACCAATTACTCCAGCAATTATTGTTGGAATAATTCCAGCTAACAATATTCCAACTCCAAATCCTTGAAAAAATTGTGGGATAGTGTGAACAAAAGTTTTTTCTCCCCCTGCATCTGTCCACTCAGCTAGTGAAAAAAACATTGCTATCTGAGTGCTTGAAGCAACATACATTCCAACACCAAAAAATAATATATTACCAAACGTGTTGTAACCCATCTGTCCTCCTTGAACATCCCAAGTCATCGCAAGTACAATTAAAATATAAAGAAACGACATCTGAAGTTTATAAGCTGGGAATATGAATGCTCCAGCCAAACCAAGAATTATTAAACCTGCATATAGAAATGTATTTTTACTCATTATTTCAGATATTCTCTTTTTCTTGATAGTTTAAATCTTCTATAAACAAGGATTAATACGAGTAACGAGAATACAGCTGCTATTCTAAATTCTGTTCCAAGTAGATAATCTGCCCATTCCTCAAATATTCCAAGGCCCATACCAGATATTGCAACAGCTGGTAAATTTCCAAGTCCTGCAATAATTACAATCATGAAAGATCTAACTGTGTAAGGTAGTCCTGTATAAGGGTGCAACGTGAATGTGATTGCAATACATGCTCCTGCTATTCCACATAGTGCTGCATTTATTCCAAAAGTTGCTGCATAAACTTTTTCAGTATCAACACCTAAAATTTTAGCAGCTCTTGCATTTTGAGCAGTTGCTCTAATAGCTCTGCCTAATTTTGATTTTTTCATGTAGATGACAAGAATAATTGCCGATATCACACAAATTGCTCCTGAAAATATCTTAGCATTAGGTAGTGTCACTGAATTATCAAACAACATTGTTGTTCCAAAATTTGATTGAGCAACAACTACATCGGCACCAAATGCAAAGTTCATTAATTGTTGCGCTAAAATACTAATTCCAAAAGTTGCAAGAATTGATGTAAATAAATCTTTGTCTACTACTTTATTAATAACAAGCTTGTACATTCCCCAACCAACACAATACATAATGATTGGTGATACAATTACTCCAAAGGCTGGGTGAATTCCTGATAAATACATGAAGTAAGCGATGTATCCACCCATGATTACTAATTCTCCTTGAGCAATGTTTATTATATTCATTACTCCCCACTGCAGAGCCATTCCATAAGCAATTAATGCAAATAAAATACCAAGTAGTATTCCATCCATTGAAGCTTGGACCATTAGTATTGGGGCTTGGAAAATTAAGAAATCCATAAATTTTATTTTCTATTATTTATAAAAAAATGCCCCCTATTTCTAGGGAGCATTTTACATATTAGGTATTATCTTTTTGACCAAGATGGAATTGGGTGTACCAACTCAGCTGATGCCCATTTTGTAGGAGCAACAACTTTGTTTTCACACTTACTACCATCATCGTTACATGATACTTGGAAAAGTACCATTGGCTTAGATACGTTTTGACCACCTTCAGCAAATTTTATGTTTCCATAAAAAGTTTGCATATCAGTTGCAGCTAAAGCATCTCTAACTTTTTTAGTATCAAATGATTGTGCTCTTTCGAACGCATCTTTAAAAACTAATAAAGCAGCAGAAGATTCAGCAGCTTGGTATGGCGGTGCATATCCGAAAGCTTTAGTAAAGTCTGCATCATACGTCATACCATCTTTAAAGAAGTTATCCGTATAAGATAGAGACTTATGCCATTGAGAAGCACAAAGCGCGTACTCAGAAGCTTTACCATGTTGCTTAGATAATTTAGCAGCATCACAGTGAGTCATTGCTAACATTTTCACATCAACTTTCATCTCTGAGATTTGTCTAACAGCTGTCAAAGCACCTTTAGTATGACCTGAAACTACAAGAACGTCCGGATTAGTAGCTTTTACTTTAGATAAAGTAGCAGCCATATCGTTAAGCTCTTTTGGTAACTTGTCATCTATAATGATTTTAGAACCTGTTCTTTTAGCAGCATCAAGAATACCTAATCTCACATCTTGAGAAAAAGCGTCTTGTTCAAATGCCATTGCAATCTTAACTGGTTTTCCACCATTTTTTTCAACTGCAAGATCAATTGCTACATCAAGATATAAGTTCGCTGGAGCTAGTACTGCAAATAAATATTTATAACCCTTAGTGAATAACGATCTAGACGCACCGTTTGCTTCAACCATAGGAACTTGGTATTTTTCAGTTACAGGAGCCATAGCTTTAGTCAAGCCTGAGCTATAAGGTCCAAGCATATATTGAACACCATCTTGTTGAATTAATCTTTCTGCAAGTTGTGCTGCTCTTCCAGAGTTTGATTCATCATCGTAATAAATGATTTCAAACTTGTAAGTTTTTCCACCAACTTTAATACCACCCATGTCATTTATTCTGTCAACTGCTAAGTTATAGCCGTTTTGAGTATGAACACCATTTGACGAGTATTTTCCAGTCAATGAAATAGCTGCACCTAAAATAATTTTATCCCCAACAACCTTCGCGAAAGATATTGTTGAAGCTGAAATTAAAAGAGCAATTGCAGAAACTAAAGTAATAATTATATTTCTGATTTTCATTTTTATTTCCCTCTATTAGTTTTTTAAATTTAAATAAATATTTAACCCTTAAATGTAATTACACGCAAGTCCTTAAGACAAAAGTGTGACCTAATAGTTTTGAATAAATGCTATGATTAAAGCGATTAATATCAATACACACGCTGAAATTGTATTAATAACTTTTGGGTTTGCTTTTATCCAAACAATTAATTTTCTAGCAAGAACAGCATAAGCAATTAAAGATAAAAAATCTAAAACTGCATATGTTGTAATTAAAATTAAAAATTGGACAATATAATTTGAATTAAAATCTATAAACTGTGGAAATATTAAAGGAAAAAACATCCAAGCTTTTGGACTTGTTCCTGCAACTAAAAAACCATCTTTAAAAAAAGAAAAAAAGCTTTTTGACGAAATATTATTTGAATTTATATCTTTTGGTCTTGAATTATAAATATCATAAGCGAGATAAAGTAAGTAAGCTATACCAATCCACTTAAAAGTATTTAGAAAGTTTGGATTATCAACAAAAAAAGATCCTAAAACAAAAATTACTAATGTTGCTTGAATAATATTTGCTGTAACATCTCCAAGAGCTGTCCAGATACATTTTTGAACTCCATAATTCATGGAATATGAAATGATTACAATTCTAGGTGTACCAGGAGTGATAAATAAAAATAAAATAATCTGTAAAAAAAGAAAATAATTTAAGGGAAGCATTTTGTTGTTTGGATAGTCCAAAAAAACCGGGAGCTAAAGATGGCTAAGATGGACTATCTAAGTTTGAAGATACCATGACCTTAAATAAAATGCATTAATCAATTTTTTTAAATATAATGAAAATAAAGGATTTATGAAAAAAAAAGGTCACACCCCTATAACTAGAGTTAAAAATCCAGAACCCCATATATCAGATCCTGACTGGATCATCTGGGCTGCTTGGGCTGACCGGATTACCTTTGAAGAAATAGAGCAAAAAACTGGAAAGACAGAAGGTGAAGTAATCAAGATTATGAGGCGTTCTATAAAGCCTGTTTCTTTTAGATTGTGGAGAAAAAGAGTTAATCAAAAAAGTATTAAACATAGAAAAAAATTTGAATACTCTAGAAAAGAAATTACTAGTAAAATTAAAAAGAATGATTATTTATAAGATATGAAAAATGTAACTATTTATACAGGTCCACTTTGTAATTTTTGTGATGCAGCAAAAAGATTATTAGCTAGAAACAACGTTGAATATAAAGAAATTAATATTGCAACAGTAGATGGAGCAATGGATGAAATGATTACTAAAGCTAATGGAAAAAGAACTATTCCACAAATCTTTTTTGATGATAATCATATTGGTGGTTACGATGATGTTAGAGCTCTTGAAAAAGAAAATAAATTACTAGAACTTTTAAAATAAACTAGTTTTTAGGTTTAAAAGTCAGACAAACACCATTATTACAATATCTTTTACCAGTTGGTTTAGGCCCATCTTCAAAGATATGACCATGATGTCCGCCACATTTTTTGCAATGATATTCTACCCGCTCATAACCTAATAGAGTATCTGTTTTAGTTTCAAATGCATCCGGTAACGATTGATAAAATGAAGGCCAACCTGAACCACTTTCATATTTGGCATTTGAGTCAAATAATTTTTCACCACAATTAGCACAATGATAGCTTCCTTCTCTCTTCTCGTGATTTAATTCACTCGTACCAGGCGCTTCTGTACCATCTTCAAATAAAATTAATTTTTGTTCAGCTGTAAGGTCTTTGTTAATTTTTTTTGTCATGGTTTATTCTAATACTCTTAAGGGTTTACCTGCAACACATGCCTCTAATCCTTCAATCATCTGTGTATAAAATATACTATAATTTTCTGCTGTTACATAGCCAACATGTGGCATTAATAATGCATTTGGTAAAAATCTTAGTTTGTTACCTTCTGGCAGAGGTTCTTTTTCATAAACATCAAGTCCTGCTCCAGCAATAACATTGGTTGATAATGCTATAATTAAATCATCTTCATTAATAATTGATCCTCTAGATGTATTAATTAAAAAAGCAGTTTTTTTCATTGAGTCTAACTCTTTTAGTTTTATTAACTCTTTATATCTTTCTCCACCTTGTACATGGATCGATAAAAAATCAGAATTTTGAAATAGATCTTCTTTACTACATGGAAGAACACCAAGTTCTTTACACGTATCCAAGTTTAAATTTTCGCTCCAAGCCATAACTTCCATGCCAAAAGCTTTAGCAATTTTAGCAACTTGTGAACCAACTCTTCCAAGTCCAACTAACCCCAAAATCTTTCCTTTAAGCTCAAATCCAATAGTGGTTTGCCAGTAACCTTGGTACATATTGTCAATTTCTTCTTTAAAATTTCTAGCTAATCCTAAAATTAAACCCCAAGTTAATTCTGTTGTGCCTGCAAAATCAATGTCAGTACCACACACTGTAATTTTTCTCTTTTTTGCAGCAGCTAAGTCTATTGCTTTATTTCTTGAACCACTGGTAATGATATATTTAAGGTCGTTTAAATTATCGATTAAATTTTTAGTAATAGGAGTTCGCTCTCTCATTATCAATAATGCTTCAAAGTCTGATAATTGCTCTATGGCATCTGCTTCATCTTCAAAGGGTTCACTGAATATTTTAAATTCATATTTGCCAGATAATTTTTTTAAATCAACAAATTCGTGAGACACGTTTTGGTAATCATCTAAGATAGCAACTTTAAGCATTTTTAATCTTTCTATTTGATAAAAGAATTCCTGTTAAAATAAATATTGCGCCCAACATATGATAAAACATAAATTTTTCATTAAAAATAATCATTGCCATAATTGCACTTAAAATAGGCATCATATGTAAAAAAACACCTGCTCTGTTAGCACCAATTAAAGCAACTCCCTTTATCCAAAAAATAAAAGAAGCAAGACCTGGAAATAGAACTACATAAAATAAAATCATGTAAAAGTTTTGATTTAAAACAATTCTAAAGCCCATTTGATACTCTATAAAGTAAATTGGTATTAAAAAAATAAAGCCAAATGAAATTACTACTTCTAGTAAACCTAGTTGAGATAGTTCGTGTTTTTTTTTCTTTAAAAGAGCTGAATAAGTAGCCCAAGAAAGCATTCCAAAAACCATAGTGATGTCACCCTTGTTAAAGTCTAAATTCATTAATATTCCAAGATTTGCTTTGGTTATAATTAAAACAACTCCAATAAAAGAACATGTAACGCCCATTATTTGAAAAGTATTAGTTTTTTCAATTTTTAAAATTGAAGAAATGAAAATGATCATCACTGGTATTGTTGATATCATCAACACTCCACTGATTACTTGCGTAAAGTTTAAAGAATAATAGACAATTGAATTAAAGATAGTGACGCTCGTTATTCCAAGAATTGTGTAATATTTATAATTTTCTAAAATATAACTTCTTTTGTTAAATAGTTCTTGAATTGTAAAAGGAGCTAAGATCAACCAAGCAAAAAGCCATCTATAAAAATTTAATGAAAATGGAGGTACTTGATATTGACTAGCAAATTTTCCAACTAAAAAATTTCCTGACCAAAATAAAGCTGCTAAAAATAAAAAAATATAAGCAACATTATTTTTATTTATCACTTAGCTAAACCTAAGAGAGCTGTATGGCTTTAAATCTAAGTTTGTATTTTCTTCAGCAATCATTCCAGAAATTATTTTCCCTGAAATAGGTCCTAATGTCCATCCTAAATGATGATGACCAAAGCAATAAAAAACATTTTTATATTTTTTTGAAGGTCCTATTACAGGCAAGTAGTCAGGTAATGTAGGTCTAAAACCAAGCCACTCATCTTCATGTTCGGGTAAATCACCCATCATGTATTTTGCATTATTAATTAAATTTTTAACTCTTGATTTTGATAATGGGTTGTCTAGTCCACCAAATTCAACCGTACCTACAACTCTAAGTCCCTGTTCCATGGGTGTAATACCAAATCCTCTATTTTGGAAAATTACGGGTCTACTTAAAAGATGATCGCAATTTTTAAAATGCACATGATACCCTCTTTCAGTATCAAGAGGTATTTTTTCATCTAAATTATCTGTTAATTTTTTTGAAAATGAACCGCAGGCAATAACAATTTTATCAAATAGAAAACTTTGCGTTTCAGCTTTTATAACTGGCTTTTCATCATTAAAATTTATGTCTTTAATATTCATTTTTAAAAACTTACCCCCCTTTTTCAAAAACAGATCATAGAGTTTTAAAAGAATTTTCTTAGGGTTTCTCGCATGTCTGCCATATTGATAATAAACACCTCCATGATAGATAGGTTTTATATTCGGTTCTAAGTCATGAATTTCTTTTGGAGTAATTACTTGTTGATCAACCCCCAGTTCATTTCTAACTTTAATCTCTAGTTCTCTACTTTTTAAACTTTGATCGTTCCAAATATATAAAATACCTTTTTTTTCAACCAATCCTCCAAGCTCTACTTCATCAAATAATTCATCATAAGCAGGTAATGCTAAATCTAAAATTTGATGCATGTTTTTAGCAGTATGCATCATTCTTTTTGTAGTACAGTTTCTTATAAATTGTAAAAACCAAGGCATCATTTTTGGAACATAGTTCCATTTTAAAGCAAGTGGACCTGTAGAACTTAAAAGCATTGCAGGGACATCAGTTAATACATCAGGTCTGTTTATAGGAACAGATGCATATGGAGAAAAGTGACCTGCATTACCGTAGGATGCAGCAGGACTTCCCGGTTCATCTCTATCAAAAATTGTTACACTAAAACCTTTTTTTTGTAAAAATAAAGCATTCGAAATACCTTGTATACCAGCACCAACAATTCCAATTTTTAAATTTTTTTCCATGACACTTTATATAATTCTTAAAATTAAATATTCTCGCGACAAATTAGACAAGTAAAACATTAAAATACTTACGCTATTAGCTGTTTATGATTAATTTTAGCACTCATAACAATTGCAAATCCAATCATGGTTGCAAGCATTGAAGACCCTCCATATGACATAATTGGCAGGGGAGATCCAACGATAGGCAGTAAACCTAAAACCATTGACATATTTACTGTTACATAAAAAAATATTGCAGACCCATAGCCGTAGCAAAAAAGTTTAGCGAAATAACTCCTCGAGATTGCACCAATTCTTAATACTCTATAAATAATGATTATATAAATTAACAATAAAATTAGGGAACCTAAAAAACCATGTTCCTCAGCAAATAAAGTGAAAATGAAATCTGTATGTTTTTCCGGTAAAAATTCTAAATAACTTTGAGTGCCTTTTAAAAAACCTTTGCCAGTTAAACCTCCTGATCCAACTGCTATTTTAGATTGAATAATTTGGTAACCTGCACCTAGAGGATCCCTATCTGGATTAAGAAAAGTCAAAATTCTAAGCTTTTGATAAGGCTGTAAAAAAGCAATAGCAAAAGGCATTGAAATTAATAAAGCTATAAAAGAATAAACAAAATATTTAATATTAATTCCTGCAAGCCAAATGACAACTAATCCACTTAAAGCAATTAAAATTGAAGTTCCCAAATCAGGTTGAGTAATAACAAGCATGATTGGTAAAATTAAAATTACCAAAGCAACAAACATAACTTGAAAACTATTAACTTTATTCAATTGTATACGGTGATAATATTTAGCAAGGCATACTATTATTGCAATTTTCATTAATTCAGATGGCTGTAAATTAATAAAATATAAATTGATCCATCTTTGTGATCCTGAAGCTTTAATGCCATACAAGGAAGCCCAGACTAGAAAAAATAAAACTACAATATAAAAAAAGTAAGCAAAGTAATGCCAAAATTTAATATTAAAAAATGACATAAAAATCATCATTGTGAAAAAAATTAAAAATTTTGAAATATGACTTTTGCTATGAAATAAGATTTGCCCCCCATCGGTTGAGTACATGGACAAAGCACTAATTAACCCAAGCAATAAAATACAAATTAATAAAATGTAATCAAAATTTCTTAATTTTTGAAAAAAAGTGGGTTGTGTATTAAATGAATTGTATTGCATTTATATTTTTAAATCATTTTGTTTAGTTTGTTTCTCTCTTAGCTCATGTCTATCTATAATTAATTTAAACAGTTTTTTTGCAATCGGTGCAGCAGCTGAACTACCTGATCCACCATGCTCTATAACAATACTTAATGCGTATCTTGGATTCTTATATGGACCAAACGCTATATATAAAGCGTGATCCCTCTCATTATATGGAATTTCAGAGGTACTTAAATCAAGTTCTCTTGCAGCTTCAGTTATTCTTTTAACTTGTGATGTTCCTGTCTTTCCAGCAAATTGGTATTTGGGATCTTCGATACGTGAATTGTAAGAAGTCCCTCTGACTTCATTTGTAGATGCAAATATCGCTTCACAAACTAAGTTTATATTTTTAGAACTTTTAAATAAAGTTTCATGTTCCTTTTTATCTAAAAACCCTAAAAGTTCTTCTGTTGTATCTTTTAATCCACTGTCTTTTTTATTTAATTGTCTTCTATTTTCATTCATTATGAATCTAATTTCATCTACAGTTTTACTATCCTCTTCTACTATTATTTTTGGATAAATCTTAAATCCTCCATTTGCAAGCTGAGCTGTCATTTGACATAATTGTAGAGGTGTTGTTTGAGTATAGCCTTGTCCAATACCTGTGATTAATGTTTCACCTATAACCCAACCTTTTCCTAAATTATTTTTTTTCCATTTGGTGTCAGGAATTAACCCTTTTTTCTCAATACTAAATGTTTCATTTAAAACTTTTTCACCAAGGCCAAATTTTATAGATGTTTCTTTTAATCGATCTACACCAAGTTTTCTCGCAATCTCATAAAAATATGTATCACAAGACTGCTTCATTGCGTCCTTTAAATCTACAATGCCATGTCCTCTTTTTTTCCAGCAATGATAAGTTTGTCCATACATTTCAATTTTTCCTGTACAGTTAACTTTGAAATTTTCATCAATAATTTTATTTTCTAGTGCTGATAAAGCTACCATTGGTTTGAATGTTGAGCCTGGTGAATACAAACCAGATAAAGTTTTATTAACTAATGGTTTTAATGGATTGTTTCTAATTAACTGCCAGTCATCTTGATTAATTCCAAAAAGAAATAAATTAGGGTCAAATGATGGTGATGACTGCATAGCAACTATTTCACCCGTATAAATATCCATTACACTTATTGAGCCAGCTACACCTTTTAAAAGCTCATTACAAAACTTTTGAATTTCTGTATCTACTGTCAGTTTAATTGTTTTGCCATTTAATCCATCGGTATGATCAAGTTGGCTAATTCTTTTTCCATAGGCATTAACTTCATACCTTTGGATACCATTCGTACCAATTAATTCATCTTCAAAAGTTTTTTCTAAACCATTTTTTCCCACTTTGAGACCTGGTACATGTGTACTTCTTATAATTTCATTATTTAGAATATCTTTTTCACTCGCTTCACTAACATAGCCCAAGACATGTGTATAACTTTCACTAAAGGGATAGTTTCGTGATACAGATAGAACTGGTTTGGCTCCTACTAAATCGTGCAAGTAATAATTGACTTTTGTAAACTGCTCCCATGTTAAATTTTTAGAAATGATTATAGTTTCCCAAGGTTTTTGTTTATTTTTTTGGTCTATTATTTTTTTAAAATCATTATTACTAATATTTAAAATTTCTTTTAACCTTACCATCAAATATTTAAAATCTTCTACTTCTTCAGGAGTAACATGAAGTTGATATACTTTTAAATTACCGGCAATAACATTTTCAAAATAATCTAAAAACTCACCTCTAATTGGAGGTAATTTCCATTCACGTAATCTATTTTTGTCAGATAGAGTTAAATATTTTTTATTCTCTGTAATTTGTAATGAAAATAATCGAGCTATTATTCCAGTAAATACAATAATCTTAGCAGCACCAATAATAAACATTCTTCTATTAATGGTTTGAACTTTTTTTACACCAAAATCTTCACCCAGCATTATTATTTCTCACTACATAATTTTCAAAAAAATTAAATAAATTTGAAAATAAAAAATAAAACAAAAAAGTGAATACCATATTTATTATTTGGTCAAAATAATTTAACTCATAATTAAAAATAAATTTTAAAGATAAAAACAATAATGAATTTATAATTAAAATTGTTAAAAGAAAAAATATACCATCTTTTAGTAAACTTGGTCTTAAAGTGATATTTCTAAGATAGGATGCTGCTACACAAAGTATTAGATACATTAAGCTGCTTAATCCAATTGGAGTTCCTATCACAACATCGTTAAACAAACCTGCAATAAAAATATAAGTATATCCTAAACTTTCAGTTTTTTTTAGACTGTAGTAAAAAATTAAAATATATGAAAAATTAAATGAAAAATATTTTAAACCTGAATAATTAAAATCATAATCATTTAAAACAGATACAAAAAGTAAAATTACGGGTACTTTTAATAATATTATTCTAATAAAATTTTTATTTCTTAACCCTGTCATTTGTTCTCACTTTTTTTAAATGAAACAACTTTTACAAATTTTAATTGAGAAAAATCTGAAAAAAAATCTACTTTTTTTTCATCACTCAAGTTATTAATATTCATTCTTCCTATAGGTATTCCAGCCTTGAATAAGCTGCCTGCTCCAGAAGTGTAAATAACAGACTCATTTTTGATATCCTCATATTTTTTGCTATACTGAATTACCCCATAATCTTTACCCATCCCTGAAAGTATAGAAATTACTGTGTTCGGTTCTACTATGACTGGAATTTTACTATTCAAATCTGAAAGTAATAATACCCTAGATGATGAATAGTTAACCTCAACAATTTTTCCAACAAGATATTCACCATCTATTACAACCATTCCAAGGTTTACTTTATGTTTACTGCCTTTGTTAATGATGATTGATCTTAAGTAAGGACTACTTTTATCACTTAAAACTTTAGCAATTATAGTGTCTGATTTAACCAAATGATCATCAACAATATTTTTTAATCTTTGGTTTTCTGAAATTATAAATTCATTTAATAAATCTTTGGCTTTTAAAATCTCTAGTTCAGACTTAATTTTTTCATTTTCCTTATAAAGTTTTTTATGATTTTGGATTGCAAGATAACTATCTTTTAATAAATTTTCTGGCACAGAAACTATAAAAGACGATCTATAAACTACTTCCTTAATGCCTGCTTTTACATAGTTTATAATTTTAAAGTTAAAACTGCCCAAAATTAAAAAAACTATAGAAAAAAATATTAAACTTAATAATGAGAATCTTTGCTGTGTTCCTTTTTTTAAAAAAGCAGATCTTAATGCAATTACAAAATCATCTCTGCTTGGTTCCATTATTTCTAATATTCAGATAGCATAGTAGAGAATGTTTCTTCTTGCTCTAGAGCTTTTCCAGTACCAATAGCAACACATGCTAAAGGATCATCTGCTATAAAAACTGGCAATCCAGTTTCTTTTGAGAATCTTTTATCAATATTTTTTAATAAAGCTCCACCGCCTGTTAACGTTAAACCCATATCTACTAAATCAGCTGACAATTCAGGAGGGGTATTTTCCAGAGCATCTTTTATCCCATTTACCATTTCTTTTAAAATATCATTTAAAGCTTCCGCTGTATCTTCTTCAGTAATATTTACTTCTTTAGGTGTTCCTGATCTTAAATCTCTACCTTTAACAGCATAAGTATTGCTGTTCGATGGTATAGCAGTACCAATTTCTTTTTTTATTTTTTCAGCAGTACTATCTCCAATCATTAAATTATATTCTTTTCTCATATAATTAACTAATGCTGTATCCATTGCATCTCCAGCAACTCTTAAAGATCTAGAATAAACAAGACCACCTAGTGACATAACGGCTATCTCCGTAGTACCTCCACCTATATCAACAACCATTGATCCTGTTGCTTCTGAGATTGGAAGACCTGCACCAATTGCTGCAGCAATAGGTTCTTCAATTAACTGAACTCTTCTGGCCCCCGCCGCTAACGCACTATCTTGAATGGCTTTTCTTTCAACAGGTGTTGACCCTGTTGGAACGCAAATTAAAATTCTTGGGTTTGCAAAAGTTTTATTTTTGTGAACTTTTTTTATAAAATGTTTAATCATTTCCTCAGTAACTATAAAGTCTGCAATCACTCCATCTCTTAAAGGTCTAATAGCACTAATGTTGCCAGGTGTTCTTCCAAGCATCGTTTTTGCTTCGTCACCTACAGCTAATACAGTTTTTTTTCCATTATTATCAGCAATGGCTACTACAGAGGGTTCATTTAAAACTACTCCTTGCCCTTTTAAAACAACAAGTGTGTTGGCAGTTCCAAGATCAATCGCCATATCTTGACTCCAAATACTACTTAAATTTTTAAACCAATTAGCCATCTTAGTTATATACCTTTCACTTTTTGAGTTTCATGCTCCATTGGAGCAGTTTTTTTTCTTTTAATAATCATTTTATTTAAAGCACTTAAATAAGCATTAGCTGATGCTACTAATGTGTCAGTATCCGCAGCTTGTCCAACTGCAGTCTTTCCTTCTTCTTCAATTCTAACACTTACTGTAGCTTGTGCATCAGTTCCTTCAGTAACTGCATGAACTTGATACAATAACAATTTTACATCATGAGGATATAATACTTTGATGCATTTAAAAATAGCATCTACAGGTCCATCTCCTGTTTCAGATGTTTTTTTAACTTCTCCATAAACATCTAGTGTCATTTCTGCTTTTTGAGGTTCACCTGTTCCTGCAAAAACTTTCAATGATTTTAAATTAATCATATATTTATCTAAAACCAAACTATCATCAACTAGTGCTGCAATATCATCATCATAAACATGTTTTTTCTTATCAGCTAAAATCTTAAATTTTCCAAAAGCTGTTTGAATTACATCATCAGTTACATCTGCATAACCAAGATCATTTAATTTTTCTTTAAATGCATGTCGTCCTGAATGTTTTCCCATAACAAGAGATGTTTTCTTAACCCCCACACTCTCTGGTGTCATAATTTCATAAGTTTCTCTATTTTTAAGCATTCCATCTTGATGAATACCTGCTTCGTGTGCAAAAGCATTTTTTCCTACAATTGCCTTATTAAATTGAACTGGAAACGTTGCATTAGAGACAACTTTTGAAGCTTTGCTTAATAATTCAGTTTTAATTCCTGTTGTAAAAGGCATTAAATCATTTCTTGTTCTTATCGCCATTACAATTTCTTCAAGTGCAGCATTACCTGCTCTTTCTCCAATACCATTTATAGTGCACTCTACTTGTCTTGCACCAGCCTGAACTCCAGCCAAAGAATTTGCAACAGCTAATCCTAAATCGTTATGACAGTGAACAGATAAAATAGCTTTATCTATATTTGGAACTTTGTTTTTTAAAGTTGTAATTATTTTTGTAAATTCAGCTGGAATTGTATAACCAACAGTATCTGGAATATTTATTGTTTTAGCGCCACAACTGATTGCAAGCTCAACTGACTTACACATATAATCCATATCTGTTCTTGTGCCATCCTCGCATGACCATTCAACATCATCTGTTAAATTTCTTGCATAAGTTACACTTTCTTTAATTGCATCTAAAACTTGTTCTGGTGATTTATTCAACTTGTGCTTCATGTGTAATGGACTTGTTGAAATAAAAGTATGAATTCTAAATCTAGGGGAAGCTTTTAATGCTTCATGACATACATCTATATCTTTTTTACTTGCTCTTGATAATCCACAGGGAATAGAATTTTTTAGAATTTTACTTATCGCAGTTACCGCCTCAAAGTCACCAGGGGATGCAATTGGAAAACCAGCTTCAATTACATCTATACCTAATTCATCAAAAATTCTTGCAATTTGAATTTTTTCTTCAAGACTCATTGATGCACCAGGTGACTGCTCACCATCTCGCATCGTAGTATCAAATATAAAAATTTTATCTTTGTCGCTCATAACCAATAATTTTAGAAAATCTATAATACAATCTATAATAGAGATTGCAAAATAAATGTTATATTTTGTTTATAATTTATGATCGATTTAGGTTTTTAGTAAAAATTAACTCTTATCACTATCTATTAATTTTTTCTTACCAATCCAAGGCATCATGGCTCTAAGTTCTGCACCAACTTTTTCAATTGGATGATCCGCAAGATCTTTTCTCATTTTTAAAAAGTTCTTTTGGCCACCTTCACACTCTTTCATCCAGTCTTTTGTGAACTTACCAGATTGAATATCAGCTAGAACTTCCTTCATTCTTTTCTTGCTCTCACTATCAACAACCTTTTTACCAGATACATACTCTCCATACTCTGCTGTATTGGAAATTGAGTAATTCATATTAGCAATTCCTCCTTCGTAAATTAAGTCTACTATCAACTTTACTTCATGTAGACATTCAAAGTATGCCATTTCTGGTTCATAGCCAGCTTCAGTTAGGGTTTCAAAGCCATTTTTAATTAGCTCAACTAATCCACCACATAAAACTGATTGTTCACCAAATAAATCTGTTTCACACTCATCTTTAAAGGTAGTTTCAATAATACCAGATTTCCCCCCACCTATTGCTGAGGCATATGATAATGCGAGGTCTCTTGCTTTACCTGTTCCATCTTGATGAACTGCAAATAAACATGGAACTCCACCACCTCTTTCAAACTCACTTCTAACCAAGTGACCCGGTCCTTTTGGAGCAACCATAAATACATCTAAATCTTTTCTAGCATCAATCAGCTTGTAATGAATATTTAATCCATGAGCGAAAGCTAAACTTGTTCCTTGTTTGATTCTTTGCTCAATATGATTTTTATAAATTGAAGCTTGCAATTCATCAGGTGTTAAGATCATTGCAACTTCTGCCCATTCAGCAGCATCTGACATATTCATAACTCTTAATCCTTTTGACTCAGCTTTTGCTTTACTTGCTGATCCATCCCTAAGCGCTACAACAACTTCTTTGGCTCCACTATCTTTTAAATTTAGTGCATGTGCATGACCTTGGCTTCCATAACCAAAAATTGCTATTTTTTTACTTTTAATTAAATCTACATCTGCATCTTTTTCATAAAACATTTTCATTTTTTTTCTCCTATTGGTAATTAATTTAAAATTTCTGCACCTCTAGTCATTGCTACCGCTCCCGTTCTTGAGGCACTGACAAGACCAAGTGGTTTTAAATTCTTTATCATACTATCTATTTCTCTTCTTAAAGCTGTTATTTGAATTACAGCAGATTTATTTGTCTGATCTAATATAACTGGATTATACTTTTTACAAGCATTTAAAGCTTTCTTAATTTTGATAGAATTTGCAACAATTTTTAATAGTGCCATTTCTTTAAATATCACTTTTTTATCTTCTCTTTTAAAATTAACAACATTATGCACTGGAACTAATTTTTTAAGCTGCAATACAATTTGTTCTATAACTTGTGGTGTCCCTGTTGTGACAATAGTAATTCTAGAAAGATTTTTTTTATGGTCAATTTCAGCAACTGCTAAAGATTCAATATTATATCCTCTACCTGAAAATAGCCCTACCACTCTTGATAAAACACTTGCTTCGTTATCAACCCATACAACAATAATGTGTGTATCAATTTTTCCAGATTTACTCGGTGTGCTATATGCGGATTTAGATTTTACCATTTAAACTAACGCTTTTCCTTTTCCTGTAATTTTATTTGCATCCTGATCCTTTGGACCTAAAAGCATTTGGTTGTGAGGTTTTCCAGATGGGATCATTGGAAAACAATTCTCTCCTTGATCTACAAGACAGTCAAAAATAACAGGTCTATCTGTGTTAATCATTTCTTCAATTTTTTCATCCAATTCACTTGGATCTTTTGCTCTAATACCAACACATCCATAAGCTTCTGCTAATTTAACAAAATCTGGTAGAGCTTTTGAATAACTTTCAGAATAATTTTTTTCGTGTAGTAGCTCCTGCCACTGTCTAACCATTCCCATATATTGGTTATTTAAAATAAATATCTTTATTGGCAAATTATACTGAACTGCTGTTGATATCTCCTGCATATTCATAAGAATTGAGGCTTCACCTGCTATATCTACCACTAGTTTTTTTGGATGAGCTACCTGAACACCAATAGCTGCTGGTAATCCATAACCCATAGTTCCAAGACCCCCAGATGTCATCCATCTATTAGGTTTATCAAATTTATAATGCTGTGCTGCCCACATTTGATGCTGTCCGACTTCAGTTGTAATATAAGTGTCACTGTTTTTTGTTAATTCGTACAATCGTTGAACTGCATACTGAGGTTTAATAATTGTATCGCTGTTCACAAAACTTAAAGATTGTTTAGTCCGCCATTTTTCAATTTGTAACCACCAGTTTGAAATTTTTTGTTTATTAGATTTTTCTAGATTTAATTTTTTCTTTTTTAATGTCTTGGTCGTTGAACTGATTACATCCGATACATCACCAACTATTGATAAATCAACTTTAACTATCTTATTGATTGAGGATGGATCTATATCAATGTGAACCTTTTTTGATTTCGGAGAGAATTCATCTATTTTTCCTGTGATCCTATCATCAAACCTTGCACCAATATTAATTAATAAGTCACAGTCATGCATTGCATTATTAGCTTCATAAGTTCCGTGCATTCCAAGCATTCCTAAAAATTGATTATCATTTCCAGGATAAGCACCTAGGCCTTGTAAAGTTGAGGTTATAGGAAACCCTGTTAAAGAAACTAGTTCTCTTAACAATTCGCTTGCTTTGGGTCCTGAGTTAATTACTCCACCACCAGTATAAAATATTGGTTTTTTAGACTTACTCATTAAATCAATAAGTTGATCTATGTCTTTTTGATTAAATCTATTTAAATTTTTAGTAACAACTTTTTTATCTTTATTTGGTTTTGAGTATTTTGTTTTTGCAAATTGAATATCTTTTGGAATATCAACTAATA
Organism: Candidatus Pelagibacter sp. PS_40; assembly: GCF_059417765.1. Classification (NCBI taxonomy): domain Bacteria; kingdom Pseudomonadati; phylum Pseudomonadota; class Alphaproteobacteria; order Candidatus Pelagibacterales; family Candidatus Pelagibacteraceae; genus Candidatus Pelagibacter; species Candidatus Pelagibacter sp. PS_40. Next base: position 904,294 of record NZ_CM182064.1, read on the forward strand.
CTGGTCCTGGTCTTCCTGTTGTTGCAACCACAAAGGCTTCATGCATAATTCTTGGTAAATCATTTATATCTTTAACTAACCAGTTATGTTTGGTGCAAGGTCTTGTAATTCCTGTAGTATCGCATTCTTGAAAAGCATCTGTTCCAATTAAGTGTGTAGGTACTTGTCCTGAAATACAAACTAGAGGAACTGAATCCATATATGCATCGGTTAATGCAGTTACAACATTTGTTGCACCTGGTCCTGAAGTAACCAATACAACACCTGGTTTTCCAGTTGATCTTGCATAACCTTCTGCAGCATGACCCGCTCCTTGTTCATGCCTAACTAAAATATGTTTTATAGTTGGATGATTTTTTAGTTCATCATAGATAGGAAGAACTGCTCCACCTGGATATCCAAAAATATGTTCAACTTTTTGGTCTTCAAGACACTTGAATACTATCTCTGCTCCTGAATATAATTTTGGCATCCAGGCAATCTATCGGACTTTATGTTAATTGGTCAAGTTTAAGAGAAGATTTTTTTAATTTTTTTATATAACCATCTAATTTGATTGAATCAATTTTAATCCACGATGTCATCCTAGTTCTTGCCCAAGTCGCTTGTCTTTTAGCGTATTGTCTTGTTTTAATTGATATTAACTCTTCTGCTTCATCCAAGGTAATTTCGTCATTTAGATACTGTGTCAATTCGGCAATCCCAATTACCTTGTTTACACTCTGATCTTTTTTAATTTTTAGTTTAAGAAATTTTTTAACTTCAGAAATGGCTCCATTATTTAGCATGCTAGAAGTTCTTAAATTAATTTTTTCAACAAGCTTTTCTCTTTTTGTATCAATATGTAGTTTTAAAAAGTCACTATCATTAAATTCAGATTTAGTCTTAGCTAACCAATCATACATAGATATATTTGTATAAGATTTAATCTCATAAGCTCTTATGGATCTTTGAGTATCATTTGGATCAAATTTGTCTTTGATTTTAGGATCAAGTTTTAAAAGTTTTTTATAAAATTTTTTTTGTCCTTCTTTTTTAGACATTAGTCTAACTTTATTTCTAAACTTAAGAGGTATCTCTGGAATTTTAACTAGTCCATTGATTAATGATTGAAAATATAGACCTGTTCCACCAACTAAAATTGGAATTTTTTTCTTTTTTTGAATATTTTCAATTTTTTTAATTGTTAGTTCTAACCATTGTCCAGTTGAAAATTTTTCATTTAAATCAACAAATCCATATAGATGATGTTTAATATTTTTTTGTTCTTGCTTGTTGGGTCTTGCAGTTAATATTTTTAATTTTTTGTAAACCTGCATACTGTCAGCATTGATGATTTCTCCTTCAATTTTTTTTGCAATCTTAACAGCAAAATTTGATTTACCTGATGCAGTCGGTCCTGAAATTAAGATAATTTTGGACTGTTTGTCCATTATTAATCTAGCTTAACACCAATATATCTTCTTTGGTTTTGATTATTGTAAATTACAATCAAAATAGTTTTTTGATTAGATTTTAAAACAGTGCCTACAATATCTTCAAGATCTTTAGTAGATTTTATTTTTTTCTTTTGAGCTTCAACAATAACATCTCCAACATTTAAATAATCTATTGGGCTATTTTTTCCAATATTTGTTATAACTAAACCTGTTGTTTGATTGGGTAATTTTCTTTGCTCAATATCTTCATCATTCAATGGTCTTACAATTATTTTTAAAGATTTAATTTCAGAAATTTCAGGTGTTTCTTCTTTGGTTTCTTTTTTTTCTACTTTAAAATCCTCTGAAGTTTCAAGCCTTCCTAGTTTAATTTTTTTAGTAATCTCTCTTTTATTTCTCCAGATTTTAACATCTACAGTTTTACCAACTTCTGTTTGCGCAACAATTATTGGTAATTCTTTCATCTCTTTAATTTTAGTATTATTAAACTCTAATATAATGTCTCCTGCTTTAATTCCTGCTTTGTCAGATGGGCTATTTTCTGCAACACTAGCAACTAATGCTCCTCTAGGTTCATCTAATTTTTCAACTTCAGCAATTTCTTCAGAAACTACCTGAATTCTAACGCCCAGCCATCCTCTTTTAGTTTCACCAAATTCTATTAATTGATTTACAACTCTTTTTGCATCGTTCGATGGTATTGAAAAACCTATCCCAATAGAGCCACCTTTACCCAAAATTGCTGTGTTAATTCCAATTACATCACCATTCATATCAAATAAAGGTCCGCCTGAGTTTCCTGAGTTTATTGATGCATCAGTTTGAATGTAATCTTCATAACGAGACAGTCCGATTGATCTATTTCTTGCTGATATTATTCCTGCAGTAACCGTTCCTCCTAAGCCAAAGGGATTGCCGATTGCGATAACCCAATCACCAATTCTTGCTTGATCAGAATTTCCAAATTTGACTGGTGTAAATTTTTCTTTTGAGTTTATTTGAAGGACTGCAATATCAGATAAGGGATCAGCACCAACAACCGTCGCTTTATATTCTTTATCACCATCAACTCGAACTAAAATATCTTCTGCATTTTGAATAACATGATTGTTAGTGATTACAATTCCACTCTCTTCTATTATAAATCCTGAACCTAGTGCAGCAGACTTCCTTGTTTGAGGTGTTCCAAATTCTTTGAACATATCTTCAAAAGGTGATCCTGGGGGAAACTGAAAACCAGGAAATGGATTAGAATTTGTAGTAACTGTTGTCGTTGTAGAAATGTTTACAACAGATGGCATTAATTTTTCTGCCAGATCCGCAAATGAAGCTGGTGCGTCTTTTGCAAACCCTTGTGATGCAAAACTTATTGCAAAAAATATAATAAATAATTTTTTAATTCTGTTCATTTTAACTTTTTATATACCAAATAATTATAAAACCTATAACTGCAAAAATTAACCCACCACTTCTTAATTGTGAATCTTTTATCATCTCCATTTTTTTTAACATACTTTTCATTTTTGATGGAAATAAGGCATATAAAATTCCTTCTATAAAAAGAAAAAGTCCAAAAGCTATAATTAGCTCTCTCATTATTTTAGATTAATTTTTAGGTTTTATGTTACCAAAAAATTTAAAGAATTCACTGTCAGGTGATAAAATTAAAGATGTCTGTCCACCAATTAAAGCAGTTTCATAGGCTTGCATCGCTCTGTAGAAAGCAAAAAATTCTGCATCTCTTCCAAAGGCTTCTGCAAAGATCTTATTTCTTTCACCATCACCTTGACCCTTCATGATTTCAGATTCTTTATTAGCATTTGCTAAAATTACAGAAACATCTTTGTCTGCAGTTGAAGTAATTGTAACCGCCATCTCTGCACCTCTTGCTCTAAATTCTTTTGCTTCTCTTTCCCTTTCAGTCTGCATTCTTCTATAAATTGCATCACTGTTTGCTTGTGGAAGGTCCGCTCTTTTAATTCTAACATCTACTATTTTAATTCCAAAACTTTCAGCTTCAGTATTTACACCTTCTTGTATTAAAGCCATTTGTTTAGTTCTGTCTTTTGAAAGTAAAGTTTGTAATTCTTGCTGACCTAGTACATTTCTCAGTCTTGAGTTAATAATTGTTGCTAGTCTTGATCTTGCAACTCTTTCATTGCCAACTGAAATATAAAATTTTAAAGGGTCTACAATTCTAAATCTTGCAAATGCATCAACAATTAAACGTTTTTGATCTGATGCAATAACTTCTTCTGGTGGTGTATCTAAATTTAAAATTCTTGTATCTAGAAAAACTACGTTTTGAATAAAAGGAATTTTAAAATTTAAACCTGGTTTTGTAATAATTCTTTTAGGATCACCAAATTGAAGAACAATCGCTTGGTTTGTCTCTTTAACTATAAACATAGATAGAAACGCTAACGCTCCTACTGCAATAATTATTGGTAATAAAATTTTTTGTACTTTCATTAGTTACTTGCCTTTTTTTTACCTAGCTCTGGTAATGGTAAATACGGCACCACACCTGAACCTGCATTTTTTTCTATAATTACTTTATCAATATCAGCTAAAACTTTTTCCATAGTCTCTAAGTACATTCTTTCTTGAGTAACTTCTTTTGCTTTTGCATACTCTTCATAGATAGATACGAATCTGCTAGCTTCACCTTCTGCTTGAGCAACCACTTGTTGTTTATAAGCTTCAGCTGCTTGCATAATTTTTGCAGCTTCTCCTCTAGCTCTTGGGATCACGTCGTTTGCATAAGCCTCGGCTTCATTTTTTGATCTTTCCATATCCGCTCTTGCAGCTTGCACATCTCTAAAAGAATCAATTACCTGATTAGGTGGGTCTGCTTTTTGCGTTTGTACTTGAGTTACTTGAATACCACTATTGTATTCATCTAATATCTTTTGAATAATTTCTTGTGTTTCAATTTCAATTTTAGCTCTTCCTTCAGTTAAAATTGATTGAATATTACTTTTAGCAACAACTTCTCTCATTGCAGTTTCTGCAGCAGCTTTCACTGTACTTTCTGGGTCTTGGACCTCAAATAAGAATTTTCCTGCATCTTTAATTATCCAGAATACTGAGAAATCGATATTAACAATATTTTCATCCCCTGTTAACATTAAACTTTCTTGAGGGATGTCTGCCACTCCTCCACCTTGTGAAAAGCCACTTTCTCTTTCAGATCTAAAACCAATATCCATTCTATTAACTTTTGTAACTTTTGGTGTTTCAACAGCCTCTACTGGAAAAGGAATATGATAATTTAATCCTGGTTGTGTAGTTTTAATAAACTTACCAAATCTAAGAACAACACCTTGTTCATCTGGAAGTACTCTATATAGGCCACTTGCTAACCATACGAAGGCTAAAATAATTAGAACTAATATAATTGGTTTTCCTCCTGATGAGCTTCCACCAGGTAAAAATTTATTTATTTTACTTTGAATATCTCTAATGATTGCATCTACATCAGGTGGTGTAGGTCCTTTTCCCGAACCATTTCCTCCTCCTGGAGGTGTTCCCCATGGGCTTCCGCCTCTACCTTGAAAATCGTCTGACATATGACAAAGTATATAATGTCTTTCTCACAAAAAACAAGTAATGATAAAAATATGACAGATAAAAAGCCAGAACTAAGTGACGCAATGAAAAAAAAACTAGAACCTAGAAAGTTCACAAAGAACCCAATTTTAGGAACAAAATTTACAATAGCTGTTTCAAGTGCAAAAGGAGGAGTTGGAAAATCAACTTTTGCAACCAACCTTGCTTTAGCCTTAAAACAAATTGGCTGCAAAGTTGGTTTACTTGACGCTGATATTTATGGTCCATCAATTCCAAAGATGTTTGATATTAATGAAAAACCAAAAAGTGATGGTCAAACCTTAACTCCAATTACAAAATATGACATTCAATGTATGTCCATTGGTTTTCTTGCAGACCAGCAAACTCCAATGATTTGGCGTGGACCTATGGTTACTAGCGCAATTAAAACATTTACACAAAAAGTTGGCTGGAAAGATTTAGATTTTATCATTGTTGATATGCCTCCAGGAACTGGAGATACCCAATTAACTTTTTCTCAAGAAATTAAGATGGATGGAGCAATCATTGTCTCAACTCCTCAAGAAGTAGCTCTTCTTGATGTTAAAAGAGGGATTAAAATGTTTGACAAGCTTGGAGTTAAGATTCTAGGTTTAGTTGATAACATGAGCTATTTTACTGGTGATGATGGTAAAAAATATAAAATATTTGGTGAAGGTGGGGTTAAGCGAACTGCTGAAGAATTTGAAAAAGAATTTTTAGGAGAAATTCCAATAAATCCTGAGGTTGGAAAATGTGGAGATGAAGGAAAGCCAATTGTTGAAGCTAATCCTGAACACGAAATTTCTAAAATATATTTAGACTTTGCTAGAAAAATTAAATCAACTTATCTTTAAGATCAAAAGAAACCATAAGTTCATTCCATTCTCTTTTGGATAAGCCTGAACTATCTGGATTAACATCCTCACCTTTAATAAGTTTTTGAATGATAATTTTTCCTTTAGCTGAAACTTCTGTACCCCCTACTCTATAATCCATGAACGCATCATAAGTTATAGGTACCCATTTCTTAACAGTGTCCAACATTATATCGGCATAAACTCTTATTTCATACTGAGCATGACTATCAGCTCTTAATCTTAAAAAATTCATTAAGTTTAATAAATCAGTTTTCCAATACCACTGTGTGTAAGTGTTTAAAGTTAAATTCATTCTTGCAAGTTCTCTAGCTAGTCCTTTTTTATTTTCATCAATAGTTGATCCATCAAATCTTTGATTGAGCATCATCTCGTAATTATCATAAGTTTGTTCAGCATCATTTTTTAAAAGTTCTAAAACTTCTTTTGCTTGTTCACCTTCAATTACATCACCTCTACCTTGTCTGTTGCTTGAAGATTGAGCTGCTAAATTTTCTGCTGATGGCAAATAAAATTCTTTATCTAAAATTGAATATCTTGCAGAGTACTCATTTACATTTGCTGTTCTGTGTCTTATCCATTGTCGAGCAATAAAGATTGGAAGCTTCACATGATATTTAATTTCACACATTTCAAATGGAGTACTATGCCAATGTCTCATTAAATATTTAATTAGACCTGAATCTGTTGAAACTTGTTTGGTTCCTTTTCCATATGAAACTCTAGCTGATTGAACAATTGAAGTGTCATCTCCCATGTAATCAATAACTCTTACAAAACCATGGTCTAATGCTGGCATTGCCTCATACAGAATATTTTCAAGCGCTAGAGCTGTAACTCTTTTTGTTTGATTTTGCTGACTTTGTTGATCTTTGATTTCTTGTGATTGTTCTTTAGTTAATTTCATGATTTTTATTGAATCTCTCTCAAATGCTTTTATAGTAATAGTGTTGGCTTGCCAACTACGACGATAAACGAATTTCGTAATAACCATTACGGACGTGGGGGCAGTACCCACCACCTCCACCATTTACAACTTACGGGGGTGAAATAGGATCGACGGGTGACTAAAGGCTATTCTTTCGTTCGGGATTGCTCCACCGTAACGGGCTAAACTTTAAATGCTGACGAAAGTTACGCAATTGCTGCATAATTAACTTAGGTTAATTATAGAAGCACGGTCTGGGGCACCGGGTAACAGAACGCCCCTATAAATTATTAAGATAATTTAATCAATAAAATTGATTATTTGTAAATAAAAATGAACAAGATTATTTTCAACGAACTGAAATTTAAAACCATTACTAAGCTTATTTCTAATATTGAGAATCCAAATATTCTTGAATTAGGTGTACAAAGTGGTCTCTCAACAAAAAAATTCTTAGAAATATGTGATACAAATAATGGATACCTAACATCAATTGATATCAATGATTGCTCAAGCGTTAGTAAAAACAAACGTTGGAAGTTTATTCATTCTTCGGATGATGATTTTGAGTATATTAAAAAAGAAATAGAAAACAAAAATTTCGATATTCTTTTTATAGATAGTCTTCATGAGCCAAGTCATATTAAAAAAGTTTTTTATTTTTATTTTAATTATTTAAAAAAGGGAGGATTAATTTTCGTTGATGATGTAGTGTGGCTGCCTTACATAAAAAATTCAAACATCGATAATGAATATGTTGAGAGAATTAATAGACTTGTTTTTAAAAAAATAATTGAAATATTCAATGCTAACTCCGAAAATTTAACACTTGATATAAATTTTAGTGGAACTGGTTTGGCTGTTCTTAAAAAAATTGGAGAAAAACTAAATAATGAAAAAAAAATTCCTAATAGATTATTTTCTCTCAAAAATATAATTAAAAATTATATTTATTCTCCCAAACCAAAAAGGTAACTGACTTTTTATATAAAAATATAAAAAAATTTTATAACCTATCTATACCTATGGCTCTAATCATGTTGTTCTGTAGTCCTAGTTTATTTACATCTATTATTTAAATTAACTCTAGGTACCCTACGTCATAACGTTGTTTGCTATTTGTTTTGGATACCTTGAGAGATCATTTAGGGAGATCAACAGACCAACTGACATAATGGCTTGGTCGACTCTATTTTGAGTCGTCTTGTACGTAGATTGTTCGCACAGCTTAACCTAGGATCCTAGACCGCATATGCTTTTAAATAATACTAGGTTTTAGCTATTCACGAAACTTAGTTAAGGGCACCTGGCAACAGAACACCCCTACTAGTTTACAAATTTAGTTAGATCAGGTTTAAAATATTTGGGGCCCTTCATAACTTTTCCAGAATCGTTGTAAATTGGTTTACCATCTTCACCTAACTTACTCATATTTGAGTTTTGTACTTCCTCAAAGCACTTATCAAGATTAATACCGAACGCATGTCCAGCCCCATAAGTTACATACAATATGTCTGTTAAAGCATCTGCAACTTCTAAAAGATCTTTATTTTCCATTGCTTCTTTAAGCTCTTCCAATTCCTCTTTTATTAAATCGTATCTAAGACTATTGATCTTATCAGTGCTAAAAGATGGCTTAGTTTTGACTACTTGACCAAAGGTTTCCATAAAAGTTTTTACTTTGTTAAAATTTGACATTTAGCTCCTGTAAGTTTTTAAAAATTAATATATAAGTATATTAGATTACTAATTATATATTAATCAATGAAATTAAGAAAAGAGTTTGACAGTATTGGAAACATCAATGTACCTAGTGATAAATATTGGGGTGCATCAACTCAAAGGTCTAATAAGTTTTTTAATATTGGAAAAATTTTAGTTAATATTTCTATAATAAAATCTATTGCGATCATTAAAAGATCTGCTGCTTTAGTGCATTATAAAGAAAAGCAAATAAATAAAAAAATTACTAATTCAATAATTAAAGCTTCAGATGAAGTTATTAAAGGAAAACTAGATGAAAATTTTCCTTTAAAGGTTTGGCAAACAGGATCTGGCACACAAACTAATATGAATGTTAATGAGGTAATTGCAAACCGAGCAATTGAAATATTGGGTGGAAAAAAAGGTTCAAAAAAACCAGTTCATCCAAATGATCATGTAAATAAATCTCAATCAACAAATGATGTTTTTCCAACAGCTATGCATATATCTGTTGCTCAGGAGACTATATCAAAACTATTACCTAGTTTAAAAATTTTAGAAAAAGAGTTAGCGAAAAAATCTAAAGAATTTAAAAATATTATTAAAATTGGCAGAACCCATTTACAAGATGCAACACCATTATCACTTGGGCAAGAATTTTCAGGCTACCAGGTACAGCTAAAAAAATGCATTGAAAGAGTAGAGCTTTCACTTAAGGAAATATATTTTTTAGCACAAGGTGGAACGGCTGTTGGGACAGGTATTAACTCTAAAAAAGGTTTTGATAAAAAAATTGTTAAAGAGATTGCTAAATATACAAAAATCCCCTTTAAACCAGCTCCAAATAAATTTGCAGAACTTGCAGCTCACGACTCTATTGTAAATTTTTCAGGTACACTAAATACTTGTGCTGTTGCATTAATGAAAATATCAAATGATGTGAGATTTTTAGGTTCAGGGCCTCGTGCTGGATATGGTGAATTAATATTACCAGAAAATGAACCTGGTTCATCTATTATGCCAGGAAAAGTTAACCCTACTCAATGTGAGGCAGTAACAATGGTTTGTGCCAAAGTAATAGGCAATCATACTGGAATTACAATTGCTGGATCGCACGGGCATTTTGAATTGAACGTATTTAAGCCAATGATTGCTCATAATGTACTTCAATCGATAGATCTTATTGCTGATAGTACTAAAAATTTTGCGATTTATTGTGTTAAAGGAATAAAAGCTAACAAGAAAAGAATTAAAGAGCATCTGGATAATTCTTTAATGCTAGTAACAGCCCTAGCTCCACACATCGGGTATGACAATGCAGCAAAAATTGCAAAGACTGCCTTAAAAAATGGGACAACACTAAAGTATGAAACTCTTAAAACAGGTCTTGTTGATGAGAAAGATTATGAGAAAATAGTAGATCCTAAAAAAATGATTTACCCATCATAAAGGTTAATTAATTCGTTCAGCAACTTTCTGCTTTTTGTTAAATTATTAGAATTAATATCAATAAAACCTTCGGCTATATTGTTAAATTGAGAACTCACATCATTATCGTTTATCTTAATATTATTAAGTTCGATTTGATTACTCAAGAAATCATAAATTATATTTAACTTAATATTTCTAATGTTTTTTCTTGAATTTTTACTGGTGTTTAAAAAAGAGTATAATTTATCAATATCTTTAATGTCTATTGATAAATTAGAACTTAAAAATAACTTATCATTGTCTAAAAATAAATCGCTATTAGAGATTTCCATTAAACCAATGTTATTGTTGATAAATACTGATTTATCAAAGCTGATTTTGCCATTTAAAATTCTTAACTCTATTTTAACTTCATTAAAAATTTCATCTTTTTTAGTAGACTTAATATTTAATAAAGTTTGTACACTAATATTTTCATTAAATAATAAACCTGATTTAATAAATTCATTGATTATAGAGTTTGGTGTAAATAAATTTGAAATTTTATAATCATATAAATTAATTTTTAGATTTAGATCAAATGGATTTATTGCAAGTTGTCCCTTGTAATCTATTTTAGAATTATAAATTCTAGAACCATCTGATTGAAATATTGCTATTTGATCTTTAATATTAAATTTTGTATTAATAGATGAACCTAAAATAGAAATATTACTTATTCCACTACTTAAGTTTTCATCTTTTTTAAAAAAATTATTTATAACTTTTAGTTTAAGATCGGGAGCATTTATCTCAATTTGTTTTCGTAAATTAAGTGCATTTTCATATTTTAGTTTGAAAGGTATATTAAAAATTTCTCCATTTAAATCAAAAAGGTTAAATAAATTTTTTTCATCAAACAATAAAAATGCATTGGAGATTTTTATAATTGAAATTACTTCATTTAAATTGTTCTTAAAAAAAACATTACTATCATTAATTTTAATTTTTTTTTTAGAAAATTTATTTTCACTTTCTTTATAAAGTGGTTTTAAATCATTGCTTAATAAAGAAAAATTTGCTTCTTCAATAACTACTTCGTTTATTCTAATACTATCCTTATTGAAAAAATTATTTTGACTAATAAAAACATTTAATGTTTTAATCTCTGCTAAAGAAGTTTTGCTGTCTCTAATTAAATAATGAGGTTTTGGTAAAATACGATAAGAAAAATCAAATGAATTGCCTAGATTTATATTAAATTCATTACCTAATTCAGTTACAATTTTATTTTGTATCCAATTTTTGTCATATAAAAGGGGTATTGATAAATAAAAAATGTAAATAAATAATACAACTATTGCAGATATTAAATATTTACTAAATTTGCTGACATGAAACTTATCATTTGTTTTATTCTCAACTTTGAATATTGTCTTTTTAATTAAGTTATTAAAATTTTTAACAATTTGTTTCATAAATTACATTGAAAGTTTAACAGCTTATAATCAAATTTAAAAAATGATAAACTCTGAATATTTAAACAACCTGAATAATGCTCAAAAAGAAGCTGTTTTATATCTTGATGGACCGTTACTAATTGTTGCAGGAGCTGGATCTGGAAAAACGAAAGTTCTCACTTCAAGAATTGCTCATATAATCAACGAAAAAAAAGCTTTTCCAAACCAAATCTTATCAGTGACTTTTACTAATAAGGCTGCAAAAGAAATGCAAAATAGAGTAAGCTCAATATTAAATTCTGAGGCTATAGGACTTTCTTGGCTTGGAACCTTTCACTCTATATGTGCAAAACTACTTAGAAAGCACGCACCAGCAGCTGGATTAACTTCAAACTTTACAATTATTGATACAGATGACCAGGTAAGATTAATCAAAAATATATGTAAAGCTGAAAATATAGACATAAAACAATTAGCCCCAAAATTTATTCTTTCAATAATTGATAGGTGGAAAAATAAAGGCTTCTATCCAGATGAAGTCGTTATCAATAAAAATGATATTTTTGAAAGAACTATACGTCCTCTATATAAAATTTATCAACAAAAGTTATTAGATTTAAATGCATGTGACTTTGGAGATTTAATTTTACACGTGGTTAAAATTTTAGAAAAAAATCAGGACATTAGAGATATTTATTCAAATAATTTTAAATATATACTTGTGGATGAGTATCAAGATACTAATTATATTCAAAGTAGATGGCTGAACTTGCTCTCAGAAAAGCATAAAAATTTATGCTGTGTTGGAGATGATGATCAATCCATTTATAGTTGGCGTGGAGCAGAGATAAAAAATTTCTTAGAGTTTGATCAAGTATATAAAAATTCAAAAGTAATAAGATTAGAAGAAAATTATCGTTCCTCACAAAATATATTATCTGTTGCTTCAAATCTTATAGCTAATAATCAAAACAGAGTTGGAAAAACTTTAAAGACAACTATGGAGGAAGGAGATCTTGTTAAGCTTAATTGTTTTAAGAATGGAAAAGATGAAGCAATAGGGGTTTCTGATGAAATAGAAAAAAAACTTAAAAAAAAATATTCTTTTAATAATATTGCTATTCTAGTTAGAGCTATTTTTCAGACAAGAGAATTTGAAGAAAGATTTTTAAAAATTGGTTTACCCTACAGAATTCTTGGTGGGACAAAATTTTATGAAAGAGCAGAAATTAAAGATTGTGTTGCCTATTTAAGATTGATTCACCAGCCAAAAGATGACTTAGCTTTTGATAGAATAGTCAATAATCCCAAAAGAGCAATTGGAGAAAGTACTATAAAATTAATTCATGAGTTTTCAAAAACAAACGCTGTTAGTTTAGAAATTGCTTCTAAAAAATTAATTGAAGAAAATTTAATTAAACCCAAAACTAAAATTGGTCTAAGCTCTTTTTTATTCTTAATGGATAAGTGGAGGAATGACATTAATATTAAAAAAATTAACCATGTTAAATTATTACAACTAGTTTTAGATGAATCTGGTTATTCAAGTATGTTAAAAAACAAAAAAGATTTGGAAAATGAAAACAGACTTGAAAACATTAAAGAGCTTTTAAGTGCGATGAAAGATTTTGATAATTTAGAAAATTTTCTAGAACATGTGGCTCTTGCCACCTCAGTTGATCAGGATTGGGATGGAGAAAAAGTTAACATGATGACAATGCATGGATCTAAAGGACTTGAATTTGATGTGGTTTTCTTACCCGGTTGGGAAGAAGGTCTTTTCCCACACCAAAAATCTATTGAAGAGAAAGGCCAAAATGGGCTTGAAGAAGAAAGGCGATTAGCATATGTGGGAATAACAAGGGCAAAAAAAAAAGCACTGATATCTTTTGCTATGAATAGGTTTTATCAAGGAAATTGGATAGACAGTATGGCTTCAAGATTTATTGAGGAATTACCAGAAAAATTTTTAGAAAAGAATTCTTTTTTTGACGACTCTAAAGATAATGAAGAAGATTTTGAATTTAATCAAGATTTTGAAATTGAAGAAGGAACTAGAAGTCCTGGATGGATAAGATATCAAAAAAGAATTAAATGATTTTAAAAAAAATAAAAATTCTAAGAAAAAAATTTAAAAAATATAACATTGATGGTTATATTATTCCAAAAAATGATGAATATTTTTCTGAATATGCAAAAAATGATAGGTTAAAGAATATTACAGGATTTTCAGGTTCTGCAGGTTTTGCTGTAGTTTTAAAAAAACAAAATTATTTATTTGTCGATGGAAGGTATACTATTCAAGCACATCAACAATCATCTAAAAATTTTAAGATTATTGAAATTCATAAAAAACTACCTCATACAATTATTAAAAATTTTAATTTAGGTTATGACCCAACACTATTTACATCAAAATTACTTAATAAATATTTCAAGAATAATAACTTAATTTCAATTGACCAAAACTTAATTGACCAAATATTTAAATTCAAAAAAAAACCTACTAAGCCATTCTACTCTTTAGACACAAAAATTGTAGGTGAGCCATATAGTTCTAAAATTTCTAAAGTAGTGCGATTTCTTAAAAACAACAAAGCAGATTATTGTTTCATTTCTGTACCTGAAAATGTGGCATGGCTTTTAAATATTCGTGGATATGATAATCCAAATAGCCCAATTGCGAATGCAAGATTGATACTAAATAAAAAAAAAGAATTTTTTTTAATAACAAATGAAAAAAAATTAAAGAATCTTCTATTAGATAAAAAGATTAAAAAGAAACAAATTTTACCAATCAAATCACTTCCACAATTTTTAGATAATTTAAAAGGTAAAAATTTTATTATTGATAATAAAACCTGCTCAATTTTTTATGAAAAAATAATTAAATCAAATTTTAATATACTTAAATTTGATGATCCTGTTTATGAATTAAAATCAATCAAAAATTCTAATGAAATAAAACATATGATCGAAGCCCATAAAAAAGATGGCTTAGCGTTAACAAGATTTATTTATTGGATTAAAAATGTTAATAAAAAAAAAATTACAGAAGTGTATGCACAAAACAAATTAGAAAAATTCAGAAAACTAAATAAAGATTATTTATTTCCAAGTTTTGATACTATTGCTGGCGCTGGCTCAAATGGGGCAATTGTTCATTATAGGGCTAATAAAAAAACAACTAAAAAAATTGAACAGAATGATATTTTATTGGTAGATTCGGGTGGACAATATCATTACGGTACTACAGATGTTACGAGGACTATTTCATTCTCAAAACAAAACAAATTTATCAAAAATGCTTATACGAACGTATTAAAAGGACATATTGCAGTTGCCTTAACAAATTTGAATAAAGATGACACTGGAAAAAGAATCGACATAAGAGCTAGAAAATATTTAAAAAAAGAAGGTCAAGATTATGCTCACGGAACAGGCCATGGAGTTGGTTTTTTTTTAAACGTCCATGAAGGACCTCAATCTATCTCAAAACATAATTCGATAAAGATAAAAAATGGAATGATCCTGAGTAATGAACCTGGTTTTTATAAAAAAAACCACTTTGGTATTAGGATCGAAAACTTAATCTATGCCAAAAAAACCAAAAGAAGCTTTAATTTTGAAAACCTCACACTTGCTCCATTAGAAAAAGATTTAATTAACTACAAGTTATTAAATAAAATAGAAAAAGATTACTTGTTTAAATATCATTTAAATATTTATTCAGAATTTTCTAGTTTACTTAATAAAAAAGAAAGAAAGTGGTTAGCCACTCTTATTTAACATTTTTAACCATTCTGTCTGATTAATAATTTTTATATTCCACTCCTTAGCTGTGTTTATTTTTTTTAGAGTTGGTTTGTCTCCAGCAATTAAATAATCAAGTTTTTTATTAACGTTACTAATTATTTTTCCTGAATTTTGTTCTATCAATGATTTTGCTTCCGCCCTACTTATTCCATTTAACTTCCCAGTTAACATAAAAGTTTTATTTTTTAACAATCCATTATTATTTATTAAAATTACATCTTTGATTAATAAATTTTTTTCTAACTCAGACAGCACTTTAAGATTAGTTTTATTTAGAAAAAATTTTTTAATGGATTGAATTTGAGTTATTCCAATTCCATCAATATTAGATAAACTTTCAATATTGTTTTCCCCTGATAGTCTAAAAAAATTAGATGCTGTTTTAAGGTGTCTTGCAATAAGCTTAGCATTTTCTTGTCCAATATGTCTTATTCCTAATGAATAAATAAATCGCTCTAGAGAAATATTTTTTTTTTCTTCAATTGAGAATCTTAAATTAGCAACTGATAATTTTCCCCATCCTTCAAGTTCTTCTATTTTATTATAATTAAGCTTAAATATATCCTGTGGAAGTCTTACTAATTTTAGATTCCAAAAATTTTCAACAATTTTCTTGCCAAATCCGTCTATGTTAAATGCGTCCTTAGAAACAAAATGTTTAATTCTCTCTATGGCAATTTTTTCACATTCAAACCCCTCACTAGCACACCTTCTTACAGCATCTTGTCTTTTAGTTGTCTCATTATAATCTTTAATTGTTTTGCTTCCACACGATGGGCACTTTAATGGAAAAATAAATTTCTTTGAATTTTGTTTTCTTTTTTTTAAATCTACTGAAACTACATGTGGAATTACATCTCCAGCTCTTTCAACAGTGACCGTATCCCCTACTCTTATATCTTTTCTAACAATTTCATCTTCATTGTGAAGCGTTGCATTTGAAACTATGACGCCCCCTATATTAACTGGTTTAATTTTTGCAACCGGGGTAAGTGCCCCCGTTCTACCAATTTGTATTTCAATATTCATTATTTCTGAAATTGAGCTATTAGCTGAAAACTTATGTGCTATCGCCCATCTGGGTGCATTAGCAGCAAAACCCAGTCTTTTTTGTAAATCAAAATCATTAACTTTATAAACAATTCCATCTATATCAAATGCCAGCTCTTTTCTTTTTTCCTCTAATTCTTTATGATTTAACATTAAATTTTTAACCCCAATAATTTTTTTATTAAATGGGTTTGTTTTAAACCCCCATAATTTTAAATTTTCTAAGAAACTTGTTTGATTTTTGATATTCATTTTTTTTTCATAACCATATGTGTAGGCAATAAATTTTAATGGAATTTTTGCAGTTATTAATGAATTTTTTTGTCTTAATGATCCAGAAGCAGCATTTCTAGGGTTTGCAAACTTGTCTTTAATTTTTTTAAAATCATTATTTTCTATAAAAACTTCACCTCTAATATCTATTTCTTTAGGGAAGTTACTCTTAGTAATCCCCAAAGGTATATCCTTAATGGTTTTTAAATTTTGTGTAATATCCTCTCCTTCATTACCATCTCCTCTAGAAAGCCCTTTGGTTAATTTTCCATTAATATAAATTAGGGATGCAGATATTCCATCAATTTTTGGTTCAGCACTATATTCGATAGTATTTACATCTTTTAAACTTAAGAAATTAATTATTTTTTTTTCAAAATTTTTTAAGTCTTCTTCATTAAAAGCATTTCCAAGCGACAACATTGGAACTTTATGTTTTATTTTTTGAAAGTTTTTTGATGGTTTAAATCCTACGGATTTAGTGGGAGAATATTCACTTTTTAAAAATTTATATTTACTCTCTAAATCTATTATATCTTTTTTTAAAAGATCAAATTCTTGATCTGATACGATAGGTTTGTTTTTATCATAATAATACTTGTTATGTCTCTGAAATAAATTAATTTTTTTTAAGTATTCAATTTCAAGATCTTTATCATTCATTTTACTCGAACAATCCCTTAAATCTTTTTATTAAACCTATCTTTTTCTTTTTATCTTTTTGTAATTCTTTTACGCCATCTCTATAATCTTTATTAAATACTTTGTAAGAATTTTTATACCAATCAGAAGATTGGTAATTGTATCCTAAAGTGCTTGCATATTTTTTTGACTCATTAATTAATCCAAGTCTATAATTAATTTCAACCAGTCTATGAAGAGCTTCCTCTGTATAAATGGTTGTATTGTAATCTTTAACAACTGTTTTAAATCGATTAAGTGCTGGAATCCACTTAGTTTTTTTTAGATAATATCTAGCTATGTACATCTCTTTTGCTGCCAAAATTTCATTAATTAAATCTATTTTAAATTTAGCATCCATGGCAAATTCTGTACTAGGATAATCTCTAATTATAGTTTCAAATTGCTCCTTAGAATCTAATATTGATTTTAAGTCTTTTTTTTCATCAACTATTTGTTCATAAAAACTCATACCTAGAAGAAAATGTGCATAAACTTTATCTTTATGATTTGGATATGTTACTAAATATCTTTCTAACTCAAAAATTGCATCACTGTAATAATCTTGAGTATAGTATGCATAAGCTGCCATAATTGCAGATTTTGCAGCCCAGGGTGACTGTGGAAATAACAACTCAGCCTCATTAAATTTTTTAGCTGCTAATAAAACATCTCCTCTTTGAAGTTCAAAATAACCCTCTTTGTATGCATCAGACATCTGCATTTCCATATCCACTTCTACAATTTCAGATATTTGTTTTGTTTTATCTCCACAAGACCAAATAAAGATAAAAGTGATTAAAAGAAGTATAATTTTTAATTTAGAAAGCATGGTCTTATTCTAACAGATTATGAATAAAACTCTATTTTTTAAGCAATAGATCTTAGGTGACTCTTATTTATGAAGGTATTTGGCAAATGTTTTTCTGTAATCTCTATTAATGAAAAATTTTCGTCTTGTTGAAAAACTTTTCTCAATAATTGGTTAGTTAATTTATGCCCTCCTTGAGAACAAATAATTTTTCCAATTATTTTATAACCTGCTAGATATAGATCTCCCATACAATCTAAAATCTTATGGTTTACAAATTCTTTTTTATTTCTAAGACCTTTTTCATTTAAAATTTCATTGTCCTTAACAACTATTGCATTTTCAAGACTTCCTCCTTGAGCTAATCCCATTTCTTTTAGCTTTGCAATATCCTCAAAAAGACAGAAGGTTCTTGAATTATAAATATCAGTCAAATCTGACTCGAATACACTTACTAAATTTCTTTGCGTTCCAATTAAATTATTTTCATATTTTAGTTCAAAATCTATATCCAAACTAACTTTGCTTGGCTCTATAGAAATTGTTTTTTTACCATCATTAAATTCAATTCTTTTTTCAATTTTAATAATCTTTATTGGTGCTTCACTACTTTTTATTCCAGCTTTTGATATTTCTTCAATAAAAATTTTTGCTGACCCATCAAGAATTGGTACTTCCTGATTATCAATCTCTACTAGGACATTATCAATCCCTAAACCATATAATGCTCCCATTAAATGCTCTATTGTTGATATACTAACCCCACTTTCATTAGCTATGGTTGTACAAAATACTGCACTACTAACATTAAAAATATTTGGAACTACTATATTATTTTCTTTTAAATCAACTCTTTTAAAAAGAATTCCCGAATTTGGTTTTGCTGGCTTAACCGTCATAGTTACATTTGCTCCACTATGAAGCCCAACACCTTTAAAGATAATATCTCTATTGATAGTTTTTTGATTAAGAACAGACATTATTATTCTTATAAATAATTGGTTTAAATTTAGAAAAACAACAAATGTTACGAGAAAATACTAGTCTATTTGAAAAAATGAAAAAGTTTTTCAAAAAAACCTTGTTTTATTTGTTTTTTTGGCACAACTACAACCTCTTGTTTGTCATACATTTTTCTTAGTTTGTACCCAGATTGACAAACATCACCTAGGGTTTCCTCTAAAAAATCAATATCTTTAGAAAATGAAATTTTATCTTTAAATTTATTATCTAAAATTTTTGATCCTTCTCCCATCAGTATCATCTTAGATTGGGTCTTTACCTTTGCATTTGAGACAAGAGATTTATCACATAATTCAAGAATCTCTTCCGTTCTAGCAAAAGCTATTTTTTGTAACATTTCCAAAGAAAAATTTGGATTATCAGTATGTTCGTTATTTTTTTCAAAATTTAATTTAAGTTTTTCTGCTTCATTAATATCAATTTTTAAAAGTAGAGAAATATCTTTAGTAATATGGTTTCCACCTATCGGCAGAACGTCCAAAAAGATTAATTTATCATTATAAAAGGAAATAATTGATGTTTTTTTAAAAGCAATATCAATGAAAGATACCTCTCCTGTTAAATTTAAATTATTTTTATAATTGATTGATTTTGCATAACTAGAGCAAATTATTTGATTAATTGATATATTTAATTCTGAAAAAATATTTTTAAAGCTAAAGACTAATTCACTTGGAAGACAGATAAAAATAATGTCTAGCGATATAAATTGGCAATCGATTTCATCTGGTAACTCAGAATAATCAACATTATCAATTTTATAATTATTTATGATTATGTGTGCAATATCATAATCTGAATAATATTTTTTTATTTGTTGCTTTGCTTCTTGAATTAAAAATATGATATCATCTTGTCTTAATTTCAGTTCTTCAATTTTTTTAAATACAGAAATTGCAACAGAAATCGTTTTTGAACTATCTATCATCAAATCTATATTATCAATATATTCATTTGTGGATTTTTCTAGCGAAGCAATAATTTTTTGAATATCTGGTTTAAGATTAAATTGCTCTGTATAAAAATTACTCTCAATAAAAAAAGGATTATTCTTACTTTCCTCATTAAATGCACCTGCTCTTATTTTTGAAGAACCACAGTCAATTATTATTTGAAATTTTTTATCACTCATTACTTAGCAACTAAATGATTTTTAATTCTCAAATCAATAAATTTAAAATCTTTAAAATTATCATTATTGATAAGTTCCTTAGATAAGTTTAATGACGCTACAATATGTTCTTGTGGTAGCTTAATCAAAATATCTTTATCAGTTAAAATATCCCATCTACCTGATGGGAAAAAAGATAATTCTTTTAAATTTGAAAAAGACCACATAGATTTTTCAATATTTTTTTTAAATGATAAAAAATCTTGAGAATTAAATTCACCAAAAATGTATGGGAGTAGTTCATTGTTACTTTTATCTTCAATTAACTTACCATTGGCACCTACTAGATATTGACTATTATTAGAAACTCGAGCAATTAATTTAGTTGGTTTAATTTTAATGTTAAGTGTTGATGGGTAAATTTTTTTTATATTAAACTCTTGTATAATATTATGTTTTTCTAAAATTTTTATTATTTCTTCTTCATTAATGACAAATATACTTTTGTATAAAAGGTTATTAAGGTTATCTAAGATCTCCAAATTTTTTCTCTGAGAAAGACCTGTAATGTTTATTTTAGTTATTGATGAAGATAATTTTTTTTGATCGTTTATAAATTTTGCACTAGTAGTGCTTAAAATGAATAAAAATAATAAATAAATTATTATTTTATTTTTTTTACCTATTGATTGATGCATCTTTTAAAATCCATTCAATTAATTTTATAAAACTTATACCCTTATGTTTTGCAATCTCAGGGACTAATGAAAGTTTAGTCATTCCAGGCTGAGTATTAATCTCTAACAAATAAAACTTCCCGTTAAAAAATTTAAAGTCAGATCTTGTAACACCTTTACAGCCTATAATTTTATGAGCTGCTCTTGCTATGCCAGTAATTTTAGCTAGATTATTTTTACTCAAATCTACAGGAATTAAGTGCTTTGTCTTAGCACTAGAATTATATTTTGCCTCATAATCATAAAACTTTCTTTTAGGCTCAAGTTCAATTGCACCAAGTGATTTATTATTCATTATTGCAACTTGGATTTCTCTACCTGGTATAAATTCCTCAATTAATATTTCATTATAACTTTTTAATACTTTTAAGTTTTTTAATATATTGGTCTTGTCACAAATATATACATGAACGCTAGACCCTTCATTTATAGGTTTTACTACTACAGGGAATTTTAAATTTTTTTCAATTAATTTTATAATGTTAAGTTTATTTTTTTTATGATTAAATTTAATATATTTTGGAGTTAGTATTTTATTTTTTATAAAAATTTTTTTTGAAATTTCTTTATCCATTGCTATTGATGATGCAATTACACCTGAGTGTGTGTATGGAATTTTTTTAGTCTCTAAAATTGCTTGAATGTATCCATCCTCACCAAATTGTCCATGTAGCGCATTAAAAATAACATCTGGTTTAAATGAAGTGATATTCTTTGAAAGATTTTTATCAGGCTCACTAATTAAAACCTTATATCCATTTTTAATTAACTCTTTGGCAACTTGCTTTCCAGTATCTAAGCTAATTAACCGTTCCTTAGATATACCACCAGATAATATTAAGATTTTTTTTGTCATTTTATTTTAAAATTTTAATTTCTTTTTCTAGCACTATTCCAGTTTTTTTTTCCACACTTGTCTTAACAAATTCAATCAATTTATTCATATCCTCAAAACTAGCATTATTTTTATTTACAAAAAAATTACAGTGCTTATTTGAAATATGAGCATCCCCAAAGCTTATATCTAGTGGCACAGAATCTTTTATCAACTCCCAGACCTTTTTATCAGTTTGATCAATTGGATTCTTGAATGTGCTACCACTTGTTTTTAATTTTGTTGGTTGTGCTTTATCTTTCTTTTTCTTTAATTCTATAACTTCGTTTTCTATTTCTTCTTTATTTTTTTTTGTTCCTTTAAACGATGCACTTAAAAAAATTAAGTCCTCTTTTAAATCATTGCTTCGGTATTTAAATATAACTTTACTCGCTGGTATTGTAAAAACCTGTCCATTTTTATCAATTGCTTGGATTGATACTAGCACATCTTTAAACTCTTTATTAAAGCATCCAGCATTCATCTTTAATCCACCACCTATAGTACCAGGTATGCATGCTAAAAATTCAAATCCACCTATTCCATTATTCAGTGCAAAATCAGAAAGCTTTTTATCAAGACAGGCACTGCCAGCTATAATGACATCATTTGGTAATATAGAGATGTTGGAAAAATTTTTTCCTAGTTTGATAACAACACCATCAAATTTTTCATCACTTATAAGAGTATTTGAACCTGCACCTAAAATATGTATTTTTTCTTTTTCTCCAAATTTTTTTAAAAACAAAATTAAGTCAGGTAAATTATCTGGTCTAAAGTAAACTTTAGTTTGTCCACCAATATTAAACCAATTGCTCTTTTTTAAATCATAATCAAAGTTAATTTTACTACTAATTTCATTAGAAAATTTTCTTATTTCTTCAATGCTCATTAGATCAATTCTGGTAATTGTCTCATCCATGCTGAAATTGTACCAGCACCCATACCAACAACTATCTTTTTGCCAAAAATAGTATTTTTAATAAATTTTGCTAACTGGTACTGATCTTCAACCATAAACAATCTTACTTTTGAATTTTTAATAATATCTTTTGCAAACTTATTATATTTAAAACCTAATTTTATTTTTTCTCCAGCGGTATAAATAGGGCATAATATTACAACATCAGCTTTTTTAAATGATAAGCTGAATTCTTTTTTAAGATCTTTTAATCTGGAAATTCTGTGTGGTTGAAATATGCAAATCACTTCTTCCTTTTTATAAGCAGCTCGCACACCATTTAATACTTCTCTAATTTCAGTTGGATGATGGGCATAATCATCATAAAAATTAGTTTCTCTATGTGTAAAAATTTTATTAAATCTTCTTTGAACACCCTTAAATTCTTTTAATCCTTTTTTGATTATATTTTGTGATATTCCTATTGTTACTGCCACAGCAATTGCTGCTGTAGAGTTTCTAATATTGTGAATTCCTAATAATGGTAATTTAATTTTTCTTATAGTTAAATTCTTTTTTCCTGGCAAATTTATAGCTAAATCATATTGAGAATATTCTTTTTCTTGTTTTATATTCTTAATATAGAAATTTGATTTATTATCAGTTCCATATGTATAATAATTCTTCATTTTTAATTTACTTAATAAATCTTTATTGTTCTTGTCATCTATACAAATAAAAGACTTCCCAAACGAAGGGACCTTATTGATAAATTTTATAAATAATTCTTTAAGATCTTTCATTGAATTATAAAAATCCATATGCTCACGATCAATATTTGTTACTATAGAATAAGTTGGTGGCACATGTATAAAACTACCATCTGACTCATCAGCTTCTAATATACACCAATCACTTTTACCTAGTTTTGCAGAATTTTTTATTGCATTAAGGACACCTCCATTAATAATTGTTGGGTCCAATTTTGTCTTTGAAAATATTGAGGCTAATAAAGATGTAGTTGTTGTTTTTCCATGTGAACCGGTAACAACTATATTTTTTGTTAAAGAGACTATATTTGCCAACATCTCTCCTCTTTTATAAATAGGTAATTGTTTTAGTTTGGCTTCAATTAATTCAGGGTTATTATTTTTAATAGCTGACGAAATGACAACAATTGTTGCTTTTGCTATATTTTTTTTAGTATGACTAATTGTAATTTTGATCTTATCTTTTTTTAATCTTTCAATATTTTTATTTCCAAGGACGTCACTCCCTTGAACATTAAATCCCATCCTTTTCATAATGAGTGCAAGGCCACTCATTCCAATACCCCCTATACCAACAAAATGTATAATTTCAGTTTTAGCTAATTCAATTTTCATTAATAACAGATATAATTTTCAGATTTATATTATTCCATGTGTTTTCATAGTTAAAATCCTTCATGTTCTTTTTTTTAACAAGATATTCTTCTTTATTATCAATAATATTAATTAGTTTATTGAGTAATGTTTTCTCATCTATTTCTTTTTGATTTAACAACCAATTAAAGCCAAGTTTATTATAAAAATGTGCATTTTCAAATTGATGGTTATCTTTCGCAGTTGGCAAAGGTATTGCTAAATATGGAGTCTCAGTAAAATTTAACTCAGCTAATGTTGATGCTCCTGCTCTAGTAATGCACAGGTCTGCTTTTTGCATAAAATTTATGACATCATCGTTAAAATTGAATAATTCACATTGAATATTCTTATCTTCGTAAGTTTTTTTAAAACTTTCAAAGTTAATAGAACTAGTTTGTTGGTAAATTTTTAGTTTATATTTTTTTGCTAATTCAATAATTGCATTTTTAACTAAATCATCAAATATTTTAGCTCCTTGACTACCACCTATTATAAGCAAATTAATTGTATCTAAGGATTTATTGTAATCTCTCTTATTATAAAAATTTTTTCTTAATAATGCTGGAATTACTTTAATTTTATTTTTAAATTTAATAGGAAATTTTTTGATATTATTAGAATAACAAAATATTTTTTGACAGTAACTTAAAAAAAATTTGTTTGATCTACCTAAAACCATATTTGGTTCAAATAACAACAGCTTAATATTTAAAATTCTAGCTCCTAAGCATAAGGGTAGTGACATGTATCCGCCTGTCGAAATTAATGTATCAATTTTATTTTTTCTTAAAAAAGAAATTGATTTAAAAATCAAAAATATCATAAAAATAAAATCAAGTGGTATTATTAATAAGTTTTTTGAAATTGGCCTCACATTAAATATTTTTAAATTGTACTCATCTTTGTTTAAAAATTTGATACCCCTAAAGTCAGATGTCATTGAAACATCAAAATTGCCCTCTAAATGTTTATATATTATGGTTGCGGGTATAACGTGACCTCCTGATCCGCCAGTACTAATTAGTATTTTTTTATTCATTTAATTAATTTTTCTTTTTGTTAAATTTAAAATTATTCCAGATAATATAGAAACTCCTATAATTGAAGAACCCCCATAACTTAAAAATGGCAATGTCATTCCAGTTGTGGGAAATAGTCTTATATTCACGCCAAGATGTATTAATGCTTGAAAAATTATTAGACTTATTGCTCCAGTTAGCACTAATTTATTTTTTTCGCTTTTTTCTAAATAAATTTTTTTAAAAACAGAGTAAATAAGAAATAAAAATAAAATTAATAAAAATATTATTGCAATAACACCAAACTCCTCTGAGATAACTGAAACTATATAGTCGGTATGAGCCTCTGGAACTCTTGTTTTTAAGGTACCTTCTCCTATTCCTTTACCAAAAAAGCCACCACTACTAATTGCTTCTATAGCTTTATCAGATTGAAAATTATGGGTTCCACCATCAGGGTTGAAGAAAGAGAGTATACGGCTTTTAATATAAATAAATTTTGGGATAAAAAAAACTACATATAGCAGGCTTATAATAGAAAGACTTATAAATAATAAAATGAATAATAAGTTTATGCCAGATACAAAAACTAATATTGCCCACGATAAAAACACCAAAAGTGTTTGTCCGATGTCAGGCTGCATTATTAATAGTAACCCAGTTGGGATAATAGAAATAATAGTCAATAAGTATTTGATATAAATATTATAATTTTTTTCACTACATAAAATTGTTGCCACAAAAATAATTATAAATGGTTTTAGTAATTCAATTGGTTGAAATTGAGGAAGAAAAAAAAGATTTAACCATCTTTTTGATCCTTTAACTTCAGTACCAAAAATTGGCACTAAAAATAAAAAAAATAAAGTAATAAAAAAAAGATAAATAGAGAATCTAAAAAGATTCTTTTCACTTAGAGAAGAGAAAAACACTAAGGTCAACAAGCCAATGAAAATATATACCAAATGTTTAAAAAAGAAAAAATAATTATTTGTATCTAATTTATCAGAAGCAATTAATGAAGTTGAAACTAAAGAAAAAAATAAACCCAAACTAAATAAAATTATTATCAATAAAAAAATTGTTTTATCTATATTTTTCCACCAGTTATAATATATTGAGTTGAGCGAGCTATTATTTATCATTTTATATAATTTTTAATAAGTTTATTAAAATATCTACCTCTTTCTTCAAAGTTTTTAAAAGTATCAAATGATGCAGAGGCTGGACTAAAAAGAATTGTCTTTTTAATAAAATTATTTTCATTTTTAATATCTAAAAAAACCTTAGCAATTAGACTCTTTAAATTTAAAAATGATTTAAACGCCATCTTATTTTTTAATTCATTAATAAAAAATTTTTGATTTTTACCAAAAATGTATAATTTGATCTTTTTACAATCGTTTTTTTTAAGTAGAAATTTATCTCCTTTTTTAGGTAAACCACCTATTATCCAATAAATATTTTTTAATGATTTCAATAATCTTTCTGATGAAGAAAAGCTTGTTGCTTTAGAATCATTAATAATTTTTAAAAATTTAGAATTAAGAATTATTTCTTGTCTAAAACTTAGTCCTTTAAAATTTTTTAATGATTTTAATAGCAAGTTATTCTTTAACTTTAATATCTTTGAAACCTTAAGCACAAATGTCAAATTTTCTTTATTACCATCTGTATCAAAATAATGATTATCAATTTTTTTAATAAACCTATCACTTACATATTTTTCTATTTTCAAAATTGATGGTGCAAATTTTTTTTGCTTTAATTTTCTTTTAATATAAAAATTTTTTGTATTTAAAATTGCAATATCATTTTTAGATTGATTTTTTATTAATTTAAATTTAGCACTTACATATTTATTTATAGTCTTGTGTCTTTCGAGGTGATCTGGTGAAATGTTTAAGATTAAAGATATATTTGTTTTAAATAACTTGCTGTATTCTAGTTGATAGGAAGAAGCTTCTATTACAAATAAAGTGTTTTTTTTGATCTTTTTTTCAAGTAAAACTGGGTTTCCTATATTGCCAACTAAACGAACATCTTTTTTTTGATCCTTTAATATATCATACAAAAGCTTAGCAGTAGTTGATTTTCCGTTTGTTCCTGTAATAGTTATTTTTTGATTAAAAGCATATCGACTATAAAAAATGTCTAAATCTGTATAAATTTTTTTATGATTTTTTTTTAAAAATCTACTTAATTTACAATTATTAATATCTATTCCTGGACTAATTATAATACAGTCAAATTTTTTTTTAATTATTTCTTTGTATGTTGTGTAAGTATCTTTTATATTTTTTTTAGTAATTATTCGGTCATCATATAAACTAATAATATTATTTTTTTTTAAATAACTATAAGTGGATAGACCACTTTTACCCAGACCATATATCAGTATTCTTTTTTTTAAAAAGTTTTTTTCTAGATTTAACATTATCTAAGTTTTAATGTCGCTAATCCAATCATTGCTAAGATTATTGATATAATCCAAAACCTAATTACAACTGTTGATTCTGCCCAACCTTTTTTTTCAAAATGATGATGTATAGGTGCCATTCTAAAAATTCTTTTACCTGTAAGTTTGAATGAAAATACTTGGATTATAACTGATACAGCTTCTAGTACAAATAACCCTCCTGTTATTGCTAAAACAATCTCATGTTTAGTAATAATACCAATTGCCCCTAAAGATCCACCTAATGCTAATGAACCAGTGTCACCCATAAATATTTTAGCAGGTGGAGCATTGAACCATAAAAATCCTAAACAAGCTCCTATAATTGATCCACAAAAAACTGAAACTTCCCCCATACCTTCAAGATAGGGAATATTTAAATATTCAGAAAATACAATATTGCCCGTTACGTAACTAATAAATGCAAAACATGCTGCAACTAATATCACTGGCACCGTTGCTAAGCCGTCTAAACCATCTGTTAAATTAACTGCGTTGGAGGATCCAACAATTATAAAAATTGAAAATGGAATAAAAAACCATCCAAGATTAATAATTAAATTTTTAAAAAAAGGAAAATATAAATTTGTAAGTTCAGTGTTTTGAGATAATTGAGTTAAACCATAAATTCCAACAATGGCTATTAAAATTTGAGAAATAATCTTAAATTTAAATGAAACACCAGATGAATTTTTAAACTTAATTTTTTTATAATCATCATATGCACCTAATAGCCCAAACCCTGAAACAATAAATAACAAAAACCATATATGGTAATTTGATAAATCACCCCAAAGTAATATTCCTGAAAAAAGTCCAAGTAAAATTAAAACACCTCCCATTGTTGGTGTTCCAATTTTCTTAACAATATGTTCGGTAGGACCATCATCTCTTATTGGATTTAATATTTTTCTTGCTGAAAAAAATTTAATAAAAGGAGTGCCAATTAATAAAACTACAAACATTGATGTAAACATCGAAAGGCCCGTTCTAAAAGTTAAATACTTAAATACATTTAGAAAACTATATTGGTCAATTAATTGAGTAATAAGACTATAAAGCATTAAACTTTCCAGTTTTTAATTTGTTAACTAGATTGTTAAGTCCGGTAGAGTTTGAACCCTTAATCATTAAATAATCATTATTATTTAAATCATTTTTAATCAAATCAATTATTTTAGACTTATCTTTCAAAATGACCCCTCTTCGGTGCTTATCAAGGTTTTTATAAGTATGTAAAATATGTTTGCCCACTACATTAATATTTTTAAGAGAAGTTTTATTAATTTCTTTGCCAGCCTCTAAGTGTAGTTTCTTTGAATAATTTCCTAACTCCAGCATGTCACTCAGTATTAATTTTTTTTTAGAATTATCAATTTTTAATTCATCAAAATTTTTTATAGCAGACTTTAATGACAATGGATTAGAGTTATAACTTTCATCTACAATGTAAATACTCTTTTTGTTTAATTTAACTTTTATAATATCACCACGGCCTTTTGCTATCTCATAATCAAGAAATATATTTTTTTCTAATTTTTGTGTATCTTTAAAAATTGATATAATTGCAATTGTGGCTAATAAGTTTTTTAAATTATTTTCAAATATTAATCTTACATAAAAATAAATTTGTTTTTTATTAACATTTACAAATATTTTGTATTTAGATTTTTCTTTAACTATTTTTTCTAGATAAATATTTGCTGATTTATTTTTTAAACTAAATGTAAAAATATTTATGTTTTTTTTCTTGGCAATTTTTTTATGTAAATTATAAAATCTGTCATCTTGGTTTAAAACAAGAATTCCATTTGTTTTTATATTATTAATAATTTCTGACTTTGCTAAAGCTACTTGATGAATGTTTTTAAAATTTTTAATATGTGCGTAGGAAATATTTGTAATAACACCCACATCAGGCTTGATAATTTTTGATAGATAATCAATCTCACCTTTTTTATCCATTCCAATCTCAAAAATACCAAATTCATCATTTTTTTTTAGATTAAATAAACTTAATGGTACACCAAATTTATTATTAAAAGATTTTGGTGAATAAGTTACATTACTAATCTTACTTAAAGTTTTTCCTAATAATTCTTTAAGAGAAGTTTTTCCACAACTGCCTGTTATAGATATAATTTTACTAGATAAATTTTCTCTTAATTTTGATGAAGCCTCTGTTAAAAGTTGCAATGTATCATCTACTACAATTTTTTTTTTAGATTTTTTTTGATTGTTAGCTATTACTAATGATGCACCATTTTGGAAAGCTTCATTAACATATAGATTTCCATCTTTATTATTTCCTTTTATTGCAAAAAATATGTCATTTTTTTTTATTGTTTTTGAATTAATTGATGCATTTTTTATTTTTATATTTGAATTAATTTGGGGAGAGTTGCTGATTTCTTTTAAAATATTTATTTTAATATTAGTTGAAAGAATTTTATTTTTTAATTTAATATTCTTAAGTATTTCTAATCTGTCAGAAAATTTGTTTACAAAATTTCCATAATCTTGTGTCTGTTCATGACCTTTGCCTGCAATAACTAAGATATCACCAGTTTTTAAGTCTAATATAGCCTTATGAATAGCTTTAGACCTGCTTGAAATCTCAAAAACTTTTGATTTATCAATAGTTTTTTTAATAGCTAGTCTTATTTTTTTTGGATTTTCGTCTCTTGGATTGTCGTCTGTTAAATAAACTCTGTCACAATATTGATTGGCTATTTTTCCCATTATGGGTCTCTTGTCTTTATCTCTATTACCACCACATCCAAATACAATGAAAATTCTTTTATTTTCAAATTGTTCTTTCAAATTAGTCAAACAAGTTTTTAATGCATCAGGTGTATGGGCATAATCTAAAATAACCTTTGAATTATTTTTTAAAGTTCCAATTTTTTCAAACCTACCAATTACTGATTTTACTTTTGAAGCTAATTTAACTATTTGATCAAATTTTAAATTACTTTTTTTAGCAGCAAGCATTGCCATAAATAAGTTTTTTAATTGAATTTTACCAATTAAGTTTATTTGTAATTTATAATGTTTCTGATTATATTTAATTTCAACTATTTGTTTATCATCCCTAAATTGATGAGAATAAATATCTATTCCATTATTACTTTTTGATAAAGCCTGAAGATCCAATTTATTATTTAGTGATATTCTTTTTAAATTTTTATATTCGGGAATTTTACTATCGGTGATGATAGTTCCTCTAGGTTTTAATAGCTTCTCAAAAAGATATAACTTTGATTTGAGATAATCATTAAATGTTTTGTGATAATCTAAATGATCATGTGACAAATTTGTAAAAATCGTAGTATTAAATTTTAAACCATCAAGTCTATTTTGCTTAAGACCATGACTAGAAGCTTCCATTATAACATTGTCAATTTTTTGTTTTTTTAAATTATTTAATATTTTGCTTAATTTAATTGGATCTAATGTTGTATTAGAAACTTTCTTTAAACTATTTTTTGTCTTAACTCCTAATGTTCCAATAGAAGCTACTTTTTTATTACCTAAGTTGAGTACCTGAAAATAAAAATCTGCAATTGATGACTTTCCATTTGTTCCTGTTACAGCAATTAAATTTTTAGGTATATTTTTTTTTGTCTTATATGATAATTCTGATAATATTTTTCTTACATTTTTTGATCTTAAAAATAACACTTTATTTTTAATACCTTCAAATTTTTGCTCTGAAATAATAACTGTTGCACCCTTTTTAATTGCATGGTCTATGAATTTAGTTCCATCTGATTTTGTTCCCTGGATTGCAAAAAAAATATAATTCTTTTTACAATCTTCACTGTTAAAACTAAGACCACCAAACTGATGATTTTTAAATTCTTTTTTAATATTTTTAAGGAAGTTGCCAATCAACATATAAGTATTAATTTTCTATATGTTTTGTGGCCAAAATAGGCCCAATTTTTTCTATGATTTTTCCAGCTACTTCAACAGATGTCCACCCTGCTGTATTAAATGGGGTTCCTTTATATGAACCTTTTTTATTTTTATATTCATATACGTAGTCTGATGAAGTTTTTGGCTCATCAAGTAGAACTATCAGCACATATTTAGGTTTAGAAGTGGGGAAAATACCTGCAAATGTATTTACTTTTGCTTTAGAATAACCTCCTACTATTGTTTTTTGAGCAGTTCCTGTTTTTCCACCAACTTCATAACCTTCAATGTTTACAAGTCCTGCTGTACCTTCTTTAGTATTTACAATTTTTCTAAGTATTGGATTTATCTTCTCTGAAATACCAGCTTTGATTATTCTTCTTTCTTTTTCAGGATCTTTTAATTCTTTTTTTATTAAACTGGGCTCAATAGCAAAACCACCATTTGAAATTATTGCATAAGCTTTTGCTAATTGTAATGGAGTGGTAGTTATTCCATGTCCAAAAGACACCGTCGCAAGTTTACATTTTCCCCACTTAAATGGAATAGGCTCTCCAACCTCCTCTATATCAAAATTTATTTTACTTAAGATTCCAATTTTTTCTAAAAAAGCTTTTAATTTAATAATTTCTAATTTTTGTCCAATTCTTACAGATCCTATATTTCCAGACCTAATTAAAATTTGTTCTACGGTAAGATCTGATGGTATTTTATTGTCATATTCAGAGATACTACTTTTTCCACATTGTAGTTTTTTTTCTAAATTTAAAAATTCTGTATCAGTATCAATTAAGCCTTCCTCTAATCCAGCTGCTACTGTAAAAGTTTTAAATACCGAGCCCAGCTCATACACTCCTTTTGTTGCTCTATTAATAAAGTTGAGATCAACTATCTTCTCTCTTTTATTTAGATCAAAATCTGGATATGAAACCATAGATATAATTTCTCCATTATTAACATTCATCAAAATTGCTGTACTACCTTTACTTCTAAATATAGATTGAAACTTTACTAACTCTTCTCTAATTAAAAATTGTATGTCAGTATCTACTGTTAATTTAAGTGGTTTATTTGTTTGTTTTAATTTTTCATTAAAGGATTTTTCAAGTCCTGATATACCTTTATTGTCATCATCTATTTGACCAATGATGTGACTAAAGAGATTTTTTTGAGGATAAATTCTAGTTAATTTTTCTTCTGACTTAATTGATTTATCTCCAAGTAACATAATTTTTTCATAATTGTCAGAAGATATTTTTTTTTCCAAATAAAAGAATTTATTTTTTTCAAGCTTCTTAGTAATCTCTTCATAGTTTTTATCTGGGAATATTAACTGTAAATTAATTAATAGTTTTTTTTTATCAATTACTTCAATAGGGTTAATACCAATATCTATCGACTTAACTGTTTTAACTAAATAATTTCCATTTCTATCAAGTATGTCTGCTCTATAGTTTTTATTTATAGTTGAGAATTCCTTGCTATTTTCTTCTTTTAACGAGGCTAAATGAAGCAATTGTATTGAATAAATTACTGAAATCACCAAAAAAACAAAAAAAATAAACGCTATTCTATTAAATTGTATGTCTAAATTAGTTTTACTTTTTTTATATGAAAATTCATTTTCATATTCTTCTAGAATAATATTCTTTTTATTATTCATTTCCATTTTTGCTGATTAAGTCTTTTATTTCTAAAGTTTCATTATTTTTAAAGATTTCCTTAATATTCATAATTTCAATTTTGATTAAATCTTTTTCAAAATATTGCGTTTGATACTGAACTAGTTTTTCAGGAGAGCTCAAATAGTTAAACTCAAGCAATATATCTTCAAGTTCCGATTTTAAAGGTCTTATATTTTCTTTAACTATAAAAATTTGATCTTCTATTTCTTTTGTAGAATTTTTAATAAGTGATGTAATTAATATTAATACTAAAATAACAGCTACCACTAATTGTTTCATAGTTTTTTTGACAAATTTTCAATGTCAATTAAATGTTTAAATTTATCCAATATATCTGTTTCAAAATTGAAAAAATCTTCTTTTTTAATTACATAACGTAACTTGGCTGATCTAGAAGGTGGATTTTCTCTAATTTCTTTATCACTTGGTACTATTGGTTTTTTTATAACAGATTTAAATAAATTTAATTTTTCTTCTGTTTTTGGCATATGTCTTGAGATGCTTTTATTTTCAGATAAACTTTTAAAAAAGTATTTAACAATTTTATCTTCTAAAGAATGAAATGTTACAACTGCAATAACTCCATCCTTTTTAACAACTTTAGCAGCATTAATTAATCCATAAATTAGTTCACTAATTTCTTTATTTACAAATATTCTTAATGCTTGGAAAATTTTAGTTGCACTATGTGTCTTATAATTTCTTTTTCTTTTCGAAGATTCTATAATCCTAACTAGCTCTTCTGTTGTGATCTCTCTTTTAGATCTGTCTTCAACAATATTGTGTGCTATTCTTTTACTGTCTGCTTCATCCCCAAAATATTTAAATATTTTGGTAAGTTCTTTTTCATCTAATTGATTAATTGCTTCTTTTGCTGAAAATTCATTTATACCCATTTTCATATTAAGTTCACCAATGCTATCAAATGAAAGACCTTTTTTTGGGTCTTTAATCTGGTTCAAGGAATATCCTAAATCAAAAATTACAGCTTTTATATTTTCATGTTTTAACTTTAGATTATTTAATTGACTGAATTTTATATTTTTAAATAACAGCCTATCCTCAAAACTATTTTGAAGTTCTTGAGCTTTTATAGAGCTCTCAGAATCTCTATCTAATGCAATTACTTTTGTTTCAGGAAAGTTTAATATTCTTTTTGTGTATCCGCCTTGACCAAACGTACAGTCAATAAATGTGCCACCATATTGAGGGGTAATAATGCTAATTATTTCACTTAGCAATACCGGATAATGATTTCTCACATCTGGTATTATGGTGGCTATCATTTATTTTTTTGAAGACCATTAATTCTTTTGTCTTCTTAAAAATGCTGGAATTTCTAGATCATCATCTTCTGAGGTATTTTCCGAAGTTTCAGTTGATAAAAATCCTTCTGTCTCTGAAGTTGCACTATCCGAACTAAATAGATCTGGCGCGTCTTCACCTTCTACACCAAAGTTTTCAAGTCCATTAGAAACATGCTCCTCCTCCATTGGGCTATTTTCTTCAGGCTTTGCAGTTGTAAGTGCCTCCTCTGAAAAAGATTGCTCATAATCATTTGATTGATTGTTTTCAACAATACTTTCAACTTCTTGATTGCTAACAGTTTGCTCATTCATCATTTCTGATGATGTAGTATTTGTAACTGGTTCTGCAATTATTTCATTTTCTAACTTTAATGCATTTGCTCCATGAGAAATAGGGCTAGTCATTGTAGGTGAAAAATTAAACGATTGAGCAGAACTAGCACTGTTAAAATCTGAATAACCAGGATTTCTATTTTGTATTCTGTGAACCATATTGATTACAGATTTACTTTCTGGTTGTTGTCCATCTAGTGCTGTTGCAACTATTGATACTCTAATTTTTCCATCAAGGTCGCCAGATGTAATAGCACCAATAATCACCTCTGCTTCAGGATCTACTTCAGCTCTTATTTTATTAACCACTTCATCAACCTCAAAAAGTTTAAGATCCTTACCACCGGTAATATTTACTAGTAATCCTTTCGCACCTTTTAACGTATAATCATCAATCAATGGGTTGCTAATTGCCATGTCTGCTGCTTTAGCTGCTCTACCTTCTCCTTCAGCTTCACCAGTTCCCATCATTGCTTTACCCATTGAAGCCATTACAGTTTCAACATCAGCAAAATCTAGATTAACTATACCTGGTCTAACCATAAGATCGGTCACACTCTGTACACCTTGCATTAAAACATTATTTGAAAGATTAAAAGATTCTTCAAATGTAGTTTGTTCATTTGCAACCTTAAATAGGTTTTGATTTGGAATTACAATAATTGTATCCACATGTTTTCTTAATTCTTCTAGGCCTACCTGAGCTCTTCTCATTCTTGATGGCCCTTCATATAAAAAAGGAAGTGTTACAACACCTACTGTTAAAATATTTAATTCTTTAGCAGCTCTTGCAATAACGTGTGCAGCACCTGTGCCAGTTCCACCACCCATACCAGCAGTTATAAAAACCATGTTTGCACCCTGAAGAGTATTTACAATTTCATTTAAAGATTCATCTGCAGCTGCTTGACCAATGTCATGTTTTGCTCCAGCACCTAAACCTTTTGTTAAACTTAGGCCAATTTGAATTCTTGCTTTAGCTTTACTTAACTTTAAATCTTGAGCATCAGTATTTACTGCTATGAACTCTACTCCTTGAAGTCCATTATCAATCATTTCATTAAGTGCATTTCCACCTGCTCCGCCAACTCCCACTACTAATAATCTTGGTTGTAATTCTTTTATTTCTGGTGATTTAAAGTTAATTGTCATTTTTATTTCCCCTCATTGTTATTAAAATGTTTTTCCCATTTAAGACTTGCACGATTTAGATTTGCTTTTTTTCTTGCGTTGATCTTAAATTTTTCAAATGCTGCTGGTTCCCATATTTGGAATGTTTGACCTTGACCAACAAACAACATGCTATTTTTTATTTTTGCATGTTTTAATAATTTTGTTGATAATGAAATTCTACCTTCACTATCAAATTGTAAATTCATACTCTCAGATAAAATTGATGTTGCAAAATAATCTCTTTTTTCTTCAAATGGACTTAATGAATCTATACTTGCAGAAAGTTTTTCAATTCTATCTTGTGAGCAAGCTTCTATAGACTGATTATTAAATGAGGGATAACAGATAACCCCATTGTATCCTAGGTTAGAAAGGTGAGATCTAAAACTAGCAGGCACAGATACCCTTCCCTTTTTGTCTATTTTGTTCTCGTAAGTAGATAAAAACATATTTTTTATATTTCATAAATTCCATATTTGGGAATATATGGGACAATATGGGTTTTTAAAGATAGAGTCAATATGTTCATTTTAGGCTTATTTGGCAATGATTGTAGATAACTTTTATGTATCTACATAAAGTCAAAAATCAATTTTTAGTTTTAACTCAATACAATTCTAAGACTAAAAATAAGAACAGAAATGATTCAATTATGAATCAAAAGGTGAACATCTAAAGTTAATTAAAATTGAACTGTGGATAAGTTTGCTAGACAAACTATAAGCCGGGTTCTGTCATTTAAACCTATCATTTCTCTAGGCTTAAGATCACTCTTAAGCTCATGCAACTAACCCTGATGACTAGCCAAAGACGGCTTTTAGTTTTGCAACAATGTCATCTCTACTTAGTCTTGCTCCCAGTGGGGTTTTCCAGCGTTCATTGTTACCAATAGAACCGGTGCGCTCTTACCACACCTTTTCACCCTTGCCACGTTATGGCGGTATATTTTCTGTGGCACTATCCCTAGGGTTTCCCCCGCCAGGTATTATCTGGCACTGTGTCTTTGCGGAGCCCGGACTTTCCTCTTTAATAAATTAAAGCGATAAGTCGTTCATCTAGCAAATGTAATTTATTACTTAATTATAGAACTTCAAGAAAAATTTAATTGTATGCTTTGATGAGGCTTTTATTGATTAATAAGGATTCTTGATCAATTTTTCCATCAACCAACTCTTGTCTAAATCTTCTTTGAAAAGATTTTATTAATTCTCTTAAATATTTATTCCTACCAATATTTTTTGCAAATGTTTTTGAATATCCAATCTTAAACAGGTTTCTAAAAAAAATATTCTCTTCTACCTTGCTTATTTTTAGCTTTCTATTCTTTAGTAAATCTTGCTTATTTAATGTGTGCCATATCCCTATTTTATTTTTAGCCAAATATTCCCATGGGAACTTTTCACCTGGATCTTTTTTTCTAAGTACTGCTATGTCTGAGTGTCCCAAAATATTCTTAGGATTAATTTTATATTTTTTTATTAAAAACTTACTTAACTTTACAAGAGTAGTAATTTGTTTTTGTGTAAAATTTTTATAACCGTACTCATGTCCTGGGTTTGTA
This sequence comes from Candidatus Pelagibacter sp. PS_40, assembly GCF_059417765.1. Classification (NCBI taxonomy): domain Bacteria; kingdom Pseudomonadati; phylum Pseudomonadota; class Alphaproteobacteria; order Candidatus Pelagibacterales; family Candidatus Pelagibacteraceae; genus Candidatus Pelagibacter; species Candidatus Pelagibacter sp. PS_40. Next base: position 941,844 of record NZ_CM182064.1, read on the forward strand.
ATTTCAATACCAATAGAATTTTGATTTAAAGACTTATAATTTTTCCAAGAAGATTTTCCTGCATGCCATGCAATATATAAATCAGGTACTATTTTTACAATTTCTCCATTATTTTTGATTAAATAATGACAGCTAACCTCAGATTGTATTTCTGTTAATCTTTTCAAAGCATCAGACTCGCTTTTCATACCCGTATAATGAAAGATAATAAATTTGATTTGCTTAGAAGTTCTTTTTTTAGGATTAAAATTTGGGGAATAGTTTAATATTGTTTTTAAAGCCATTTTTGCGTCATATTTAGAGCTAAATCTAGATTTACATTGATATTATATACATTATATAATCATAGGATAATGAAAAAAATTTTAATAACTTCACTAATAAGTTTAATGTTAGCAACAAATGTGAGTGCTGATACAGACGGTGAAAACAACTTATCTAAAAAAAATTCTGGTGAAGTTAAAGACTGTTTTGAAAGTGTAAATAGAGCAACATTTAAATTTAACCAAGTGTTAGATGGTGTTATTTTTGAACCTGTTGCAAAAGCTTATAGAATTTTACCCTCTCCAGTTAGGGCTGGGACAGGTAATGCTCTAGACAATCTCTCTACACTTGTAACAATACCTAATAATATTCTCCAAGGAGAATTTAAAAAGGCTGGTGTTAACACGGGTAGATTTATTGTTAATACAACAGTTGGAGTTGTTGGAATATTTGATGTGGCTGAAAAAATTGGTTTTCCAGAGTATGAAAAAGAAGATTATGGCCAAACACTTGGTGTAATGGGTGTTGGTCCAGGATGTTATCTTGTTCTACCTGTTTTAGGACCATCCACTGTTAGAGACACAGCTGGATCATTTGCAAATATATTAGGCGGAGATGCTTGGTATAACGTTACTGTAGCTAATGATACTCAGCATTTTTCTGACTTTGATTATTATGCATCAAGAGCAAGTTCTGGGATAGATTTTAGAGCAAAAAATATAGACTCGTTTGAAAACTTGGAAAAAAATTCAATAGATTTTTATGCTTCAGTTAGAAGTTTATATTTGCAAGATAGACAACAAAAAATAGCTAACTCTAATGCAATAACTGAAACCCAAAACGATAGTGATTGGGAAGAAATAGAAGCTCAATAAATTATAAAACTTAATGAGATTAAAAAAGTTTTTAATATTTACCTTCGTCATAATTAACTTTGTTGGTATTAATCAATCATATTCAATTGAACCAGATGTATTTGTTCAATCAACTGTGAATAGAGCCTCTGAGGCCTTAAATAACAAATATTCAAAAGAAGAAAAAATAGAAAAGCTAAAACAAATTGCAAGTGAAACAGTTGATATCAATGGTATTGGTTATTACACTTTAGGAGCTTATAGAAAAAATATAAGTGACAATGAAATAAATCAATATGAGATGCTTTTTGAACAATATTTTCTAAAAAGTTTTTCTAGTCGACTGGCTGAATACTCAAATCCAGAGATTGAAGTTGTATCTAAAGAGAAATTAAATGAAAATTATACAATGGTATCTAGTATTTTAGTTGGAACAGAACAAAGGCCTGAGGTTAAAATTGATTGGAGAATTTATACAAAAAATCCAGAAAATCCTTTAATCAGAGATTTAATTATTGAAGGCTTAAGTCTAGCAAGAACTCAAAAGGAAGAATTTTCTTCTATTATTCAAAGTAATGATGGGGATATCAACGCTCTTTTTTCTATTTTAAAAGAGTTTATTAAATAATCATCTATAAAAATAATTTTTGGTGGGCCCGCCAGGACTCGAACCTGGGACCAATACATTATGAGTGTACTGCTCTAACCAACTGAGCTACAGGCCCTAAAAATTAAGCTTTAATTATATTATAATGTAACCAATGTCTAGCATAGGTAAAAGATAATGAAAATGGTGGGACTGGTTGGTTACGCTCCAACTACCCCTGCAATGTCAATGCAGTACTCTACTATTGAGCTACAGTCCCTTTGAATTTTAACTTTCTAAAAAGCTTTTTAACTGTTTGGATCTGCTTGGGTGTTTTAATTTTCTCAAAGCTTTAGCTTCTATTTGTCTAATACGTTCTCTTGTTACAGAAAACTGAAGACCCACTTCTTCAAGAGTATGGTCTGTATTCATTCCAACACCAAATCTCATTCTAAGAACTCTTTCTTCTCTTGGTGTTAAAGTTGATAAAATTTTAGTCGTAGCTTCACTTAGATTAGATTTAATAGCTTGTTCTAAAGGTGCTAATGCTTTTGTATCTTCAATAAAATCACCTAAACTACTATCCTCTTCATCTCCAACTGGTTTTTCAAGAGATACTGGTTCTTTTGATATTTTTAAAACTTTTCTAACTTTATCTAAAGGCATTCTTAATTTTTGTGCTAGTTCTTCAGGCGTAGCCTCTCTACCAAACTCACTTAAAATTAATCTTTGGGTTCTTACAATTTTATTTATAGTTTCAATCATATGAACTGGAATTCTAATCGTTCGAGCTTGGTCAGCAATAGATCTAGTGATTGCTTGTCTAATCCACCAAGTGGCATATGTTGAAAATTTATAGCCCCTTCTGTATTCAAATTTATCTACAGCTTTCATAAGACCGATATTTCCTTCTTGAATAAGATCTAGAAACTGAAGTCCTCTATTTGTATATTTTTTTGCAATTGAAATTACCAATCTTAAGTTTGCTTCAACCATTTCTTTTTTTGCAATTCTAGATTCTTTTTCACCTTTTTGAACTCTGCTAACTATTTTTTTATAATCAGTTACTGAAATTCCAAGTTTATGACTAATCTCAATTAATCTCTCTCTTATGTTTTTAAATTCATCTTTATTTTTTAAAAAAAACTGTTTCCACATGGGGTTAGTGTCCAAGAACTTTTTAAGATTTGGGTTAATTTCATTGCCAATATAAAACTTAATGAATTCATTTCTTGGAATTTTTTGATCCATTGCTAGTCTCAGAAGATTTCCTTCTAGTGAAACAATTTTTTTATTTTCCACATAGTGTTTTTGAACCAATTCCTCTAATACAGAGGGTGACAATTGTAATGATTTAATATTTTCTAAAATATCACTTACAATTTTATCATGTCCTTTTTCTTTAGCAGCTGAGAAACTTACTGCGTTTAAAATACAATCAAGTTTTTCTTTTTGATACTTGATTAATTTTGCATATTCTTTTGTTAAAGTATTAACAGTTTTTAAAACTTTTGGTTTGATTTCAGTTTCCATTGCTGCAAGCGTTGGATTAAACTCATCATCGTCTCCATTATTCTCTTCATTTTTATCAGTTTCCCCAGAATTTCTTTGTTTAGCACTTGGCCCTGTATTTTCATCTTCCATGTAGTTAGTATCAATATCAATAATTTCTCTAACTAATATTTCATCACTTTGAAGTTTTTCATCCCACTCTACAAATTGTTGTGCAGTAATTGGACTTTGTGCTAATGCGATCAGCATTACATCTTTCCCAGCTTCTATTCTTTTTGCAATTGCAATTTCACCTTCACGAGACAAGAGCTCTACTCCACCCATCTCTCTTAAATACATTCTTATAGGGTCATCACTTTTCTCAATTGTCTTACCTTCTTCTTTAGATGAATTTTCTTTTTTTCTTAAAACTTTAAAGTCAGATTTTTTTTCAACCAATGCTACACTCTCATCAAGAATGTGCATGAAGGCTTGTTCTAAATTTTCGTCTGAAAGATTTCTTTTACCTAATGATTTATTTAACTCATCAAAAGTTATAAATCCTCTATGGGTTCCACGACCCATAAGTCTAGCAAATGATTTTGTAATTATTCTTTCCACAATAGTATATTTGAGAAGACTTATATAAGCCCAATTTAAGAAAAATCCATGTATTTTTTGAAGGATTTAATTGATGTTTTTTTGTTTTTTTAGCTCTCTTATTTCGTTGAAAGTGCTTTCACTTAAATCTTTAGAGAACTTCGACTCGAGCTCTTCAATCCTAAACTCTAAATCGTAGTTTTTGAGGTCTCTAGAAACTTCGTCTAATAATTCAAACATTTTATTCTGATCATTTTGGTGATTATTTAGAATATGTTTTATTGAGGCAAACTTAAAGATTTTTTCAGTTAATTGAGGATCAATTGGAATTTGATCTAAGGTAAGTTTTTCTCCACTCTTTAGTTTGGTTATCAAAGTTTCAAGGATTAATTTATTTTCTTCGCTAAATAGTTTTATATTTTCAATCATGTGAATATTTTCTTGAAATAAATCCAAGTTATTCATTATTAAATAAAGCAATGAAAATTCTTTAAGCTCAACACCGCTCAATAATTTACTTTCGTTAAAGTGTTTTTGAGTAGACTGTAATGATTTAACTTTTTTAGTATAAAATTGTTTTTTTCCAATATTGCTATGTGGGGTTAAGGATGAAATTTTCTCCAAGAAAAACTCTAGTACATATTTTTTTATGAAATCATCTTTAATAGTTGCAGCAATAGCTCTTAATTTTTTTTCAAAAATAGCCATTGATGAAGGATTGTTATCTGTTTGTTGTTTATAATGGTTAAATATAAACTGATGAATTGAAATTTTTGCCTGTTTTGTAAAATCAATAAAATTTGCTTTACCATTTTTATTTGCATAACTATCAGGGTCTTCTCCATCTGGTAAAAAAAGAAACGAGATTTGTTTTTCTGGTTGTAATTCTTTAATTGAATTTTCTGCTGCTCTTAGAGCTGCTTTGTATCCACTTTCATCACCATCAAAACAAATAATAATATCTTCAAAGAATTGGTTAAGCATTAAAATTTGACGATCTGTTAAAGAAGTTCCAAGATTTGCCACAACATTTTCAATTCCATTTTTACTTAAACCAACTACATCCATATATCCCTCAACTAAATATACATGATCTATTTTATTAGATAATCTTCTAGCTAAATCTAAATTATATAAGTTAGAACCCTTTTTAAAAAAAGGTGTTTCGGGAGAATTAATATATTTTGCTGAATAACTATTTTCCTGGATGGTTCTTCCTCCTAATCCAATAGGTTGACCTGAAATATTGTTAATTGGAAATATTATTCTATCTCGAAATCTTTCAACGTATGTATTCTTTTTTTCATCTAAATAAAAAAGACCACTTTCAACTAAAACTTTTTCACTAAACTCATCTTTTAATTTTTCATAAAAATTTGAGTTTCTTTCAACAAAACCTATTTTAAAATTTTTAACCTCATCTTTACTAAGGTTTCTTTTTTTTAAATAGTCTCTTGCAATAGTTAAGCTTTCATTTTTTAAAATTTCATCATGATAAAATTGAACATATTGATTGTAGATTGAGCAATATTCTTGCCAATTTTTTTCACGTTCTTCATCTTGCTTTGAAAATGTATAAGGTCTCATACCTGCAAGATTTGCTAATGATTTTACTGCTTCTCCAAATTTCAAATTTTGAGTTTTCATTACAAAATCAAAAATATTTCCATGTTCCGATGTTGCAAAACAATGATAAAATTCTTTTTCATCATTAACTGTAAATGAAGGCGTTTTTTCAGTTTTAAAGGGTGATAAACCTACAAATTCTTTGCCTCTTTTTTTTAGACTGACAGACTTTGATACAACTGTCGAAACCTTTAAACGAGTTTTAATTTCGTCCAAATACTCTTTTGGGTATTTCATTATTTATTTAATAGTTCTTTTAGCAAAGGTCCAGCTTTAGCAAAATCTAGATTGTCAGGGTATGACTTCTTTAATTCACCCATTACTTTACCCATGTCTTTAATTGATGCGGCACCCAATTTACTTATTGTATCTGCACATATTTTTTTAGTTTCTTCATCACTTAACTGTTGTGGTAAAAAACTAGATAAAAGATCAAATTCATTTTGCTCAACTTCTAACAAGTCCATTCTTTCATTCTTTTTATAGATCTCTATTGATTCGGTTCTTTGCTTAATCATTTTCTTTAAAAGTTTTTTTATATCATCATCGTCTGTTTCTTTTATGTTGGCTCCAGATCGATTGACAATATCAAGATCTTTTATTCCAGATAAAATTAACCTGTAGGTTGAGATTTCAACCTTATTTTTTGATTTTAGAGAATTTTTATAGTTAGTTTCTATTTTTTCTTTCAATGTCATAATATTTTTTAATCTACTGCAAAGTGAAAATTCTTCAAAAGAAAAATTGTTTTTTTATAATTTTATAATACATCTCTGTTGCGATAATTAGGGTTTTATTGTATTAACCTTTAACTCATGAGTTGTAATTGATCAAAAAAGCAAAAAAAATTAGCTCTAATAAAATCTCACAGATTCACACAGGCGTTTTAGTTCTTGAAAATAAAACTATCTTTAAAGGAGTTGGTATTGGCTATCAGGGAATAGCGACAGGTGAAGTATGTTTCAATACCTCTCTAACTGGCTATCAAGAAATTATTTCAGACCCCTCTTATGCTGGGCAAATTATCAATTTTACCTTTCCTCACGTTGGTAACGTTGGAACTAATAAGGAAGATTTAGAGTCTGATAAAGTTTGGACCAAAGGTGTAATTTTTAACTCTGAAATAACAAATCCTTCTAACTATAGATCTTTAGCTAATTTAGACCTGTGGTTAAAAAAAAATAAAATTGTTGGGATCACTGGTTTGGATACAAGAGGCTTGACTAATTATATTAGAGATAAAGGAGCCCCAAAAGGCACTATTTCTTTTTCTAGTAAAAGAAATTTCAATATTAGTAAATTAGCAAATGTTACAACAAGATGGAGTGGATTAAATAATTTAGATTTAGCAGAACAAGTAACTACTAAAAAAAATTATATTTGGTCAGGTTTTAAAACTTGGAAAAAAGAAATTGGTTATTTAAAAAATAAGAAAAGTTCATTACATGTTGTTGCTATTGACTATGGGATAAAGAAAAATATTCTAAGATATTTCTCAGATCTTAATTGTAAAGTAACAGTGGTTTCGTGCAAAACGAGTGCAAAAGACATACTTAAATTAAAGCCAAATGGGATCTTTTTATCTAATGGTCCTGGTGATCCTGCAGCAACTGGTAAATATGCAATTGGAATCATTAAAGAATTAATCAAAAATAATTTACCTATTTTTGGTATTTGTCTTGGTCATCAAATTCTAGCTCTAACACTAGGTGCAAAAACTAAAAAAATGAAACTAGGTCATAGAGGCGCTAACCATCCAGTTAAAAATTTAATTAAAGACAATGTTGAAATCACCAGTCAAAACCATGGCTTTGAAATTGTAAGAGCATCATTGCCAAAAAATATTGAAGTCACTCACAAATCTTTATTTGATAATTGTATTGAAGGAATTAAATTAAAAAATAAACCTGTTTTTTCTGTTCAATATCACCCTGAATCAAATCCAGGACCACAAGATAGTGTTTACTTATTTGAAGAATTTATTAACAACATAAAAAAAAATGCCAAAAAGAAAAGATCTTAAAACTATATTAGTCGTTGGTGCTGGACCGATTATCATAGGTCAAGCATGTGAGTTTGACTACTCAGGGACACAAGCCTGTAAAGCCCTTAAAGATGAAGGTTATAAAGTTATTTTAATTAACTCTAACCCAGCAACGATCATGACAGATCCTGGTGTTGCAGATAAAACTTATATTGAACCAATAACGTTAGAGGTATTAGAAAAAATTCTAAAAAAAGAAAAACCAGATGCAATTTTACCAACAATGGGTGGCCAAACTGCTTTGAATTTAGCAATGGAGGCAGAAAAAAAGGGAATTCTTAAAAAATATAAAATTGAGTTAATTGGAGCTAATTCTAAAGCGATCTCTAATGCAGAGGACAGAAAAAAATTCAGAAAAAACATGTTAGATATTGGTTTGGACTTACCAAAATCTAAAGTGGTATCTCATATTAGAGATGCTGCAAAAGCTTTAAAACAAATTGGGTTGCCTGCAATCATTAGACCTGCTTTTACCTTGGGTGGTTTGGGTGGAGGAATTGCCAAAACTGAAAAAGAATATCTTAAAATAGTTAAAGATGGATTGCACGAATCCCCTGTTAACCAAATTTTAATTGAAGAATGCCTTGAGGGTTGGAAAGAATTTGAAATGGAGGTTGTCAGAGATAAAAAAGACAACTGTATTATTATTTGTTCTATTGAAAATATTGATCCAATGGGAATTCACACGGGAGATTCGATTACCGTTGCACCCGCTCTAACACTCACAGATAAAGAATATCAAGTTATGAGAAATGCCTCAATTGCTTGTCTTAGAAAAATTGGAGTAGAAACAGGTGGATCAAATGTTCAATTTGCAATCAATCCTAAAGATGGCAGAATGGTTATTATTGAAATGAACCCAAGAGTGTCACGTTCATCTGCCCTTGCATCTAAAGCAACAGGATTTCCAATTGCAAAAGTTGCAGCAAAACTAGCAGTTGGTTACACCCTTGATGAATTAAAAAATGAAATTACTAAAACAACGCCTGCTTCTTTTGAGCCTAGCATTGATTATGTAGTAACTAAAATACCAAGATTTACCTTTGAAAAATTCTCTACTTCTGAGGCGGTTCTTGGAACATCCATGAAGTCAGTTGGTGAAGCAATGGCAATTGGTAGAAACTTTAAAGAATCTCTGCAAAAAGCATTGGTTTCTCTTGAAATTGGCTTTTCAGGCTTAGATCGAATTTTTCCACTTAACAAAAAAGAAATAGAAAAAGAACTTAAAAAAAATATTCCAAACAGAATATTGTTAGCTGCTGAAGCCTTTAGAAAAAAAATCAACATTAAAAGAATTCACCAACTTTGTAAAATAGATCCTTGGTTTTTAGAGCAAATAAAAGAAATTGTTGATGAAGAAAATAAAATACAAAAAAGAGGTCTTCCTAAAGACTACAATGAGTTTAACAGAATTAAATCAATAGGTTTTTCTGATAAAAAATTATCTGAAATCACTAAAATTTCTGAAGACCTTGTTAGAAAAAAAAGAACTGCTTTAAAAGTATTACCAGTTTACAAAAAAGTAGATACCTGTGCTGCTGAATTTAAATCATTCACTCCTTATATGTACTCAACCTACCAAAGAAATTATGCACTAAATACAGAGTGTGAAGCAGAACCTTCTTCAAGAAAAAAAATTATAATCTTGGGTGGTGGACCAAACCGTATAGGCCAAGGTATTGAGTTTGATTATTGTTGTTGCCAAGCGAGTTATGCTCTTAAAGATAGTGGTTTTGAAACTATAATGATTAACTGTAATCCAGAGACGGTTTCAACAGACTACGACACAAGTGACCGACTTTATTTTGAGCCTCTTAAAGAAGAGTATGTTTATAATATTATCAAAAAAGAACAGCAAAAAGGAAACCTTGTAGGTATCATTGCTCAGTTCGGTGGGCAAACCCCTATAAGACTTGCAAAGTTTTTACACGATAACAAACTTCCAATTTTAGGTACGCAGTACACTTCAATAGATTTAGCTGAAGATAGAGATAGATTTAGAAAGTTACTTGATAGATTAAAATTAAAACAAGCAGAAAGTGGTATTGCTAAAACTTACAAGCAAGCCATTCAAATTGCTGAAAAAATTGGACTACCCTTAATGGTAAGACCTTCTTATGTATTAGGTGGAAGAGCAATGGAAATTGTTCATGAGAAAAGCCAATTAAAAAATTTTGTAGAAGAAGCATTTAAAGCTGCGGAAGATAATCCGATATTAATAGATAAGTTTATTAGTCATGCTATGGAAGTTGATGTTGATGCGATATCTGATGGTAAGCAAGTATTTGTTGCAGGTATCATGCAGCATATTGAAGAAGCGGGTATTCACTCAGGAGATTCTGCTTGTTGTCTGCCTCCTGTATCTATTAAACCTAAACTAATTTCTGAAATAGAAATTCAAACTAAAAAATTAGCTCTAGCATTAAATGTTAAAGGTTTTATGAATATTCAATTTGCTATTAAAAATGATGAAATTTACGTAATTGAAGTTAATCCAAGAGCAAGTAGAACGGTTCCTTTTGTATCAAAAGCAAAAGGTCTTCCTCTTGCTAAAATTGCATCACGTGTAATGGCTGGTGAAAAACTATCAAAGTTCAATTTAAAAAATAAAAACAAAAACCTATTTGCAGTTAAAGAGGCTGTATTTCCTTTTAATAAATTTCCAAATAGTGATCTATTGTTAGGGCCTGAGATGAAATCAACAGGTGAAGTTATGGGATTTGATAAAGACTTTGGTATGGCTTACGCAAAAAGCCAAATTGCTGCTTCAAACTCATTGCCCACTAAAGGTCTAGCATTTATCTCTCTAAAAGATGGTCATAAAGATGAAGGTGTAGATCTTGCAAAACAATTAATAAAATTAAATTTCACTTTATGTGGCACTGGTGGAACTGCAGAGTACATTCGTAAACATGGAATAAAGTGTAAAACAATAAACAAGGTAAGCGGAGGCTCACCTCACATTGTTGATGTACTAAATTCTAAAAAAATTGCACTTGTAATTAATACAGGTGGTGGAAATAGTGAGCATCGTCTTCATGACGCAATGGCTTTAAGAAGAGCAACCCTAGGTAATAAAGTTCCTTATTGTACAAACATGTCTACTGCTCAAGCTTGCTTGATGGGGATTAGATCTTTAAAAACAAAAGAGATTACAGTAACTGCACTTCAAGATATTTAACTTTAAATGTGGGTATAATTAAAATGGTTTGCTTACTTTAATTGCAAACTCATTTTCGTAGTCTTTATTGTTTTTAATTAATCTTCTTATTGAAGTAGAAAAATACCAACTATCAATTAGATTTAAATCAAAACCTAACTCTAATTTTAGAGAATTTGAATAATCCTCTTTTACAGTATAATAATATGTGGTGTTAGGGTCAGAAATGTATGATGCTTTAGCTTCTGAATCAGGAGTTAAGTTTTCAAAAAATTCAATTCTACCATATGGTAGAAAATAACCTTTCTTTATTTTTTTTTTATATTTTGTTAAAGCACCAATCGAAATAGATTTATTTTTTAAATTTTGTTCTTCAAATTTTAATGCTTGAATATTACCTGTCTCTAAAAAACTTTCTAATTTAGATAAACCATAATCAAATCTTCCAAATAATAATGAAGTAAAGTTATCTTTATCCATTATTTTATTAAATTTAATTGAAGTAAAATATTGCTTAACACCTCTATTTCCAGTTAAAGTATTAGAAGTGTTGGCTTGCTCAATTCTTGTAAGATCATTATCAATGTATCCATAACCAACTAAACCATCAATAAAAGTTGAGCTATTGTTATGCCAACTTGAATATATGGTTGCACTTTTTGCATCAGATTTAATTTTAGTCCCTAATTGCCCAACATCAGTATCTTGATCTTCTAGTCTAATCGCTATACCAAAAAGCGTATTTTTCCTTATTATTTTGTCCATTCCAAGTGTTAAAGCATCTGAATCGAACTCTTGATTAACCTTGCCAGATTTAAGTTTAATTTTACCCTTTTTTAAATATCCAGAACTCCAAATTTTCCATTTTCGAGGCACCATTCCAAATTCATTTTTTAAATATTTTGAAAGAGGTAATTCGTTTATAAATTTTTCAATATTCTTATTTGACAGCTTTTGTTCTTTGTTAACATCACCTTTTAAAAGATAAGCATCTAATAATTTTGCATACGGATAGGTATCTTTATTTGTTATATCTATATCTATTCCTATATCTTGAAATTTAATATTTTCATTTTTTTTTGTAGTTCGATACCACTCCATTCTTTCTAAAATAGAATTTGTTGAACTATAAATAAATCTTTTTGCATTTTCTGATTGTCCTTCAACTATCCCTACTAATTCTTTATCATCAAATACATTGTAATCGTCTGATTCAGTTGAATTAATTGACAATGTAGTTAGACCTGAAACAGTAGCAGATTCTCCAGCTGTCCCTCCATATTCAATAATATAATAGTCTACACTATTAGTACCACATGGTAGGTCATTCCACTTACCATTTGCTCTTAAGTGAGCACAATCTTCATCCCCTATATTAGTGCTGGAATGATCATTAGGTTCATTAGTATCCCAGTTTTGATATGAATAACCAGTTGCTACAGAACATGCATCATCAGCTGCATTAGCTGTTTGTCTGTCTGGGTTAAAACTAGTATTAATATAAGCAACTTGGCAAAAAAAAGTTTTTCCGTTTTCAGGACCCGATATCCACTCCCAAGTACCCTCTGTTATTGTGTGAGTATTAGATGTATATGTTGAGCTATCAGAAGCACCTATCCAAGTATTTTTTGAAACTTTGGCATCTAAAAAATCATTTTCTGCTTCAGAGGTAATTGTTACTAAGTATCCAGATAAACCCTTATATGTTGAAGCTTCAGCGGCAGTTTTTGCATCCGCATAGGAAATTTCATCATCAGCTTCACCTACTACTTGATAATAATGACCATTAGCTGAATTATAATTATTACCAGCTGGGGTTACTGAAACAGTTATTGTCGCCCCTGTTGAGCCATCTCCTTTAAATGAGAGTGTTGCTAATGCAGTATTAATGTTAGCTTGTGTTCCTCTAAATCCTATTTCGGTAAGAGAGGAGCCAGTACATTGAACAGGTGCACTACTTCCATCACTAGCGTATCCACAATAACCAGCAGCCTGATCAGTACTTGAAGTTGTAGTTATTTTGATGTTCCCTGCTGAAGCAACAGCAGAAACTAAAAGAGTTCCAGAATACCCTGAAATACTTGGAGTAACTCCAGAACTAGATAATAATACAAAATCAGTTGTATCAGAAGTTAATGATGTAGGCATAGTAACAACTTCTGAATAAACTATTTTTGAACTAAAAAAGATGATCAAAAAAAAAGTGACGTGAATACATCTAGCCAATTTTCTTAAAATAATTTCCATAGTAGAAAATAGCCTATAAAATTTATTTTATTACTTAGCCTATCTTTGTTAGTGCTCAAATCGGGCGAGGTTAACTAACATTTGTGATAAATTTACTGGGTTTTTAAAGTTTGTCTGAAAAAGATTAAATTAAAAGATTTTCTTTAAATTAATCGTTGCTTCATCAATAGTATTTGGCCTCAATACATCTTGATTATTTAATTTAAAATCAATTTCAAAATCATTGATATTTTTACTTATCTTAAATTCAGATCCTAAATTTTCTGAGCCTACTAATTTAAAAGCATAATTAGTTTTTCTGTTTGGTAAATATCCTATCGCTAAATGTATTTTATCAGTATGACCAGTTCCTAATGCTTGATTTCTCTCATAGATTAAAAAAATACTAAAGCTATCTGGTAAAATTATATCTATACCCAATTCCCCATTTAAATTATGTAAAGCGCCTGAGTTTAGTTTGGTATCAAATTCACCACTTGTTGCATCAGAGACATAAGAATATTTTATATTAGAAGAACGATTTAAGTTTGCTTTGTATTCTAATTTTCCATGCTTTCTAATTTTATATTTTTCATTTTCTAATTCTTCAACTGCTGCAATTGAAAGCCTTGCATTTCTTGATTTAACGAATTGCTTATGAAATTTCATAGCAGTGTTACCACTTTCTTGATAGCTATCTAACCGGGTATAACCAAGGTCTATTTGTCCAGAAGGAATTAGAATTAAATTATTTTTCTTAATCTCATCTTTTAATTTAATTGTTCCATATATTTGTCTACCTTTTCTATCAGCGGTTACACGTTTACCATCAAGCACTGATAAAATATCTGAATTAAGGACACCTACTCCAATAATTGTGTCTATAAATTTTGTATCATCTTCAATTGGGGATGAGGAATAATGGGTTAAATTATAAGTATTCGTATCTAAATTGCTTCCAGCTGAGCCAACATCAACATCATTTTTACCAAACCTAAAAGCAAGTCCACTTATGCCATTATTTTTAGTAAATTTATCTGCTCCAACTGTAATTGCATCAGTTTTAATTTTTTTAAATGAAGAAACATTTGTCTCTCCTACTCTACCAACAGCAATACTTCCTTCGCTCCAATAAAATACGTCTTGTTCTTTATCTTTTTTCTTTGTAGTAGCTGAGGTTTTTACAACTTTAGTAAGAGAGGCAAGCATTTGATTGGTAAAATTAAGATCTAAATTAAGATTAGTTAAGTTTTGATTATCTTTATTTCTTCTAATCCATTTTAATCTATTTAAAGCAGTGTCCGTTGAGTGCTCTATAGTTCTTGTTGCAACTTCTATTTGTGCAATAGCTATTCCAGTTCTGTCACCTGTTGTGATACTAGGACATTTTCCTTCAATAATATTAAAAGGACACACTAAATCAAATTCAAAAACTTCATCCTTTCCGTTTTCATCTCTGTCACTACCAATGTACATTTTAAGACCAACCGCACTAAATGCAATTCCTCTTGGTTGAGTAATATCACTAGATATTGAAACTGTACCGTCTATTGTAAATGAAGAAGTGGAAAAAGCCACATCAAGGGAAATTTGAGTTACATCTTGTGTACTACCATTGTGATCAACAGCCCAAAATCTTTTTCCATCTGGACTAAATCTTATTCCTTGAGGGTTTGATACTTCATCATTTAGTTCTATTCCTGCATCTGTAATAATTGATATGGTACTTAGATCGTATGCAGTTGAAAGTTGGTACTCTAATAATCTTGTGTCTTGACCCGTCGCTCCATGAAAAATTGCAAATAATTTTGTTCCATCATTATTAATCTCAATACCTTGAAGTCTGTTATTAGTTCCCTCAGTAATATCTCCAGCATTACTACCATCTTGTAGAGTACCAGTATCAAGGTCTGAAGTTTGATTTGCGAATGCACATGTTGAAACATCATAGGGGGAAGTTAAATCAAATCTAAATACTCTATCATCATTTGCAGTACCTTTAGCATTTCCCCTAGACACAAACAGCATCAATCCATCATTAGAGAATTCTAGATCAGTAATAGCACTAATAGGACCCGAAGTCGTGTCACCACTATTTAATATACATACCTCATCATCACTCGCATAAGTTTTTGTAGAGACATTGAATGGTGTGCTTAAATCATATTCATTTATATGTGCATAAACACTAGAAATTGCTGAAACTTTTCTTTGGGTCACTGTAAACATTTTTGTTCCATCAGAATTAAAATGGATGCCGTTTATAAAGTCACTCCTATCATTGACTGCTGCTGACTGTATTTTGGTAACCATAGCTCCAAATGAATTAGAGATGGGAAATATAAATAATAAAATTAAAATAAAGTTTTTTATAAATTTCATAAGATTAAAGTGTTGCTGACAATTTAATACTCAGGTCTTTAAATTGTTTATTTATCAGTTCAACTATTCCAGCTTGTGATTGCATCAAAATAAAAAATGATGACAAAAATAGACCAACAGCTAATTTTCTTAAAAAAAATACCATAATGAAAAATACTATATAAAATTTAATTTAGCGGTTTTTCAGTTCTTTTAAGTGCTCAAAACGGGCAGAAATTCTGATATTGAGTGCGTTTTATCGAGGATAAAATAATCTTCATCAAAAATTCAAATATATAAATTTTAATAAATCAAGATGCTTAATTTAATAAAAAAAAGTAAAAAATTAATTATAAAAGGTGCTCTTAAACTAAAGGTATTTTTAGTTTTATTTAGTTTATTTTTTTCATCACTAGCTTTAGCTGAACCTACATTTATTGCTAATCTTGATATCAGCGACGATGAAGGAAGCGCTACTGGGATAACATTTAAACCTGATGGTACCAAAATGTATATTACAGGAATTGGTGCTGATAAAATATTACAATATAATCTAACGACAGCTTTTGATATTACTTCAGCAGCTTTAGAAAAGTCAGTGCTTATAAGAACAGTAGAGGGTGCACCAGAAGATGTAAAATTTAATTCAGATGGAACTGTAATTTTTATTTTAGGAACTGGAGGTAATGGGATTGATAGATGGTCTTTAAGTACACCATATGATATTGGATCGATCACTGCAGCAGATACCACTTTTACTTCTATTGGTGGTGATCCAAGAGGATTAGCTTTTAATAATAATGGAACAAAAATGTTTGTTTTGAATCAGACAAATACGCGGGTAGAAGAATATAATCTTTCAACACCATATAACCCTGATACTAAAACTTTAACCAACACACTTACTAATGCAACAAGTAGTAATTTTCATCAAGGACTAGGCTTCAATGCTGATGGATCAAAAATGTTTGTAGTAAAATCAAGAGGTGGCTCTAACACTGATAATAAAATTGATGAATACGCTTTATCTACTGCTTTCGATATATCAAGCTCAAGCGCAACATTAACTGGTACATTCTCACCAACTCATTCCAGTGATGAATACTTAAGTGGCATGGCTTTCAATGGTTCTGGAACAAAAATGTATCACATAAATTGGAGTGGTGATGAAGTTCGAGAGTATAGCTTAAGCTGTCCTTTTAAAGTCACTAGTTCATCAACGTGTGACGCACCACAAAAAAATAAAGATGTAAGGGGTGTAGTTGATGCACAAATTAATACTGCTAAAAATTTTGCAAAAGATTCAAGTCAGTCTGCTTTAAAAAGATTATCTATTTTAAGAGCGAATAAATACTACAACGCAAGTGCACAAAATATAGAGTTAAACTTTCAAAATGAATTATTAAAGAAAGTATCCAATAATGTTTTAAGTTCCGCACAAGCTAAATTAAACCCACTTCAAAAATTAGATCAAATTTTACCTAATGATTGGGAGGTATGGTCCGAAGGTAGCATTAGTTTTGGAAAAATTGGTGAGAGCTCCTTAAGTTCTGCTCAAGATATTGATAGCCTTGGTATAACTGTGGGTGTTGATACAAAAATGGATGATGACCAAATATTAGGAGTTGCTTTAAGAGTAGGTAACACTGATGTTGATGTTGGAACCTTTGGTTCTAAAGTTGATACAAATGCATTAAGTTTATCTCTTTATGGAATTAACAGTTTAGAAAACAGTAATTTTTTAAAACACGTTTTTGGAGTTAGTTATTTAGATAGTGATATTGTAAGAAAATATGAAGGAAATACCGACATAAATACGGGTGACCGTGAAGGTAAGCAGGTTTTTGGTTCACTTAATTTTGGAAGAGAGTATGAAAATGGTGATTTAATTATTACTCCAACAGGTCGTATCGATGGAAGTTATACAGCACTTAATGGTTATACAGAAAGTGGCAGCGCTGCAGCACTTAGTTATAATGATCAAGACATTAAATCTTTAATGGCTTCTTTAGGAGTATTAATAGACCAAGATGTTGATCTAGAAAATTCAACTGTAAGATCTAGAATTAATCTTGAATACAGTAAAGAGTTTGCCTCAAGCTCTAAGGTGGTAACAAGCTACGTATCAAACAGTGAAAGTTTTGAATATCAAGCTGATAACAAAAATAGAGATATATACACAGCAGGACTTGGTTTAGATTTTAAGCATGACCAAGGGTTAATAATTAGTACTGATTACGAAAGACAGCAAATCAAGGGTCATGGTTATATTAATAAATTTACATTATCAGCAGGCTTTTTATATAGAAAAGAAACAGAGTTTGCACTTGGTCTTGATGAAGAAATGACTTCGAGCTTTAAAATTTCTAAAGCACTAGGTGTATTTGATTTAGAATTTGATTTAGAAAATAATTTTTCAAGTCAAGAAAATCATAATGCTAACTTATCTATATTAAGTAAATTTTAATGAGTAAAATAAAAATAGTTTTCTACTTAGCTTTAGCTTTTATTTTTTATAAAGGCTTTGTTGCATTTCAAAATTTTGAAATTGGTGTTGATGACAGGGTTGCATCTATAGAAGAAAAAGCAGATTTTGAAAAAGAAGGTGAAGTAATTGGTCTCATGATGTACTTGGGCGACCCACCAGAATTATATGAACATTTATTAACTAAGAATAAATCTAGGTGTTTAGAAATGAGACAAACAGCAGAAGAGAGCTCCTCTGCATACTATGAATGCGCAAGAGTGAACGCCGTCCTTAAAGGTGGAAAAATTGTAAGCATTATTAATGAAATTGAAGTTATAGAATAATTATTAAATTAAAATTTATTTGAAATTTCTATATTTGCACCATAGTCAGGTACATCACTTATAAAATTATAATTAGAGCTCATCTTTAAATCAAATCCATTTATGTTATTTGTATATGAGAAACTAGTATTTTCAAAATTATTCAGATCAAATACAAATTTCATTTCATCAATTGGCACATACCCTACAGATAAATAAATTTCATTACTATGACCTTTGCCGTTAGATTGAAATCTCTCAAAATTTCCAACGAATGACCATCCTGTTATGGAAGTGACATCAAAACCATAACCAATTCTAAGATTATGCTTTGATTTATTTTCTACATTATAATTGTAAACTGTACTTTGACTATTAAGATAATAAAATTCTGCATCTGATGATGGGCTTAGATCTGCAATATATTCTAATCGACCATGGTGATTAATAATTTCATCTTCTTCTTTATCTGTATCTGTTTTATCTAAAAGGACACCAAGTGTTATTAATGCTGATTTAATATTTTGCTCTTTATAAAGTAGTGCATCAGCTAAACTATCTCCAACAATAGTTCTTTCTCTAAATGCTTTTAGTTTTGTGTACCCTAAATCTAATTTAATACCTGGATTGAGATTTAAATCTTCATCAACTATTCTTTTTCCAAAATTAAATGATCCATATATCTGTTGACCTTCTCGGTTTCCCTCTAAAATGTTACCATAAATAACCCTTTTTTGATTTATATCTAGTAAACTAACTCCAATTAATGCATCTGTAAAAAAATGATCATCTCTAAGTTTGGTATCATATAAGGCAAAACTATATGCATCTGTCTCTAATTTTGTTCCACTACTTCCAATATCAACATTATCGTTTGCATACTGAAAAACGTATCCATGCATAGCATCTCTATCATCATCTTTAATTTTATCTGCACCAACTGAGATACCATAACTGTGAAAGTCTCTTGATGATGAATTTATAGATTTATTTTTACCTAAGCTAATTCTACCTTCACTCCATTTAAACCAATCCTCACTATCATAACTTCTATCATTTTCTTTTTTAGAATTTTTAAGAGCACTAACTAATTTTGATATTTTTTCATTTGTAAAATCAATTTCTGCATTAAGATTTGATAAATTATCTTTATTTTTATGTCTTCTTAACCACTCAATTCGATGAAAGATTGGAAGAGTATTGTTTTTAATTATACGTTTTGATAATTCTACATTAGCTTCTATGATTGCTTTAACATCATTATTATTTGAGGCATCAATACAAGTAATGGTACCAGCGCAAGCTAAACTATATTCAAAAATTTTATTTGTTGAAGCAGTAGAGCCAGCATCATTAGTAACAAACAACTTCGTAAAATTTGCTGTGAAAATAAAGCCTCTCATATGACTAACTCTGCTACCTAGCTCGTATTCAGTAGAAGTAGAAGAAATAGTTGTGATATCCCAAGGTGTACTTAGAGTGTATTTATGTATATTATTATTACCATCACCTGCGACATACAAAATTGACCCATCCGAATGCAATTGAATATTTCTCATTCCTCCGTCAGAAGAGCTGGCTAGACTGGCTGATAAAGAACCCACTGAAACTCCAGATCGAAGATCAAAAGGAGTTGTTAATATATATTCTCTTATTTTATCTTGAGTTTTTCCACCCACAAACATACGTGTTCCGTCAGGTTTAAATGTTAAAGTTCTTACTTGATCTTCATTGCCAACACCCGTTATGTCTACTTCAAATATTTTCTCACAATCCAATGTAGAAGTATCCCAAGCAGTTGTTAATTTAAATTGATAGACTGCAACTCCAGGATTTCCAGAGTGATCTTTGTTGGTAGTTATAAACATTCTTGTTCCATCAGGTTTAAATTCAATAGCGTGTGGTAACTGCATATCTGTACTACATGTTAATTTTGTTCCAGCTCCATCAACAAATGTTCTTGTTGCTGTACTTATATCGAATGGAGTGCTGAGCGAATATTGAACTATGTAGGCATCATGATTTGCAACACGATTTGTTATATACATTATGCTTCCGTCTGGTTTAAAGTTTATTCCTCTAACACCAGGTACATCTGTGGATAGTATTTTTTCTTTTTGAAATTCTAAAAAAGCAAAAGCATTAGAATAAAATAATGCTAAAAAGCTAAATACAAAAAATGATGTTTTGAGAATTTTTTTCACCTTAGCAGATTAATGAAATTAGGATAAATACAACCGTGTTGGTGCCCAAATCGAATTAAATTTGTTAGCTATAATATCATTTTAGAGTTTTCTCACATGTCGTGTTGACAACTGATCAAAATGGGTGGAAAAAACAACTTGTAAGACTTTAATAGAAATCATGATTAAAATTACAAATAAAACTAATGAAGAACAAATCTTCAAAATTATTAATGAAAATTTTAGTCAGTTAGCACCCTCATATTATTCGTTGGTAACTCATTGGTTTATTAATGCTTATAAAAATTTTAAAGGTATCGATAAGTATATAATTTTAATTTATCTGATTAATAAAGACTTTATTCACTATAGAAAAAATGGACTAATGGTTGATTATGATACGTTTTATAAGGATAAAACACTAGAAATTCCAAATATTAATATTTCAGATATTGCAAGAGACCTTCTTATACCTAAGGAAAATGTAAGAAGAAAAATATCTGAATTAGAGAAAAAAGGTATTATTAAAAGAGCAGGAAAAAAGATCTTTGTTGAAAGACCTGGCTTTATACAAACAAAAGCTAATATAACTTTAAAAGATTTTAGTAGTTTGGTTTCTACGTTTAGTGAAATTTTAAAAGATAAAAAAATAATTAAAGAACCTTTAAACACAGATCAAATTTCAAATTTAATTAAAGAAAATTTTTCTTTTTGTTGGTATCAATTTTACAAATTTTTATTCATATTTTCTAACCGTTGGAAAACAGATACTAAAACTCAGGATTTAGAAACAATATGTGTGGGATTAATTGTAATGATTAATACTGTTCAAAATAGGGGTTTCAAAGACAAGAATTTAGATAGACAAAAATATTTTAAAGCAGTTCAAAAATCTAATCACATTGGTATTAACGCATTTTCTATAGCTGATATTACGGGAATTCCAAGGGCTACCGTTGTAAGAAAATTACAATTTTTAATCGAAAACAAATTTTTAAATATTAGTGAAAAAAAACTTTATAACTTTGCTATGGGGACACAAACTAAACAATTTAAAGTGCTCACTAAATTACAAGATAAAAATATGAAAGCTTTGGGTAAATTTTTGTATAAGGTTTTTAATCAGATTAAAATAATAAACACTAATTAGATTTTCTTAAAATAAAAACAAAGATTACGGAGGTTGCCATCATTACTAATGCATAGGCAGCTGTGGGTACCATATAAATAATATTATCAAATAATTGAGTAGCAACAAAAACTGCTAGGGTTCCATTTTGCAAACCACATTCTAAAGAGATAGCTCTTTGTTGAGGTGTCCCTGATGCAAAAAATTTAGCAACATAAAATCCTATCACCATCATAGTTACATTTAATATTAAGGCTATTAAACCTGCTCGAGTTAAAAAGCTTACAATTTTATCCCACTCTTCAATATATATTGCAGCAAAAACAAGTAAAAATAATGCAATAGAAAATCTTTGAATAAACTTCAAATTTTTTATGACAAGGTCACCAGTAAAATGCCTGATAGTCATTCCAATTATTACTGGAACCGTAACTACAAAAAACATTTTTAAAGAAATGGATACCATTGTTATTTCTCTCTCAACATAGGTGATATCAAATATATTAATTGAATTAATCACAATGAATGGCACCGTAACTATACTTAATAAGCTCATAACCGCTGTCAGTGATATTGATAATGCTACATCACCATTCGCAAATTTTGTAAGAACATTGGAGGTTACACCCCCTGGAGCAGCCGCAATCAACATTACTCCTAAAGCCATTTCAATCGGCACACTTAAGGTAATGATAAGTAGATAAGCAACAATTGGTAAAACAATTAACTGACAAATAAAACCAATAAAAAAATCTTTAGGGTTTTTTGCAACTCTTAAAAAGTCATCTACTGTTAAAGAAGCTCCTAGTCCAAGCATAATAATAGCTAGAGCGATTGGAGCGATGTTGGTTACTATTTCCATTAATTTAATTTAAAATTTCATGCATAGTTCCACCCATTTTGATCATTTGTCAACCCATTTTGGTCAGTTGTAAATATGATAAGATAAACCCTCAAAAATAAAGTTATAGTAATCTTTATAAATGTGATTAATTAGATAAATTAATAATAAATCTTAAAATTTCTTTAATAACTTATGTGTTATTTATGAATACCGATTGGTATAATTTCTTATTTACCAATTGCAATAATTGTTAAATCATCATCAAGAATATCATTATCTTTTTTAACGCCATCTTCCACAATTTCTTTTTTTAAACTTTTTAAACGAATTTCTTCTGTCGCACTTGTTAATTCTTTTTGTAATGAAGAGTTTGTGTGTTTTAGGATTAATTCTTTTACACCATCAATTCCTATTTCTTGTTTATTTTCATCCATACATTCTGAAAATCCATCAGTAAAACAGTAAATTCGTCCACCATTTAATTTAAAGCTTTCTAATTGATAAACACTTTCATCTTTATGCTTAATGACTGCCAAAGGCATTGAGCTTGAAGGATATTCTTTAAAATCTTTACCCACTTTTAATAAAGTTGGCTGATGTCCAGCATTTGCAATTTCAACTAAATCTGTTTTCAAATTATATCTTCCAACAATTGAAGTAATAAAGGTACCAACAGGATTAGTTTCTTTCAAATCATTATTCATCTCTAATAAAATTTCGTTAGGCTTAAATTTTTGCTTAGCGAAGATCTTAAATAAAGTAATAGCTTTTGCCATAACCATTCCTGCATTCACCCCTTTTCCTGAAACATCAGATAGGGTGAAATACACCTCATCATCATGAAGGTAAAAATCATAAAAATCTCCCGAGATTTCTCTTGCAGGAATATTTAATCCAAATATTGGATAGTTTTCTATATCTCTTTTTGGCATTAATCGTTGCTGAACATTCATTGCAAGTTTAATTTCTTTAGAAACTCTATTCTTCCATTTGTTTTTTTGCTTTTCACTTTGTTCCAATTTGTTCATTATGACATTATATTGCGTGCCAATAATTCCACTTTCAGTAAAAGGATCTTGTGGTGCGCGGCTTGAATAATTGTCTGATTTTGCTTGATTAGTTAATACCTCAAGTAATTCGTGCGTGTCCGTTGATGCATTGTGTTCTGAAATATTTAAACCAAGTTCTTCATGAATTTTACTTACTCTTAGAGGGAAAAATGAATTAATAGTTTTTAATATTAAATAAGAACCAATGAAACAAAAAGCACCAATTGAACTTATGCCAATTAGTTGAATATATATTTGTTCTAATCTTGTTTTTTCAACACCCATCAATTCAAAATTTGCAAACAAAGCAACTGCAATAGTTCCCCAAATTCCACATGCTAAGTGAACTGGTATTGCACTAACCACATCATCAATTTTAATTTTTTCAAGTAATACAATTGTTGAGCCTGAAATAATTCCACCAATACTTCCTATTATAATTGCATGAGTGGGATCAACATAAGCACAAGAAGCAGTTATTGAAACTAGTCCAGCAAGGGGACCCGTGATCATAAATAATGGCTCTGGTTTTTTTAAAACAATGATACCCATAACACTTGAGAAAATAAGTCCAAAGGATGCTGATAAAAAAGTATTAATTAAAATTAATGGAATTTTTAAATCCATTGCACCATTAGCACCTCCATTAAATCCAAACCAACCAAACCACAAAATTAAAGCACCTAAAGCTGCCATTGGTGTATTACTTCCTTGAAAAGATTTTTTTTTATCATCTTCTCTAAATCTTCCAGTACGGTTACCAACTACCAGTAATACTGATAAAGCAATCCATCCTCCTACAGAGTGTACAACGGATGCACCTGCAAAATCTAAATATCCTAATTGACCTAACCAACCAAATTTTTGATCAGGATTTTCAAAATTAAATGCCCAAGACCAGTGACCTACAATTGGATAAAAGAGGCCAGAAACTAATAATGTAATAATTATATATGAGAAAAACTTTAATCTTTCTGCAACTGCACCTGAGATAATAGTTGCAGCTGTTGCAACAAACATTGCTTGGAAGACAAAATATGTTTGATAGCCAGCAACCTTAGTGGTAAAGAAAAAAAATTTGGTACCAAACAGTCCTGATACACTGGTTCCATACATTAATGCGAAACCAAACGCCCAAAAAACTACAACAGATATTCCAAAGTCTGAAACATTTTTAAGGGCAACGTTAATACTGTTCTTGTTCCGAGACAAACCAGTCTCTAAACACATAAAGCCTGCCTGCATTAAAAAAACAAGGATTGCACAAATTAAAAGCCAAAAGGTATCTAAATTTGCTTGTAAGATTGCATCTAAGCGAAATTCTAATGCATTTAAAGCTCCCTTATTAGTAAGCTCTAATTGATTTATGTTGGACTGCAGCTTATTGAGCAATATCTGAGTATCAGCTGCAGTCATAATTTTATTTTAATTAATCTACTAATTTTCTAGCTTCACCAGCATCAGTAATAATCTTATCAACACTCACCACTTTAATAACTTCAAAGCCGGTTCCAAGGATTGCTTTTTTATAATCTTCATTAGATAAATCAGATTTATCAGGGTAAGATGATACCGCAACACCTTCTGGCCATGAAACTTTAACAGTAGCAGATGGGCTAGCTGCTTGAAGTGCTTTAGTTACCATTTTTTGGCATTTAATACACATCATTCCATTTACTTGAGCAATTTGAGTTTGAGCTGCAAATAAATTGGTTGAAAATAAAACGAAACCTATAAATAGTATATATTTTTTGAACATAGTTTTTCCTATTGTTAATTATAAGTCAAAGCTATCACGTATCAATTCATTTTAAAATTCGTCAATCGCCCAAAATGAGGCCTTTTGATTAAGATGAGCTCAAATTCCTATATTTCTTGAATAATTTATATATTATCTATGAATACTCATTGGATCAAAATAACAATCCATATGATCTATAGTTTCAAAAAAAATTTCATTTAACTCACTAGAATGGACCGTTGGACAAATTTTTTCTACATTTAATTCATTGATATAATCTTTATTAAATTTTTTCATTGCTGAAGAGCCAGCATAAGATGCTGAAGCTTGTAAAATACTTCCAGAGTTTACTAGAGTCAAGCTTGGCCCAAGTGCTGCAGAATATGGACCACAATTACTTAATAACGGTATAAGCAAGAATATTAAAATAATTTTTTTCACAATATTTATTTATACAAGAATATTTAATTTGAAACTGTAAAACTATCCATTATGGGTGGTTAGCTAATTTTTTTAGCAATCATCGCCTCTAGTAAAATTGCCGTTACGACTAAGGATTAATTGACAAGGATCTGTATCTTTAATTTCTTCTGCAATTATATTAAAATTTGAAGAACCTATGCTTGCAACACAAATTTCATAACCCATGTCTTTACCAATTTGATCTCCTCCACCAAATAAAATTGTTTCAATATCATTTGATGTTGACGAGGAAGGTGTACAGCTATCATCGTCCTGCGTGTAATAACTTCCACTATTTGAATATTCTTCTGTTTGAGCTAGTGATATTTGTAGCATCACATTTTTTGCAGATTTTTCTTTAGTGCCTGAAATATAACCGCTGTAAGTAATAACTCCTACAGAAGCTAAAATACCAATTATTGCTACCACAACTACAAGCTCAACCAGGGAAAACCCTAGTGAGCTTTTAGTTTTTATTTTTTTTGTTTCTTGCAATCGAGATGATTATTCTATTGCAACAGCATTAGTTAGTACGTCAGCAGTTGCGTCGTCACCATACTGTGTTGAAACGGTAATAGTTCCAGCACCATCCCCTGTTATTGTTGTAACACCTTTTCCTAATGCTAGACATGTTGTACTACCATCTGAAGCCGTTGGCACAGTACTACCGTCTGTTACTCCTTTACAAACTGGCGTGTATGTGTTTTTAAAATCTGCTAGTGCAGCAACAGCACCACTCATGATTAAAGCTTCTGTTCTGCCTGAACATGTTAAATTTCCACTCATTGCAGTAGACTCAGTACCCATGTTACATTTTTGAATTTCAGCAGCTAAATATTTTGTTACTGCCCCTTGGTTTGATTTAGAAGCATTAATTTTTGCACTCTTAGTGTAACCATTGTAAGCAACAACACCTACCGCAGCTAAAATACCTATAATTGCTACAACAACTAGCAATTCAATAAGTGTAAAACCTTTATTATTTTTCATAATTTCCTCTGTTATTAGTTATTATTATTAAATTTATTATAATTATTGATGATGTAAACTAAAAATCTTATTATATTAAATAATAATCAAAGATAATTGACCATATTGGGTTTACTTGTTTCTTATTTTTGTTAATAGCTATAAATAGTAAATAAAATATGAAATATAAAGTTACAGATAATGAAAATGTAAGCACTGTTTTTCTTACTGGAGAAATAGATATGGATGTTGCAGATGAGGTAAGAGAAATTGTTTTTCCTTTAATTGATGCTGGAAAAGAAGTTCATTTAAATTTAAAAGATGTACCCTACATGGACTCTTCTGGTATATCGATAATTATAGAAAGCAATCAAAGAGCTCGAGAGAAAAATACTAAAGTTGAACTTAAAGAGGTTAGTCAACCTGTTGAAAAAGTTCTAGCAATGGCAAGAAAGTTTTTATGACATACAAAATTACAGAAGAAGACAATATAAGCACCATATTTTTAGATGGTGAAATAGACATGGATAAAACGGATGAAGTTAAGGGAGTTATCTTTCCTGTTATCGACTCTGGTAAAAATGTTGCTTTAAATCTAAGTAATGTTCAATACATGGATTCTTCTGGTATTTCAGTTTTAATAGAAAGTCATCAAAAAGCCCTTGAGAAGGGAACCAAGCTTGTCATTAAAGATGTGAGTAAATCTGTTTTAAAAGTAATCATGATGGCAAAGTTAGAACAAATTTTAAATTTGGAGTAAATAAATTATGAGTTTAGAAAACTTTAGTCATTCAGAAAAAAAAGATTTTTTAGTTAGCTCAGCAAGTTTGAAAGATGTCAGAGCTTTTTCTAGAGATGTTTTTGAAAAATTTAAAATTGATGAAGATTTAAGAGAAGAGTTAGTTTTAGCGATTGCTGAAGCTGCGCAAAATATAGTTAAACATGCATATAAAGATATGCCTGACACTCAAGATAAAATGGTTGTAAGAATATCTTGTAATGATGATGTTCTAGAGATTTCTTTCTTTGATAAAGGCAAACCAGTAGAAAAAAGCAAAGTTAAACATAGAGCGATCGATGATATTAAACCAGGTGGACTAGGAACATTTTTCATTCAACAAATTATGGATTCAATTAATTTTGAACCAGGAAAAGAACCCTGGATTAATAATTTAGTTTTAACTAAAAAATTAAAAAATTAGTTAATTAAAGCACCCACATTAAATATTGGTGAGTACATGGCTATCATTAAACCACCAATCATTACTCCCATGAAAACAATCATGATAGGTTCAATTAAAGCAGACATGTTATCGACTGTAGTATCAAATTCTTCTTCATAATAAGCAGATACTGAATTAAACATTTCATCTAATTGACCTGTTTGTTCTCCAACAGAAATTAATTGACTAAAAGTTGGTGGGAAGAGTGGTTCTTTTAAAAAAAGTTTTGTTAAGGTATCACCAGAGAACACACCTTTTTTTACACTCTCTAGTGCATCCGTTATCACATCATTATTACTAACTGATTTTGCAATTTCTAAACTCTCTAATAAATTTACACCAGCAGCACTTAAATTACCTAAAATCAATGCAATTCTTGCCAGTAGAGATTTTAAGATCATATCTCCAAAAATAGGTAATTTTAAAATTTGTTTATGCCATCTAAAACGAATTGCAGCATTTCTTTTTACAATAAAATTAAACCCGAAATATCCACCTATTCCACCAAACAGAATTACTTTTCCACCTGTACCACTTAAAAAATCACTCATTGCCATGATGGTTGCTGTTGCAGCGGGTAATTCTAAGCCCATTCCATCGTACATTTTTGCAAATACTGGAACTACTTTAATCAACATAAAAGCACTTACAGTAATCGCTACCGTAAACATGATCGCTGGATACATTAAAGCTCCCTTAATTTTTTTCTTAATCTTTTCTTTTTTCTCTAATGAATCTACTATTTTAAGTAAAAATACATCTAGCTTACCACTTGCTTCACCAGCTTTAATCAAGTTGACATAAATATTATCAAAATATTGAGGATATTTTTCAAAACATTTTGATAGGTTCACACCCCCTTCTAAACTTTTTCTAATATCTTCTATAATGTCTTTAAGAGCAGGACTTTCTAATTGGTCCCTTAACATTATTAAAACCTGCAAAATAGGTAAGCCCGCCTTAACCATGGTTGCAAATTGCTTTGAGAATATAAGAATTTCTTCTACTTTAACTTTTTTTTTACCAAAAAGAGATGAGCCACCTGATTTTTTTTTTGCTTCACCTTTTTTTTTCTTAGACTTAATTATGTTGGTGATTATTACTTTTTTTTCTTTTAATAAATGAGAAGCTTCATCAAGGTTGATTGCCTCAATATCTCCTTCTACATATTTACCTTCGGATATTCCTTTATAAGTAAAAGCTTCCATTTTTATTCGCTTGAAAGAATTCTCTCATACTCTCTAAAATTAAGCTCACCAGATGCAATCATTCTTCTACCCATATCTTGCATCGTTCTAAATCCTTCCTTAATAGCTATTTCTCTTAATTCAGGAGTGGTTGCTTGTTTTAAAATAGCTTCTTTAATTGGTTTTGAGACCACTAAGATTTCATAAATACCTTGTCGACCTTTGTATCCTGAGTCACTACATTTTGCACAACCTTTACCTTTGATGGCTTTTACTTTTGAAGCGTCTTCATCACTAAACCCCATATCTTTAAGAACCTTAGGATTAACATCATCATCAGGCACTCTACAATCTTTACAATTTTTTCTAGCTAGTCTTTGGGCTACAACAAGTTGGCAGGCAGCACTTATTAAATAATCTGGCGTTCCCATGTTTTGTAATCTAGTAATAGTACTTGGAGCGTCATTAGTGTGTAGAGTACTAAATACTAAGTGACCTGTAAGGGCAGCCTTTAATCCGATATCAACTGTTTCTTTATCCCTCATCTCACCAACTAGAATAATTTCAGGGTCTTGTCTTAAAAAAGATCTTAAAGCTTTAGCAAAGGTAAAACCGATATCATCTTTAATTTGTACTTGTCCTACACCATCTAATTCATATTCCACAGGATCTTCAGCTGTTAAAATATTTAAATGGGGCTTACTTACTTCTTTTAAAATACTATATAACGTTGTTGATTTCCCAGATCCTGTTGGTCCAGTTACCAAAATTAATCCCTGACTACCGTGAATTCCTTTTCTTAGACTTTCTAAATCTTGCTTTTCAAAATTTAATTGTTCAAGGGTAATATCTCCCGCGTCTTTGTTAAGAATACGCATAACAATTCTCTCATTATTTGCAGTAGGTAAAATTGATAAACGTAAGTCAACTACTTTATTACCAATTTTAAAATTAATAGCTCCATCTTGTGGTAATCTTCTTTCTGCAATATCTAATTTACCCATAATTTTAAATCGAGTAACTACTGCCCCGTAATTGTCATGCAGAAACTGTCTATAGGTTTCTTGTTCTTGAAGCATACCGTCTAATCGATATCTTACTCTTGAACTAAATCGGTAAGGCTCTATATGAATATCACTAACACCCATTTTAATTGCATCTGCTACCACCGCTGTACTAAATTTGATTACCTCTGACTCATTTTCAATTGCTTCAATATCTTCTTCTGGTTTATTGTCTAAAACTTCCCCTGCATCTCCTAAATCTGTTTCAAAAGTTTTTGTTTTTCTCCTATTCTCATTTCGAATTGACGCAATAGTTACTTCATCTGTTTCACTTGATAATCTTTCAATATATTCAGAAATATCACCTATTTTTGCAGCATGAAGTTCTATGTTTTTTTTTGTAATAGCTTTTAAATTTCGCATCAATCCCAATTTTGAACTATCTGGGATTGCCATGTGTAAAGTTTTTCCATCAATTTTAAATGGTGCTACAAAATTCATCTTAATATAGTTTGATGGTAAAACTGTTTTTACTTCTTCAGTAATTTCAACTGACTTTAGATCAATTATTTCTAGATTTTGTTCTTTAATTAATAAATCAATTATTTTTTTTTCATCAGTAAGCTTTAATTCAAATATTGCATCAATTTGAGATTTATTGTTTTCAGTGCTTACTTTTTTAATATCTATTAAATCTTTTCCAGAAATAATGTCATTATCAATTAAGACATTAACTAAATTAATTTCACTCTCTCTACTTATTTTAAACATTATAAAATTCTTGGAGCGATAAATACCAATAACTCGTTCATTGTATCAGAATTTGATTTTCCACTAAGTACTTTTCCTAGAATTGGTACTTTTGACGTTCCTGGAACACCTTGTCTATTATTCGCTACGTTATTTTTTTTAATACCACCAATTACAACTATATCCCCATCAGCTACTAATAATTTTGTATTTATCTCCATTTTATTTACACCTACTGATGCTGCATTTGCTCTATTTGGAGTATCATTGTTTACTTGAATTGAAAGCATAACGTTTCCATCACCTATGATATTAGGAGTAACTATCAGTTTTAATGATGCATCAACTGGTTTATCTTCCCCTTCTCCACCATCAATATAAATTGTTTCACCCTGATTAATACTTGCTTGTTGATTATCTAATGTAAATAATTTTGGATTAGATACTGTTTTTGATAAGCCTTGAGCTTCTAAAAAATCAAGTTCAAGTTTTAAAACAGCAGAACCTGTTTTTTTCAATATTCCAATTCCACTTGTTGCAGCAGCTGACCCAAAATTTACTAAATTATCTGTTCCAGCACCGCTTGTAAAAGCACCTGTTGAATCAGATAATGCAGCCCCTGTTCCTGATGCAGCTCCTACACTGCTACCTCCTTGTGTACCACCCATTCTTAAACTTTTTCTTGTGTAAGCAGCTCCAAGTCTTTTTCCTAAACTTTGCTCAAATGTTGAAGTAGCTTCAACTATAAAAGCTTCTATTAAAACTTGTTTTGTTCTTTTATCAATTTCTCGAATAACTTTATCAACGATATCTAAATCTTTCTCTTTACCTCTAACAATAATTGATCTTGTGGTTGCTTCTTCCGTTACTTGTATTGGTATAAAATTCCCATTCGTTCCAACAGATGTAAATAATTCTGTGATTGTGGCTTTAGCTTCTGATGGGGTTATATAATAAAGTCTAAAAATTTCTGAAATAATTGGTTCTACTGAATCTTCTAATTCAACTTTTTTCTTAACTGCTGAAGCTCTCGCTGATTTATAACCTTCTTGTGACGTTAGATTAGCAGGAGTTGAAACTCTAATAATATTACTTGCTACATCTATGTCTGCTGCATAATTTTTTAAATCTAATAATGCATTAAATGCTTTATCCCATGGAACATTATCTAACTCTGCACTTATTGATCCTGCCACATCGTCACCTACTAAAATATTAATTTGACCAACTTCAGACATTAATTTCATTGCTTCTTTAAAATCTAAAGCTTGAAATTTAAAAGAAACATTTTGTTTTAAAGATTTGAAATCTTCCGAAATTAATAAATAATTTCTCTCTTTAACAGATGATATTTGTTTTCTTTTTTTAAGCTTTATGACATCACCTTCAGCAGGAGTTGGTCCCATTTCTACACTTTTTTCAACCTCTAGTTTTCCAGTTTTCTTGATATCAGTTTTTATTAGTGGGGTGTCGTGTTTAAAAGAACCAGTGTTTTTAGCAAATTTTTCAGCACAACCTGTTAAAAAAATAAATAAAAAAGGTAAAATTAAAAATAATATTTTGTTTTTAAATTTCATAATTATTTTGTTCTTTCTGTAATTTTATTATTAAAATTTATCACTAAGAGAGAGTTTTCATTTTTTTCAAAAACTGCTTCTCTATTATTTAATCCAACTAATTTTACTCCAGGGCTTAATTCTTCAAACCTAGCTAAAGTAATTATATTTCCACTTGAATTAATTAAAGATACGAACCCATCATCATTTGCAGAGGTCATTATCCCAACTAATTTAAACTTATATAAGCTCATTTCATTTTGTGCCTCTTCTGGATTACTTGATAAAATTGTATTACCACCAGTTAATGAACTATCTCCAGCAAAAGGATCGTTTAATGGAAGAGGCTCTTCATCTTTAATTTCTGATGAAATATTCGATTGTGAATTTGCCTGTTTTTCTTTGATCTTTTTATTTATCTCTTTAGCTTTATCAATAATGTTTTGCTCTTTATCATGACTATCAGCCATGGAAACTTTTGATAGCAACATAAAAAACACTGAAATAATGATTATTTTAAAAAAATTCATTTGGTAACCCCACTATTGTTAACGTACCTTTTACTTTTATCGCTCCAGTTGTATTCCCTTTTACCACCTGAATAGACTCTTTGTCAAAGTTTAACATTTTGTTAGAAAGCGATAGAGCTCTTTTAAATTTTATGTAACCAATAAAATTACCATCAATTTCAAAATCAACAGGGATCAAATAATAGGCAATATTTGCAACATTTTTAACTTGGTTGTTTTTCTTTTTTTTCGTTTTTTTACCGTCTGCTTGGGCTAAGGCTTGTGCTTTTAATACTTCTTGAATTACCTTTTTTTCAATTCTAGTGATTACTAGATCATTTTGTCCGGCGTATTCACTTAATGTTTGATAAAGACCCTCTACTTCAGCTTTAGAATGAAACAAGCTAGAGTATTTTTCATAATCAGGCTTAAGTTTTTTAATTCTTGCTCTCATTGAATAAATTTCAGAAGTAAATTTTGCAGTTTCTTGTATTTTCAAATTCATGTCGTCCAATTTAGCTTTTCTAGACTCAACCATTGGATTTAAAATTGCGTAATAAATTATTAAGAAAAAAACAATTGCACCAAAGATTATTCCTATTTTTATAAGAGTTTTTTTATCAGCTAATTTTGTAATCTGATCCTTGATATCAGACATGTTAATATTTTTTAAATCTATATCCATTGCTATATTTTACCTGTTTTAATTTTTACAAACACTCTAAAACCTTTCATTGTAGCACCACCTGCTGTAGATTTTGGTAATCGCATTGATGATAATGATGCTTGCTCAACCAATTTTTGATTTCCTAAATTTTCTATAAATTTCAAAATATCTTGATCACTTGCAGCTATTCCTTGAATAGTTAATCTTCTAGATCCATTAAATTCAACTTGATCAAATTTTACACGGTTTGGAACACTTGAGGCTACTTGAGCTAAAATTCTATAAGTTAATTCTTTATTTGATTTAAGTGTTCTACTTAATTTTAAAGACGTATTAATTACACTAAGTTCTTTTGAAACTATTTTTTTCTGTTTAATAATTTTAGCATGATCTATTTTTACAGTTTCATATTGTTTTAATTTATTATTATAGGAAACAATATTCCAAAAAGATAAACCAAATAATACCACATAAATTGCAACTACAGCAGCAGTAATACCCTTGAATGCAAAACCTGAAATTGCTTTCATCTTCTTTTGCTTCATTACATTTGATCTATCTGGAAGAAGATTTATATTTTTAACTGCAGTAACAAATTTATAATAACCAAAGACATCAAGTTTTCTAAAGGCTAAGCCAACAGAAGTAGATAGATAAGATCTATTTAACTTATTATCTAAAATTTGTTGATACTGACTTGGAATTTTTAATCCTTCTGTGGGATCAAAAGTGTTAAATCCAACATTCATTAAAATTTTTCTAAAACTTCCTAAATATTCATCGACATTTTTAATATCTGAAACAACTTTTATGTTTCGAATTCTCTTTTCATATTTAGTCTCAAAATCTTGAATTGCTTGCTTAACTTGAGTAACATATCTTCTAACTAATCCTTCTTTTTCTTCAGTATCTTGGGAATCTTGTAAAATTTTTCTATCTTGCCCTCTAATAAAAATATCAGTTATTATTGGGTTATTATTATAGAGGATCATTAAATAATTTTCATCTAATCCAAATTCTAAAACAGCAGTTAAATTGGCATCCTCAGTTTTATTTGTTATTTGATTAACTTGATCAACTGATGACTTTAAAGCAAAACATTTAACATCTATGATTACAGGATTTAAACCTGCATTTTTAATTATTGAAGTATAACTATTTATATCAGTTAATTTTGATGCAACGAATAAAATATCCATTGTATTTTCTTTATCATTTCTATTTATGACTTGATGAAAAATAGAATAATCTTCCAAACTATCTGTTAGTTGAACTAGGTTTTCCCACAATGAATTAGTTTCGATTGCTTTATTTAATTCATCTTCTTTCATTAAAGGTGCGGTGACTACTCTTATGATTGCACTAGTTACCGGAATAGCAATTGCTGCATTTGGTGAAGTTATTTTGTATTTTTGAATTGCTAATACTAATTCTTCTGAAAATTTATCCGCATTATCAATTGGAGTACTATCATCTGTAATGTCGACGGGGTGAATATGTAATTTTTCTAACACCCATTGATTAGCTTTGTTACTAGAAACTTGGACTATTCTTATTTCTTTATTTGCTAACTCAATACCAATTATTTCTTCGCCTTGAACACTAGATTTACCTAATTTGGATTTGAAAAAATTTTGTATTTTTGATTTATAATTTCCAACTTTAGAATTATTAAAAGATGATTTTTTTATATTTTTAGCAAAATCTGGTTTTTTAATTTTAATTTCCTTAATTTTTCCAAAAATATTTGATAATTTACTTTTTACCTGATCTTGGGTAGATATTTCTGAGTTTTCATTTAATGGAACACTTGAAGTTTGTGGTTGTGCTTCATTATTACTTTGATTGGTTGTTGAAATATCAATTTGTGAAGATTCACCCTCTTCTGGCTTAATATTTTCTTCAATTTTTAATTTTTTACTTTCTTCATGAACATCATCAAACCATTTTTCCAAAATTGGTATTGCATCATCTAAATTTGTTGTTCCAGAAGATGAAATTTTTTGTTTACCATCAATATAAAGTCTACCTACCCAGTTTCTTGATTTAAGTTCACCTTTATATTTATCTTGCCTTACATATATATGTAGTCTTCCATCTTTTTTATGAATTACCTCATGCTCTTTTTTTTGTTCCTCATTATTAGTATTTGATGCACTTACATTTTGCTCAACAGATTCATCTTGAGATTGTAAAGTTTCTGAATTTTCAGTTAAATTATCATTTTCATTGGAT
The DNA here is from genome assembly GCF_059417765.1 of Candidatus Pelagibacter sp. PS_40. Lineage (NCBI taxonomy): Bacteria > Pseudomonadati > Pseudomonadota > Alphaproteobacteria > Candidatus Pelagibacterales > Candidatus Pelagibacteraceae > Candidatus Pelagibacter > Candidatus Pelagibacter sp. PS_40. The sequence continues at coordinate 977,354 of NZ_CM182064.1, forward strand.
TTTTCTGATTCATTATTATCAGTTTCTTGAGGATTTAAAGTATCAGTTGAATCGTTTTCAGATTGGTTTTCCTGATCACTCTTTAAAGTCTCTTCATCATTATTAGTATTTGATGCACTTACATTTTGCTCAACAGATTCATCTTGAGATTGTAAAGTTTCTGAATTTTCAGTTAAATTATCATTTTCATTGGATTTTTCTGATTCATTATTATCAGTTTCTTGAGGATTTAAAGTATCAGTTGAATCGTTTTCAGATTGGTTTTCCTGATCACTCTTGAGAGTATCTTCCTCTTTATAATCAAATTTATCTTTATTATCTTCGTCCATAAAACTTATAAATAAAAATTAATATTTAAATTGTTAATTGATTCTCTAACACAAAATTAATAAAATTCTAACACAAGATTATAATCATTATGTTCAAAATGGGTTGAATTTAATAATGAAATACAAAATATTCAATTAAATCAACAGTTTATTAAAATCATTGAAAAAAATTAAATTTAAGATATTTTTTTCTAAATAATATTTTCTCTAACACATTTATCATAATTTTATCTTTTTATATTGTGTTAGAAATTTAATATTTTTTTCTATTTTTAAAAAATAAGTAAAATAGCTATTTTTTATTAAAACAACTTTTAATTGTTTTTTGTGTGAGAGAAAATTTTTTTTGTGTGAGAGAAAAATTTATTTGTGTTATAATTTTTTTAATTTTTTTTGTTTAGAATTATTCTAATATATTTTTTTTTCCTACATTAGAAATATTCCAAACTATTTTTTTTCTCTTTAGAAAGATTCTAATATATTTTTATTTCACTTTAGAAAGATTCTAATATATTTTTTGCAAATTTTAGAATTATTCTAATTTATAAAAAAAAAAAATTATTTTTTTTTCTCTAACACAAAAATTTTATTCTAACACATTTAAAAAAAAAAAATTATTTCATTTTGTGTTAGAAAATTAACATAATATTCTTTTTTAAAAAAGTAAGCAAAATCAACGTTTTTAATATTATGAATATAAAACATAAAATGTGTTAGAGCTATATTTATTTTGTGTTATAATTATTAATATTATCATATTTTTAAAAAAGTCAATAAAATCAACATTTTTTATATTTTCAATAAATTTATTGATTTGTGTTAGAGATAATTTTAATTTTTATCCTATGTGTTAGAGATAATTTATATTTTTTATGCTGTGTGTTAGAGATAAATATGAATATTAACAAAAGCTCAAACAGCCTTACATCACTCATCCCTTTGGGATAATATATATAAATTTTAACATTGATCCATCAAATTGTTGATTATTGCGGATGGCAATATTAGATTTTGATACAATTTATATTATGGTTAAAGCCTAAATCTGGGGACTAAACTCAAATTAACTAATTAAATCTGATTTGTAGCAAATTATGAGAGATTTCACTCTAAATTAGAGATTTGACTACCAGTATAGGATTTATAGCAAATTATGAGAGATTTCACTCTAAATTAGAGATTTGACTAGGATTGCAGGATTTATTTCTAATTATCAGATATTTGACCCAAAATTAGAATTATTACATGAAACTGGGGGTAATTACTCTTATTAACTGGAAACTATCCCATAAACATTTTTACTCTATCTTAAATAGTGTAAATAAAAACATCTATCCATAATTATTAACCATCAACCGTTACAATTGTTAAATCATCCTTTTGTATTCGACCAGATTTAATTATATCCTCGATAATCTTGTTTAATCTTTCATGGTTTGGAATTTGTTGATACTTTTTTATATAATCTTTAAATCCTTCTGCCTCTAACATACTTCCTTTAGCATCTCTTATTTCCGTAATACCATCAGTAAAAATATACATTGAGCTGTTTGAAAAATTAATTTTGGTTTCTTTAAATTTAAACTTAGGAGCAATGCCTAAAGGAGGTCCTGCTTCTTCAAAATTAGAAAAGTTTCCATCTTTAGAATAAATTAACGGAGGTTCATGACCAGCGTTTGATAAAGTTAATTCTTTTTTGTTACTATCGTAAATTCCAACCAGCATTGTTACAAACATTCCTCTTGAAGTAGTTTCACAAATTTCTGTATTTAAAATATCTAAAAGACCTGCTGCAGAAAAATTTGTTTTACTTAAACATCTATAAAGACTAGATGCTTTAGACATTAGTAATGAAGATTTAATTCCTTTACCTGAAACATCTGCAACTCCAAATCCGTAAACTCCATTAGATAATTCTGAAAAATTATAAAAGTCTCCAGAAACAACTTTGGCAGGAATATTTATTCCAGCAATAGGAAAATTTTCTTTAATGTTTTGAGATAGTAATGTTTTTTGAATCTCTCCAACAATTTCTATTTCTTTTTCTATTCTATTTTTAACAATCAAATCTTTTGCCATCTTAGCATTTCTAATTGCTAATGCAGCAGGACCAGATAAAGTTTCTAAAAGTTTTCTATCGCTTTCTTCAAAAAGTTTGTTGTCTGTTTTTTTATTTAAACAATGAATAACACCAATACATTCATCTGAAACAATTAATGGTGAACATAAAACAGAATAAGTTGTAAAATTTGTTTTATTATCTAAATCAAAATAAAATTCTGCAATTTCTCTTACATCCTTTCTAACATCTCCAACTCTTATACATTGTTTCATGAGTGCTGCTTTTCCCATGACACCTTGAGTAATTGGAATTTCAAAATCTTCTAGATATGCTTGGTGTTTTGATGCAATACATTGAAAGTTTTGCTTATCATTATCTATTAAAAAAATGTTAGCAGCTTGAGCATTAATTCTTTTAATAATTAGCTCTAATGAAGTTTGTAGTGTTTCTTTTAAATCAAGAGTTTTAGCAAACTCCTGGCCCATTTTTGTAACCAATTCTAAGTCTTTAACGCTTGTATTGTCGACTTTTATTGTTTCTGTTTTTTTAGCACCAAAGAACATGTTATTTATAAATTGATATTCATTAAATTTTTGATAGTTTTGAGACTGATGGAACTCATTATTCATAGTCCTAACTTCTACTTACACCTTACAGACGCAATGATGCTTGTACAATATTGCATTGATGGTTTCATAGAACTGTCATCCAAAATTAAATTATAAGTTGTGTTATATCTTATAGCATTTATCTTTGGAAGTATATGGGGCAGCTTTAGTAACGTTTGTATCCATAGAATTCCTGACGATATAAGCGTTGTAACAGGAAGATCCCACTGTCCATCCTGTAAAACCCTAATTAAATGGCACGATAACATTCCATTATTTTCATATTTGTTTTTAAAAGCAAAATGCAGAGGTTGTTCGGCTAAAATTAATATTAAATATTTTTTAGTAGAATTAATATCAGCAATAAATTTTGTAGTAATTTTTCATTTCTTTGGAGTTTCATTAACTACTCTTCTTTTTTTTATTTTAAGCATCTGTTTTGTGATTATTTTTTTTATTGATTTAAAACATTTCATAATTCCAAATGAGTTAACATACCCTCTTATGATAATTGGTTTATTAAAATCATTTGATCCAAATTTAAATACCACTCTGTTTCCAAATTTAGTTAACTCTTTAATAGGTGGTTTGTTTGGTTACATAATCATTTGGTTAATAATTTTTACTTATAAAAAATTAAGAAACAAAGAAGGAATGGGTTTGGGTGATGCTAAATTACTTTCTGTAATTGGTTTTTGGTTTGGATGGGCTTCAATTCCTTTTGTAATATTTTTTTCATCTGTCATTGCACTTTTAAGTGTTGTCCCAGATATAATTAAAAATAAAAAAGATCTTTCGTCTCAAATTCCTTTTGGTCCTTATTTAATTATAGGAAACTTAGTTTTTCTTATTTTTAATGAACAGATAAGATTATTTTTGAATTAAGAATATAACCCAGAGTGGTCGATTAACCATTAGAATTATTTTTTAAATTAATATAGATCAGTGTGTATGAAAAAATTTCTTTCCATAATAACCATATTCACTTTATCTTTTTATATATTGGTTGAATTTATAGGAGACAGATTAATTAAAAATATATTAGAAGATAATATTTCAAGTTCATTAAATAGAGAAGTATCAATTAAAAAATTAAGTATTGATTATTTAAGTGGTGAAGCTCGTGCAAATAACATTAAGATACTTAACAAAAAGTTTGATGGTAATTTAGCAGAAGTAGATTTTGTTAAAGTAAATTTAGATACATTCTCAATTTTTTCTAATGATATATTGATTAACGATGTTCAATTAAACAATATAAATTTAAATTATTATTTTAAATTTTCTGACAGAATTACTTCAGACAATCTAAGAAATCTTCAACAAGATCTTGAATTTAAAAATACCGACTCTCAATCAAGCAAATACTTTAATATTAAAAACCTAGATGCTAAAAATATTAATTTAGCCGTATTATCTTCTGATTTTGATTTTGAAAAAACCTTTACAATTAATGATATGAATTTTAAAGATATTGGTAATACTAAGGATAGTAAAAACTACAAAGATATTTTAAAAAAAGTATTTAAAGACATGGTGGTTGATGTACGAGAAAAAATAATGAGTAATAATTTATTAGATGCTGTTAAAAATTTGGATATCAAGCAAATAGAGGATACAGTAAAAGACAAATTAAAGAACAAGCTGAAAGGTTTGATTAACTAAATGAATACTTTTTTATTTATCAACATTATTATTGCATCATTAAATATATTCATTTTAGTTTATGCATATTCTTTAAATTTTTTTCCAATCAAATGGAGAAAAAAAATAAAACAAGATTCAATTGTTGGTTTGGCAATTATATTTATAACTATGCTTGATATGTTTGTGTGGGTTATATATTCCTATTTTAGGTTGTTTTCAGCTTCTTAGATCCACTTGTGAGAGTGTTATAACTTGAATTAATATCCTGTATCTCTCCAACCACCTGTATTTGACAAGATCTCACCAGGAACAGCTATAACAGAATATAAAGTATCACTGTCTTCACTAGGCCCTGCAACGTTTGCGTAAAGTTTGTCACCAAATATTACTAATTCAGATAAAACCCCTTCTCTAATGAATGTACAGTTGCTTCCGTTAGCTTCTGCGCCTTTAACAAGTTTATGTGAATTATTAGTTCCACATTCATCATCTGCTACACAAATATATGCATTTCCAATATTACATCGATTTGATCCTGGAGGCGGTTCATAAACTGGAAAATATACTTGTCCTTTAAATAAAGTTGGTGGGGCAGATGCTTTTCTGTGTGAATTATTATCACCTTGTGTATCTAAATGGATTACCCAGGCACTTTCTGCAGAATCTGGGCAAAGACTAGCATCAGTATCTCCTGTAACATCTGAGCAAACAGTTGCATCATCAATCGATTTAGCATTATCAGCTCCTTGATGAGCTGTGGATGTAAAAGCTTGATCATCAAATGAAGGAATAGTCACTCCATTTAAATGTTTAAAATAAGGATAATCAAAATCTCTAATCCCATATAAAATATTATCCATATTTCTATCTATATCTCCAAGTTTATTAAAGTCTCCAGTACCACCAAACAACCAAAAATCTTTTGTGGTAACTCCTACACCTGCATCCATTGAGAAAAAAGTATATCTTTTATTGGTAGTACTTGCGTTTAATCTAAATAAGGTTGTTTGATCAAATAATTTAGCATCATTTTTTGTAGAGTCTGTTAAATTTATTTTAGTAATTTTTCCTTCTCTATCATTAATATAAACCATTGCCCCACGCCAAGGAATTCCAAATCCAGTATCAGGAGTGATCACAAGTGGGGACGTTGGAACCGCATTATTAATATTGCTACCGTAAGGTGTTTCAATTATATCATTTCCAAGAGCCACGCCTGATGGCGATGTATCAACAATTGTAATTGGTCCACCATTTTGATCTCCACCGTAAAGTTTTCCTGGCTCATCCATATTGTCTAATTCAACCATAAACAAAGCAGAGCCCGCACATAAATTATTATTAGCCATTCCTGCACCCATAATTGCAACATATTTATCATTTGCTGGGTCTTCTCTCTCTGCTTCAATGTCTGATGGTAATCTTACAATTCTTGGTGTTGACCAAGTTTCACCTAATTTACTATAGTCAAAGAATGGATCAATTCCAGAAGATGATGTGCATGAGGTTTGAACAAATATATTTGTTGTTTCTCTTGTTTCATTTACACTTCCACCTGGATTATAAATTTTATCTTCATCAAAAGTAATTACAAATTGGCCATCGATCATTCTTGCATCTGAAAATTCTACTGGCAAAAATTCACCATCAACCATTTCTGAAACATTTATCATGTTTTCAGGTATGGATTGATTATTTGGGGTATTAAAAGATATATCACTAAAAGTGAAAGTTCTTCCTATGTAACAAGAAGCAGTTCCAGCAGTTTTAAATTCTCCAGTCACATCTGCATCAGACTGACATACAGCAATTGCATCTTGATTAGTAGTCGTCTCCGAGTCGATGGCTTCATCAGCAGTAACAGCTTCATTAAAATTTGATTGCGCTTTTAGGGCTTCATCTGAAGCAGATATTTCTGCAGAGCTTGAAAAATACTCTAATTCTCTAACTTCTCCTTCGTTGTCCATGATATATACAACATTATTAATATAATCATTATATACACTGAACATATGCATTGGTCCTAAACCATCTCTTACTAGTGGAGTGGTTACATCTAATACTGAAAAACCAGATCCACCTCTTCCAAACGGTTGGAATAATATGGTATGCCAACTAGCGGAACCTTCGACATCACCCTCTGGAGTTAAGCCTTTCATAAACACATCATGGACAACTGGAGAGCCGTCTACTCCAAACACTGCATTACTACCTCCCTTAAATCCATCAATTGCTCCATCAAGTCTGGAGTTAATTAATGTAGGTAATTTTCCAATTAAAAAGGGTGGTAAGAATGCCCATTCTTCATTTCCTGTTTCAGCAGAAAAAGCATGGAGTAATCCACTGTTAGAACCTGCATATAAAATATTTCTTCTACTTTGTTGTGAAGCTTTAAAGGCTTGATAATTATTTATAGTTCTAAAGTAAGCTTCTTGGTTATTATCAGTAAATTGGGTATTTCCATCTGGTGCGCCAATTTCAATTAATTGAGAATGATATATATCTCCAAGAACATGGCTTCTTAATTCTGTAGTGTCACAATCTCCATCATAATCAAAAAAATCTTGACCAGCTAAAAAACGTAGAATTCCATCTCGCTCATCATCTGTGGTATCATCTCCACCACATTTTGATGTTGAGGAATGATAATTTCTAAGAACATATCCTAGTCTTTCCATCTCAGGTTCTAAAGTTGGTGCAGTAGCCTCATTAACGTTATCCCAATTTCCTAAATAATCTAAACTTTGATCTGCAATGGGTGTCCATATATTTCTGCTATCAGCTGTACCAGGATCTGTAGGCCCGCCAGCTGCTTGCGTTCTTACTCGAGCTGCTGCATCCCAGTTTCCTGGTGCGTTAGGATCATGTTCAACTGTTCCATCTGCATTTAAAGTTTTCCTCAATATGGTTCCTTTCCACTCTCCAAATTGTTCATAAGCAAATTGCGCTTGGTATAATGAACCCCCTTGTTGAATGGTTGCTGTAATGGATGGTGCGGTAAATGCTAATCGCTCAGCTAAAATTTGTCTAATTTTCTGCTGAAGCTCAGTCTGAAGTTCCAGAGGTGTAGTGGCTACAATAGTTTGTTCACAATCTTCACCACCTGCTGCATCACATGAACCAACTAAAGCTAATTCATTAAATCTATTCATACCACTAGCTTTTATTCCATCTCCATAAGCAACCATCAAAGTTTTAATTCCTAATTCCTCTCTCATTCTCGTAAGTCTGCCTGCCGTCCGCCCTTGAAAACTAGTTGAAGCAGTTCCTGTACCAGACATCTCACCATCACCAATAACAATTACATAATTTAACTGACAGTCAGAGTTTGGGTCATGAGGAGAAACTGGACCAAAAAAATAATCATGAGCAATCTGAGAAAATGCTTCAGAGTCTGTGCCCCACTCCACTCCTAATCTCTCAACAACAGGAATAGCGTTATTAGCACCCTCTGGACCAATTCCAACATTTAAACAAGAATTACCAGTACATATTCTGCTTCGACCAGCAGGATGATTGCCGGACCAACCTCCATAATAATTGCAAGAAGTACCACTACCATGGCAATATTTGCCACCTCTTATACCAGTTTTTCCCTGACTACCTTCGCCAGCGTTCCAGTGACCAAAACCAAAATTAGCACCACTAGTTAAAGTACTATCTGTCAAAACGGCAATAATTGCTGCTTTTGCTCCGTCTAGTCTTGTTATTTTTGGCCCACCATATTGAATTTGCCAAGCTGTATTTCTATTTGCAGATGTAAAATTAGCTTCTGTTAATTCATCAACATAACTATTATGACTAAATAAAATTCTCCCACCAGATTTACTTATAGCAGTTAGTGCATTTGTAACTCTAACGCTATCAGCAGCTAAATTTCCAGCAGCTTGACCAGCGTTTGAAAGTGAGCTAGCGGTTCCTAGACCGGTAATACGTGTACAAATGTTGTACCCAGCAGTCCATTGTACTCTTACAAGTTCTCTTCCGCTACCTCCTACAAAAAAAATATCATCGTCATTGCTAGATAACTCAAATTGTGTAATTTGGTTTATAGTTGAGTTACGGCTAGCACGACACTCCTTTTTTTCACCCCAGGCATATGAAATTACATTTTGTCCTCCAACATTTCTTGTTGCATATTCATAAAGATTCCCATCATCAGAAATATACATTCTTGTAGAGTCGCTATTTAATCTATAACGGTTTCCGTCATATATTCTGCCAAACACATCCGTTTGACCTTTACCTCTACCTGTAATTTCTTCGCAATCAGCTTGATTTAGATTACAGGTCATTTGAAAAGCATTTTTTCTACCCGATCTACCAAAAACTCCTACAATAATATGTCCTGCTGCATTAGCACTAATGTCCATACCGCGAATATGTTTTACACTATTTACCGTTAGTGCAAGTCTACATCTATATTGTGTATCAAGGGCAATAACTGCAACAGAAGAGGACCTATCATCAAATTGAACAGCAAATAAAAGATTTTCGTTACTGATATTAGTTCCTGGAACAGTTACTCCTGTTACATAGCGAGCTTCATGATATTTTCTAGTTGTAGAAATAAGATGATTAGTTGTTCTGGATCCATCCCTTAAACGGTAATCACATCGTTGATCAGTATTACTTCCTGCCCACCAAGTATCTCTTGTATAAGATCCGCCTGATTGATTGGTTCCAGTAAAGTTAATTCTCTCACCGGCAGAATTAAAAAGATATAATCCTCCCAGCGATTTATCGGCACTTGTTAAAACCCTATTTCCATTTCCATCGATTGCAGCAGAGCTTATAACAGGAATACCATCTCCTAATGTACGTCTCATACTAGCGGAGCTATCTAATAAAATTAAAATATTAGCTGGTACATCCCCTTCACCTGATCCAGGTGGCAATGGTTTTGCATAAGATGTTTGATTAAAATTAATAATTAAAATTAATAAACTAAATAATTTAAATAATATTTTCATAAATTAAAAAAACTTTATGACATTAGGTCCGAACAAAAATGAATCAAACTCTGGCTTTGTAATAATTAACATTTCATAAATTCCACTTGAATCACTAACTCTACCATAAATGACGTCATCACCAAAAGATGACAAAGATATAGCCCCTGTCCACTCTTCATCAAAATCTACTTCACTTTTGTACCCTAAATGTGTTTTTGCAAAGTCTATGATTTTGTTATTTTTTGCTTCACCCAAAGCACCTTCAATTTCAGTTCCAATGAGTTTTCCTTCTTTAATAAATACTTTTAAAACACTATTTTCTAATTGAGAATTTTCACATAAATTTAAACTGTCATATTCTTTAACGTAGGTAGCAGTTGGATCACCACCACCCGGAGGCTCGTCTAAATTATCATATTTTTCAATGATGCTTGAAACTGGGGTACCAATTTGTTCTTTTAAAAATTCACACGCCCCACTCATGGTTAATGAACTGAAATATAAAAAAAGTGATAACAATCCAATAAAGATATTTTTCATTATCATTAATAATAGCCAATATTTTAAAAGATTGTAATTAAAGTAATGATTATGGTGCTCATTTTGTGTTTAACTAGATAAAATAATTAAAGTTTCTAAAGGAATTAATATTTCAGGATCCTCAAATTCGCCTAATTCTGCGCCCTTAGGCATTAAATATCCACAACCATATATTCTATAAGCTGTTCCTTGTCTTTGAGCGTTAGTAGAGGTTTTTTTAAGACTAGCCCCCGCTCCTTTAAAGGTAGAGGAACCAACATTAATTGAAAAAAACTCATATCTATACCTTTTTAAATATTCTTTTTCTTTTTCTGCATCATCTGCCTCTAATCCTACATCACTTGGGGTATTTAAAATTGGCTCAATTAAACTTCCAAAATTTTGATTAGTAAAATGATCTGTAACTAAAGATAAATTTCCCCCACTATCATTTCTGATTAAATTTCTAAAACTTTTAAAACAAGGAGTTTCTACAGGAGTAAGAGTATTTCTAGGAGTATCTCTTCCATCTGTGTTTCTTGCAAAGCCATCAATTGCTGTAGCTGTAAGTTGCTCAATATAATTATTGTGAGCAGTGATCTCTGTAGGTGTAGATCCAACTGGTGGTGTGGTAATCGTACTCACTTCTGTCCAAGGTCCAATCATTCTATTAATTATTCTTTTCTCTGCTTCAATTAAGGCATGTTCAGCAACATAAAAAGTTTGTTGATATTGATCACTAGTATTATTGCTTTGATGATCCCCTGAAGAAATTACAATTAAAGCGCCTCCCATCAACGACATTACTAATAACATCACAAGTGATAAAATTAGTGTAAATCCATTTTGATTATTTTTTTTCATTAAAATATATCCTGTCCAACAATATTTCTTGTGTATACGGTCACCACTACATTATCCCTTAAGTTTCTATCTGAAAAAGATCTTATCGCTCTAGAAAATCCACTTAATTGTCTTTCATTTCCTGTCCTACTTTCAAATCTAAAGAAAGGCTTTTCAGAAATAAATGCGATCCTAATATCTACTGCTCTAATTTTATATAAATTTCCCCTCGAAGCTTCAGAATTTGTATTTGGGTAAGGACTTAAAACTTTTCCATTTTGATCTAATGCAATAAATTCCATATCTTCAACATAATCTCTTACTAATTCATTGTGATAACACTCGGAACAATCTGAAACCCAACTTCCAGTTTCTTGACCAATATTTTGTTGCCAACTAATTTTGGATTTGTATATGCCGTATCTTGGATTTATAGGGCCATCAGCATTAGAACCATCTGATAATGGATTTGCAAAATAAGTTAGCTTATATCTTTTGTAAGGTTGAGTAGCATCATTTTGATTAAAATCATCATAAACAATATGAATTTTATCACAGCAAGTATCATCTAAGTTATGTTTTGGAGTTGGAGTAGCAATAGCATCACCAAGTGAATGTCCAAGTTCATTTGGAATTATCACAATTGGGTCATGGCTATCTTTCACCGTAGTAGCACCACCAACGAACTCTAAATAACTTTCTACTGGAAAACCCAAATCATTATCACCTAAATAATATTTAAATCCTGCCATTCGTGTATCACGAATTAATAACTCGATTAAATCTCTAGAGGATCTGCTTACTTTAGCTTTTTCTAACACTTGAGTATAAGTTGAATTTACAATTGAATAAGTTGTATAAATTGCAGCCATCATTATCGATGACACCACCACACTAATTAAAATCTCAATTAATGTAAGACCAGCAATAGATTTTAAATTTTTTTTATTCATTGTTTAAGTTTATAGTCTGACTGAAAATATATAAATTTTCTTTTTTTACCTTCATTTAATTTCATCTCCACTCTACCAATGTACAAAGGCTCATCTGTTATAGAATCTAATTTATAATCACAAGCATCCCACTTACATATTTCAAATACTTGCAATTTTTTTTCTTCAGTTGTGCTTTTACATTTTAAAAATCTATTTTCTTCAAATATAGTATTCCACTTAGCTTGTTTATTTCGAGGAGCATCCACTTGTTGAGTTTCATAGATGTTTTGTTTATTCTCAACTGGTGTAGTGGTATCAGAACTACTTCCACCACAGCTCAGATCTGCACTCCAACTATTGTCACTTAGATGCTTTGAAAATGTATTTAATGTGTCTCCATCTAGTGATGCGGTCCCATCAGTACTATAGATTATATTTTCATTATCAGAATTTACTCCATAGAAAGAATTTTTACTTCCAATGACGTCTTCTACTATCATCTCAGTTAAAAAATTTGCCTTAGTTCTATCTCCTGAATTATCTATTGATTGAACGGAAAAATTTGTCATTTGTAAAATTGAAACAAATCCAATTCCAATAATCACAACTGAGACAAGTGCTTCTATTAAAGAAAGTCCAGAAATATTATGTTTTTGTTTTTTCATCTTGTTATTGTTTAACCCAATCAGAATTTCTTGTATCCCATTTTTCAAGTATCACATTGCCAAATCTTGACCATTCAATAACATATAAATGATCATGCTCTGAAGCAGGTGTTCCATCGCTATCAACATCGCAACTTGATCGATCATTTGTTCTTCTGCAAATAAATAAAGTATTATCTACAGATCTTGCTACATCCCCCTCTTCAGGCAAGGATGATTGTAATTTACCTGCGCCACTGTACCATTTCTCATTTTTACTAAAACAAATAGCTCCGTCATCCCCTTCCCAAGAAGTTGCCATATTATCATAAGTAATTTGTCTTACTTCAACATTATCAGCACCTTGATCTGGATCATCATCCCAATATGCATCGTCTGTTATATTACATCGATCACCAATTTTTGCCCACCAGTCACTAGTTCCATCATTTAACAAACTTGCTAGTTTTTCTGGTTTCATTCCTTTTGATGTAACAATTAAATTTCTTTCTGCGCCATTCACTTCTTCTAATATATGTACTTGAACAAATGCATATTGACCTCTTTGAACTTGTGAATTTATTCCTTCGATTAAAGATTTTATGCTAAGTACTGCGCTTCTAGTCTCTCTATCTTTTCGCCATTCAGAAAAATTGGGATAACCTATGGCTGAGATGACGCCAATAAGTACAACGACAACAATTAATTCAAGGACGTTAAATCCTTTAATCTTCTCGTCCTGCACTCGCATCTATCTTACCTGCCTTAACTAATTCTTCTAATGATTTAGTCATAGTAATCATACCATCTCTCACAGAAGTTTGCATGATGCTAGGTATTTGATGAATTTTAGCTTCTCTAATTAAGTTTTGAATTGGAGGCGTACACTTCATCACTTCAAACGCTGCACAACGGCCTTGACCATCTTTTGTTTTAAGAAGTCTTTGAGTAACCACCATCTTTAAAGAAGAAGATATCTGTGCTCTTATTTGAGCTTGTTGCTCAGGTGGAAAAACGTCAATAATTCTATTGATGGTATTAGGAGCACCACTAGTGTGAAGGGTTCCAAAAACTAGGTGTCCTGTTTCAGCAGCAGTTAATGCAAGTGAAACTGTTTCTAAATCTCTCATCTCCCCAACTAGAATTACATCTGGGTCTTCTCTAAGTGCAGCTTTTAATGCACTAGAAAATGTTTTGGTTTGTTTTCCTACTTCTCGATGAGACACAATACTTTTTAAATCTTTATGAATAAATTCAACTGGATCTTCAACTGTAATAATATTTGAAGTTCTAGTTTTATTAATCTCATTTACAATTGCTGCAAGTGTTGTGGACTTACCAGACCCTGTTGGTCCAGTTACTAAAACTAATCCTTTATGCATATCGACAATATCATAAAGAACTTGGGGTAAATCAAATTGATCCATTTCAGGAATAACGCTCTCTACTCTTCTTAATACAGCAGCTGGTCCTTGAATAGTTTTATAAAAATTAGCTCTAAATCTTAATCCACTTAATGTAACTGATGAATCTAACTCATGAGTTTCACTAAACTTTTTCATTTCAGTTTCGTTACAATTAGTAGATATTAGATCTTGAAGATCTTGTTCTTTAACAACAATTTCTTGAATTTTGTGTATTTCTCCAGTTTGCCTAAACGCTAATGGCCAACCAGTTCTAATATGAAAATCTGAAATTTTTTTATTATTTTTTGCTAATTCTTCTAATTTTTCAAACATGATGAATTTTTACATACAAATATTAACAAAAACAATGTTTACTTAGTCATCTGTGTTCAAAATAAGTTTTTTCTTTTATTTGGAGGTAATGAAGCAATCAGAATGGGGACTAATAGATGTTATTGTTAATAATGAAAGAGTTTTAATTTAATTACAGAACTTTCCAATCTGTTTCAAAAGTAACATAGTTAACCTGAATGCATCGTCTTTCCTTAACTATTTTTTTCTTTTCCATACCATGCCAAGTGTTGGGCCCACTAGTAAACATGTAGCCATAGTTATTTTTGTAAGGAACTGTTTTAACTTTTTCTAATTTTTCATTATAAAAATCTGTTCCAAGATCTTCAGACTCGTTAGCATTATTTATAAAAATTAATCCAGACATCAGTTTTTCTTTGATATCGCAGTGGGGCTTTAACCAAAAACCCTCCCTATCACAAATAACTTCAACTCTAACATATGAGTTCGATAAATCTCTATCGATCATTTTTGAAATAGTTCCATGAACTTCCTTGGATTGAAGTTCTTTAATAAATTTTACTAAGTTTGGAAATTTTTTTTCATTTTCTTTTGTTACAAAACATCTAAATTTAATTGCCTCACCGCCCGAAGCTATTCCCTCTCTAAACTCTGCAGCACCACCATCAATTGCTCTGGTGCCATCATAATTAAGATTGTGCTTACTGACATCTGGAATATCAGCTTTAATAATTTCCTCAATGGCCCCGTCAGATAGTGCATTATTATATTCCCAGTGATCAAAAGGAAATTCATGTTTTTTTGCCTGATTTTGAATTGAATTTAAGAATGACATTAAGAATTAATTTTTTGTTTAATAATATTTGCTACTCTATTCGTTTCATCCAATTTTTGATAGTTCCAATTCTCTACTTCTTCACCTAAATTTCTAATGATATTTAGTTCTCTAAATAAATTTCTAAATCTTTGAAATCTTTTGTCATTTTTTTTAGGTGAAATATTAGCTACGTAGATTGGTTTTCCAGTTAAAGCAGCTTCTGATATCATGGAGCTAGAGTCACATGTTACTACAATTTTTTCTGAAATTGCTAAAGCTGATAGATAAGCTTTCTTATCAATAGTTTCAATAACTATATGATTTTCACCAAAATAATCTTTTGCATATTGAATTATATTTTTTGGTGTTCTCATTGAAGGGATCACAACTAATTGAAAGTTGTTCTGTTTATTTAAGTTGTTTAAATTTTCAAAAATAGCTTTAATATTTTCTCTTGAATATTCATAATACTTTGTAGGACCACCCATTATTAAAGTCCAAATTTTTCTTTCATCTTTTTTAATAAATGAATTTAAATAATCTTTATTTTCATTTATTTCACTTTCAGTAAGGTAATGAATTGCACCTTTTGTACTGATAACATTTTGGCCTTCAATTCCATCATGTTCTGGTGCCACAATGAAATCAAAATTTTTAAAATTAACTTTTGGATTTTGAATATGAATATTAATAACTCTTTTATTAGAATTCTTTTTTAAATGAATAGATGGAATTACACTTTTTCTTCCACATGAAATGATTACATCAAAATCAGAAGATTCTACTTTTTTATAAACATTACTTGAAACTGGTGTTAGCTTTGGGGGAAATAATTTCCAAAAATTATTAAGTTCAATCTTCTCGTGTATAAAATCTAAATCTAGGGCCTTTGCTAAACCTTCTACTTGGCTGATCATGCCGTGCATACCCTCAGTCAATAATATCCCTTTTAATTTTGTCATTTATCCTTATATAACTTCTGCATGAGTGAAAATCCAATTAAACACACAAAAGTGTTAATAATAGGGTCAGGTCCAGCTGGCTATACAGCCGCTGTATATGCTGCCCGAGCAATGCTAAATCCTATTCTAGTTTATGGAGTTCAGCCTGGTGGGCAATTAACGACAACAACCGATGTAGAAAATTATCCTGGGTTTTCAGATGTAATTCAGGGTCCATGGTTAATGGATCAAATGAGAGATCAAGCAAAAGCAGTTGGAACAGATCTAATTGAAGATCATATTTCTTCAGTTAATTTAAAATCTACACCCTTTGAAGCTATTGGAGATAGTGGACAAAAATATACAGCTGACAGCATAATTATTTCAACTGGTGCTCAAGCAAGATGGTTAAACTTAGAATCAGAACAAGCTTATAGAGGCTTTGGAGTTTCAGCATGCGCAACATGTGATGGTTTTTTCTTTAAAGAAAAAGTTGTAGCAGTTGTTGGTGGTGGAAACGCTGCAGTTGAAGAGGCAATGTTTCTTACAAAATTTGCATCAAAAGTAAAATTAATTCATAGAAGAGATACTTTAAGAGCAGAAAAATTACTTCAGAAAAAATTAATGGAAAATAAAAAAATTGAAATAATTTGGGATAGTGCTGTTGAAGAGGTTATTGGGGATAGCGAACCTAAAAATGTTAAAGCTATTAAGATTAAAAATTTAAAAACTAATAAAATTGAAGAAATGAAAATAGATGGCTTATTTATTGCAATTGGTCACGACCCAGCAACAGCTTTATTTAAAGAACAGTTAGAAATGGATAAAGAAGGTTATTTATTGACCAAACCAGATTCAACAGAGACGAATATCCCTGGAGTTTATGCTGCGGGTGATGTTAAAGACAAAACGTTTAGACAAGCTGTAACAGCTGCAGGAATGGGTTGTATGGCTGCACTTGAAGCTGAAAAATTTTTATCCCACTAGATAGTTGGATCTATTTTAAAGATCCTTCTAAAATATATTTTAATATACGAAAAGCTTGTTTTTGATCTGACGCAACAGCAGCAGCAGAGCTATCCACTTCTTTAAGGGCATGTTGGTGATCATCGTTATGAATAACAATCATAGATTTATTAAGTGCAGTAGCATAACCTGCATCAAAAGCTGCATTCCATTGTTTAAATTTTTCACCAAACTTAACAATAATTACATCACAATCTTGAATAGATTTTTTGGTTCTAATTGAATTAATATTAGCGCCTTTTCTATCTTTCCAAAAATTTTTTTCTTCAGCTCCTAGAATTTCTACACCACAATTGTCAGAGGCTTCATGGTCAGTGACAGGAGAGGTAAATTTAACATCTAATTTCTCTTTTTCACAAAGTTGAATAATTTCTTCTCTCCAATTACTGTGAATTTCACCTGCTAAATATACGTTTAACATTAGTTTAAGCTTTTACAAAAAGTAGATATTTTTTCTAAAGCTTTTTTAAGATTGTCCATTGAAGTTGCATATGAAATTCTAAAAAAACCTTCTAACCCAAATGCAGAGCCCTGAACAACTGCTACACCACTATTTTCTAATAAAGACTGAACAAAATCAGTATCTGTCTTAAGCTCTTTACCACTTGTATCTTTTTTTCCCATCAATCCTTTGCAGCTTGGAAAAACATAAAATGCTCCATCTGGATTTAAACATTCAATCCCATCAATTCCATTTAATGCTTTAACAACAAAATTTCTTCTCTCTTGAAATGAAGTTGCTCTCTCTTTAATAAAATCTTGAGTTCCATTTAATGCTTCAACAGCTGCAGCTTGACTAATTGAAGATGGATTTGTTGTTGATTGCGATTGTATTTTAGCAATTGCTTTAATAATATCTTTAGGACCAGCCGCATACCCTATTCTCCAGCCTGTCATTGAGTAAGCTTTACTAACCCCATTCATTGTAAGAACTCTCTCTTTCAAGCCATCAATTTGTGCAATAGTAAAAAATTTAAATCCTTCGTATGTTACGTGTTCATAAATATCATCACTTAAAATATGAACATGAGGATGATTTGCTAAAACATCTGCAATTTCTTTAATGTCACTTTCAGTATAACAAGCACCCGTTGGATTTGATGGTGAATTTAATATTATCCACTTTGTTTTTGGTGTTATAGATTTTTCTAATTTAGCTGGATTAATTTTAAATCCTTGTTTTTCATTACACTCTAAAATAATTGGAGTTCCACCAGCTAATAAAACCATGTCAGGATACGAAACCCAATAAGGCGCAGGAACTATAACTTCGTCTCCTTCATTTAGAGTTGCCATCATGGCATTATAAATTACATGTTTTCCGCCAGCACCAACTGTAATTTGATCAGTTGTATAATCTAGATTGTTTTCTCTTTTAAATTTTTTAACAATGGCATCTTTTAAAGCAGCAGTTCCATCAACTGCTGTATATTTAGTATCACCATCATTAATGGCTTTTATAGCCGCTTGTTTGATATTATCTGGTGTATCAAAGTCAGGCTCTCCTGCTCCAAGCCCTATCACGTCTTTTCCAGCAGCTTTTAACTCTCTTGCCTTTTGAGTTACAGCAATAGTTGGTGATGGTTTAATCTTTTTTAGACTGTCTGATATAATGCTCATTGAAATAAATTTTTATTCTAATAGTTTTATAGATAATGCAAAATACTTATCAAGATTTAATTACTGAAATCCAAAGCAAAAACCCAGAAATTCACCAAAAACTGGAAGGTGGGCAAAAGTTTAAACTTGTAACAGATTTTAAACCGGCAGGTGATCAACCTGAGGCAATTAAAAAATTAGTTAAAGGTGCAAATAAAGAAGAGTTAAGTCAGGTTTTACTTGGTGTAACTGGTTCTGGAAAAACTTTTACAATGGCTCAAGTTATTGAACGAACTAATAGACCTGCTCTTATACTTGCTCCCAATAAAACATTGGCTGCTCAACTTTATGGAGAGATGAAATCATTTTTTCCAGAAAATGCTGTTGAATATTTTGTCTCTTACTATGATTACTACACACCAGAAGCATACGTTCCAAGATCAGACACTTATATAGAAAAAGAGGCCTCTATTAATGAACAAATAGATCGAATGCGTCACTCAGCAACGAGGTCGCTACTGGAGAGAGATGACGTAATTATTGTATCCAGTGTTTCTTGTATTTATGGACTAGGCTCAGTTGAAGCTTACAGTAAAATGACTTTAAGTTTAAAGAAAGATTACGACTACAATAGAGAACAATTAATAAAAACTTTAGTACACCTACAATACAAAAGAAATGATCAAAGTTTTTATAGAGGCACTTTTAGAGCACGGGGTGAATATATCGAAATATTTCCATCACACCTTGAAGATAGAGCATGGAGGTTAAGTTTATTTGGAGATAAACTAGAAAAAATCGAAGAATTTGATCCTTTAACAGGAGATCTATTAAAAGATTTAGATGTTATAAAAGTTTATGCGAATAGTCACTACATCACTCCAAAACCTACTATCGAACAAGCAGTAATAAAAATTAAAAGAGAGCTTGAGGTTACTCTTAAGAAATTTAAAGAACAAAATAAACTTCTTGAGGCTCAACGATTAGAAGAGAGAACAAAATTTGATTTAGAGATGATTGAGGCTACTGGTTCTTGTGCTGGTATTGAAAACTATTCTAGATTTTTATCAGGACGAAAACCTGGAGAGCCACCTCCTACTCTATTTGAATATTTTCCAGACAACACACTTATATTTGTAGATGAATGTCACGTTACTGTTCCACAATTAAATGGAATGTACAAAGGGGACAGATCAAGGAAAAGTAATCTTGCAGAATATGGTTTTAGACTACCCTCTTGTATGGATAACAGGCCACTTAAATTTGAAGAGTGGGACGCAATGAGAACGCAGACAGTTTTTGTATCAGCAACACCTGGTCCATGGGAGTTAGAACAGACTAAAGGTAAGTTCGTTGAACAAATAATAAGGCCTACTGGCTTAATTGATCCACCAGTTGAAATCAAACCAGCTAAAAACCAAGTCGATGACGTAATGCATGAGTGTAAGAAAACAATCGATAAAAATTTTAGAGTATTGATTACAACTTTAACTAAAAAAATGGCTGAAGACTTAACTGAATATTTTCACGAAAATGGTATTAGAGTTAGATATTTGCATTCTGACATTGATACACTTGAGAGAATAGAAATTATGAGAGATCTAAGACTAGGAGTTTTCGACGTCTTGGTTGGTATAAATCTTTTAAGAGAGGGGCTTGATATACCTGAGTGTGCATTAGTTGCAATTCTAGACGCTGATAAAGAGGGATTTCTAAGATCTGAAACATCACTAATCCAAACCATAGGAAGAGCAGCAAGAAATTTAGATGGTAGAGTCATTCTTTATGCTGACAAAGAAACTAAAAGTATAAAAAAAGCAATTCAAGAAACTGATAGAAGAAGAACAATTCAGGTAGCCTATAACAAAAAACATAACATTGATGCAACCTCAATTAAAAAAGAAATTAGCGATGTTTTAGAAAGTGTTTATGAAAAAGACTACCTAAAAGTTGGAACAGGTGACAATATTGGTGGCAATTTAAAGAAACATTTAAAACAATTAAATAAAAGAATGAAAGATGCTGCAACAAACCTTGAATTTGAAGAAGCTGCAAAAATTAGAGATGAAATAAGAAACCTTGAAGCGTCAGAGTTAGAAATTGTATTAAATCCAAAAGTAAAACACTATAATCAAGAAAATAGAGTGTATCCAAAAGGTAGATCAAAGATGGGCTTACCTGGTACAAGAGCACAAAAAGGTAAGAAAAAATGGAAGCAAACAAAATAATTATTACAGGGGCTGCAACAAGAATAGGTGCTGCTATTGCAAAGAAACTCTCAGGTCCAGGAGTTGAAATGGTTATTCATTACAATAGCTCTAAATCTGAAGCTGAAAAATTACAAAAAGAATTATCAAAAAATAAAACAAAAGTTTACTTGGTAAAAGGTAATCTTGCAAAAGAACAAGATTTAAAAAAAATTATAAAATTCTCAAAGTTAAAATTAAAATATTTTGATTGTTTAATTAATAATGCTTCATTATTTGAAAATGATAGTCTTAAAAATTTTTCTTCTAAAAGCTGGAATCAGCATATTGATGTAAATTTAAAAGCACCCGCGTATCTTACAAAAGAATTTTCAAAAAATGTTAAGGGTAAAAATAACAATATTATAAATATAATTGATCAAAGAGTTTTTAAGTTAACTCCCTTTTTCTTTTCTTATACTTTAAGTAAAACGGGACTTTATACTCTAACAAAAACTAGTGCCATGGAATTAGCTCCAAATATAAGAGTTAATGGAATAGCTCCTGGTCCTACTATTAAAAATAAAAGACAAACTGACATGCATTTTAAAAAGCAGTACTTGGCAACTCCTTTAAAACAGCAGGTAAATGTACAGGATATATGTTCTGCTGTTGACTTTTTTATCAAAAACAGTTCAATTACAGGTCAAGTAATAGCAATAGATAGTGGACAAAGTTTAAACTGGCAAACACCAGATGTAATCGGAAAAGAATGAAAAAAACTAATTTAAATATTATTAAAATAGATAAAAATAAAAGTTTATTTAATTACGAAAAAAAAATTCTTATTAAAGAGTTAATTCTAGATTTAAAGCTTGGTTATTATGAATTTGAAAAAGAAAAAACTCAAAAAGTAAAATTCAGTTTAGAGATTGATTATGAAGATAGAAAACCAACAAATGATAAGGATATTAAATCAATTGTTAATTATGGTCAGGTTGTAAAATTAATTACAAAACTCGCAAAAAAGAAACATTATAATTTTTTAGAAACACTTGCAGAGGATGCTTTTGATGTACTGTTTAAAGACAAACGAATTGGAAAGATTATGCTTCAAATTGAAAAATTAGAAATTATTAAAGAATGTGCATCTGTTGGTATTCAAATTACCAAAAAAAGAAGTCATGAAAAGTTCTGAATTAGGCAAAGACGTAATTAGAAAAGAGCTCCCATTAATTCCTAAAAGCCCTGGAGTTTATCGAATGCTTGATCATAAAGATGTGATTTTGTACGTAGGTAAAGCAAAAAACCTTCCTAATAGATTAAAGAGCTATGTGGCAGAAAAAAACCATATTATTAGAACAGCAAGAATGCTCTCTCAAACTTTTAAGCTAGAGATAACAACTACTGCCAATGAAAGTGAAGCTCTACTTTTAGAGGCTAATTTAATAAAAAAACATAAACCTAAATTCAATATATTACTCAAAGATGACAAGTCATTTCCCTTTGTTTTCATCAGTAATAAAGACCAATGGGCACAAGTTACAAAACATAGAGGGAAAAAAGATAAAGAAGGATTTTACTTTGGACCGTTTGCTTCAGCAGGAACTGCTAATTGGACTATTAAGATGCTTCAAAAAATATTTCAAATTCGAGTTTGTGATGATAGTACCTTCAAGAATAGAAAAAGACCCTGCATTCTTTATCAGATAAAAAGGTGCTCTGGTCCTTGTGTCGATTATATTGATAAAGAAGATTATAAAAAATCAGTAGATCAAGCAATTCAGTTTGTATCGGGAAAATCAAGGGATATACAAAAAAACCTATCTAAACAAATGGAGGAAGCTAGTGAAAAGCTAGATTTTGAAAGAGCTTCTATTTTTAGAGATAGAATTAAATCTTTAAATATAATTCAATCCTCACAAAGAATTAATGAGGCAAATTTAATTGATGCAGATGTAATTGCTGCATACAAAGAATCTGGTAAAACGTGTATTCAAGTATTTTTTTATAGGTCTAAACAAAATTGGGGCAACCAAGCTTATTTTCCAAAACATGATCCTGATCAAAGCTTATCTGAAATAATGTCTTCGTTCTTGATGCAGTTTTATGAAAATAAAAATGTTCCAAAATTAATAATCATTAATACAGAAATAGAAGACAAAAAATTAATTGAAGAAACTTTAAGCAAAAAAGAAAATAGTGCGATTTCTATTAATGTAGCAAAAAAAGGCACTAAAGCTAAAGTAATTGCTATGGCAGAAAAAAATGCCAAAGAGTCACTTAATAGAAAAATTTATGAAACAAATAATAATAAAAATTTATTTGAGGGTGTTGCTAAAAAATTTGATCTTAAAAATGGCCTAAACTTAGTTGAGGTTTATGATAATAGTCACATCTCAGGAACAAATAGTGTGGGTGCTATGATTACTTTTGGAAATGAAGGATTTGTTAAAAAAAGATATAGAAAATTTGATATTAAGACAAAAGGTAATGAACAAGACGATTTTGCAATGTTAAAAGAAGTACTTACGAGAAGATTTAAAAGAGCAATGTTAGAAAAAGGAAATTATTTAACTCTTCCTGATTTAATTTTAATTGATGGTGGTAAAGGTCAATATTCATCTGCCAAAGAAGTGTTAGATGAATTTGGTTTACATGATCTTCCTATGATAGCCATTGCTAAAGGTAAACTAAGAAATAGTGGAGATGAAACTTTTTTTTACAAAGGAAAATCATTTAAATTTGATAAGAATGACCCCACTCTATTTTTTATGCAGAGACTACGTGATGAAGCACATAGATTTGCTATCACCTCTCATAGAGCAAAAAGAGCAAAAGGAATTACAAAATCCTTGCTGGATCAAATTGATGGTATTGGATCGATTAGAAAAAGAGCACTATTGAACCATTTTGGCTCTGCTAGAGCAGTAGAATCTGCAAGTTTTGATGAAATTAAATCAGTTGAAGGTGTTGAGGAAAAAGTTGCAAAAAAGATATATAACTTTTTTCACGAATAATTATGCTTAAAAAAATTCCAAATATTTTAACAATAGGTAGGATAATAATTGTACCTTTTTTTGTTCTAGCATTTTATTTACCTGGTTTTTATGGTGATTTAACTGCATGCGTATTGTTTGTAATTGCTTCATTTACTGATTTTTTGGATGGAATGTTGGCGAGAATGATGGGTGAAGAGTCTAAGTTGGGTGAATTACTTGATCCTATAGCAGACAAAATTATTGTTGCTACTGCACTTATATTGCTTGTCATGAGTGGAACAATTAAACATTACGAGGTTATTGCAGCAATTATAATACTTACACGAGAAATACTAATTTCAGGCTTAAGAGAGTTTTTAGCTAGAGGACAAATTAAATTACCAGTAACTAACTTAGCAAAATTAAAAACTTTTTTACAAATGGTTGCTATAGCTCTTTTACTAACTGGTGAAACTGGTAATAAAATTTTAAATTTTCAAGATTATAATGCTCAAACTATTGGCATAATCCTGCTTTGGCTTTCTGCATTTTTAACTTTGTATACTGGTTATGAATATTTAAGAAAAGGCATTGACCATGCAATATCTGAAGATAACAAAAACTAAGCTGCTTTTCTTTTTCTAACTAATGCTTGGTAACTTTCATTTAAGTCAATTATAGTTTCGCAAACTTTAAACTTATTTTCAGCAATACATGAAACTGGCGTAACCTCTGCTGCCGTACCTGTTAAAAAACAGCCTACAAAATTTGATAATTCAGCTGGTGCAATTTTTCGTTCATTGACTTTTATTCCTTTAGATTTTGCAATTTCAATTACCGTTCTTCTTGTAATGCCGTCTAAAAAAGAATCTGGAATGGGTGTGTGAATTTCTCCATTTTTATCTTTAAAAAAAATGTTAGCACCTGTTGCTTCTGCAACATTTCCTTCATGATCAAGCATTAGAGAATCTGTATAGCCTTGTTGTTCAGCTTCATGTTTTGATAAAGTACAAATCATATATAATCCAGAAGCTTTCGTATCCCAAGGTATCGTATTTGGCGCAGGTCTTCTCCAATTTGATATATTCAATTTAATACCTTCTATTTTTAGTTTTGGATCAAAATATGAACCCCACTCCCAAGTTGCTATGGCAACATGAATTTTTGTTTGTTGAGCAGATATAGCCATCATCTCGCTACCTCTCCATATTGTTGGTCTAACATATCCATCTTTGACACCCTGAACTGAAATTATTTTTTTTGATGCTAAATTTATTTCTTCTTCAGTATAAGGAATTTTAATACCCATTCTTTTTGCAGAATAAAAAAGTCTAGATGTGTGTTCTTCTAATTTGAAAATTGAATTATCATAGACTCTTTCACCTTCAAAAACACAACTAGCATAGTGAAGGCCATGATTTAAAACATGAATTTTAGCATCAGCCCAATCAACGAGCTCGCCATTAAACCAAATTTTACCTGATCTTTTATCGTATGGTATCATGAATGAAATAATTTAAATTTTATCTAAAATTATCTTTGTATCTATAATATGTCAATATAACTTACCCATAATGAAAGAACTTTTATATTTAAAGGATACTCAGTTAAAGCAGCTGATTGAAAAGTTATTTACAAGTTACCGTGAGTCTTTTTCAGATGCCAAGAAAACATTAGATAAATACTCTATAGGTATAGCTCACCACAAAGTTTTACATCTTTTATCAATGTATAAAGGGATTACAATTTCTGATCTATTAAAGAAGTTAAAGGTTACCAAGCAGAGTTTAAATAGAGTTTTAAAAGATTTAATTAAACTTGATGTGGTTTTTTTTGAAAAAGACCAACAAGACACAAGAGTAAAACACATTTTTTTAAATGAAAAAGGAGAAAAAATTTTTGACGAAATATTTTCGATACAAAAAAAAAGAATTTATAATGCTCTTTTAAATTCAAGTTCAGATCAAGTCTTAAACTTTGACAATGTTTTAAAGAAAATAATTAATGAATGATTTTGTAGCCCATATTTTAGTTGTAGATGATGATGAGGGAATTAGATCCCTAATTAAACAATATTTAAATGAAAATAATTTTCTGGTTACTACATCAAATAGTGCAGAAAATGCAGAAGAAAAAATTTCAATAATTAAATTTGATTTAATCGTTTTGGATATAATGATGACAGGCAAAAGTGGGTTGGATTTTATCAAACAAAATAAATCTAAAATTGATACCCCTATAATTTTATTAACAGCTAAAGGAGAAGCTGAAAATAGAGTTGAAGGTTTAGAGATAGGCGCTGATGACTATTTACCAAAACCTTTTGAGCCAAAAGAACTTATTTTAAGAATAAAAAATATTTTAAATAAAACAAAAAGAAATGATGAAAAAAGAATTATAACCTTTGATAATATTAAAATTGATCTTAACAAACTTTTAATCATAAAAAATGATATTGAATATAAAATAAATAGTACTGAAAAAATTATATTAGAAAAAATGATTAACAATCCTGGCAAAACCTTTTCAAGAGAGGATATTGGCAAACTAACCGATCTTGATAAAGAAAGGTCAATAGATGTGATAATTACAAGACTTAGAAAAAAAATTGAAATGGACCCAAAAAATCCAAAATACTTACAAACTTTAAGAGGTGCTGGCTATGTTTTATGGATTGAATAATTTTGTAAAAAATTTACTGCCAAAAAGATTATTTTATAGAGCTTTATTAATCGTAGCAGTTCCAATAATTGTTCTTCAAGTAGTCATATCGATTGTTTTTTTTGATAGTCTTTGGATTAAAACAAATAAAGGTATGACAAGAGCCTTAATCGGTGAGATGAAAACATTCATAACAGCTTACGATAATGGAAAATATAATAATAACGATCTGTCAGGGTTATTTTCAATTTATTTAGATCTTAATGTTCAATTTAAAAAAGATGATTTATTTGAAAAAGCTCAAAAAGAAAGATGGTTTAGTCCAATAGATAGAACACTTAGAAGAGAACTGAAATCTAATATGGGCACTCAAAATTTCTGGTTCGATACAACAAGTTATAAAGAGCTTATTCATATAAATATTAAACATAACGAGGGTTACTTTGAATTTTTTATTCCAAAAGACAGGGTTGCAAGCTCATCTGCTAGAATATTTGCGTTATGGATCACTATACCAGCTCTACTAATGATAACCATAGCTATACTATTTCTAAAAAATCAAACCAGACCAATTATAAACCTGGCTAAAGCTGCAGAAAGATTTGGTAAAGGAGAAAACATTGATGAGTACAGGCCATCAGGTGCCTTAGAGATCAGACAAGCAGGTTTGGAATTTGATAAAATGAGAAAAAGAATAATGAGACACCTCAATCAAAGATCTGAAATGTTATCTGGCATAAGCCATGATTTAAGAACACCCTTAACAAGACTAAAACTTCAGCTATCTTTTATGAAAGATAAAGATTTATCAAAAAAAATGTCTTTAGATATAGATGAAATGGAAAAAATGCTTAATGAATATCTGCAGTTTACAAGTTCATCATATTTAGAAAAAGATGAAACCTTTGATATTTCAGAATTAATCGAAACTACAATAAAAAATTATAATAATGATAAAATAACCAAAAAAATAATTCCAAGAGTTTACATGAATGGAAGAAAGAATTTAATACAAAGATCTTTAAATAATTTAATTGATAATTCAATTAAATATGCTGAAAATATAAATTTTCATTTATCAAAAAAAGACAGCAACATAATAATTACTATTGATGATGATGGAGTCGGTATTCCTAAAGAAGAGTTCGAGAATGTTTTCAAACCATTTTATAAAGTAGATAAAAGTAGAGGGGATTCTAAATCTAGTGTTGGTCTTGGATTGTCAATTACATCTGACATAATCAAATCCCATGGAGGAAATATTTTATTAGATAAATCTCCTTTAAACGGCCTTAGAGTTAAGATTTTTTTACCTTTGTAGATTTTTTATTTGGACTTTTTTTTTCAAATTTGTTGATTTTTTTTTCTAAATTTTCAACTCTTTTAATTAATATATCCATTTCTTCTTTGCTAGTTAATTTCATTTTAAAAATGATCTCTTCTCTTTTAGATCTTAAAACATTTATTATTTCAGAACTTAAATCTTTATAAGAAATTAGCCCTTGTTCAAATAGCTTTGTTAATTTATCAATTACAAATTTTGATTTTGTCATATATTCGCTTATAAAATTAATATACTTTATACGTAGTTTTTTAAAAATGTTTATTAATAATTTTGACCCAGTTGCGTTTCAAATATTTTCATTAGAAATCAGATGGTATTCTTTGGCTTATATTGTGGGTATTGCACTTGGTTGGCTGTATTGTAAAAAAAAATTAATAAAAGACTCTCATATTCTTCAGCTATTTGATGACTTTATAACCTATCTCATTATAGGTATGATTTTGGGAGGTCGGCTTGGTTATACTTTATTTTATAATCTAAAATATTATTTAGATAACCCTATAGAAATATTGATGGTTTGGAATGGAGGAATGTCATTTCATGGTGCTTTAATTGGAATTATAATTGCATCAATATTGTTTTCAAAAAAACACAATACAAATTCGTTTATATTTTTAGACTTGGTTGCCCTATCTGCTCCAATTGGAATCTTTTTTGGTAGAATTGCCAATTTTATAAACTCAGAGCTTTATGGAAGAGCTACAGACCTTCCTTGGTCAGTTCAATTTGTTCTAATAGATAATATCAAAAGGCACCCTTCACAATTATATGAGGCTTTTTTTGAGGGAATAATTCTTTTCTTTGTACTTGGGTATTTTTTTAAAAAAGATTATTTAAAAGTACCTGGAAAAATCTCTGCTTTATTCCTGATCTTTTATTCTCTATTTAGATTTTTTATAGAATTTTTCAGATCTCCAGATCCACAAATCGGTTACTTAGTTTTAAATCTAACATTAGGTCAATTGATAAGTGTTCTTTTTTTTCTGACTGGGGTTTACCTTTTATCTTTAAAAAATGAAAATTAAGAATAATCAGTCGTTTACCCTAGATAAGTTTATAGAGGAGTCTCTTTATAATAAAACATCAGGCTACTACATGAAAAAAAATCCCTTTGGCAAAAAGGGTGATTTCATAACTTCACCCAACATATCTGTATTATTTTCAGAAATGATTGCAATTTGGGTGGTTTCATTTTGGCAAAATCTAGGTTGCCCTAAAAAATTTAATTTAATCGAATTAGGGGCCGGTAATGGTGAAATGATGAAAGTTTTAGTCAATACCTTTGAAAAATTTCAAATATTTAAAAATTCTTGTCACATTAAGATTTTAGAAAGAAGTAAATTGCTTCGAAAAAAACAAAAAATTAATATCAATAAAAAAAATATTCAATGGTTAAATGATTTAAGCGAATTAGATAATTCGCCATGTATTTTTTTGGCAAACGAATTTTTTGACGCCTTACCTATTAAACAATTCATAAAGAAAGAAAGAAAATGGTTTGAAAGACATGTCAGATTTTTTAACAATAAATTTGAGTATTTTGATGTTCCTTTTGATATGGAAAAATTTGTAAATAAAATTAAATTTAAAATTACAAAACAACAGAACTTTATTGAGTATTCACCACAATCAACCGAATACCTAGAAATTATCTTCAATAAGATTAAACGTAATAATGGTGGAATTTTAATAATAGATTATGCGTATACTGATAAAAAAATGAAAAATACCCTGCAAGCTGTATCGAAACATAAATATTGTGATGTACTAAAAGGGTTTGGTAATTCTGATATTACCTACAATTTAAGTTTTAGTTTATTAAATAGAATAGTTAAAGAATTAAGCTCACTTACCTCAATGAATACTACTCAAGGTGAATTTTTAACAAAACTTGGTATTCTTGAAAGAGCAGAAATATTGTCCAAGAAAATGTTATTTAGTGAAAAAGCTGATATTTATTTTAGAATAAAAAGACTTATAGATAAAAATCAAATGGGTGAATTGTTTAAAGTAATGCTAATAACAACACATAAAAATAAATTTAAATTGGGGTTTTAAACTGATTAAGTCAAAGAAACTCAGTAAATTTAAAAACTTACAGCATGCTTTCTTTAATAGAAAGGGTGGAAAATCTCTAGGTATTTTTAAGAGCTTAAATTGTGGCCCTGGGTCCTCAGACAATAAAAAAAATGTTTTAAAAAATCTTCAAATCGTTCAAAGGAAAATTAAAACTAAGCTTAAAAAAATTATTTTACTCAAGCAAATTCACAGCAATAAATTTCATTTTATAGATAAAAATCTAAAACTTAAAAATTATAATTTTGAAGGAGATGCGCTAGTCACAAATAAAAAGGAATTTCCTATAGCTATATTAACTGCAGATTGTGCTCCAATACTTGTTTATGATGAGAAAGAAAAGATGATTGCTGCAATCCATGCTGGCTGGAAGGGTGCTTTCAAAGGGATAATTAAAAGAACCTTAAATTTTATGATCAAAAAAGGATGTGATCCTAAAAATGTTACTGCAGTTATTGGTCCATGTATTTCAGTAAAAAATTATGAGGTAAAAAAAGATTTTATTAAAAAACTCATTAAAAAGGATGGAAAAAATAAAAAATTTTTTAAAAAAATTCAAAATAAAGATTTCTTTGATTTAAAGAAATACGTCCTTTCTCAATTAAAAGCCTTAAATATAAAGAAAATTGATATAATTAATAATAATACATTTAATCCTAAAAATAATTTTTTTAGTGCACGAAGATCTATTAGCCGCAATGAGAATGATTATGGTAGAAATATTTCTGTAATTATGATTAATTCATAATATCTCATGAAATTATTAACTGGAAACAGCAATAAACCTCTTAGTAAAAATATTGCAAAATATTTAAAAACTAAGCTTGTAAACTCAAGTATAAAAAAGTTTTCTGATGGAGAAATTTATATAGAAATTAATGAAAATATTAGAGGTAATAGTATCTTTATAATTCAGTCTATTTCATCACCTGCAAACGACAACCTAATGGAATTACTACTTTGCATTGATGCTTTAAAAAGATCTTCAGCAAAAAATATTACTGCCGTCATTCCTTATTTTGGATATGCACGACAAGACAGAAAAGTAGTGCCTAGAACTTCTATTTCTGCAAAACTGGTTTCTAATTTAATTACTAAAGCAGGTGCTGACAGAGTTGTTACTGTAGACCTTCATGCAGGACAAATTCAGGGCTTTTTTGACATTCCTGTAGATAATTTATTTGCTACACCAATTTTTGCAAGACATGCTAAAAAAAATATTAAAAGTAAAAATATTATTTGTGTTGCACCAGACGTTGGTGGAACTGAAAGAGCGAGAGCACTTGGTAAAATTTTAAATGTGGAACTTGCTATTGTGGATAAAAGAAGACCTAAACCAGGACAATCCAAAGTTATGAATGTTATAGGAAATGTTAAAGGGAAAACCTGTATTATAGTTGATGATATAATTGATTCAGGTGGAACTATAGTAAACGCTGCGAAAGCTTTAAAGGATAGAGGTGCTAAAGAGGTTTATGTTTATATTACTCACGGAGTTTTAAGTGGAGAAGCAGTAGATAAAATTAAAAAATCAGTTATTAGAAAATTAGTAATAACGGATACAATTGATAATCACGATAAAATTAAAGATGTTAAAAATATAGAAGTTTTGCCTATTTCAGCACTTATGGGTGAGGCAATTAAAAGGATCTCTAACTCAACATCTGTATCCGATTTATTTAAATAATTATCTTGAGTTATTAAGAAACTTGGGCTAAAAGCCATCTTTTTATGAATTCACTTGATGCAAATACTAGAAATACTAAGTCAAAAGGAGATGTCCGTTCTCTTAGATCGGCTGGAAATATCCCTGGCATAATCTATGGGGGACCAGATCAAAATCAAAAAGTTACTGTATTAAAAAAAACATTAAAATCTTTAATAGATAAAGGAAGTTTCTTATCAAACATAATAACTCTTAATTTAGATGGCAAACCTCAAAATGTTTTACCAAGGGAAATTACTTATAACGTAATATCCGATGAGCCAACTCATATTGATTTTCTAAGAGTTGTACCAGGTGTAAAAATTAGAATAGAAGTGCCTGTAGTATTTATTAACCATGAAACTTCACCAGGCCTAAAAAGAGGTGGAGTACTAAACATTGTGAGAAGAAAAATAGAATTAAAATGTCCAAGTGAGAAAATTCCATCTGCAATAACTATTGACTTAGATGGAGTGGATATTGGGGAAAGTTTCAAAATATCTTCAGTAAAATTAGAAGAAGGTGTTACACCAACTATTATTGGAAGAGATTTTGTAATTGCAACTTTAGCAGCACCTACAGTGATGAAAGAGCCAGAAAAACCAGCTGAAGCTGAAGCAGAAGCAGCAGAAGATGGTAAAGAAGCAGCACCAGCAGCTGAGGGTGATAAAAAAGATGGTGACGAAAAAAAAGCCACTGAAGAAAAAAAATAATCAACTTATCATAGTGAAGACTCCTAGATACGATTTAAAAAAAATATGCTTTTATTTGTAGGCTTAGGAAATCCAACACCTGATAGCGAAAACAACAGACACAATATTGGTTTCAAATTAATTGATGCTCTTAATCAAAAATTTGGTTTGTCTAAACAAAAACCAAAATTTAAAGGATTATTAACAACAGGCAATATTGAAGATAAAAAGGTTTATGCAATAAAACCCTTAACCTTTATGAATAATTCTGGAATTTGTATAAGGGAATTAATTGAATACTTCAAAATTGATGCTGAAGATGTGATTGTCTTCCATGATGACCTTGACCTTGAATTTGGAAAAGTGAAAGCAAAATTTGCAGGATCAAGTGCAGGACATAATGGAATTGAGTCTATAGATAAATTTATTGGTAAAGATTATTCAAGAGTTAGAATAGGAATTGGAAGACCCAAAACTAAGGCTGATGTTGCAGATCATGTATTAAAAGATTTTGATGAAGATGAAATGATACAACTAGAAAAAATTACTAAAAATATTATTGATTCAATGGCTATATTAATTGATAAAAAATTAGATTTATTCTCAAGCACTGTAAATAATAAATAATGAGTTTTAAGTGTGGAATTGTTGGCTTACCTAACGTTGGTAAATCTACACTATTTAATGCACTTACAAATTCTAGTAAGGCACAAGCTGCAAACTTCCCTTTTTGCACGATAGAGCCAAATGTTGGTGTGGTTCCTGTGCCAGATGAAAGACTAGACAAATTGGTAGAAATATCAAAATCAAAAAAAAAAATTAATACTACTATTGAGTTTGTCGATATAGCCGGACTAGTAGCGGGCGCCTCTAAAGGTGAAGGCTTAGGAAATAAATTCTTATCTCATATAAGAGAAGTCGATGCAGTCATTCATATGATCAGATGTTTTGACTCTGATGATATTCAAAATGTGAACCCAACTGTTGATCCAATTAGAGATTTGGAAATTATTGAAACAGAAATGATGTTGGCTGACCTTGAGTCAATACAAAAAAGATTAGAAAAAAATAATAAGAAAAATGTAGATGAGGAGCAATTAAAAATATTAGAAATTGCTTCTGACTGCATAAATAATTCCAAAGATATTCAAATACTTTATGAACAATTTGATAAAAAATTAATAAGCCAAAGTGGTTTATTGTCTTTAAAGCCTAAAATTTTTGTATGTAATGTTGATGAGGCAAGTGTTCAAAATGGAAATAAATACACTCAAGCATTTATTGATAAATATGGTGAAAAAAATACCTTAATAGTTTCAGCCGATATTGAGAACCAAATAAATCAATTAGAAAATGAAGAAAAAGAAAATTATATGGAGATGATTGGATTAAAAAGAACTGGTTTAAATATGTTAATTCAAAAAGGTTACAATATTTTAGAGCTAGACACTTATTTTACATCTGGGCCTGAAGAAACTAGAGCTTGGACTATCCAAAAAAATTGTACTGCACCAAAAGCAGCTGGTGAAATACACACTGATTTTGAAAAAGGTTTTATAAGAGCTGAAACAATTGCTTATGAAGACTTCATAGCTAATGATGGTTGGGTCAATTCAAAGACAAATGGAAAAATGAGACTTGAAGGAAAAGATTATATTGTCAAAGATGGTGATATATTAAACTTCAGATTCAATACGTGACCAAATTTTCTTCATACTAAAGTAAACTAGAATAGTTAAAATAATTAAATACAAGATAGCCTTAAAGCCCATCTTGTGTCTGCTTTCTAAATGAGGTTCAGCTGCCCACATTAAAAATGTTGTAACATCTTTTGCCATTTGCTCTTTAGATGCTGTAGTTCCATCACTATATTCTACCAAACCATCTGATAATGGTTCTGCCATCTTAATATTATTTCCATACATAAACTTGTTATAGTAAACACCATCATCAAGCGTTACACCACTCGGTGGATCTTCGTAACCAAGTAGCAATGAGTAAATATAATCAACCCCACCAGTTCTAGCTTTTGCTAGCACAGACATATCAGGAGGATAAGCTCCTCCATTTGCTGCTTGAGCTGCTTTAACATTTTCATAAGGCATGACAAATTTATCAGATAACTTAGCGGGTCTTACAAACATTTCTCCATCATTATTGGGTCCATCTGTAACTTCAAAACTTGCAGCTATTGCTTTAGCCTGCTCTTCTGTAAACTCTGGTCCACCTGGCTCAAATAAGTTTCTATAACTTACATATTTCATTGAATGGCACGATGCACAAACCTCAGTATAAACTTGATATCCTCTTTGAAGTGAACCTCTGTCAAATTTTCCAAATAATCCCTTAAAACTCCAATCTGTTTTTAAAAGATCGACTTTTTCTGCAGCATTAACTGTAAGAGTTCCTACTAATAAAAAAATAATTGAATAACTAATTTTTAAAATATTTTTCACTTAATTAATTTAAACTTTCTTTTTTTTTAACAGCTGATGCCATTGGCATCCCTCCAAGCACTGGTTCTGTAATACTTAAGGGTAATGGTATGGTTTTTTCTTTAAATCCTAATACCGGTAAGATTATTAAAAAGTGAATAAAGTAGTAAGCTGTGGCAACCCTGGCAATCAATAAGTAAAGCCCTTCAGCTGGCATCGCACCTACGTAACCTAGAACTAATACATCCACTACTAGTATCCAATAAAATTGTTTGTAAAGAGGTCTAAATACTGCTGATCTAATTTTTGAAGTATCCAACCAAGGCAGTGCAGCTAAAATTAAAATTGCCGATAGCATTGCAACTACTCCCATTAATTTATCAGGAACTGATCTTAGGATTGCATAAAATGGTAATAGATACCACTCTGGAACGATATGGGCTGGTGTTACCATTGGGTTTGCTTCTATATAATTATCTGCATGCCCTAAAATATTTGGTGAATAAAAAACAAAAAATGCAAATACAATCATAAACATTAATAGTGCAAAGCCATCCTTGATCACAATATATGGATGGAATGGTACTGTATCCTTAGAAGGTTTTTTAACATCAATCCCCACTGGGTTATTGTTTCCAGGAACATGAAGCGCCCAAATATGAAGAACGACTAAGCCCAAGATTAAAAATGGTATTAAGTAATGTAATGTGAAAAACCTTGTTAAAGTTGGGTTATCTACAGAATAACCTCCCCACAACCAATTAACTATTCCCTCACCCACTAAAGGTATGGCGCTAAAAAGATTTGTAATAACTGTTGCTCCCCAAAAACTCATCTGACCCCATGGTAAAACATATCCCATAAATGCTGCTGCCATCATTAAAAGGTAAATTATTATTCCAATAATCCAAATAATTTCTCTTGGAGATTTATATGATCCATAAAACAAAGATCTAAATATGTGAATATAAACTGCTAAGAAAAACATTGAAGCACCGTTTGCATGAATATATCTTATTAACCAACCATAGTTAACGTCCCGCATGATATGTTCAACACTTTCAAAAGCCATGTCAGCATGAGCAATGTAGTGCATAGCCAAAGTTAAACCGGTAACGATTTGTGTAATTAAACAAAAAGTTAAAATCCCACCAAATGTCCACCAATAATTTAAATTCTTAGGTGTTGGATAATCAGTTAAATGACTAGCGAGTGATAAAAGTGGAAGCCTGTCATTAAACCATTTTCCAAATTTTGAACTAGGAACGTACTCGTGATCACTCATAATTATTTATTATCCAATTTTAATAGTGTTGCTGTTAACAAATTCATATTTTGGAACTTCCATGTTTGTTGGAGCAGGACCTTTTCTAATTCTTCCAGAGATATCATAATGTGAACCATGACAAGGACAAAACCAACCATTGTAGTCTCCTTTATCATTTAAAGGGACACATCCTAAATGCGTACAGACACCTAACATAACTAACCATTCTGGATCTTTTGCTCTATCCTCATCTTTTTGAGGGTCTTTTAAATCTTCCATTTTAACAGCTCTTGCTTCAGCTACTTCCTCGGGTGTTCTTCTTTTAATAAAAACTGGTTTTCCTCTCCAGAGTACAGTGATTGTTTTTCCAGGTTGAACTGAACTTACATCAACTTCTGTGCTAGCTAATGCTTTAACAGATGCATCTGGGTTCATTTGATCAACAAGTGGCCAAACAACAGCTCCTACCCCAACAGCACCTACCGCATATGAGGCTGTAAATAAAAATTCTCTTCTTTCAGGTTTTTTTTCAGACATCTTTAATTTTTTGTATATTGTTATCTAATATATGATTTCATATAAGAAAAAAGTTTTTTTTCCACTGAAACAATGACACATAAAACATGAATTTGAGACCTAAAATAGCCTTATATGAACCTGATATTCCTCAAAATACAGCTGCTATTATCAGAACATGTGCATGTCTAGGGGCTGATTTAGAAATAATTGAACCATGTGGTTTTTTATTCAGCGATAAAAGATTTAAAAGAGTTGTGATGGATTATATGGATGAAAAAATGATAAGATTTTATCAAAGTTCAGATGAATTTTTTAAATCAAAAAAGAATGAGAGAGTAATATTATTAACAACTAAATCAGCAGATTCTTATACTGACTTCAAATTTGAGAGTAATGATACACTTTTATTTGGAAGAGAAAGTGCTGGCGTACCAGACCATGTTCATAATTTAATTAAGTATAGGTTAAAAATACCCATGATGGACAATAAAAGATCTTTAAATATAGCCTCTTCAGTTGCTATAATTCTTTCAGAAAATTTAAGGCAAACTAACTTTAATAAATAATGGACAAAGAAATTAAAAAAAAACTTGCTTCTAATTGGTTTAAGTTGCTGCAAAACACAATTTGTAATGACATTGAAAAACTAGAAGGTAAGAAATCTAAGTTTAAATCTAAAACTTGGAATAGAAGTGAAATTAAGGATGAAGGTGGTGGAGAGTTTAGAATTTTAAAAAATGGTAAGATTTTTGAAAAAGTTGGTGTAAATTTTTCAGAAGTGCATGGAAAGTTTTCAAAAAAAATGAGTAAAAAAATCCCAGGTGCCTCTAAAAATCCAAATTTTTGGGCATCAGGAATTTCTATTGTAATGCATATGAAAAATCCTCATGTTCCAGCAATTCATTTTAACACTAGATTTATCTACACAACACATGGATGGTTTGGTGGTGGTATGGACGTAACCCCTTGCATCCAAGATCTTAAAGAAAAAAGCTTCCTTCATACTGAATTAAAAAAAATGTGTGATCGACATGATAAAAAATTTTATAAAAAATATAAAAAGTGGTGTGATGAATATTTTTATTTACCCCATAGAAAAGAAACAAGGGGAATTGGTGGTATTTTTTTTGATTACAAAAAAAAAGATTGGGAGAAAGACTTTAAATTTGTAACAGATCTTGGAGTTACCTTTCAAATGTTATTTAACTCGATAATACAATTGAAACACAAAAAGAAATGGACTGTAAAACAAAAGGAGATACAATATATTAAAAGAGGTAGATATGCTGAGTTTAACTTACTATATGATAGAGGAACAAAATTTGGCCTACAAACAGGTGGTAATGTTGAGGCAATATTAATGTCTTTACCTCCAATAGCAAAATGGAATTAAAATGGATAAAGAACCAATAACAGCAGATGGTCTTGAAAGTTTAAAGGAAGAGTTAATTTTTTTAAAAGAAAAAAAAAGACCTCAAATAGTTGCTGCGATATCTGAAGCAAGATCTCATGGAGATCTGAAAGAGAATGCTGAATATCATGCTGCAAAAGAAGAACAATCTCATAACGAAGGAAGGATTACAGAAATAAATGATATTATTGCAAGAGCAAATGTTATTGATGTAACCAAAATGAGTAATGATGGCAAAGTCATCTTTGGCTCAACTGTAGATTTAGAAAATTTGGATACTGGAGAAAAAATTACCTATAAAATAGTTGGAAAAGACGAGGCTGACCTTCAAAAAAAACTGATATTTTTTCAATCACCTATAGGTAGAGGTTTAATTGGAAAAAACAAAAATGATTTAGTTGAAATTAAAACTCCCGCAGGTGTAAAAAACTTTGAAATTAAAGATGTAAAGTACGTTTAATTACTTACTATTTTTTGAAGTTCTTTATCTGAAATTTTAAAATCATTACTAGTCCAGACTTCTTCTATTGCTTTTAACTTCTGTCCCAGCTCCTTTCCCTCAGGAATTTTATATTTTTCCATCAAAGTACTAGCTTTAAATGGCATAACAGGCATTTCTTTTTTTTTAAAAATTTCAATCATTTTAATTAACTTATTGTCTACTTTTTTGGATTTAAAAATTTTAAAATAAAGAACATCTAATAATGCCTCCCTGCCATTAAAATAAAAAATTTTATTTAGATTTTTTTCTGAAAAGGTTTGGTTCGTATTTTTTTCTAAATTAAACTTATTTAAAAATATAAGTCTTTTTTGATCTTTTTTGGATAAATTAAATTTATAAATAAAGTAATCTACATTATCAGTTCCATCAATAATCATTAAAGATAATAAGAAAATAAAGTCCATTTCAAGAAAGTTTTTTTTTGCAAAACTATTCATTTTATTGAATAGAGAAATATTTTTTATTTGTGGAAAAATAAGATTTATAATCTCTAAACAATCCTTATCCTTAGTTAACTTTAGAAAACCATTTGATTTTAATAATTTTTGAAATTCATCTATTAATCTTTCTGAGGAAATACTTGAAACACCACTTAGGTTTTTTTTAATTGCTTTAATAACTTGTGGGTCATGACTATGCTTAGAATAACTAAGAAAAAATCTGACATATCTTAATACCCTTAAATAATCCTCTTTAATTCTGGTTTCTACATTTCCAATAAAATTAATTTTTCCTCTTTCTAAATCTTTTTTTCCATCAAATGGGTCAAATAAACTTCCTTCAATATCCGCGTAAATAGAATTGATAGTAAAATCTCTTCTAGAAGCATCTTCTTTCCAGCTATCAGAGAACTCTACTTTTGCATGTCGTCCATCTGTATCAATGTCTTTTCTCAATGATGTAATTTCAAACTTTATATCATTAATTAACGCTGTAATTGTTCCATGTTCTATTCCACTCTCGTAATATTTTATGTCCTTTTTAGTAAGAGCCTCACAAACCTCTTTTGGATTTAAATTAACTGCTAAATCTATGTCATCATATGCTTCTTTATTAATAATCTTTCTTACACATCCACCTACATACCGGATTTCACTATTGCTAGAGTATGAATGAATTGCTTCAAATATTTTTGAAACCTCTGTTTCCTTTTTAATATTTTTGAAGCCTAAATTTATGTGATTAAGGTTTTGAGATCTAAAAAAAATTTTATCTAATAAGCTATTCATATATGGCTGGCCCACAAGGATTCGAACCTCGGATCTCTGTACCAAAAACAGATGTGATACCACTTCACCATGGGCCAATATTAGTTGCATATATCACAAAAAAAAAAAATTATATAGTTTTTGATTCAATACACCAGTGGTTATTAAATTTTCGTTTATATTGGCTGCATGCTTTTTTGCAGGCCTTTTTGGAATGAAAATAAGCCACTATTGAGGATCCTGATCCGGACATTCTAACAAATAGGGTGTTGGGTAAACCATTGAGGTAGGATTTAATTCTCTTAAGTTCTGGATATTTATTTAAGGCAACCTTTTCAAGATCATTGTCCAAATTTTTTAAATATTTTGCTTCAAATAGTTTCTGTTTAGGAGGGTTAAATTGAGGTTTAGAGAATGAATCAACTTTAGAATAAATATATTTTGTAGAACATCCAAAGTTAGGTTTCGCAACCAATATATGAAATTTAATTTTATTTTTGAATTTTTTAATATCTCCATTAGATAAAAGAATAGCAAGTGATGGCTTTATACCTAAAATCACATCTGATCCTATTTCATTACTTATTTTTTTTGAGTCATTTTTTTTTATTTTAATTAATTTTTTTTCAATAAAAAAATTTAATAGACTGGCAGCATTCATAGACCCACCTCCCATTCCGGCTTTTTGAGGTATATGTTTTATAACTTTAATTTCAAATTTTTTATTATTCAAAAGTTTTTTGTTATCTAAAATTTTTAACAATTTTGAAATAGTATTAATTTTACTGATGTTTTTAGAAAATCTTCCAATAAAATTGATTTTATGCTGTTTTGTATTGCTTTCTGTTATTGTAATTGAATCATGTAAATCGATAAAAGAAATTAAACTTTCGATATTATGAAGCTTTGATTTTTTTCCTGTAACGTTTAGAGCTAAATTTATCTTTGCATAAGACTTTATCTTAAAACTATTCATAATTTAGGAATTTTTTAATCCCTCTAATAATTTATTTTTAATAGTTTTTTTCATGGCATCTTCAGTCTCATCTAAATTTAAAACAGCTTGCCAAAAATATCTTGCTTGAATTTTTCTATCAAGCTGCCAAAGAATATCACCGTAATGATCATTAACTACTGGATCCTGAGGCATTAATTCAACTGCTCTTTTAAGAAAATTTTCTGCTTTTTCATATTCGTCAACTAAGTAATATGCCCAACCGATTGAATCAATAATGTATGGATCGTTACTTCTGGCTTCATAAGCTTTTTCAAGCATTTTAAGAGCAGTATCAATTTTATGCTCTCTTTCCAACCATGAGTAAGCTAAATAATTTAATACATAAGCATCATCTGGGTTGGCTTCTAGAGACTTTAATAAATCTTTATCTGCTTTTACATAATCTCCAGATCTCTCGTAACTTCCTCCACGCCTATATAATATTTCAGCGTATAAGTCAGAATTAGCGTTCATTTTTAAAAGTATTTGATCATAAAAATTTATTGCTTCAATATATTTTTTTGCATTTTTATGCATATTTGCAATATCAAATATAATTTTTTTATTTGGGTTTTTAATTTCTTTAAATTTTTCATTGATAAATTTTAGAGATGCTTCTTTATTATTTTTTTTTAAAATAATTTGAGACTCTTTTTTTAACTTAAACCAATAATAAAATTCATGCTTTTTATCAAATGCTTCAAGAGTTTTTAATGTATTGGAATAATCATCACTCAAATAATAATTTTCAGCTAATAAAGACAAATTGAAAATAAATTTAGGATTTAAATAGTTTGCTATATTTAAATAAAAATTTGATTTCTCATAAT
Organism: Candidatus Pelagibacter sp. PS_40; assembly: GCF_059417765.1. Lineage (NCBI taxonomy): Bacteria > Pseudomonadati > Pseudomonadota > Alphaproteobacteria > Candidatus Pelagibacterales > Candidatus Pelagibacteraceae > Candidatus Pelagibacter > Candidatus Pelagibacter sp. PS_40. Next base: position 1,018,812 of record NZ_CM182064.1, read on the forward strand.
CATTCTGAGAGGAATAGAGATTTGCTATTAGAAAAAATAGTTCACTAACAATGTCATTCGAATTTGTACATGAAAAAATTTCTTGGAAATTATCTAAGTTTTTATCTTCTATCCATTTTTTACCTTGAGAAATTAATACTGATGAATTTAAATAATCAAAATTATTAGTAACTTTTTTTGCCTTATCGTAATTATCTTTCTTGATTAAATAACTGATCAAAAAAAATACATACCTTGAATAATCAGCATCGTTTTGTGAATTAATTAATGTATTGAAATATCTCTCTGTATCTTTATCATTTAAATAACATCTTTGAAAAACTTCGTTAATAAATGAAAAATTTCCAAACGTATTTGTTTGTTTCACTAATTTTTTTTCTTCAAAAACTGATAAATATTGCTTGAAGGTTTCTGCAATGATTAATGAAAGTCTATCATTGTTAATAAATTCATATGATCTATCAATATAAACTTTACTTTTTTTAAAGTTTTTTTTCTTTAAACTATCAACCGCCAGCAACAAATTAGCCTGAAAAAAGTCAGAGTTGTTTTTTGTTGAGTTCTGTTTAACTTGATTAATTGCTTTCTCAACTTTGCCATCAAGTACTAAGGAAAATACATACCTCTCAAGATAGGCATCATGCTGTTTTATTAATATTTTTGATGAATTAAAAAATTTTAAAGCTTCTGTATTATCTAGATTTTCATAAGCTACAATTCCTGAAAAATAATTAGACAAATACCTTGCATTAAAATCATTTAAACTGGTATTTTTTGAGTATAATGGACTCTGATAAAGTATTAATATTAAAAAGAATTTAAAAAACTTTACCAACATTTGGCCATTCTATGTCTAAAAAAGTAATAAATCAAAAAACGAATTTTGACTCTGAGTTCTTAAACTCTACTGGATCTGACTTTATTTTTGATGAAAAACCAATCAATAGACTAAAAAATACTAGTAATGACTTAAAAAAAGATCTGAGTATTCAAAAAATAGATAAAGTTAAAGAGCTTGAGAATCTTAAAGAACAAATAAACTCAATTAGTGATTGTAACTTAAAGAATAATTCAAAAAAAATAATTTTAGGAGATGGAAATATTAATAGCCCTATAATGTTAATTGGTGAAGCTCCAGGCGTTGAAGAAGATAATGCCGGATTAACTTTTATGGGTGAGGTAGGAGATCTTTTAAAAAAAATGCTAATTGCAATAAATATTGAAAAACAAAATATTTATACAACATATGCTGTAAACTTTAGGCCCCCTGAAGATCGAAAGCCAAACTCTACAGAAATTAAAAGATATTCTCAATTTTTACAAAAACATATTTCAATAATAAATCCTAAAATAATAATTCTTATGGGTAGTACTGCTATGGAATCTTTAACTGGTTTAAATAGTAAAATTTCTATTGAAAGAGGAAAATGGAAAGAAGTAATTGTAAAGAATACAAGTTACAACGTTATCATAACTTTTAACCCCTCTTATCTTTTAAGAGCTCCTGAAAATAAAAAACATTCATGGGATGACTTAAAAAAGATTAAACAAAAAATCTTAGAACTAAACCTATCCGTTTAATGAAAATCTTAGCAGGTGTTGATGAAGTTGGTAGAGGAAGCTTAATCGGACCCGTTTATGCAGCAGCTGTCATATTAAATAATTCTATTGATAAAAAATTATTAAAAGATTCAAAAACTCTAACAAAAGACAAAAGAGAAGAGCTTGAAAAATATATTAAAAAAAATTCTATATGGGCTATAGGTCAGGCGTCGACTAAAGAAATTGAAAAAATTAATATATTGCATGCAAGTTTACTTGCAATGAAAAGAGCCATTCTTAAATTGAAGATAAAACCTTCACTTGTTTTAATTGATGGTAACAAACTACCTGATTTAAAAAACTATAAATTAGAATATGTAATTAAAGGAGATCAAAAAATTCCAAGCATTTCTGCTGCATCAATTATTGCAAAAGTCAGTAGAGATAAATTTATTACAAAACTTTCAAAAGAATTTAATAATTATGGATGGGATACAAACTCTGGTTATGGAACCAAAGAACATTTAAAGGCAATTAAACAATTTGGTATTACCAAATATCACCGTAAAACATTTTCTCCTGTTAGTGATCTTCTATAAATCCTAATAATAGCAACACAAGATCTGGTTGTTTAAGAAATAATAAACACAAATTGAATCCATTTAATTCAATCACAGGTTGACCGTGGAATCTGTTTGGAGTCTAATTGTTTTATACAAAATGGAAAACAATTTTAAAAATAAGATTATTAATGGTGACAGTCTCGAGGAATTAAAAAAAATTCCAAGCGAAACCTTTGATCTTGTTTTCGCTGATCCACCATACAATTTACAATTAAAAAATTCCCTTACAAGACCAGACAGAAGCAAAGTCAGTGCTGTCAATGATAAATGGGATCAGTTTGAAAGCTTTAAAAAATATGATGACTTTACAGTTGCTTGGCTTTCTGAATGTAAAAGAATATTAAAAAAAGATGGAGCCATCTGGGTTATCGGAAGCTATCATAATATTTTTAGAGTAGGCACTGCAATACAAAATTTGGGTTTTTGGATTTTAAATGATGTTATCTGGAATAAGAATAACCCAATGCCTAATTTCAGAGGAACAAGGTTTACAAATGCTCATGAAACTTTAATTTGGGCTTCTAAAAGTGAGAAGTCAAAATATACTTTTAACTATCAATCTTTGAAATGTTTAAATGACGATCTTCAAATGAGATCTAATTGGAATTTACCTATTTGTAATGGTGCAGAAAGACTTAAAAAAAATGGTAAAAAAGTTCACTCTACTCAAAAACCAGAATCTTTATTACATAGAGTTTTATTGGCATCATCAAACAAGGACGATTTAATTCTAGACCCATTCTTAGGATCTGGAACAACTGCAACGGTTGCAAAAAAATTAGGTAGAAAATATTATGGTATAGAGAAAGAGAAGACTTATTTTAAAGCAGCAGAAGAAAGGTTAAAAAATACAAAACCTTTAGAGGATAATTTCTTAGACACTTTAAAAAATAATCGATCTAAGCCAAGAATACCTTTTGGATCACTAGTAGAGCTTGGAATAATAAAGCCTGGAACAAGTATTTTTGATCAAAAGAAAAAAATAGTTGCTAAGATTATGGCAGATGGAAGTATCAAGCATAATCAAGCTGAAGGATCAATTCATAAAGTTGCAGCAACAATACTTGGTTCTGAAAGCTGTAATGGATGGACTTATTGGCATTGTACAGTGAATGGTGTTTCTGTGCCAATTGATAATTTAAGACAAAGATTAATTTCTAAAAATTAGTCTTTATAAATTTTACCAAGATAACTGTTAATAAATTTTTCATTTTTAACCAATTTTTTTATTACTAGATTTCTAATCCAAATTATTAATGGATTGGATAAATGAAAAGCAAAATAATTGAGTTTTGATTTCATATCAATCATCCTTACTCTTTTAATTCTTTCATAGTTAAATTGAGTGTATTCATTTTCTAAATTTTTATAAAGTTCATTGGCAACCTCTATTGATTGAGAGGCGCCTTGAGCAAAGGTTGGAGGTAAAGCAAAAAAGGCATCTCCAATGATAAAAGTATCTTTATTTTTTGGTTCATTGACATCGGAACTCACAAATATTGGAAAACATTTAATACTTTTTAGATTGTTCATTGTTTCGGTGGGTACTTGCTTTGATATTTCAGATACAATAGATGCAGCAAAATCTTTGTTCTCAAATAAAGAATAATCAGATAACTCTTTAGTGCTAAGCTTTTTTCTAAGAATGGTAATAAAATTAAACTGTCCTTTGCTATTAACTGGATAAAGAACTGAGTGTAAATTAGACCCTAAAAACAAAGATATATTCTCTGGGTTAATACCCTTAAGGGCACCCTGGTCTATTGTTGCTCTTAAGGCAATAGAGTTAAAATACTTTGGTTTAGTTTCTTTATTGGCAATTAATGATTTTGTTTTTGAAAAAGTTCCATCAGAGATAATTAAGTAATCACATTTAACAGATAAACCATCCTCAAAAGAAACTTCTTTATTTTCTGCTTCTTCATTAATTTTTATAACTTTTTTATTATAATGAATAATATTTTCATGAAGCCCATCTTTTAAGAAATTAACTAAAGTAGAGCGCTGTAAGGTAGTATATTTTGTATTAGTGCTGTTAAACATGGATATATCTAAATCACATATTTTTTTATTATTTTTTAAAGAATAAAAATCTAGTTTATTGGGGTGAAATTTATCTTCTATCCTGATTTTTTGAAAATTTATTTGATTTAACAGTTTGATGCTATTAGCTGAAAGTTGAATTCCATATCCTTTTTCCAAATTAACAGAAGCATTTTTCTCATAAATTGTGACTTGATAATTAGAGTTTTGACTTAAAAGATTTGCAATATACAGACCTGAAATACCGGCTCCTATTATTGCTATATTTTTCATTAAATCTTTTTTAAATAATTAAAAATTTTTTTAGTAAATGTGGGCAAAGTATAATCTTCAAGCTTAGAGCTATCAATCCAAGAAGAGTTAGAAATTTCACCTTTTAACTTGGAAAACTTGATTATTACATTCATATTCATATTGGATATCTTGAAGTTTAAAGCTTTTGCTAAATTATCAGGTTTGGATATTTGCTTCATGGGAAATATTTGCAAATTCTTTAAAAAATTAAATTTAGTATTTTTGATTAACAAAAATTTATTATTTTTTTTATAAACTTCTAATAAATAAAATTTATCAATCTTCTTTTTTCTTTCTTTTATTATTTCAAAATCTTTTTTTTTAAAAGACTTACAATTTTTAATTAAAGGGCATTGGTGACATAAGGGATTTTTAGGTCGACAAATCAATGCGCCTAGCTCCATTAGTGCTTGAGCATAATCGCTTGCTCTAGTTGAATTACCTAATATTTTTTTATTCTTAACAAGATTATCTTTTGTAATTTCTTTGGGTAATTTTAAATTTAATAATCTTTTAATTACTCTTTCAATATTTCCATCTAAGGGAATAAATGGCTTGTTAAAGGCAATTGCCATTATTGCATTAGAGGTATAGTCACCTATTCCAGGTAATAATTTTAATTCATCAATCGTGTTTGGTAACCTTCTATTAAAATTTTTTTCTAATATTTGTGCAGTCTTTTTTAAGTTTTTTACTCTTGAATAATAACCAAGGCCCTCCCAATATTTTAAAAGCTTATGTTCCTTAATTTTTGATAGAGATTTAATATCTGGAATATCTTTTATAAAATTATTAAAGTATGGAATCACAGTTGCAACCTGCGTTTGCTGTAACATAAATTCACTTACTAACGTGTAATATTCTCGCTTAACTTGTGATAACTCTTTTCTCCATGGGAGTGATCTTTTATTATTATCGTACCAATAAAGAATTTTTTTTGTTAGTATGGATTTGGTCATATGCAATTTAAAAATAATACTAAGCAGAGGTTTAAAACTATTCAAGGCTTAAGGTCTTTTAAAGACACTTTGCCAAAAAACATTAAAAAAATAATCAAAAAAAAGGGTCATATATTTTCTGAAACACTTAATAACTGGAAGTACATAGTTGGAGATGATCTTTTTCAAATATGCTATCCCAAATCCTTTAAAAATTCGAATAAATTTGGAGTAAGCACTCTTCAAATAATGGTAAAGAGAGGACATGAGATTGATTTAGAGTATTCTAAAAAAATAATAATGGATAAAATGAATAGTTTTTTTGGCTATGCCGTTGTTGAGAAATTGAAATTCATAAGCTTTGATGACGCCCAAACAAAGTTCAAAAAATTAGACACTAATGAAAATCATGTGACAAATATTAAATATGCAGATAGGATAAATAGTATTAAGAATGATAAAATTAAAAAATCATTACTTGAATTAACAAAACTATTTAAACAACGATGAAAAAATTCACCTCAACATTATTTATAATATTTTTAATCTTCTCCACTAAAGCGCTTGCTGCAGATAATGAAATGGTCAAAAGAATTTCTGAAGGAAAAGAAAGTGCGAAAATAACAATAATTGCATACGAGTCATTGACTTGTGGTCACTGTGCAAATTTTCATAAAGATGTATTACCTGAACTTAAAAAGGACTTCATTGATAAAGGATTAGTAAAAATAGAATTTAGACATTTTCCATTAGATTTAGCAGCTTTTAATGCATCAAAAATTGCTCAGTGTAATAACGATGGTAATTCAAATATTTTGAATATTTTATACTCTGGGCAAAAAAAATGGGCTAGAGGAAAAACTCCAGAAGAAGCAACGGGTTATTTAAAAAAATTCTTAGAAAGTGAAAGTGTAAACTTAGATTTTGAAAAATGCTTAAGTGATAAAGCTATAGAAGATTACGTTTTAAATGATCGAATCGATGGGGTAAAAAAATTTGAAGTTAATGCTACTCCTACGATAATAATTAATGATAAAAAGTTTGATAAAGCCCTAAATTATAAGAATTTAAAAAAATATCTGGAAAAACTGATATAAGTTAGTCCATGGAGTTTAAAAAAATCCAATTAAACGGATTTAAATCATTTGCTGAAAAAACAAATTTTCTTATAGAGCACGGCTTAACCGGCATCGTTGGTCCAAACGGTTGTGGGAAATCTAATATTGTGGAATCCTTAAGATGGGTTATGGGTGAAACCTCAGCTAAGAGTATGCGTGGTTCAGGTATGGAAGATGTTATCTTTAATGGCACATCTAATAAATCTTCTAAAAATATAGCAGAGGTTTCTATTAGTGTAGATAATGCAAGTCATGATGGTCCAATGCAATATAAAGATTTAGATCATATTGAAGTTAGAAGAAAGATTGAAAAAGATAAGGGTTCAAAATTTTATATAAATGACAAAGAAGTTAGAGCTAGAGACGCTCAAATGTTTTTTGCAGATTTATCTACGGGTGCTCATTCACCATCAATGATTAGTCAGGGACGAATTGGAGCTTTAGTAACTGCTAAGCCTACTGACAGGCGTGCAATCTTGGAGGAAGCAGCTAATATTTCAGGGTTACATGTGAGAAGACATGAGGCTGAACTTAGATTAAATGCTGCAGAGACAAACTTAAAAAGAGCTGATGAATTAAGAAGACAACAAGAAAAACAATTAGCAAACCTTCAGAAACAAGCTGAAGAAGCAACGAAATATAAACTTATATCTGAAGAAATAAAAAAAATTGAAGCAGGGCTATATTATTTAAAATTATTAGACATTGATAATGAGATTAGAATAGAAAATGAAATTAACAATGAAGCTGAAGAAGAGGTAAGTAACTTCAATCAACAGATTGCTCAATTTGAAAATTTAATTAAAAATGAAACAGATAAAGTTTCTCCCTTAAGAGAAAAAAATATAGAAAATCTATCCAAAATTCAAAGATTAAATTTAGAGCTACAAAATTTAGATGAAGAAAATGTTAGAACTCAAGATGAAATTGAAAATATTAAAAAATCCCTAAAAACTATCGAGGAAGATATAGATAGAGAAAAAGGGATTGTAATTGATGCTAACTCAAATGAAAGACGCCTAAAAGAAGAGAAAGCTGAATTAATAGAAATAGATTCTAAATATTTTGAAACAGAAAAATTATCAAATGAAGATCTTGAGAAGGCAAAAAACCTATTAAAAGATGAACAAAAATCTGTTGATGAAATTATAAACATTTTTGCTGATGGAAATATAAATATTGCTATTGGGCCAATTAAAAATGTTAAAAATACAATTACCAGAGCTAAAGAATTGATTAATAACAATGAAATTAATCAAGCACTTACTTTACTTGATAGATGTCAAATTGAAATAGATGGTTTTTTAGATAATCTTGAAGATGAAGAGAGTAAGAAAAAGCTTTCTAATATTAATGAAAAAAATGAAAATATAAAATTATTGCAAGAAAAATATGCTGATAGTTTTAGTAAAAATCAATCAATAAAAAAAGAGTCTGTAAAAAGAAATGAAAGAATTAAAGCTATAGAATCAGAAGTTGAAAGTTGGAAAAACTTACTCTCTAATTCTGAAAAAATGGTTTCTGAGCTAACTGAAAGAAAAAATAAATTACTATCACAGTTAAATGAGCGTGATCAACAACCCAAAGCCCAAGCAGAAAGAAAAGGGCAAATTACTGAGGGTCTAAGAATTTCACAAAATGAAAAAATTGAAAATGAAAAAATAATTGAAGAAACAGATAAAAAGATAAACTCTTTAAGACTTGAGTTAAATGACGTTCAAGAAAGATCTATTCAAATCAGAGAAAGAAAAGCAAGCTCAGGAGCAACTGTCGAAGGTTTAAAAAAACGTAAAGAAGATCTGTTAGAAAGAGTTAGTTCTGAACTTAATCTTGAAGAAAATGATATTCTAGAAAATTCTAATTTAAATGGTGTTGAAGAGCTACCTGACTCTGTTGCGCAAGAAGATGCTTTAGATAAAAAAAAAAATGAAAGAGAAAAATTGGGATCAGTTAACCTTAGAGCTGATGAAGAAACTAGTAAATATGAAATAGAAATTAAAAAAATGGAACAAGATAGAGAAGATCTTGTATCTGCTATTATAAAATTAAAAGAAAGTATTAATGAATTAAATCAAAAAGGAAGAGAAAGACTGTTAGAAGCTTTTGAAAAAGTTAATAGAAAATTTAATGAAGTTTATACAAAATTATTTAACGGTGGAAATGCAAAACTAGAGTTAGTAGACTCTGATGACCCTCTTGAAGCTGGTTTAGAAATGCTGGTAAGTCCTCCTGGTAAAAGACTTCAGTCTATAACTTTATTATCTGGTGGTGAACAAGCTTTAACAGCCTTGTCTCTTATTTTTGCAGTGTTCCTTACTAACCCATCTCCAATCTGTGTTTTAGATGAGGTTGATGCTCCACTAGATGATGCTAACGTAACAAGATTTTGTGGACTTCTTGATGATTTAACTAAAATAACTGACACTAAATTTATTATCGTAACTCACCATGCTCTAACTATGTCAAAAATGAATAGACTTTATGGAGTTACAATGCCTGAAAAAGGTATTAGCCAACTTGTTGCTGTTGATTTACAAAAAGCAGAGAGCATGGTTGCTTAACAATTTGAATGCCAAAAGATAGCCTTAAAACTCGCTTGGAGATTGCAAAAAATAAGCTTTCTAAGAAAAATCTGTATAAAAATGAAGAGGCACCCTCTTCTATTGGGACTGCCTTTAAATTAAGTACAGAATTAGTGTCCGCGGTGGCAGTTGGGACAATTATAGGGTTTATTTTAGACAAGACCTTTGGTACTAAGCCCTGGTTAATATTAATATTTTTTTTTGTAGGTGTTGTTGCTGGAATTATAAACGTATTCAGATCTGCAAAAAATATGCAAAAATAGACTTAAAAAATTATGGCTACAAACCCAATGAACCAATTCGAAGTTTATAGAATTGGACCAGAAATTAAATTAGGCGCAATAGATATTTCTTTCACAAATGCAAGCTTGTTTATGGTGATTAGTTCTCTTGCAATCTTACTAATTTTTAATTTAGGGTCAAAAAAAAATTCTTTACTACCAAGCAAGATGCAACTTCTTTCTGAATTAAGTTACACTTTTGTTTCCAAAATGATTAGTGATACCGCAGGATCAAAAGCAAAACCTTACTTTGCGTTTATCTTCTCAATATTTATGTTTGTGCTATTTTGTAATATGTTTGGGATGATCCCTTATGCCTTTACAGTAACTAGCCATATCATTGTTACTTTTATCTTGGCTTCATTTATTTTTGTGGGTGTAACAATTATTGGATTTATGAAACATGGATTAGGATATTTAAAACTATTTGTACCTAGCGGAGTACCTGCAGTACTATTACCACTAATAGTTGTTATAGAAATAATTTCTTACTTAAGTAGACCGGTTAGTCTTTCAGTTCGTTTATTTGCAAACATGATGGCTGGTCATACAATGATGAAAGTTTTCGGAGGCTTTGTAATAAGCCTTGGAATAGTTGGTGGATGGCTTCCACTGAGTTTTTCGGTTGCATTAACTGGCTTGGAAATACTAGTTGCTTTTCTTCAAGCATATGTTTTCGCAATCTTAACCTGCATCTACTTGAATGATGCATTAAATTTACACCATTAACTAACATAAGGAGGATATAATGGAATTAGAAGCAGCAAAAATGATCGGAGCAGGACTAGCAGCAATAGCTCTAGCGGGTGCCGGTGTTGGGATCGGAATTATCTTTGGTAATTACCTTTCTGGCGCGATGAGAAACCCATCTGCAGCTCAAAAACAATTTCCTAATCTTTTATTAGGTTTTGCTTTAGCTGAAGCAACGGGCCTATTTGGATTAGTTGTAGCGTTAATTATTTTATTTGCATTTTAAATTTAATGATTAAAAAAATATTTTTTCAGTCGATATTTTTAAGCTTCCTGTTTTTTATGGAAGCTTTTGCAGCTGAAAGCGGTGGAATGCCTCAATTAAATCCAGAGTTTTGGGTTTCTCAAATTTTTTGGTTAATTATTACTTTTGGAATTTTATATGTTGTTTTATCTAAACTTATACTTCCAAAAATAAGTGCCAATCTAGAAACTAGAAAATCTCAAATTTTAGAAAATATTGAGGCTGCGGAAAAACAAAGAGAAGAAGGTGAACAAAAAATTGAAGAATACGAAAAGATAGTACAATCTAGCAAGAATGAAGCAAAAAACTACTTTAAACAAGCTAGAGAAAAAGTACTGAAAGATATTGGTGTAAAGAAGGAAATACTGGAAAAAGAGCTTGATGAAGAAGTTAATAAAGCTGAGATTGAGATAAAAACTTTTAGAGATAATGCACCAGAAAAAATCAAAAAAATTGCTGTAGAGACCTCTTCGGACTTACTGCAGGAGCTAATAGGAGCTGAAGTTAACAGTAGTAGTATTTCTGCAATAGTAGAAGATCTTTCAAGAAAAAAAATGGATGAATATTATGGTAATTGATGCAACTTTTTGGGTAGCTATATCCTTTTTAATATTTATTGGAGCTTTAGTTTATTTAAAAATACCTCAAAAGATTAATGAACTTTTAAATAAGCTTATCCTTGATATTAAAAATGAAATAGATGAAAGTGAAAAACTAAGACAAGAGGCAAAGGTTTTATTAGATAACGCTCAAAATAAACTTGATACCGCACAAACTGTGAGCAATGATATTTTACAACAAGCCAAAAAAGATAGCGATCATCTTATAATCGAAATGAATGATAAATTTCATAAATCTTCAGAAATTAAAAAAAGTTTAGCAGAAAATAAAATTTCACAAATGAAAGAAGCTGCACTTAAAGAAATAAAAGATGTTTCAATTAAAATTGCTGTTGATTCTGTTAAAAAAATTATTAACACATCTGTTGATAAATCAAAACTTGATGGTCTTTTTGAAAAAAACCTTGAAGAAACAAAAATAGCTTTAAAAAAAATAAGCTCATAATTACCTTACAATTTTTTAAAAAAACTATAAATTAACCCAATGAAATCTATTGTCATTGGTTCTGGATTTGGTGGTATAGCTGCAGCATTAAGATTAAGAGCTAAAAATCATAAAGTAACTCTAATTGAAAAACATCCTGATTTAGGGGGAAGAGCCAGGGTATTTAAAAAAAATGGTTTTACTTTTGACGCTGGTCCAACAGTAATTACTGCGCCATATCTAATTGAAGAGCTTTTCACTTTATTTAATAAGAAGTCTCAAGATTACATAAAACTCACTCCCTTAAAAATTTGGTATAGATTTATTTATGAAGATGGAGGTGTATTTGATTACTCTGGTGATGAAGATCAAATGAAAAAACAAATTGAAGAAATAAATAAAGATGATGTCAAAGGATATGAACAACTTGTAAAATTTACAAAAAAAATATTTGATAAAGGCTTCACAGAACTAGCTGATGTTCCATTTGATAAGCCTCTTGTGATGATGAAACAATTGCCTTCTTTACTAAAACTTAAAAGCTATAAATCAGTTTATTCATTAGTTTCTTCATATATAAAAAATGAAAAATTAAGACGTATGCTAAGTATGCATCCTCTATTAGTTGGCGGAAACCCCTTTACTACAACATCAATATACGGATTAATTCTATATCTCGAAAAAAAATGGGGCATACATTACTCAATGGGTGGAACTGGGAACATAATCAGTGGCTTAGAAAAATTAATGATTGAACAAGAAATTGAATTAATCAAGGGACATGAGGTTACTGAGATAATTTCTGATAATGGGAAAATTAGTGGAGTAAAATTAGACAATCAAAAAGAAATACTTTCAAATAATGTAATATGTAATGCTGATCCTCCTGCTGTATATGAAAAACTTCTAAGTCTAAATAAAACAAGCCCTCTATTTAAATGGAAACAAAATCGAATGCAGTATTCTATGGGTCTATTTGTTTACTATTTTGGAACAAAAAAAACATACCCAGATGTTGAGCATCACACAATCAAATTTGGTGATAAATATAAAGAACACCTGTGTGATATTTTTGATAATAAAAAATTAAATGATGACATAAGCTATTACCTTCATAGACCATCAGCTACAGACAAATCAATGGCGCCTGAAGGAAATGATTGCTTTTATGTTCTTGTACCCGTCCCAAACAATCAATCCAAAATTGATTGGAAAATTGAAGGTGAAAAAATGAAGAATTTAGTAATAGATAAAATGGAAAAAGCATTACTACCAAATCTTAGAGAAAATATTATTGAAGATTTCTACTTAACGCCAGATTATTTTGAAAATGAATTGAATACCAAATTTGGATCAGGTTTTTCGATCCAGCCAAAATTTACTCAATCTGCATATTTTAGATTTCATAATAAATCAGAAATTTATGATGGATTATACTTTGTTGGAGCAGGAACGCACCCAGGTGCAGGGGTTCCAGGTGTACTCTCTTCAGCAAAGGTTTTAGATAAAATATTATAATGTCAAAAAATAATTATTTATCTATTTATGCCAAGTCGTTTAACTGGGCAGGTTTTTTTTTACCAAAAAATATTTATGAAAAATGCTCATCTCTTTATGATTTTTGTCGAACAATAGATAATATTGCTGATGATAAAAATGAACTAAATATTAAAAAGAAAAATTTATTAATTTTTAAGAATGATTTTATAAATAAAAATTTTGATAATTTGATAATAAAAAATATGTGGATCCTTATGGAGGAAAATAAAATTTCAATCAAGATTGTTGAAGATTTATTTGATGGTATTGAGTCTGATTTAAATGAGGTAGTTAAATTTAACAAAAAAAAAGAATTGTTAATATACTCTTATAGGGTTGCTGGTACTGTAGGCTTAATGATGGCAAAAATTTTAGGGGTACAAAATAAAAACTCCATGAAATCAGCAATAGATCTTGGTATTGCAATGCAATTAACAAATATTTCAAGAGATGTAATTGAGGATATGAATAATAATAGATTTTATATTAATCATGACTTCGAGACTATAAAGAATACATTAAGTATGGCTGATTTGTTCTACGAAAGCTCTTTTGCCTCTATAAAAGAAATTCCTTTTAGGTTTAGGTTTGCAATACTTGTTGCTAGAAGAATTTATAGAAAAATTGGTGCTAAAATTTTACAAAAAGAAAATATATACAATTACAATAGAAGCGGAAAAATCTATGTAGCTAATTTAGGTAAGTTGTACCAAACATTTCTATCTATATTAGACTTGATAAAACTCATATTTATAAATGAAAAAAACCACCTTAGAAATAAAGAGCATCTTTTAATCAATGAAGAAATAGATTTAAATGAAAGAATTTGATTATATCATAATTGGAGGTGGATGTGCAGGATTGTCACTTGCGTATGAGCTAGACCTTCATAACAAACTAAAAGATGCAACTTTAGCAATCATAGAGCCACGATTAGAATACAAAAGAGATAAGACTTGGTCTTATTGGAAGACCATAGATCATAACTTTCAGGATTGTGTTCAGAAAAGTTGGAATAATTTTTCAATAAATATACCTGGAAAAACAAAATTTTTAGAGTGCAACGGATTACCTTATGAAGCTATAGATAGTGATTTATTTTATGAAAAAATAAATACACGATTAAAAAAAAATAAAAATATTAGCTTTTACAAAAATACTAATGAAATAGACCTAAATAGTGCTTTTATCTTTAATAGCGTTCCCCTACTGGATTCTAAAGAGGATAAGCTCTGGCAACATTTTAAAGGTATTGAGATCGAAACTAAAAAAAATGTATTTGATGATGAAATTTTTAATTTGATGGATTTTGATTGTGATCAACGTGATAGTGTTCATTTTTTTTACACATTGCCTTATACAAAAAATAAAGCTTTAATTGAAACTACATGGTTATCTAAGATAAAAAATGATTCTTTAAAAGATTATGATGAACAATTAAAAAATTATATAACAAATCATCTTAATATTAGAGATTATAGGGTTACCTATAGCGAAGTAGGTGCAATCCCATTATTTCATCCCACAATTTCTAATGAAAGAAATAAAATGAACATTGGTACTGCTGGGGGAATGACTCGATTGAGTACTGGTTATACCTTTTTAAATATACAAGAGCACAGCAAATACATAAGAAAAAATATTCACACTATCAAAGAGAGTAAAAGATATGAAATTAATAAAAAATATAAATTTTTGGACGAAATATTTTTAAAAGTTCTTAATTACCATCCTGAAAAAATGGCAAATATATTTTTTGATATGTTTAACAATTCGCCTGAGACAATTATTAAATTTTTGTCTAATAAAAGTACTTTATTACAAGATTTATTTATAATACTTAAAATGCCTAAATGGCTTTTTATCAAAATATTTTTTAAAAATGATAAATAATCAAATTAAAAAAATTAATTTCTTTCATTCTATTATTTTTTTATTTTTTTCTACTTCACTTGCTCTTATTTTTGATCAATTTAAAAGTCTGTCTATATCTCCAATTATTTGTCTATTACTAATCCTATCAATTGGAATCTCACATGGTGCATTGGATAATCAAAAAGGTAAAAGGCTGATAAAATTATATAATATTAATAATATTTATTATTTTTACTTAATTTATTTAATAATTGCTGCTACTATAATTATTATTTGGCTGCTTGCGCCAACTTTATCACTGATTATTTTTTTAGTTGTTGCTGCCTATCATTTTGGTAAAGAAGATACAGAATTTCTAATAACTAAAAAATCTAACATAGATATAATTCTTTATTTTCTAAAAGGAATATTAATTATTATTGCACCCTTAATGTTTCATTTTGTTGAAACAATCAATATTTTTAAATTATTATTAATACAAAATGAAAGTTTTTATTTATTTTTAAATTTTATAGAAAATAATTATATAATTTCTTTTATTTTTTTAATCTCCTTACTCACAAATATTTATTTTTTTTTAAAAGATTTTAAACTAGTTAACTTATTAATATTTTTTGACTTCACTTCAATTTTAATTTTAAATTACTTCTTTACACCTTTGGTCGCCTTCACATTATATTTTTGCTTTTTGCATTCTTTTAGGCACTCTCTCTCATTAATTACTGAATTAGATAAATATAATTTTAAAAATGGGCTATTAATTTTTATCAAAAAAGCTGCGCCCTTGACGATTTTGACTGCTATTTTCTATTTGTTAAGCTTATATTATCTTTCAAATCACTACCTAGTAAACGAGGCAATATATAAAGTTATATTTATTGGTTTGGCGTCCTTAACCTTTCCACATATATTGCTTGAATACTTTCTAGAAAAAAATGAAAAATAAAGAAATTAAAATATTATTATCAGCACCACGTGGCTTTTGCGCTGGTGTTGAGCGAGCTATAGAAATTGTCAAAAAAAGTATTACAAAATATGGAGCTCCAGTTTATGTGCGTCATGAAATAGTTCATAACAAACATGTTGTGGATAGTCTTAAGGCAATTGGTGCAATATTTGTAGAAGAACTTGATGAGATTAAAGATAAAAGTAGGCCTGTAATATTTTCCGCTCATGGTGTTCCAAAGTCAGTACCACAACAAGCAAATAGCTATAAAATGGAATATATAGATGCTACTTGTCCACTTGTATCCAAAGTACATAGAGAAGCAGAAAATCTTTATAAAGCTGGATACCATATTGTCCTTATAGGACATATTAATCATCCCGAAGTTATAGGAACTATGGGGCAATTGCCTGAAGGCTCAATTGATTTAATTCAGGATGAGCATGATGTTGAGACTTATGAGCTAAATGATAATAAAAAAATTGCTTATGTTACCCAGACAACACTCTCAGTTGATGACACAAAAAATATAATTAAAGCTTTAAAAAAAAAGTTTCCTAAAATTAAAGAACCATTTAAAGAGGATATTTGTTACGCAACTACTAATCGTCAATTTGCTGTAAAAAATATAGCTAAAAAATGTGACATGTTTTTTGTTTTAGGAAGCAGAAATTCTTCAAATTCTGTGCGCCTAGTTGAGGTAGCTGAACAATCAGGGTGTCCTCATTCTGAATTGATACACTCCGATAGTGAAATTCCATTTGAAAAATTAGAAAATTGTAAAGTTATTGGTATTTCCTCTGGAGCTTCTGCACCAGAAATTTTAGTTGAAAACTTTATTAACGAAATTAAAAGTAAATTTAAAGTAAAAATTGAAATAGTTGAGATCATAAAAGAAAACATTGTATTTAAAGTTCCAGGAAAATTGAATTAAATGGCTGTATACACGAAGTTAATTAAAAAAGATATTTCATCATTAATTAACAATTATCAAATTAATAAAATAGAAAAATTCCAAGGTATAAAAAAAGGAATTGAAAATACAAATTATTTATTAAAAACAAAACAGAATAAATTTATTTTAACAATTTTTGAAAAGCGGGTTAAAAAAAAGGATCTACCTTTTTTTATGAATTTAATGGAGAAGTTAAATCATAAAAAAATTATTTGTCCTAAACCTTTAAGAACTAAAAAAGGAACACATATAACCAATATTAAAACAAAATCAGCCTGTATTGTAACTTTTTTAGAAGGCAAAGATAAAACAATCCTTAACAATAAAAACTGTTTTGAGGTGGGAAAAAATATTGCAAAATTTCATAAAGTTACTACAAAATTAAAATTATATAGGCAAAATTCTATGTCAATACATAGACTTAATGGTTTGTTGAAAACTATAAAATTTAAATCTAATCAAATTACACCTAATCTTAAAAACACGCTCAACCTGTGTCTAAAAGATATCAAAAATAAATGGCCCAAAAATCTACCTCAAGGAATTATTCATGGTGATCTTTTTATAGATAATATTTTTTTTAATAAAAATAAATTTTCAGGTTTTATTGATTTTTATTTTTCATCTAATGACTATTTGATATATGAAATTGCAATCTGCATTAATGCTTTATGTTTCGATAAAAAAAAAATAAGTTTGTAATGAATAGTAGTAAGATTAAAAACTTAATTAATGGATATGAAAGTA
Source organism: Candidatus Pelagibacter sp. PS_40 (assembly GCF_059417765.1). Taxonomy (NCBI): domain Bacteria; kingdom Pseudomonadati; phylum Pseudomonadota; class Alphaproteobacteria; order Candidatus Pelagibacterales; family Candidatus Pelagibacteraceae; genus Candidatus Pelagibacter; species Candidatus Pelagibacter sp. PS_40. The sequence continues at coordinate 1,036,333 of NZ_CM182064.1, forward strand.
TAAGAACTTTATCTAAAAAAGAAAAAGATGCACTAAATGTAATGTGTAGAGGCGCTGCGTTACGATATCTTTTAACAAGGATATATGATTATTTTAACACTCCAAAAACTGCTTTGATTAAAATAAAAGACCCTATGGAATATCTACAAAAATTAATTATTCACAATAATCTTGGTCACTATAAAGATTATTATAAGTAATGATTAAAATTTATACAGATGGATCATGTTTAAATAACCCCGGTAATGGTGGTTGGGCTGCAATTATAAACCAAAATGGTGAAGTCAAAGAAATTAGTGGGAGCGTAAAAGACACTACTAATAATAAAATGGAATTGATGGCTCCTATTATGGCTCTAAAACAAATTAAACAAAATGATCAAATTGAAATCTATACAGACTCACAATATGTAAGATTAGGAATTACTGAATGGGTGCATAAATGGATAAAAAATAATTGGCAAACTTCAAAGAAAGAACCTGTTAAGAATAAAGAACTTTGGATACAACTATACGAGCTAACAAATCAATTTGAAATAAAATGGATTTGGGTTAAAGCACATGCAGGTAATGCCCTAAATGAAGAAGTAGATTTACTCGCAAAAAAAGCTGCTGAATTAAACTAATGATAGAAAATTTTGTGCTGCTGAAATTTCACAAGCACCAGCGTCTTCCTCTTCTTGTAATTTAATAACTTTAAGATTATCAATTAACATTGTGTATCTATTAGATCTAATTCCCAATCCTCTGGCACTTTTATCTACATCTGCACCTATTGCTTTTGTAAATTCTAAGAAAGGATCTGCCATCATTATAATTTTATTTTCTACATTTTGGCTTTTCCCCCAAGAGTCCATTACAAACGGATCATTTACAGAAATACAGACGATGTGATCTATGCCTTTTTCTTTATATTTTTCATAGTTATTTACGTATCCAGGCAAGTGTTTAGCTGAACAAACGGATGTATATGCTCCTGGTAAACCAAAAAGAACAATTTTTTTATCCTTATAAAATTCATGCGTATTTTTTTTAGTAGGATTACCATCTTCCATAATAAAAAATTCTGAATTTGGTATGTTATCGTTCTCTTTTAATTTCATTATAATTTTTCCTTAATATATTTTTGAGTTTCATTTATATTATTTGAAATTATATCATAATTTTCTTTTTCATTCATTATATATTGTAATTCATTTGGAAGACTTGACTTGATACCAATTGATTTATCAATTGCGTCTGGAAACTTACAGGGGTGTGCTGTTGCTAAAACAATATTGTTACCTTCTATGTTAATTTTTTTTAATGCACCAAAGCCTATTGCACTGTGGGGGTCTAATATAACATTATATCTATTATGAACATCTTTAATAATATTTAAAACTTCAGTTTCACTCATATTTTCTGAAAGAAAATCTTTACTAATTTTTTGTAATTTATCTTTTGGAATAATATATTTTCCCTCTTCTTTAATTTTTTTCATAACATTGCCAGTTTCAACATCATTAAAATCATTTAAATCATAAATTAATCTTTCAAAATTACTTGCAATTTGAATATCCATACTTGGCGAATTTGTTTCAATCACTGTTTCAGCTTCATATTTTCCATTTGTGATTGCTCTATGCAAAATATCATTTTGATTTGTCGCTACTATAAGTTTATTTATTGGTAGACCCATTTTTTTAGAAAGATAACCAGCATAAACATCGCCAAAATTACCAGTTGGAACTGAAAAATTAACAAGCCTGTCATCCCGTATTTGAAAATATGTATAAAAATAATAAACAGCTTGTGCAATAATTCTTGCCCAATTTATTGAATTTACACCAGACATGTTTATTGAATTAGAGAATTCTTTATCTGCAAACATTGCCTTAACTAAATTTTGACAATCATCAAAATTACCATTTATAGCAATATTAAATACATTTTTTTCTTTAACTGTAGACATTATTTTTCTCTGAACCTGTGAAACTTTATTGTGTGGGTGTAGAACAAATATATTTATATTCTCTTTACCCTTAATTGCATCTATAGCAGCAGCACCAGTATCTCCTGATGTTGCAACTATAATATTAATTTGTTTACTATTTTTACTTAGATAATATTCATAAAAATTACCAAGTAACTGCATTGCTATATCCTTAAAAGCAAGTGTTGGACCATGAAATAATTCTAAAATCTTAGCATCACCAATTTTTATCAAATCTACGACGTTATCTTTTCGAAATGAAGAATATGACTTGTCTACAATTAATGACAGCTCTGCTTCTGTCATGAAATCACCAATAAATGGGAAAATTATTTTTTTTGCTAAGTCTTGATAGCTTAAATTACTTAAAGAGTTTAATTCTTCAGTAGTGTATTTTTTTATTTTTTTTGGGATAAATAGACCACCATCATCTGCTAGTCCTTTGATAAATACCTCCTCAAAACTGTACTCTTTTGAGTTATCTCTAGTGCTTATATATTTCATCTAATAATTTTTTTTTCTCAAATATAAATATATTAAAAGAATTGAAATCGCTAACGAAAACCAAGTTAATGCATATTTTTTATGATTATTTGAAATATTTGCTGTAATTGATTTTGGTTTAGGAAATTCATTATTTCCAGAAAGATAAATTACATAAGGAGAAAAATTTTTACCTGTGAATTTAAAAATATCATCTCTATCTAATGTAAACCAGTAATTTTCAGATAGATCGTTTTCAGGCTTAAATATATTGGGTTTGATTTGTTTTCTCAAAACTCCATTAATATAGTTTTCATCTATTACGTTTATAGTTTCATCTTCTTTTTTATTAAATGGTATCCAGCCTCTATTTAATAAATAGTTATTATTGCCAACTTTTAATGGGTTAATAACTTCAAAGCCCGGTTTCCCTTTTTCATTTAAGTTATAAAGATAAATTTGTTTTTCAAAATCAATTGATCCTCTAGTTTTAACTCTAAGATAATTTTTATGTTTACTGTTTGATAAATTGACAGGTATGTCTTTCAGAGATGTCTCTATTTGATTAATTAATTCTAATTTCCAATTAAGTCTAATAATTTGCCAACTCCCTAATGCTAGAAAGACAGAAATGAAGAAAAATACAAAAATAGAAAATAAAAATTTATATCTCAAGAGCTAAAAATTAACTTCCCCAAATATAAATGGCAGCAAATAAAAATAGCCACACAACATCTACAAAGTGCCAATACCAAGCAGCTGCTTCAAATCCAAAGTGATGCTCTTCAGTAAAGTGGCCTTTTCTTGCTCTCATTAAACATACCGCTAAAAATATAGTACCAATGATAACGTGGAAACCATGAAATCCTGTTGCCATATAAAATACTGAGCCATATATATTTCCTGCGAAATCAAAAGTTGCATGCTGATATTCATAAACTTGCAGTAGTGAAAAAGAAAAACCAAGTATCACTGTTAGAACTAGTCCTTGAATAAAGCTTTTTCTATCACCTTCTAGCAATGCGTGGTGTGACCATGTTACTGTCGTTCCTGATAATAATAAAATTAATGTATTGATTAGTGGGATATCCCATGGATCAAAAGTTACAATATCTTTGGGTGGCCATATTCCTCCTATTGCTAAAGATGGAAATAAACTTGCATCAAAATAAGCCCAAAACCATGCAACAAAGAACATAACTTCTGAAGCAATGAACAATGTCATTCCATATCTGTGGTGAATTTGTACTACTGGTGTGTGATGACCTTGGTGCTCTGCTTCGATAACAACATCTCTAAACCACATGTATGTTCCATATAATAGTAGTGCTAATCCCAAATACATTCCCCAAGAAACTTCGCTATGTAGATAATAAACTGAACCTATTGCTAAAATTAAGCATGAAAATGAAACGTAGATAGGCCATGGACTTGGGTCTACTAAATGATAGTCATGTTTTTTTTCTGCGGACATTTTTATAATTTTGATTGGTTATAGTAATCTGATGAAAAAAAAGTATAGGACATAGTTACATCTTTAATATTTTTAGTATTGGGATCATTTACCATTTCTGGATCCAAATAAAAAGTCATAATATAAGTGGCCTTTTCGCCTGCTTTTAAGGCCTGTTTTTCAAAACAAAAACATCCCAATTTGCTATAATATTTACCAAATGATGATGGGGAAACATTGAAAGATGCAACTCCATAAGTCGTTTCATTGCCATAGTTTTCAACTTCAAATTCGATTCGGTTCACTTGACCAATTTTAACATCCATAACATTTGTTTTTGCTTTAAAATTCCAAGGAAGTTTATTTACATTTGTATCAAAACGAACGCTAACTTTTTGGTTTAAAATTATATCTGGCGCTTCTCTTGATATTTGTGTTGTTCCACCAAACCCAGTTACTCTACAAAATAAATCATACAAGGGTACTGCAGCAAATGAGAGTCCTAACATTAAAAAAAATATTCCAGCTAAAAGAATTGGAGTTAAGGTTTTATTTTTCACTATATTGATCTATCAAAAACACCCGTATTATAAAGTGTAAAAAAAAACAGAAATATCATAAATCCTATTATTGCTACTGCTGTTAAAATATTTTTTCGCTTAGTTTTTTTGTCTGGTATCATCATAATATCTTATCTATCAAAAAAATAACGAATATCAAAAACAAATATAAAATTGAATATCCAAATATTGTTTTTGCTTTCTTGGGGTTAAATTTATTTTTTTTAAACTTATAAAGCTCAAAACATAAAATGTTATAATACAATGTAAGCATTAGGGCTGGTACTAGAAATACTAATCCAACAAAATCTATTGCGTAGGGTAAAATAACCATTGGCAACATTAATAATGAATAAACTAAAATATTTATTTTAGTGCTCTCTATCCCATTAGTTAATGGAAGCATTGGAATTTTTGCCTTTTTATAATCATCTGATTTATAAAGACTTAACGCCCAAAAATGCGATGGTGTCCAAAAAAATATAATCAGAAAAAAGGTTATTGGCTCAAGAGATAATGAGTTAGTTGCTATAGTCCATCCAATTACTGGCGGTAATGCTCCTGCAGCACCTCCAATGACAATGTTTTGTGGAGTTTTTCTCTTTAACCAGATTGTATAAACAAAAACATAAAATAAAATTGTAAACAGCAGTAATACTGCTGAAATTGTATTAGCAAAATAATCTAATGCGATTACTGAAAAAAATGAAAGTGATGTTCCAAAAATTAAGGCTTGGTTTTTATTAACCTTTCCCATTGGAATTGGTCTCAAGCAAGTTCTTGTCATTAATGCATCAAGATCAGATTCGTACCACATATTTAGAGCACCAGCGGCTCCTGCACCAATTGATACTAAAAGAATTGCAATCATTGCATCTTTTGTAGAAACTGTAGAAGGCGCCATTAACAAACCCACAGCACACGTGAAGATTACCAAAGACATTACCCTTGGTTTCATTAGCTTGAATAATTCAGAAAAATTAAACACATTCACTTGGTTTAAATTTCTATTTTTTAATTTAGAGTTAATCATCAATATTTAATATAGAAAAAGCTGTAACTTTATTAACTAGATACTTTTTCAGCACCATCTGGATCTTCAAATTTTGGTAATTCCTCAAAAGTATGAAAATTTGGTGGTGATGGTACAGTCCATTCTAGAGTTGTAGCTCCTTCTCCCCAAGGGTTCTGAGCTGCAGCTTTTTTCTTAGAAAAAGAATAAATTAAGTTAGCAAAAAATACTAGTAAGCCAGCAACCGCTATGTATGAGCCGATTGACGAAACATAATTCCATCCAGCAAATGCATCAGGGTAATCAGCATATCTTCTTGGCATTCCAGCTAAACCTAAAAAATGTTGAGGGAAAAATACTAAGTTCACTCCAATGAATGTTAACCAAAAATGTAATTGTCCCATCCATTCTGAATACTCATACCCAGACATTTTACCAAACCAATAATAAAATCCTGCAAAGATTGCAAATACTGCACCTAAAGATAATACATAATGAAAGTGAGCAACTACATAATAAGTATCATGCATTGCAGTATCAACACCTGCATTTGCAAGAACAACACCTGTTACACCACCTACTGTAAATAAAAATATAAAACCTAATGCCCACATCATGGGAGTTTTAAATGAAATTGATCCACCCCACATTGTTGCAATCCATGAAAATATTTTAATCCCTGTTGGGACCGCAATAATCATTGTTGCAGCTAAAAAATATGCTTTAGTGTCTGTACTTAAACCTACCGTATACATGTGGTGAGCCCAAACAACAAACCCAACAACCCCAATTGAAACCATCGCATAAGCCATTCCTAAATATCCAAATACAGGTTTCTTAGAAAATGTTGAAACGATATGACTGATCATTCCAAAGCCAGGTAAAATTAAAATATAAACTTCAGGGTGACCAAAGAACCAAAATAAGTGTTGGTATAAAACTGGATCTCCTCCAGTTTGAGCATCAAAAAATGCTGTTCCAAAATTTCTATCTGTTAAAAGCATTGTGATAGCACCAGCTAAAACAGGTAGTGATAGTAATAATAAAAATGCTGTAACTAAAACAGACCAAGCAAATAAAGGCATTTTATGCAAAGTCATGCCTGGCGTTCTCATATTTAAAATTGTTGTAATAAAGTTAACTGCTCCTAAAATTGAAGAAGCTCCAGCTAAGTGTAAGCTTAAAATAGCAAAATCCATAGCAGGTCCTGGTTGTCCAGCTTTTGACGATAAAGGTGGATATAAAGTCCATCCTCCACCAACACCTTGCTGACCTGGAGGGCCATCTACAAATATTGAAAGTAATAGTAAAATAAATGAAGCTGGTAATAACCAAAATGAAATATTATTCATTCTTGGAAAAGCCATATCAGGTGCACCGATCATAATTGGGACAAACCAATTACCAAATCCACCAATCATTGCAGGCATTACCATAAAGAAAATCATTATTAATCCATGGCCTGTAACTAACACATTATATAAGTGATAGTTGCCACCTAAAATTCCATCACCAGGATGCATCAATTCAATTCTCATTAATACTGAAAAAGCTGTACCAATAATTCCTGCAACAATTGCAAAAATTAAATACATTGTACCAATGTCTTTGTGGTTAGTTGAGTAAGCCCAACGTTTCCAACCTGTTGGTGTGTGATGATCGTCGTGTGATGCTGTTTTTGTGTACATTTTTATTTACTCGCTAGTTTTTTATATTCATTTACTGCAATTGGCTCTTTTGCAAATTTCATTTTAGCCTCTGCTAACCATATTGCATATTCTTCATCTGTCACAACTTTTACTGTGATAGGCATAAAAGCATGCTCAATTCCACAAAGTTCAGAACATTGACCATAGTACGTTCCAACTTTTTCAGCTTTAAACCAAGTTTCGTTTATTCTTCCAGGAACTGCGTCTCTCTTAACTCCAAATGATGGTAATGCCCAAGCATGCAATACATCATTAGCTGTAATTAAAACTTTAACCACTTTATTAACTGGAACAATAACTTCATTATCAACAGTTAGTAATCTTGGTTGGTTTTCTTTTAATTCAGCTTCTTTAATCATATACGACTCAAAAATAATATTTTCATCAGGATACTCGTAGCCCCAGTACCACTGGTAACCAACAGCTTTAATTGTTAGGTCAGCTTTTGGAATAGTATCTTGTTTATACAAAATTTTAAAAGATGGAACGGCCATCACTATTAAAATCAAACATGGAATGAGTGTCCACAAAACCTCTACAGCAACATTGTGAGTAGTTTTTGATGGGTTAGGATTTTTTGACGCTCTAAATCTTATACAAACATAAATCATAAGAAATAAAACAAAAACACTAATAGCAATAATTACAGGAAGGAGAATGTTGTTATGAAAACTAACAATCTCAGTCATACTTTGAGAGGCAGAATCTTGAAAGCCTAGCTGCCAGTTTTTAGGCTGATCCGCCCAAGCGCTAGTCATTAACATTGTAGTTATAAATGTTATTAAAAATTTTTTCATTTGTTACACACTATATAAAGTGTCTTTTAAAAAATTACACTTTAGTTTTCGCGACAAAATATCAATTAATTAGGTAATTAACAATTGATAAGGCTGAAATTACAGCAGTTTCTGATCTAAGTATATTTTCGTTTATTTTAATTGGCTCAACCCCTTTAAAAGCAAGAATCTCCCCCCTTTCTTCTTCAGAAAAATCTCCTTCTGGACCAATAATTACACAAGTTGGATTATGAGTTAATTTATTAAAATCTAATTTTTTATTTTCAGAATTTAAATCTGTGAATATTAAGTCCATCTTTTCATTATTTAAAAAACTTTTTAATGATTGGGGATCTTCAATAAGTGGAACATTAATACGATTAGATTGCTCAGCAGCCTCTATAATTACTTTTTCTAATCTTTCTTTATTAATTTTTCTTACAATTGTTCTATCAAATATTATTGGTAAAAATTTAGTAACACCAAGTTCTGTTGCTTTTTGAATCATAAAATTAAAATAGTTAGATTTGATAGGTGAAAAAGCTAACCATAATTCTTTTTCATTTTCTTTTTGTCTTAATTGTTTTGTAATATTAAATTCAACTATACTTTTTGAAATAGTTAAAATTTTTGATTCCCACTCTCCACTGCTATTAAATAAAGAAAAAACCTCGCCCACTTTGATTCTCATTACTTTATTCACATAGTGAGATTGTGATTTATTAAGCTTAGCTGTTAAATTAAGTGATAAACTTTCTTTAAAAAATAATCTAATATTACTCATTAATGTTAAGTTAATTTATGAAAAATATTAAAGCAATAATTTTTGATGCATATGGCACTTTATTTGATGTCAATTCAGCAGCAGAAAAATGTAAAGATAAAATTGGTGATAAGTGGGAAGGTTTTGCAAATTACTGGCGAACTACTCAATTAGAATACACTTGGCTTAGAAGTCTAATGAATAGACACAAAGACTTTTGGCAAGTCACAGAAGACAGTTTAGATAAATCAATGAAGGCATTTGAAATAGATACTTCTATGAAGAATGAATTATTAAATCTTTATAAGGTGCTCTCACCTTTCCCTGAGGTACCTGAAGTTTTAAAAAAATTAAAAGAAAAAAATTATAAATTAGGTATTCTTTCAAATGGAACACCCTCTCTTCTTAACGAATTAGTTAAGAGTAATAATTTAGATAATATATTTGATGATATTTTTTCAATTGAAGAAGTTGGAGTTTATAAACCAGACGCAAAAGTTTATGACATGCCAATTAAAAAATACAAAATACAAAAAGAAGAAGTCGCATTTTTAAGTGCTAATACTTGGGATGTTTCTGGTGGTGGAAATTATGGTTACAGTTCTATTTGGGTAAACAGAAATAATAATATTTTTGATAATCTTGATTATAAACCTAAAGATGAGGTTAAAAACTTAAAACAATTGCTTGATATTATCTAATTCTATTTTCTTCAAAATTCTTATTTAGTTTTACTGAAATAGTTCGAGTATTTCTTTTATTCCACTCTGAAAAGGATCTTAAGATAGGCATAACCGAAAGCCCAAATTCTGTAAGTGAATACTCAACTTTTGGGGGCATTATTCGAATTACTTTTCTATTAATTATTCCATCTCCTTCTAGTTCCTTAAGCTGCTTGGATAACATTTGTTGTGTAATGGTTTTTAATCCTTTTTTGAGCTCACCAAATCTAATTTTTTTACTTTGCAGCAAACTAAACAAAATTCTAATTTTCCATTTACCTCCAAGAAAGTAAACGGCTCTTTCAGCTGGACAATCTATTAAATTTTTCATGGTATGTTTTTGTATACTAGTATGTTTACTTTGCGTTATTGCTTTATTAATACCAAAGCACTAAATAGAAGTCAAATAAATTGAAAGGATCAATATGACTAAAGGACAAAACGCAGGTAACGGACCAATTGCAGTAGATGTAGAGAAAGATAAATCTTACTACTGGTGTTCATGTGGAAAGAGTTCAAAGCAACCATTTTGTGATGGATCTCATCAAGGTTCAGAATTCACTCCTCTAGCTTACAAAGCAGAAGAAACAAAAAAAGTATTTTTTTGTGCTTGTAAACAAACTAACAACCAGCCTCTTTGCGATGGTTCACACAGCAAGTAATGATTAAAGCAAGTAAAAGAACTAAAAATATGAACAATATCTTAGATCTGACTGGTAGAATACTTATCTCTCTAATTTTTTTGTTAAGTGGAATTAATAAAATTGGAAACTATGAAGGAACAGTTGGTTGGATGGAGTCTTTAGGTGTGCCTGGCATTTTTTTAATACCAGCTATCATACTTGAGATAGGTGCACCGATATTAATTATGATTGGATATAAAGTAAAAGTTTCAGCAGCTTTATTAAGTATATTTTGTATCGCCACAGCGGTTATTTTTCATAATAATCTTTCTGATCAAATGCAGTTTATATCTTTTATGAAAAATATTGCTCTTGCTGGGGGTTTTTTATTCTTAGTTGTTAATGAAACAAAAGATTTCAGTCTAGATAAAAAATTAAATAATCGTTAATTAACTAAATATATAAGTGTCTTGATGCTTTAAATTAAGACACTTATAAAAAATTACATATTATTTTAAGATTTAATTTATTAGAGTAAGGGTATTAATGGACAAGCCAACTATAGCAGATAACAAACCTAAAAAAGTAGAACTAGTACAAAATGAAGAATACATGTTTTGTACTTGTGGAAAATCTAAAAACCAACCATTTTGTGATTGGTCTCATGCTGGTACTTCATTTGAGCCTATAAATTTTAAAGCTGAAGAAACTGGTGATGCTTATCTTTGTATGTGTAAACATAGTAGTACCAAACCTTATTGTGACGGTACGCATAAAAATTTTACCTCTGATCAAATTAATAAATCAGAAGAAGTTTCAGGCACTAATGAAACAAAGAGTACAGAAGAAGAGCCACATCTTGCATACATTCATGAGCTTGCAAAAAATGGCTTAACAAAACTTGGTCATCATGGAGAAATGGGAGCAATGGGTGTTCCCTCAAAAGACTTGCCAAAGTGGGAAGATATTCAAATACTTACAGCCCAACTAGCAAAAAAACCTCTTCTAGATAATGATAAAGTTGAGACAGATATAATTATAGGTAAAAACTCAAATAAACCTCTAACGTTAAAGATTCCAATTTTTGTATCTGACATGAGTTTTGGTGCGCTATCAGAGGAGGCAAAAATTGCTCTAGCAAAAGGTGCTGAGGGAGCTGGTACAGGAATTTGCTCCGGAGAAGGTGGAATGCTTTTAGAAGAGCAAAAAAATAATTCAAAGTATTTTTATGAACTTGCTTCTGCTAAATTTGGTTATTCAGAAGATAAGTTAAAAAATATTCAAGCTTTTCATTTTAAAGGTGGTCAAGCTGCAAAAACTGGAACAGGTGGACATTTACCAGGGAACAAAGTTAAAGGTAAAATATCTGAGGTAAGACAAATTCCAGAAGGTGAAGATGCTATCTCCCCTTCTACTTTCAAAGACCTGACAACAGTTGATGATTTTTTAAAATTCTCAAACAGAGTTAGAGAGTTAACTGGTGGTATTCCAATAGGATTTAAATTATCTGCTCAACATATAGAAGATGACATTGAATTTGCCGTAAGTGCTAGTGCTGATTATATTATTCTTGATGGGCGTGGTGGTGGAACTGGGGCTGCTCCTTTAATATTTAGAGATAATATTTCTGTTCCCACAATTCCAGCCTTAGCAAGAGCTAGAAATTATTTAGATAAAAAAGGTTATGACCATGTATCATTAATTGTAACAGGTGGATTAAGAACTTCTGCAGATTTTGTAAAAGCACTTGCTCTTGGAGCAGATGGTATTGCAATCTCTAACTCAGCCATGCAAGCAATAGGATGCGTTGGTGCTAGAATGTGTAATACAAATAATTGCCCCGCTGGTATTGCCACTCAAAGACCAGAACTTAGAAAAAAATTAAATATTGACGAATCTTCTGCAAGATTAACTAGATTTTTTAATGCATCTGTAGATCTAATGAAGATATTAGCAAGAGCATGCGGACATGATCATCTTAATAAACTTTCTATAAATGATTTAACAACTTGGAAGAAGGAAATGAGCGAACTATCTGGTGTGTCATTTGGTGGAATTATAAATAATAAGCAAAACAATAAATAGAGGATAGAAATGAGTAATATTGAAGTAGAAAAAATTATAGAACCAGTTGCAGCGTCAGATGGTGCTGGTGTTAAATTAAAAAGAAGTATTGGCACTCACCTTATTGATTACCACGATCCCTTTTTAATGTTAGATGAATTTGGTTCCGAAAATAAAGATGATTACATTGGGGGCTTTCCTCCTCATCCTCACAGAGGAATTGAAACAGTAACGTATATGCTTGCTGGCGACTTTGAACATAAAGACAGTACAGGTGGCGAAGGAATAATGACTGCTGGAGATGTTCAGTGGATGAAAACTGGAAGTGGTATCATTCATTCAGAAATGCCTGCAATGAAAGAAGGTAAGCTTCATGGATTTCAATTATGGGTAAACATGCCTGCTAAATTGAAAATGACTAAACCTGAATATATTTATATTGATGCAGATAAAATGAGCACTCATAAAGATGATGATAAAACTGTCAAAGTGATTGCTGGAAAATTTCAAGATGCAGAAGGACCTGTTAAAGGTCACAATGTTGAACCTGTTTATTTTGATGTAGAGCTTGAAAAAGGAAAAGAATTTAATTTTGATCTTCCCTCAACTCACAATTCATTAATATATTTAGTTGAAGGTGAAATTAAGGTAGGAGATCAAAACCATGACCAAGCTAAAAACTCTACTTTAATTATTCTAACTAGAGGTGAAAAATTAAAAGTCTCTAGCTTAACTAAAGCCAAGTTTTTATTGATATCTGGAAAGCCAATTGGTGAGCCTATTGCTAGAGGAGGTCCATTTGTAATGAATACTAAAGCAGAGATCTTGCAAGCAGTTCAAGATTATCATAATGATACATTTGTAAAATAATGAAAACTATTAAAATAGAAAAATTTGGTGGTCCTGAAGTATTAGAGGTTAAAGATATTGAAATCGGTAAACCAGGTCCAAAAGAAGTTCTTATAAAAAATCTATCAATTGGTCTTAACTATATTGATGTTTATCACCGAACAGGCTTGTACCCTATTCCTCTACCAAGTGGAATTGGCCTAGAGGCATGTGGAATAATAGAAGAAGTTGGTTCTGAAGTTGATCTGTTTAAAGTTGGAGATAGAGTGGCTCACTCTTCAATGCCAATTGGAAGTTATTCAGAAAAACAATTGTTTCCTCAAGAAAAATTAGTTTTAGTTCCAGAGGGTATCTCTGATGAAATAGCTTCTTGTATTATGCTTAAAGGGATTACTGCTGAATATTTATTACACAGAGCTTATCCAATTAAAAAAGGGGATAAAGTATTATACCACGCAGCAGCTGGTGGTGTAGGTCAAATTTTATGTCAGTGGGCTAATGCATTAGGAGCTGAAGTCATTGGAACAGTTGGCTCTAAAGAAAAAGAGGCTATTGCTAAAAAAAATGGTTGTCATCATGTAATAAATTATACTGATACAAACTTTGTTGAAGAGGTGGAAAAAATTGCAGGTAAAAATGGAGTTGATGTTGTCTATGATGGTGTTGGTATTAAAACATTCGATGGATCAATTGAAACCTTAAAGGTTAGAGGTATGATGGTCGCATTTGGTAACGCATCAGGTTACGTTGATACGATAGATGTTAAAAAACATATTAATGCAAAAGGATTATTTTTTACTCGTCCTTCTATTGCACATTATACAATGACAAGAGAAGAATTAGTTGAATCAGCTAAAAAAGTTTTTGATGCAATTTTGTCTGGAAAATTTAAAGTTGAAATTTCAAAAAAATACTCACTTGATGATGCTAAAAAAGCTCATGAAGAATTAGAAGCAAGACTATTAACCGGTCCTGCCGTTATTATTCCTAATTAATCTAAATTAACATCCATATCAGACATATGCAATTTTAATGCATTTGTTGATACTTGAATTTCTCTCATAAAAACAACAATTGAAATCATCATCGATAAACAACAAGATCCAAAGATTAATCTTGCAGCAAAAATTTCATTCAAATAAAGGGCAAACACAGTCAACATATTGAATAAGAAACCAAATGCAGCAAACATAATAGTCCATTTTAAAAGAACAATTCTTCCACTTAAATTTATAAACTGTTTTTTCCACTCAGGAGGAATATGATTTTCATACACATGTTCATCATGAAGCTGCCTAATAAGCTTGCTCAAAGAATGAAATCTGTTGCTATATACACTCATCAATAAAGGAATGGCCGGAAACATCAATGCTGTAACTGTGTAATCTATATTCATACGAATCAGTTTGATTATGAAACTAGCCTTTGTTATTTACAAGTAAATTATTATGAAACAATTAAATCTCTTTATTGAACTAACAAGATTGAAAAGACCTATTGGCTATATGTTATTATTTTGGCCTTGTGCGTGGGGACTAACTCTTGCTTATGATTTCTCAAAAAACTTAAATGATTATTTTTTTTACTTATTATTATTTTTTTTAGGATCAGTTCTAATGCGTTCTGCAGGATGTATTGTAAATGATATTTCTGACAAAGAATTTGATAAAAAAGTTTCAAGAACAAAAAATAGACCTATTGCGTCTAACCAAGTTTCCATAAAATTAGGAATATTTTATACTTTGATTTTATGCCTACTTGCACTTTTGGTTTTAATTAACTTTAATAACTTAACAATCTTGCTTGCTCTTGGGTCTATGCCTCTAGCCTTCACTTACCCTTTAATGAAAAGATTTACTTATTGGCCTCAATTATTTTTAGGAATAACATTTAATTATGGTCTAATTTTAGGATGGACTGCAATTCAGGGTGAAATAAATACTGTTGCTATTATCTTTTACTTTGGAGCCATATTTTGGACACTAGGATACGACACAATTTATGGGTTTCAAGATATTAAAGATGACGAAATTATAGGTGTAAAATCAACTTCAATAAAATTCAAAAATAAACCAAAAAACTTTGTATCCACATGTTATGTTTTTCTAATTTTTTCTATTTTAATTTTGGGCTATATGATGAATTATAATTACTTTTTTTATGCAAGCTTGTTAATAACAATTGCTCACTTGTTTTTTTACCAAATTAGATCTTTTAACCCAAAAAGCCCATCTATGTGCTTAAAAGTTTTTAAAAGCAATAATTTAGTTGGTCTTCTCATTTTTTGTAATATTTTAATTGGAAAGATTTAATGAAAAATTCAGAAATTTATAAAAGACTTTATAAAGATTATTCAAAAAAATATATCAATAAAATATTAATATCTGTTTTTTTTGGAGTTCTTGTTGCAGCTAGCACTTCTGCAATAGCTTGGCTTTTAGATCCTGCTATTAAAAAAATATTTGTTGAGAAAGATCAGTCACTAATATTCATAATTCCTTTATTAATAATTATAGCTTTTACTATCAAAGGGTTTGCTCTTTATTTTGCAAAAGCAATCATGATTAAAGTTGCTGAAGAAATTAAAAAAATTCTTCAATCTCAAATGGTAAAATCTCTAATTAAAGCAGATACTCAATTAATTGATCAAAAACATTCTGGAAAATTCATCTCAAACCTAACATATGATGTGACTCATATTACAACATTGCTTAGTAATGCTGTTTTAAATTTATTTAAGGATAGCTTAACTCTATTTGGGTTGTTATTTGTGATGTTTTATCAGAATTGGAAATTATCATTGATTGCAATAATAATGATTCCTATTGCTGGTTTAGCTTCAAAAACTCTTGGTAAAAGGATGGGGAAAGTCGTTACAGAGGCTCAAGAAAAATCAGGTTTTTTAAATACACACTTAATTGAATTATTTAAAAACCACAAATTAGTAAAAATATTTCAAAGAGAAGAATATGAAAGCAAAAGAACTGACGAACATTTGGACCAATTAAAGGATAAAAATATAAAAATAAATACAGTATTTGTTAGAATGTCTCCAATCATGGAAACCTTAACAGGAATAATGATCGCAATTTTAATATTCTATTCAGGGAAATTGGCTCTTAAGAGTGAAATTGAAATAGGTAATTTTTTTTCTTTTCTTGCAGCAATGATGCTCGCTTATCAGCCAGTTAGATCTTTATCAACAATCAATATAGCTTTAAACCAAGGGTTATCAGCAGCCAATAGAATTCTGCCTATTATTGATCATAAAAATACAATTATAGATCTCGACGATTCTAAGGATTTAAATATCACCGATGCGTCCATTAAATTTAATAAATTAAACTTTAAATACAATTCTAATGAAGAAAATGTCTTAAACAATATTAATATTGATATAGCCGGTGGTAAAATGACATCTTTGGTTGGACACAGTGGCTCCGGAAAATCAACAATTTTAAACTTAATACCTAGATTTTATGATGCTCAATCTGGAGATATTCTGATTGATAATCAATCTATATACAAAATAAAAATAAAATCTTTAAGAGATAAGATCTCACTTGTAAGTCAAGATACAACTTTGTTTGATGATACGATAAAAAATAATATTAAATATGCAAAAGATAATGTCTCTGATGAAGAGGTAATTTTAGCAGCAAAATTTTCTTATGCGAATGAATTTATAGAACAATTGCCCAACAAGTATGAAACTATAATAGGTGAAAATGGAATTAGGCTATCCGGGGGGGAGAAGCAAAGGTTGTCTATAGCTCGAGCTATGATCAAGAAAAGTCCAATAATTCTCTTAGATGAAGCAACTTCATCATTAGATTCTGAAACTGAAAGTAAAATTCAAGATGCCTTAAAAATATTAACTAAAAATAAGACAACCATTGTAATAGCCCATAGACTGTCAACAATTTTAAGCTCTGATCAAATTTACATTATTGACTCTGGAAATGTTGTTGCGAACGGTAAACATGATGAATTATTAAATAATTCTGAACTTTATAAAAATTTCTATGAGAAGCAAATTCGTAAAGAATAATGTTTTTTTTATATCAAATAATAATAACCATTACTCTAATATTCTCTCCATTAATTATATTTTTTAGAATTTTAAAAAAAAAAGAAGATAAAAAAAGATATAAAGAAAAATTTTGCTTTCCATCAAAAGAACGTATTAGTGGTAATTTAATTTGGTTTCATGGGTCAAGTGTAGGTGAACTCTTAAGTATTTTGCCTCTAGTTCAAGAGCTTGAAAAAAATAAGTCTATAAACCAAATTTTAATAACTACTTCAACTTTGAGTTCTGCTCAAATATTTAAAAAATTTAATTTTAAAAAAACTGTTCATCAATTTTTTCCAATAGACTCGATATTCTTTTCTTATAAATTTTTGAATTACTGGAAGCCAACTATTGCAATATTTATTGAGTCTGAGATTTGGCCTAGCATCTTTAAGATTATTAATAAAAAAAAAATTCCATTAACACTTCTTAATGCAAGAATTACAAAAAAAACTTTTGATAAATGGAGACGTGTAAAAAAATTTTCAAACTCAGTGTTTCAGAATATTTCAATTGCCTACCCTCAAAATGAAGAAACATTTAATTATCTTAAAAAATTAAACATCTCAAAAGTAAAAAAAATAGGAAATCTTAAGTTTTTTAATAATCAACAATCTAAATTTACTAAACTAGACAAAATTTTTTTAAAAAATATAAATCTTAAAAAAGTTTGGTGTGCTTCAAGCACACACCCAGGTGAAGAAATCATTTGCGCAAATACTCACGTAAAACTAAAGAAAAAATATAAAAATTTATTAACGATAATAATACCAAGACATATTCATCGTGTTAGTCAAATAGTTGATGAAATTAAAGGTTTAGATTTGAATATAGTTTTACACAGTTCAAAACCAAAAAAATTAAATAATACAGACATTTATTTGGTGGACACATATGGTGAGACAAAGAAATTTTATCAATCTTCCAATATAGTTTTTATGGGTAAATCGATATCGGGAAATGGTGGTCAAAACCCTCTTGAACCTACCAACTTAGGTTCTACCGTTTTGTACGGGCCACACGTAGATAACTTTAAAGATACCTACAAATTACTCAATAAACTAAAGATTGCTTATAAAGTTAATGGAGTAAAAAGCTTAACTCAATCAATAGACAAATTAATTACTAATCCCAATAACAAAAAAAACTATTTAAAAATTGCAAAAATAGGAAAAAAAATACTTAATGAAACCAAAGATGAGATAAATAGTTTATTTAATAATGAAATTAAAAAAACCTAAATTCTGGGATCATAAAAAACCATCCTTTTTTTCATATCTACTATTACCTTTTTCAATAATTTTAGGCTTAATCACTAAAATAAAATCAAAACCTAAATTTTCTAATTCAAAAATTAAAACAATCTGTGTTGGAAACATCTATATTGGAGGAACAGGCAAAACATCACTGGCCATCAAGATAAAAGAAATTTTAGATAAAAATAATATCAAATCTTGTTTTATTAAGAAATTTTATTCTAATCAAACTGATGAGCAAAAACTACTTAGTAAAAATGGAACTTTATTTAGTAATTTAAAAAGAATTACTGCACTTAATGAAGCCATTGCAGAAGGTTTTGAAGTTGCTATCTTTGATGATGGACTACAAGATAGCTCTATCAAATATGACTTAGAAATTGTTTGTTTTAATAATCTAAATTGGATTGGAAATGGACTTACACTACCATCAGGACCTTTAAGAGAAAATATTAATAATCTGAAATCTTATGAAAATGTTTTTTTAAATGGAAATGAAGAAAGTCTAATTGCCATCAAAGAACAGATTAAAAGAATTAACCCAAATATTAATATTAATTCTGGAAAATATACGCCGTTAAACATAGGTGAATTTGATAAAGATCAAAATTACTTGGTTTTTTCTGGTATTGGTAATCACAAAACTTTTGTAGAAATGTTAAAAAATAATAAATTAAAAATTGTAAGTGATTTAGAATATCCAGATCATTACCAATATTCAAAAAAAGATTTAGATGAAATAATAATCAATGCAAAAAAATTCAACGCACATATTATAACTACTGAAAAAGATTATTTAAGGCTAGAAAACTTAAATAGAAATGAAATTTTTTATGTTAAATCAAGTCTTGATATATCAGATGAGAAAAATCTCACAAACAAACTAATTAAATTAAATGAAAAAAATTAAATATTTTTTTGAATTTTTAATTATATCTTCTCTTTTTATTATTTATAAATTTTTAGGATTAAAAATTTCATCTTACTTCAGTGGAAAATTATTTGAAACATTTGGTCCAGTTTTCAGATCAAAAAATCTCATTAAAACTAATATTCAAAGAGCTATTCCCAAAATTAATTCATCAAAAATTAAGAGTATTACAAAAGATATGTGGAATAATTATGGAAGGACATTGTCTGAATATATGTTTCTTAAAGGTTTTAGAAATGATCAATTTAGATCAAATATTAATATTACAGGTAAAGAAATTCTTCAAAAAATAAAGCTTGAAAAAACCCCAGTAATTTTTGTTTCTGGTCATTTTAGTAATTTTGAATTAATGGCGATGGAAATTGAAAAATCTGGTGTAAATTTATCAGCAATATATCGACCATTAAACAATATTTTCTTAAATATATTAATGGAAAGAATTAGAAAAAAATATATTTGCAAAAATCAAATTAAAAAAGGAACTAGTGGAGTTAGAGAATTATTAAAGTTATATAAAAAAGACTACTCTATAGCCTTAATGATTGATCAGAGAGTCTCTCAAGGAATAAAATCTAAATTCTTTAATCAAGAAGCATTCACTACAACAATTCCTGCACAATTTATAAAAAAATTTAATTGTAAAGTAGTACCAATTTCTATTAAGAGGCATAATGGTGTAAATTTTAATATTAAAGTTGAAAAACCTATTGAGTTTTCAAAAAACTCCTCTACTGAAAAAATTACTAGAGAGCTAAACATTTGGCTGGAGAAAACAATTTTAAAAAATCCAGGGGAATGGATATGGTCTCATGATAGATGGAAGTAAGAATTTAGTGTGTCTCTTTTTTTTATGAGCTTCTACATATGAAAAATATGGTTCTTGAAGCTCAACATTCCAATAATTAAGATTTTCTAAACTAATTAATTTTCCTGATACAGCACAAACGACATGATCACCATTTTCAATAATTTCAAAGTTATTTGGTAAATATTTTAATTTTGCTAATTTTTTATTCATTTTTAGTTTATATACATCTATATGAAAGTTGGAATAATTGGAAGTGGTGGAAGAGAGCACGCTCTATGTCTGTCCATCAAAAAATCGCCTAGAGTTAACAAGATATACTGCTTTCCTGGTAATGCAGGAACTTCTGATATAGCTGAGAATATTGAAATTGATTTATCAGACTTTAACAAGATTAAAGAATTTTCAATCAAAAATGAAATTAGTTTATTAATTGTTGGACCAGAAAAACCATTAGTTGATGGAATAGTGGATTTCTTTAAAGATACTGAAATAAATATTTTTGGTCCTGATAAAATTTCTTCTCAGTTAGAAGGATCAAAAATATTTACAAAAAAAATATGTGAAAAGCACAATATACCAACTGCTAAATTTGGTATTTTTGAAAATGCCAATGATGCAATATCTTTTTTAGATAAAACTCAGTTTCCACTTGTTGTCAAAGCGGATGGTCTTGCATCTGGAAAAGGTGTTTATATTTGTGAAAATAAAGATGATGCAAATTTAGCAATAAAAGAAGTTTTTGATGGAAAGTTTGGATTAGCAAAAAATATATTAATTGAGGAATTTCTTGTTGGTGAAGAAATGAGCTATTTTATTATAAGTGATGGTAAAGAAATCAAGGGTTTTGAAACTGCACAAGATCATAAAAGAGTTCTAGAAGGTGATAAAGGAGCGAATACAGGTGGAATGGGTGCTTATTCACCTTCAAGACTACTCAATCAGCCTTTGGAAGAAAAAATATTAAATAAAATAATCAAACCTACCATTAATGCTCTAGAAGAAATGGGATCTAATTATAAAGGATTCTTATACGCTGGCTTAATGATAGTTAAAGATGAACCTTATTTGATTGAATACAATGTACGAATGGGAGATCCAGAGTGTCAGACTATTTTACCAAAATTAAAAACAGATTTATTTGAAATTATCAATGCGTGCTGCAATGAAAACCTAAAAGATATAAATATAGATTGGCATGATAAAAAAAGTCTATGTATTGTTTTATGTTCAAAGGGCTACCCAGATAAATATAATAATCAAATTTTAATAGATAATATTGGAAATCTAAAGCTTGATGAGGATGATTATTTTTTTCATGCTGGTACAAAAAAAATAAACGATCAGGTTTATTCAAATGGTGGAAGAGTAATTAATTTTGTTAGTCTGTCATCAAATTTTAAAAATAGTAGAGATAAAGCTATAAGTTTAATTAAAAAACTTAATTGGAAAGATGGTTTCTATAGAAAAGATATTGGTCATAAGGTGATTGATGAATGAGAATTATTTCAGGAAATTTTAAAGGCAAAAAAATTCTTCTACCTAAAGATAAACTAACAAGACCTCTCAAAGATTTAACAAAAGAGTCAATTTTTAATATATTAAAACATTCTAAATTATTAAATGTAGAGTTAGAAAATTCTAATATTTTAGATTTATTTTCAGGTGTTGGATCATTTGGTCTCGAATGTTTATCAAGAGGTGCTAAAAACATTACCTTCTTAGAGAGTTACACAGAAGTATTAAATATTTTAAAAAAAAATATAGATAATTTAAATCAACAAAATCAAACAAAAATAATTGAAAAAGATATTTTTTCTGAAAATACACTTAAACTATTAAATGACAAATTTGATATTATTTTTATGGACCCTCCCTATAAGGAAAAAAAATTACCTTTTCTGCTGAATGCAATAACTAAATTAGAATTGCTTAACACGGATGGCATTATAATTATTCACAGACATAAAAAAGAGGATGACGACCTACCAAAGGAATTCAACCTAATTCTAGAAAAAAATTATGGTATTTCAAAAATTATGTTTGGAAATGTTTTAACTTAATATTTTTTTTGTTTCTATTTTTATCAACTCAACAGAAGGTTGATCAAATGGATTAACCTTTAAAGCTCGACCAAGTAAAATAGTCTCTAATATAAAGAAACAGAACAATTCACCTAGAGACTGTTCATTTCTTTTTAAAATTCTAAAGCTTCTAAAAGGTATTTTTTTTGAAATAAAAACTTTCTCTGTAGCAATCATTTGAGATTGTTTTATTTTTTCGATTGATAAGTTTTTTAAAAACTTATGAGTATTTAAAACACTATCATTCTTAATTTTTATATTTCTATTTTCTAGAACATTAAAAAATGTATAAAAATACTTATTTGGGCCGTCTAAATAAAGCTGCATTAAACTATGATTATCTTTTGGCATTGAAGAAACAACGGGTAATAATCCAAGTGATTTTTTTCCTAAACTTTCAGCTATTAGTTGCTGATACCATTTAAATAAATTTTCAGATTGCTCATCATAATTTAAAATTATTGACGTTTGTTTTCCACTCTTAATTAAGTTTAAGGTAGTTGACACGTTGCTTACTAAATTATTAATAAAATTTTTATTTTTAATAAGGTTATTAAATTGCTTAAATTTCTTTTCATTCAAATTCATTAATTCTGCAGGTAGCATTCCAACTTCTGACAATACAGAATATCTACCTCCTACATAATTTTTATGCTCAAATATTTCTGCCTTTAGTTTTGCTGCTAAGTTAGTTAGATAGCTATTTTTTGACTCAGTAATAATAATATTTTTTTCTTTTTTGGTAATTAATGCATTGGCATTCGCTATTGTCTCCAATGTATTTCCTGATTTAGAAATAATTAAATTTAAATTTATATTTTTATTATTAAAATAATCTGCATTGCTGTTTAAATTATTTACAAAAGTAATTTTTTTTTTTATTTTAGGTTTTAAAAAATCATAAATAGCTTCAGAGCCAAGAACAGATCCACCCATACCGATTATTCTTAAATTTGATAATTTTTTATATTTTTTAATTATTTTTTTTGAATAACTATATTTATATGCGGGTTTTAAAGTTTCAAACAATGCTGGCTGATTTTTTAGTAGTTTCAAAAAATCTTTTTTTATTATTTTGGAACTTTTAATATTTAAAAAATTTTTAAATATCATTTTCTAACTATCAGATTTATTAAATTTATCTTTTAGTTTTTTAAAAAAACCTTTTTTTTTTGGTTTTTCATTATCTTCTATAGCTTCATCTAAATTTGTTTCTGTAGTTTCTATTAAATTAACTTTTTTTTCATTAATCTTTTTAATAATAGATTGCTCAATAGAATTTTTTGCATCACCATTTTTTTCACTTGTACTTATAGAAGCGCTTTGATTTATTATATCTTCAATATCTGATGTATCTTTTTTATCTGATATTATGTTTTCTTCAGGGTCCTTTCCTGGTTCTGGTAACTCTCCAAAGCTAGGTGGTAGAACTAAAGGGGACTTTTTTTCAACCAAAAATTCGTCACTTCCTTTTTTTTTACTTCCTCCCAATCCTTCAGCAATTGTGCCACAAGAGTTTAAAAAGAGAATTATTAAAAAAGAAGCTATTAATGGATTAGTTTTTTTCATTTGTTTTTTTTATTATTAAAGAAAAGTTCTACTAAAATAAGGCAAAAAACTCCAATGGTAATAAATATGTCAGCTACATTAAAAACAAACCAATGAAAGCCATAAAAATGTAAATCGATAAAATCTGGAACGGCTGTATAAACTATCCTGTCATAAAAGTTCCCAAAAGCGCCACCTGCAATTAAAGCAAAAAAGTAACGCTGAATATTATCATTTTTTAACATCATAAAAATAATACCAATAATAATAAGACCAATTAAGATTGTAATAAAATTATAGATAACACTTCCATCTATAGAAAATAATCCAAAAGCTATTCCTTTGTTCCAGATTAAAAATAAGTTTAAAAAAGGAGTGATATAAATATCAACCGAAGTTTCTACTTCTGCAAGTTTTAAGATATATAGCTTTGTTGTACGATCAAATATAAAAACTATTAATATAATTACTAAATTTAAATAAAAGTTTTTTAAGTTAATTTTGTTCATCAACCTTTTTAGTTAATCTGAATGTCTTTCACATTTAACTTTATTGATCTTCCAACAAACTGGGCATTTATTTCCTTCGGCTTTAATCGTTTCAATAATTATTTCATCAGTGTTTGATTGATGAACTAAAGCAGAGGATGTGATGCATATTTCTGAAAAATCTACATTTTTTGAAATTTCGAATAATGATTTATTTAGATTAATAATTAGACTAGCTTCTAAGCTTGATCCTATTTCTTTGCTAGCTCTTTTTGCTTCAATACTTATATTGCAGATATCTCTAATTTTTTTTAACTCTATCCATTTCTTATGCAATTCTTCATCTTGAAAAGACTCTGGATATTTCATGAATTGTTCAAGATGAATACTTTTTTGCTCTTTGTTTATCAGGGTAAAAATTTCTTCGGTTGTAAATGAAAGTATTGGTGCAAACCATTTAACCAAAGATTCTAAAATAATATTTAAAACTACTATACTACTCTTTCTTCTATCGGAATTTTTTGAGTCACAATATAAAGCGTCTTTCCTAATATCAAAATAAAATGAAGATAGGTCTACTGTGCAAAAATTTAAAAGCTCTTTATAAAGATTATGAAAATCATAAGATTTAAAATAATTTTTAAAGTTATTATTTAGCTCATACACTCTATGAAGCATATATCTCTCTAGCTCTGGCAATTGTTTAATGTCGAGACTTTCCATATCAATTTTTTGGAAATCATCATTTAAGTTACCTAGTAAATATCTGAATGTATTTCTAATTTTTCTATATGAATCAGCGTGTTGTTCTAAAATAGAATAATCAATTCTTAAATCCTCAGCATAATTAGATGATGCAACCCATATTCTTAAAATATCTGCACCATACTTTTTTAAAATATCCTCAGGTGCAATTACGTTTCCTACAGATTTTGACATTTTCAGACCTTTGCCATCCACAACAAATCCATGTGATAATATCGATTCATAAGGCGCTCTACCTCTTGTTCCGCAAGATTCTAAAAGTGACGAATGGAACCATCCTCTATGCTGATCTGAACCTTCTAAATACATTGATGCTGGCCATTGAAGATCTTCTCTTTTTTCCAAAACAAATGCATGAGTGCAACCACTATCAAACCAAACTTCAACAATATCACTTATTTTTTCGTAATCTTCTGCTTTATATTTATCCCCTAAAAATCTTTGAGGACTATCAGAAAACCAACAATCAGAACCTTCTTTTTCATAAATGCTCGCAATATTCTCATTTACGTTATCATCTACTAAAATTTCTTTAGTAGTTTTATGAACAAATATTGGAAGTGGAACTCCCCAAACTCTTTGTCTTGAAACACACCAATCTGGCCTTGTTTCAATCATTGCTTTTATTCTTTCTCTGCCTTTGTCTGGATAAAATTTAGTATCATCAAGGGCTTTTAACGCTTTTTTTCTCAAGCCATGACTTTCCATTGAAATAAACCATTGCGGAGTTGCTCTATGAACAAGAGGTGCTTTTGATCTCCATGAATGTGGATATGAATGAACTAGCTCTCCATTAGATAATAATTTTTTTTGTTCTTTTAATTTTTCAATAACAATTGGATTAGCTTTAAAAATATGAGTTCCCTCAAATAAAGGAAGGTTTTTAGTGTATTTACCATCACCATCTACTGTCTCTATGGCTTTTATCCCATGCTTTAAACAAAGATTAAAATCATCAGGACCATGACTGGGTGCACAATGAACAATACCTGTTCCCTGTTCTGTTGTAACAAATCTTGCTTCAAGCATTGGTATATCATAGTCATAACCTAGCTCTAAGAAAGGGTGACTACAAATTGTATCTTTAAAATCCTTACCTTTAAATTTTTTTATTTCTTTATAACTTTTGATTTCACAATCTTTAATAACGGATTCTAGTAGAGCTTCCGCAACAACTATTTTTTTATTCTTAAAATCTCCTTCATCACCTAATTCAATTATTAAATAATCTAAGGCTTCATTATAAGCTAGAGCTTTGTTTGCAGGTATAGTCCATGGTGTGGTTGTCCATATAATAATATCTGTATTTTCTAATTCTTTTATATTTGTTTTCTTAACTGGGAAGGCTGTATAAATTGTATCTGATTTACGATCTTGATACTCAACCTCAGCATCTGCTAAAGCTGTTTTTTCTACAGTTGACCAAAGAACAGGTTTAAAACCTCTATAAAGACTTCCTTCTTTTAAAAATTTTCCTAATTCTCTTACGATTTGAGCTTCTGCTTCAAAGCTCATTGTTGCGTAATGATTTTCCCAATCTCCAACAACACCTAATCGTTTAAATTGTGTTTTGTGAACTTCAATCCATTTTTCAGCAAACTCTCTACACTCTTTTCTAAATTCTGTTATTGGAACTTCATTTTTATTTTTTTTGTTTTTTTTATATTGCTCTTCGATTTTCCACTCAATCGGTAAACCATGACAATCCCATCCTGGGACATATACAGAATCTTTACCATCCATTTGATGAAATTTAACAATGATATCTTTCAAAATTTTATTTAAAGCTGTACCCATGTGAATATTACCATTCGCATATGGTGGACCATCGTGGAGTACAAACTTCTCTTTTCCCTTATTAGATTTTCTCAACTCCTTATAAAGATCAATTTTTTTCCAATATTCTAAAATTTCAGGTTCTTTGTTCTGTAAATTTGCTTTCATGGAGAAAGCTGTTTTAGGTAAATTTATATTTTCTTTGCTCATGTTAACTTTTTTTAGCAACTTTTAAGTCACTTTGAATTTGTTTTTTTAATTGATCAGCGTTTTTGAATTTTTTCTCTTTTCTTATAAATTTTGTGAACTCTACTGATAAATACTTATTATAAAGATTTCCAGAAAAATTAAAAATATGAACTTCTAATAAAATTTTTTTTTGATTAAAAGTTGGTCTATAACCAAGATTAGCAATCGCTTTTAGTGATTTATTGGAGTTTTTTTGTTTTACTTTAACAGCATACACTCCAGGCATTGCTATCACATAATCTTTAATATCAATATTGCAGGTTGGAAAACCAATTTTTTTTCCTTGCTGTCTTCCCTTTTGAACAATTCCTTCGATTGACCAATTTCGACTTAATAACTTATTAGTTTTCTTTAACTGCCCTTTTTCTAGAAGAGAGCGGATATATGTTGAGGAGATAACTTTTTTATTTAAAATTAATGGTTGTGGTTTTACTATTTTGTAATGGTATCTTCCTTCATTTTTTATTAACTGCCTAACATCTCCCTCTCTTTTATTACCAAATCTAAAGTTATTGCTAACAAATATGTATTGAGCTTCTAATTTTTTTGATAAAATTTCTTTAATAAAAAAATCAGACTTAATTGCAGAAAATTTTTTATCAAATTTTTTAGTAATTATAAAATCAACCCCTAAATGATCTAAAATTATTTTTTTTTGATTTATATTTGAAATTCTAAAGTTTTTAAAACTTTTATTAAAAAACATTTTAGGCATTGGCTCAAATGTTAAAACACCAATTTTTAGATCAAATTTTTTTTTATAAGTATTTGCTAATTTAAATAATTTTTGATGACCTAAATGAACGCCATCAAAATTTCCAATCAAGATAATTGATTTTTTATGATTGTTTGAAATATTAAAATCTTTATACAGCTTCATATTTTACCATTTTAATTCTGTTTGAATAAAGTTTACAACAACTTCATATTTTTTTGAAATTACATCAATACCTTCTTTTTTAATTTCATCTCTATGAACACCATTTGATATAATTAAAGAATTAAAATTTAAAAGATTAGCTCCCTTAATATCTGTGTTTAAATTATCACCGATAGATAAAACTTTTTTTCCTTCATTATTAATTGCTTGATTATAAACTTCAGGAAAAGGTTTTCCAAAATAAATAACCTCTCCTCCCATTTTTTCAAAAACAAGAGCTACAGACCCTGCACATAATTCTCTTCTGTTTCCTTTATCAACAATTAAGTCTGGGTTGGTGCATATCATTATTTTATTAATATGCTCTTTCAATAAATCTTTAAAATAGTTTAAATCTTCTGCCTGCTCTTCAAATAATCCTGTACATAATAAATATTGACTACCTTTAATATCTTTAGATTTATTTTTTTTAAAGTCTGAAAACAAATCAAAATCCCTAGTGGGCCCAATATGATAAAAAAGTTTATCTGAGTAGTTTTTCTTTAAATAACTTAATGAAGCCTCTCCTGAAGAATAAACTTTTTCTCTAATTTCTTTATTCATCCCCATTTTTTCTAAGATTGTTTTAACCACTTTATTAGGTCTTGGCGCATTGGTTAAAAGAACATAGTCTTTATTTGCTTTGGTGATTTCTTCTAAGGTTTCGATTGCGTTTTTATGAAGAGTTATCCCATTATGAACAACACCCCATAAATCGATATAAAAAATATCATAATTCTCTACAATCGACCTTAATCCATCCTTATCTAAATTCTTAGTCATTATGGGAGGTATAACTTATAAAAAACACAATTTCTCTGGTTTTTTGCCTTACATATTTTTTTTAACATCTCTTGAAATAGTAAACCTAATAGCTATATGAGTCGCATAATAAAAGGAGAATTTATGAAATTTAAACCGTTACACGATAGAGTTTTAATAGAAGTTTTAGACAGTAGTGAAAAAACTGCTGGAGGAATAATTATCCCCGATACAGCTCAAGAAAAGCCTCAAGAAGGTAAAGTTATTGCTGTTGGTGGTGGTGCAAAAACTGAAGATGGAAAACTAATTCCAATGGATGTGAAAGTTGGAGACAAAGTTCTTTTTGGCAAATGGTCAGGAACTGAAATCAAAATAGATGGCAAAGAATACAGCATAATGAAAGAGTCTGACATTATGGGTATTTCTGGCAAATAATTTAATTTAAAGGAGAAAATAAAATGGCAAAAGTTGTAAAATTCGACTCTGAAGCAAGAGCAGCAATGATAAGAGGTGTTGATATCCTTGCTAACACAGTAAAAGTTACTCTTGGACCAAAAGGTAGAAACGTTGTTATCGACAAATCTTATGGTGCACCAAGAATTACTAAAGATGGTGTTTCTGTTGCAAAAGAAATTGATCTTGAAGATAAATTTGAAAACATGGGTGCTCAAATGGTTAAGGAAGTTGCTAGCAAAACAAATGAGGAAGCTGGTGATGGAACAACTACAGCAACTATTTTAGCACAAGCAATTGTTAAAGAAGGTGTAAAATATGTAACAGCTGGCATGAACCCTATGGATGTTAAAAGAGGAATAGACTCAGCAGTAGATCATGTTAAAGCAAGTTTAATTGCTTCAGCAAAAAAAGTAAAAGATACTGATGAAATTGCTCAAGTTGGAACTATTTCAGCTAATGGTGATAAAGAAATTGGTAACATGATTGCAAAAGCTATGCAAAAAGTTGGCAATGAAGGTGTTATCACTGTTGAAGAAGCTAAAGGAGTTGAAACTGAGTTAGACGTTGTTGAAGGTATGCAGTTTGATAGGGGTTATTTATCACCATACTTTATTACTAACGCTGATAAAATGACTACAGAGTTAGAAAATCCTTTCATCTTATTACATGAAAAGAAATTAACTAACTTACAACCAATGGTTCCACTTTTAGAGGCCGTTGTACAAGCTGGTAGACCACTAATGATTATTTCTGAGGATGTTGAGGGCGAAGCTCTTGCAACTCTTGTTGTAAATAAACTTAGAGGTGGTTTAAAAGTTGTTGCAGTTAAAGCACCTGGTTTTGGTGATAGAAGAAAATCAATGCTTGATGATATTGCAATTTTAACAGGCGGTCAGGTTATCTCAGAAGATATTGGTGTTAAACTTGAAAACGTTAAACTTACTGATCTTGGATCTTGTAAGAGAGTTAAAGTTGATAAAGATAACAGCACAATCATTAGCGGCAATGGTAAAAAATCTGAAATTGAAGCTAGATGTGCTCAAATCAAACAACAAGTAGGTGAAACAACTTCTGATTATGACAGAGAAAAACTTCAAGAAAGACTAGCAAAACTTGCTGGTGGAGTTGCTGTAATCAAAGTTGGTGGTGCAACTGAAGTAGAAGTTAAAGAAAGAAAAGATAGAGTTGAAGATGCTCTTAATGCAACTAGAGCTGCTGCTGAAGAAGGAATAGTAGTTGGTGGTGGTTGTGCTCTTTTATACGCTTCACAAAGTCTTGACACACTTAAAGTTAAAGGAGACGATCAAAAAGCTGGTGTTGCATTAGTTGCTAAGGCTTTACAGGCTCCTATTAGACAAATAACTTTAAATGCTGGAGTTGATGGTTCAGTTGTAGTTGGAAAACTACTTGAACAAAATAAAAAGAATATGGGTTACGATGCTCAGAACGAAGAATACGTTGATATGTTTGCAAAAGGTATCATCGATCCTGTTAAAGTTGTAAGAACAGCTTTACAAGATGCAGCTTCGATTGCTGGATTACTTGTAACTACTGAAGCCATGATTGCTGACAAACCAGATGATAAAGATTCTGGTGCTGGTGGAATGCCTGGTGGAATGCCTGGTGGAATGGGCGGCATGGGTGGTATGGGTGGAATGGGCATGTAATCCCACTCTTTTCAAAAAGAAATTCAAAGGCCATCTTTTTAGGTGGCCTTTTTTTTTATTAAGCTGTTATAAGATTAAGATATGTCAAAAAGATACAGTGGAAAATCATTTAAAGATTCAAGTACTGCTAAAAAACCAAAATTAAGCCTGAAAGAAAAAAGAAAAAATAAAAAAGAGAAATCTAAAAAATCTTAGACTTTAGCTCTTTTTTGACTATGTTTTTTGAAGGTAAAGCTTTTAGGTCTATCACTTCTACTTTTAAACTTCTTCTTTCCATCAAAACTAGAGCTTTTTTTCTCTCCACTAGTAGATGAACTTTCAGATGTTTTTTTTCCAAAGTATTTTGGATTATTTGTAAATCCTGTTGGTTTCGAGTTATCTTTTTTTGTAAAACTAGATTTTCCTTTGTAACCGAAACTTTTTTTCTCTCCATCTCTTGATGATGAACTAGATCTTCCGTAACTAGAGGGTTTTGATTTATCTCCAAAACTAGATCTTCCGTAACTAGAGGGTTTTGATTTATCTCCAAAACTAGATTTTCCTTTGTAACCGAAACTTTTTTTCTCTCCATCTCTTGATGATGAACTAGATCTTCCGTAACTAGAGGGTTTTGATTTATCTCCAAAACTAGATTTTCCTTTGTAACCGAAACTTTTTTTCTCTCCATCTCTTGATGATGAACTAGATCTTCCGTAACTAGAGGGTTTTGATTTATCTCCAAAACTAGATTTTCCTTTGTAACCGAAACTTTTTTTCTCTCCATCTCTTGATGATCGGTCAGGTCTTCCTTTACCAAATGATTTTTTTTCATCTCTGAATTTTCTTTTTTTATTGTAAGGAGCTTTTCCTCTTTTTCCTCCTCTTGAGTCTCCTCTTGCGCCACGAGGTGCAGGTTTAAAATTTGGATCAATTAATTTACTAATTTCATTCCACATCGATCTATCATCTGGGGTAAGAAAAGTTAAAGCAGAACCTTCTGTTCCTGCTCTAGCAGTTCTTCCAATTCTATGAACATAATCTTCTGGTACTTGTGGAAGATCAAAATTAATTACATGTTGAATTAAAGGAATATCTAAACCTCTTGCAGCAACATCTGTTGCAATTAATATTCTCTTAAGGCCTTTTCTAAATGAGGTAATTACACGATCTCTTTTACTTTGACGAAGATCTCCATGAATAGCATCCGCTGAATGACCCTCTTCTTTAAGACGCTTAACCATTTTATCAGCACCTCTTTTAGTTTTAACAAAAACTAATATTGATCCTTTTCTTGCTATAAATTGGTCTACTAGTTGATCGTATTTATTCTCTTTAAAAACTTGAAGAGTTTCTTGTTTAATCTTTGCAATAGGTACTGATGTTGACCCTGTTGAAATTCTTTGAGGCTTATTTAGATATCTCTCAGAAATTCTAACAATATTCTGAGGTAGTGTTGCAGAAAATAATAAAGTTTGATGATCTTTTGGAACAAATTTTAAAATTAATTCTATTTGAGGGGTAAAACCCATATCTAACATTCTGTCAGTTTCATCTAGTACTAGGTATTTAGTGGCAGATAGATTTAAACTTTTTCTTTTTAAGTGGTCATTAATTCTTCCAGGAGTTCCAACTATTATTCTTGATCTATTACCTAGTTGTCTAAGTTGTTTTTGCATTGCCTCTCCACCAATAAGTAAGGCAGTTTTAATGTTAATTTTATCACTAATAATGCTTTTAATTGCAGCCATTACTTGAGTTGCAAGCTCTCTAGTTGGACACATAACTAATGCAAATGCATTTTTATCTAATATTAATTTATTTATTAGAGGAATGCTGAATGCCAATGTTTTTCCAGTTCCTGTTTGAGCTGTTCCTAAAATATCTTTTCCCTCTAAAGCAACAGGAATTGCCATCGCCTGAATTGGAGTCGGTTTCGTAAACTTCATTTTTTCCAATGAATTCTTTAACGAATCTTCTATTTTTAGTAATTTAAAGTTTTCCATTTAGGTATTTAGATTTTTTAAAATTTAAGGAGATATGCTCTTAATCCTTTAATACGTCTAATTTATATAGGGATATCTATACGTTTTTATAACAATCACAAGAAGTGAATTTTTAGAAAAATTAATTTAAGCGAGTAAATATTGATTTTTTTTAAGTTTTCAAATGACTCAATTAATGTATAAGAGCGTCAAATTATGAGTAACAATATTCGAAACATCACAATTATCGCTCACGTTGACCATGGTAAAACAACTATGATTGATAATCTAATGAAACAAAGTGGTTCATTTAGAGAAAATGAAGTTGTAGATGAAAGATTGATGGACTCTGGGGAGTTGGAAAAAGAAAGAGGAATTACTATTCTAGCTAAACCTGCTTCTATTGATTGGCAAGGTACTAGAGTTAATATTATCGATACACCAGGTCACAGAGATTTTGCGGCTGAAGTAGAACGTGTTTTAAGTATGGCTGATGGTGCTTTATTATTAATTGATTCTGCTGAAGGTGTAATGCCACAAACAAAATTCGTATTAGCAAAAGCTCTTAAGCAAGGTTTAAAGCCCATTGTTGTAATTAACAAACTAGATAAAGCTGATCAAAGAGCTAATGAAGTTTTAGATGAAACATTTGACTTATTTGTAAGTTTAGATGCAAACGAGGAACAGTTAGACTTTCCAGTTATGTATGCAAGTGGCAGATCTGGATGGGCTGATAAAGAAGTAGATGGCCCAAGAGAAAATTTACACCCATTATTAGATTTAATTATAGAACATGTTAAGCCAGCAGATCTTGATAAAACTAAACCTTTCGCAATGCTATCTACTTTATTATACGCAGATAGTTTCTTGGGTAGAAGTTTGGTTGGAAAAATATCTCAAGGAACAGCAAAAGCTAACCAGCCTATTAA
This sequence comes from Candidatus Pelagibacter sp. PS_40, assembly GCF_059417765.1. Classification (NCBI taxonomy): domain Bacteria; kingdom Pseudomonadati; phylum Pseudomonadota; class Alphaproteobacteria; order Candidatus Pelagibacterales; family Candidatus Pelagibacteraceae; genus Candidatus Pelagibacter; species Candidatus Pelagibacter sp. PS_40. Next base: position 1,069,989 of record NZ_CM182064.1, read on the forward strand.
AGCAATAAATCTTAAAGGTGAGAAAGTTGATGAAGGTAGATTAACTAAAATCTTCAGATATGAAGGAACAAAAAAAGTACCCATTGAAGTTGGTGAAGCAGGAGATATTGTTGTAATTGCAGGTTTAGAAAAAGCTAATGTAGCAGATACAATTTGTGATCTTGAAGTAAACGATCCACTTCCAGCAACTCCAATAGATCCTCCAACAATGTCTATTACTATAAGTGTGAATAGTTCACCTTTAGCTGGGACAGAAGGTAAAAAATTAACAAGTACTCAAATCAGAGATAGACTGGTTACTGAAGCACAAAATAATGTTGGAATTTCTTTTTCTCAAAATGCAAACGTAGACGCTTTTGTAATAAGTGGTCGTGGTGAGCTAATGCTTGAAATTCTACTGACACAAATGAGACGTGAAGGTTTTGAAATGACTGTAAGTCCTCCAAAAGTTTTATATCAAAAAGATGATAATGGTAACAGACTTGAACCAATTGAAGAGATTACTGTTGATGTAGATGAAGAGTTTTCATCAAAGATTATTGACTCAATGAATAGAAGAAAAGGTAAATTACTTGATCTTAAAGATACAGGAAAAGATAAAAAAAGATTAATCTTTCATGCACCAACAAGAGGCTTGATGGGTTACACAAGTAGATTTTTAACTTTAACAAAAGGAACTGGTGTAATTAATAGAATCTTCCATGGTTATGGAAAATTTGAAGGTGAAATGGATGGCAGAAAAAATGGCGCTTTAATTTCAATGGCAAACGGAAAAGCTGTTGCATTTGCAATATTTAACTTGCAGGCAAGAGGTGAAATGTTTGTAACTCATAATGATCCCGTTTATGAAGGAATGATTGTCGGATTAGCCCCAAAACCAGGTGATATGATTATAAATGTCATGAAAGGTAAGCAGTTAACGAATATGAGAACTCAAGGAACTGATGAAAATGTTGTGCTTACACCAGTAAGACAAATGTCAATTGCTGAACAATTAAGTATGCTAAATACTGATGAAGCTTTGGAGATTACTCCAAAATCTCTTAGATTAAGAAAAGCTATTCTAAATCCTAATGACAGAAAAAAGAATGAGAAATCTGGAACACCTCTTTAATTAAAAGTTTTTCCAACAAGATATAATCCTAAAGCAACCGAAGGTCCTATTCCAAAAGCAAATAATAAAGTTCCAATTCCAACTGTTCCACCTAAATACCATCCAATAGACATGACTGTTATTTCAAGAAAAGCTCTTACAGTTGCAATGGGTAAGTTAGTTTTTTTTTGTAAACCAACCATTAGTCCATCTCTTGGTCCTGCACCTAAGTTTGCAACAAGATAAATCCCCCCACCAAGACCAACCGTAAGTACAGCAATTGTTGCTAAAATTAATTGATTTAAATAATTTTCAGGGGTTGGTATAAATTTTATGCAGACATCGATCATTAAACCAATAATTATTGCATTTAAAATTGTTCCAATTCCAGGTTTTTGTTTAAGTGGTAACCAAAGAAACAAAACTCCAATACTAATTAATACTGTTATTATTCCAATTGAAAGATCAACATTCAATGCAATACCTTGTGCAAGAATAGACCAAGGGGAAGCCCCCGCAAAAGAAACTATTAATAATCCCTCACCTAGACCAAATAAAACTAATCCAAGACACAAAAAAAAGAAAGTTGAAATTTTTGGTTTAAGATTTAATGGTTTTTCAGAACTCCAATATACTTTAGGAATATTTTTAATTTTCAAGAACATATTTTCAATAAATTACTTCTTTTAAAACCAAAGTCTATTATTGTTACTCCTTTATGAAAAAATTTTTTATATTAATATTTTTCTTAGTATATTCACTCAGCTCTAATGCTCATATGGCGCATTATAATAAATTTAATAAAATTGAAATGGAGATTTTAAAAGATGGTGAAGTTATTGGTTATAATTATTATTTTTTTAAAAAGGATGGAGATAAGACAACCGTTACAAATCAAATTAAATTTGCAGTGAAATTATTTGGTGCAACTATTTTTGAAATTGAAGGGTTTGGAGAGGAAAAGTATATTAAAGATCAATTAATTTCTTTTAATTCTAAAACACTTCAAAATGATAAAAAAAAATATGTAAATTTAGAATTTAATAAACAAACAAATAAATTTGATATTCAGGGTTCTTCCTATAGTGGTATAGCATCAATAAATAACGTAGTTGGAAACTGGTGGAGCCATAAAATTTTACAAACTGATAGTCAAATTAGTCCAATATCAGGTAGCATCAAAGAACAAGTCGTAACCTTTGTTGCTAAAGAAAAAATCGAACTCTACGGTAAAACCTATGACGTGGATCATTTTAAATTAACCTCAAAAGACATGTCTTTACCAAAAGATAAAAGACTTAATTTTGATATATGGTTTGATAAAAAAAATTCATTAATTTTAAAGGTTACTTATTCTAGATTAGGAAATTGGGAATATAAGGTTAAAAAGTTTGAATAAAACTATTTATTTATTTTATTAAAAAGATCTTTAGCACTTATCCATCCTGACTCTAGTCTAGGTCCAACAAACCAATCAGCACAAACTCCTAGGTTTAAGGAAGAATTCCAATAACTTTTAATTCTCAAAGGTTTTGAGTTAGATGAATATTTCCAGCCATGATTTAATGAAAATAAAACTTTGGTTTTCTTAATACCTGTAAGCTTAAAAAACTTCTCAATCATAATCTTTGTGTTCAATTTTTTATTTTCTCGATTTTTATCAATTTTTTTATTGGCCCATGAGTAAGTGCTCTGCAAAGTCCAAAGATCATTTTTACTTTTAAATCGCATTTTACTATTTTCATTTCCAGCCCAACCTAAAATTTTATCATTAAAAAAATAACTACTAACATTAAGTTTACTTTTTTTTGTTGCCATCATGACTGTTATATTTGCATCCATTTTTATTTTTTGATTAATAAATGAATGTTTAATATATTTTTTTGAAAGTTTTTTTAATTGAAGAAATGGACAGGTTAATATCAATGATTTATATAATTTTTTTGATCCATCAGAAAAATATATTTCCCAAACTTTATTTTTATTAAAAATTTTAATTACTTCACTATTAAAATTGCAGTTGATATCTTTTAATAGATATTTGCTGATTGCGTTGTTACCTTTTTTTCCAATTATTTTAGTATGTTTTTTGTCTTCTTTCTTATCAGTATTTAAAAATAAATGTTTTCCTGGCCATTTTTTAACAACTTTTTTTAAAATTAAACTTTTTATAAATTTTTTAAATTGAATACTTTTTGGTGAAATATACTGAACACCATGATCAAAGCTTTCATTCTTATTAAGCTTTTTATTAGACGATCTTCCCCCAACTCCTCTCGCTTTGTCATAAACATCTAACGAATATTTTTTACTGAGAGAATTTGCAATTGTTGCGCCAGAAATACCTGAGCCAATAATACAGAAATCCTTCATTTACCCGCAACTACCATGCCTTCTATTAACATCGTAGGAGCATTGGTAGAATATTTAAACTCAAGATCATCAGCCAAAGTAATATTTTTGAATATATCTTTAAAATTTCCAGCAATAGTTATTTCACTTACTGGATATTTAAACACTCCATTTTCAACCATAAACCCTGTGGCACCAACTGAATAATCTCCTGTAACTAAATTACTTCCATGACCGATTGTTTCTGTAATATATAAAGTTCTTTGATTTAATTTTAATAAGTCCTTGTAAGAAATGGAACCTTTTTCAAAATATAAATTACTTGTTCCGCCACTTCTACCATTTGACTTAAGGTTTAGCTTTTTTCCATTATAGGTATCAACTAAATAATGTTTTAAAACACCTTGATCTACCAACTTTAATTCTTCAGTTTTCACTCCTTCAGAATCAAAATACCTTGACCCTAATCCTTTAACTATATTGGGTTTATCAAAAATATTTATTGCAGAGGTAAATATTTCCTCATTAATTTTGTCTTTTAAAAAAGATGTGCCTCTTGCAATTGAGGAAGCAGATATTGCGCTTGCAAAAGTACTCAATATTCCTTTTGAAATTCTTCTATCAAAGACAATACTGATTTTTTCACTTTCTATTTTTCTTGGATCTAATTTTTGTAGTGTTTTTTTTGCTGCCATTTCACCAATTTGACTGGGTCTTAACATATCATTTAGATGACAAGTACTGGTAAATTCATAATCTCTTTCCATTTTATTATTAGAATCTTTTGCTACAGCCACACATGATGCTGAAAAAGAAGAAGATTTATAACCATTTAAAAAACCATCACTGCTTGCTAATATAAAATTCGATTTTGACTCAGAGAAACCAGTTTCTGTATTAATAATTTCTTTTTTTTGAAATGCAGCCTCCTCTACTTCTTTTAAATACTCAATTTTTTCATCATTCTCTATATGGTCATCATCATATAAATTTAGATCATTAATTTTATTAGCCAGTAAGTCTTTATCTGGTAGTGAATTATATTCATCCTCTGGAGTAATTTTTGTTGTCTCAATACATCTTTCAACCAATGTCTTGATATTTTCTTCTGTAAGATTTGAAGAGGAAATACTTGATTTTTTTTTGCCAATATAAGTTGTAAGACTAACACCTAGGCTATCTGACCGATCAGATTCATCTAATTTTTTATTTCTAAAATTTACTGTTTCTGAGATGGAGTGCATCACAGCAGCAGTCGAATCTGTTGCTCCAAGTTTTTTTGCTAAATCTATACAAAAAGAAGCTGTCTTTTTTAAATAATCTTGATCTTTAACCATATGATTTATAATTGAGTTCCACCAACAGTCATTTTATCAATTAAGATTGATGGTTGTGCCACACCTACTGGAACACCTTGCCCTGCTTTTCCACAGGTTCCAATACCTGGGTCAAGCATCATGTTGTTGCCAACCAATGAAACCTCTTTTAAAATTGAAGGTCCATCACCAATTAACGTTGCACCTTTAATAGGTGATCCAATTTTACCATTAATAATTTCATAAGCTTCTGTACAGTTAAATACAAATTTTCCTGAAGTAATATCTACTTGCCCACCACCAAAACTTACTGCAAATATTCCTTTATCAACTGATTTAATCATCTCTTCTTGAGAATATTTTCCATTTAACATCATGGTGTTTCTCATTCTTGGTAGAACAACATGCTTGTAGCTTTCTCGTCTTCCACTACCTGTTGATCTTGTGTTCATCAATCTAGCATTTAGTCGATCTTGCATAAAATTTTTTAATATACCATTTTCTATTAAAACAGTTTTTTCAGTAGGTGTCCCTTCATCATCTATTGTTAAACTTCCTCTTCTATTATGAAGAGTTCCATCATCAACAATAGTAACACCCTCACTAGCAACTCTTTGACCCATTAAATTATGAAAAGCAGATGTTTTTTTTCTGTTAAAGTCACCTTCAAGACCATGCCCTATAGCTTCATGAATAAGTATTGCTGGCCAGCCCGATCCTAAAACAACTTTCATTTCTCCTGCTGGTGCAGGTTTACTTTCAAGATTTACTGAAGCAATTCTAAATGCTTCATCACATACTTTTTTCCAATTATCATCTTTAAGATATTCATCATAAGATTGTCTTCCACCAATTCCATAAACTCCTGTTTCTTTTTTTCCATCTTTCTCAAGCATAACTGAAACATTAAAACGAATTAAAGGCCTAACATCTGTTAACACTTCACCTCCAGATCTTATAATTTCTATAGATTTATGCTCACCTGCAAAACTAGCAGTGACTTGTTTTACCATTCCACCTTTAGCTCTCGTATAGTTATTAACTTCTTTTAAAAGATCCAATTTAGATTGTAGTGATTTTTCTTCTATCGGATTCACATCTTTATAAAATTTTTCATTAGTTTGAGGAATTTCATGATTGTAAATACCTTTTTGAGATTTCAATGTTGAGCTTAGATTGCTAGCTGATTGTTTTAATGATTTTTTTGAAATTTCATTTGAATGAGAATAAGCTACTACTTCACCAGTAACCGCCCTTAAGCCATATCCTAGATCAGAACTATAACTAGAACTCTTTATTTTATCATCATCAAGTACAATAGATTCACTTTTAGAGTTTTCCAAGTAAAGCTCACCATCATCACAACTATTTAATGTTTCTGATATAATGCTTTCAGCATCTTTTCTTGATAAATCTGTTTTAGTAAAAAAATCATTCATACATAACAAGTAATAGTTATAATTATTTTTTCAATTGTCGTATTTCGCACATATACAATCTATCGGATTCTATATAATTTTAGGAATAAATTAAAAAAAAGGACAATATAATGAAAAAATTTGATGAATTAATGAACGTTTCTAACGAGATAAAAAATATTTCGGTTAATGAAGCTAAAGAAAAACTAAATGACCCAAATGTTCAATTTATAGACGTAAGAGACAAAAATAGTTTTGAGTCAGAGACTATTGGTAATGCTGTAAATTTAGAAAGAGGCTTATTAGAGTTTTATTTAGCTGATGGTAGTCCTTTAGAAAATGAAATGTTTAAGAAAAATCCTGACAAAGAATATGTAGTTTTTTGCGGTCTTGGAGGTCAAAGCACACTTGCAACAAAAACTATGCAGGACATGGGAATAAAAAATGTGAAAAATATGGCTGGTGGAATGACAGCTTGGAAAGATAAAAAATAGATTGTGAAAGTTTATTTTAATAATTCATGTAAAATTTGCCGTGCTGAGATAAATTTGTATAAAAAACAAAATATTAAAGACATAGAATGGGTAGATATTACAAATAATAAATCAGCAGAAATAGAAACTCAAAGAAATGCTAAGAACCTTTTGCGTAGACTTCATATTAAAGATGGGGAGAAAGTAATTGGAGGGGCAGAAGCTTTTTTATTGGTGTGGAAAAAAATTCCTAAATATAAGTTTCTTTATAGTTTCTTTAAAACTCCAATAATTTTTACTTTATTTTCATTTTTTTATGAGATTATTGCTTTCTTTTTATTTTTAAAAAATAAGAAACAACTTTTGAAATAAGTTTTTAATGTTGAGATGAGGCACTGAATAAAATATATTTTAATTATGAAAGTTTTCATACTATTTGTATTTATATTTAGTTTTGTTTCTTCTGCTCAGTCATCGCAGAAAGTTATTTTAAATAATCTTTTTGACCAACTTCAAATTATTGATAATTCAAAAAGTGCTGCTCTATTGGAGCAAAAAATTTGGTCTGTCTGGAATGAACATCCTAATGATTTTAAATTAACTGAAAAGTTAGAGTTTGGAACAGAGCTGATGCAATACGGTGATTATAATTATGCATTAAAAGTTTTTAGTAATATCTTGGAGAATGACCCTAAATGGTCTGAAGCCTGGAATAAAAGAGCAACAGTATATTTTTTAATGAGTCAGTTTAAAAATTCATTAAATGATATTGATAAAGTTTTAGATATAGAGCCTAGACACTTTGGGGCTTTATCAGGACAAGCAAGAATTTTCATAAAACTTCAAGAATATGAAAAAGCAATTAAGAGTATTGAAAGTGCATTAAAATTCCACCCCTCATTTAAAAGTCGTGAACTAATACCTGAAATTGAAAGATTGATTAAAGAAGATAGTATCTAATTTAATCTTTTTTGGCTCTTTTTCTTGAAATTAACTGAGTTAACGAGTCAACCATTAGATCTGATGCTTTAAATATTTCATTTGATTTGAATTCATGAGATAAATTTTTTTCAGGATCTGATTTATCTTCAATGACTATTCCTTCGTCAGGAGAATTATTTTTTATATAAATTAATAACAGCCACTCTTCATCGGGTGCTTCATCCCATTTGATAAAGATTTCACCAGTTTCAAATCTTTGATCAATGCATCTAAAAATAGACATATGTCTAGTGATGTGCCGTTTATTTAGTTGAAAAACCAAACTACTGGCACTTCTGTAAAAGCTTTCAAGAGAAAGTTCAATTTTCTGCCTTGCAATTTTATAATCTTTTTCTTTTTGGAGTAAAGTATCTCTATCCTCATCACCTTGAATTTTTACTCCTAAAGCTTCTACTCTCTCTCTAATTTTTTGGTCTCTTATAATTCTATATTTATCTTTTAATTTCTCTATCCTAGCTTGAAGACCAGCATAATCATCTCTTTTTTCTTTTAATGAAATCTTTTCAAGTTTTTCTAATTCTTTAATCTCTCTTATCCTAAATTTCTCAATCTGTTTTTCTAATTGTAATTGTTTTAAAAATTGTTTTTGTCTTTCAGCATGTTCAATTCTAAGTAATGCTTGCTCCTTACGTAAAAATAATTTTATGTCTCTTGCTCTTTCCTTTTCAAGTTTAATTTCTTCTTTTAATGCTTTTTCTTTAAGTTTAGTTTGCTCCTCTTCTTCTTTTACTTTTTGTTTTTGGATTTGTAATTTTTCTTGTTCTTTTTTTTCAATTTCCTCAAGTTGTCTTCTTCTTTTTTCTTCAGCTTTTAAGGTTTTATATTCAGATATTCTATTGGCGATACTATCAAAAAAAGCTTGAATGTATTTTTCTAAATTAAAATTAATTTTAAAGTTAAATTCTGGTTTTAAAGAATTCTGAAGTGTAACTACTCTTGATATTAAGGTTACTTTTTTTCTAGTGTTAACTTTTTGTTTTTTCTTTTTTGTTTTTATATTTTTACTTATTTTTTTTTTTTATAAATATTTTTTTTTACTTTTAAATCTTTTTTATGATTTTTATTTGTAATTTTTTTAACCTTCTTTTTTACTAAAGGTTTTTTTTTAGCTGAATTTTTTTTTATTTTTTTCATACTTTAAGAAAATTAGATTTATCAATTAATTACTGATAAATATAGTCTCTTGTTTCAAAATGTTGTTAAAAAATTTGCTAGCTATATTTAAGCTGCCTTAAGTGATCCTAATGTAAAATTAAGCTTACCGAGATCTTCCACAAGTTGTTTTTTATCTTTTTCGTTTAAAAGACTAACCGGTGGTATAACATTTTTGTAACAATCGTCTTGATCTGACATAAAAGAATGTAATCCTGATATTAAATTGTATTGGTCAAAAGTACCCCTAACCTTGCATAGTATATCATTTACAGTTTGTTGTTTTTTTTCGTTAAAATCATCGTAAACTTTTCTAGATAAATTAGCAGTTACATTGCAAGTTGCCGTAATAATTCCATCACATCCAAGCTCAAGACCCTTTAGGAGTTTCAATTCTGATCCCGGCATAACAGAAAAATTATCAATCCTTAAATTTTCATATAGGTTATAGGAGCTATCTTTGACACCAACTATTTGTTTTGGAAATTTCTTAACAAGCTCCTCAACACACTCAACGCTAAACTTGTAGCCACATAACTTTTCAAAATTATATAATATAATCTTACTGTCTGGTACAGCTTCAACTACTTTTGAGTAAAATTCTATTACCTCACTATCACCATACTTATAATAAGCTGGTGGCATTATTAAAAAATCGCTAAAGTTTAAAGAGTTAGCTACTTTCATTAAATTTATAGTTTCATTTAAAGAATTTAGCCCAGTTCCAATTAAATATTTTTCTTTATATTTGCTATTCGATAATTCATTTAAGAGGCTAATTTTTTCACTTATAGATATAAGTTGTGCTTGCCCAGTGCTTCCAAAAATAGCAACACCATGACAACCTTGATCTATTATTCTTTCTGCATGATTTATAGTCTTTGCTATATTTAGACTTAAATCATCATTAAAAACTGACATTCCAGCTGCGTAAATACCTTTAATTTTACTCATATGCTAAACTTATATAAATAAAAATTTTAGTAAAGATGATAAAGTATTAAATGAAAATTTTAGTAGTACAAAATAAAATGGGAATTGGAGATATGGTAATCTACTTACCTTTTATAGATGCTATTTCAAAAAAATTTAATACTCCTGTAAGTATTCTAGTTAAACAAAGTTCAAAAACAGATCAATTCTTAAGAGATAATAAAAATATTGAAAAAATAATCATTCTTGAACAAGGTAACAATCTCAAGGGTGCTAGACACCAAGGTTTTGGTGGATTTATAAACTTGGCAAAAGAACTAAGAGAACATAACTTTGATAAAATTTTTATTTTTAATTCATCACTTAGATTTTATTTAGTTGCAAAATTTGCTGGCATTAAAAATATTTATCAATATCCCTTACTTGTAAAAAAAAACCAGCATATAATAGATGCTGCAAAAAAATTTATAAATAAAAACTTAAATTTAATTATAAAAGATGATCCAAAAATTATTATCAATGATCAATCTGTTCAGGATGCAAAATTAAAATTTAAAATCAATAATGATCAAAAAAATATTTTACTTGGCATAGGTGGATCAGGACCAACTAAAAGAATTCCAGCTAAAATATTTATAAAACTAATTCGTTTAATCTCTAATGCTTATAAGTGTAGGTTTTTTTTAGCTACTGGTAAAAATAAAGAAGAACAAGAAATTTTAAAAGAAATACTTAATACAGAATTTAAAGACAAATGTATTCCTTTGGATGACTTAAGTATAAGAGAAACTTTACCAATAATTAAAAATTGTGATATTTCTATTTGTAATGATTCTAGTTTTAGTCATCTTTCGTCAGGACTTGGTATTAAAACAATTGTTTTAATGGCAGACACACCATTAATATATGGGAATTATACCTCAAGAATGTATCCAATTATCCCTGATGGAGAAAATACAGTAAAACATAATACTTTAGGTAAAGAGAAAATTAATCCAGACAAAATTTTTAATCAATTAAAAAAAATTCTTAACTAAGAAATATCTTTTAATACAATCTCTTTAGCTTCATTTACAATCATCGATAACCTTGTGGTCTCTGGTGAAATATCTGGATGTATCTTTTTCTGAATTTTTATGTATGCATTTTTAACATCATCTTTACTAATATTTTTTTTTATATCTAAATTTAAAATTTTGTAGGCTTCCTCTATAGATATTTTAGAAGAATTTTTAACATTTTGATTTTGGTTAAATGAAAATCTCCCAGAGTTTCTAAGTGTTTGTATAAGTCTGAATAAACCAATTAATTGAAATATTGAAAACCCTTTTAACTTAACTAAAGCTAAGCTCAGTAATGTTAAAGGAATGCTTAATAAAAACTTGCCAGCAACTACAAATAATACTGCTAAAATTATCAAACCTAAGAAAATTAATTTTCTTAAATGTTTTGATATTTTTTTTGATGAAATGTTAGCTGCTAATTTAAGTAAAAAGTAAGCAATTCCCAAAAAAACTAGTGTATAAATAATAATATTCATATATTTAATTTCTATCCATGAAAATACCACATCTTAAAAAAAAATCAGAAATAAAAACGTGTCATAATATTAGTTGGGAAGATGATTATAGTTGGATACATCAAGATGACATCCTGGAGGTTTTAAAAGATAGCAAAAAATTAAACCCTGAAGTCAGAAAATATCTTGAAGAAGAAAACTCTTATACTGATTTTTACTTGTCAGATACCAAGACCATTCAAAAAAAATTATTTGATGAGATCAAAGGAAGAATAAAATTAGATGATGAGTCTCTACCTTTTAAAGATTTTGATTATGAATATTGGTCAAAAACAACTACCAAAGGAAATTATTCCATAAAATTAAGGAAAAAAATCGGAACTAATAATATTGAAGAAATTTGGAATGGAGATGAAGAAAAAGAAAAACTAAAAGTAGAATACTTTGGTGTTGGCGATTTGGAGGTTAGTTTTAATGACAAATATTTGGGATATTCTTTAGATACAAAGGGTTCTGAATATTACACAATATATATTAGAGATATAAATACAAAAAAATTAGTTACTGAAAAAATTGAGGAAACATCAGGTAGCATAACATTTAGTTTAGATGATCAGTTTGTTTTTTATTCAAAACTTGATGAAAATCATAGACCAAGAAAAATTTATAGACACAAATTAGGTACTAAAGTTAGCGAAGATCAATTAATTTTCGAAGAAAAAAGTGAAGCCTTTACGGTTGGAATTGGTTTAAGTGCAGATGATAAATATTTCTTTATCAGCTCTTCAGACCATAATACATCTGAACAATATTACTTTGATGTTAATGAAAAAAATCCCAAACCAAAATTAATAAAAAAAAGACAAAGAGGAATTCTTTATTCGGTCAATTCTTGGGATGGTAAATTTTACAATCATACTAATGAAAATGCTGAAGATTTTAAAATAGACATAAGTAATAGTTTGGAAAAACCAGACTGGAAAACCTTTATTGCTGCAAAAGATGAGGTTCTAATTGGAGGTTTAACATTCTTAAAAAATTGGATCATTAGATCTGAAACTTCAGATGCTTTAGATAAATTATTTGTAAAAAATATTACAACTGGAATAGAAGAAGAGTTAATTTTTTCTGATGAAACCGTATATGTTCCTGGTGCCTCTTTGATGCAAAGAGATAAAAATACAGACGAAATATACATAAGTTATTCTTCACCTAAAACACAATCTAGAGTTTATTCTTATAACTTAAGCACAAAAGAAAAAAAATTAGTTAAAGAACAAGAGATCCCATCTGGTCATAATCCTGATGACTACATTGTAGAAAGAGTAGATTGTAAATCACACGATGGAAGACTGGTTCCTCTTACAATTACTAGGCATAAAAAAACTAAAATGGATGGAAGTGCTCAATTGCTGCTTTATGGTTATGGCTCTTACGGAAGCTCTATGAGCCCTAGTTTTTCTGCTACTAGATTAAGTTTGATTAATAGAGATATCATCTGGGTTACGGCCCATATTAGAGGGGGTATGGAAAGAGGCATGAAGTGGTGGAAAGAAGGAAAGCTGCTAAATAAAAAAAATACTTTTGAAGATTATATTGCTTCTGCAAAATACTTAATTGAAAATAAATATACTTCAAAAAATCAAATAATAGGTATGGGTGGTTCTGCAGGTGGTCTTCTTATGGGTGCCGTAGTTAATCAAGCCCCTGAATTATTTCTAGGAATTATTATGGCAGTACCATTTGTAGACTCTTTGACAACTAATCTAGATCACTCCTTACCTTTAACAGTCGGAGAATTTGATGAGTTTGGAAATGCAAAAGATAAAAAAGATCACTTTGATTATATTTATTCTTATGCTCCCTATAATAATATTAAGAAAATGGATTATCCTCATATGTTGATCACAACAAGTTTAAGCGACAACAGAGTATTGTTTGATGAACCAGCAAAATTTACCGCCAAACTAAGAGAATATAAAACTGATAATAATTTATTACTTTTAAAAACTGAAATGAACGCAGGTCATGGTGGTAAATCAGGTAGAGATGGGGCTATAGAAGAAATTGCACTAGATTATGCATTTGCATTAAAAATTTCTAAAAAAATTTAGTTGTCCTATCTTGAAATTTTTAGCTTAATTCCTAAATATCATATGTAAGTCGCCTAATGGGGCTTACTAAATTAACCTTGCTAACAAAGGAGGAAACTATGACAAGTAGGGATCTATCTATATTTAACACTCTAAGACCTTTTTCAATTGGATTTGACGATATGTTTGACCAATTTGAAAATATGCTGGGAAATGGAGGGTTAACCATGCAGTCCAATTATCCACCGTACAACATTAGAAAAACTGGAAAAGACAACTACGCTATTGAAGTTGCTTTAGCTGGTTTTAATAAAAATGATGTAGAGGTGGAGTTTGAAGACAATTTATTAACTGTAAGAACAAAACAAGTTGATAAATCTGAGGACAAATCTGATGATGGTGAAATTATTCATAAAGGTATTTCACAAAGACAATTTGCAAGATCATTTACAATCGCTGAGGATGTGAAAGTTAATGGTGCTGAATTAAAAGATGGTCTTTTAACAATTGCCTGTGAAAGAATTGTACCTGAATATAAAAAGAAAAAACTTATTGAAATAAAATAAGTAAAAACCTTACTTGTGGGGTACATTCCCCACAAGTATTAAGTTTTTTAGAAACAACCGTTTGAAACAAAACCAATCACTATAGAATTAGAATCTACTTCAAATCTTCTTTCGCAAAGTATTCCATATTTTTTGGTGTTGTAAACAAGCTCTAAGTTACCTTTATCATTTTTAAAATCTTCATCTGGCTTACCTAATTCCATTTGTAAATTGCTTGAAGTTTTTCCAATGTATTCACTTAACTTAGCATTTTCTTTTTCAACAATTGCGTCTGTTTTATTTTTGATTGTTTGACAGCCGACAACAAAAGTTAAAAGAAATAAGCTTATTAAAATAAATTTTAATTTATGCATGCTTCAATGATAACACTCAAAATATGACATAAATATAAACTTATAAGTTGAAATATGTTGATAAACTTAGATTTTTAAGAGTAATTTCTTAATTAATCTAATATTAGTCCATCTTAATCTTAGGAGGATCAATGTTAGAAAAATATTTCGACTATAAAAAACACAAGACCGATTTTAAAACAGAAGTAATAGCTGGTGTAACAACATTTTTGACAATGGCTTACATTATGTTTTTAAATCCATTTATACTATCAGGTGAATTTGCTGGACCAGAAAAAGGGTTCTTTGAATTTGGAGCAGTATACACGGCAACAATTGTTGCAACAGCGCTTGCTTGTTTCATAATGGCATTTTATGGAAAAACATGGCCGATAGGTTTGGCGCCAGGTATGGGAATTAATGCATTCGTTGCATTTGGTGTTTGTGCTGGAATGGGCTATACGCCTCAAGAAGCTTTAGGAGCTGTACTAGTTGCTGGGGTTTTATTCTTAATCATTTCATTAACACCTATCAGAGCGTGGTTAATTAATTCAATTCCAAGAAGTTTAAAATTAGGAATTGGCGCTGGTATAGGATTATTCTTGGCAATAATTGGACTTCAGATCATGGAAGTTGTTGTTGATAACCCGGTAACATTAGTTCAATTAGGTGACTTGAGTGATCCACTTGTTTTATTGGGTTGTGCAGCATTTATTTTGATGGTTGTTCTTGAAAAAATGAAAGTTAAGGGAAATATCATTATTGGTATTTTACTATTCAGTATTATTGCATGGGCTACTGGACTTGCTAAATTTAATGGAATTGCGAGCTCACCACCTCCAATGACTTATCTATTTGATTTTGATTTATCAGCAGCATTAACAGCTGGTATGACAACTGTAGTGTTTACTTTATTATTTGTTGATTTCTTTGATACTGCAGGAACATTAACTTCAGTAGCAAACGTTGCTGGTAAGGTTGATAAAAATGGTAAAGTTAAAGACATTGAAAAAGCGATGATGGCTGACAGTGTTGGAACTGTAGCGGGTGCAATGATGGGAACAACAACTGTAACAAGTTATGTTGAGTCTGGTGCTGGTGTAAAAGCTGGTGGAAAAACAGGAATGACCTCTTTAGTAATTGGTCTTCTATTTTTGGCTTGTATATTCTTTGCTCCTTTAGCAACAAGTTTACCTAAACAAATTGATGGTGCAGCTTTAGTGTTTGTTTCTGTTCTTTTTGTTAGAAACATAACTGATATAGAATGGGATGATATTGGTGAAGCAGCTCCTGCTATTCTTGCTATGATTGCTATGCCGTTAACATATAGTATTAGTAATGGTATTGCTTTAGCATTTGTATCATACGCATTAATCAGATTATTTACTGGTAAGTTTTCTTCAACTTCACCAGCGATATGGATTATTGCAATTTTGAGTGTTGTAAGTTTTGCAGTTGCTTAAAATATAATTTTTAGGGCTGGAATTATTCCAGCCCTATTTATTTTTCTTAATTATTTCTTCCATAGACATCTCTTCATAATGCTCAGTTGGCTGAACAATCCATGGATCTGAATCAAGTTTAACTGGACAAAAATCTGGCTCAAATGTAGATGATTTTTTTTTCCATAAACAGGCTGTTTTAACTTCATTTATATAATCTTTAGTTGGTTCATAATTCTTTAACCACTCAATACTTTTATTTAAGGTTAATCCAGTATCAGATAAATCATCTACTAATAAAACTTTATTAAAATCTTTATTCTCAGCTAAAGAACTAATTTCTCTTGCAAACATTAATTGACCCTGTTTATCTTCCATTCCTTTTCCTGAATAACTTTGGATAACAATATAAGCTATAGGTAGTTTTAAAATTCTAGAGAGGATATCTAGTATAGGAGCTGCCCCTCTCATAATGCCTACTAGTACTGTTGGCTTATAATTATTGTGAATTTCTATTGCTAGTTTTTCTACAATTTTTGTATACTGATCAAAAGTGATAATTAATTTCTCTGCCATAAAATTCATTATCATATAAAAAATTATTTAAAAAGGAGAAATAATGAAAGCCTACTGGATCGCTTTATACAAAAGAATAGATAGCCAAGAAAATTTAAAAAATTATGGGGCAAAAGTTACTGGAATAATAAAAAGTTATGGAGGAAAACCTCTTGTAAGAGGTGGAAAATTTGAAACTTTAGAGGGTGAAACTTACCCAAGAACTGTAATTTGGGAATTTCCAAATCATGAGCAAGCTATGAAATGTCACGATTCTAAAGAGTATCAAGATGGTTGGGCTATAGCTAGAGATACTACTGAACGAAACCTACAAATAGTAGAAGGTTTTAGTACTGAATAGGTTCTGGATCTATACTTCTCCAAAGATACCAAGTTGCAACTGAACAGTATGGACTAAATCTTTTGTTTAATAATTTTACATAAGATTCAGGTGGTAGATATTTTTTTTTATAATTTTTTGAAATTCCTCTTAAAAGACCAATATCTTGTATAGGCCAAATATTTGACCGATTATAAGTAAACAATAAAATCATTTCAGCTGACCATCTTCCAATTTGTCTTAACTGAGATAAATAAATAATAGCCTCTTCATCTGACATCTTGGGAATTAATCTAGGATTAAATGATTTATCTAATATTTGTTTAGCTAAACTTTTTATTCCCTTAACCTTTTGTCCACTTAATCCACAGCTTTTAAGTTGGACAGAAGAAAGTTTAGAGACTGTTTTTGCATTAATCTTATTTTTACATTTCTTTTTGAATTTCAAAAAAACTGAGTTGGCTGCTGCAACACTGATTTGCTGCCCAATGATACTCTTGCATAATGAAAAAAATATATCTTTTCTAGAAGTAAGCACAGCCTCTGAAGGAGATTTATATTTATCTATCAATGATGACATTACTTTATCTTTATTGGATAAATATTTTTTTGCAGTATTCCAATATTTTGGTTTTTTATTCATGTCTAGTTGTTGATGGTATTTTTTGTTTATGATAAATTTCTCTTCTAAAAATTATAAGAGAGGCAAGAACTACAAGTGATGCACCAATAAGTGTTTTTATAGTTGGTATCTCATTCCAAATAAAATAACCAAAAAATATAGCAAATACCAAAGCTAAGTATTTTAAAGGTGCCACCAAAGATACTTCAGAAAGTTTATATGATTGAGTTAAAAATAAATTTGCAGAACCTCCTGTTACTCCAATTAAAGCTAAAAGAATAAAGTCTTGAAAATTTGGCATTTTCCATCCCATTGGAATTGTGGCCAAGCCAGCAATTGAAATAGTAATTGTAAAAAAAATTGAGATAAGCCAAATAGGTTCTGTTGTTGATAGCTTTCTAATCGTAATGGTTACAAAAGCCATTCCAATACAAAATATTAGAGGAAGGAAATAAAGATAATTCATACCCTTAAAGCCAGGCTCAGCAATTATAATAACACCTATAAATCCAATTAAGACAGCTAACCATCTAAAAATACCTACTTTTTCACTTAATAGAAAAATTGATAATACGGTAATAAATAATGGTGCCGCATATGACAGGCTAACAACGACTGCCAAAGGAAGTTCTCTTAACGCAACAACTATTGCTATCAAGGCCATTAAACCCATAAGGCATCTGAATAAATGTTCTTTTGATCTTTCAGTTGTATAAAAAGTTTTTAATTTACCTTTTGGAATTAAAAAATATGTGGGCAACAGACCAAAAAAACCTCTAAAAAATAAAACTTCCCCAGTTGGATAGTCACTTGACCATTTTACCAGCAAATCCATAACGGAAAAGGTGCATACAGATAGAAACATGTACAAAAAACCTAATTGATTTTTAGTTAGCATAGCAATAATTTGTAAATCAAATTAAAGTATAATCAATGGAAATAGCAGTATTAGGATTGGGATGTTTTTGGGGACCAGAAATTAAGTTTAGTAAACTTGAGGGAGTTATTAAAACTGAAGTTGGCTATTGTGGAGGTGGCAGCAAAACAGTCACTTACAAAGAGGTATGTACTGGTAATACAAATCATGCAGAAGTTGTTAAGTTAGATTTTGATCCTAAAATTATCTCTTATGAAAAGATTTTAGATTTCTTCTTTGAAATTCATGACCCTACAACCTTAAATTCACAAGGACCTGATTTTGGGACGCAATATAGAAGTGAAATATTTTACCTAAATGACAGACAAAAAGAAATTGCTGAGAGTGTTATAAAAAAAGTAAATTTAAAATTATCAGGAAATGTTGTAACAAAATCTTCTTTATTAAAAAATTATTGTCCAGCAGAAGAATACCATCAGAGATATTTGGAAAAAAGATAATATGTCTTTAGTTGACACAAATTGGTTAGAAGAAAATTTAGATAAAGTAAAAATTATTGATTGCTCATGGCACATGCCTCAGACAGAACGTAATGGTTTTGATGAATATAAAAACAATCATATTAAAAATGCAATTTTTTTTGATTTAGATAAAAACTCTAAAAAAAATACTGATCTACCTCATATGTTAACAGATGCTAAGTCATGGGAAAATATTGTGTCTAGCATGGGAATTAAAAATGATGATCAAATAGTTATTTATGATAATTCGGATGTAATTAGTTCATGTAGATGTTGGTATAATTTTATCTATTTTGGTCACAATCCAGAATTAGTCCATGTATTAGATGGAGGATTAAAAAAATGGATTCAAGAAGATAAAGCAACCACTAGTGATATAATTAAGATTATTCCCTCTAACTATATTGCAAATGAAAAAAGAGAGTTAGTAAAAGATATAAACCAAATTAACAAAAATATTTTAGAAAAAAATTTTAATGTTATTGATGCAAGAAGTTTAGAAAGATTTGAGGGTAAAGTTCCTGAGCCAAGAAAAGGATTGCGAAGTGGCTCTATCAAAAAATCTTTTTGTCTCCCCTTCTCTGAACTTATAAATCAAGATCATACATTTATTAGTAAAGAAAAGATTCATGAAAAGTTTAAAACAACTGGATATGAAATAGGTAAAAACATTGTGTTTACTTGTGGTTCTGGTGTTACCGCTTCAGTTTTGGCTCTTGCTTATTCCTTAATAAATAATAAATATATGCCTACTATTTACGACGGATCATGGAGTGAATATGGAAAAAATTAAAATATGAAAAGATCTACAAAAATTGGAACTGCAATCCTTGCCTTCTTTTTAATTATTACAATAGTAATTGTTGGAAGAACAATGATAGGAAATCATTTTAAAAAAAAATTTAGCAAAAGACCTCCTCCAGGAATAATAGTAACTGAGGTTGTAACAAAAAATTTCTCTCAAAAAGTTTCAACTTATGGAACAGCAATTCCTTTTAGAACTAAATCATATAAAATTGAAAAATATGAAATAGTTGACCCAATAGAATTCAATAGAAAATTGAAAAAAGGTGATTTAATAACAAAATTAAAAACTAGAAATTTAATAGCATCTTTTGATGGAGTGGTGACTAAAAGAGATTTTTCAAATGATATTAAAGTTTCTGAAAGTTCTCTTTTAATACAACTAGAGGATACTTCGATAATTTATGTAGATGTAGATATTCCTGAGCTTTACGCAAATTTTATTAAAGAAAATTTAAATGTTGATGTTAAATTTTCAGGTAATAGTGAAAAAATTTATTCAGGTGTTGTTGACTCAACAGCTGGCAGGATTGATGTGGATACAAGATCTTTAGCTATAAGAATAAAATTAGAAAATGATAATTTTGAAATTTTACCAGGTTCTCTTTTGGAGATTATAGTTAAATATAATGAGAGAAATTCCATGAGTATTCCGGATACAAGTTTAATCATGGAAGGTAACAAAACTTATGTTTATAAAGTTGCAGAAGATAATGTGACTAATAAAACTGAAATTGTTATTGGAATAAGAGATTCTGGTTTTATTGAAGTAGTTTCAGGTTTAGCTAATGGAGATAACATTGTAGCTGAGGGTTTAAAAAAAGTTAGACCAAGAGGCGAAATTAAACCAATTAAAAAATAATGTTTATAACTGATATAAGTATAAGAAGACCAGTTGTTGCTTGGGTAATGTCTCTTATATTAATTGTTTTTGGAATATTTGTTTTTTCACAATTGCCAGTAAGAGAACTGCCTGAGGGCTTACAACCACCTGTAGTTCAAGTTAAAGTAGACTACAAATCTGCATCAGCTCCTATAATTGATCAGGAAGTAACACAAGTAATTGAAGATGTAATAGGTGGAGTAGAAGGAATAAAAAATATTAACTCAACATCAGAAAATGGAAGCAGTTCAATTGATGTTGAATTTAATTCTGATATAGATCTTGATAATGCTGCTAATGATATAAGAGAAAGGGTTGCAAGAGTTGTCGATAGATTGCCAAGTGAAGCAGCAGCACCTCAAATACTTAAACAATCAGCAGGATTTTCAACTACTATGTGGCTGGCCGTATCTTCAGCAACCTGGAGTGATTTAGAGCTTGGAGATTATGTTGAAAGATATTTAGTAGATCAATTTTCAAGTGTTAAAAATGTTGGAACAATCTCAACTGGTGGCTTAAGAGATTTAAGTGTTAGGATCTGGATTGATCCAATTAAACTTGCTGCAAATAATTTAACTATTCAAGAAGTTGAAGGAGCAATAAGGAAAGAAAATGTCAGCCTACCCGCAGGAACATTAGAAGCTACCAACATAGATTTAATACTAAATTTAGATAAGTCATATAACGATATAGAAAAACTAAAAACATTACCTATTAAAAAAAATCAAAATAGTGTTGTAAGACTTTCAGATATTGCCAATGTTGAGTTAGGCCCAGTTTCAGAAAAAAATCTTTTTAAAGCTCAAAGTAAAGATGCTTTAGATTTAAAGACAGTTGGAATTGGTATTTATGCAAAAAGTGGCGCTTCAACTGTAGAGCTTTCTAAAGAAATAAGTAAAAAAATTGAAGAAGTTAAAAAAACATTACCAGATGATCTAAATATAGAAGTTGCTTTTAACAGAGCAACATATGTGGGTACAGCTATCGATGAAGTATACAAAACTTTAATCATCGCTTTTATACTTGTAGTTATTATTATTTATTTATTCTTAGGTAATATAAAAGCTGTAATTGTACCAGCAGTTGCACTACCTGTGAGCTTAATAGCATCGTTTTTGGGTCTTTATTTGTTTGGTTTATCAATAAACATATTTGTCTTATTAAGTTTTATTTTAGCAATTGGAATAATTACTGACGACTCGGTCATAATGACAGATGCAATTTATAGAAGAATTGAAAATAGAGAGAGCCCATTAATTGCAGCTTACAAAGGGTCAAAACAAATCAGCTTTGCAATCATTGCAACAACTTTAATTCTAGTTGCGGTTTTTATTCCTTTAATTTTCATAGATGGAATTGCAGGAACATTATTTAGAGAAACAGCAATAGCATTATCTGTTTCTGTCGTGGTGTCCTCTTTTGTCGCTCTTACACTATCACCTATGTTAGCAAGTAAGTTTTTAAAGAAAGAGCCAAAACAAAATTTTATAGTCACTAAATTTGATAAATTTTTTAAATCATTGTTAAAATTTTATGAAGAAACATTGGGGTATTGGCTAAATAAGAAAAAAATTATAATTTCATTTATTGTCTTCACTATTATTATTTCTAGTGTTTTGTTTAGTATTACAAAAAAAGAATTATTACCCTTAGAAGACCGAGGGGTTTATCTTGTTCTTGGATTTACAGATGAAGGAAGTTCTTTTGAATATACTGAAAAAAGAGCAGAAGATGTTGAAAAAAGATTAATTCCCCTTCTTCAAGCTGAGGATAGTCCATATAAAAGATTTATAATGAGAGTGCCAGGCTTTGGTAGTAATAAAAATTCTTTTAATAGCTTTATAATAATTGCATTATTGGATGAATGGGCTGAACGAGATAAAAGTTCACAAACAATAATGAGAGAAGCAATTGGAAAAATTGTGACTGTTCCTGAAACAGTAGCTTTTCCAATATCACCTCAATCAATTAGAGTTTCTAGTTACAATAAACCTGTTCAAATGGTTATATTGGGCAGCACTTATGAGGAGTTAGAGGAAATACAGTCTAAAGTTATCAATAAATTAAGACAAAATAAAAATTTATCTAGAATAGAATCTGACTATTCTAGAGACAAACCAGAAGTCAAATTAGTAATTAATAAAAATAAAGCTAAAGATTTAAGTGTGTCTACTGACTCAATTGGCAAAACCTTAGAAACCCTTTACGGTGGAAAAACTGTAACAAAATTTAATAGACTTGGTAAAGAATACCCAATTATACTTCAACAATACTTGGCAGATAGACGATCGCAAGAAGGCCTTTCTAAAATATTTGTTAGATCTGAAAGCTCTGGTAAACTTATATCTTTATCAAATTTAGTAGAGTTCAGTGAAATTGGATCTGCAAAAAAATTAGCAAGATATAACAGGCAGAGAGCTGTAACAATATCTGCAAATATATCGGAATCTTATACACTTACAGAAGCAATTGCATATTTAGAAGAAACAATGGAAGAAATTGGCTCTTCTAATCAAATTGCATGGAAAGGTAAATCAGAAGAAATAAAAGAAACTAGTAATGAACTATTTATTATTTTTGGATTAGCATTTCTAACTGCGTACCTAGTAATGGCTGCAACCTTTAATTCATTTATTCATCCATTTATTATTATGTTAACTGTTCCACTTGCTTTGTTTGGAGGTTTAGTCTTTATATTATTCTTGAACAGTTCTATTAATATCTTCTCACAAATAGCGCTTGTCATACTAATTGGAATATCAACTAAAAATAGTATTCTAATTGTTGATTATGCCAATCAGTTAAGAACAGCTGGAAAAAATATAGAAACATCTGTTAAAGAAGCTTGTCAATTAAGATTTAGACCCATAATGATGACGTCAATAAGCACAATGATAGCAATGATGCCATTGGTTATAGGAAATATTGGGCCAGGCGCAGGTGAAGCTTCAAGATTAGCAGTGGGTGCAACTATTCTGGGAGGAATGATTATATCAACATTTTTTACATTATATGTAACGCCAACCATGTATTTGGTGTTAGCAAAGAATACGAAACGAATTGATGCTGTTGATATTGAGCTAAAAAAACAACTTCGTTAAAATATAATATATTTATTTTTATTTAATCTTTTCTGGCAATCTTGTAATTGTGATTTGTATTTATTAGATTGTTTTTCTACTTTTTTAGCTAAACCTATAACTTTCTGATTATTCTTATAATCTTTATAACCACCCCACCCTTCATGATACGCAAGATACTGTCTAAAGGCATCTTTCTTAGAAATTTTTAAAAGAGATTCAGTTTTATCGGTATACCAACCAATAAAATCAACACTATCTTTAAACCTTGTTCTTGTTGCTAATTTATTTCCAGTTTCATTTTTATACTGCTCCCAAGTTCCCTTTACTGCTTGTGAATATCCAAATGAACTAGAAGGCCTCTTAAATGGAATAATCTTAAATAATTTTTGCCTTGGTGGTTTGGCTAGCCAATCAAAGTCCGATTCCATCTTAATTATAGCTAACTGAATATAAATTGGGGTTCCCCATTTTTGTTCAGTTTTCTTTGCATGTTTATACCAAAGATATCTTTCATTAAAAATTGAGCAACTATTTGAAGTGTTTTGAGGTATTGAAGAGCAGCCAACAATAAAAATAGCTGATAAAATTAAAAAATAATTTCTAAGTTTTGTCATACCTAATTACAACCTTATAGATAAATACTACTAATATAACACCTAGAATATTTCCAAATAAATCACTCATCTCAAATGCTCGAACTGGAATGATAATATGAAATAACTCCAAAATTATTGACAATAGAAACAAATAAAAAATTAAAAAATTAATTTTTTCAGTATTATGAAAAGAAAATAATCCTAGGCTTGTGAGCAAAATAAATGCATAAACATGATTTGCTGAAACTATAAAATCTTGAGTAATTTGGGGTTGTACATAACAATCATTATACAAAAAACATCCAAAAATACTCCCTGGGTATAAATAAAGTATTATCAATATGATATTTGAGGAATAAAACCCAATTCTAAAAAAGTATTTTAATTTATTCATAATAATCTTATTTATTTTATTTATTTTATCAGTTATCAGAATATATCAAATGGCTCATTTAATTTTAGTAAGACATGGTCAAAGTGAATGGAATCTTGAGAAAAGATTTACGGGTTGGGTTGATGTTGATCTCACTGGGCAAGGGAAACTAGAAGCCTGTAAAGCTGGTGAATACATTAAAGAAATTAAAATTGATATTAATCATTTTTATTCGTCATTTCAGTTAAGGGCTATTAACACACTAAAATTTATCCAAGACACATTAAGAGATAAAAGAGAACCAATTAGAGCCTGGCAATTAAATGAAAGACATTATGGAGCTTTAACGGGGCTAAATAAAGATGAAATGAAAGAAAAGCTTGGTGAAGATAAAATACATGCTTTTAGAAGATCTTGGGATGTTAAACCAGATCCATTAAGTAGAAACAATCCATATCACCCATTAAATATAGAGGTTTATAAAAGTATTCCAAAAGAAAATATTCCTGACACCGAGTCCCTTAAAGATACCTACGATAGAGTTATGAAATTTTATATTGATGAAATTCAAATGAAAATAAAAAATGATAAAAATATTTTAATTTCAGCTCATGGAAATTCTATAAGAGCGTTATGCAAATTTTTATTTAAATTAGACAATCAAAAGATAACATTACTCGAAATACCAACAGGCAATCCACTTTTGATAAATCTAGACTCAAAGCAAAATATTAAAGAATGCACTTACCTAGATCAAGATAGAGCTAAGGACTTGTTAGTTTTTTAATAATTTTTTGTAAATATTGAGATCTGTTAAATGTTTAAAGTCTTCAAAACTCTCAAAACCATATAAATCGTCTTTATCAATTAATTTATTCCAAATATTTGAAATGGGAAAATTGCCTACTTCATATGAGTCAAATAAACCCTTATTTATAATTTGGCACCCTGTATAAATTAAATGATTAAGTTCATCTTTTTTTAAAATATTTTTTTTAAGATTGAAATCACCCTTCAAATTTTTGTCAAAACTCAAGTTTTCATTAACTAATAAAAGTATATTTTTAACTTTATTTAAAAAATAAAATTTCTCCATATCTTTAATATATTTTTTATAACTCTCATTCCATAAGGTGTCTGGATTAAATATCATAAAATCTTTTTCATTAGATGAATTTATTAAATTTAAAATTCCACCTCCCGTATCTAAAATATTTGGGCCATCATTTATTGTTTTAATTTCTAAATTAAATTTCTTATCTTTAAAAAATTGTTCAATTTTTTCACTTAGGTAAAATGTGTTAATTAAAATCTTATTAATTCCCAAAGAGTGTATTAATTTAATACAATTTTCTAATAAAGTTATTTCATTTATCCTTAGTAAAGGCTTAGGGGTTCTCAGTGTTATTGGATTTAAGCGTTTACCATATCCAGCACATAAAATTAATGCAGTTTTAATCTTCATTTCTGATTTCTTATTTTTTTGGAAAAATTAAGCTCTAATAAGCTTTTGAGCTCAGAAAATTTTTTATTGTTGGAAATTCTTAATTCAATTAACTTCCAGGCATAGGGAATTAATTTCAAATATTGCTTTTTCTTATCTCTCATGGCCAATCTAGTGAATATTCCAATGATTTTCATATTTCTTAAAATGGACAATATTTCAAAATCACTTAATAACGTAGCCTTGTTAACTCTTTTTTTATTTAGTTTTAGATAATAACGATAAATTTTATTTTTAAATATTTCATCTGTCCTAAATCTAACATCATCAATTAGGGAAGCTAAATCATAAGCCCTATTTCCAATTAAAGCATCCTGTGAGTCGATAACTCCTATTTTATTTTTGAACTTCATTAAATTCGATACATGAAAATCTCTATGAACAAAAACTTTTTCTTTTGATTGAAGGTGCGTTAGTAAAAACCTAATTTGTTTTTTTATATCAATTTTAAACTTGGCTAGTTTATTTTGTTTTACAAATTTTTTTGCATACCATTCACAAAATAAATTTGCCTCATTGAATAATTTAACATTATCATAAATAGGAATTTTATAAGTTTTACCTTTAAAGTTTTTAGATCGATTTTGTTTAATTTTTTGAATCACTCCAAGTAAATCAATAGATTTTTTATAGAGAGTTTCTTTTTGGTTTTTATTTTTTTTTAATAAACTAAAAACCGAGTCGTCTCCAAAATCTTCAATTTCTATATAATTTTTTTTATAATTTTCGCTATAAAGTTTGGGTGCTAAAACTTTATTTTTAATTAGAAGACTATTTATTGCATCATATATTAGCAAATTTTTCTCTTTTTCCTTAGAAGCAAAAACTATGATTGATTTTTTTTTTGATAATGACTTTCTATAAAAAGATCTAAATGATGCGTCACCTTTAATTTTTTTTAATTTATCATTAGTTTGTAACATCTATTATTTATTTTTAACTCCCTTAATTGTTAAATATCTTTTATTTAAATCATCATTGTATTCAAAATGTAAATCAATTTTGGAGTCAATAGTTTCTTTTATTTTCTCAGGCCATTCAATTAATGTCACAACTTCTTCTCTATTTTCAAATAAACCAATGTTTTTTATCGCACTATAGTCAGTCAACCTGTACAAATCATAATGCTGTATTATAAAATTTCCAACATCATATTCATTTACCAAATTAAAGGTAGGACTAGTAACTTCGGTTAAATTGACTTTATTTAATTGTTGAAGATTATTAATGAGATGTCTTATAAATGTGGTTTTGCCAACACCTATTTCACCATGAAAATAAGCTACATCTCCTTTTTGTAGTGTTCTTGAAAAACTTTTAGCTAGCTCAGATGTTTTATCTTCTAGGGAGATGTCTATTTTTTCGCTATTAGTAGCGATAAGCATCTGGTTTGAATGGACCTTCTGTTTCAACACTTATATAGTCAGCTTGGTCTTTTGATAGTTTCGTAAGTTTGGCACCTACTTTTTTTAAGTGAAGCATTGCCACTTTCTCATCTAATGATTTTGGTAATACATAAACTTTATTTTCATAATTTTTATGATTATGCCAAAGTTCAATTTGTGCCATTACTTGATTAGTAAATGATGCACTCATTACAAAACTTGGATGCCCTGTTGCACAACCTAAATTTACCAATCTACCTTTGGCTAAAAGAATAATTCTCTTTCCATCAACTAATTCTATTTCGTCAACTTCTGGTTTTACTTCTGTCCATTTATAATTTTTTAAGGCTTCTACTTGAATCTCATTATCGAAGTGTCCAATATTACAAAGGATTGCTCTATCTTTCATATTTCTCATATGATCTGCAGTAACAATATCTATATTACCTGTAGCAGTAACAACAATATCTGCCTTGCTTATAGCTTCATCCATTAAAACTACTTCATAACCTTCCATTGCTGCTTGGAGTGCACAAATTGGATCCGCTTCTGTAACCATCACTCGAGCACCACTTTGTCTTAAAGATGCAGCACTACCTTTTCCAACATCCCCAAAGCCTGCTACAATTGCAACTTTACCAGACATCATTACATCTGTGGCTCTTCTAATTCCATCTACTAAACTTTCTCTGCAACCATATAGGTTATCAAATTTGGATTTTGTAACTGAGTCATTAACATTAATTGCTGGAATCATTAATGTTCCATCTTTTTCCATTTTGTTTAATGCTTTAATTCCAGTCGTTGTTTCTTCTGAAACACCTTTTACTTCCTTTAACAAATCTTTGTAATCGCTGTGCATCATTGCAGTTAAATCACCACCATCATCTAATAGCATATTTGCTTTCCAGTCTTTTTTACCTTCTATTGTTTGTCTTATGCACCATACAGCTTCCTTTTCAGTTTCACCTTTCCAAGCAAAAACTGGTATTCCTGCTTTAGCTATTGCTGCAGCAGCATGATCTTGTGTTGAAAAGATATTACAAGAAGACCATCTAACTTCTGCTCCAAGCTCTACTAAAGTTTCAATTAAAACTGCTGTTTGAATTGTCATATGAAGACATCCCAGTATTCTTGCTCCTTTTAAGGGTGCTTTTCCTGAGTATTCTTCTCTTAATGCCATTAGACCAGGCATTTCACTTTCAGCTATCGAAATTTCTTTTCTTCCAAAGTCTGCTAGCGATATATCTTTAACCTTAAAATCATCCATTGCTCAGTTTTATATAATAAAAACTTAATTAATCAACTTATGATTAAACTTTAGGGAAGACAATCTCAACATTTGCGCCTTCTTGCGTTACATTGTTTGAGGCATTAATGGTAGCACTATGGAGTTCAACAAGGTTTTTTACTATATTTAAGCCTAAACCAGAGTGCTCACCAAAGGTGTCAGGTCTATTACTATAAAATCTATTAAATATTTTTTTTGTATCTGTTTCCTTAAATCCTTTACCTTCATCAATAACTTTAAAAATAATTTTATCTTTATCTCCTTTGTAAATTTCAACTAAGATTTTTTTGTTATCATCACTAAATGAAATTGAATTATCTAATAAATTTGCAATAATTTGTTCAATTCTATTTTCTATTCCATTAATAAAATATTCTTCTTGATCATCTTGATCATTTAACATTATTTTAATTCCTCTTTTTGCTTCATAAATATTATTAAAATCATCTACTACAGATCTTGCAATTAATTTGAGATTAATTTTTTTCATTTTTTCTTTACTTAATGCAACCTCATCTTTTAGTATTTGAGAATAATCAGTGATCAATCTTTCAATTCTTTGAACATCGTGATTGAGAATACTAATTAATTTACTTCTTTGAGATTGATCATCAGTTTCATTTAATATTTCTGAAGCACTTTTTAATGAGGTTAAGGGGTTTCTTATCTCATGAACAAGATCAGTTGAAAAATTTTCTGCATGTGAAATTCTTTTTTGAAGTTCACTTGTCATATCATCTAAAGAATTTGACAAAGTTCCTAGCTCGTCATTTCTACTTTTAAGTTCATTAATATTTGTTTTTTTTTTGCTCTTTTCTTTTATAATTTTTGTATATGCTACTAAGTTCTTTATAGGTTTTAGAAAATATCTATTTAAAACAAAAGAGAATATAAATATTACTATAATTATAAATATTGCTGTTCTTAGAATAAATGTTTTTCTTTCATCAATAGCAGATTTTACATCATTAGCATTTTCTGAAATTGCTAGGTATCCAATATTAACTCCATTTAGTGTTATGTTTTTAACTGTTGTTAGTAAAAATTGATCATAGCCTTCCTGTATAAAAGTAAAGGGCTTCCCATAATCTTTTGACCACGAATAATTAGTAAGAACATCTTTGAATGAAACGGTTTTTTCTTTATTTATATTTTTTGTTTCAACAATTTTTTTGCTTTTTTCTTCGTCTAATATTTCTAGCTCGACTATATCTAATCTACTAGAAAAGGATCTTGGGTCTAAATCTAGCGTATCAGTATCACCTACTAAATTAAATTGATTATCAAATAAGATAACTCTATCTAAGTTTTGAAATAAAAATCTTGTTGAAAATAAAAATTTTCTAATATCTTCTTCCTCAAATTTTATATTTAACCTTAAAATATGCTCAATTGTATTGTTAATTATTTGAATATGTTTGGAGGTTTTATTTTTTATTAAATTAGGTTTTGCATTGCTAATGTAAAGTGCTGTTAAAATTCCTATAATTAAAAAAATAACCAAATTAATGAATAAAAATTTTTTTAATATAGATAAACTTTTTAGAAAATTACTGAACATTAACTAACGTTCCATCTGTATCCACTGCCATATCTTGTTTCTATAGCTGTAAAATCAGGATCAACTTTTTTAAATTTTTTTCTAATTCTTTTAACATGACTATCAATAGTTCTATCTTCAATATCAGTATCTTCTCGATAAGCAATGTCCATAAGCTGAGCTCTTTCTTTTATTATTCCCGGTCTCTTTGCTAATTCTTTAACTATTAAAAATTCTGTGGTAGTTAGTTTATCTGGTAGTTGCTTGTTATCCCATTCACATTCAAGTTGTGAAGGGTCAAGTTTTAGCTTCCCATGTGAAATAATATTTTTTGTGTCTTCAAGATTATTGTTTATATCTTTTTTTCTAAGTTGAACTCTTATTCTTTCTATTAAAACTTTAATGGAAAAACCTCCTGATTTTTTTATAAAATCATCTGCACCCAATTTTAAGCCTAATAATTCATCTATCTCATCATCTTTTGAAGTTAAAAAAATTACAGGCAAGGAAGTTTTTTTTCTTAACTTTTTTAAAAGCTCTTCACCATCCATTTTTGGCATCTTTATATCTATAACAGCAAGGTCTGGTGGATTTCTAGTTAACCCAATTAGAGCACTTTCTCCATCAATGTAAGTTTGAACTTTAAAGCCTTCTTTTTCAAGAGCTATACTTATACTTGTGAGTATATTTCTATCATCATCAATAAGAGCTATTGTTTGAGTTTGCATATTCTACTTTAAAAATACTAAATTGTTCTAATTTAGGCAATGGAGATAAATTAATGAAGTATTCCCCAATTGTCCCCTGTATTCACGTCTACCGTCAATGGTGTTGAAAAAGTGTGTAAATCACTTTCTGTAACACTCGTCATTTCATCCTTGATTATTTCAGTTATATTTTTGACTTCTTTTACTGGAACTTCAAAAATTAACTCATCATGAATTTGTAATAATATTTTTGATTTATTATTTTTAATACTTTCAAATTTTTTATTAAGTCTAATCATTGCAAGTCGCATGATTTCTGATGCTGATCCTTGAATAGGAGCATTAATAGCTGCTCTTTCTTGAAAATTTCTTACATTGAAATTTTTATCATTAATTCCATTAAAATGAGATCTTCGACCAAAAATATTGGTTACATATCCACTTTTTCTACAAAACTTAATTGTATTATCCATATAAATTTTTATTTCGGGAAATTTTAAAAAATAAGCATTTAAAAATTCATCTGCTTCATGATTTGAAACGTTGATTTGTTTTGCAAGTCCATATTGTGAAATACCATAAATTATTCCAAAATTAATAGCCTTAGCCTTCCTTCTCATGTCTTGGTCTACTTTTTTAATATTAACGTTAAATACTTGGCTTGCTGTAAGAGAATGAATATCTTCATTGTTATTAAACGCTTTTTTCAGCTCCTTAACTTCTGCCAAGTCAGCTAAAATTCTCATTTCAATCTGATTATAATCTGCAGATATTAATGTGAAGCCCTTTTCTGCTATAAAAGCTTTTCTTATATCTTTACCATCCTCTGATTTAATAGGAATATTTTGTAGGTTTGGATCACTGGATGCCAGTCTTCCTGTTGTTGTTGCTGCCAATAAAAATGATGTGTGGACTCGTTTAGTATTTGGATTAATGTGTTCAGGTAAAGCATCTGAGTAAGTGTTTTTAAGCTTGGACACTTGTCTCCAATCTAAAATTAATTTTGGAAATTCATGTCCTTTAAATGCTAAGTCTTCTAACACACTTGCATTTGTGGCAAAACTACCTTTTCTAGTTTTTTTAAGTACAGCAATTTTTAAATCATTATAAATAATTTCACCTAATTGTTTTGGAGATGCAATATTAAATTCTTTTTTTGAAATTTTAAAAACTTCTTTTTCTAGTTTACTTATTTTTTTTTCAAATTTTTCAGACAAAACCTTTAAAAATTTATTATCAATTTTAATTCCTTCAATTTCCATAAATGCTAGTATCTTAATTAAAGGTTTTTCAAAGATTTCATAAATATTAGTTAATTTCTCTAATTTTAAATTTTTACTAAATATTTTGTATAATCTGTAAGTAATATCAGTATCTTCAGCAGCATACTCCATTGCCTTATCTAGCTCTACATCACTAAAGTTTATTTCTTTTTTACCTGTACCAACAATTTCTTTAAATGAAATTGTTTTATGCTGTAGATGAATCTCAGACAAGGTATCCATATTATGTCTATTTTTTCCAGCATCTAATACATAAGACATCAGCATTGTATCTTCCATTGAATTCATATTTATTCCATGTTTATACAAGACAATAAAATCAAACTTAATATTTTGACCAATTTTTTTTACACTCTTGTCTTCTAAAAGTGGTTTGAGTTTTTTAATTACAGTTTCTTTTTTTAAACATCCTTTAAACTTATGACCGATTGGAATATAACAAGCCTTGCCAATTTTAGTGCTTAATGAAATTCCCACTAAATCAGTCTGATGTGCATCTAAAGAACTAGTCTCTGTATCAATTGCTAGCTCTCCAGCTTCTTCTGCTTCATTAATCCACTCATCTATTTCTTTTTCATTTGTAATTAGATGATAATTTTTTTTACTTATATTTTGATGTTTTTTTTCAGGCTTTGTCTCTTTTGCTGTCTCTTCTAACAGTGGTTCTCCGTATGCAGAAATGACAGAACTAAGAAGTCTATTAAACTCCATTTCTCTTAAAAATTTATATAGTTTATCTTTATCAATCTTCTTGAGATGAAATTCCTCTAACTTTCTTTCAACTGGAGCATCTTTCATTAGTGTCACTAATTTTTTGCTAATTATCGCTTTATCTTTGTTCTCTATAAGTGTTTCTCTTCGTTTATTTTGTTTTATTTCTTGAGCGTTATCTAATAATTTTTCTAGGGTTCCATACTTATTAATCAATTCTGCTGCAGTTTTTACACCTATCCCAGGTACTCCCGGAACATTATCACTACTGTCTCCAGCTAAGGATTGAACATCAATAACTTTTTCTGGGCCCACTCCAAATTTAGTTACTATATCTTCAGGTGTTATAAATTTATTTTTCATAGGATCGAATATACGAACGTCTTTTCTATACAATTGCATTAAGTCTTTATCTGAAGAGACTATTGTCACCTTTGCACCCTTTGCTAAAATTTGCTCTACATAAGTGGCTATTAAATCATCTGCTTCATAATTTGGAAGATCTACAGATGGTAAATTAAAAGCAACTACAGACTTCCTTATGTATTCAAACTGTGGTGCTAAATCATCTGGGGCTTCTGATCTATTAGCTTTATAGTCTGAATAAATTTCATTTCTAAAAGTTTTTCTAGCAGCATCAAATATTACAGCAAAGTGTGTTGGTTTTTGAAGATTTTCATTTGATTTTGAATCCTCTAATAGTTTAAATAGCATACTGCAAAATCCACTAACTGCACCTACTGGAAGACCGTCACTTTTTCTAGTTAGGGGTGGTAATGCATAATAAGCTCTAAAAATGTAACCTGAACCATCTATTAAATAAAAATGATCTGTTTTTTTTATTTTATCCATTAAATAATATTATCTTAAATATTTTAAATACTATAAATGTATTACCACGCATGGAGCAAAAAAATATACTTTCTGTTAAAAATTTAAAAAAAATTTATTCAAACAAACAAGATGGGGACAACCTTGCATTAAACGATTTAAACTTAGACGTGAAAGAGGGAGAAATTTTTGGCCTTCTTGGTCCTAATGGTGCTGGGAAAACAACATTTATAAATATTTTAGCTGGAACAGTGGTTAAAACAGCAGGACAAGTAAGTGTCTGGGGTTTTGACTTAGATGAAAACCCCAGACAAGTTAGAGCTTCGGTTGGAATAGTTCCTCAAGAAGTAAATCTTGATCCATTTTTTAGCCCAAGAAAATTATTAGAATTACAGGCTGGTCTTTATGGAATTAAAGAAAAAGATAGAATTACAGATACAATTCTAAAATTAGTATCCTTAGAAAAACAAGCTAACAGCTATGCTAGAAGTTTATCTGGTGGAATGAAAAGAAGGTTGTTAATGGCTAAAGCTTTAGTTCATCAGCCACCAATAGTTATTCTAGATGAACCTACTGCTGGTGTTGATGTGGAGTTAAGACAAAATTTATGGAAAAATGTAAAATTATTAAATGAACTTGGTGTAACAATCATTTTAACAACTCATTACCTCGAGGAGGCTGAGGAAATGTGTGGAAGAATAGCTATATTAAATAAAGGAAATATTGTTGCCCTAGACAGCACTAAGAATTTATTAGATAGAATTCAAACCAAAAAAGTAACCTTTAAAACTGATATAAAGATAAATATTAACAATGATGATCTAGAATCTTTAAAAATAGTTTCACACTTAGATAATGAAGTTTGTGTTTCTTATGAAAAAAGTAAAATTAATATGGAAGAATTAATTAATTTAATTAAGAAAAATAACGTCAAAATTATAGATATTTCAACTGACGACGGTGATTTAGAGGATGTTTTTTTAAGATTAATAAAAAACTAGATTATCACATTAATAAATAGTAATTTGTGGATATGGATCTATTAAAAACAAATACAATTCAAAAAGTATTAAAAACATTTATTCTAATTTTTATAGGAACAATGGCTTTAACTATTTCAGCTAAATTAAAAATACCATTTTATCCTGTGCCTATGACAATGCAAACATTTGTAGTTCTTTTTTTAGGAATTGCTTTCGGGTATAAAATTGGCCTGGCATCTGTTGCCGTTTATCTTCTGGAGGGTATTCTAGGTATGCCTGTATTTTCTAACTCACCAGAAAAAGGTATTGGAATAGTTTATTTTACTGGTCCAACAATGGGATATTTAATTGGATTTTTATTTGCTTCTTTTTTTGCAGGCTATTTAAATCTTAATAAAAATATTTTTATAATTTTTGGAAAATTAATATTTTCTGTTTCTGTAATCTATGTATTTGGAGCTATTTGGTTGGGAACTTTAATTGGATGGGATAAACCAATTCTTCAATTAGGAGTGACACCATTTTTATTAGCTGAATTATTTAAAATTTGCTTATTGGCTATATTGGCTAAAAAAATTATCAAATTTAGAAAATTTATCTAGGGGATCTTTTAGATAAAATTCTTTGTAACGTTCTTCTGTGCATTTTAAGTCTTCTAGCAGTTTCAGATACATTTCTATTGCATAATTCAAAAACTCTATGAATATGTTCCCACTTAACTCTATCAGCTGACATGGGGTTTTCTGGTGGTTCAGCTTTTTTCTCTGGATCGGCTAGTAATGCTTTTTCAACATCATCTGCGTCTGCTGGCTTTGCTAGATAATCAATTGCACCTTCTTTAATCGCAGCAACAGCCGTTGGAATATTTCCATATCCTGTTAACATTATAATTCTACTGCTTGGATTAGAAATTTGAATTTGCTTTACTACCTCAAGTCCATTTCCATCAGCTAGTCTTAGGTCGACAACTGCAAAAGCTGGTTTTTTCTCTTTAACAGATAGTATTCCTTTTTGTACACCCTCAGCTTGAAAAACCTCAAATCCTTTTTTTTCCATAGCTCTTGCAAGCCTGTCTCTAAAGGGGTTGTCATCATCAACGATTAATAAGGATTTATTATCAAAATCACTTAATTTTTTTAAATTAGCTGCTTCAACCATATTATTAATATGGTGCCTTATCTGATAATTTCAACACCCATTATTTGCTTTACATTAATTAACTATTACCTTATTTGCATGATTTATATGAAAGTTTTTAAGTATTTAAGAACTTTTTTTTATTAAATTTTTTTTGGGGACATATGAAATGCAAAAATTTAAAACAGTTGATGAGCTTATAAATCAACTAAAACCAGAAAAGCCTATTTATTGTATTAGAAAAAAATCTATACAGTTTGCCTCTTCTTATTTTAGAAATAAATTTCCTGGTAAAGTTCTATATGCTGTTAAAACTAACTCACATCCTGAGGTTTTAAAAACAATAGTAGAAAGTGGAATTGAAAACTTTGATGTAGCTTCTATTCAAGAAATTAAAGACATCAGAGCTATCTCCCCTGATGCAAAATGTTCATATATGCATACTGTTAAGAGCAGAGAAAGTATTAAGGAAGCTTACTTTAACTATAATATTAAAACTTTTTCTTTAGATACTAAAGATGAATTAATAAAAATTATTGAAGCAACCAATCAAGCAAAAGATCTTGAACTATTTGTAAGAGTTGCTGTTTCAAATGAACATGCTCAAATAGATCTATCTAAAAAATTTGGTGTATTAACCTCTGAAGCTACTGGTTTATTAAGACTAACAAAACAATATGCAAAAAAAATTGGCTTAAGTTTTCACGTTGGCTCTCAATGTATGCACCCAATTTCTTATGCAAAAGGAATTGGAGAGATTGGAAATATAATAAAAAAAACAAAAATTATTCCTGATTACATTAATATTGGTGGTGGATTTCCTGCAATCTATCCTGATTTAGTACCTCAACCTTTAGAAAATTATTTTGAAGAAATAAAAAAAAGTTTAACTAATTTAGAACTAGAAAAACTTCCAGAATTATTATGTGAGCCTGGAAGAGCAATAGTTGCAGAAAGTGGCTCTACAATTGTCAGAGTAAATCTTAGAAAAAAACAAAAACTTTATATAAATGATGGAACATACGGAACTCTTTTTGATGCTGGCACACCAAATATGGTTTACCCATCTCGTTTAATTAAATCTAGCAAGATAATATCAAAAAAATTAACTGCTTTTGATTTTTATGGTCCCACCTGCGATAGCATGGATTACATGAAAGGGCCATTTTTACTTCCAAATAATATTAAAGAAAATGATTATATTGAATTAGGTCAGCTTGGAGCCTACGGTCTAACTTTTAGAACTCAATTTAATGGTTTTTATTCTAATGAGATTTATGAAGTAGAAGATGAGCCAATAATGACCCTGTATGGTAAAGACAGCAATAAGGCTATACTAGTTGCCTAATGTCAGAAAACAAAAATTTAACTCATAATAGTAAAAAAAGCTTCTTACAAAATCCAGTTGAACACATAGATATTACATCGTTTGATGCAAGAAAGATAATTTCCTCAATGGAAAAAATGTCTTTTGTTTCAAGAGAAACAGCAAATGCAGCCAACATTTTTAATGAAATGATTCAAGATAAGGATTGTACAATTTTTTTAACACTTGCTGGTTCCACTTCTGCTGCGGGATGTATGAATATTTATAAAGATTTAGTTAAATACAATATGGTTGATGCAATTATTGCTACAGGAGCTTCAATAGTTGATATGGATTTTTTTGAAGCTTTAGGCTTTAAACATTATCAAGGTTCACAATTTCAAGATGACACTGAATTAAGAAAAAACTATATAGATAGAATTTACGATACATATATTGATGAAGATGAATTACAGGAATGTGATCAAAAAATATGTGAAATAGCAGATACACTTGATCCTAAAAGTTACACATCAAGAGAATTTATTTATGAAATGGGAAAATATTTAAAGAAAAATTCTAAAAAAAAAGATTCTTTAATTGAAACTGCATATGACAATAATGTTCCCATTTTTTGTCCTGCATTTACAGACTCAAGTGCTGGTTTTGGATTGGTCACTCATCAAGAAAATAATCCTAAAAACCATATTACGATAGATTCTATTAGAGAGCTTCGTGAATTAACTGAAATAAAGATTCAATCAAAAGGATCTGGCTTATTTATGATTGGTGGAGGAGTTCCTAAAAACTTTGTTCAAGATACTGTTATCTGTGCTGAACTTTTAGGAAAAGAGGTTGAGATGCATAAATATGCAGTTCAAATTACAGTAGCAGACTCTAGAGATGGTGCTTGCAGCAGCTCTACATTAAAAGAGGCAAGCTCGTGGGGTAAAGTAGATATTGCAAAAGAACAAATGGTTTTTGCAGAAGCAACTAGTGTCCTTCCTTTGATTGCAAGTGATGCTTATCATAAAGGTGATTGGAAAAATAGAACGAGAAAAAACTTCTCAAAAATATTTAAATAAAATTGAAATATCTTTCTAATAAAAATGGTTTTCTAGGAATTGACAATGATGTTAATTTTAAAGAGAAAGTAGTAGTTGTTCCATTTGGTTTAGAAAAAACTGTAAGTTATGGTGGTGGCACTCGTAATGGCCCTAAAGAAATCATCAAAGCATCTCATCAAGTTGAGCTATATGATGAAGAATTACATTGTGAACCCTATAAAAAAATTGGGATTAAAACTTTAAAACCATTTAAAATTGATAAAGACATTAAAAAAGCTCTTAAAAAAATGTCTGATATAAATCAAGAAATATTAAATAAAAAATTATTTCCAATCACTTTTGGTGGAGAGCACTCAATAACACCTGGATGTATTGCTCCATTTGTAAAAAAATACAAAGATATATGTTTACTACATTTTGATGCGCATGCAGATTTAAGAGAGAGTTATAATGGTGAAAAATTTTCACATGCTTCAGCTATTAAGAGATGTCTTGATCATAAAAATGTTTCCATAATTTCATTTGGGATCAGAAATATATCTCAAAGTGAAATACCATTCTTAAAAAAAAACTCATCTAGGATTGATATCTTTTGGGCAAAAGACAAAAATAAATGGGATCTAAAAAAATTTAAAAAAATGATAAAGAATAAAACAGTTTATTTAACATTTGATGTTGATGGTTTAGATTCAAGCATAATGCCCGCAACAGGCACACCTGAACCAGGTGGACTATTGTGGGATGAAACTTTAGATATCATACGGATAGCTGCTAAAAACTCTAATATTGTTGGTGCAGATATAAATGAACTTTCACCTATAAAAGGTTTTAATTCTTACAATTTTCTTGTAGCAAAACTTGCTTATAAAATATTGTCATACAAATTTTTATACTAAGCTTTTGAAGCTTTAAAAGTTCCTAATAATAATCTAAATGGAATTAACATTGCTAAAGCAACAAATATTTTAACAGCTAAATCACCTAGAGATAAAGTGACCCATGGTATTCCCGTTGCATAAAATGAGATGGAGAAGAATAAAAATGTGTCAACAGTAGACCCAATTAACGAGGAAGTTAATGGAGCAACAAACCATTTCTTTTTTCTTAAATAGTCAAAAATTTGAACATCTAACAACTGTGCAACCATAAATGCTATACCTGAACCTATAGCAATTCTAACTGAAATTAAGTCTGCAAAATTTGTTGAAAAGAAAAGAGTAAATACAATCCCTATAATAAAACCAACATAAACAATTTTTCTAGCTACAACCTTGCCATAAGATCTATTTGCCAGATCCGTAATTAAAAAAGCAACTGGATAGCTAAAAGCACCATAAGTTAATATTTCTTCTAAACCATAATAATTGATTGGAAATTGTACTAAATAATTTGAAGTTAAGACAACAACTCCCATTATAAATGAGAGTAGTATAAAAAACTTTTTCATTAAGCTGATTTACTAGGAGATGCTTTTGGTGCCTTTTTAATAAAAGGCGATTTAATTAATATACTTTTTTTTAATTTTTTCAGTCTAGGCGAAATATTTTTATTTTTTACTGTCTTTAAAAATTGATCAAAGGTACCTTTTTTATCAACACATCTAACACCAGCATTACTAACAGTTAAAGTTAGGCTTCTTTTCAAAAGTTCACTTGTAAATTTAGCTTTTTTTAAATTAGGTAGAAATCTTCTTTTAGTCTTATTGTTAGCGTGACTAACATTGTGACCTTTCATAGGAATTTTACCAGTTAATTCACATTTTTTAGACATAATATTTAGTGACTATATAAGATGTGTTCATGATCTCGTCAAGTTTATTAGGATCAATTAGTCAGCTTCTTTCCTATTATTTCTTTAAAATTCTTAATACCTTCGTCAATTAATATTTCTTTAAGCTCTTTTTTTATCTTTCCTACAATGTTTGGTCCTTGAAAAACCATTCCTGTATATAACTGAACATAGCTAGCTCCTGCCTGAAACTTTTTATAAGCACTTTCTCCTGAGTCCACACCTCCTACCCCTATAATTTCAATCTTGCCCTTAAGCAGTTTATAAAACTTACTTATTAGTTTATTGGCCTCTTCCTCTAGTGGCTTGCCTGATAGCCCACCTTTTTGATGCTTTAAAATATTATTCAATTTTTCTCTATTTTTAGCTGTTGTGTTTGAAACAATTATTGCACTAACTTTATGTTTAATTAAAATTTTACTTATTAGTTCAATTTGTTCGTCTGAAATATCTGGAGAGATTTTTACTACAATTGGAATTTTTGATTTAAGTTTAACTTTTTCTTTTTCTATTGCATTCAACAATTCATCAAATTTAGTCTCATCATGAAAAGCTCTTAGATTTTCTGTGTTAGGCGAAGAAATATTAACTGTAATATAGTCAGCGATATCATAAAAGTTTCCAAGTCCAATCAAATAATCATTTAATCTATCTTCACTATCTTTATTGGGACCTATGTTGATCCCTAATAAACCTTTATGTGAATTAGATCTAATTCTATGGCTAATATTTTCTGCTCCTAAATTATTAAAACCTAACCTATTTATAAGAGCCTGATCTTCAACCAACCTAAAAACTCTTGGCTTTGGATTTCCATATTGCTCAAGTGGGGTAACCGTTCCTACTTCAACAAAACCAAACCCAAGTTTAAACAGTGGGTTATAAACTTCAGCATTTTTATCAAACCCGGCAGCCATTCCTATTGGATTATCTATATTCTTACCAAATAAATTAGTCTTAAATATTGGATCTCCTTTATTTTGATCAGCTATGTTTGGTAATATGTTTAGTTTTAAAGACTTAATTGCTAAATTATGAGCAGTTTCAGGATCAATTTTGAAAATTAGTGATCTGAATTTTGAAAACATTATTTTATTTTTTCTTTAATTAACTCTTTAGTTTCGTTTACTCCAAAAAAACTTATAAAAAATCCCATTCTTGGTCCATTTTCATTTCCAAAAACAACCTCATAAATTAATTTAAACCAATCCCGCAAGTTTTCTGCGTAACCATTTTCTTTTCCTGTTGAATAAATTAATGTCTGAATATCCTCAGGCAACATCTTATCATTGCAGCTATCAAGAGACTTAACCAGTGCTTCTAATGCAACTTTTTCATTTGCATCAGGGGTTTTGTATTTTTTTTGTAATTTTATTACGTCATTAAAATACTTAATCGCATAACCTATAAGATTATCAAAAATTGGGTGTTCTTTTTCTAAAAGGTTTTTTTTATATTTTTTTACAAACTTCCAAAGTAACTCCTTAGAGTCTGCATTGCTCGTTTCTACTAAATTTAAAAGCATTGAAAAGCTCATAATGGTATCTTCTTTAGGAATTAATCCATTATGCACATGCCAAACAGGATTCATTAATAGCTGTAACTCATTTTGTGTTTTAGCTTTTTCTATAAAGTCCAAGTACTCATCGACTGTTTTAGGAACTATTTCTTTGTATAGTTTTTTTGCTCTTTTAGGATTTTGATACATATATAATGAAAGACTTTCGGGTGATGCATACTCCAGCCACTGATCAATTGTAATTCCATTTCCTTTTGATTTGGATATTTTTTCTCCTTTTTCATCTAAAAAAAGCTCATAAGCAAACCCAGATGGGTTTGTTTTTCCAATTAACTTGATTATTTTTGATGATAATATTGCACTTTCAATTAGATCTTTTCCATACATTTCAAAATCTATATCAAGAGCGTACCATCTCATTGCCCAATCTACTTTCCATTGTAATTTGCAATTTCCATCTAAGATACTTGCCTCAAGTTTTTTTCCATTATTATCAAATATAATTTTGGATTTTTCTTTTAGTATTTCTAAAACTGGAATTTCTAAAACCTTACCAGTGTCTGGACAAATTGGTAAAAATGGACTGTAAGTTTTTTGTCTTTCTTTCCCTAGTGTTGGAAGAATTATATCCATAATACCTTGATAATTTTCTAGGATTATCTGTAATGTGGGATTAAAAAAACCACCCTTATAAAGAACTGAAGAGCTTTGAAAATTATATTCAAAATTAAATTTATTTAAAAAATCTTTTAACATTTCATTGTTGTGTTCGCCAAAACTTGAAAATTTTTCAAATGGATCTGGCACTTGAGTTAAAGGCTTATGAAGATTGTTATTCAAGAGCTCTTGATTTGGAACGTTTTCTGGAACTTTTCTAAAGCCATCCATGTCATCAGAGAAAGTTATGATTTCCGTTGGTATATCTGTGAGTTGTTTTAAAGCATTAACCATCATCGATGTTCTTGCAACTTCACCAAATGTACCTATATGGGGTAGCCCACTTGGACCATAACCAGTTTGTAAAATTATTTTACCTTTTTTATCAATAAAGGACTTTCTTTCACGCAGTAATTTTTTAGCCTCAACAAAGGGCCATGCGTTAGTTTTATCTAAATTATCTTTTTCAATCACTTTGTTTAATAACAAATATCTTATATTTGGTGTTTTTATTAATTCTTATAGAGTTGAAATTTATTTACCATAAAATAATGTTCTTTCAAAATGTCTAATTATAAAACTGTTTTTTTTACCTTGGGTGTTTTGCAAATTATTCTTGGAATTTCCATGATGATTCCAATTATAGCTCAGTTTATATATTCAGAAATTGACTCCTCTTTTATTGGAGGTTCTATAATTTCTATAATATTTGGTGTTTTATTTTTTTTAACAAATTTAAATCATGATAAAAAATTAAATCTACAACAAGCGTTCTTATTAACTGCTCTTTCTTGGTTAAGTATTGCAATATTTGGTTCTTTACCTTTTATTTTTTCTACTCTTGAACTTTCAATTACTGACTCTTTCTTTGAAAGTATGTCTGGAATCACCACGACAGGGTCGACAATTATCTCCAACTTAGAGAGTGCTCCAAGATCGATACTTTTGTGGCGAGCAATGCTTCAATGGTTAGGTGGAATTGGTATTATTGTAATGGCAATAACCTTAATGCCAATAATGAATGTTGGTGGAATGCAATTGTTTAAAATTTCAAGTAATGATTCTTCTGAAAAACTATTACCAAAATCAAAAGAAATTTCACTTAGACTAATTTACGTTTATTTAGGTCTAACCGTGCTTTGTGCTTCTACATATAAAATTTTTGGTATGAATATTTTTGATAGCTTAACTCATTCAATGACCACGATAGCAACTGGTGGCTTTTCAAATTATAACGAATCTATTGGATATTTTAATAGTCTACCTATCGAAATATCATCCATGGTTTTCATCATATTAGGGAGTTTACCTTTTATTGCTTATATAAAATTTTTAAATGGAGACAGAAAAATTCTTATCTCTGATGTTCAAATAAAATCGTTTTTAAAAATTATTATTTTTTCAATTATTATACTTTTTATTTATTTACTTTTTCATAACAAAGATTTTTCTCAAATAAATATTAGGACTATTTGTTTTAATGTTATCTCTATATTAAGTGGAACGGGATATGTTACTGGAGAATTTGATGGATGGGGTAATTTTCCACTCATTTTCTTTCTAACTTTAATGTTCATTGGTGGTTGTGCTGGTTCTACCACATGTGGAATTAAAATTTTTAGAATTCAAATTTTATACCTTTTTATTATTAATCAATTAAAAAAGATTATTTATCCAAAAGGCATATTCATAATAAAATATGATAAAAATAATGTTGATGATAAATTTATGGCTTCCATCATTTCTTTTATCTTTCTTTATTTGGTTATATTTTTTTTAATAACTGCATTTTTATCCTTAAGTGGTCTAGATTTTGTTACTTCAATTTCTGGTGCCGCAACTTCTATCTCAAATGTTGGTCCAGGATTGGGCTCTACAATTGGCCCTAATGGCAATTTTTCAAGCTTACCAGAAATATCTAAATGGATTTTAAGTCTTGGAATGATATTGGGTAGGTTGGAATTATTTGCTATACTTGTATTGTTTCTTCCATCATTTTGGAGAAATTAACTATGATTGAAATTAAAAAACAATCCTTATCAGAAACTTTTGCTGTCTACTTTGATAAGAGAATGCTTAGAATATTATTATTAGGTGCAATTTCTGGTTTTCCCTGGGTTTTAATTGGGAGCAGTTTAAGTCTATGGCTCAAAGAAGAGGGCTTAAGCAGATCAACAATTGGTTGGGCAGGACTAATATTTGCTGTTTATGCTTTTAATTATTTATGGGCCCCCCTTATTGATAGATTTCAAATACCCTACCTAACAAAAAAACTTGGTCATAGAAGAGGCTGGATAGTTTTAATGCAAATTGCAATTTTAGCTTGTCTTGTTACTTGGAGTTTCATTAATCCTACCGAAAACCTTGCGCTACTAATTACAGTTGGTTTAATTATTGCTATAGCATCAGCCACACAAGATATTACAGTTGATGCTTTAAGAATTGAACAAATAGGCGAACACGAAAGTAAATCAATGGCCGCTGGCGCTGCTATGGCTGTTGTTGGCTGGTGGAGTGGATACAAATTAGGTGGTGTAATAGCTTTATTTACAGCAGAATATTTAGAGAATATGGGTGTTACAAATTACTGGCAAATTACATTTTTAATT
This sequence comes from Candidatus Pelagibacter sp. PS_40, assembly GCF_059417765.1. NCBI lineage: Bacteria > Pseudomonadati > Pseudomonadota > Alphaproteobacteria > Candidatus Pelagibacterales > Candidatus Pelagibacteraceae > Candidatus Pelagibacter > Candidatus Pelagibacter sp. PS_40. The sequence continues at coordinate 1,114,652 of NZ_CM182064.1, forward strand.
TTAGGAGTTTTAGTAATTTTAATGAATATAGGTTTGATGTTTGTCCATGAGCCTCTTTATACTGACAGACAAAAAAAACAAAAAGAAACTGATAAACTTATAGAAAGTAAACTTGGATCAAAAAATATTATAACTAATTTTATAACATGGATAAGCAGCACATTAGGTGGCCCTATAATAAGCTTTTTTAGGAAAAATGGTTTTACAATTGCTGTTGGAATTTTAAGTTTTATTTTTTTATTTAAGATTGGTGAGGCCTTTCTTGGACGTATGTCGATAGTTTTTTATAAAGAAATAGGCTTCTCTAAAGGTGATATTGCAATTTATTCTAAAACTTTAGGTTGGATTACTACAGTTATGTTTACATTGCTGGGTGGACTTTTTGTAATTAGATCTGGTGTTTTAAAAGCAATGTTTGTTGCAGGAATATTAATGGCTGCAACTAACTTATTATTCACAGTCTTAGCGTGGAGTGATAAATCTGAGTTGTTATTCGCAGTAGCTGTCATATTTGATGATATAGCAGCAGCATTTGCAACAGTTGCATTTGTAGCATTTATTTCATTACTAGTAGACCGAACATATACTGCAACCCAATACGCGTTACTTGCATCAATTGGAACTGCAGGCAGAACTACACTTGCATCATCATCTGGAGCATTAGTAGATTGGCTTAATGGAGATTGGGGAGTATTTTTTATTATTACAGCCATCATGGTGATACCTTCTTTGATTTGTTTGTGGCTTATAAAAGATAAATTAAAACTTCATGAAAGATAGTTATTTTTATAAAAAACCATTATCAAATATCCATAAAAAGCCCAATGCATTTTCTGAGGTTACCTCTCAAATTTTGTATGGAGAAAAATTTAAAATTATATCTAAGAACAAAAGTTGGATAAAAATAAAGGCTTTATTCGATAATTATACTGGATACATAAAAAATAAAGATTACACAAAAGATCACCAACCAACCCATAAAATATTTACTCTAAAAGCAAATATTTATAATAAACAAAAAAATAAAACAAAAAATTTTTTGCCCTTTGCATCAAGAATTTCAATGATTGATGAAAATAAAAAATTCATAGAGTTTGAAAAAAATAAATGGATTAAAAAAGTTAATATAAAAAAAATCAATCATATTGAAAAAGATTATTTAAAAGTATTAAAAATGTTTTTAAAAATTAAATATCTATGGGGTGGTAAAACTTATAGAGGTATAGACTGCTCTGCTATTTTACAATTATTTTTTTACTATAATAATAAATTTTATCCACGAGACACAAAAGACCAAATAAAATATTCAGCAAAAAAAAATAGAAGTAAAGTTTTTAAAAAAGGTGATATTATTTTTTGGAAAGGTCATGTTGCTGTTTGTATTAACGCTCAAAAGTTAATTCATGCATATGGTCCTGAAAAGAAAGTTTTGATTATGAATATAAAAGAGACAATAAATAGAATTGAAAGAACAGCAAAATTAACAGTAAAAAAAATATCCCCTATAAAATACTAATTTCTTCCAAAATCTGGCTTATTAATATCTTGTTTTAACTTAATTATTTTTTTCCTAACCTTCTTAGTATTAACTAATTTTTTAATAATAGATTTATTATTTTTAAATTGAATATCTCTTTTAAATGAACGTAAATTTTTAATAAACAGATCAATAACTTTTGAAATATTTTTTTGATTGTTAAAAAAAATATCTCTCCACATAATTTCATTAGATGCAGCAATTCTTGAAAAATCTCTCAAACCACCAGCACTAAATTTTATTAATTCATACTTTTGTTGTTTTTCAAAGTCTGTAGCTGTTTTAACCAAATTATATGCAATTAAATGAGGCAAATGACTAGTCATAGAAAAAACTGTATCATGTTTTTTTGAGTCCATAATTGCAACTTTTGAACCAATTTTTTTCCAAAACTTGGTAAGTATCAGAAGATGTTTTTTGTTAGTATTTTTTTCTTTTATTAATATGCACCATTTATTAAAGAATAAATTTTTTACTCCATTTTCTGGGCCACTAACTTCTGAGCCTGCAATAGGGTGACTGGATGTCCAAAAAATTCCTTTTTTTAATTTTCTTTTAATTAAGTCCATAGACTTTTCTTTAGATGATCCAACATCTGTAATAATAGTTTTGGGTAATAAATATCTGTTTATCTTTAAAATTATTTTTTCATATTCTCCTAGAGGAGTACAAAATATTATCAAATCTAAGTTTGGGATAATTTGCTTTAAATCATTTGTAATTTCACATGGTAATTTTAATTTTTTGATTTTTAAAATATTTGATTTTGATTTTTCATAGACAAATATTTTTTTAGCTATTTTTTTTTCAGAAATTGCTCTTAATAATGAAGAACCAATTAAACCACAGCCTATAATTAAAATATTTTTCATAATCAATTAAAGATAGCCTTAATTGTTGTTATGAATCTCATATTCTCTTTTGTTGATCCAATTGTTAGTCTTAATTTGTTTTTAATATTATACCCATCCTCTGTAGATCTTAATATAATTCCTTTTGACTGCAGTTTGTTAAAAATATAGTTAGCTGAAAATTTACATCTATCAAAATTTAATAGTAAAAAATTAGCCGTTACTTCATTTGAGAAAATTTTTAGTTTTTGTAAAACATTTCTAACTTTATTTGCTTCTCTAATATTGTGTTTCACAGAATTATTAATAAATTTTCTATCTTTTAAAGCTTCTATTGCTGCCATCTGTGCAACTTGATTTACATTAAATGGCGGTCTAATTAAGTTCATTGCAGATATAATTTTTTTTGGCCCATGACCCCAGCCAACTCTTAAGGAGGCCAGTCCATATATTTTTGAAAAAGTTCTTATCACAACAACATTATCTTTATTTTTAAATAAATCTAAACCAGATTTATAATCTTTATTTTTCATATATTCAAAATACGCATCATCTAAAACTAGTAAAATGTTTTTATTTAATTTCTTTCTTAAGTCTATTAATTCTGCTCTAGTTAAGTATGTTCCTGTTGGGTTATTTGGATTAGCAATAAATACTAGCTTGGTTTTTCTTGTTACTTTCTTAATAATTTCATTTATCGAAACTTTAAAATTTTTTTCCTTAGAAAAAACAACTTTTGCCCCCACTATTTGTGCATATATCCTGTACATTAAAAAGCTATATTGAGGAACAATCACTTCATCAGAGGGTTTTAAGTATAACTGACAAATCATTTGAATAATTTCATCTGACCCTGCACCACAAATTATTCTCTCAAAATCACACTTAAATTTCTTTGAAATTTCTTTTCTTAATTTTTTTGCTTTACCATCTGGATACTTCGATATTAACAATTCTTTATTCTGTAAAATTTTCTTTACTCTCGGGCTTACACCAAGAGCTGACTCATTTGCTGATAATTTTATAATATTTCGTATTTTTGCTATATTTGACTTACCTGGTTTATAAGCCTCTATTTTGAATTTTTTAAATTTTGGAACTGTCATTATATTAATTTAATTTACCTTATAAATAAAATATTATCCTTTCATATAGAATAAGTCATTTTTTAAAAAAATTGACATAAGAAATGCTATCTAGTACAAAAAATATGCGCTGATTTAACTGAATTGCGAGCGCTTAAAAAAAACCGCTAAATAAGTTTTTTTTCTCACAATTCAAATTTGGCTAATACTTATGAATATAAATGTGAACATAAAAAATATTATAATTGATAAACCATTAAAATTAGATTGTGGCCAAACTATCAATAATTATTCTCTTGCTTATGAGACTTATGGCTCTCTTAATGAGAATAAAGATAATGCTATTCTTATTTTTCATGCCTTGACTGGTGATCAATTTGTATCTGGAATAAATCCAATTACTAAAAAAGAAGGTTGGTGGTCTTATGCTGTTGGGTCTGGTAAAGCTATTGATACTGATAAATACTTTGTAATTTGTGCAAATGTTATTGGTGGGTGCATGGGTTCATTTGGTCCTAGTGATATTAACCCTGATACCAATAAAAAATATGGTACTACTTTTCCAGTCATAACTATTAATGATATGGTTAATGCACAATTTAATCTCTTAAATTTTTTTAATATTGAAAAATTATTTGCTGTTATGGGTGGATCAATGGGTGGTATGCAGACACTTCAATTTGTTAATAACTTCCCTGATAAAGCAAAAGTTGCTATTCCAATAGCCTGTACAGCTAGTCATTCGGCACAGAACATTGCTTTTAATGAACTTGGTAGACAATCAATTATGGCTGATGCTAATTGGGAGAACGGTGATTATTCCAATCAAAATAAAAATCCTAATAAAGGATTATCTGTTGCAAGAATGGCTGCACATATAACTTATTTGTCTAAAAATGGTCTTCAGGAAAAATTTGGAAGGAAGTTACAAGAAAGAGATGATCTGAAATTTGGTTTTGATGCTGACTTTCAAATTGAAAGCTACTTAAGATATCAAGGATCTGTATTTGTTGATAGATTTGACGCCAATAGCTACCTATACATAACAAGAGCAATGGACTATTTTGATCTAGTAAAAGAACATCATGGTAATTTATCTAAAGCATTTGAAAAAACTAAAACTAAGTTTCTTATTATATCTTTTACTTCTGATTGGCTTTATCCAACCTCTGAAAATAAAGAAATTGTTATAGCCTTAAATGCTATAGGTGCTGAGGTCGGATTTGTTGAAATTGAATCTGATAAAGGGCACGATTCATTCCTTTTAAAAGTTCCTAAATTTTTAAATACTCTAGGTGACTATATTAAAACAGCTTATTCTAAAAACTAAACATGAAACAAGAATTTAAAATAATCTCCGATTTAATTGAAAAAAATACTAGAGTTTTAGATGTGGGGTGTGGAGATGGCATATTAATGGAATATCTTAAGTATAATAAAGAAATAGACATAAGAGGAATAGAAATCTCAAAAGATAATGTTCAAAAATGTTTATCAAAAGGACTAACTGTTATCGAAGGTGATGCAGAAAAAGATCTTTTACAATTTCCTGACAGTTCCTTTGATTTCGTTATTTTAAGTCAAACATTACAAGCATTTTTAAATCCTGAAATAGTTATCAAAGAACTATTAAGAGTTGGCAAAAAAGCTATTGTTACAATACCTAATTTTGGTTTTTGGAAGGTTAGACTTCACCTATTAATTAAAGGAACAATGCCAATTACAAAAAATTTACCTGATGAGTGGTATAATACTCCCAACCTTCATATGTGTACTATAAAAGATTTTTATAATTTTTGTGAAAATAGAAAAATTAAATTAGATAAATCATTAGCTCTACATAACGAAAAGATATCTTCTATTAATAGATTTAATCTAAATACTAAAAATTTGTCTGCAGAATTGGGTATTTTTTTAATTGAAAGTTAAATGGAAATTCAAATAATACGTTGTCTACAGGATAATTATTCTTATCTAATTATTGATAAAGTTAAAAATATTGCATGTGTGATTGACCCTAGTGAAGCAAAACCTGTTATCAAATATTTGGAAGATAAAAATATACATTTAAAATATATATTAAATACACATCATCATTATGATCATGTTGGGGGAAATAAAGAATTAAAAGAAAAATATGGAGCTAGTGTTATTGGATACAAAGGAGACAAAGATAGAATTCCAGAAATAGATATACTTGTTGGTGATCAGGACATTTGGCACAAAGAAAATTTCCAGGCTAAAATATTTCATATACCTGGTCATACCCTTGGCCATATATGTTTTTATTTTTATAATGAAGAGTCTGTTTTTACTGGAGACACCCTCTTTTCACTTGGTTGTGGTAAAATTTTTGAAGGAACATACTCACAGATGTATAATTCATTAATGAAAATAAAAGCTCTACCAGAAAAAACTAAGATCTATTGTGGGCATGAATATACCAAACAAAACTCTAAATTTTGTATTACTCATGACCAAGACAATGAAAGCCTTAAAGTTAAGATTAAACTTATAGATGAAAAATTAAAAAAAAACCTACCTACTATTCCATCTACGATTAAAGAGGAATTAGAGTGCAATATTTTTCTTAGATCAGGTACAGAGGAAAACTTTTCAAAATTGAGAGATTTAAAGGACAATTTTTAGCTTATTCGAGCTTGACTATAATTTGCTCAAGACTATATTGCTGATTATAAAAAACAGATTAAACAATGTCATACGCAATAATACAAACAGGTGGAAAACAGTACAAAGTTAAAGCTGGTGAAATCCTTAAAATTGAAAGATTAGAGGATTCTAAACCTGAAACTAAAATCGAATTTAAAGAAATCCTAGCTTATGGAGATGATAAAACTATTGAAGTTGGTTCTCCAGTAGTTGAAGGTGCAAAAGTTGAAGCCGACCTTGTAGAAAATGGTAAAAATAGAACTATTTTAATATTTAAAAAAAGAAGAAGACAGAATTCAAGAAGAAAAAATGGTCATAGACAACAGTATTCATTAATTAGAATTAGCAAAATTTTTTCAAAAGATGGTAAAGTTTTATCAGAAGCTGAGAAAATGGTAAAACCAACTAAAAAAGTTGAAAAAGTTGAGACTGAAGTAGCAAGCAAATAAATTAGGTAAATTATGGCAACAAAAAAAGCAGGTGGATCATCGAGAAACGGACGAGATAGTGCCGGTCGTAGACTTGGCGTTAAAAAGTATGGTGGTGAAGTAGTAATTCCTGGAAACATAATTGTAAGACAAAGAGGCACAAAAATTTTTCCTGGTGAAAACGTGGGGATGGGTAAAGATCATTCAATTTTTTCTGTTGTTGAAGGAAAAGTTGTTTTCAAAAAGGGTAAATCAGATAGAACATTCGTTTCAGTAAAGCCCAATTAGTAGTACAACTAAAAAACTAAGAGTTGTATTATGAAGTTTCTAGATCAAGTTAAAATTTATGTAAAAGCAGGCAATGGAGGACATGGATCTCCTAGCTTCCGTAGAGAAAAATTTATTGAATACGGCGGACCTGATGGTGGCGATGGAGGTAAAGGTGGCACCATATATCTTAGGTCAGAAAGAAATTTAAATACTCTTATCGATTATAGATTTCAACAACACCATAAAGCAGGAAGAGGAGTTAATGGCTCTGGACAAAATCGTACAGGTCACAGTGGAGAAGATTTAATTTTAAAAGTTCCAATAGGTACGCAAGTTTTTGAAGAAGATAATAAAACCTTAATTTATGATTTTAAAAAAGAAGGTGAAGAATTTATTGTAGCTAATGGTGGTAAAGGTGGTCTAGGAAATACTCGATTTAAAAGTTCCACTAATAGAGCTCCCAAAAAATTTACTAAAGGTGCGCCTGGTGAAGAGTATGTAATCTGGCTTCAGCTAAAAACTATTGCTGATGTTGGTATTGTTGGACTACCTAATGCGGGTAAATCAAGCTTACTAGCTTCCATTACAAATGCGATGCCTAAAATTGCTAACTATAAATTTACAACATTAAATCCAAATCTTGGTGTTGCAAGTTATGATGATAAAGAAATAACTCTAGCTGATATTCCTGGATTGGTTGAAGGTGCGCACGAGGGTGTAGGTCTTGGTATTCAATTTTTAAAACACATAGAAAGATGCAAAACTTTAATGCATTTAATAGATATTACTGATGAGGACCTTGAAAATACGTATAAACAAGTTCGAAATGAGTTAGGGAGTTACAGTAAAGATTTACTAGAAAAAAAAGAAATAATTGTATTAAATAAGACAGACTTATTAGAAGAAGAAGAAGTGAAAGAAATTTTAAAAAATTTTTCTAAAAATAAAGATTCCGAGGTAGTTACACTCTCAACATTAGAAAAAGACTCAATATCTAAAATTAAAGCTAAATTGCTCTCCTATGTATCTTAAAGATTCTAAAATAATTGTAATTAAGATTGGTTCATCCTTGTTAATAGATGACAAAAAAAAAGTAAGGAGAAAATGGCTCACTGAATTTGCTAAAGATATTCAGGAATTAATAAAACAGAATAAAAAAGTTATTATTGTAAGCTCTGGAGCAATAGCAATGGGTTGCAAAAAACTAAATATTAGCAAAAAAAACCTTAAGATTGATAAAAGTCAGGCTGTTGCTTCTATTGGGCAAATTGAACTAATGAACTTATTTTCAGAAACATTTGTTAAATTAAAAATTAATATTTCTCAAATTCTTCTCACTCTAGAAGATACAGAACAAAGAAGAAGAGCCCTTAACGCAAAAAGAACTTTTGATAATTTATTTAAACTGAGCTTTGTACCAATAGTAAATGAAAATGATACTATCGCTACTTCAGAGATTAAGTATGGTGATAATGACAGATTAGCATCTCGTGTTGCACAAATATCAGGTGCGGACTCCCTTATTTTGCTTTCTGATGTAGATGGTCTTTATACACATAATCCAAAAATATATAAAAATGCAAAATTAATAAAAGAAATAAGAAATATAGATAAAGATATAGAAAAAATAGCGACCAAAAGTATTAGTGAGCATGGAACGGGTGGCATGAAAACTAAAATAGATGCTGCTAAAATCTGTCAATTATCAGGATGCCAGATGGTAATAGCAAATGGCTTAATAAACCGACCTATTAAAAAAATAACTGAAGAGAATAATTGTACATGGTTTTTACCTAAGGTTTCAAAATTAGATGCTAGAAAAAAATGGATTATCAGCTCTGTTTCACCTAAAGGTGCGCTGATTATTGATGATGGTGCGAAACAAGCACTTTCAAATGGTAAAAGTTTATTAGCAGCAGGAATAAAAAAAGTATCTGGGCGATTTAGTAAAGGAGATCATATTAAAGTTTTAGATAAAAATAATTACGAATGTGCAAGAGGACTTAGCTCTTTTTCATCTAATGAAATAGAAAAAATAATGGGTCACCACTCGAAAGAAATAGAAAAATTACTAGGATATATTTCCAAATCAGAAGTAATTCATAAAGATGATATAGTAGAGGTATAGAATGAGCAGATATATGAGATTAATAGGTCAAAATGCAAGAAAGGCATCACTTGATAAAGTTAATTCAAAAACTAAAAATAAAGTTTTAAAAAAATATGCTTTCTTATTAGGCAAAGAAAAAAAATCTATATTTAAAGCTAATCAAAAAGATATTCAATTTGCTCTAAACAAGGGCCTAAAAAGCAATCTGATAGAAAGATTAACTATTGATGAAAAAAAGCTAATAGGCATAAAGAATTCTATAAATAAAATTGCTAAATTGAAAGATCCTGTTGATGCTACTTTAGAAAAATGGAGCAGACCAAATGGTTTAACAATTAGCAGAGTGTCTATACCTATTGGTGTTATAGGTGTTGTTTATGAAAGCAGACCCAACGTTACAGCTGATGTTGCAAGTTTATGCTTTAAATCTGGAAATGCTGTAATTTTAAAGGGTGGCTCTGAAGCTATAAATACTAATAAAATTTTAGCAAAACTATTTCGAAAGTCGCTTAAGGAAACTAGAGTGAATGAAAACTTTATTCAATTTATAGACTCTAAAGACAGAAAAATGGTCGACTTTATGCTTTCAAAAATGAAAGATTATATTGATGTAATAATACCTCGTGGTGGAAAAAATTTAGTAAAAAGAGTTCAACAATTTTCTAACGTCCCTATTATCGGTCACTTGGAAGGTCTTTGTCATACTTTTATTGATAAGGATGCCAATCTAAAGATGGCTACAAACGTTACCTATAATGCAAAGCTAAGAAACACTAGTATTTGTGGCGCTACTGAAACAATTTTGATGCATGAAAAAATTGTTAAGAAATTCTGTAACCCAATTTTAAAAAAGTTAGAAGAAAATAACTGCAAAATTTATGGAGATCGTTTTTTGAAAAAATATTACAAGGGAAAGATTTATCCAGCAAAAGAAAAGGATTGGTCTACTGAATATTTATCATCAACAGTGTCTGTAAAAACAGTTAAAGATTGTGACGACGCTATTAGCCATATTAACAAATATGGGACTATGCATACTGACTCTATCATTACTAAAAATAAAAAAACTGCAAATAAATTCTTAAAAAATGTTAAAAGTTCAATAGCAATGCATAACACATCTACTCAATTTGCTGATGGTGGTGAATTCGGTTTTGGTGGTGAGGTTGGCATTTCGACAAATACTTTGCCTCCAAGAGGACCTGTTGGATTAGGGCAGCTCGTTTCATACAAATACGAAATTATTAGTAATGGTAAAACCAGAAAATAACTTAAAACAAAAAAAGACAAAAATTGGAATCTTGGGGGGAACTTTTGATCCTGCTCACAAAGGTCATTTAGAAATTTCTAAACAGGCTAAAAAAATATTAGAATTAAAAAATATTATATGGGCAATTACTAAACAAAACCCATTTAAAAATACAAGTAAAACAGATCTAAAAAATAGAATAAAATTTGCAAAAAAAATTATTGGTAAAAATAATTTTATTAAAGTAAAATTTTATGAGGAAAAAGTTCTCTCCAATAAAACAATTGACCTCATCAATTACTTAAATAAAGATAAAAAATTTGAGATCTATTTTATTATGGGTGCTGACAATCTAATCAATTTTCATAAATGGTATAAATGGAAATCCATTATAAAAAAATGCAATCTACTTGTATTTGATCGACAGGGATATAAAGCTAAATCGCTAAAGTCTGTGACCTATAACGGTGTAAATAAAAATAGATTATCTTTTATTAATTTTAAAAAGGTTAATATTTCATCTTCTCAATTAAGAAAAATTTGATAAGGTTAAATAAATTAATGGAAAAAAACATAGACCTTAAAGATTTAATCCTAAAAACCCTAGATTCTAATAAAGCCCTAGATATTATTTCAATAGATCTTAAAAATAAAAGTTCAATGGCTGACTATATGATTATAGCAAGCGGAACTTCTTCTAGACATATTCAAGCTTTATCTGAAATGGTGCTAGAAAAATTAAAGACCAATGGAATAAAAAATTCTAAGATTGAAGGAAAAGAAAGTGGTGATTGGAAATTAGTTGATGGTATAGATTTGATTGTTCATATATTTCATCCTGATAAAAGAAAATTTTATGAATTAGAAAAAATATGGTCAGAAATCATTCCTAAAGAAAAAGTGATGATATGATTTTGACTAAAAGATTTTTTCTTTTTTTTATAATACTATTATTTACTTTTCAAAAAAGTTTTTCTGAAAACACCGACTTATATAAAAAAATTGATTTGTTTGGTGAGGTTCTTGAGAAAATTAGCAAAGAATACGTTGATGAAGTTGATCAATCAAAAAGTATGGACTCAGCCATAAATGGTTTATTGCAATCTCTTGATCCCTATTCTGCATATATGACACCTGAAAGTTTTGAGGGTATGCAAACTGAAACTAGTGGAGAGTTTGGTGGGCTTGGTATTGAAGTTGGCATGGAAGCAGGTGTTGTAAAAGTAATATCACCAATAGATAATACTCCAGCATCAAAAGCAGGATTAAAAGCTGGTGATTATATTGTAAAAATTAATAATACTCAGGTCCAAGGCAAAACATTAATGCAAGCAGTAGACTTAATGAGGGGACCTGTTGGATCAAGTATTGAAATAACGGTTAGAAGAAGAGGTGTAAAAAAAGCATTAATTTTTAATATAACGAGAGAAGTTATTCAGGTTCAGTCTGTAAAATCAGAACTTATAGATAATAACATAGGCTATATAAGATTAACTTCCTTTAACGAAAATAGCAGTGAACAAATTAAAGATAAAATTAATAAATTAAATAAAAACAAAGATCTAAAGGGTTATATCTTAGATTTAAGAAACAACCCAGGTGGCTTGCTTTCTCAGGCAATTAAAATTTCAGACTTTTTTTTAGAAAATGGTGAGATTGTATCAACAAGAAGTCGACAAGCTTCAGAGAATAGAAAATGGTTTGCTAAAAAAGGTGATCTAACAAATGGTAAAACACTAATTATACTTATTAACTATGGATCAGCTTCAGCATCGGAAATAGTAGCTGGTGCATTAAAAGATCATAAAAGAGCTATTATACTTGGAGAAAATAGTTATGGAAAAGGTTCTGTGCAATCAATAATCCCTTTGAAAAATAGAGGTGCTATTAGATTAACAATTGCAAAATATTATCTCCCTTCAGGAAAATCTATTTCTGAAGTAGGTGTAACACCTGATATAGAAGTTGCAGAAGGTTCAGATGATTTTAAATTTAACTCTGAAACTGATAATCAATTGAATTTTGCAATAAAACTATTCAACGGATAAATGCCAGATAGTAAAGTGAATTTACCTCTTAGAAGTGGGGTTGGAATTGTTGTCCTGAACAAAGATAATAAAGTTTTTGTTGCAAAAAGGATTGATAATCAAAAAAATTTTTGGCAGATGCCCCAAGGTGGTGTTGATAAGGGTGAGGACTATTTAACTGCTGCTTACAGAGAGCTAGAAGAAGAAACTAGTATAAAAAATGTTGAACTAATCAAAGAATGTGATGGATTAATCTCTTATGAATTACCAAAAAACTTACTAGGTATAATTTGGAAAGGTAAATATAGAGGTCAGGAACAAAAGTGGTTTATAATGAGATTTTTAGGACAAGATAATGAGATTGATATTAAAACTAAACACCCTGAATTTTGTGAATGGAAATGGATTGATCTAGAAAATATAACTGACCTAGTTGTAGACTTTAAACTACATGTGTACAAAGATATTAAAGAAAAAGTAAAAGAAATTCTTAATTAAGAGTTTTTAGCACATCAATTTTTTGATCAACCAAGTATTTATTTTGATCTGTAATGTTACTATTTTTTGAATTTTCTTCTGCTTGAGCAAGTAGTTCACTAATTTTATCTTTATCAATATCTTTAATATTTAAAATAGAACTTGTTAGAACTGATAAATTATTATTCTTAAATTCAACAATTCCATCCTCAACATAGTAATTATCCTCGCCTGATTTAGAAAAGATTTTAATAATCCCTGGCTTTAGAAATGAAATAATTGAGATATGGTCCTTTAAAATCCCCATTTCTCCCTCAAAAGCAGGTACAACAACTTCTGTTACATCTTCTTTTGAAAGAAAAGATTTTTCTGGGTTTACAATTTCTATTTTAAACTCTTCACTCATTATGCAGCAGCATCTTTCGCCATTTTTTCTGCTTTTTCTACAGCTTCTTCAATTGTGCCCACCATATAAAATGCAGCTTCTGGTAAATGATCATACTCACCATTACATATTGCAGCAAAACCCTTAATTGTAGATTCTAAATCTACTAATTTTCCTGGAGAACCAGTAAAGACTTCAGCAACAAAGAAAGGTTGTGATAAAAATCTTTGTATTTTACGCGCTCTAGCTACTGTTAATTTATCTTCTTCAGATAATTCATCCATTCCTAAAATCGCAATAATATCCTGCAGAGATTTGTAAGTTTGAAGAATTTTTTGCACTTCTCTTGCAACTCTGTAGTGCTCATCACCAACTATTCTAGGATCTAAAATTCTAGAAGTGGAATCTAGAGGATCAACTGCTGGATAAATTCCAATTTCAGCTATCTGTCTCGATAATACAGTTGTTGCATCTAAGTGAGCAAAAGATGTAGCAGGTGCCGGGTCAGTTAAGTCATCTGCTGGTACATAAATCGCCTGTACAGATGTAATAGAACCCTTGTTAGTAGTCGTAATTCTTTCTTGAAGATTACCCATGTCTGTTGCAAGTGTAGGCTGATATCCCACTGCTGATGGAATTCTTCCTAATAGTGCAGAAACTTCTGAACCTGCTTGAGTAAATCTAAAGATATTATCAACGAAGAATAATACGTCTTGTCCTTCTTGATCTCTAAAATATTCAGCCACAGTTAAACCTGTTAAGGCAACTCTTGCTCTAGCTCCTGGGGGTTCATTCATTTGACCATACACTAATGCAGCTTTTGATCCTGGACCTTCTGGCTTAATAACGCCTGAATCTATCATTTCGTGATAAAGGTCATTTCCTTCTCTAGTTCTTTCTCCAACACCAGCAAACACAGAAAATCCACCATGAGCTTTTGCTACGTTGTTAATTAATTCCATAATAAGTACTGTCTTACCAACACCCGCACCTCCAAATAAACCAATTTTTCCTCCTTTGGCGTATGGTGCTAATAGATCAACTACTTTAATTCCTGTAACTAGAATTTCTGTCTCTGTTGACTGATCACTAAATTCAGGTGCAGCTCTATGAATTGGCCATTTTTCTTTTGTTTTAACTTCACCCTTTTCATCGATAGGTTCACCTATTACATTTATAATTCTTCCTAAAGTTTCCGGACCAACTGGAACTTGTATAGGAGCACCTGTTGCGGTTACTTCGTCTCCTCTTTTTAATCCTTCAGTAGCATCCATTGCAATTGTTCTAACACTTGACTCACCAAGGTGCTGAGCAACTTCTAAAACTAATCTGTTGTCTCCATTTTTACATTCTAATGCTGATAAAATTTCTGGTAGTTCTCCATCAAATTTTACGTCTACTACTGCTCCAATGATCTGTGTGATTTTTCCTTTGCTCATAATTATAAACTTTCCGCTCCTGATATGATTTCAATTAGTTCTTTTGTAATAGCTGCTTGACGACTTCTATTATACTCAATAGTTAGCTTGTCAACCATTTCACCTGCGTTACGGGTTGCATTGTCCATTGCACTCATTCTTGAGCCCTGTTCGCTAGCTGAATTTTCTAACATCGCTTTAAAAATCTGAGTAGATATATTTTTAGGCAATAAGTTGCTTAAAATTTCATCTTCGTCTGGTTCAAATTCATAATTATCCTCAGAAGAATTTTCTTCTGCTTCAGATGTTTTTAAAGGAATTATTTGTTGTTCTTGAGGTATCTGAGTGATTACATTTTTAAATTTATTATAAAAAATTGTACACACATCAAATTCTTCTTTTTCAAAGTTTTCAATTATCATTTTTCCCACTTTTTCAGCATCTAGATAATTGATAGTTTTTGAATCTTTAAAAGATATTCTCTCTACGATAGCATCTTTATAAACTCTTTTTAATTGATCATAACCTTTAGATCCAACAGTTATAATTTTTAAAGTTTTTCCCTCATCAGATATTTTTTGAAAATATGTTTTGGCTTTTTTAATAATATTTGTATTAAAACCACCACATAGACCACGATCAGATGTTAACACAATACATAAATGCACTTTATCTTCTCCTGTTCCTGAAAGAAGCTTAGGAGCATTTTCCTTATCAGAAATGCCACTAGATAAATTAAGAATAATGTTATTCATTTTTTCAGAATAAGGTCTTCCCTTTTCAGCATTTTCCTGCGCTCTTCTAAGTTTAGCGGCCGCAACCATTTTCATGGCTTTGGTAATTTTTTGTGTAGACTTTACACTCGCTATTCTTTTTTTTAAGTCGTCTAGTGTTGCCATATTTTAAGAATTAAAGTTCTTCTTAAGTTTCATGATAGTATCAACTAATGATTTTTCAGTATCTTCTTCAAGCTTACCTGAACTTAAAACAGATTCTAAAATTTCTGGTTTTTCAGATTTACATTTTTCAATAATCTTAGATTCGAACTCAGCAATATCTTTAAGTTCCACATCATCCAAATAACCTTTAACTCCACAGAAAACTGAAATTACTTGTTCAGCAACTGTCATAGGGGAATATTGTTTTTGTTTTAAAAGTTCAGTTAGTTTTGAACCTCTATTTAAAAGTTTTTGTGTAGATGCATCTAAATCAGATCCAAATTGTGCAAAGGCAGCCATCTCTCTATATTGAGCAAGCTCTAGCTTCATTGAACCAGAAACTTTTTTCATTGCTTTTGTTTGTGCTGCAGATCCAACTCTAGAAACTGATAGACCTACGTTAATCGCTGGTCTAATTCCTTGGTTAAATAATTCTGTTTCAAGAAATATTTGACCATCCGTAATTGAAATAACGTTAGTTGGAATAAAAGCAGATACGTCTCCACCTTGCGTTTCAATTATAGGAAGAGCGGTTAACGAACCTCCACCATGCTCATCACTAAGCTTGGCTGCTCTCTCAAGTAATCTGCTGTGTAAATAAAATACATCTCCCGGATAAGCTTCTCTTCCTGGAGGTCTTCTTAATAAAAGTGACATTTGTCTATAAGCTACAGCCTGTTTAGATAAATCGTCATAAATGATTAATGCATGCATACCATTATCTCTATAATATTCACCCATAGTACAGCCTGTATATGGTGCTAAAAACTGAAGCGGCGCTGCATCTGAAGCAGTAGCAGCAACAATTGTTGTATATTCCATTGCACCAGCTTCTTCTAAAGTTTTTTGAATTTGTCTAACGGTAGATCTTTTTTGACCTATAGCAACATAGATACAATAAAGTTTTTGCTTCTCATCACCAGATTCATTTATTTTTTTCTGGTTAATGATCGCATCGATAGCAACTGCAGTTTTTCCAGTTTGTCTATCCCCAATAATTAATTCACGCTGTCCTCTTCCAACTGGAACTAGACTGTCAATTGATTTTAAGCCTGTTTGCATTGGTTCACTAACAGATTGTCTTGGTATAATTCCAGGAGCTTTTACTTCAACTCTACTTCTTTTAGTTGCTTTATCTAAAGCACCTTTGCCATCAATTGGATTTCCTAATCCATCAACAACTCTTCCTAATAATTCTTTTCCAACAGGTGTATCAACAATACTTCCTGTTCTTTTAACAACGTCACCTTCTTTAATTTTTCTATCGTCTCCGAAAATTACAACTCCAACATTTTCACTTTCTAAGTTTAGAGCCATTCCTTTTGATCCATCAGAAAATTCTACCATCTCTCCAGCTTGAACATTGTCTAATCCGTACACTCTAGCAATACCATCTCCTACTGACAAAACTTGACCAACCTCAGTCACTTCTGCTTTATCGCCAAATTTTTTAATTTGCTCTTTTAATATCTTTGTTACTTCTGATGGGTTTATATCCATTTATGCCTCTATCATCCTATTTTCGATTTGTTGTAATTTATTTTTAATGGAAGTGTCCACCATTGTGCTTCCGACTTGCACAATCAAACCCCCAATTAAACTTGCATCGTGTTTGTAGTTTAATTTTATTTTTGAACTAAAGTTTTTAGTCAATTCTTCTTTTATATTGTTAATTTCATTTTCAGTAAGATCTTTTGCAGAAGTTAATTCTGCTTTTAATTCACCTCTTTTGACTGAACATGTCTCAACAAAGCTTTTTAGAATTTTATCCACATAAAAGAATCTTCTTTTAGATATTAGAAAGCTTAAAAATTTAGTTAATAATTCATTCAATTTATATTGTTCTGAAATTTTACTTAGAGCATTTAATTGGTCTTCTTTGTTATTCGTTGGATCCTTGATTAAAGATTTAAAATCTTCACTTGAAGTAATTAAATTAATAATTGAAGCAGAATGAACCTCGATCTCACTCAAATTATTAGCTTCTACAGCTAATTCATAAAGTGCCAGGGAATATCTACCTGCTGATGTTTCAGAAAAACCTTTATTTTTGCTCAATTTATTGTTCCTTATAAATATTAGAAGATTTATTAAAATTTTGTTTTAATTAACATATGACTCCTAGCTCTTCAAGTCACACATTGTCTAAAAGTCTTGTTTTTTCTTTGTTAATTGAAGTTTATTGGGTCAACATCAACCGTTAGTTTCATTCCAGCTGGAAATTTGAATTTTTCAATGACTTTTGAAAGGGAATTTTGAACCTTGAGAGATTTTCGACCCCTGATCAAAAGTCTTACTCTAAACCTTCTTTTTAATCTAAATATAGGTGCATTTACAGGACCAAGCACTCTTCCATCAACAGCACTTTCTATAAAACTTTTAAATTTATAAGCCTCTTTTTCAAGTTCTCTTTCATTATTACCGGTAATTATTAAGGCAATAAATCTTTGAAACGGTGGAAGGTTATTTTCCCTTCTAATTTCAAGTTCTTTATCTAAAAAAATATCAGGATCTTTATTGGTAATGTCTGTTATCATTTTGGTATCTAAATTATAAGTTTGAAAATAAACAGTTGCTGGCTTTCCTGTTCTTCCTGCTCTACCTGAAAGTTGATGATATAATTGTAAATTCTTTTCAGCACCTCTTAGGTCGTGACCTTGTGATGATAAATCGATATCAACAACAACAATACAATTTAAACTTGGAAAGTGAAATCCTTTAGAAATTAATTGAGTTCCAATTAAAATTTGAATTTTGTTATCTATAATTTTTTCTAAAACATCTGCTGAACTTTTTTTATTCATTGTATCGCTAGAAAATATAGTTGTTTCCTTGGTGGGAAAAATTTTTTTTACTTCTTCTGATATCCTTTCAACTCCAGGCCCACTAAAAATAAAATCACATTTTCCTTCTTTTGAGCAGTCCCTATTTAGTAAAGTTTTGTATCCACAGTAGTGACATAATAAATTTTGTTTGTTTTTGTGATAAACTAAATTTATTGAACAATTTGGACATGAATAACTAGTAAAACATTTTTTACATAAAACATGGGGTGAAAATCCTCTTCTATTTAAAAAAAATAATACTTGATCTTTTTTTTCAAGATGAACTTTTACTTTCTCAATTGTTTCTTTAGATATCCAGGATTGAGATTCAAGTTTGGAATTATTTAGATTAATTATTTCATATTTTGGCAAAGATGCATTTAAATATCTTTGATCAAGTTTTGATAAACTATATTTGCCTTTTTTAATATTGTCATAAGTTTCAATAGAGGGTACGGCTGTTATTAAATTGATTGGAATATTTTCAAAGGATGCTCTAGAAATTGCCATATCTCTTGCGTTATAAGTTACTCCCTCATCTTGCTTATAAGATTGATCATGTTCTTCATCAACAATGATTAATCCTAGTTTTTTAAAAGGTAAAAATAATGAGGACCGAGCACCAATTACAACTTTAATTTTATCATTTGCTATTCCACTCCAAATAATTTCTTTATTTTTTTTTGTAATACCTGAGTGCCACACAGCAGGCTTGAAACCAAAAAATTCTATAAATTTATTTTGAAATTGTCCTGTTAATCCGATTTCAGGTAATAGAATTAACCCCTGAAAACCCTTATTAATTATCTCTTTTAAAGCTTCAAAATAGACCATTGTTTTACCTGAGCCGGTAGTGCCTTGTAAAACATGAACTCTAAATTTTTGATTTAATACATTCATTTTTTTTAATGAATTTTTTTGTTCTTTAGAAAGTTTTATTTCATTTTCTTTGATATCAATTTTAAATGAATCATAAGCTTCAATTGGTAACTTTTCTATGGCGCCACTACTTAATAATAACAATTTTAATGCCATACCTTTAGGGGTCATATTGTATTCAGAAAACCAATTTAAGAATTTAATTGTATTTTTCTTTAATGGTGGAACATCTAATTTTCTTAAAACTTTTTTAATAGCAAAATTTTTGTTTGTTTTTTTTTCAAAATCATCCCATACAACTCCAGTCACCTCTGACTTTCCAAAAGGCACTGCCACGTAGTCTCCAACTTTTAAATTTAAATCTGAATTATAGGTAAATGGATGATTAAAAATATTTGGTATAAGAATCGGTACTTTCATATTTTTATAATATGAAAATACTTTAAGAGTGTATTGCTCTTTTATCTACTGATAAAGCTGCTTCTTTTACAGCTTCTGAGAATGTTGGATGTGCATGACACGTTCTTGCAATATCTTCAGCGCTAGCACCAAACTCCATTGCTACTCCAATTTCTCCAATTAATTCACCTGCATGAGGTCCAATAATATGTGCTCCTAAAACTCTATCTGTTTTTTCATCAGCTAAGATTTTCACAAAACCTTCTGCTTCATCAATTGCTTTAGCTCTTGAATTTGCCATAAATGAAAATTTACCAATTTTATATTTAGTATTTGCTTCTTTTAATTGTTCTTCTGTTTTCCCAATTGAAGCAACCTCTGGTGTTGTATAAACTACTCCAGGAATAATATCATAATTAACATGTCCTGATTGTCCTGCAATATTTTCTGCAACTGCAATACCTTCATCTTCAGCTTTGTGAGCAAGCATCGGTCCATCAATTACATCTCCAATAGCATATACATTCTTAATATTTGTTTGAAATGTTTTGTCAGTTTTAATTCTTTTCTTTTCATCTAATTCAACACCAATTGCTTCTAAATTTAAGTTAGTTGTATTAGGTTTTCTACCAACTGATATAAGAACTACATCACAATCAAAATCTGCTTTTTTTCCATCTTTATCTGATGTTGAAACTATAGCACCATTAGCATTTTTTTTAATTCCTTCTACTTTTGTCTGCATATGAAAATTAATTCCTTGTTTCTTTAATATTTTCATAAACTCTGTAGATATTTCTCTATCCATACCAGGAGTAATATGCTCTAAAAATTCAACCACATGAACCTCAGCACCTAATCTGGACCAAACAGATCCCATCTCCAACCCTATATAACCACCACCAACTACAACCATTTTTTTTGGCACAGTTTCTAAAGTTAATGCTCCTGTTGAAGATACAATTATTTTTTCATCAAATTCTATACCTGGTAATGCAACTGGAACTGACCCGGTGCTAACGACTGTTTTATCTGTTTCAATTATAGTTTCTTTTTTTTGATCATCTAATATTGAAATTTTATTTGCAGATTTAAAACTTCCGGTACCCTTAAAGTAAGTGACTTTGTTTTTCTTGAATAAAAATTCAACACCTTTAGTCAAAATTGTTACTGCTTTATCCTTATTTTGCATCATTTTTTGAAGATTGAGCTTTACCTCACCCACCTCTATGCCAAGTTTAGAAAAATTTTGCGCCTTATGATAATTTTCAGAAATATTTAATAAATTTTTAGAAGGTATGCACCCAACATTTAAACAGGTTCCACCTAATGAACCTCTTGATTCTATACATGCAGTTTTAAGTCCTAATTGTGCTAATCTTATCGCACACACATAGCCTCCTGGACCACCACCTATTACTACTGCTTGAAATTTATCTGACATTTAAATATTTAAAAATAACCTTCTTGGATCCTCTAAATTTTCTTTAACCATTTTTAAGAATGATACTGACTCTTTTCCATCTATAATTCTGTGATCATAAGATAAGGCAAGATACATAATAGGTCTTATTTTAATCTCACCATCAACTACCATTGGTCTTTCGACTATATTATGCATACCTAATACACCAGATTGAGGTAAGTTTAATATTGGAGTAGATAACATTGAACCATACACTCCACCATTACTAATTGTAAAAGTTCCACCCTGAAGGTCTTCTATGGTTATTTTTCCATCTCTCGCTTTTTCAGAAATAGTTTTAATATTTTTTTCAATATCAGCAAATGACAATTGATCTGCATCCCTTAATACTGGTACTACTAATCCTTTTTCAGTTCCTACTGCAAAACTCATATTATAATAATTTTTATAAATAATTTCATCTCCATCAATTTCAGCATTAACTGATGGATACATTTTTAGTGCAGCAACACATGCTTTTACAAAAAATGACATGAACCCTAATTTAATTCCGTACCTGTTTTGGAAGTCTTCCTGGTTCTCTTTTCTCATTTCCATTATGCCAGTCATATCAACTTCATTGAAAGTTGTTAATAATGCTGCATTTTCTTGTGCTTGTTTTAATCTTTTTGCAATTGTTTGTCTAAGCCTAGACATTTTAATTCTCTCTTCTTGACCATATTTAATTTTTCTTTCTGATGGTTGAGGGTTCTCTCCCATCATACTAATTAGGTCACCTTTAAGAACTCTACCCTCTTTACCAGAGCCACTAACTTTTTTTAAATCAATTTTATTTTCAACTACAATTTTTCTTACTGCTGGTGAAAGTATTTCATTATTATTATTTGAAGAATTAGTTTTCTCCTCTTTAACCTCATTGGTTAATACCAATGGCTCTTCCTCTTCAGGTTCTTTAAGAACTTTAGGAGCTTCTTTTTTAATTTCTAAATTAACTACATTATTTTCTGTTTTCTTAGGTTCAATTTTTGTAATTATCTTTTTTTCAGATGGTTGAGCTCCATTTTGACTTATCATACCAAGAAGAGCACCTACTTCGACTGTTTCTCCATCTTTAGAATTTATTTCGGACAAAACCCCATCAATTGGAGATGGTACTTCTAAATTAACTTTATCAGTTTCTAATTCTACAATTGCCTCATCAGCTACCACTGTATCGCCTTCTTTCTTAAGCCACTTAGCAACTGTCGCTTCAGTAATGCTTTCTCCAAGAACTGGTACTAAAATTTTTTCGCTCATTTTTATTCAAAAACCTTTTTTATAATTTCTTGTTGTTGGGCAAGATGTCTTTTTGCATAACCTGTAGCTGGAGACGCGTCTGGGCTTCTTCCTATATAAGAAATTCCAGTATTATTAGCGTTAATAGTTTCTAATGTCCATTGTATATAATCTCTTACAGAAAACCATGCCCCCATATTTTTTGGTTCTTCTTGGCACCAATAAAAATTAGCATTTTTTGCATATTTTTTAATTTCTCTAACTAAACTTTTTACCGGAAAAGGATAAAGTTGTTCAATTCTGTACAATACTACATCGTCTTTCTTAAGTTTTTCTCTTGCTTCTAGTAGATCAAAATAAACTTTTCCTGAACATAAAATTACTTTTTTAATTTTTGAGCTTTCTTTTAATTTTATAAATCCATTTTCTTCATCTAGTGCATGATCCCATAAAATTCTATGAAAAAAGTTATCTTTACCAAAGTCTTCTATATTTGAAACACAATGCTTATTTCTTAATAAAGATTTTGGAGTCATTATTATTAATGGCTTTCTAAATTCTCTATGCATTTGTCGTCTTAAAGCATGATAATAATTTGCAGGTGTCGTGCAATTCAATACTTGTAAGTTGTCATTTGCGCATAGTTGTAAAAATCTTTCTAGTCTTGCTGAAGAGTGTTCTGGTCCTTGGCCTTCATATCCATGAGGTAAAAGCATTACTAGCCCAGATGCTCTAGTCCATTTTCTTTCTCCTGATGCAATAAACTGATCAATAACTACTTGAGCTCCATTTGCAAAATCTCCAAATTGTGCTTCCCAAATAGTTAAAGTATTAGGTTCAACTAAACTATATCCATACTCAAAACCTAAAACTGCTAATTCTGATAAAAAACTATCAACTATTTCGTATCTCATTTGATTTTTTGAAATATTATTTAAAGGTATATATCTAGAGTTGTCTTCTTGATTCCTCAAAACTGAATGTCTTTGACTAAATGTTCCTCTACCAGAATCTTGTCCAACTAATCTTACTGGATAACCTTCTTCTAACAATGATCCAAATGCTAGTGCTTCAGCGGTTGACCAGTCAATACCTTTTCCATTAGATACCGATGCTTTCCTAGCATCTAAAATTTTAACAATAGTTTTATGTAATTTTAATTTTTCTGGAGTTGCATTAATTTTTTCAGAAATTTCTAAAAGTTTTTGTTGATCATAGCCACTTACACCTCTTTTATCTTTTCCTTTTTCTGGTTTATATCTTGACCATGTTCCCTCATACCATTCTATTTTTGGTTTATAGTCTTTTGCATTTTTATATTGATCATCAAGCAAATTTTTAAAATCTGTTTTAAATTTACTTAACTCACTTTCTGAAAGTGTATTTTCATTTACTAATTTTTTCCCATACAGCTCAACTGGTGTGGGGTGAGACCTAATCTTTTTATACATCAATGGCTGTGTAAAAGAAGGTTCGTCTCCTTCATTATGTCCGAATCTTCTATAACAGATTAAATCAACCACTACGTCTCTATTAAATTTTAATCTAAATTCTGTTGCAATCCTTGTTGCATAAACAACTGCTTCTGGATCATCTCCATTCACATGAAGTATTGGAGCGTCTACCATTTTTGCAACATCAGATGGATATGGTGATGACCTTGCAAATCTTGGGCTTGTAGTAAAGCCTATTTGATTATTAACAATAATATGAATTGTACCACCTGTATTATGGCCTGGTAAACCAGACATGGCAAAACATTCAGCCACAACTCCTTGTCCAGCAAAGGCTGCATCTCCATGTATCAGAATTGGTATAACTTTATTTCTTTCTTTATCTTTGTGAAAAAATTGTTTTGCTCGAGTTTGTCCTAGTACCACAGGATTGACTGCTTCTAAATGTGAAGGGTTATCTGTAAGACTAACATGCACAGAATTGCCATCAAACTCTCTATTTGATGATGCCCCTAGATGGTATTTTACATCTCCCGCACCTTCTTCCCCTGATGTTTGAATATCTCCTGCAAATTCATTAAATATTCTTTTGTAAGATTTTTGTAATACATTTGCTAATACATTAAGTCTTCCTCGATGAGACATACCAATTTTTACTTCTTTAACTTCAGCTTGCCCACCAATTTTAATTATTTGTTCTAGCGCAGGTATTAAGCCTTCTCCCCCATCTAAACCAAATCTTTTTGTACCCACATATTTTTTATGTAAAAATTTTTCAAAACCTTCTGCTTGAATTAGTTTCATTAAAATAGCTTCTTTACCATTTTTCGTAAATTGAAGAGAGTTCTCATCTTGCTCAATTCTATCTCTAAGCCATTTTCTTTCTGTTGGGTTTGATATGTGCATATATTCATAACCAATTGGACCACAGTAAGTTTTATTTAGGAAATTTAATATTTCTTTTATAGAAGAGTGTTCTTTATTAATTACGCCATCTAAATAAATTTTCTCATCATAATTTTCTTTTTTAAATCCATAATGCTCAGGATGAAGTTCATCTAGATATTCTGTTTCCATCATTCCTAGAGGATCAAGCTTAGCTAATAAATGTCCTCTTTGTCTATATGCTCTAATTAACGCAACAGCTCTAATTGAGTTAATATTGCTTTTGACTAAATCTTTTGAATTAACTTTTGCAATGTTGCCTTCATTAGAAAGTTTTTTTTCATCTTCTTCAATCCTTTTTTCAACTTCATCAATATCAATTTTTTTTTTTATATTCCATGATGGACCATTAATTTCTTTGGCAATCATACTTAAATCTTCACTCATACCCTCAAAATAATTTTGCCAGCTTTCAGGAAGATCTTTGTCTTTATTTATAAACTTTAAATACATTTGCTCTATAAATGCACTGTTAGACTTACTAAGAAATGAAGTTTTTTCGAATTCGAGACTTTTTGATGATGACATCTATTCTATTGATATAATATCAGATAAATAATTTTCAATTAGATAATTTATTAAATAATGTTTTGCCAAGTTCTGATGGTGATTTTGCAATTGTAATTCCACATTCTTCCATTTTTTTTATCTTATCTTCTGCTCCGCCCTTACCACCTGAAATAATAGCTCCTGCATGACCCATTGTTCTTCCTGGAGGTGCGGTTATTCCAGCAACAAATCCAACCATAGGTTTTTTTATTTTATGGTTTTTAACAAATTCAGCCGCTTCTTCTTCTGCAGAACCACCAATTTCACCAATCATAAGAATAGATTCCGTCTCAGCATCATTTAAAAATAAATCTAAACAATCAATAAAGTTTGTTCCATTTATTGGATCTCCACCAATTCCTATACAAGTAGATTGTCCTAATCCATTTTCAGTTGTTTGTGCAACTGCCTCATAAGTTAAAGTTCCTGATCTTGAAACAATTCCCACAGAACCTTTCTTGTGAATATTTCCAGGCATAATCCCAATCTTACATTCATCAGGAGTAATTATTCCTGGACAATTAGGTCCTATCAATCTGCTTTTTGAATTATTTAGCTTTTGTTTTACACGAAGCATATCTTGAATTGGTACACCTTCGGTAATACAAACTATAAGCTCAATGGATGCATCAATTGCTTCTATAATAGCTGCCGCTGCAAATTTTGCTGGCACATAAATCATAGTTGCATCAGCGCCAACTTCTTGTTTTGCTTCAGCTACAGTATTAAATACTGGACGGTCAAGATGTTTTTGTCCTCCCTTTTTTGGAGTAACTCCACCCACAAGATTAGTTCCATATTTTAATGCTTGTTCTGAATGAAAAGTTCCATGTGTACCTGTAAAACCTTGGCATATAACTTTTGTATTTTTATCAATTAAAACTGACATTCTATTTTATAGCCTCTACTATTTTTTGTGCAGCATCATCTAAATTTTCTGCTGAAATTAATTTTAATCCTGAATTATCTAAAATTTCTTTTCCTTCTTTAAAGTTTGTTCCTGCAAGTCTAACTACTAATGGAACACTTATATTTATTTCTTTGGCAGCATCAACAACACCTTGAGCAAGGACATCACATCTCATAATTCCCCCAAAAATGTTTATTAATATGCCTTTAACATTTTTGTCCGAAAGAATAATCTTAAGAGCAGCTGAAACTTTTTCTTTTGAAGCTCCTCCTCCAACATCTAAAAAATTTGCTGGCTCTTCACCATATAATTTAATTATATCCATTGTTGCCATTGCAAGACCTGCTCCATTGACCATGCAGCCAATGCTTCCATCTAGCTTTATGTAAGCAAGATCGTGTTTACTCGCATCTATTTCTGTGGGATCTTCTTCATTTAAATCCCTAAGCTCGATTATTTCAGGATGTCTAAATAAAGCATTAGAGTCAAAATTAACTTTTGCATCTAAACAAATTATTTTTTTTTCTTTAGTTAATATTAGTGGGTTAACTTCAACCATGTTGGCGTCTGTGCCTAAAAACATTTTATATACTGATTTTATCAGCGCTATTGCTTGTTTTTTTGCATCATCTGCTAAAGCATAAATTGCAATTATTTTTTCACAGTCAGCATCAGAAATTTCATCAGTAATATCTATTTTAGTTGTTATAATTTTTTCTGGAGTTTTTTCTGCAACTTCTTCAATGTCCATTCCACCTTGATCGCTGGATATAAATACTATTTTTGAACTTGCTCTATCTACTAAACAAGATAAATAAAATTCTTTATCAATATTAGAGGACTCTTCTACATATAATCTTTTTACTTCTCTTCCTGCTGGGCCAGTTTGATGTGTTACGAGTGTTTTTCCAAGCAATTCTTTTGCAGCAACACTTAATTCATCAATTGTGTTTAAAATTTTTACACCTCCAGCTTTACCTCGTCCACCAGCATGAATTTGTGCTTTTAAAACAAATTTTTCTGTTTTTAATGATTTTGCTTTTTCAATCAACTCATCAACTGTAAAAGCAAAAACTCCTTCAGGAACTACCGCTCCATATTTTTTTAAAATTTGCTTGGCCTGGTGTTCGTGAATATTCATTATTTAGAAAGATCTGGATCTATTTTAGATGCAGCTTCCCATAATGCTTTCACAGCATCTATAGAGTGCATAAATTCTTTTTTTTCTTTTTCATCTAAATCTATTTGCTCTATTTTTTCAACACCATCTTTACCAATTATTACTGGTACACCAGCATAAACATTACTAACTCCATATTCACCATTTAAATGAACTGCACATGGAAGTAATTTTTTTTCATCTTTTAAATATGCTTCTGCCATTTGTACACCTGAAGCTGCTGGTGCATAAAATGCAGAACCTTTTTCTAGATATTTAACAATCTCAGCTCCTCCATCTCTAGTTCTTTGATTAATTTCTTCTAACCTTTCTGGAGATATTTTTCCTTCTTTAACTAAGTCTAATAATGGTTTACCTGAAACTTTTGTAAATCTTGGTAGGGGAACCATTGTGTCTCCATGACCTCCCATAACCATTGCTTCAATTTCTTTTACCGGAACATTAAGCTCTAGGGATAAAAATAATTTAAATCTTGAGCTGTCCAAAATTCCTGCCATTCCAACTACTTTATTTGCTGGTAAGCCTGAAAATTTTTGAAAGGCCATCACCATAACGTCTAGTGGATTTGTAATGCATATTACAAATGCATTGGGTGCATTTTTTTTAATACCCTCTGCTACTTGTTTAATAATTTTTAAATTAATACCTAATAAATCATCTCTGCTCATTCCTGGTTTTCTTGGAACTCCTGCAGTGATTATTATTACATCTGAATCTTTTATATCTTCATAATTGTCTGTACCTGAAAATTTTACATTAAAACCATCAACAGAGGAAGATTGAGCTATGTCTAGAGCTTTTCCTTTAGCTATACCACTTGCAACATCAAAAAGTACCACCTCATCAGCTACTTCTTTAGTTCCTATTAAGTGAGCAAGAGTGCCCCCAATTTGACCTGCTCCTATTAAAGATATTTTTTTCATTTCTCTCCTTATTTCATTGTTGGCATGACAAATTCTGCATTAGATCTTATTCCAGAAGGCCATCTTGATGTTACTGTTTTAAGCTTTGTATAAAATTTAATTCCTTCAGCTCCGTGCATTGCACTATCTCCAAATAATGATCTTTTCCATCCACCAAAACTATGGAATGCCATTGGTACAGGTATTGGAACATTAATTCCAACCATACCAACTTGAATTTTACTAGCAAACGTTCTTCCAGCATCACCATCTCTTGTGTAAATGCTTACTCCATTACCATACTCATGGTCGTTAATTAACTTTGTTGCTTCTTCAAAAGTTTTAACTCTTATGACTGATAAAACAGGTCCGAATATTTCTTCTTTATAAATTCTCATATCCTTTTTAACGTGATCAAATAAACAACCCCCTATAAAAAAACCATTTTCATATCCTTGAAGTTTTATATTTCTTCCATCAACAACTAATTTAGCACCTTCTTCAACTCCAAGATCAACATAACTTTTTACTTTTTCTAAATGTTCTTTGGTAACTAGTGGACCCATCTCAGATGTTTTATCCATACCAGGTCCTACTTTTAATGCTTCAGCTTTTTTTGATAAACGAGCAACTAGCTCATCACCTATATCTCCTACAGCTACTGCTACTGATTGTGCCATACATCTCTCTCCTGCAGACCCATATGCAGCACCCATTAATCCATTTACCGCACCATCAAGGTCACAGTCAGGCATTACAACTAAATGATTTTTTGCACCACCTAAAGCTTGAACCCTTTTTTCATTTTTTGCAGAGTTTTCATAAATATATTTTGCAATTGGTGTTGAGCCTACAAAGCTTACAGCTTTGACATCTTTGTTTGTTAAAATCGCATCAACAGCTTCTTTATCTCCATTAACAACATTAAAAACACCATCTGGTAGTCCTGCTTCTGTTAGCAATTCTGCTAATCTTAGTGGGCAAGATGGATCTTTTTCTGATGGTTTTAAAATAAATGTGTTTCCACATGCAATAGCAATAGGAAACATCCACATTGGCACCATTGCAGGAAAATTAAAAGGTGTAATTCCAGCAACAACTCCAAGTGGTTGTCGCATAGACCAACTATCTACATTTGTTCCTACATTTTCTGAAAATTCTCCTTTAAGTAAATGTGGAATCCCACACGCAAATTCAACAACTTCTAGTCCTCTTGTTAAAGAACCTTTGGCATCTTCATAAACTTTCCCATGCTCTGAAACTATTAACTTTGTAAGTTCATCGGCATTTTTTTCTATTAACTCTTTAAATTTAAACATTACCCTTGCTCTTTGAAGTGAAGGTTTTAAAGACCAAGTTTCAAAAGCTTTTTGAGCTACTTCTACAGCTTTATCTAGATCAGTTTTACTGGCTAATCTTACCTCAGACTCTTGTTCACCAGTTGCTGGATTAAAAACTTTACTTTTTCTGTCAGAAGAGCCTGAAATTAGCTTTCCGCCAACAAAATGTTCTAATAAATTCATGAATGGTGTTATTTAAAGGGGTAATTAGCTTGTTGCAAGCATTTTTTTCAATTCAGCTATAGCTTTTGCTGGATTTAATCCCTTTGGACAAGCATTAGTACAATTCATAATAGTATGACATCTATAAAGTTTAAGCTCATCAGCTACTTTTTTTAATCTCTCTTTTTTTTCATCATCTCTACTATCAACTATCCATCTATAAGCCTGAAGTAAAACTGCAGGACCTAAATATTTATCACCATTCCACCAATAACTTGGACAAGATGTTGAGCAGCATGCACACATGATACATTCATATGCACCGTCTAATTTTACTCTGTCTTCTTTAGTTTGTAATATCTCAGTGGTTTCAACTTTTGTATTTGTTTTTAGCCATGGCTCGATTGATTCATACTGTTTGTATAATCCACTTAAATCACCAATTAAATCTTTTTTAACTTTTAAATGAGGTAATGGATAAATATTTATATCACCTTCAATTTCTGAATGAGGCTTTGTACATGCTAAACCATTTTTACCATCCATATTCATTGCACAAGATCCACAAACTCCATGTGCACACGATCTACGATAAGCTAATGATGGGTCAATTTCGTTTTTAATTTTATTTAAAATATCTAATACTTTTGAAGGACAATTATCCATATCCACTTCATAGGTATCTACTCTTGGGTTTTCTCCATTTGAGGGATCCCATCTGTAAACATTTACTTTTCTAATATTTTTTGACCCAGTCTTATCTTGGTAATAGTTACCTTTTTGAACTTCTGAATTTTTAGGTAAATTTATTTGAACCACTAGTAAACTCTTTCTTGAGGTGGAAAGTATTGAACTTCATTTGTTAAAGTTGTTTTAGTAACTGGTCTATATCCAATTTTTGAATCTTTTCCATTGCACCAAGCAATAGTGTGTTGCATAAATTTTTCATCATCTCTTTTTGGGAAATCTTCTCTTGCATGCGCACCTCTACTCTCTTGTCTATTATAAGCAGAATCCACTGTTGTAATTGCTTGTCTAATCAAATTATCAAATTCCAATGTTTCCACTAAATCAGTATTGAAAACAAGTGACTTATCTTTTACAGAAATTGATTCCATTCCATCGTATGCTTTTCTAATATTATCAACACCCTCTTTAAGCGTTTTTTCTGTTCTAAAAACAGCACACTTTGATTGCATAGTTTTCTGCATTGAAAGTCTAAGTTCTGCTGTACTATTTTCACCGTTAGAGTTTCTTAATTTATCAAATCTTTCTAAGCATTTTTCTGTTTCAGCCTCTCCTATATCCTCGTGTGGAGTTCCTGGTTTTACAAGTTCTGCAGCTCTCTTGGCTGCAGCTCTTCCAAATACAACTAGGTCAATTAAAGAATTAGATCCTAATCTATTTGCTCCATGAACAGAAACACAGGCAGCCTCACCAATTGCCATTAATCCTGGAACTGTTTCAGAATCATTTCCTGTTAATACTTCAGCTTTATAGTTTGTTGGGATACCTCCCATATTATAATGAACGGTGGGCACTACTGGTATTGGCTCCTTAGTTACATCAACATTTGCAAATAATCTTGCTGCTTCCGTTATTCCTGGAAGTCTACTTTCAATAATATTTTTGTCTAAATGACTTAAGTGTAAATGAACATGATCCTGTTCTTTACCCACACCTCTTCCTTCGTTAATCTCAATTGACATTGATCTACTTACTACATCTCTAGATGCTAAGTCTTTAGCTTTTGGTGCGTAACGCTCCATAAATCTTTCACCTTTTGAATTAACTAAATATCCACCTTCACCTCTAACACCTTCAGAAATTAAAGTTCCGTGCCCATAAATTCCTGTTGGGTGAAATTGTACAAATTCCATATCTTGTAATGGTAAGCCTGCTCTTAAAACCATTGCATTTCCATCTCCAGTACAAGTGTGTGCTGAGGTTGCAGAATAATAAGCTTTTCCGTAACCCCCTGTTGCAATTATTGTGCTGTGCGCTCTAAATCTATGAATTGTTCCATCATTTAAATTCCAAGCAATAAGACCTTTGCATTCACCATCCTTCATTAATAAATCTAAAGCAAAATATTCAATAAAAAATTCAGTGTTATGTTTTAAAGCTTGTCCATAAAGAGTATGAAGTATTGCGTGTCCAGTTCTATCTGCAGCTGCACATGTTCTTTGAACAATTCCATTACCATAATTTTTTGTCATTCCACCAAAAGGTCTTTGGTAAATTTTGCCATCATCAGTTCTGCTAAATGGAACTCCATATTTTTCTAATTCTATAACAGCAGCTGGAGCTTCTTTACAAAGATACTCAATACTATCTTGGTCACCTAACCAGTCAGCACCTTTAACAGTATCATACATATGCCAACGCCAATCATCTTCACCCATATTCCCTAAAGATGCAGAAATTCCTCCTTGAGCAGCTGAGGTATGACTTCTTGTTGGAAATACTTTTGAAATGCAGGCTGTCTTTAAACCAGCTTCACTTAAACCAACAGCAGCTCTTAGACCTGATCCTCCGGCACCAAGTACGATGACATCGTATTCGTGGTCTATTATTTTATATGAGCTCATTAGTTTAAATTCAATATTACAGTTATTGTTATAATTGGCATTATTATAGCAAAAATATTAAGTACTTTGTTTGCGGCATTTTTGATTTTTTCATTCTGAATATAATCTTCAAATACTTCGCTAATACTTAGGGCAGAAAAAAAGTAAGCAAATACTAGTGTTAAAGAAACTAAAATTTTAGATGGTTGAGTGGTAAAGAAATTAACAACCTCAATATAATCTTTATCAAAAATTGAAACTAAATTTAGAATAAACCAAATCATTAAAGGTACTAAAATTACTGAACTAATTTTCATGAACAGCCATTTTTTTGTTACAGAGTTCATTTTAAATAAAATTCCTTCCTAATAGATAAAATAGAATTGTAAAAAAAATAGATCCAAAAATTACAAATAAACCTGTAATCTTTGTGGTCTTTAGTTCAAAACCATAACCAAGATCCATTACTAAATGTCTTATTTCACTCAATACCTGAAAGCTAAAAGACCAAGTTAAACAAATAATAATAAATTTTCCAAAAATAGATTGCAAAAATAATTTTGTTAGATCGTAGCTAGATTCTCCTAACAACAAAGAAAATATCCACAAACAAATTACTGTTATTGCAAATATATTAACTATTCCTGTAATCCTATGAGAAATAGAAACCAAAGAAGATATGTGCCATCTATAAATTTGAATGTGTGGTGATAAAGGGTTGTTATTATCCATTATTCTTCCTAATTAAAAGCTCAGCTATTTCTACTGCATTCAGTGCAGCACCTCTTAATAAATTATCTGATACTATCCACATATTGAGTGTATTTTTTTTTGTTTTATCTTCTCTAATCCTAGAAATATAAGTTTCATTTTTACCTTCTGCCTCTAAAGGAGTAATGTAGCCTCCATCTTCTCTTTTATCATACACCTCACATCCCTCTGCACTATCTAATAAAGAGTGTATTGTTTGTAAGCTAAATGGTTTTTCAAATTCAATATTTACAGATTCAGCATGAGAAACTAGCACTGGAATTCTTACGCATGTTGCAGTTAGCTCAATTTTGTCATCTAAAATCTTTTTTGTTTCGTTAACCATCTTTAATTCTTCTTTTGTGTAACCATCATCTGCAAAAACATCTATGTGAGGAATTGCATTAAATGCAATTTGTTTAGTAAAATTTTTAGAATTTATTTTCTTTTTATCTAATGATAATTTAGTTTGTTCAATCAATTCATCCATTGATGCTTTACCACCACCAGATACAGATTGATAAGTTGATATAACTACTCTTTTTATATTAAATTCATCATGTAAGGGTTTTAGAGCTATTACCAATTGTGCTGTAGAACAGTTTGGATTAGCAATAATATTTTTTTTTAAAACATTAATTGCTTCTGGATTCACTTGTGGAACAATTAAAGGTACATCTTGATCCATTCTGAAAAAGCTAGAATTATCAATTACTGTAGTATGTTTTGCTGCTTTTTCTGCATATTTTTCTGATATTTTTCCACCAGCTGCAAAAAAGGTAATTTCAGCTTTTGAGAAATCATAAGTCTCTAAGTTAAAAATCTCATGCTCCTTACCATTAAAATTTACTTTTTGACCAGCACTCCTTGAAGAGGCAACTAAAAATAATTGGTCTATTGAAATTTTTTTCTGCTCTAATACTTCGAGCATTTTTCTTCCAACATTACCTGAGGCTCCTACAATTGCTATATTCATGATATTATTTTACTTTTATACTAGATGAAGGGTAAATCACAAACGTTTCCATTAATGGTATTATCGTTTATTTGAATTTTAAAGCCTTGAGATGCTTCCCAGTGGGATTTCTTGATCATTGCTATGCCTATAACCTTTTGAAAATGAGGTGAATAACAAGCCGATCTTAATTCACCAATCACATTATTATTTTCATCATATATGTTTTTTGATCCCGTAAGACTAATTTCTTTTATATCAATTTTAACTCCCCTTAATTTTTTTTGGGGTCCTTTTAATTTTATTTCTTTCAATTTTTCTTTTCCTAAAAAATTTATATCACTATCTAAGCTAACATATTGATCAAAACCACATTCAAATGGATTGTCGTTATTATCAAAATCATTACCATAAGATAACAGTGCACTCTCAATTCTCTCTATTAAATTCGGACATCCTGGCCCTACATTAAATTCTTTTCCAACTTCAAAAAGATGGTCATACAATTTTTGTCCTGACTGTGTGTTTTCAACGTATACTTCATATCCTCCTTGTTTAGACCATCCTGATCTAGCTATAAGGTGCTTTGTGCCTTCAAAATCAAAATAATCAAACCCAAAGAATTTTAGCTCAGTAATTTTTTTTCCAAAAACTTTTTCCATTAACGCAAAGGATTTTGGACCTTGTATTGCCATAATATCAACTACTGGTTCTACAATTTTAACATCAAATTTGTGTCCTGATGCTAAGCCTTTGGCAAAAAAGATTACATCCGAATCTGCTATTGATATCCACCATTTATTTTCATCAAGTTTTAAAACAACTGGGTCATTAACTAAATTTCCATTTTCGTCTATTATTGGACAATAATAACATCTGCCTATTTTAGATTTTGATAGATCCCGACATGTCATCAATTGTACTAACTCTGCCGAGTCTTTTCCTGATATTTCTACTTGTCTTTCTGCAGCGACATCCCATATCTGAACATGTTCTTTTAAATGTTTGTAGCTATCCTCTATTGATCCAAATGCAGCAGGTAACAACATATGATTATATATTGTGTATGCTGTAACTCCTTGTTTCTCTATTCTTGAGGTATAAGGAGTACTTCTTAATCTTCTTGATTTTGCTATTGAAAAATTTTTCATTTTTTTAAAAATTCAGAGATCTTTTCTCTCATTTCAAAAGCTTTTTCAAACATAATCATATGTCCACAATTTTTAATTATATGAGTTTTTGAATTAAGAACGAGCTCTGCAAATTTCTTACCTTTTTCAATATTAACCATCTTATCTAGCTCACCAAAGATAAATAGTGTCGGACACTTGATTGACTTTAACGCCTCAGATCCATTTTTATAATTATTACATGCTATAAGATCGATAGCTAAAACTTCTCTAATATTTCTTGGAGAATTAATAATTTTTTCTACAGGATTACCTCCAATGAATTTTTTATAATTCTCATAGCTCCATTTCATCATTAACTGAACTGCTTTATCATCTCCATTTTCAGCAAGATCAATTAAATCTTGATTAACAGGCATTCTGTAAGAACCACCTATAAATATTAAATTTTTAACTCTTTTAGAATACCTTAATGAATATTCCAATGCTTCCAAACACCCTTGGGAATGACCTATTATTGTTAATTCAGAAACATTAAGTTTTTTAAAAACTTTTTCTAACCAATCTGAAATTTCTTCTATTGATTTTAAACAATCACCTTCAGAATTTCCATGTCCAGGTAAATCTATTGCTAAAACATTATAATTTTGATTTGATAAATACTGTTCTGTTAAGGACCAAACAATATGTGAGAGACCACTTCCATGCAGCAAAACTATTGTGGATTTTTTTTTATCAATACCTTGGCCTGAATCTGATGCAAAGACTTTTTTGTTGTCTACTTGAAAGATCAACTTAATTCCTTAACTTTCTTTCTAAGTTCAAATTTTTGAATTTTTCCTGTTGAAGTTTTTGGTAAATCACAAAAAATAACACTCTTAGGAAGTTTAAATCCTGCCAATGTTTCTCTACAAAAATCTATTATTTCTTTTTCTGTTGCTGGCTTATCTTTAATTAATTCAACAAAAGCACAGGGTGTTTCTCCCCATTTTTCATCTGGTTTAGCAACTACAGCTGCTAAAGAAACTGAAGGGTGTTTTGCAATTGCATTTTCAATTTCTATTGAAGAAATATTTTCTCCTCCAGAGATAATAATATCTTTAGATCTATCTTGAATTTTTATATATCCATCAGGATGGGTCACAGCTAAATCCCCTGAATGAAACCATCCACCAGCCATTGACTTATCTGTTGCTTCTTTATCTTTGTAATATCCCTTCATTACAATATTCCCTCTAATCATAATTTCACCCATAGTCTTTCCATCTTTGGGTACTGGCTTCATTGTTTCTGGATCCATTACAATAGCGCCCTCTGTGTTTGGGTAACGTACACCTTGCCTTGCTTTGATTTCATTCTTTTTATCTTTTTCTAAAGAATTCCAATCATCATTCCACGCACACTGCAACATATGACCATAAGTTTCTGTTAATCCATAAACATGCATAACCTCAAAGCCAAGATTTTCCATTTTTTCAAAAATAATACTTGGTGGAGGTGCACCTGCAGTTAAAACATTGACTTTTCTTTTTAAGGCTTTTTGATCTTCCTTAGGAGAATTAACAATCATATTTAAAACTATTGGAGCTCCACCAAAATGTGTTACTTCATATTTATCAATTAGTTCAAACATCTTTTTAACATCAATATTTCTTAAACAAATTACTCTTGCGTGCAGCATTGCTAATGTCCAAGGATAACACCAACCATTGCAATGAAACATTGGGACAACACATAAAAAATTTAATTTGTTGGGCATATTCCAAGCTGTAACACTACCTGTTGCCATCAAATATGAACCTCTGTGATGATAAACTACTCCTTTTGGGTTTCCAGTAGTTCCTGATGTATACCCTAATGAAATAGCTTCCCATTCATCTTTTGGTTTTTTCCATTCATAATTTTCATTACCTGTGTTTAAGAAACTTTCATATTCAAGTTCACCTATTTTTTTAAAAGAACTTGTGTCTATGTCCTGGTCGTCAATATCAATAATTGTAATCTTATTTTTAACATTTTTTAAAGCCTTCTCAATTACATCATGAAATTGTCTATCTACAATTAAAACCTTTGCATCACTATGTTGTAAAATATAACTTATAGTATTGGGGTCTAGTCTTGTATTGATTGCATTAATTACTGCCCCCACCATAGGTATTGAATAATGTGCTTCAAAAATTTCTGGTGTATTGAAAGCCATTATAGAAACTGTATCTCCAGTTTTCACACCCAATTTATCTAATGCGCTAGCAAACTTAACACATCTTTTATAAACTTCTTCCCAAGTATACGACCTACTTTCATAAACTAAGGCTTCATAATTTGGATATATATCTTTAGTTCTTTCTAAGAATGTTAAAGGAGAAAGAGGAACATAATTAGCCTCATTTTTATCTAAATTTGTATCGTAATGACTCATATTAACTAAATTTAAAATTCATTATATAGTCACTTCCTGATGTGGCTGTTTTAAAATGACTTTCGGCTCTTGGTAAAACTCTTTTAAAATAAAAATTTGCAGTCTGTATTTTATCTTCATAAAAGTCTTTGTTTTGTTCATAATCTTTAAAACTTACCTCTAAAACTTTTATCCACGCATGTGCTATGGACACAAACCCCAATGCTTTTAAATAGTCATTGCATGCTGCGCTTGCATCGTCTTTTGAGTTTTGCACTTTTTCTTTAATCCAATCAGTAAAAGTAGATAATACCTCTAGATGTGTTTTTAATTCTTTTATAAAAGGTTTTAATTTTTCATTTTCAGTACTGCAATCATTCTTGATCAGTTCCAAATATTTGTCAATTATATCACCATTTTTATTTACCAATTTTCTAAAAACTAAATCAGCTGCTTGGATAGAATTTGTTCCTTCATAAATTGGGGTGATTCTATTATCTCTATACAACTGTTCTATACCTTGATCTTTCGTATAGCCATAACCACCATGAACCTGCATAGCCTCACTGGTTATTTCCATTCCCATATCACTAAACATCGTTTTAACCACAGGTGTCATTAACGACACAAGATCTGAAGCTTCTTGTTTAATTTTTTCATCTGGGTGATAAAGGCTAACTTCTGTTTGTTGAGACAGCCAAAAACATAAAGCTCTTTCGCCTTCAATAATAGATTTCATATTAAGCAAAGATTTTCTAATATCTGCATGTTCAATTATAAAATCTGCTCCATTAGTTGATTTTGTATTATTTGTTTTTCCTTGTTTTCGTTCTTTTGCGTAACTCAAAGAGTTTTGATAGGCAATTTCAGAAATCCCCAAGCCTTGGATTCCTACAACAATTCTCTCTAAATTCATCATAGTAAACATTGCGTTTAAGCCTTTATTCTTCAATCCGATCATATAACCAGTTGCATCATCAAAATTTAATACACATGTAGCAGAACCTTTGATTCCCATTTTACTTTCTATAGACCCTGTAGAAACTCCATTTCTAGCTCCAATAGATCCATCTTCATTTACTAAAAATTTAGGTACTAAGAATAAACTTATTCCTTTTGTGCCTGCTGGTGAGTCAGCTGCTCTTGCAATAACTAAGTGGATAATATTTTCAGTTAAATCTTGATCACCTGATGTAATAAAAATTTTCTGTCCACTTAACTTAAAAGTTCCATCAGATTGTTCAATAGCTTTAGTTTTTAGAAGACCTAAATCAGTTCCACAAACTGGTTCAGTAAGGCACATCGTACCACTCCATTTTCCTTCAACCATTTTTGGAAGGTATTTTTCTTTTATTTCATCTGTAGCGTGATGAGAAATACAATTATATGCACCAATACTTAACTCACTATAAAGTTTAAATGATAAACTTGCAGATGATAACATTTCGTCAAAAAAAGCACTTACTGTTTTTGGCATTCCTTGTCCTCCATATTTTGGATCACAAGAAAGTGAAGTCCAACCATCTTCTATATATTTAGAATAAGCTTCTTTGTAGCCTGGCGGTGTTCTAACCACACCATTCTCTAGAACTGTTGGATTTTCATCACCTGATTTTGCTAATGGTAATATTAAGTTTTGATTAATCTTGGCTGCTTCTTCTAAAATATCTTTTACTAATTCTGAATTAACCTCTTTATACTTTTCCAGATCATTATAATTTTTATTATTTCTTAATTTATCAAAAAGAAACATCATGTCCTCGACTGGAGCAGTATAATTTGGCATTCCAGAACTCTAGAATAATTATTTAATTATTGCAATTTTGAAATGATTGCATCACCCATAGCTGATGTTGATACTTCTTTTTTTCCCTGAGAAAGAATATCTTTTGTTCTAAGACCATCATTTAAGACATCTTGCACAGCTTTTTCTAAAGCATCAGCTTCACTATCTAAATCTAAAGAGTATCTTAAAGCCATTGCAAAACTTAAAATTGAGGCTATTGGGTTTGCAATTTCTTTTCCAGCAATATCCGGTGCAGAACCATGAATAGGCTCATACATAGCTCTCATTTCTCCATCTTTATTTTTTGCACCTAAAGAAGCAGATGGTAATAAACCTAGAGATCCCGTTAACATTGAGGCTTGATCGGAAAGCATGTCTCCAAATAAATTGTCCGTAACAATTACATCAAACTGCTTTGGGTTTTTTAATAATTGCATTGCACAATTATCAGCAAGCATATGACTTAATTCTACATCTTTATATTCTTTGTCGTGTAGTTCTTGAACTTCTTCTTTCCAAAGTTGTCCTGCTTCCATTACATTTGACTTTTCACATGAAGTAACTCTATTTGATCTCTTTCTTGCTAAATCAAAAGCTACTTTTGCAACTCTAACTATTTCGCTAGTTGTGTAGGAATGGGTATTAATCCCTTTTCTTTCACCATTTTCTATCGGCTTAATTCCTCTTGGTTCACCAAAATAAATTCCACCTGTTAATTCTCTAACTATCATAATATCTAATCCAGACACGATTTCTGGTTTTAAGGTTGAGGCATCAACTAATTGTTCAAAACAAATTGCAGGTCTTAAATTTGCAAATAGTTTTAATTCTTTTCTTAATTTTAATAAGGCTCTTTCAGGCTTTTTTGAAAACTCTAAGTTATCCCATTTTGGTCCACCAACTGCACCTAACATAACAAATTCACTTTCTAGAGCTTTGTAAAAAACTTCATCCGTGATTGGTGTCCCATGCTTGTCATAAGAACAACCTCCAGCTAAATCTTCATCAATTTCAAAATCTAGAGATTTATTTGAATTCAACCATAAAATAACTTTTTTAACTTCTTGAATAACCTCGGGTCCAATACCATCGCCTGGTAAAAGTAAAATTTTTCTTTTTTTAATTTTTATCATTAAATATCCATGGTTTATTATTCTTTAGATTTTCTTCAAAAGTTATAATTTTTTCTTTTTTGGCTAACGATAGTGCAATATCATCAAGTCCTTCTAACAAACATTTTTTCTTAAAAGGATCAATATCAAACTTGATTTCACTATTTCCAAAAATTATTTTTTCTTCATTTAAGTCTATTGAAATTTCTTCTTTTCTTTTTGAATACTCTGATAATTCTTTTATTTTTTCTTCTGGCAGAGTAATTGGTAAAATTCCATTTTTGAAACAGTTGCTGTAAAAAATATCGGCATAACTAGAGCTTATCACACATGTTATTCCAAAATCTAGCAGTGCCCAAGGTGCATGTTCTCTTGATGAGCCACAGCCAAAATTTTTTCCTGCGATTAATATTTTTGATTGATTGTGAGGTTTTTGATTTAGAATAAAATCTTTAATTTCATTTCCATTATCATCGTATCTCATTTCAAAAAATAAGTTTTTTCCTAACCCTGTTCTTTTAATCGTTTTAAGAAATTGTTTTGGAATAATCATATCTGTATCAATATTTACTATTGGTAAATATGCTGGGATACTAGTAAGTGAATTAAATTTTTGCATTTTAGTTTTGATACTTTCTAACATCATCTAAGTTTCCAGAAATTGCAGCTGCAGCTGCCATTCCAGGACTTACTAAATGTGTTCTTCCACCTCTACCTTGTCTTCCTTCAAAGTTTCTGTTTGAAGTTGAGGCGCATCTTTCTCCTGGTTTTAATTTATCAGCATTCATGGCAAGACACATAGAACAGCCAGGCTCTCTCCATTCAAAACCTGAAGCTATAAATATTTTATCTAAACCTTCCTGCTCTGCTTGTTCTTTAACCAAACCTGAGCCCGGAACAACCATTGCCTGAACATGGGACGCTTTCTTTTTATCTTTTAATATTTTGGCAGCTTCCCTTAAATCTTCAATTCTACCATTTGTACAACTTCCTATGAAAACCTTATCAATCTTAATATCTGTAGCTAGTGTATCAGCTTTTAAGCCCATATAATTTAATGATCTTTCTAAAGAGTTCTTTTTATCTTCATCCTGTTCATTTTTAGGATTTGGAACTTTGCCATCTATAGTGATTACATCTTGTGGAGAGGTTCCCCAAGTAATCATCGGTAAAATATCTTCTGCAACTAAGTTGATTTCTTTATCAAATTTAGCTCCATCATCAGTTTTTAAACTTTCCCAATATTTCATAGCCTTATCCCAATTTTCATTTTTTGGAGACATCGGTTTACCCTTTAAATATTCAAATATTTTTTCATCAGGAGCAATTAACCCTGCTCTTGCTCCTCCTTCAATAGTCATATTGCAAATAGTCATTCGTTGCTCTACGCTTAAAGATGAAATTAGACTGCCGGCATACTCAATAACTGATCCTGTTCCTCCCGCAGTTCCAATCTGTCCTATAATTTGCAAGATTACATCTTTAGAGGTAACTCCAATAGGAAGTTTTCCGTTAACATTGATTCTAAAATTTTTTGCTTTTTTTTGTACTAATGTTTGCGTTGCTAGAACATGTTCTACTTCTGAGGTCCCAATTCCAAATGCCAAAGCACCAAATGCACCATGTGTTGCTGTGTGGCTATCTCCACAAACAATTACTGTACCAGGTTGTGTAAAACCTTGTTCTGGACCAATTATGTGAACAATTCCTTGTCTCTTGTCATTCATTCCTAAATATTGAACTCCAAATTCCTTACAATTGCTTTCTAAGGTATCTACTTGAATTTTAGACTCTGCATCCGCTATTCCTTTAGATCTATCAGTAGTTGGAACATTATGGTCTGCAACTGCTAGTGTTAAGCCAGGTTGTCTAACTTTTCTATTAGAGTTTCTTAATCCTTCAAAAGCTTGTGGGCTTGTTACTTCATGTACTAAATGTCGATCAACAAATAATAGTGCTGTACCATCATCTTGTTGATCTACTAAATGATCATTCCAAATTTTATCGTAAAGAGTTAAAGGCATTGAAAAAAAAATTATTTTTTTTCTTCTGATTTTTCTATTTTTGGTTCTGCTTGAACTTCTGCTTGTTTTACAGGTTCTGCTTGAACTTCTGCTTGTTTTACAGGTTCTGCAGCTACTGGTGCTAAAGTTTCTTCTGTTACCATTTCTGGTTTAACATCAACTTCTATACCAATTTTTTTTCTAATTTTTTCTGCAATTCTAGCTGATTTACCTGTTCTGTCTCTTAGGTAATATAATTTT
Organism: Candidatus Pelagibacter sp. PS_40; assembly: GCF_059417765.1. Classification (NCBI taxonomy): domain Bacteria; kingdom Pseudomonadati; phylum Pseudomonadota; class Alphaproteobacteria; order Candidatus Pelagibacterales; family Candidatus Pelagibacteraceae; genus Candidatus Pelagibacter; species Candidatus Pelagibacter sp. PS_40. The sequence goes on from NZ_CM182064.1 coordinate 1,157,308, forward strand.
GCTCTTCTAACTTTACCATGACGGATAACTGTAATTGTATCTATAACAGTACCATATAGCGGAAATGTTCTTTCAACACCTTCACCAAATGAAATTTTTCTAACTGTGAATGAAGAATTTATATCTCTGTTTTTTCTAGCTATACACACACCTTCAAAATATTGAATTCTATCTTTTTTACCCTCTGTAATTCTAACACCAACTTTTATTACATCTCCTGGAAAAAAATCTGGGATTTTCTTCTCAGATAGTATTTTTTTAACGTTTAGTTGATTTATTTCTTCAATTGTTTTCATATTAGTATTTATCAAATTAATTTTTCTTATATTTTTCCCATAAATCTGGTCTTCGGACGCGTGTTATAGCCTCTGATTGTGATAAACGCCAGTCTTTAATTTTGTTGTGATCTCCTGATAATAGCACTTCTGGAACGCTTTTTTCCTCCCAAATTTGAGGTTTTGTGTATTGAGGATACTCCAAAAGTCCGTTCTCAAAACTCTCATCATGCTTTGATTGTTCATTTCCTAAGACACCTGGAAGCAATCTTAGAACACTATCTAGTACAACAAATGCTGCTGTTTCACCTCCAGATAAAATAAAATCTCCTATGCTAAGTTCTTCTATATTCCTTGTAGATAACAACCTTTCATCAACACCTTCAAAATGACCACAAATTAAACTAATAGATTTTTCTTTAGACAGTTCTAGTGCTAATTTCTGATCAAGCTTTTTTCCTTTTGGTGATAAATAAAAAATTCTTTCTCCTTCTTTTTTATTTTCATCAAGAGATTTTGCTAAAATGTCAGCTTTCAACAGCATTCCAGATCCACCTCCAAAAGGGGTGTCGTCTACTGTTTTATGTTTGTCCTCAGCAGCCTCTCTAAAATTTACAACTTTTAAATCCCAAATTTTATTTGTTAAAGCTTTTCCATATAGCCCTTTATTTAAAGGGCCAGGAAAAAAATCAGGATAGAGTGTGAATATCTGAGCTTGCCACATGAATCCAACTATTTAGCTTCTTCCTTTGGAGCTTCTGCTGCTGGTGCTGCTTCTGCTTTAGGAGCTTCTTCCTTTGGAGCTTCTGCTGCTGGTGCTGCTTCTGCTTTAGGAGCTTCTTCCTTTGGAGCTTCTGCTGCTGGTGCTGCTTCTGCTTTAGGAGCTTCTTCCTTTGGAGCTTCTGCTGCTGGTGCTGCTTCTGCTTTAGGAGCTGCTGCTGGTGCTGCTTCGTCTCCTTCTTTTTTTCTTTCTTTTTTAGGAATAGCTTTACTTGGATTACTACCGTTTGCAGGTATTGCTATAATACCATTTTCACCTAAAATTCTTGCAACTCTAGTAGTTGGTTGAGCACCTTGACCTAACCAATATTTAATTCTTTCTGCTTCTAGTCCTACTCTTTCTTTTTTATCTTTTGGTAAAAGTGGATTAAAGAATCCTACCTTCTCAATAAATCTTCCATCTCTTGCACGACGACTGTCAGCTATAACTACTTTATATACTGGTCTTTTCTTTGTTCCACCTCTTGATAGTCTTATTTTTATCATTTTTTTTCCTTTTTTTATTTAAGTTGATTTAGTAGCTCTGGAGGTATTCCTTTATCAGACATACCCTTCAGGTTTCCTTTTGACATCTTCTTCATCATTTCAGACATCATTTTAAATTGCTTAAGCAATTTATTGATAGTGGCCGCATCTGTTCCAGAGCCATTAGCAATTCTTTTTTTCCTAGAACCATCTATGATTTTAGGATTCCCTCTTTCTTTTTTGGTCATAGACAAAATTATTGCTTCGTTTTTAGTAATAATACTTTCATCAATTCCCGCAGCATCCATCTGTGACTTCATCTTTGAAACACCTGGCATAAATGACATTATTCCTTCTATACCACCCATTTTTTTCATTTGTCTTAGTTGGGATAGATAGTCCTCCATAGAAAATTGTCCTTTTTTCAAATTTTCTTCAGCTTTTTTTAAATTTTCTTCACCAAGATCTTCTGCTGCTTTTTCTACAAGGGAAACAATATCTCCCATTCCTAGTATTCTATTTGCTATTCTATCTGGATGAAAAACTTCTAAGTTTTCTATTTTTTCTCCTACCCCTAAAAACTTAATTGGCACTTGAGAAACATATTTCATACTAAGAGCTGCACCACCTCTTGCATCACCATCGGCTCTAGTTAAAACAATACCTGTTAAGTTTACCGTATTTTTAAATTCTTTTGCAACTTCTGCAGCAACTTGCCCTGTTAAAGAATCTGCAACTAAAAATGTTTCAGTTGGATTGATTATATTCTCTATTTGTTTAATTTCGCTCATCATCTGAAGGTCAATTTGAGTTCTACCAGCTGTGTCAAACAATATAATTTCTGCTCCATTTAAGCTTGCAGCACTAACTGCTCTTCTACAAATGTCTGCTGGTAATTGTCCTTCAATTATAGGAAGTGTTAAAATATTATTTTGTTCTCCTAAAGACCTTAATTGTTCTTGGGCAGCAGGCCTGTAAACATCAAGGCTAACCATCATTATCTTTTTCTTTTTATTTTTTTCTAAGTATTTGGCTAATTTTGCTGTTGTTGTAGTTTTACCAGAACCTTGAAGACCAACTAGCATCATTGGAACTGGCGGAACTGCATTTAAATTAATATCTGTGTTGCTTTCGCCTAAAAGGCTTACTAGTTCATCATAAACAATTTTAACAACCATATCTCCTGGTGAAGTTGATCTGATTATCTCTTGACCTAATACTTTAGGTTTAACTTTTGTTATAAAATCTTTAGCTACATCTAAAGAGACATCAGCTTCTAAGAGGGCCTGCCTAATAGCCCTTAAACCCTCATCTACTTGCTTTTCGTCAAGTGAAGGTGCTTTTTTTAAAGAAGAAAAAATTTCTTCGAATTTATTTGTTAAGTTTTCAAACATATTTATTACGCACAGCAGTTTCGCACTAGTGGGCGAATATCGCTGACTAGTGTTGATCTCTTTGTTTCCAAAGACACCACAAATTTAACGTTTTTGTGGAAACGAAATCAACCTATAATAGAGGTTCAAAAAGTCAATAAATAAGTTAAATATCTGTATATGGATATTAAAGCATTTAAAATGGATGGTTTAGGCAATGATTTTGTAATTATTGATCAAAGAAGCCAAGATTTTAATTTAGATAAAGATCAAATAATTAAGATATGTGATCGTAGTTTTATTGGATGCGATCAACTCATCCTAATTAAGAAAAATAAAGAAATAGATGCAAATGTAGAATTTTTTAATTCAGATGGAAGCATATCTGGTGCTTGTGGAAATGGCACTAGGTGTGTGGCAGATCTTCTATCAAAAGAAAGTGGTAAAAAAGAAATAACGCTCTTAACAACTTCTGGCTCACTAAAATCAAAAATTTTAGGAAATAATTTAGTCGAGACTGAAATTGGTATACCAAAAGTTAATTGGCAAGAAATTCCATTAAGTAAGCAGCTAGATACTCAAGACTTAAAAATTGAAATTATAGATAGAAATACTACCAAACATATTGGTGGAATAGCCATAAATGTTGGCAATCCGCACATAATTTTTTTTGTAGATGATATTGAAGCATTTGACTTAAAAAATATTGGTCCGAAAATTGAAAATCATCCTCTATTTCCTGAAAAATGTAATGTGACCCTGGCCAAAGTTATAAATAGAAATTTAATAAAAGTAAAAGTTTGGGAAAGAGGAGCTGGACTTACCAAGGCTTGTGGGACGGCAGCTTGTGCAACAGCTGTTGCAGCTAACATTAATAATCTGGTAGAAAAAACTACAGATATAGAGTTTGCATTAGGTAGTTTAACAATTTCTATTGATGAAAGAAATAGCATTCATATGAAAGGACCTGTGTCTGATATTAAAAATATCAACATTAAGTTGTAATGGGAATTTTTGATAAATTTAAAATTGGTTTTAAGAAAAGTGCTTCTACATTTACATCTGGTTTAAGAGATATAATTGTAAAAAAAGAAATAGATGACAAAACATTAGATCAAATTGAAGAATATTTGATTCAATCAGATGTTGGTCTTGTTGCAGCTGAAGAAATTAAAAAAATTATTGCTCAAGAAAAAATTGACCCCAAAAAAGATATTATGAATGAGGTAAACTTGATTCTTAGAAACTATATAGTTACTTTAATGAAACCTTTGGAAAATGAGAATTTTTTTAATAAAAAAGAAAAACTTAATGCAGTCCTAGTATCGGGAGTTAACGGGGTTGGAAAAACAACAACTATTGGAAAAGTTGGTAAAATTTTAAAATCTAATGGTAATAAAGTTATGTTTTCTGCCTGTGATACGTTTAGAGCAGCTGCTATAGAACAATTAGAAAGTTGGGCTAATAAAATTGATGTGCAAATTACAAAATCTACTCAAGGATCCGACCCGGCATCAGTTGCCTACAAGGCAATAGAAGAGGCATTAAAGAACGATTTTAACCATGTTTTGATCGATACGGCAGGGAGATTACAAAATAAAAAAAATTTAATGGAAGAATACAAAAAAATTGCCCATGTAACAAAAAAAATAGATCCAGATGCTCCTCACGATGTAATCCTAGTGCTTGACGCAACCTCTGGCCAAAATGTTATCAGTCAAGTTGAAGAGTTTAACAAAATTATACCTCTTACTGGTTTGATAATGACAAAATTAGATGGTACTGCAAAAGGAGGAATTTTATTAGCCCTTGCTAAAAAATATAAGCTTCCAATAATTGCTCTTGGACTTGGTGAAAAAGAGGATGATTTACAAATTTTTAATGCAGAAAAATTTGCAGAAGCATTTACTCAAATTAATTGATTAAATTATTCGAAATTAAAGGTTTATAATAATTACATTTATAATTTTCTTTTAATTGTGAGTGACCACAGTTTTTTGCGATCGATGAAATTATAAATTCAAATTTTCCACTAGAAGGATATTGATTTAACTTTTTATTAGTAATATCGAATTGAAAATTTTTATTAATATTCTTAATAGCACTAATCATAACTAATGTATTATTATCTTTTAATAAATAATAAGCAAAATCTTCAGGGAACACTGGAAAATCATACTCTTCTAAAAAAAATTTAGCCTTTGAAGGAAACCACTCGTATGAAATTAGAGGAAGTGAAGTTTTTGTTTTATAGTTATACATATAAAGATCCTGAGGAAAATCAGTTATATAATTAGATTCTTCCCCTCGTGCTAAAATAGGTTTTTCTCTAGTTTTAAAATAAAGACTAAAATTTTCATCATGTGAATTCATCTGACCTATATGAAAAAAATTATCCGCAGAATAATCTTTTTCATCCGCATAAGTAAAATTAGCTACAAAGATTATAATAAATAAAGTCCTAACAATTTTTTTCATACTTATTGTATAAATATGAAATTTGTAAATTATTTGTTTAGATTGTGGCTTAATTTATTTAAACTTTTCTCTTAACTATATATACCCCGCCAAAAACAAGGGCTGTCCCTATGTAATGATAATACTCGAGCTGCTCATTAAAGAATAAAACTCCATAAATGGCACTATAAACTGTAAAAATGTAAAGAGTAAAACCAGTTATAGATGCCCCAAGTTTTTTTTGCGCCATTGTGTACAAGGTAAAAGCTATAATTCCCGGTGAAATAGCTGCAAATAAAACCCACATAAAAAAATCAGAATTAAATACAGTTCTTACAAAAAAAGCCTCTTCGATTAGATAAAATGGGAGCAAGCTAACCACTCCAAAAAATGCAATCAAAGTAAATCTATCAAAAATTTTTAGATTAGTTTTCCAATAAAATAGATAGATAGAATAAAGAGCCCAACCTATTGCAGAAGCTAGCATCCAGAGGTCGCCAATTGTGAATTTAAGACTAATTAATAAAGATAAATCACCTTTAATAATAATGGCAAAAACACCTATTAAACATGAAACTAGTCCAATAATTCTAAGAAGATTTATTTTTTCCTTAAAAAATAAACTTGAGATTATGATTATAAAAATTGGAGAAGAGGAATATATAATTCCCATGTTGGTAACAGTTGTTGTTTGACCAGCTAAAAATGGAAAAGCTCCACAAACTCCACAACCCATCGATCCAATGAAAAATATTCTTTTATATTCTTGTTTTACAAACTTAAAATTTTTTTTTAAAGAACTGTAGGTAAATGGTAGTAATATTAAAAAAACTGCAGTCCATCTCCAAAAAGCTAAAGATATTGGAGGAACGTACTCAACCCCACCTCTTGCAACGATTAAGTTGCTAGCCATAAAAATTGGCTGAATAAATAATAATAAAAAAGGTAAATAGCTATTTTTAGAATTATTCACTTAAAGGAAGATTTAATTCTTATCGAAAAAAGCTTCGTAGAACATCATATAAATTGCTACTGCCATTAAAATATATACTGGTAATATATCCCAAAATCCTATCATTGAAGATCTAGTTAAAGTTGTTGCAAGACCTATAAGAAATAATGTTGCAAGGCCTGATCCTAATAGAGTTGTTATTTTATTTAGCATATTTTTTACAATTTTTTTCTAGCCAGTTGGCTACACCTAGAAATCTTAAATCATCTAGCTTGTCTCCAATTAACTGTATACCTAATGGTAAATTATTTTCTCCAACAAGTAAAGGTAATGAAATAGATGGTAGACCCATATAAGTCCAAATAGTACAAAATTCAGGGCTTCCAGTGCTCTTGAGACCCTTCGGTGCAACCCCTGCTGATGATGGAGTTAACACCCCATGGTAATCTTCAAAAACCTCTTTGTAAGACTCATAACTTCTCTTCATAAAATCTATCGCTTCAGCATATTCTTTGGCTGAGTACTTTAGGCCTCTTTCAATTGCACTGACCATTTCTTTAGAAAGATGTTTTTTTGATTTTTTATAATAACCTTGAAAATTATTTGCCATATCTGTTTCATGAATTATTTTATGATATTTTGGAATATCATCAAAATAAGAAGGGGTATCGAATACTTCAATATTTTTTTTAAAAGTTTTTATAAAGAACTCAAAAGATTTTTGAGATTCTTTATCAATATTTTTCCAGTTTTTTGTTTTATAAAAAATAAATTTTGGCTCATAAAGTGGTCCTTTTTTACAAACAGTTAACATTTCATCTGCCGCATAATGAATAGTTGATGGATCGTATAAATCTTTTTTTATTAATGATTTTGCAAATAGGGCAACATCTTCTACCGTTTTTCCAAATACACCGATGTGATCTAATTTATCAGATTGTCTCATCACTCCACTTCGTGAAATCAACCCATAAGAGGGCTTATAACCAACAACTCCACAGTAAGAAGCAGGTCTAATAATTGAGCCGTTAGTTTGTGATCCAATTGATAATGGTGCCATATGTGCTGCTATAACAGCCGCAGAGCCACTTGATGATCCTCCAGGTGTTCTTGAATTATCATGTGGGTTAGTAGTTTTGCCTGGGTGAAAATATGCAAGTTCAGTAGTTACAGTCTTTCCCATTACTATTGCCCCCTCAATCTTAAGTAGATTAACAACTTCAGAATCTTGTGAGCTTGGCATTTTTTTTCTGACAGGAGAACCACATTCAGTAGGCATTTCAAAAGTACCTATTATATCTTTAACTGCTATTGGTAGACCGTGCAAAGACCCAAGAGGTTTTCCTGATTTTCTATACTCATCTGCTTCAGCAGCTTTTTCTAAAAGCTTTTTTTTATCAAAATATTCCCACGCCTTTACATCTTTTTCAAATTTTTCAATTCTCTCAATATATTGATTACAAACCTCTACTGAAGAAATCTGACCCGATTTTAAGTGCTCAACTAATTTATTAGTTGTTAGAGTAAATATATTTAACATTTTAAATTATTTAGTTTGCAAATAACGTTTCTGGTAGCCACAAAGCAATACCTGGAAACATATACATAAGAAACATAGCAAATATTACTATTCCTAAGAAAGGCATAATTCCGGCAAATATTTCCATCAATTCAACATTTTTCTTTTGAACGCCCTTTAAGTAATAAGCGGACATAGCCATGGGAGGTGTTAAAAATGATGTTTGTAAATTTAGAGCGATTAACATTGCAAAGAAATATGGATTAACATCAAACACCTCAAGTAAGGGTAAAAATATTGGAACAAATATAATTAGAATTTCAGTCCATTCTAATGGCCATCCTAAAAGAAAAATTATTACTTGAGTAATAATTAAAAATTGCCAAGTTGATATTTCAATTGATGTAAAAAAATGTTCAAAAATTTCATGACCACCTAGATAAGAAAATACAGACGAAAAAGTCCAAGAACCAATGAATAACCACATAATCATCGCTGTAGTTTTTGCTGTTAGAAAAACAGATTCTTTAAAACTTTGCCATTTAAGTGTTTTGTAAAACCAAGATAACAATATAGCACCAAATGCTCCTGCTGCTGCTGCCTCTGCTGGCGTTGCTATACCTGCTAAGATTGTTCCAAGAACTAACATAATTAATCCAAAAAGAGGAACAAAAGAAACTAATACTTCTTTTAAAATTTCAGCTCGTGGCGGAATATCTTCTGCTCTTGGCTTAGGTGCAATTGATGGTTGGAGCCAAGCTCTACCTACTGCATAAGCTATATAAAGTCCTGCAAGTAAAAGTCCTGGAAAAATTGCTGCAGCAAATAATCTCAAAGGAGATAACTGAGCTATTACTGAATAAACAATTAACATGATACTAGGTGGAATTAAAATACCCAAACATCCACCCGCACAAATTACTCCTGAAGCAAATTTTTTATCATATCCTGCTTTAACCATTGCAGGCCAAGCAAGTAGACCCATTAGGGTTACAACGGCACCAATAATTCCTGTGGCTGTAGAAAATAAAGTACATGTTATTAGAGCAGCTACTGCCATTGAAGCTGGCAATCTGTGAGCTGCAAGTCTTATTGCAAAAAATAATTTTGATACAATTCCAGCTCTTTCAACTAGATACCCCATAAATAGAAATAGTGGGACGGCGGTGAGCACGTTATTATCCATAACGGTATAAGTATTTTTTACAAATAAAGAAAATATCCTATTATCAAATATGTGATCCATTAAAGCAGGATCGTAATAAGCATAATATCCAAAACCTATTCCCATTGCCATCAAGGTGAAGGCAATTGGAAAACCTAATAGCACCGCAAATAAAAATATCCCCATCATGAAGATGGCAACTTCTGGATTTGTTAAACTAAATAACATCTTTTTGATCCTCGTCCTGCGCTGTTCTCATTAAAATTTGTTCTGTTTCTTCTGCAACAACCATTCTTGCTGGCCAATGTCCAGTTTTAATACAAATAATTGCTCTAAATACTTCGGCTATTCCCTGAATAACTAAAAATACTCCCGCAGCTGGTATTAAGGATTTTACCATATAAATATTAATTTGTGCTGGGCTACTCCAACTAGTTTCTTTTATCTTCCAAGCAAGTGCAGCATATTCATAGCCATAAAATGCTAAAGACACGACACCAGGAAAAAAGAAAATAAAATAAAGTACTAAATCAATATAGCCTTGTGTTCTTGGTTTAAATAATCTGTAAATTACATCTCCTCTAACATGAGATTCGGTTGCTAAACAATAAGCACCTGACATCATTAATATTGCACCATACATCTGCATGCTAAAGTCAAAATTCCAAAGTGTTGGCTTATTAAATACATAGGCCATCATAACTTCATAACAAGTTCCACCCATCAAAATAACTATACACCAAGAAAAAGCCTTACCTATCGAAGTGCTTAACGTGTCAGCTAATTTTATGTAGGCTCTCATCATGATTTGAATAGGATACTCTAATTTTGTTAAAAACTGTACTATAAAAAAAGGGGGCCGAAACCCCCTTCTTAAATTATTAAAAAGTTAATTAGATTTTAACTTTTCCAATTGGTCCAAACTCATTTTCATAAGCTAGTTTGTAATTAGGCTGATTCATCAGCAAGTACTTCATTACTTTCTTAGCGTATGCTTTTTGAGAGTCTACCACTTTTTTGAAGAATGCATCTTTTCCAGAGAATTCTCCAACAACTTTATCCCAACCTTTTAACTGTTCAGCTAAAATAGCATCAGATGTTTGGTAAACGTTAACCTTATGTGTGTTCATCAAATCAGCTAAACTGTCAGAATATCTAACAAGTGCTTTGAAGTAGTTATCTGAGTTAGCAGCATAAGCAGCGTTCTTCAAGATAGCTTGATGAGCAGGTGAAAGGCTGTTCAGTCTCTTCGTGTTCATAGGAATTTCAAACATCTCTTGAGATTGGTGGAAACTTCCTAAGTGATAGTGTTTAGAGACATCTTGCATTCCAAACTGTGAGTCTGATGTTGGGTTGTTAAACTCAGCAGCATCGATCAAACCAGTTTTCATTGCTGGTTGGATTTCACCACCTGGTAATTGTCTTACGACCATCCCCATAGCAGTTAAAACGTTAGTCGCTAGACCAACTGTTCTATACTTCATACCTTTAACATCAGATACTTTAGTTACATTCTTTTTGAACCAACCAAAAGGTTGTGCTGGCATAGGCATATGAAAGAATCCAGTGTAGTTATATCCAACACTAGCTACTGCTTCTTCATATAATTTTCTTCCTCCACCATACTCCATCCATCCCATAACTTCTTGAGATGACATTCCGTATGAAGGACCAGTTCCAAAAAGTGAAGCTGCAGCGTTTTTACCGTACCAATACGCAGTCACCCAGTGACCCATATCAACGATTCCATCGCTTACCGCCGCTCCGATTTCTGAAGTTTTAACAATTGCGTTTACAGGCTGAAGATCAATTTTAAGTGATCCACCTGACATATCGCTAACCATGTTACAGTAGTCTTGCGCCATTTCAAAAAAGATGTTTGCGCCTGAAGGCCAAGCAGCTTGCATCTTTAATACAGTAGCGTGAGATCCTGCAGTTGCAATATTTGGCATTGCAACAGTTGCTGCAGCTACAGCACCAGCTTTAGCAGCAGTCTTAAAGAACTTACGTCTTGAAGAAGTTGAATTCTTCAATGATTTTTTTTCTTTAATCATTATTTTTCTCTCCTTGTTATTTATATTAGTTAATTAACTAGTATGATTTTAAGCACAAAATAAAATTAGAGTCTAATGAATAGTGTTTAGTTTTTTTGAAAAAACACTTGTTATATAAGGCTAATTCAATGATACGACTATTATAACTACAACTTAAAATTGCATTATTTTTTAAATGTTAAGCTTGCCCACAAGCTAAACCAGTCTGATTTATATTTTAGTTTTTCTATATAATTTGCTTTGTCCAACTTAACTGCACTCAATAAATAGGTTCTATTTTCAAAAATCCTTATTTTTCCTACTCCATTTGGGTTTGTTTTTACAATTTCCTTGTAGCTATTTTCCTCATCTCTACTGAAGATAGTAATTTGCCAGTTTTCTAGAGGGTTGCCCTTTTCAAATAGTTGAAACTCAAATATCTCCTCCTTTAAGTTATATGGTGAAGTTAAAGCAATAATCTCAAAGTCTAATTTTGGCTTTTGAATAAAAAAACTTTTATTACCATTTGTCATTAATGCTTTTGCAAATCTTCGATAACTCTCTGTGGGCAGCTTATTTTTATCAAATTTGTTTAAAGTGCTTTCAAAATTTTGCTCTTTTAAGAAATCTTCAAACTTTTCAATAGACTCATATTTTAAGAATTCATAATTTGTTTCATAATTTAAAATATGAAAACCTTTATCTAAAATTAGTGTTTGGATAGCTGGAAAATTTCCATCTCTCTGAGGTAAATTTATTACTTTATTTTTATTTTCCAAATATAAGCTTTTTTTATTTGGTTCATAATAGCCAAACGGAGAACCTATAAAATTTTGGCCTATATTAATATGTATCTTCGATACTTCCTTATTGTTAAATTTAAAGTTAACTGGCTCAAGCCATAATTCATGTGCGTATGAATTAAATTTCAAAAAAGTAATAAATAATAAGACTGCAAAAAAATAAAAAATCTGCTTTAATAAGTTAATGTTTTTTAAGATATTTATATTTTTATTATTTTTCATACAATCATCTTATGCTCATGAATTGCGTCCAGCAATTGCAAATCTCAATATTTATGAAGAAGACAATATCACAAATGCCACTTTATCAATCCGATTAAATCTTGAGGCTATTATTGCAGAAGTAGACATAAATCACTCGAATACGAAAGAATCTAAACAATCTGATAAATATGAAAGCTTAAGAAATATGAGTGCAGTTGAGTTGCTTGAAAAATTTAATTCTAAAATAAAAAACCTTCAAAACAAAATTTATTTAATATCAACTAACTCTAATTATAACTTAGTTCTACTGAATATAGATATACCTGGGGTTGGAAATACCAACGTTGCTAGGGATACTATTGTTGATTTTGATATTCAAAATATAAAGGATGAAGACTTAAAATTTTTTTGGGACAAAAATTTAGGATCAATTATTTTACGAGTTAATTCTCCTAATAATGAAGATTTATATTCAAAACTAATCGCGACTGGTAAAAAATCAGACTGGTTTAACCCTAAAAATAAAAAAGAAGTAGATTTTTTTGATAATATCAGATCATACACTCATTTAGGGTTTAAACACATAATACCCAAAGGTTTAGATCATATCTTGTTTGTATTAGCCTTATTTTTGTTAACACCCAAAATAAAACCTTTACTGCTACAGGTATCAATATTTACATTGGCTCATACAATTACTTTATTTTTAGGTGTATTAAATTTAATTAAAATTCCATCTGTTATTGTGGAGCCTATTATAGCTTTATCTATTTGTTTTATTGCTATTGAAAATTTATTTACTGAAAATATAAAAAAAACGAGACCTTATATAATTTTTATTTTTGGATTACTTCATGGTTTGGGTTTTGCTGGTATTCTAAATGAAATTGGAATTTCAGATGGATTATTTATTTCAAGTCTAATTTCTTTTAATGTGGGTGTTGAACTTGGGCAAATTAGTGTAATTTTTTTATCTTATGTTTTTATAGCATTGTTGTTCCAAAAAAGATTATGGTATCGTAATAAAGTTACAAGACCTCTTTCATTAATTATTGCATCCATTGGTCTTTATTGGTTTATTCAAAGATTATTCTTTTAAATAAAATTGATATGAAATATTTTTTTATATTGTTTATACTTTTTTTACCTTTTAATTCTTTTACAGAAGAAAAAAAACTAGAACATTTTTGTAAAATGGACACTAAATTTTATGAGACAGACAAAAATGAATGGAGCCAAAAAACTATAGACTATGATTTTTATATTTCAAATAATGATGAGATTAAAATTTTTGATAAAGAGGTAAAAAGATATCTTTTTTCTTTAGAAATTATCCTGAATAATGAAAAAGCTTTAGTTGGTCATTTTTTAAATGAAAAGATGATTAATACTTTTACGTTTAATAAAATTACTCGTTATGCAAAATATTCTAATACTTATTATAATAAACAAGGTGGTGGACAAATAGGTGTTGGTGTATGTTTTCCAAAAACAGTTTAATTGCTTAACTTAATTCGGTTCTGATAATTCTATCTCTGGATCAAATACTTTAACTTTTATTCTTGAATACCATTCTGAAACATTTTCAATATCTTCGTCTGATAGCATCTGAGCTATCATGGTCATTTGAGGATGTTGTAATTTTGCAGACTTATAATTTTTAAGCTTTATTTTTAGATAATCTCTTTCTTGTGCATATATATTTGGTACTGCACCAGAATTTCCACCAGATTCGGCTTTACCACTCACACCATGACAACCAGAACAAATATTTTGGGCAATTTCTTTACCAGCTTTAAGTGTTTCCGTTAAATTAACTTCTGCAGCTAATTGAGGGGTACTCAAAAGTGATAAAGAAAATATAGCTAATATAATTAATTTCTTCATACTCTTTATTAATTCATCCGAGTATGGCTAATAATTTTAATAGCTTCTACAAGTTTTGCTTCACCATCCCTTAATTTTCCAGCATCACAAAGGGCTTTACCTTCATCTTTAAGGGCATTTATTTTTGTTAAACTTGAATCTGTATACTGATACTGTTTTTTTCCATAAGGTCTTTCAGATTCTTTCCAAATAGACTTTTGATAATATTTACACAGATAATCAGGAGCGTTTAATGATGCCTGATATTCTTTTTCAGTAATACATTTACTTCTTACAATTTTATATTCTCCATCCTTTGTCCAAGTACCAAAACCTGTGCATACTTTTTTTTCATCTGTATTTGCAAAGCTTACTCCCGTGCAAATTGCTAAAAATGATATAATTATTAAAATTTTTTTGATCATAATTGTTTCCTTTAAATTTTTGTTTAAAAAAAAGGACCGGAGATTAAGCCGGTCCCTAATTTATATTTTATTAACCTTCGTATTTGATTCTGTATACTACTCCAGCTTTATCATCTGACACTAGTATAGAGCCATCAAAGTATTGTTGAACATCAACTGGTCTACCTAAGTAAGTGCCCATTTCAGTCATCCAACCATCAGCAAAAGGTTCTGTCTTTTTAGCATTGCCTTTTGAGTCTAGATAAGTAACCATAACTCTAGCACCTCTAGGTTTTACAGCATTCCATGAACCATGTTGTGCACTAAAAATTGCATTATGGTATTTTTTTGGAAACTGTTTTCCAGTATAAAACATCATTCCTAAGTCAGCAGCATGTGCAACCATCTCAACTTGAGGCTTAACATATCTATCAGCATCTTTTTTTGGAATTGTTTGTCCTTTATACTCATTGGTTCTAACTTCTCCACCACCGGTATAAGGGTGACCATACCACATGCCCATTTTAGGCATTTTATTTAGTTCACCTGGAGGTGTTTCATCTCCCATACCGTCAACTTGGTTATCAGTAAACCATAAAGATCCATCTTTAGGATTAAAAGCATGCCCAACTGAGTTTCTTATTCCAGTTGCTACAACTTTTCTATCAAGGTCTCCTGGGAAACGATTAAAGCTAATCATTCCACCAATTCCAACTTCTTGATATAGATCCAATTTGTCTGCTGGAGCTACGTTGTGAGGCTGACCTAAACTAACATAAAGTTTATTGTCTGCTTTATTAACAGCACAAACTCTAGCCGTGTGGTTATATGATTCCTCCTCAACTGGTATCAAATTACCTTGATCAATAATCGGTACAGCTACAGTGTCAGGACTTTCCATAAAATATTCAGCAGCTGGGAACCATAAAACTCTGTTTCTTTCTGCTACATACAAATGGCCATCATCACTAAAACAAACACCATTGGGGATATCAAACTTAACTGTTGGAGCAAACTGCTCTACAGTATCTGCAATATCATCCATGTCTCTATCGGTTGCTTGCCAAACCTTATCTTTTCTTGTTCCAATCCATACTGTTGTTTTGTTTCTTGCAACAGCCATGTGTCTTGCATCAGGTACTATAGCAAACACACTAATTGAAAACCCAGCAGGCAAATTAATATTTGGCAAAATGTTTTTTTTAACATTTGCAGCAAATTTAGTATCCTGTGGAATTACAATTGCTTGTGTAGCGTCGCCTGATTTATACATACTACTTAACTTTTTAATTGTTGCCTCATCACCAGCAGCAAATACAGAAGTAGCAATTGAGCTTACGAACAAAAAAGTACTTAATGTTGAAAGTATTTTTTTCATTTTCTTCTCTCCTCTATTGTTAATTATTCAATGATCAAGCTTCTCTCAAAACAGAACAAATGTGAATAGGTAAAATTTATATTAATTCCTATAAACGTTATAAAAAATAATAACTTTCAATTCCAAGTTGTATTAATTAACTTTATTTTTGCAATTTCCTGTTTTGAAAAACTCATCAATATTGTCTATAGCTAGATTAGCCATAGCAATTCTTGTGTGCTTAGTGGCACTTCCAAGGTGAGGCAAAATAAAAACACTTTTAATCTTCAGATAGCCTGAATTTAAATTTGGTTCACCTTTATAAACATCAAGTCCTGCTGCATAGATTTTTCTTCTATTTAATGCATCTATTAAAGCTTCATCTTCAACAATGTCTCCACGAGCTACATTTGTTATAACCGCACCTGTTGGAAAATATTCTAATGTTTCTTTATTAATTAAATTTTCTGTTTCTTTTGTTGCGGGGCAACAAATTGACAATACATCTGAAACTCCAAAAAGACTTTTAATGCTATCATGATAAATGGCACCTTGTTCTTTTTCGTCACTTAATTTTGATCTGTTGTGATAGTGAATAATCATTCCTAAAGATTTTGCAATTTTTGCAATCTTTTGACCTATTCTCCCCATTCCTAAAATTCCAAGCCTCGTACCAGTTAACTGTTTTCCAATCAAGTAATCTGCAGACCACTTCCAGCTACTTTCTTTTGCAGCTTGAATACCCTCTGGAACTCTTCTACATGCTCCAAGAATTAATAAAATTCCAATCTCTGCAGTAGCATCAGATAAAACCTCTGGTGTATTAGTTACGGCTATTCCTCTTTTTTTAGCTGCCTCTAAATCAATGTTTCCAAAACCAACTGCAAAATTAGAAATTACCTTAATACTATCTGGTAATTTACTTATAGTCTCTTCATCCATCTTATCAGTTAAAGAAGTTAAGATTGCATCATGGCCTTCACTTAATTCAATAAGTTTTGACTGAGAATATAATTCATCATTACCATTAAGCTTTGCATCAAATGTTTTAGAAGCTTTTTCCTCAGATTCTTTTAATAGTCTTCGTGTAATTATAATTTTTTTCATAGTTAATTCTTTTGTAATATTTTTGGTTTTGGACCACCAGTATACCAATCTAATATCTCAATGGTATGTAAAATTGGAGTTTTGGTTCCATTAGAAATTTGGGTAATACAACCTATATTTCCAGTTGAAATAAAATCTGGTTTCAAACTTTCAATATTTTTTACTTTTTTACTTAATAATTCTTTAGCAATTTCAGTTTGCAAAATATTATAAGTGCCAGCAGACCCACAACAGATATGTCCTTCTGGAATTTCCATAATTTCATTATTTGTTTTTGAAAGTAATGACATGGGTTGACTGTGTACTTTTTGTCCATGTTGCATTGAACATGCAGAATGATAAGCAATTTTATATTTCTTGTCTTTTGTTTTAAAGTTTAATTTTAAATTAGTATCTAAATATTCAGAAACGTCTTTTGTTAAATCAGAAATCACTTTTGCTTTCTTTTTCATTTCTTCATCATCTTTAAAAATGAAACCATAGTCTTTCATGGTCGTTCCACAGCCAGAAGTATTTGATAAAATAGCGTCTAAATTTCCTTTTTGATGTTCGTCATACCAAGTATTAATATTATTTCTAAAATCTTGGTGCGCGTCATCTTCTTTTCCCAAATGATGATTTAATGATCCACAACATCTGATCTTTTTAGGCACAACTACTTCAACTCCATGTCTATTTAAAAGTCTGATTGTTGCCTCATTAATTTGAGGAGAAATTTCTTTTTGAACACATCCAGTTAAAAGAGCAACTCTTGCAATTTTATTTTTACCAGTTGCGGAATAAATTTCTTTTTGTTTTATGGTTTTTTTTGGAAAACTTGTCGGCATCAAATTCATCATATCTTTTATTTTTAATGGCATTAAAAATTTAAAAGGTTTAGCTAATTTAACCATATAACTTGCTAATCTGAAGTATCCTGTATTTGGTAACACTACTGATAAAAAATTTCTAATTGTTCTATCAAAAAAAGATCTTTCATAGTTTTTTTCAATATATTTTTTACCATGATCAATGATGTGCATGTAATTCACTCCAGCAGGACAAGTGGTCATGCAGCTATAGCAAGATAAACATCTATCTATATGTTTTACAGTTTTTGCTGTTGGCTTTTTTTGATTTTCCAACATATCTTTAATCAAATAAATTCTTCCTCGCGGTCCATCTAATTCGTCACCAAATATTTGATGGGTTGGACAAGTTGCATTACAAAAACCACAATGAACACACTTTTTAAAAATTTTTTCTGTTGCAGCGTTGTCACTGTCTTTTAATTGTTTTTCAGTAAAGTTTGTTTGCATTAAATTCCTCTATACATTTTTCCAGGATTAAAAATTCTTTTAGGGTCAAAACTTTTTTTGATCTTTTCTGATATTAAAAGTCTTGTATCATCTACTGTAAAAATTGTTTCTTCGTAATCATATTCATCCGATGTCTTTATGATAGTTAAATAACCACCTAATTCCTTGGTTAATTTTTTAATATCGCTAACCTTAGAGTTCTTCTTTGATTGAACCTCTATCCAATATAATGAGCCACACCAATCAATGTAATATTTATACTTATTACCTAAGAATTGCATCAACTTAGGGCCTTTCGAAGGAGGCACTACTACTCTTAAAAGGTTATTCTTTGTTGATTTGAATATTTCAAGATTATTTATTTTTTTCCAAAATGGTGTTGATTGATGAACATCTAAAACTGTTGTATTCAGCTTACTAAGCTCCAGTTCATTTGTTAAAGCTTTTAATTTTTCATCTATTGAAATTTTATCTCCTTCTATTCTTAGCGCTAAAAATGAACCTTTGTATTTTAAGTCATTAAATTTAAAGACCATCTCTTTGTTTTGGTCATAATTTTCATCTTTGGGTTCTTCAGGAATATAAACAGCTCCAGAGACTTCGCTGCTTGAACTAGATATCTTATCAAATAAATTTTTAACTAATTTTTTATCATCAGTATGTATAGTAATTGTATTAGATAATTTTTTTTTAGGTAGAACCTTCAATGTTATTTCAGTTAAAGCAACTAAAGTTCCAAAAGATCCTGTTACTAGTTTTGATAGATCATAACCTGTAACATTTTTTACAACTGTCCCACCTGATTTAATTATATCTCCTTTACCATTCACACCTCTAAAACCTAATATGTGATCTCTTAAACTTCCTACTTTAAATCTTCGAGAGCCAGCAAAGTTACAAGCTAAATGGCCTGCTATGGTGCCCTTATTTGATTTTCCATTTTCAATAAATCCAAAATCAATAGGCTCAAAAGCAAGTTCTTGATTGTTTTTTTCTAACTCCTTTTCAACTAACTCTAATGGCGTGTTAGCTTTAACCTTAATATATAGTTCTTCAGGCAAATACTCAATTACACCTGACAACTTAGACATAGATAGTTTTTTTGCAGATTGAATGTTGTTACCAATAAAATTTTTTGAACCTGTGCCAATTATTTCTGTTGGTTGGTTTTTTTTGTAAAGTTCCTGAACTAGATTTGAAACTTGCAGCTCATCTTCTGGATAATAAGTATTATTAGAATCTTGGAAGATCTGGGAATTTTTCTTCATTTCTGTGGACATGTACCCTTCCTTCCTCTGCACATTTTCTTAATATTGGATAAACTTTTCCTGGGTTTAGTAAATTTTTTTCATCCAGTGATTTTTTAATATCTAATTGTTGTTGAATATCTGTATTATTAAACATCTCACACATTAGTTCTCTTTTTTCTACTCCTACCCCATGTTCTCCAGTGATCACTCCCCCTAATCTAACGCACGTCTTTAGTATCTCGGCTCCAAATTCCTCTGTTTTTCGCAGTTGTTCTTTATCACTTCCATCAAACATTATTAATGGATGTAAATTTCCATCTCCTGCATGAAAACAATTTGCTACAGGTAATTTGTATTTTTCAGAAAGTCTTTTTATTTCAAGTAAAGCTTCCGCAAGTTTTCCTCTTGGTATGGACCCGTCCATACAATAATAATCTGGTGCCATAGCTCCACATGCTGGAAATGCTGCTTTTCTACCTGCCCAAAATGATAGTCTTTCTTTTTCATTTTTACTTAATTTTAAACTTGAGCAATTATTTTTTTCACAAATACTTCTCACCTGTTTTAATAATTCATCTACCTCAGATTCGGTTCCATCTAATTCTACAATTAATAAAAGTTCCGCATCTCTTGGATATCCTGCTTTACTAAAATTATCTGTTGCCTCTATCAAAGCTTTATCCATTATTTCCATACCTGCTGGAACAATTCCACTTGAAATTATTTCCGATGCTGCATTTCCACCTTCTTCAATTGTTGGAAAGCCTATTAGCGCTGCTTTAACTACTTGAGGGTTTTTTAAAATTTTTACTGTCACTTCAGTAATTACTCCTAATAATCCTTCTGAACCACAAATTAATCCCATTAGATCATACCCTTCTTGATCAAGAGTTTTTCCACCAACTCTACAAACTGTTCCATCCATCATTACCATTTCAACACCTAAAATATTATTAGTTGTCGTTCCATATTTTAGAGAATGAACGCCTCCAGAATTTTCAGCAACATTGCCCCCTATTGAGCATGCAAGTTGACTTGATGGGTCTGGTGCGTAGTAAAAATTTTTATGTTGTACGGCATGTGTTATTCCTAAATTTGTTACACCAGGTTGGGTTACTACACATTTATTTTCAAAATCAATTTCTATAATTTTGTTAAATTTTCCAAGACTTAATAAAATTGCATCATTTAAAGGTAGAGCTCCCCCTGAAAGACCAGTGCCAGCACCTCTTGGTACAACTTTAATATTTTCTTTGTGACAAAACTTTAAAATGTTACTTACTTCTTCAGTGTTTTCTGGCATCACAACAGCGAGTGGTGTTTGTGTATAAGCTGCTAATGCATCAGTTTCATATGGTTTAATATCATCTGCATGACTTAAAACATTTTCTGGATTGATAATTTTTGCAAGATTTTTAAAAATATATTCTTTTTTATTGATCGTTGCTTTGTCAATCTTTGGCAGAACTAATTCACTCATTAGTCTTAGCCTAGCATTTTTTTGATGTTTTCCAATGCGTTAGATATGTTGTCTTGTGAAGCTGCATAGCTAAATCTTACGTAATCTTGGCAAGTTTTACCAAAAGCTGTTCCTGGAACTATTGCTACTCCTGCTTCATGCATACATTTTTTTGCAAATTCTGAACCATTCATTCCTGTTCCAATAACTTTAGGAAATGCATAAAAGGCTCCTCCTGGTAAACTGCATTCCACACCTGGTAAACTATTTAAACCTTCGTGAATCAATTTCCTTCTTTGATCAAATTTTACCATCATTTCATGGATTGCATCATCTGGTCCGTCTAAAGCTGCAATTCCTGCAAATTGTGACGGAGCATTAACACATGAAACACTATTAATAATTAGTTTATTTACATGTGGTATTAATTCTTCTGGCCACACACTCCATCCCATTCTCCATCCAGTCATTGCATAAGCTTTACTCCAACCATCTAAAACAATTAATCTATCTTGCAGATCAGGATAATTAAAAAATGTTGGCATTTCTTTTCCATCATAAATTTGTCTACTATAAATTTCATCACTTAGGATTGCTACATGAGGATGTTTTTTTAACCCTTCTGCTAAAACATCTATTGCAGATTTTTCAACAAAACTTCCCGTTGGATTATTCGGGTTAATTAATATTAACAATCTAGTTTTATCTGTAATTAAAGATAGAATTTTTTCTGGATCAAATTTTAAATCTTTATCTTCTGTTAAGTCATAAGGGACTGGAGTTGAACCTGTGTAATTAATCATTGATTCATATATTGGGAATGCTGGTGTTGGATGTATAATTTCCGCACCTGGCTCCCCAAAACATTGTATCGCATAATACATTGTTGGTTTCCCACCTGGCATTATCAATACTCTTTCAGGGTCAATATCCTTATTATAAAGTTTTTTAATTTTTCTAGTAACAGCTTGTCTGCACTCTAAAATTCCGTTTGATAAAACATATCCATGATGACCCTCATCTAATGCTTTTTTTGCAGCATCTACTACGTGTTGGGGTGTCTTAAAATCAGGCTGACCTAGACCTAAGTGAATCATTGGTTTGCCTTGTGCTTCTAATTTTTTTGCTTCAGCTAAAACACTAAATGCAGATTCAGTTCCTAGTCTTTGTAAATTTTTTGCTAATTTCATAATAATTTAATTCTAATATCAATATTATATAATTTAATTTATTTTTTTTATATATAATTTTGATAAGTAAAAACTATTTTCTATAAATTAATTTTGACATATCTAATCCTTTTAAAGTCTTACAACCCATTAGTACCATATTTCTATTAATTTCATCATGCATGTTTTGCAATAGACGTTCCACACCTGGTTGACCTCCAGCACTTAAAGCAAATAAAAACATTTTTCCAAAACTGCATGCCGTTGCACCAGCTGCTAAAGCTTTTAAAACATGGGTTCCACGTCTTACACCACCATCTAAAATAATCTCTAATTTATCACCAACAGCCTCTCTAATTACATTAACTTGGTCAAAGGGTGATCTTGAACCGTCTAATTGTCTACCCCCATGATTTGAAATCATTATTGCTGTACAACCAATATCTATTGCTCTTTTTGCATCTTCAACTGACATCACACCTTTAAGGGCAAATGGACCGTTCCATCTTTTTACACAGTATTCAGCATCCTTCCAATTCATAGCCGGGTCATATTGTTCATTGATATATTCGATAACTGATTTTGAGATATTTGTTCCTTTATCTGTTTTATTTTTAACATTTGATAATTCAAATTTTTTATGAGTAAAATAATTAAATACCCATTCAGGTTTCATGGCAAAACTCATTAAGCTTTGAAGTGTCAATTTTGGAGGGGTAGTAAAGCCAGTTCTGTGATCTCTTTCTCTGTTTCCAGCAACTAACGTATCAACTGTTAGACACATACCATTAAAACCAGACACTCTACATCTGTCTATTAAGTCGTCCGTAATTGATTGATCTTTATGAACATATAGTTGAAATAATTTTGGTCCATTTGAAATATCAGCAATCTCTTCAATAGTATTATTGGCCATTGTAGACATGCTATAAAAAGTTCCAAACTTTTCAGCAGCTCTTGCTGAGGCTTTGTCACCTTCATGATGGTAAAGTCTTTGCATTGCAGTTGGTGAGAGAAAAACTGGCATATCAATTTTTTTTCCAAAAACAGTTGTAGAAAGATCTGGTTTACCAACACTAGCAAGAATGTTTGGAATTAAATCACAATCATCAAAAGAATCTGTATTTCTTTTTAAAGTTTTTTCATCGTCTGCACCACCATCGATGTAATGAAAAATTGGAGAAGGTAATTTTTTTTTTGCTAATTTTCTAAAGTCATTAAAATTATAGCAGTCTTTTAAGTTCATATGTTCTTTTAAAATGATTTAAAGAAATTAAACATATAACTATTTGCTCCAGGATTTTTTGTTCCCAAGCTAGCATTAGAAAGATGATTATAAGAAAAACCAAGTTGACTGTTGCTTACAAAATCTACAGAAATTTGTAGTTCACTTTTAAATTCTAAAATATGACCCAGATCTTTACCATCACCTTTACTATACAATCCCGGTGCAAAGCTTGGAATAAAATTAATTTTACCTAACTTATATTGAGCTTGAATACCTGTATAAATATATGCAGCAGAGTCCGCAGTCACTAATGCACCCGTTATTGGAGAAATATTACCTAAAAAAGTATCTCTATTTAAATCCTCATTTTGATGTTGAAATCCGATTAATGTTGATTTTTTACCAGTATCACTGAAGTCAAACATTCCAGAATAGACATTAAATTTAGAACTATTTTCTTCTGAATAAACCATTGAAGACAATAGACTAAAAAAAATGATAAAAATAAATTTTGATATTAACTTGGAATGTTTCATTTAAATTTTGTTATTTTTATTAGATATTATTTTTTTATATATTATTGCACCACCAAACAAAAATAACAATAATGGTAATAACCATAAAACATAAGTATTTTTGTTTAACTGGGGATCAAAAATCACCCAATCACCATACTTTTCTCTTAAAAATTGGTATATTTGTTTTTCTTTTAATCCTTCATTAATTTTTCTATCAACAATTAGTTTAATACTGGAGGCAAATTCAGATTCTGAATCGTATACAGACTGACCTTGACAAATTAAACAACGAATATTTTTTAAAATTTTATTTTTTAAAATATCATTTGCTTCATCTGATTTTAACTCAAAAAAGCTTGTGGCTAAAAATAGGATTATAAATATTTTTAAAATTTTCATTTAATAACTAATTTAATTTCATTAACAATTTCTTGATTGATTGGACCAACAAATTTTTTAATCATATTTTTATTTTTATCTATTAAAAAAGTTTCTGGAACTCCATATGCTCCAAATTCAACTCCTAAAGTTCCATCTTTATCAATTAAGATTCTAGAATATGGATTGCCAAAGTCATCAATAAATTTTTTTGCATTATTAAAATTGTCTCTATAATTTAATCCAATTAACTTAATCGATTGATTTTTACTTAGTTGCATTAATAAGGGGTGTTCTGTTCTACAAGGTACACACCAGGATGCCCAAATATTTACAATATAAAATGTGTTCTCTTCAAAAATCTTATCTGAGTTTATATAACTATTGGAATAAAAGTCTTTTGCTTTAAAGGTTGGGATATTTTTTTTCTCATTAACCTTTGGGGTATAGGTGTTTGGAGTATTTAATCCTTTATAAAAAATAACAAAACAAAAGCTTAAGAAAATAACTACAACAAATAAGCTAAACTTATTTTTCATATCTTTCTTTTAAATAAACTCATTAATCCACCAAGGCATAATAGTAAAACTGAGATCCATATCCAAACCATAAATGGTTTTACTTGATATCTAATATTAAAATATTCATTACCTTTTACAAGATTCATTACTAAAAACTTGTCCTCTAATAGTGTTGTTCTTATATCTGCCTCACTAGTAATAATTACAGGCTGATTATAAATTCTAATCTCGGGTTTTAATTCAATAGTTTTGCCATTTTTGTCTTTTATTTCAAAAGAGGCAATGATGGAGTTAAAATTACTTTCTTTTCTTTCCTCTATCTTTTTAAAAAAAATTTCGCCTTTATTATAATCATATCTTTCACCAATTTTTATGTTGGTTATAATTTCTGAGGATAAAATACTATTAAATAGAATGCTTAATATTAATAAACTAAAACCAAAGTGTGAAACAGTTTGAGAAATATTATTAAATTTTTTAATAAATAATTCTTTTAAAGTTGTAAAGAAAAGAAAAAAAGCAGCTGAAATTAAAACCGTATAAAAAAGTAAGTCAGTAGTTAAATTTTTTATAATAAAAAAGGTTAACATTACCGAAATTATAAATGTGATAATAAGTGATTTCTTATTTTCAATTTTTGATTTAATCCATTTAAGTCTTGGTCCAAGAGACATGAACAATAGAAATGGTATTAAAAAAGGAACAATTAATTTTTGATAAAAAGGAGGCCCTACTGATATTTTTTCACTAGATATTACATCTAGAAATATTGGATATACCGTACCTATTAAAACAACAGCTAAAAAATACATCATAAACCAATTGTTTATTAAGATAGAGGTTTCTCTGCTAAGCCAAAAAAAATTATTTGAACTTTTACTATTTTCTTTGTGAAATATAAAAAATATTCCTAACGATAAGACAATTAGTGCAAATAAAAATATTAATATAAAAATACCTCTTGCAGGATCATTAGCAAATGTATGTACAGAATTTAATATTCCGGATCTTACTAAAAAAGTTCCACACATACTTAGGGTAAATGTTGTAATAGACAGTATAACCACCCAAGATGTTAGTGATGCTCTTCTTTCTAACACTACAATGCAATGCAACAATGCAGTTAGTGTTAGCCATGGCATTAAAGAAACATTTTCAACTGGGTCCCAAAACCAAAAACCTCCCCATCCTAACTCATAATATGCCCAAATTGATCCAAGCATAATTCCAATAGTTAGAAAAATCCAAGAAACTAAAACCCATTTTTTAATATGCTGCCCCCATTCTTTGGTGACATAATTTTGTGTAACTGCAGCAAGAGATGATGAAAATATTATAGAAGTACCAACATAACCTAAATATAAAATTGGGGGATGAATTGCTAAAGCTGGATCTTGTAAAATTGGGTTAAGACCAAGACCTTCATTGGGAATTGGAAATAGATAATTAAAAGGATTAGATGTCATTAATACAAATAAGAAAAACCCAATAATTATTATTTGCTGAAATAATAAAGTTAAGATTCTATATTTTTGAGGCTGCTCTCTTGATTTAATTAAAAACAAAAAAATAAACAAAGTTAATACTAATAACCATAATAACAAACTTCCTTCATGGTTTCCCCAAGTTCCTGAGATTTTATAGAATAATGGTTTGGTTGTGTGAGAATTATTAAAAACTGTCTCATTACTAAAGTCTGAGTTTATAAAAGATATAATCAAACTCAAAAAACTCACAATTACAAAAACTAACTGTAGAAATGATAGAGATAATATATTTTGGTTAATCTGCTTATTAGTTTTATTAAAGTCTTTAATTGAAACTCCACAAAGCAATACCGAAAGTAACAACCCTAAAATTAAAGAATAATAACCTATCTGATTAGCTAGCAATTTATTTATCTCCTAAGGCTTCTTTAACTTCTGGGGGCATATAATTTTCATCATGTTTTGCTAAAATTTTAGTAGCTGTAAAATAATTCTTATCTTTTAAAAAGCCTTCAGCAACTACTCCTTTTCCTTCAGCAAATAAATTGGGGACTGCCCCTGTATAGACAACATTAATTTCGTTTTGAAAGTCAGTAATAACAAAATTAACTTTATCAGAATCTATAAAAATCGATTGTTCTTTAACCATCCCACCCACTCTTATTTTTTTTTTATTTAATTCTATTAAAGATTTTATTTCAGATGGAGACTGAAAATATACAACGTTTTCTTTTAATGATTGTAAAACTAAAAAAACTGTTAAAATTACCGAGGCTAAGATTAAAGCTAAGAATATAAATCGTAATTTAACCTTTTTACCATACATGGTTTATTAGTTAAATATTTGATGTATTGGATAATATTTCTCTATTAATATTTTGTGATCTTGCAGCTCTAGCTTTCTCAACATTTAGAGAACCAAATTTAGAAGCAAATCTTTTTTGCTCTTTTGAAAGTTGTAATTTAGTTACAAAGTACAGGGCTGTAAAACTAATCAATGTAAATGAAAAAGCTGACCAAACGTAAGCTCCATATCCATTCATTGAAATTATTTCATTTATCATAATCTATCTAATCCTTTATTTTTAACTTTTATCAGCTCTGTATTATATTTCATCAAAAAAATGAGTAATGAAAAAAGGGCAAATGCCGCAGTCATAATGCCCAATGGGACTAACATTGTTGGGTGAATTGCTGTGTTGGTTGATAAAATATTAATTGAAGATGGTTGATGTAACGTGTTCCACCAGTCTACAGAAAATTTAATGATAGGAACATTTACCACTCCTAAAATTGCAATCAAAGAAGTAACCTTTACTACCTGTTCTTTGTCCTCATAAATTCTCCAAGCCAATAAATACATTCCATAAAACAAAGCTAAAATTAACATAGAAGTTATTCTTGCATCCCATGCCCACCAAGTACCCCAAGTTGGTTTTCCCCAAATTGAACCTGTAACTAATGCTATGATGTTAAAAATAAATCCTGAGGGTGCTAAACTTTTAGCAATTAATGCAAAATTTTTATTTTTAAAAACAAAACTTCCAACAGACAATAAAGCTAAACTTGTAAATATTCCAAGTGATATCCATGCAGCTGGTACATGAACATACATAATTCTTACTGCATCACTTTGTTTATAATCTTCAGGTGAAAGTATAAGCGCTTCCGTTAAACCAATTGTTAAGACAATAATAAATAAAAATAAAACATACTTTGGTGCTCTAGAGGTTATTGCAAAAATTTTATTAGGCTCAAAATATTTAAACATTTTTAAATTATATATATTAAAAAAAGATAATTTAGTTTTTATTATGGAAAGTCATCCTGATCAAGAATGCAGAGGGAGTCAATAATGATAAAAACGTTATTTAACACTCTTGATCAGAACATATTTAAGATAACAACTATATATGTCGAAGATTTGAATTAATTGTGTTTGAAAAAAGAATTAATTAGAGGGCTTAAAGTAGCTAGAGCCTCTTTTGCCAGAAAAAATCTCTTCAATTAAAGGATGTTTAATTGGATCTTCTGAATCGTCCATTAATAGATTTTGTTCTGAAACATATGCTTCATATGTAATTTCATCATTTTCAGCTAACAAATGATAAAAAGGCTGATCTTTTCTAGGACGAACGTTCTTTGGAATAGATTGATACCATTCTTCAGAATTATTAAATTCGAAATCAACATCATAAATTACACCTCTGAACTCAAAGTGTTTATGTTTTACAATGTCTCCTATTGAAAATTTTGCTTTTTGAATTGCCATTGCTATTAATATGGGGGTTTAAAAATAAAAATCAATAAAAAACATTTATATTTTTTTTATTATGTTAATATCTTTCAAGTGAATAAATCTTTTCTTAAATTTGCAACAGACTTTGGGCCTTTAGTCATTTTTTTTTATTATTATTATAATAATGATAAGAATCTAGCAGTTGCGATTCCTCCACTCATAGTTGCAACATTAATTGCACTAGCAGTTGTTTGGTTTTTTGAAAAAAAAATACCTATGATGCCATTAATAAGTGGTATCTTAATTACATTTTTTGGGGGTCTAACAATTTATTTTAATGATCCAGTTTTTATCTATGTAAAGCCAACGATCATTAATATTTTATTTGCCCTTGCTTTATATTTTGGAAAATATTTTACAAAAGAACCTGTCCTTAAAAAGATTATGGGTAAGTCAATTGCTCTAACTGATATGGGTTGGGAATTATTAAACAAAAGATGGATGTACTTTTTCTTCTTCCTTGCAATCCTTAATGAATGTGTCTGGAGAACGCAAACAGAAGAGTTTTGGGTTAATTTTAAGGTATGGGGCATGTTACCAATAACCCTTGTCTTTACAGCATTTCAAATATCATTGATTAATAAATACAAGCTTGATGAATAGAAACTTAAAGCTAGTTGTAAATAATCCTCACAAACAAATAGAAGAAAGACAATTTTTTGAAAAAAATGAACTTAAAATCATTTTAGATCTATATGCAAAAATGGTCTCTGAAGGATCATGGAAAGACTATGGTCTAAACATTTCTAACAGGCAGGTTAGTTTTAGTGTCTTTAAAAATGCAGCAGAGAATGCTTTGTATAAAATTTGTAAAAACTTTAAACCTAGCAATAAAAATTTAAAGTATTTAATTACAGATTCTAATGGGAAAGTTTTAAAAAATTCCTTTGATCTAGAAATTTTACTTAAAAATACTAATTGGAAGAACCTTAAGAAATAAAAAGACTATCGTCTTTGACCAAATAATCTTAACAACATTATAAACAAATTTATAAAGTCTAGGTAAAGAGTTAAAGCACCCATTACAGCTTTTTTACCCATCAACTCACCCGTATCGCTTGATACATACATGTTTTTAATTTTTTGAGTGTCATAAGCAGTAAGACCTACAAAAATTAAAACACCTAGAATTGAGATTACAAAATCCATCATTGAAGATTTTAAGAACATGTTAACAACTGATGCAACAATAATTCCAATTAAGCCCATCATTAAAAATGATCCTAATTTTGTAAGATCTCTTTTAGTTGTGTAACCATACAAACTCATTGCACCAAAAGTAATAGAGGTAATAAAGAATACTCTAGTGATACTCGCTCCAGTATAAACTAAGAATATTGAGGATAGTGATAACCCCATTAAAGACGCAAAAACCCAAAAAGTTGTTTGAGCAGTTGAAGCTGTCATTTTATTAATTCTAGCACTCATGTAAAAAACTACTCCAAGTGGAGCAAGCATTACAATCCATTTAAAACCTGAAAGAAATATTGTATTTCCTAAGCTTGTTAATGCTGTAATTGATCCATTAGCATCTGTTACTACAGATAGTTTGAAAAATATTAAAGATATAAGTCCTGTTAACAAAATACCAGAAGCCATGTAGTTGTAGACTTTTAGCATGTAGGCTCTTAAGCCCTCATCCATTACTACTGTTGATTGCTGAGCTTCTTTTACTTTATTTAATATGTTTTGCTTATTGAATTCCATGACACATATATAATAGCCTTTTACTATTATTTCAAGATGTCTTAATAAGATTAAATAATTATGAATTATAAAAAATTAGGAAATACAGATTTAAAAGTAAGCACTATTTGTCTCGGTACTATGACTTGGGGTGAACAAAATACCCAAAATGAAGGTTTTGAGCAGATGGATTATGCTTTAGATCAGGGTGTAAACTTTTGGGACACTGCGGAAATTTATTCTGTTCCACCAAGACAAGAAACGTTTGGTCATACTGAGACTATTATTGGTAATTGGTTTGAAAAAACAAAAAAGAGAGACAAAGTAATTTTAGCTTCAAAAGTTTGTGGCCCAATGAGAGAGTATGTAAGAGGTGGTGGAAATCAATTTGGAGAAAAGAATATTACAGAAGCACTTGAAGGAAGTTTAAAAAGATTAAAAACGGATTGTATTGATTTGTACCAATTACATTGGCCAGAAAGAAAAACAAATTTTTTTGGCAAACTAGGTTATGAACATGATGATAGCAATGAGTGGACTAGGTTTGAAGATATTCTAGGAAATTTAAAAAAATTTATTGATCAAGGAAAAATTAAATACGTTGGTGTATCGAATGAAACACCGTGGGGATTATCTAAATATTTAGAGCTTTCAAAAGATAAAAATTTACCAAGAATGCTTTCAGTTCAAAATCCTTATAATTTATTAAATAGAACTTATGAAATTGGACTTGCAGAAATGTCTATTAGGGAGCAAGCCGGATTGCTAGCTTACTCTCCTCTCGCGTGTGGTTATTTATCTGGAAAATACAGAAATAAACAATTGCCAAAAAATTCTAGAATGGAAAGAGATGGTGATTTTTGGTCTAGATATAATAATCAAAATGCTGAAAAAGCTATTGAATTATATTATGAAATATCAAAGAAACACAATCTGGATTTAGCTCAAATGTCTTTAAAATTTTTAGAAATTCAGCCGTTTGTAACATCGGTTATCATTGGTGCAACGACAATGGAACAGTTGAAAACTAATATAGAAAGTATAGGTATAGATTTAAGTGAAGACGTAATTAAAGAAATAAATGAAGTACAAAAAATTTACCCTAACCCATGTCCATAATTAAAAATTTTATAATTCTAATTCTTGTAAGCTTATTTGCTGTTAGCGTAAATTCACAAGAAGTAAAAAAAGTTGGTAAATTTAAAGACTGGGAAACAATTATTATAACTGAACAAACCGGTAAAGTTTGTTTTGCTCAATCAGTTCCTGTGTTGCAGGCCCCAAAATCTAACCCTAGAGAAGCAAGAATGTTTGTTTCATTTAGACCTGCCGAAAAAATAAATGATGAAATAAGCGTTACTGGTGGCTATGAATTTAATAATCAAAACTCAATTATAGCTACTTCAGGTAAATCTAAATACAAATTTGATATTGCTCAAGAAGGTTTTGCTTGGATTGCTGATAACAAACTTGAAAACAAAATGATTAAGACCATGAAGAAAGGATCAAGAATTATGATCACTGGTCATAATCAAAAAGGCTCTCAAACTATAGACCATTATTCATTGTTAGGATTTACGAAAGCCTATAATGCTGCAAAAACTAGCTGCAGTTAATTAAATGAAATCTAAAAAGAAAATTGTACTCGCATATTCTGGCGGACTAGACACTTCTATTATTTTAAAATGGCTTCAAGAAAATTATGATGCAGAAGTTATTTGTTATACTGCAGATGTTGGGCAAGAAATTGATAGAAAAAAAATTATAAAAAATGCCAAAAGACTAGGTGTTAAAAATATCATTATTGAAGATTTAAAAGATACATTTGTAAAAGACTATGTCTTTCCAATGATTAGAGGGCATGCAATTTATGAAGGTGTTTATTTATTGGGTACTTCAATTGCAAGACCTTTAATTGCAAAACGTCAAATTGCTGCCGCTAAAAAATTTGGAGCTTATGCAGTTTCTCATGGTTCAACTGGCAAAGGAAATGATCAAGTGAGATTTGAATTGGGATATCATTACTTCGGTCCAAAAGTAAAAATTATTGCACCATGGAGAATATGGAAATTAAACTCTAGAACAGATTTAATTAAATATGCAAAAAAAAACAATATTCCAATTCCAACAGATAAAAAAGGTGCTCCTCCTTTCTCTATTGATGATAATTTATATCACACATCAACTGAAGGTAAGGTTTTAGAAAACCCAAAAAATTCAGCTCCTGAGTTTCTTTTTCAAAGAACAGTGTCACCTGAAAATGCACCTAACAAAGCTTCATTTGTAACTATAGGCTTTAAAAATGGAGACCCCATAACTGTTAATGGTAAAAAACTATCGCCTGGAAATTTATTAGAAAAACTTAACGATGTTGCTGGTAAAAATGGAATAGGTAGAGTTGATCTAGTTGAAAACAGATTTATTGGAATTAAATCTAGGGGTGTTTATGAAACACCTGGTGGAACACTTTTAATGTCAGCGCACAGAGCAATTGAGTCTGTTACTTTGGACAAAGAAACTATGCATAAAAAAGATGAAATTATGCCTAAATATGCTGAACTTATTTACAATGGTTACTGGTACTCAAAAGCAAGATTTAAACTTCAAAAAATTGTCGATCTTAAAAAGAATAAAGTTAATGGCTCTGTTAAGCTTAAATTATACAAAGGTAATATCACCATAATGTCTAGACAGACAAAAAGTAATGCTTACTCAATGAAAAAAGTTTCTTTTGAAGAAAATAAAACCTTTAATAAATCAAATGTAGAAAGATTTATT
This sequence comes from Candidatus Pelagibacter sp. PS_40, assembly GCF_059417765.1. Taxonomy (NCBI): domain Bacteria; kingdom Pseudomonadati; phylum Pseudomonadota; class Alphaproteobacteria; order Candidatus Pelagibacterales; family Candidatus Pelagibacteraceae; genus Candidatus Pelagibacter; species Candidatus Pelagibacter sp. PS_40. The sequence goes on from NZ_CM182064.1 coordinate 1,190,139, forward strand.
AACTTTCATAAACAAAAGCTTCGTTCATAAATTAATGAAAATAAAAGTATTTGCTGACACAATTTGTGGGTGGTGTTTTATTGGTCAAACAAGATTAAATAAAGCATTAAAAAATTTTCCTGAAACTAAGTTTGAGATAGAGCATGTTCCATTTCAACTAAATACTGACATGCCTAAAGAAGGAATTGAAAGAAACAAGTACTTAGAAATAAAGTTTGGTGGAAAAGATTTTGCTCAACCAATGTATGATCGAATGACAGAAGAGGCGAATAAAGAAAATCTTAATTTTAATCTAGATAAGATAAAGAAAACACCCAATACTGTATTTTCTCACTTATTAATAAAATTAGCCGAACAATCTAATGTACACAACGAAATTAAAGAAAAAATATATCAATCATACTTTATTGAAGGTCTTGATATTGGAGATAAAGAAATCTTAATTAATATTGGCAAAGAATTTAATATTAATGGAGATACAATCAATAATTTTTTTAATTTAAAAAATATTGAAGAAGTTAATTCATATATTTCAGTCGCAAGAGAGAAAGAAATTAATGGAGTACCCTTCTTTGAAATAGGAACAGATTTTATTTCAGGCGCCCAAAGCTCTGCAAATTTAGAAAGTGTAATAAAGTCCAATTTAAGCTAAAAATTAAAGGACACTTTATCCTTTGCCTTTAACATATAAATATCTATTCTAGCTATATGGAAGCACTAAAAAATTGGATGAAAGATGCCGCTAACATTTTATTTGATGATAGCAAAAATGATCTAAGGTCTTTACCAAGATCTGTTAGATTGCAAATTTTATTAGTTCTTAGTTTCGTTTGGACAACTGTTTTTAGTTTATACATATTTTCTTATACAACTTTTGCATTTGGTTGGGCCGGTTTATACGTTGCTCATATTGGATTGATATTTGCAGTTTATATGACATTCAAACATTTTCATAAAGCAGAGGCGCAATCTAGCAGTGTATTCAAAACTAAAAACTTTGATCCATTTAAGATTATGGTTATTGTTTTTGTAATTGTATTCATCTTTGTATTTTCTAAGGGAATAGAAATTTTAACAAGTCCAAACCCTAGCTCTTATTCAATTCCATATGATGGACCAGTAAAATCAGTGTTTGAAAAATGGCTACCATTTAGTAAAGATAAGTAATGGATAAAATAGCAAAAAATTTACAACTAGCTCTAATGTGTATTATTTTAGTGAGTACTGTAATTGCTGTTGGTATGGAAATTAATAATATGTTTCTAAATCAATCTGTAATGCTAGCAGATTTACTTTTAATGTTTCTTTATTTAGAAGTCTTAGCAATGGTTCGTGTTTTTTGGAATCAGCAATCAATCAGTATAACTTTGCCTCTTTTAATTGCCATCACTGCTCTCGCACGATTTATTATATTACAAGGAAAAGAAATGGATCCATCAGCATTAGTCTATGAAGCTATAGCTATAGTTCTAATTGCATCTGCAATAGTTATTTTAAGATTAAGACACAGTGATAAATTGGGTCTAAAGAAAAGAAAATCTAAATAGTTTAAAATGATTTTTGAAGCTTCAAGGGCTAAAGCCGTTGATAAATTAAATACTTTTGTTGAACAAAATCTTTCAGATTATTCAAAACTAAGAAATTTTGATTTTGGGCCTAGTAATAGATCTAATGTTTCTTGTTTATCCCCCTATATAACTCACGGAATAATTAATGAATTAGAAGCAATTAATAAATCTCTTAAAAAGTTTTCATTTGTAAATAATGAAAAATTTATTCAGGAAGTTCTTTGGCGTGTTTATTGGAAAGGTTGGCTAGAATTAAGACCTGATGTTTGGTCAGATTACTTAATAGAATTAGATAAAATTAAAAAAGAATTTAAAAACAATCAAAGTTATTTGGATGCAATTGAAGGAAAAACAAATGTAGATTGTTTTAATCAATGGGTAATTGAACTTAAAGAAAACAATTATCTTCATAACCACACAAGAATGTGGTTTGCTAGCATTTGGATTTTTACACTAGAATTACCATGGCAGTTGGGGGCTGAGTTTTTTATGCAACATCTATATGATGGGGATGCTGCATCAAATACCCTTGGTTGGAGATGGGTTGCTGGCATTCAAACTCAAGGCAAGCATTACCTCGCAAGTGAATGGAATATAAATAAATTTACAAATAATAGATTTAAAAACATAAAACTAAGTGAAAATGCCAAACCTATATCCAATGATAAGATATATTCTGTTATTAACAAAGGCTTTAAAAATTCTGAGATTTTGGAAGATAAAACTTTATTAATATTTGAAAATAATATGACATTTGAATTTTCTGATTTTAAAGAACATAAGTTTAAAAAAATTTTGTTAGTCTCAAATAATACAGATAGAACTATCAAATTAAGTGAAAAGGTGTTGAAATTTAAAGCAAATCTTTTAGAGGATCAAAAAATAAGATTGAAAGAAAAATCAATAAATTGTGAAACTATTAATATTAATGATTTAAAAAATATTACCGAAGAAGTTTATGCGCTTTATCCAACCGTTGGTGAAAATTTAAATTTTATTCAAAATAATCAATTAAAAAATATAAAATTTTTATATAGAAAGTTGGATCAGTTTTCTTGGCAATATTGTAATAAGGGTTTTTTTAATTTTAAAAATTATATTCCAAAAATTATTGCTAATTTTAATTAAAACCAACGTATCATTCCAATTATACCTGCTGTTGCATAAAAAAATTGCAACACAAGTATTCCCTTGTGACCTCCTCTATATGCCCAGATACCAATTAAAATGGCAGACAACAGTAACAAACAAAATCCTAAAAACTCTATTCCAATGTTTAAGGCTACAAACATAGAATAAAGGATTGCCGTAATAACCCCTGCCCATTCAAAAAATTTATTATTCATAATAGCCTTTTAAAATTCTCATAAAGTATCTTAGAATAATTATTCATATCAGGCATATTATTTTTTGCAGCTTGATCAAATTTATCTAAAGCTCCCTCACCTAATTGACTTTCAAGAGCTTTTTTATATTCAGGCACACACCCCCACTCATTAACTGTTGTGTCTTTAATTTCTATATGAAATTGAATTGCATATGCGTGATTTTGGTATTTGAAAATTTGATATTTAGTAATAGGAGATGATGCTAGTAAAGTTACATCCTTATTATTATCTATTCCTTGCACTTCATATGAATGCCACTGCAAACTTTTAATTTGATCTGGAAATTTTGAAAATAAAATATCCTCCTTTTTTTCTTTAGTAAAATTTATATCCATTATTCCAATTTCTGCTGGATTTGATTTAACTACCTTACCACCTATTACCTCACCTAATAACTGACACCCAAGACAAAAACCTAAATAAGGTTTTTTTAAATTAACAACAAATTCTTTAATTGCTTTTTTTTCTTCAATTAGCCATGGATATTCTTGTTCCATAAAAGTATCCATTGGACCACCCATACAAAACATTCCATCAAATTTTCTTAGATCACTTGGGATTTTTTCACCTTCATCTAGCTCTATAGTGGTTAAGTTAAAACCATCAGCTAACATTAAATCTTTGATATAGCCTGGGTCTTCAATCTTTATATGCTGTAAGACAATTATGTTCATTACTATATTTATAGCATTTTAAAATAGTCTACTGAACAATACTTTAAGCTAAAAAGGTTTTTATTCCGTCTAAAATATACTGAACACTTAATCCAACTAGAATAATTGCTATTACTCTTGAAATTACACTAATAACTTTTTTATTTATTATCTGAGAAAATTTTGAAGCAGTAAAAAAAAATATAAAAGTTAAAAGCAAAACTGAAGCTAAAGCAATCATTCCAACAGATTGGTTTGTAAAATTACTTCCCATATCTGAAACAGAAACAATAACAGATGTGATTGCAGCTGGTCCTGCTATAATGGGTGTTGCTAAAGGAAATACACTTACATTTTCAGAATTAAAATCAATGTCATCTTCTTTTCGTTGTTGTCTTTTATCAAACAACATTTCCATGGAAATTATTAATAAAATGATGCCTCCACCAATTGTAAATGCTGGAAAAGATATATTCAAATAACTTAATAAAGTGCTTCCAAGAAATGCAAAGAATAGCAATATGATTGATGCAATTATTGTTGCACTCAATGCAGTTTTAACTCTTTGTTGGCTACTCATATTTTGAGTTACTGCTAAGAATAATGGTGTATTTCCTAGTGGATCAATAACAATAAAATATAAAAAGAAAGTTTGAATAAATATTTCAAGCATTCACTTTTCTAGCATAGTTACCTGGATAAATTCAGCAAATATTAAAACAAATAATAAATTAAGACGTACCTACTTACTTTTCCAATTGCCACTAAAATAATAAAATCTAAAAATCTAACTCTTAATAAGCCTGCAACTAAAGTCAGTGGATCACCTATTATTGGAACCCAAGCAAATAATAATGACCATTTACCAAATTTATTAAACCATTTTGAAGAGTTTTCTATTTGTTTGTCTTTAAACGGAAACCACTTTTTTGTACTAAGATTTCTTGAATAAAATCCCAAGACCCAGTTAACAACTGATCCCAAAATATTCCCAAAACTAGCAACAATTAACAATAATAAATTATCAAAATTTGATGTTGCAATTAATCCTGCCAATGTCAGCTCAGATGAAAATGGTAAAATGGTTGCTGCTAAAAAAGATATAGCAAATAAAGATAAGTAAATCACTTAGAGCACTTTTTGGAGCAATACTTTACCTTATCCCAATTAAGCTTCCACTTCTTACGCCAAACAAAAGGTCTTTTACAAACAGGACAAACTTTTGAAGGTAAATTTTCTTTTTTCATTAAATAGTATTTTGTTTAATAAATTTATCAGCTTCAGATAAAATCATTTTCTTTCTTTCATCTTTCATTTTATCAAAAACATAAACCATCATAGACAATCTAGGGTTCTTTAAAAAAAATTTTCTATTTTTATTTATAAACCTCCAATAAAGACCATCCATCGTATTACACCATTCCCCTTTTTTAAAATCCATCATTTTCATAAAATAACTTGATCCACAAATGTATGGTTTCGTTGCAAAAATACCTCCATCACTAAATAAGCCCATTCCATAAACATTAGGGACCATCACCCAATCAGAAGAATCTACAAACATTTCCATAAACCACTTATAAACAATTGTTGGTTTCACCTCACAAAGGTTCATTATATTTGATAAAATCATCAATCTTTCAATATGGTGAGACCAGCCATGATTAAACGCATTTTTAATTGCATGATCCAATGGAGGCAAACCTGTTGTGCCTTCATACCAAGACTTTTTCATTTTTCTTTCATGGTTGAAAAAATTTTTTGTTTCCATTTCATCAGAGTAACCTTGATAAATTCCACGCATGAACTCTCTCCAGCCTATTATTTGACGAATATAACCTTCAAGTGAGTTCATTCTAATTTTGTGTTTTTTATGAAATTCTAAAATTTTTTGAATGATAATTTCAGGGGTTATCAATCCTAAATTAATATACGGGCTTAATGCGCTATGAAATAAAATATTATCTTTTTGATTAACAGCATCTTCATAATCGCCAAATAAATTTGATTTTTCTTTAATAAAAAAATCTAAAAGTTTGACCACATCATTGTATTCTGTTGCTAACCAAAAATTATTAGTGCTACCAGGATGATCTTTAAATAGTTTTTCAATAATTGGTTTTAATTTTTTAGTATGATTAGTTTCGTTAATTTTTGGAAATTTTGGTATTGATATGTCTTTTGGTAATTTATTTCTGTTATCTTCATCAAAACTCCATTTGCCTCCAATAGGGTTTCCATCTGCTCCCATTAATATTCCAGATTTTTTACGAACTTCTTTGTAAAATGTTGCCATAAAAGGTTTTTTTGATTTTACTAAATAATTTTTAAACTCATCTCTTGAGTTTAAAAACATTGGAGTTTGAACAATATTCCAGTTAATTTTTTCTTTTTTTAAAAATTGTGAAATTTTCTTTTCAAAAGATTTATCCTCAACCTCAAAACTTGAAATTTCAGTAATTTTTTTTTGATTAATGATAATTTTTAATTTCTTAAAATAAGTATCTTTAAAATCTTTGTCCTCAATTTTAGAATATTCAAGTTTGTATTTATTTGCTTTAAGCATATCTGCATAAGACCTCATAGAAGATAGAAATAGCAGGATCTTTTGCTTATGATGCTTTTCATAAGTGCATAGTCCATAGTCTTCTGCCATGTAAAAAGAGTGGTCCTTTTTGAAGCGGTCTACGTATTTTAATGGAAATAATTGATTGCCAAGTATAAAAAACAGTTTCATAGTTAAATATAACTAAATAAAATTTATATGTCAGAAAAATATCTTATTTTTGGTGCGACAGGTTCTGTGGGTTCCAGCTTAGCTGAACAATTGAAAAATTCAGGAAATGATATTCACCTAATAGCAAGAAATGAAAATGAAGTTAAAACTATTGCAGAAAAATTAGGCTGCACTTATACGGTTGCTGACGTTTTAGAAGAAGGATTTATAGAAAAAGTAAAATCAGACATTAGTGAAATTAAGGGTATCGCTTACTGTGTGGGATCTATTGATTTAAAACCATTAAGGATGGTTACAGAAGCAGATATGAATAAATGTATGAAACTAAACCTTTATTCAGCTATTGAAGCAATAAAAGGATTTCAAGAAAGTTTAAAAAAGAACAAAGGCTCAGTTGTTTTATTTTCAACTGTTGCTGCTCAAAGAGGTTTTACTAATCACACAATTATTGCTTCTGCTAAAGCTGCAGTTGAGGGGCTAACTGTTACACTAGCTGCTGAGTTTGCTCCACATATTAGAGTGAATTGTATTGCACCCAGTTTATCAAAATCTAAAATTGCAGAACCAATGTTAAAAAATCCTGCAATTGCAGAAGGAATTGCTAAAGCTCATCCTCTTAAAAGATTGGGTGAAGGAAAAGATTCTGCAGCGCTTGCAAAATTTTTAATTACTGAAGAGAGTTCTTGGATTACTGGACAGATAATAGCTGTTGATGGTGGTAGATCAAAACTTTCTTAAAGTGAAAAAATATTTTTTATTAGTAATTTTTTTTCTTTTATTTGCTTCAAAAAGCTATTCCAATAATTATACATTCACTAAAATTATAGAGTTAGATGAACCTTGGGGATCATCCTTTATTAACAATGATGAAATCATTATTACTGAAAAAAGTGGAAAAATTAAAATTGTTAATATTATTTCAAAAGAAGTTACAGAGATTAAACATAATCTTAATTTTTTAGAAGTCGGCCAAGGTGGGTTATTAGATATTATTCATCAAGATAATGCTCTGTGGATTTCTTATTCAGAAGATAGGGGAAATTTAAAAACAAGCACATCAATTGCAAAAGCACAATTAAACAAACAAGAATTAAATTTTAAAAATATTTTTCAAGCAAACCCTCCTATAGATTCTGGTTATCATTTTGGTTCAAGATTAGTGATTAAAGATAATTATATTTATGCATCAGCTGGTGAAAGAGGCCAAGGTATGATTGCCCAAGATCCCACAAAACATCCTGGTAGTATTATTAGAATTCATACTGATGGTCGTATTCCCAAAGATAACCCAAAGTTTACTGATAAACCAGATTGGTTGCCTGAAATCTATCAAATAGGTGTTCGTAATCCACAAGGTTTAACACTCTCTGATTATGATGGAAAAATATATTTAAGTAATCATGGAGCAAGAGGTGGTGATTGGTTTGGAGAGGCAAAAAAAGGAGAAAATTATGGATGGAAAATTTTAGGCTGGGGTGGAAAAAATTATTCTGGAATTCCTATTGGCCCAAAATGGAAGCCAGGTTTTACTAAAGCAATTCAATATTGGGTACCTTCCATAGCTACAAGTGCTATTACAATTTACAAAGGAAATGAGTTTAAAGAGTGGAATGGGCATGCGCTAGTTACTTCTTTAAAAGATCGATCTTTAAGAAAACTAATATTTAATGATCCAACTAATGTGAAAGAAAATGTTATATTTAAAGATAATGTTGGAAGAATAAGAGATATTCAAGTTCATCCGTCTAATGGTAAAATATTTTTCTTAAGTGAAAATGCTTTATGGTTAATGGAAAAAAAATAATTTTAATTAGATAATATATTTTTTAATGAATTTATCTCTCCAATTTTAAAGATTATAGCATCATCTTTTTTAAAACCATACTCCTCAGCACTAGCTTTAAATCTTACTGGTGGTTCCATAATAGGTTCCAGCGATAAAACAAAAGTTCCCCAGTGTGTTCCCATAACCTTTTTACTTCTTAAATCTTGTGCTACGTTTAAAGCTTCTTCTGGTGTTGTGTGATAAATCGATTTATCAAACATAGGCTTAAAGTCATAAGCTCCAATATTAATCATTGTTAAATCAATTGGACCATATTTTTCACCTAATTCTTTGTAAATATTTCCATAGCCAGTATCACAAGCAAATAAGATTTTTTTACCTTTATATTCAATTAAGAAATTGCCCCAGAGTGTTTTGTTCATATCTGTAAGGCTTCTCTTCGACCAATGGACAGCTGGGAGTAATGTTACTTTCAGATCATCATTAACCTGAATTTCCTCATACCAATCCATTTCATTTACATCTTTAAATTTATTTTTTGTAAAGTATTTTCCAAGATTTAGTGGGGCCAAAACTTTTGTATTCTTAAACGGATATTTTCTAATGGTGCCCATATCTTGATGATCATAATGATTATGTGTTAATAACAATAAATCTGTCTTTGGAATTTCATTTAAATTTAAGGCAGGCTCAGTAAATCTGTCTGGGCCAAAAATTAAAGGTCCCGCATTTTTTGAAAATACTGGGTCAGTTATAATTGTTGTATCTCCAAGTTTAATTAAGTAAGTAGCATGACCAATCCATGCAATATAATCTTCATTTTTATACTTTTCTAAATCAGATAAAACTTTTTCTTTATCAACAACGTGTTCTTTAGGGACCGTCATGTCTATTTTCTTTTTCAATTTAATGAATTGTGTGTAAGAAAACTTCGCTTGACTAGTTCTAACAGGTGATCCTTCTGGATTTCTAAAAGTTCCATCTGGTAAATGATGATAAGGTTTTTTTTCCATAGCAATTAGTGATGAGTTATATGCAATAATTATAAATATAAAAATTATAAATTTTGCCACCTATAATGATATTTTTATTTTTGAGATCTTTTAAAACACTCAATAGTATTTTTTAACAAGCAGGCAATAGTCATTGGCCCTACTCCACCTGGAACAGGTGTTAAAGCTCTTGCAACTTTTGAAACTTCTTCGAATGCAACGTCACCGACAATACCGTTTTCAGTTTTATTAATCCCAACATCTATTACAATTGCATCTTTTTTAACCCAGTCCGCTTTCACAAGCTCTGGAATGCCAACAGCAGCAACTATAATATCTGCCTCCAAGCATTCTGCTTTTAAATCTTTAGTCTTTGAATGAGTAATTGTTACTGTGCAATTTTCTTTTAAAAGTAACTGCGCCATTGGTTTACCGTTTAAATTTGATCTACCAATCATAACAGCTTTTTTTCCACTCAAATTTGGTTCAATTTTTTTAATCATTAAATAACATCCTAAAGGAGTACAAGGAACTGAACTTTCATAACCTGAAGAAAGATTTCCAACATTCATTGGGTGAAACCCATCAACATCTTTTCCTGGTAAAATAGTTTCAATAACTTTTTGCTTATCGATATGTTTTGGTAAAGGTAGTTGAACTAAAATTCCTGAAATACTTTCATCTTTATTTAATTCCTCAATTTTATCTAATACTGTTTTTTCTTCCACAGCTTCAGGGTATCTAATTACTTCAGATTTTAACCCTACTTCATTCGCAGCTTTCTCTTTCATACGAACATAAATTTGACTAGGGGCCATTTCTCCAATTAAAATAACTGTAAGCCCAGGAATTTTATTGTGTTTAGCTTTTAGCTCTACGACCTCTTGTCTTAATTCTTCTCTAAGTTCAGCTGCTATTTTTTTTCCATTTATTAAAATCATATGTTCCCCTAAAAAATCATTGGCGCGATGTACAGCTTCATACACATTTCTATAAACCAAATCAATAAAAGTAATATAACTGGTGAAATATCTATTGATCCTAAATTAGGTAAAAAACTTCTTATTTTATTAAGTGCAGGATTTGTTAATCGATAAGTCACCTCTAAAATAGAATAAACAAATCTATTTTGAGTATTTAAAACATTAAATGCGACAAGCCAGCTGATAACTACATTTGCAATTACCACATAAGAATAGAGCTTTAATATTTGAAGAACCAAATAAAAAATTGCTATCATTTTTTCTCGATATAAATTGACTGACTTGGGAATGCAAATGAAGCTTTGTTTCCTTCTACTATTTCTTTAATTGCAATCGCTAATCTTTCTTTAACTAAAAGAGAGTCGCTCCAACTGTTGCTGGCCGTAAAACATCTAACTAATAAATCTATTGAGCTATCAGAAAACTTTTCAATTCTTACCGCAACACCAACACTTTGGCTAAAGTCCTCGCTTTTATTAATATAGTTTTCTATTTCTTCTCTTACTTTTTTTAACTGTGCAACAGTGGTATCGTATTGAAGAGTAATGGACCATCTTATTCTCCAATTGGTTGTTTCACTAATATTAACTACTGAGTTTTCAGCAAATTGAAAGTTTGGAATTATTGCTAAAGATTTATCAAATTTTCTAATCACTGTTGATCTAAATCCAATTTTTTCAACAATACCTTCAATTGTTCCTTCAACTAAAATCCAATCTCCAATTTTAAATCTTTTTTCAACTAAAACTAAAATTCCTGATATTAAATTTTTAAATAAGTCTTGTGCACCTAAAGCAACTGCAACACCGAATAAACCCAGTCCAGCAATAATTGGTCCAATTTTTATTCCCCAAAGTTCAAGAACAGCCGCTAAGCCTAGAATAAAAATCAAAATTTTTAATGATTTAATAATCCAGCCAATTAACTCTCTAGTTAACATTTTATCTAAACCACTTAAAATATAAGAGATGGGTTCAACAATTTGATGTATCACCCAAAAAATAAAAATAGTTATTAAAGTTCTATTAATTGTATCAATAGCTACTTTACCATCTTCTCCAAAAGACATGTAATAACTTGCAATAAAAAAACCTAGAACAATGGGAAGAAATCTTGCTGGCCCAACCATTGCATGGACGAAAGTGTCATCTAGTTTATTGGTTGTTCTTTTAGAGATACTTTCTAATCTTTTAATAATTACTTTACTGATAATTCCTCTAAAAATTAAAAAAATAAAAAAAATCCCAATTCCAATTAATATTTGAAAAATATCAATACCGTGAATTCCCTTTGACCAAACTGAAAAAAATAAGTCACTAAAATTGTTAAAAATGTCCATAGCTAAATTTTATATAGCAAAAATTCCTCTTCTCCAGGGTTAAAAAGAAAAATTTTTTTCCACTTTATTTCATTAAGAATTGAAGAGGTTTTTTCTCCAATGCACATTAAATTAGTATTCATCCATAGGGTTTCTAACTGATAATTTTTAATTACTTTTAAAAAATTAATCGCACTATTTTGCGAATAAATGTAAGTAATTTCAGGCATTTTTAATTTTAATTTTTCGATAAAGCTTTCATCGTATTTTTCAATTGGGTTAGCTCTGTAATTAATTAATCGTTCTATCGTATACCCACTCGAAATAAGCTCTTTGTCCAAATCACTAGAGATTATCTCTCCACTTATATAAATTAGCTTTCCATCAGAAGGTTTAAAATTTTGCAAGATTAATTCCTTAAGATTACTAACATTTCCTTCAGCTGCAAAAACATTTTGAAAACCAACACTTCTGGCTTTTTTTTCAGTAGCACTTCCAACACAAAAGCATTTTAATTTTTTATCAATGTTCTTAATATCCAAAAATTTAACAGCATTAGCACTGGTAAAAATAATTGCTTTAAACTCCGAATAGTTTGGTGCTTCGTATTTTAAACCTTCAATATTAATTAAAGGTAAATGAGATATTTCATGACCCAATGATTGAAATTTTAATATCATTTCATGACAATCTTCTAGAGGTCTTGTAAATAAAATATGCATATTATTTTTTGTAAGAATTATTAGACATCTTTTTAAGAGTTTTTCCCATCTCTATGCCCAATTCTTCTGCTTTATCTACACTTTCAGATGATTTTAAATAAAATCTTTTACTGCCGTCTAGTGAAAAAAGCTCTACCTCAAGATTAATTTTGTTCCCCTCAATATTTGCAAATGCTCCTACTGCTGTTTCACAATCTCCTTCTAAAACTTTTAAGACGTTTCTTTCAGCTTTTATTGAACTATGTGTTGATTGATGATCAACTTGTTTTAATAATTCAATTAAACCTTCATCGTTATCTCTACACTGCAAGGCAATAACTCCTTGTCCTGCACAAGGTATAATTTCTGAAGTAGAAAAAGTTTGAGAGATATTTTGATTTAATCCTAAAGAATCGATTCCGGCATAAGATAAGATAATTGCATCATATAAGTTTTCATTAAGTTTTCTTATTCTTGTATCAACGTTTCCTCTAATTAATTTACAATAAAGATCCTCTCTTATTTTTTTAATCTGAAATTCTCTTCTATATGAGGATGTTCCAATAATTGAATTTGATGCTAAATCTTTTAGATGTTTATTGTCTTTGCTGATTAAAATTTCTCTTGGATCATTTCTTTCTAAAAAACAATCTGTTAATAATCCTTTAGTTTCTTCAGAAGGCATATCTTTTAATGCATGTACTGCTATATCTATTTTTTTTTCTAATAATTCAACCTCTATAGTTTTTGAGAAAAGTCCCTTACCCCCTACTTCCGATAATCTTTTGTCTTGAACTTGATCACCTTTAGTTACAATTTCTTTAATTATTACTTCTTCAATTCCAAAATCTTTTGAATGTTTGAGAATTTTTTCTCTGGCCTTTTCTGCATAGATTAGTGCTAATTTGCTTCCTCTAGAGCCTATAATAATTTTTCTATTTTTCATTTAATTGCTTTATACTTCATACTTATATTGAGAATGTATTATTAATAAAAACTAATTTAATGAATAAAAAACCCATAATTTTAGGAATTGAATCAAGCTGTGATGAAACAGCAGCCTCTATCATAACTGAAAATGAGCAAGGTATGCCAACAATTTTATCAAGTATTGTTTCAAGTCAGGTAGATGTTCATAAAGAGTTTGGTGGTGTTGTGCCAGAACTTGCCGCAAGATCGCATATGGAAAAAATAGATTTAATCACAAAAAAAGCATTTGATAAAAGTGGAGTAAAAATGGAAGATCTGGATGCAATAGCAGCAACTGCAGGACCTGGTCTTATGGTCTGTCTGTCTGTTGGTTTAAGTTTTGGAAAAGCAATGGCCTCCTCGCTAAACAAACCTTTTATAGCTGTTAATCATTTAGAAGGACATGCATTAAGCCCAAAACTAAATTCTGAATTAAATTATCCTTATTTATTACTTTTAATCTCTGGAGGTCACACTCAGTTTTTAAGTGTGCAAGGCTTAGGAAATTATAAAAGATTAGGGACAACTATTGATGATGCTGTAGGTGAAGCATTTGATAAAACGGCAAAATTATTAGGAATAGAATTTCCTGGTGGTCCCCAAATTGAAATATACGCAAAAAAAGGTGATCCCAATAAATATGAGCTACCAAAGCCAATTTTTCATAAAGGAGGATGTAATTTATCATTTGCAGGTTTAAAGACTGCTGTTTTAAAAATATCAAAACAAATAAAAACTGAACAAGAAAAATATGATCTTGCAGCATCTTTTCAAAAAACAATTGAAGAAATACTATATAAGAAAAGTAAAATTGCTTTTGAAGAATTCAAAAAAATGAACACAACAAATAAAAATAAATTTGTAGTTGCGGGTGGTGTTGCTGCAAACAAGAGAATTAGAGAAGTTCTAACTAATCTTTGCAAAGAAGAGGAATTTGAAGCAATATTTCCACCTATTAATTTGTGTGGAGATAATGCAGCAATGATTGCAATGGTTGGATTAGAAAAATTTAAGTTAAAACAGTTTAGTGAATTAGATAGTCCTGCAAAACCTAGGTGGCCTCTAGATGCAGATGCTGCTTTTTTGAAGGGTGCTGGAGTAAAATTGTAATGCAGTATTGGTTGATGAAATCAGAACCTGATGTTTGGTCAATTGATCAGCAAAAAAAAGCTGGTGCTAAAGGTGCTCCTTGGGATGGAGTAAGAAATTATCAAGCTGCAAAAAATTTAAGAGCAATGAAAAAAGGAGACCTTTGTTTTTTTTATCACTCAAATATAGGCAAAGAAATTGTTGGTATAGTTGAGGTTATTAAAGAAGCTTTTTTAGATAAAACTGACAAAGATGGACGATTTGTAGCTGTTCAAGTAAAGTTTAAAGAAAAATTAAAGAAAAGTGTAACTCTAGAAGAGGTTAAAAAAACCAAGTCTCTTAGCCATTTATCACTTATTAGACAAAGCAGATTATCTGTTATGCCCATAGACTCTAAAAGCTGGAAAATTTTAAATAAGATGAGTAGTATTTAAATAAAAAAAATTCATGCCTAAAAAAAAATCATTATCAAAAGTAAAAAAAAAAACTTCTAAAAAAACTAAGGCTAAAAAAAAAGTAAAGCCTTTTAAGAAAAAGGTTTTAAAAAAAATAGAAGAAAAAGAATTAATCATAAAAACTAAACCTGAGTGGATAAAAAGTGCTCTAGTAAATAAAGCGAAATATCAAAAAAAATACTCAGACTCGATTAAAAAAAATGATGACTTTTGGAAGAATGAGGGGAAAAGAATTACTTGGATTAAGCCATACAAGAAGATTAAAAATATAAAATACAGTAAAAAAGAGGTTAAAATTAAATGGTATGAGGATGGCACATTAAATGCTTCTGCCAATTGTATAGACCGTCACCTTAAAGATAAAAAAGATAAAACCGCTATTATTTGGGTGGGTGATGATCCAAAAGATACTAAAAAAATTTCGTACAAACAATTACATAATGAAGTTTCTAAAGCTGCAAATGGTTTAAGAAAACTAGGAATTAAAAAAGGTGATCGAGTTACGATTTATTTAACTATGATTCCAGAACTGGCAGTAACAATGCTTGCTTGTGCTAGAATTGGTGCGGTTCACTCTATTATTTTTGGTGGTTTTTCGGCAGACTCTATTTCTGGCAGAGTTAATGACTGTGAGTCAGAATACATAATAACTGCTGATGAAGGGGTTAGAGGTGGAAAAACTATTCCACTAAAACAAATTACAGATGAGGCTTTAAGAAGTTGTCCTAATGTCAAAAAATGTATTGTTGTAAAAAGAACTGGAAATAAAGTTAATTGGGTTAAAGGAAGAGATGTTTGGTTTGACGATTTAATTAAAGATATGTCAACTAAATGTGAGCCTGAGGAAATGAATGCAGAAGATCCTTTATTTATTCTCTACACATCTGGTTCTACTGGAAAACCAAAAGGAGTTTTACATACAACAGGTGGATATATGGTTTATGCATCTATGACCCATCAATATATTTTTAACTATAAACCAAAAGATGTTTATTGGTGTACAGCTGATATTGGTTGGGTAACGGGTCACAGTTATATTGTTTATGGACCACTTGCTAATGGTGCCACAACAATAATGTTTGAAGGAATTCCAACCTATCCAGACAGCTCAAGGTGGTGGCAAATTATTGATAAACATAAAGTTAATATTTTTTATACAGCGCCCACTGCTATTAGAGCTTTAATGAGAGAGGGTGATAAACCTGTTAAGAAAACCTCAAGAAAATCTTTGAAACTATTAGGTACTGTTGGTGAACCCATTAATCCTGAAGCTTGGATGTGGTATTATAGAACAGTTGGAAATTCTAAATGTCCAATTGTTGATACATGGTGGCAAACTGAGACAGGTGGAATTTTAATTAGCCCTCAAACAGGTGCTATAAATTTAAAACCAGGGTCGGCTACTAAACCATTCTATGGAATTAAACCTTCAATAGTCGATAAGGACGGAAAAGAAATTAAAGGAGCTGGTGAGGGAAGACTGTGCATTTCTCAATCTTGGCCTGGACAAATGAGAACTGTGTACGGTGATCATCAAAGATTTATTGATACTTATTTCTCTCAGTTCGATGGAAAATACTTTACTGGGGATGGGGCTAGAAGAGACAAGGATGGCTACTACTGGATAACTGGTCGTGTAGATGATGTAATTATTGTCTCTGGTCATAACCTTGGAACTGCTGAAATTGAGAGTGCATTTGTTGCTCATCCAAAGGTTGCCGAAGCTGCTGTAGTTGGATACCCACATGACATTAAAGGTAATGGCTTATACTGCTATGTCACTTTAAATGTTGGGGAGATAGCTGACCTAGATCTTGAGAGAGATTTAAAACTTTGGGTAAGAAAACAAATCGGTGCACTAGCGACACCTGACATTATTCATTTCTCACCTGGTCTTCCAAAAACAAGGTCTGGAAAAATTATGAGAAGAATTTTAAGAAAAATTGCAGCTAATGAACATGACCAATTAGGGGATACAACAACTTTAGCAGACCCAAGTGTTGTGCAAAGTTTGGTGGATAATAGAAAAAATATTTAAAATTCTATTAATTTCTCAAATTCTTTTTTAATAATATCCCATTTCAATATCATAGAATTCAATACGATTTTTCGATCTAAAGTTTTAAGCTCTTCAGCTATTGGTGCCCATTTGTATAATGACAAAGCACTAGGATTAAAGGGTAAATCTTTATAATAAATTTCCCAGTTTATATTTTGAAGTCTTTCATTAAAAGTTTTTTTTGCTTCCTCAATAATATCAAGTGGCATCTTATTAGAAATCTCATCATCTAAAATTTTAGAAAAAATCTCTTTAGACTGGTCAACGTTTTGAAAATTAAAGTTAACTTTTAAATAAGAAAACGTAAATAACATCAAATCTTGTAAGGCTACAGAATAAATATTCCATTTGGCAATATTAAGGGAAGACATGAACACATCATTATCAAAGTGAAGAACATACCTTGTTCCCATCCTGGTTTTTAAATAACTATATAAAGTTACTTGTGTTACCCAAGCAGATTTTGTTTGAATAAAGTGTTCAAGCTCATCTAAATTCTTAATTTTTTTCTTTGGAATAAAAGCCCTAAACATGGCAAACAAATAAACTTTAAAATCATCAAACGATATGTCTTTCCAGGAGAGTTTATATTTTTGCATAAAAATTCATATATGCTCATTATACCTTAAAAAGGTAGGTAAATAAGCACCTAATATGAACAATTTTAAGTCTTTTAAAAACTTACAGAATGGTTATGGTTTAGGGTAGTTATAACTAAAAATAGAGAGGTATAAATGTCAAACGCAACAAAACACTGGGAAAAGACTAGATCATTGTTATTCGTAACACTGGCTATTTGGTTTGTTTTCTCAATCGGCATCTTCCTTTTTGCAGCTGAAATGAATGAGGTTACAGGACCTTTCGGTTATCCATGGACATACTGGTTTACATGTCAAGGATCTCTTGGAATTTTTGTAATTTTATGTTTCTGGTTTGCTAATAGGCAAGAGAAAATCGATGAAGAATTCGGCTTCAACGAAAAAGGAGATCAATAATGATTAAAGGTAAATTTATAGACAATTTGCCAAAAGTTTACGGAATCTATACAGGAGGTTTTATAGGTTTCATAATCTTAATGGCAATTGGTGAGCAGATGGGTATGACTGCTAAAGCAATAGGTGTTGCTTTTGTAGCCTTTACAATATTCATCTATGCACTGATCGGTTATCTATCAAGAACAGCTCAAGCAGACGCATATTACGTGGCTGGAAGACAAGTGCCCACTGTATTCAATGGAATGGCGACGGCGGCAGACTGGATGTCTGGTGCTTCATTCGTTGCAATGGCAGGTGGTATTTACTTCAAAGGCTATGGATATATGGCTCTACTTGTCGGTTGGACTGGTGGTTACATATTAGTTGCAACTTTATTAGCACCATACTTAAGAAAATTTGGATGTTACACAGTTCCAGATTTTGTGGGTACAAGATACGGTGGTAACTTAGCAAGGTTCTGTGCTGTAGTAGTTTTGACTGTTGCTTCATTCACTTATGTGACTGCTCAGATTAATGCTACGGGTACTATTGCATCTGTTGCTCTAGATATCGACTTTAAATATGCTGTATATATTGGACTAATAAGTATTTTACTTTGTTCAATGTTAGGGGGTATGAGAGCGGTAACTTGGACACAGGTTGCACAATATATCGTGCTAATTATAGCTTACATGCTTCCAATTTTTTGGATCAGTAACAAAATGGGTGCGGGTTTCTTCCCTCACTTTATGTTAGCTGACGAGGTAGCTAGAATTGGTGAGTTAGAACAACAGTTTGGGTTTATTAAAAACTCTGCTGCTGATCTAGCAACGGTACCTAAAGGGTTAGCTGGAATAACTAAAGCACACTCTGCAGTAAATGCAACGCCTTGGGCGTTTATTTCATTAGCATTGGCGATGATGATGGGAACAGCATCATTACCACACGTGATGATGAGATACTTTACTACTCCAAGCGTTAAAGCAGCTAGAAAATCAGTTGGTTGGTCATTATTCTTTATCTTCCTTCTGTATTCTTCTGCGCCAATGTTAGCAACGCTATCAAAACTATCATTGATTGATCCGACATTACCAACTGGTATTATTGGTAAATCATTTGCTGAAGTTCAATCTTTAGATTGGTTCCAAAACTGGAATAGTGCAAACTTGATGTTTATCAGCGACTTTAACGGCAATGGAACTCTTGAACTTAATGAGTTTTTCATGGGCGGTAAAGCTGTTGTGTTAGCAACTCCAGAAATAGCTGGATTACCATATGTAATCTCAGGACTGGTTGCTGCTGGAGGTATGGCTGCTGCCATGTCAACAGCTGATGGTTTGATTCTAGCAATTGCTAATGCGATCTCTCATGATGTTTATTACAAAATGATTGATCCAAAAGCGGAAACTGCAAAAAGACTACTTGTTGCAAGGGTATTACTTGTAGTAATTGGTTTTGCTGGAGCAACTATTGCTGCAATGGAGATCCAAGGTATTTTAGGTTCAGTTATCTGGGCTTTTGACTTTGCGATGTCTGGTTTGTTCTTCCCACTTGTACTAGGTGTATGGTGGAAGAGAGCTAACAAAGAAGGTGCAGTTGCTGGTATGGTTTTAGGTCTTGGTTCTGCTATTTGGTACCTTGTATGGGTAAGAAATGGTGGAAGTGGGTTCTTAGGACTTACTCAGTTAACATTTGGTATCTTCGGAGCAGCTGTTAGTTGTGTATCAATGGTGGTAGTAAGTTTAATGACTTCTGCACCTGATGCTTCAATCCAAAAAATGGTTGATGAAGTTCGTATACCAAGTGGTAAAACTGTCACTGGTAAATAGAGCTTAAATCTTGATTCTAGGGGCGATTAATTTCGCCCCTTTTAATTCAATAAGTTTTCAAATATAAATTTCTAAATGTCTGCCAACTTTCATCCTCTAGTTTATTTTATAGATTATCTACTTGGAGTTATCATGTGGACTTTAATAGGAAGAGTTGCGATGAATATTTTTCAAAAAGAAGATTCTGAATTTTTTTTTATGAAGATATTTGTAAAATATACCAATCCATTAATAAAAATTTTTAAGCCAATAACCCCTTCTTTCATCATAGGACCTCTGATTCCATTATATGTTGCTTGGTTTTTTTATATGATTAGATTTTACTTTATGCCATGGGTCTTAGGTTATTCTGTAATGGGAATGTTATCATTTCCTCTAGAAAGTGAAATTTCTAAACAAATTTATCAATTATTTAATTCAATTAAATTTTAAAAATTGATACTAGTAGAGCTGGCAATCAATGAAAAAAATACAAATATCCCCTTCAATTTTATCTGCTGACTTTAGTCAATTAGGAAATGAAATAAAAAGACTTGAAGAAGGTGGTGCAGATATGATCCATGTGGATGTGATGGATGGTCATTTTGTTCCTAATTTAACCATGGGTCCACCTATCATAAAATCATTAAGAAAATTCACAAAACTACCATTTGATGTTCATTTAATGATTTCACCCGTGCATAAGTATATTAAAGATTATGCAGATGCAGGTGCAGATATTATTACTATACACCCAGAAGCAACTGAAAATTTAGCAGTCTCTATTGACCATATTAAAAGTTTAGGAAAAAAAGTAGGGGTTTCTTTAAATCCAGAAAGTAAAATTAATTTAATAACTGACTTATTAAATGAGATAGATTTAGTTCTAATTATGAGTGTAAACCCTGGATTTGGAGGACAAAAGTTTATGCCAGAAGTTTTAGAAAAAATTAAAGAATTAAAAAAAATAAGAGATCAAAAGAATATAGATTTTGATATCGAGATTGATGGTGGGATTAATTTTGACAATAATAAACTAGCAATAGAAGCTGGAGCAAATATTTTAGTTTCTGGTACAACTATATTTAAAAATAACAATGGAGATATAAAAAAAAATATAGACCTTTTAAAATCAAGTTAGAATAATGATTTTAAACAATTCATTTAGACTTATTAAAAAAAAAATTCGTCACTTTTATTTAAACTCCTATCTATATAATAAAAAAATTACACCCTCTTCTATTGAGTTACTCGAATATCAGCCAAGCCCTAGCTTGTTAGATGGCCTTATAAAATATGATAAAAAAAAGATTAACATAGAAAATTATTCGTTAAATGAAATTTGGGATAATCCAAATTTAAAAGAAAAAGACCAACAAAATTTAAACAGTTTTTTTTGGCTATTTAGCCTAGATCTTAGATCTTCAAAAAAAGATACTCAAAATGTCATTAATCAATGGATTAATACAAATGACAGGTACAACTCTAAAAATTGGAAAATTGATATAATTGGAAAAAGAATAATAGCTTGGATTTCAAATTCTAGACTTACCTATGAAGATGGTAATATAGATTATAAAGACAAGTTTAACGGCACTATAAAGAAGCAGATCAATCACCTTATTAATGAAATTGAAGTCTCTGAATTAATCGATAATAAAATTATAGGCTGTGCAGCTATCATTTTAACTGGTCTATCGTACCCTCAAAATAATAATTATTTAAATATTGGGTTAAGTTTAGTAAAAAAATTAGCCAAATATTCATTGGATAATGATGGCTTTCCAAAATCAAGGAATATTAGACAGTTAAGTTTTTACTTAAAATATTTTATATTAATTAGGGAATGGTTCAAAGAATCTCAAAATGAAATACCAGATTTTATAAATGAAAATATATATTATTTAGGTCAGGCTTACACTTTTATTTGGCAAAACAATAAAATAGATTTTCTCTTTAATGGTAATCATAAAACAAATAACCATAATTTTGACCTTTATTTAAAAAGACTTGGATATAATTTTAAAAATCAAAATAATGAGCTGGGTGGCTATGTTGTCCTTAATAATAAAAAAAATTCTTTAATAATGGATATTGGATCGAGCCCAAATAAAAAATTATCTTCAGATTATCAAGCTGGTGCTTTATCTTTTGAGATTATATCAAATAATAAAAAATTAATTAGTAATTGTGGTTATTTTCAAAAAATTGATCATCAATTAAATGAGATATCTAAGTCAAGCGCAGTCCATAGCACACTAATTTTAGATGATAAATCCTCTTGTAATTTTAACAAAGTAAGAGGTAAAAAATCTAAAATTAATCAAGAATTAAGAATATTAAAAAAAAAAGTAGTATTTGAAAAAAATTATTGGAAAATTAATGCTTCTCATGATGGCTATTCAAAACCACTTGGTATTGTTCATGATCGAGAAATAGAATTTTACCCAGAACAATTAAAATTCATTGGCCATGATAAAATTATTTCTAACAAGGGTATTAAAAACTTAAAATTTGATATTAGATTTCATTTGGAGCCAAATATTCGATTAATGAAAACTCAAGATGAAAAATCAATACTTATTGATCTTGATGGAGAAGGTTGGAAATTTAGCTCAGAAAATTCTAAGATAAATATTGAAGAAGGGTTATATTTTGGAGAAAAAAATTCTTTTACAAATAATCAAAATATATTTATTTCAGGAATGACTAATGAAGAAAATCAAACTATAAGATGGGAAATCACAAAATTATAATGAAAAAAATAAAAAAAGCTCTTATTTCAGTATCTGATAAAAAAGATTTAGGCAGTCTTTTAAGAGTTTTAGCGAAATACAAAATTGAATTAATTAGCTCTGGAGGCACCTTTAAAGAAATAAAGAAACTTAAATTTAAATGCCAAGAAGTTTCAGAGTATACTGGTTCACCAGAAATTCTTGGTGGAAGAGTTAAAACGCTACACCCAAAAATTCATGCTGGTATATTAAGTAAAAGAAACGACAAATCTCACACTAAAGAACTAAAAGCTAATCAATATGATGAAATTGACCTTGTTATTGTTAACTTTTATCCTTTTGAAAAAACTTTAGATCAAACAACCAATCATTCAAAAATAATAGAGAATATTGATGTTGGAGGTCCCACTATGGTTAGGGCAGCTGCCAAAAACTATAACGATGTTACTGTTATTACATCCTCAGATCAATATGAAACCTTAATTAATGAATTAGAAAATAATAAGGGATCAACATCTATTGAATTTAGAGAAAAGATGTCTTTAGAGGCCTTTTCTGAAACAGCTTATTATGATGCTGTAATTTCTAACTATTTTAATAAAATTAAAAAAAACAATTTTCCCAAAAAAAAAATTATTTATGGAAATTTAATTGAAAAATTAAGTTATGGTGAAAATCCACATCAAGAAGCTGCAATTTATTCTAAAACTCAAAATCTTAATATTAAACAAATTCATGGTAAGCAGTTAAGTTATAATAATTATAATGATATTTTTTCTGCATTAACAATATCAAAATCTTTACCAAAAAACTCCGGAACCGTTATAGTTAAACACGCTAATCCTTGTGGTGTTTCGATTAATAAAAATAGTTTAAAAAGTTATAAATTGGCTCTTGCTTCTGATCCAGTTAGCGCTTTTGGTGGAATAGTTTCTTGTAATTTCAAAATGAATAAAATTCTAGCATTAGAACTTAATAAAATTTTCTTAGAGGTTATTATTGCTAATGGTTTTCAAACTGATGCTTTAAAAATTTTAAAAAAGAAAAAAAATATAAGAATTATTGATGCATCAGAATTTATGATGAAAGATTTAATAAGATTTGGCTCTGTGAATGAATCTATTTTAACACAATCTGAGGATTTAAAAGTTTTTGAACCTAAAGATTTCAAAGTTGTTTCAAAACTAAAACCAAATAAATCTCAGTTAAAAAATTTAATTTTTGCATTTAATGTTTGTAGATATGTAAAATCAAATGCAATTGTTCTTGCAAGCCAAGAAACAACCATTGGTATTGGTTCAGGACAACCTAGTAGACTTGATAGCTGTCAAATTGCTATAGATAAAATGAATAAATTTCAAAACTTAAAAGAAGATGTTGTAGCAGCTTCTGACGCATTTTTTCCATTTGTTGATGGTATTGAAAAATTAGTACAATCAGGAGTTTCAGCTGTAATACAGCCTTCTGGATCAATTAGAGATAAGGAGATAATAAAATTTGCAAACCAAACTGGTACTATTTTAGTTTTCTCTAAAACAAGACATTTTAGACATTAAAAATTTGATCAATTTTTGCTGCTAAAATAAAATCATTTTCTGACAGTCCTTCAATAGCGTGAGTAGTAATTACAATTTTAGCATATCCCCAACCAAACGAAATATCTGGATGATGATTTTCATTTTCCGATATTTCACTAACTTTATTTATAAAATTTTGACTATTAACAAAATTCTTAAAAGTAAAATTTTTCTCTAAAAAATATATTTCTTTTGTATTTTTTTTAACATCCCAACCATCAACTTTTTTTTGATATTTATGAATTTCACTAATATCAAAAGGTAAAATTCCACCCTCACATGGTACACATTTCTTATTAAGTAAATCACTCATTGATTAATTTATATAAAATTAAATATATATAGGATATTAAAAAATGAAATCCATTTAAGAAAATTGATAAATAATACAAAAAATTTAATATACTCATTAAAATGAATTTTTTAGAGGCCCAAAAATTTATAAAACAAAAAGAGTATGGAAAAGCTTTAGATGTTTTTTTAAAATTACAAAAAAATGGAATAAAAAATAACACTATTTATTTTTATTTAGGGTTAATATATTCAGAATTAAATGATTTTAATAAAAGTATATTAAATTACACGGAATATCTAAAATTTGATCCGGACTCAAAAAGTGCTTTATTTAATCTTGCTATTGCAAAACAAAGTATTGGCAAAATAGACTCTGCTAAAGATATTTATTTAAAATTAATCACTTTAGAAAAAAATAATATTAGACCATATTTTTCTCTTTTAATGCTTGATATTAATTTTTTAACAAATGAACATTATCAATATATTAATAAAATAAAAAAAAATGACCAAATTAGTCTTTATGAAAAAAGTTTGGTATATTTTATTTTAGCCAAGATAGCACAGAAAAATAAAAATTATAAAAATGAGATTAAAAATCTAAAAAATTTTAATATAAATAGTTTTAATTCTAATTTTACTTACAATAAATCTTCACAGTTTTATTATAATGAAATTATAAATAAATTTTACAATAAAATTCAATTTACAAATATTCAAAATACTCCAAAAAATAATACTCCAATATTTATAATTGGACTTCCTAGATCTGGTTCAACATTAATAGAATCACTATTAACTTCAAGTGATCAAACAGTAAAAACTTGTGCAGAGAGTCATGTTATTAATATGTCGATACTTGAACAAGTTGGTCCTAAAATTTTCTCAAAAAATTTTGATCCTAATAAATTTATATTTGAAATTAACCAAGCGAAATTAGAAAATTCTATTTTGAAAAGATACAATAATTTCAACGTTATAAACACAAATTTAAATTTTACATTTATTGACAAATCTCTTGAAAATTTTTTTAATATTGAGATAATTTTGAAAATTTTTCCTAACGCTAAGTTTCTACACACATTTAGAGACTCAATAGACTCGGTTATTTCAATATATCAATCTATGCTTCCTGAATTATCATGGACACATAAAATGGAAGATATATTAGATTACATAAATAACTATAAAAAAATAATAAATTATTTCAAAATAAAATATCCAAATATAATTTTAGATATAGATTTAAAAAAGTTTACTAATGAAGCTGAAGAAAATGGAAAAAGAATCTATGAATTTTGTAATTTAAAATGGAATAAAAAATATTTAGAATTTTATAAAAGAAAAGATTTATATAGTAAAACGATTAGTTTTAATCAGATTAGAAAAAAGATATCTATCTACGATATTAAAAAATATAGGCCCTATGTAGATTTACTAGATTCGTATAAAAATAAATATGAATGGTTAAAAGATACCTAATTTTATTTTATAAGATCTTTTTTTCTAAATGTTAATTGTGGTTCCAAGATACTATTAATAAAGCTTGATCTCACATCTCCAGAATAAATATTTTTGTAACTAAAATCGCCAATTAAATTAGCATAACTTATCCAATTTTTAATAATCAAAATATCAGATAAATTTATCCCTTTTAGAGATTTATGAATTTTTTTTTTATCTAGTTCATTTCTTATAGGAATCTTATTATCAATCATTAATTCTTTATTTTTCCAATTTTTATCATATTCCATTTGTTGCTTTTGGTTGACATTTATCTTTTCAAAATCTGGATATGATTCATAAAATTCTGAGCAGCCATGTTTTATTATAATCTGAATTCCCTCAAATTTATTCTTATTAGTAATTTCAGAAATTTTATCAAAAATTTTCTTCGCTTCATCTATTCCATCGCAATAAATATAACCCTTATAATTTCCTGGAATATTAAATCTAGTTTCTATTATGCACTTCCTTATATTGTTTTTTTCTAAATAAAGATTATCAAAAATAAAGAATAGTCTAATTAAATCCACTACATTTCTTAAAATTATTTGAATTTTATAACAGGCAAAACAATATTCAGGTATAATGTTAAATTCATTAAATACCTTAAAATGTCTTTTACAGTTTAAATCAATTGAATTTTTTCTATATATTTGTGTTTCATTATAGTTAAATTCTTTTTCATAAGTTTTAATTATATTATCACTAATTTTTAAAAGATTTTTTATATTTTCCAATTTGATAGAGTCATTATTGGTAATTTTATTATTAATATTTTTAATTTTATTATTTATTTTTATTAAAGAATGTTCATTTGCACTTTCTATTTTGACAACTAGAAATAAATTAATTAAATTTTTTTTTGCACTATAATTTTTTTCGTTCAAAATTAAAGCTTGTGAAAAATATTTTGCTGCAACTTCATAACAACCTAGTTCATTATAGGAGCTGCCTATATTGCTATATACTAAATCAAAATTAGGATTTTCTATAATTGCTTTTTTAAATGTCTTGATTGATTCATTAATTTTTCCAAGGTTAAATAAAGCTACACCAATATTATTATATATTCTAAATTTTTTATCTTCAAAAAGTAATATTTTATTATAATAATGAATTGAACTCTCCCAGTTTTTTTTTTTAAAATAAATTGATGCAAAAAGTTTATATATTAAATGTTTGTTTGAGTTTGTTATGATTATCTTTTTTAATTTAGTTAAACCATCATCCAAATATCCATCTTTTAATTTTTGAATAATTATATCGATTTCAATTGCGTTTTTAATCATATTAATAATATTATATTATTAATATTAATATGCACTTTTAATGAAACTAGATTGTGTTGTATATCTATTAAGATAACTAAGCGCTCAAAACAATGGAGCGGGTCAAGGGAATCGAACCCTCTACCTAATCGTTGGCAACGATTCGCTCTACCAATGAGCTAGACCCGCTTATAAAAGATATTATAAATAGATGGTTTTTTTAGTTCAATCAATAATAAAGTTTTAAATTAATATAACGATTTTTAATGAATATAACTAAAAGACTATTTACTAGAATTAAGTTTTTTAAACTATTGTTATTTATACCCAAGGTTAATCAAATCTTCTTCAAACATGTCATGTAGTTCTCTTTGTTGATCTTTATCTAAAATTTTCTTCCAATCATTATCAGGACCTAAATTAAAAAAAGGAATTTTCTCTTTATTATTTCTTGTGGGCACCGCTTCAACAAAACCATTTTTCTTTTCGTCATTTTTTAATTTGTCAAAATAGGTAGAGTTGACTGAATTTTTTAATTTATCATTGTTTATTTTTTCCTTTATGTTCAAAGTTTTATTTATAAATTCAATAATATCTTTAAATACTGCATACGTTTCCTTCAATAAATCTTCATATTGGATTATTTTTATTGGAATTTTTTTTTGAACTTTCCAAGATCTATAGTTTATTTTCCAAGAGCTTATAAATTGAAAGTCACTATAGCCATATTGTTCTACTCTCGCCACATCATAAATAAATTTATTTGGATCCGTCATCCATTTTAAAGATGTTTCATAATTTATCTCATAATGATTTCTTATTGATGTTATTACATTTCTGGGGTCTCTAACAATGTAAACGCATCCTGCAGAATTTTGTTTATTCGTGAAGTCATATCCGTTTACCTTACCAAAAACATTATGGGTTTTAAAAAATCTTATTTTTTTATCAGCATTGATTTTTTCCTGTGATTTAATCCATAGCTTTGTAGTATCTACCACATTTTCTTGATTATAATCAAAACCTGCAAAATGACTCCTTTCTGGGAACATTTCTATATTTTTTAAAATACTTTGTTCAAAAATTCCATCTTTTGAATAATAATAGGCGCTAATCAAAGTTCTTAACCAAGTATTTCCACTTTTTGGGTAAGAGGCTATCCAGAATATCATTGTACAATTATTATAGATGAATAATACTTATACTAGTAATAAAATTTTATGAAAAATTTACCAAAAACAATACCTGTTTTTCCACTTAGTAATTTTATTATATTTCCTCATACAACAGTTCCTTTAAATATATTTGAACCAAGATATATTGAAATGATTAATGATAGCATGAAAACAAACAAGATGATTGGTTTGGTTCAACCAAAAAATAATGATGATAGTTCAATCCCTGGTCTTCATAAGGTTGGCTGTTTAGGTAAAATAACCAATTTTAAAGATACATCAGATGGTAGGTATATGATTGATCTAAATGGTATAACGCGGTTTGTAATAACTAAAGAAATTAAAAGTTCAAAACCTTATCGTATTTGCGAAACTAGTTATGATAATTTTGAGCTTGATTTAACTCCTGAAAAAAAAAAATTAAAATTTTCTGATCTAGAGTCAATATTTAAGGATTTAAAATTATTATTTGAAAAAAAAGGATATATTATAAATTGGAAATCTTTAGAGAAACAAGATTTAAATGAAACGATAAATGCTCTAGCAATGGCATCTCCTTTTTCACTAGAAGAAAAACAAATTTTATTAGAAAGTAAAAATTTAGAAGAAAGAAAAGATAAAATTTCAGAAATATTGAGTACTTACAGTTTTGATGATTTTCACAATACAACTATTCAGTAGGCTTAAAAATTTATTCCTGCATCAGCTAGTTTAATAAAATAATTATTTAGATTTTTATTTTTTCCAATATTTTTAAGAATTTTGTTAAAGCTTTTATTTTGAATTTTTTTATCTAAATTAAAAGATTCATGAATTAAGTCAATGGCTTTAGAAAAAACAAAGTTTTTATCTTTCGTTTTTTTTTCAAATTCATCAAATATCTGTGAATCTAACTGCATACCCAATTCAATTTTGTCTTCAATAATTTTAGTTAGAATTCTAAGATCTCGTATTGTCATATTAAATCCTTGTCCTGCTAATGGGTGCACTCTGTGTAGCATGTCTCCAAAAGCTAAGATATTTTTATGATAATAGTTTCTTAAATTTGAAGAACTCAACTCAAAACTATTTAATTTATCAATTTTATTAATTAGATATTTGGGATTATTTTTATTAATTAAATCTATTACATCGCTATTATCAAATTTTTTATTCTTAATATCCATTGAGTATACTACAGATGTTTCAGTGTTAGAGATTGGTAAAAATGCAATTGGACCTTGCTTTGTAAAAATTTGAGTTGCTGTATTATTCTCTATTTTTTTATGTTTTAAAATAGTGGTATAAGCAAGATTATAATAATTTTTACTAATTTTTTTTGTAAAGTACTTTTTTGCTAAAAAATTATTTGCATCACAATTTATTATTAAATCATATTCTTTTTTATTTAAAAACTCCTCATTAATATTTTTGCTCAATATTATTTTTTTAAAAAATTTACTTTTAATAAGGTTATTATTTAACGATTTTAGAAGCTCATCATTTTTTATAATATAAAATAGATCATTTTTATCATTTTCAAATTTTAATAAATTTTCTGTATCAATTTTATCAGTATAAATTTCTATTCTATTTATTTTCCAGTAATTATTTTTTGAAATTTGAAAAATTTTTTCTTTGAAAAATTCAAAATTACTTTTAGATATTCCTATTGTTCTATTGGAGGAAAAATTACTATTTCTACTTTTATAATAATAATGAACATTTATTTTTTTATTTATAAGGCTTTTAGCTAAAGATAGAGCAGTTAGACCTTCACCAATAATACAAACATTCATAATAATTTTAATTTTAACAATAAAAATTAGATGATACAAAGTGATTAATTAGACTCATTTATTTATGGAATTTAAAAAATTAGCCAACAATACAATTAATTTTGGTATAAATAGAATTATAGAAACTGCTGGAATTGCTTTTATTATAATTGGTCTTCTTTTGCTGATTTCCCTTGCAACTTTTTCTCCTGATGACCCTAATTTTATTTTCCCAGATAATACAGAAATTAAAAATTTGCTTGGTTTTAATGGAAGTTACACAGCTGATCTTTTTTTTCAAACTTTTGGACTCATTTCTTTATTAATCCCATTTACACTCATATTTTCTGGCATAAATATAGTTCTGAATAAGAAAATTTTTTTGATATTTGAAAGTATTTTTTATTCAGTTCTTTATTCTTCATTTGGTTCTCTATTTTTCTCTTTTTTTTACCCTACTGCCTTCAACCTTTATATTAATGGAAATGGTGGTTTTATTGGAAAATATTTAGAAACAACTTTTTTAACTTCTTTAATTAATATTAATTCTCAAATTTCTTATTACTTTTTAATTTTAATTATTATAATTTTATTTTTAATTAGTATCCATTTTAAAATTATTTATTTTTATAAATTAATAAAAAAACTTTTTAAATTAATCTTTATAAAAAAAGAAAAAAATTATACTAATGAAAATGAGATAATTAGTGAATTTATACCACAAGAAGAAATTACAAATTTAATTCAAGAAGATTTACCTTTTATAAAAAGTGAAAATAAATCTCCTAGTAAAAAAATTCGCTTCAAACTACCTACTATCGACTTACTTAAAATCCCAACACAAAAAGATAGGGAAAAGCTAAAAGATGAAGATTATATTGATAGTGAATTTTTAGAAAAAATCTTATTAGATTTTGGGGTTAGTGGAGATATAAAGAAGGTTAGTCATGGCCCTGTGGTAACACTCAATGAATTTGAGCCAGCAGCTGGTGTTAAAGTATCAAAAATTATTAATCTCTCAGATGATATTGCTCGAAATACTAGCTCTGAATCAGCAAGAATTGCTACTATTCCAGGACGTAGCACCATCGGTATAGAGCTTCCAAATTCTAGTCGTGAGAATGTTTTTTTAAGTGAAATACTCTCTAACTCTGATTTTAATAAAAAAGATATTCGATTACCAATTGCACTTGGTAAGAACATTTCCGGTGTTCCTATTGTTGGAGACTTAGCTTCTATGCCTCACTTATTAATTGCTGGAACCACTGGATCAGGTAAGTCTGTTTGTATAAATACTATTATCTTGTCTTTACTCTACAGGCACACGCCAGACAAATGTAAGTTCATACTCATCGATCCTAAAATGCTTGAACTATCAACCTATGAAGGCATACCTCACTTATTGTGTCCTGTGATTACTGAGGCAAAAAAAGCAGCTTCTGTCTTAGGTTGGGTTGTTAAAGAGATGGAAAATAGATACCGACTTATGACCAAAGAAGGAGTTCGTAATATTGATGGCTATAATGCTAAGCACACTTTGGCCATGCCCTATATTGTTGTTGTAGTTGATGAAATGTCTGACCTAATGCTTGTTGCTGGTAAAGAAATAGAAAATTATATTCAAAAATTATCACAAATGGCAAGAGCTGCTGGAATTCACATTATAATGGCCACACAAAGACCAAGTGTTGATGTTATTACAGGAACTATTAAAGCAAATTTTCCAACCAGAATATCTTTTCAGGTAACCTCAAAAATAGATAGTAGAACAATTTTAGGCGAACAAGGTGCAGAGCAACTACTTGGTAAGGGAGATATGCTTTATATGTCTTCAGCAAATAAGATCGTTAGAATTCATGCTCCATTTGTATCTGAAACTGAAATTGAAAAAGTTAATAATTATTTAAGAAGTCAAGCAGAGCCAGATTATATAGATGAAATCTTAAATTTTGCTGATGAGAAAGAATTGAGTGGAGAAACTTCTAGCTCTGGAGATAAAGATGAGTTGTACCAGGCTGCACTTGATATTATTAAATCAGAAGGCAAGGCATCCACTTCATTTTTACAAAGAAAATTACAAATAGGGTATAATAGAGCTGCAAGAATTATTGATATGATGGAAGCTGACGGGGTTGTGAGTAAAGCTAATCACGTTGGTAAAAGAGATGTGCTTTAATGCGTAAAGTAATAATCATCTTATTGTTTTTCAGTTTTTATCTTCCAGTCAACTCATCCCCAAAAGATAAAATAATTTCGCAAATGAAACTTACTAATAATTTAAGTTTTAATTTCAAACAAACCATTAATGATAAAAGTGAAGATGGAAAATGTATCATTGAATATCCTAAAAAAATTTTTTGTGTATACAATAATGCTAATAAAAAAAATTTAGTTTCAAATGGACGTTCTTTAGTTATTAAGACTAATAATAAAGGAAGCTATTATCGTTATCCACTTAACAAAACTCCTTTAGAATTTTTACTAGATAAAGAATATCTAATTTCTAAAATAAAAGAACTGGAGCCAAGAGATATTGATAATAAGTATTTAAATTTTAAAATTTTTGAGAATAATAATGAAATTAATATTTTTTTTGATAAGAAAGATTTAAATTTAATTGGATGGCAAACTGAAGATATTTATCAAAACTTATCAATAACATTTATTTCTTCTATCAAAAAAAACAAAGAGATAGATGAAAAGATTTTTAAATTACCTGAAAATAATTAATCATCTAATTAAAGTTTCAGACTTAAAATTTTTCATACCTCTGGCTAGGTAATTTTTTAACGCATTTTTGTGATCTAGAGAACAAGTGTGAAGCCAAACTCTTACACCACCCATATTAAATGAGCACTTAATTGCCTCACTTAATAAATATCCTCCTAATTTTTTTCCAAAATATTCTTCTAAAATTCCAAAATAAGCAATTTCGGCTTCTTTGCTTTGTTTATTAAATAACAGTTCAAAATAGCCAGCTATTTCACTTTTATCTTTGAGAATGTATGTAGATAACTGATCATTAGAAACATAATCTGTCCATTTTAAGTCTGTCCAAATAAGTCTATCAATCCATTGACAGTTCTTACCAATAGATTTGTAAAAAAATTTATTTAATTGAAAATCTTTTGGTTCTACAAGCTCTACGGAGTAATTTTCTGCAGGCCTCTTAACTTCTTTTAATTCATCTAGAGATCTTATCTCTAAATAACTTCGGTAAATTTTTTCTGTCACTCAACCATTTTTCCAACTTTTTCTCCTCCAAATAAATGGAAGTGTAAATGTGGAACCTCTTGACCGCCATCTTCACTCAAATTTGTTAAAGCTCTATAACCTTTACCCGTGTCTGTTGAGATATTTAATATTTTCGAAACTTCTGTAATAGCTTTACTTAACGCAACGATCTCTTGATCTGAAGCTCTAGCATTAAAATCATCTAAATCAATGTACTCACCTTTTGGAATAACTAGTGCATGTATTTTTTTTTGAGGACTTATATCATGAAAAGAAAGAACATGTTCATTTTCAAATATTTTTTTACAAGGAATTTCTTTTCTCAAAATTTTTGCAAAAATATTATTTTTGTCGTAACTCATTATCTATTATTCTTTTCTTCAATACCTGATTGTTTTTTTCTGTCTTCCAACTCTTTTAAGACGTCTTCAAACTTAATATCGGCTGCCTCAAGTGTAACTAATATATGATATATTGTATCTGCTGCTTCATGAACTATATTAGATTTATCATTTAGGGCCTCTTTTAGTTCATCAAATTCTTCTTCCATTTTATCTATACATTTTGACAGGCCACCTAATAATAATGATGAAGTATAAGATTTATCTTCATCCTTATTTTTTCTGTCTCTAATTGTATTTACTAAATTTAATAGATTTTCTGACATCTCTAAATCCTAACGGGAATTCCTTTTGAATTCAAATATTGTTTAGCTTCATTAATTGAATGTGTTCCGTAATGAAAGATTGAAGCTGCTAATAAAGCGCTAGCATTGCCAAGTCTAATACCATCCACAAGGTGATCCAGGTTACCTACTCCACCCGATGCAATTATGGGTATGTTAACCGTTGAAGATATTTTAAACATTAAATCATTATCATAACCAATTTGGGTGCCATCTCTATCCATAGAAGTAACTAATAATTCTCCTGCTCCATTATCTTCCATTTTTTTTGCAAATTCTATTGCATCTATATTTGTGTTGTTTCTTCCACCATGAGTAAAAATCTCCCATTTATTGCCATTTTTTTTAGCATCTATTGCAACAACAATGCACTGTGATCCAAATTTTTTTGAACTTTCAATTATCATTTCAGGGTTTTGAACTGCCGCAGTATTGATTGAAACTTTATCTGCACCACAATTTAATAATTTATTAATATCTTCAACTCCTCTAACCCCACCCCCAACCGTTAACGGCACAAAACATTTTTTAGACGTTCTTTCAACCACATCATATATTGTGTCTCTATTTTCATTGGAAGCAGTAATGTCTAAAAAACAAATCTCATCAGCACCACCATCACTATAAATTTTAGCTTGCTCAACTGGATCACCGGCATCCTTTAAATCTACAAAGTTAATTCCTTTAACAACTCTGCCATTTTTAACATCTAAACAGGGTATAATTCTATTTTTAAGCATCTAATTCTTTTACTAATTCTTCCAGTTTAATATCACCATCATAAATAGCCTTACCAACTATTATTCCTTCAATATTTTTTAAACCTTTTGCTTTTTTAATGTCGTCAATTGAAGACACCCCTCCTGAAATAATTACCGGGCAATTAGATACATTTGCAACATTGGTTGTTTCTTCAAAATTAGGACTTTCTTTAGTGCCATCTCTATTTATGTCTGTATAGATTAATCTACTTGCACCATAATCGTTTACTTCTTTTAAAAAATCTAAAGTCAATTGATTAGAATTTTCCTTCCATCCTGAAACTGACAAGTATCCATCTTTAGCGTCTAGACCTAAGGCAATTTTATTTGGAAATTTTTGACATGCTTCTTTTAAAAAATTTTTATCTTTTATAGCTGCACTTCCTAAAATAACTTTTTCAACTCCTACATTTATATATTTTTCAATACTATCGATGCTTCTAACGCCTCCACCTACTTCAATTTTTAAATCAAATTTATGAACTATTTCTTTAATAATATCCAGGTTAACTGTCTCTCCCGTTAAGGCGCCATCTAAATCAACAATGTGTAAATTTTTAAAGCCATGATCTTTGTATTTACCAGCTTGATCAACCGGTGATATTTCATATTCAGTTTTGTTATTAAAATCCCCTTTAATTAATCTTACACATTTCTTATCTTTAATATCTATAGCTGGAAATATTTTCATATTTATAAATTTAAAAAATTTTCTATAATTTTAAGTCCTAATTTATCACTCTTTTCAGGGTGAAACTGGGTTCCATAGATATTTTCTTTTTCAACTGAACAAACAATATTTGATGAATAATTTGTTGTTGAAGAAATTACACTTTTATCATCTGGAATAAATTCATAGCTATGTACAAAATACATGTGTGATTTATTTTCTATGTTCTTAAAGATTTTATTATCTTTAATAATGTTAATTTCATTCCAACCAATGTGTGGAAGTTTGAATTTATTATTTTGATTATCAATTTTTGATACTTTTCCTGAAATCCAACCAAGTCCTTTTGTTTCAATTTCTTCATACCCAAGGTCTGCAAACATCTGTAAACCAACACAAATTCCAAGAAGAGGTTTTTTATTGGTTATTGCAAATTCATTGAGTGTTTCTACTAAACCATTTATGGCATTTAATGCATCAACACAGCTCTTAAACGATCCCTGTCCCGGTAAAACTACTTTATCGCTTGATTTAATCTTATTTAAATCAGAAGTCACTTCGATATTAACTTTATCTTTAGCGACCTCTTTAAAGGAATTTATTACAGAGCTGATATTTCCTGAGTTATAATCAACAATTGTGACATTCATTAAACTTATAATGAGCCTTTAGTTGATGGAATGCTCTTCTTATTTCTAGGGTCTATCTCTAAAGCTGTTCTTAATGACCTTGCTAGAGCCTTATAACAAGACTCAATTATATGATGACTATTATCTCCGTAAATATTTTCCATGTGCAAAGTTATTCCTGCTGATTGGGAGAAAGCTTGAAACCATTCTTTAAAAAGTTCTGTGTCCATCTCTCCAAGTCTTTCTACTTTTAATTTAACTTTCCATATTAAATAAGGTCTATTTGAAACATCAATTGCAACTCTTGTTAATGTTTCATCCATTGGAATCATTGCATGAGCGTACCTCTTAATTCCTTTAAAATCTTTCAATGCTTTTTTTAAAGCCTCACCTATAGCAATTCCAGTATCTTCTGTTGTGTGGTGAAGATCTATATGAGTGTCACCTTTTGCTTTAACTTTTAAATCAATCAGTGAATGCTTTGATAATTGTTCGAGCATATGATCTAAAAAACCTATTCCAGTATCAATTTTATATTGACCTTTGCCATCAATATTAACTTCAACACTAATACTGGTTTCTTTTGTTTTTCTGGAAACTTTTCCAATTCTGCTCATAATATATAATATGTATATAGGGATTAATTAACTATATCAATATTTGCAATCTACTACTTGAAGAATAAAAATTAATATCCATTTATAATCTATGACTACAATAGTGCTTATTAGAAAAAACAATGAAGTAGTGGTTGCTGGAGATGGCCAGGTTAGTATGGGCAATACTGTTATAAAAAGTACTGCTGCAAAAGTTAGAAAAATTGAAAAAAGAAATGTAATAGCTGGATTTGCTGGATCGACTGCAGATGCTTTAACTTTGTTTGAAAGACTAGAAGCAAAACTTGAAAAACATGCTGGTAATCTTCCAAGAGCAGCTGTTGAGTTAGCAAAAGACTGGAGAACTGACAAATACTTAAGAAGACTTGAAGCTTTAATGGCAATTGGTGATAAAGAAAATAGTTTTATAATCTCAGGAACTGGTGATGTGTTAGAACCAGAGGGTGATGCCATAGGTATAGGATCAGGTGGAAATTATGCTTTGGCTGCTGCTAAGGTTTTATTAGATACAGATTTGAGTGCTGAAGAAGTTGCTAAAAAAGCAATTCAAGTTGCATCTGAAATTTGTGTATTCACTAATAATAATATTAAAATTGAAAAAATTTAATGGAAGACACAAACGTTACACCTTTTCCAAAAGAAAAAACTGAAAAGAAAGATAACTCTTTAGTCAGTTCTTTATCACCTAGAGAAATAGTTTCTGAATTAGACAGATATGTTGTTGGACAAAATAAAGCTAAAAAGGCGGTGGCTATTGCTTTAAGAAATAGGTGGAGAAGACAAGCTTTAAAAGGTGAAATGAAGAATGAAGTTTTACCTAAAAATATTTTAATGATTGGGCCAACTGGAGTTGGTAAAACAGAAATTTCTAGAAGACTATCTAAGTTAGCTGAGGCTCCTTTTGTAAAGGTGGAGGCTACAAGATTTACTGAGGTTGGATATGTTGGGAGAGATGTTGAACAAATTATAAGAGATCTTCTTGAAATTGCAATTGCAATGGAGAAAGTAAAAAAAAGAAAAGAAGTTCATACGAAGGCACAAAAATTAGCAGAAGAAAAAGTTTTGGATGCTCTAGTTGGAAATAAAGCAAGTCTTGCTACTAGAGAAAGTTTTAGAAAAAGATTAAGAGATGGTGATTTAGATGACAACGAAATTGAAATTGAGGTAAATAATACTGGCTCTCAAGCTGCATTTGAAATTCCTGGAATGCCTGGAGCAAACATTGGAATGATAAATATTGGAGAGATGATTGGAAAATCTGTTGGTAATAAACAGAAAAAGAAGAAAATGACTGTCAAAGAATCTCATGAAATTTTAATTAATGATGAAGCTGACAAGCTAATAGAAGAAGATAAAATTATAAAATCAGCAAAAGATTCAACAGAAAATAATGGAATAGTTTTTTTAGATGAAATAGATAAAATTTCAGGAAGAACGGATAGATCTGGTGGGGATGTTTCTAGAGAAGGAGTACAAAGGGATTTGCTTCCTCTAATTGAAGGAACAACAGTTAGTACAAAATATGGTACAATTAAAACTGATCATATCTTATTTATTGCCTCTGGAGCCTTCCAGCTCGCTAAACCTTCAGACTTACTTCCAGAGTTACAGGGTAGATTACCAATAAGAGTTGAACTTGAAGCTTTAACCAGTGATGACTTTAAAAGAATTCTTAAAGAACCAGACTATAGTTTGATAAAACAATATGTTGCTCTTTTAAAAACAGAAAACGTTGAACTAGAATTTTCTGAGGATGGTATCGATGCAATTGCTAATATGGCTTCAGAAGTTAATAACACTGTAGAAAATATTGGTGCTAGAAGACTTCATACTATTATAGAAAGAATATTAGATGATATTAGTTTTACTGCAACAGATAGGGCTGGTGAAAAAATTATAATAGATTCTAATTATGTAAAACAAAATCTAGATGAGCTTGTTAAGGATACAGATTTATCTAAATTTATTCTTTAAATTTGTTTTTATTTTTAAGATAAATATAAAAAGCTCCACTACCACCATCTTCAAT
Source organism: Candidatus Pelagibacter sp. PS_40 (assembly GCF_059417765.1). NCBI lineage: Bacteria > Pseudomonadati > Pseudomonadota > Alphaproteobacteria > Candidatus Pelagibacterales > Candidatus Pelagibacteraceae > Candidatus Pelagibacter > Candidatus Pelagibacter sp. PS_40. Next base: position 1,228,556 of record NZ_CM182064.1, read on the forward strand.
CTTAGCATCTGTTGTTTCAATAATAAATTGAGTTAAACTTTTATTTTTTTCAATAAATTCTGGAACTGAATATTTTAGTATGCTCAAATCTTTTGAGAGGTAAGGGTTTTCAATATTTTTAGATCTTAGTCCTTTGCCTGTAATCACTATTATTTTAGTAACATTTTCATCAAAACATTTTTGAATAAATTGTTCTATAGCTTTATTTGCTTCTTCAATAGTGTAACCATGCAGATCTATTTTCTTTATCTTCTCGTATCTTATACTTTTTTTAAGAATAAAATCTTTATTGGGAATTTTCTCTTTAGTGTTTAAAAAGTTTTCCCAGTCCTGTTTGTTTTTGTCTGGGTTATTTATATCTTTTTGTTTTACAGAATTTTTATTAAGAAGTTTTTTTTTATTGTTTAGGAAGTTTTCCCAATCTTCTTTATCTTTGTCTGTTATCTTCTTAATCAATTAGGTAATAGTATTAATTAATAACCAATTTGGATTTGATGATTTAATGTCTTTTGAAAAAACCCAAGTATCATAAACAGTTTTTATTTTCTCACTATCCCCTGATACAATATTTTTATCTTTATCTTTTACACATGTTATAATTTCACTAACAAAATCTACTGTAACTTCTAAGCTATCTTCAATCTTTTTATGAGTTTTAATTACAGCTGACTTAATACCTATAAAAGTTATTTCGGCAAAATGACCTTTGTTAGCTCTATCTTCAAGCGCCTCTTTAAACTGATCATAAATTTTTTTACTTAAAAGCGGTTTGCTTGCTATCAGCTTATTATCACTATCACTAAAATCTGTAATAATTGTTTCATAAGCAATTTTAGCACCTTTTAAAAATTCTTTTTGTGACACTTCATCAAAATTTTCACTAACTGGTTTTGGAGTTATATTTGTTTTTTGAAATTCCTTTTCAAATTGTGGTGGAATTTTCCCTTCGAAACCAGTTTTTTTACCAAGTATTCCTCTTAGACGAAGAAAAATAAAACCAGCAATCATTGCTAAAAGAATAATATCTATGTACTCAAAACTATAACTCATAATTTAATAATATTTACTATGTTGATTAATTACAACTAGCAATTTAGACTAAGGACAAATGAACACATTTTTATTATTATTAGTTGGTATTCCAATCGTTGAGATTTATTTGTTTATCAAGCTGGGTTCTCAAATTGGAGCCTTTAACACCATTTTACTTATCTTTATTACGGCTTTTTTTGGGGTTATCTACGCCAGATATGAGGGCTTTAACACTCTAAAGTCCGGGATGTCTCAAATGGTAAAAAATGAATTGCCAGTTTATGAAATTATTTCAGGTGCAGCTTTAGCATTTGCAGCATTACTTTTGATTTTACCTGGTTTTGCTACAGACTTCTTGGGTTTGTTAATAATATTTCCACCAACAAGAAAATTGATATTTAAAAAAGTATCAATTAAAAAAAGGCCTATAAATAAAAAACAAGATTTTATTAATGGTGAATTTGAAGATATAGAGGATGAAAATGACAAAAAATTATAAAATCATTGGAAGTTTTATTAAAGATATGTCGAGTGAAACACCTGACACTCCAACATATATATTTGTAAGAGATAAAATTTCTAAATACAAATTAAACATTGATATTAATTCAAAGGCAGTGAAAAATGGAATTATTGAAGTCAACACAATCATAAAATTTTCAGACCAACCTGAAATTTTAAAAAAAGCACATTTTGAGATAACTTACACATCTATAGTTAAAGTAGATGAAAAGGTTTCTGATAAAAAAGAAATGGAAAAAATTATTCTATGTGATGTCCCTAATAAAATTTATCCTGACCTAGAGAGAATATTTTTAAATTTATTAACCGACTCTGGTTATCCTGGAATAAAATTTGAAAAAAAAATTGATTTTACTGAATTATACAAACAAAGAGCTAATTAAAAAAATTCTTCTTTAAACTATTTTTTAAATATTCTTTATGAAGTTTAAGTTCTGCCTCTGATGGTTTAACTACTTTTTTATAATACTGATTTGTGTCATTGGAGTTTATTATTATTTTTTCATTATCTTCATTTTTAAAATTTAAAGTTGGTTCTTTTTGATCAAGAAGATTAATATAAACTTTAGCTAATAGATCACAGTCAATAAGAGCAGTATGTTGTGTTCTTTTTGAGTTATCTATTCTGTATCTTTTGCACAATGCATCAAGACTTATTGGAGAGCCTGGAAATTTATCCCTGGCTAAAGCAAGTGTGTCTACGACATTTTCACTATCTAATTTTTCCTTGCCTAGTAATGATAATTCATTATTTAAGTGAGATAGATCAAATTCGGCGTTGTGTATTACAAGTCTCTTATTTTCTATAAAACCTAAAAACTCATCAACTATATCTCCAAACTTTTTGTGGGTAGATAAAAATTCATCTGTATAACCATGAACTTCTAGGGCTTTTTCAGAAACTTTTCTTTCAGGATTAAGATAGCAGTGAAATCTATTTTTAGTTGGTATCAAATTTTCTAACTCGATGCATCCAATTTCTACAATTCTATGTCCATCTCTAACAGATAGTCCTGTTGTTTCAGTGTCTAGTATTACTTCTTTCATTTTATATAATTTCTTTTAGTATTTTTTTTACACTTTTCTTAACAAGCTTATTGGTAAAATTATTTTTAATAACATGATTGGCTTTTTTCTTTTTATAACTTAGTGGTAACTGTATTTTTTTAAATTGATTATATAAATTTAAATTAAAATTATCTCTTTTTTTTAGTCTTTTTATAATTTCACTTTTTTTTGACTGAACAAAAACTATTATATCACTTTTTTGGTTTAATTTATTTTCTAATAAGAGAGGAATGTCTAAAATTATAGCTTCTCTTTTTTTATTTTTTTTTAAAAAAATAGTTAATTTCTTTCTGACTTCTGGATGAATAATTTTAGTAATTTTTTTTAAATTTTTTTCACTGTCCTCTATTGCTTTTATAATTTGTATTTTGTTTGCTGGAAATACTGAAAAATATTTAGGTAAATTTTTTTTTAATTTTCTAAAACAATTTTTGTTTTTTTTATATATGCTTGCTACTTCTTGATCTGCATTAAAAACTGGATAACCAAAAAGTTTAGCAATATGACTTTTTCCAGAACCAATATCTCCTACGACTGCGATTTTAATCATACATCTAAAAGATTAATTGTTTCATTGTCTACTTCTGGAACAACTTTATGCCAGATAAAAAAGGCTTTTTGAGCTTGATAAATAAACATCATTTTACCATTTTTTGTTATTCCACCATACTTTTTTGCATTTTTTAAAAAGTTTGTTTCTGGTGGATTATAAATTACATCATAAAAGAATTTATCTTTGCTAATTTGTTGATAATTAATATTAATTTCATCTTCTTCTTTTAATCCAATGCTTGTTGCGTTTATGATTGTGTCAAAATCTAAAGTTTCTCCCCATTTAATTATTTCAATTTCTGGAAAATTTCTTTTTAGTTCTATTGCCTTTAATTCTGTTCGATTACTTAAATAAATTTTTTTAATTTGCATTTTTTTGAGCGCAATAATAATTGAGGGAACAACTCCACCCGCCCCAAGTATTAGAGCTTTTTTATTTTTAGTTTCTTGTTCTGTTTTTTCTAAACTAAGTTTAAAACCTTCAATATCAGTGTTATCGCCTAAAATTTTATTATCCTTTTTATAGATTGTGTTCACTGATTGAGAAATTTTTGCTTCTTCGCTTAACTCGTCTAAAAAAGGTATAACCGTTTTTTTAAATGGTACTGTTACATTTATTCCACAAATTTTTTCTTCTCTGATATTAAAAATTAAATCTTTAATCTCATTATTATTTAAAAGCTTTTTTTCATAAACTGCATCAATTTTATATTTTTTTATCCAATGATTATGTAATTTTGGTGATAAGCTATGATCAATTGGATTTCCTATAACTAAAAAATTTTTTTTCATTTTATAATTTTAAAATATTCTTTAATTTTTTTAACTGGAAGGCCCATGATTGTATCTTCATCTCCTTCTATCTTTGAAAATAAATTTCTTCCTTCTCCTTCAATTTGATAAACATTATAAGCATAGAGATCCTTATCAGAAATTTTTTTTAGGTAGTTCTCTAATTCTAAAAAAGTCATATTTTTCATGGTTAATGAGGCTTTATCAGTATAATTCCATATCATCGATCCGCCCCTTGATATACAAACTGAACTTATCAATTGATGAGTTTTTCCATTCATTTTTTTTAGTATTTCTAGGGCTTCTACTCTATCGTTTGGCTTTGATATTATTTTACCTTCTAAATCTATTACACTATCTGCTCCAAGTACTATTTCCTCTGAAAATTTTTGGCTAATTTTATTGGCCTTTAATTCTGCTAGATTTTTTGAAATAATTGTTGGAGTTGCTTTTTCTTTTAACAAACTTTCTTTAACACTATCCTCATCCACATTGGATGGCTCCACCCTAAATTGAATATTATTTTCTTCTAAAATTTTTTTTCTCACACCACTTTTAGATGCAAGTATTATTTCTTTAACCATTATTTTTTTTTATTTCATATATTTTAATAATTGATGCTGCAGTTTCTTCTACTGATTTTCTAGTAACATCAATTGTTGGCCATTTATATTTGGTAAATGTTTTTTTAGCTTCGTTAATTTCTTTTTCTATCTTATTGATATTTGTATAGTTTGTGTTTTCTTTTTCTTTAAGCGCATTCATCCTATTTTTTCTAATATCAACTAATCTCTGAGGTTCAGTTGTTAAACCAACTACACAAGAGAGATTAGGATTCTTTTTTAAGCTTTCTGGTATTGATTGCTCATTTACTAAAGGAATATTTAAAGTTCTATAACCTCTGTTAGCAAGATAAATTGAAGTTGGTGTTTTGCTTGTTCTGCTTACCCCCAATAATATCAAATCTGCTTTATCTACATCTTCAACAAGGTTTCCGTCATCATGAGCCATGGTAAACTGGATGGCCTCTATTCTTTCATAATACTCTTCATTTAAAGCATGTTGCCCGCTTGGGACATGAGATGCTTTTTGATTTAAAAGTTTGGAGAAGTTCATAATTAAATTTCCCAAAACACTGAAGCACGGAATCTTTTTTTCATTCCCCTTATTTGCCAAAAATTTTGCAAGTGAAGTGTCAACAATCGTATATAAAATTATTGCATTATCATTTTTTGTTGCCTCATCAATTATTTTAGTAGCTTGATTTTCCGTTCTAGTAAAAAAATAAGACTTAACATCATACTCTATGTTTTTAAATTGAGCTTTAATCGCTAGAAAAACTCTATCTAGTGTCTCACCTGTAGAGTCAGAAATAAGGTATATTTGATATGTATTACTCATGAATAAAATGTTGATAATTAAGTATTATTTTTATCATTCTTTAAAATAATCTTGTTTGTTATTTTTCTTTGTAAAAACCCATTTTTATAAACATTAATAAACATGTTAAGCATTAATATACATTTTATCTAACAATATTAAATAAACCCATAAATTTAAGATTATATAACAGTTCTATAAATTATTAATTGTTGATAAATCGTGTATAAAAACTGAAAAACAATTAATTACCATTATTCACATACTATATAACTAATACTATAATTAAATATTTACTTATTATTATGACACCCATCCAAGAAACCATAATAAACAAAAAAACTAATAATTCTCCAATATGGTTAATGAGACAGGCAGGTAGATATTTACCAGAGTTTAGAGAAATTAGAAAATTAAATCCAGATTTTATAAATTTATGTCTAAACGAAAACCTATCTTCAGAAATAACTTTACAACCTCTTAAAAGATTCGATCTAGATGCTGCTATAATTTTTTCAGATATTTTAATGATTCCATATGGATTAAACCAAGAGGTAAAATTTGAAAAAAATTTTGGTCCAAAACTGGGTTCATTAGATTTAGAAGAAATATCCAAGATTGATGAAATTGATTTTATAGAAAAATTATATCCAGTTTATAAATCAATTAAAAAAGTTAGCGAAGACAATTTAATAAAAAATAAAAATTTGATAGGATTTGTGGGTGCACCATGGACATTATTAGTCTATATGATTAATAAACATTCCCCAAAAAAAGATCTGGTAAAAAACTTTTTTAAAGATGAATTTTTAATAAATAGAATTCTAATAATTTTAGAAAAATTTTTGAAATTACATATTGACCAACAAATTAAGAACGGTGCTACAATAATTCAAATTTTTGACAGTTGGGCTGGTCTCTTAGAAGAAAAAGACCTACCAAATTATGTATATGTGCCAACACTAAATTTAGTGAATTATATTAAATCATTAAATATTCCTGTAATTTGTTTTCCAAGAGGAATAAAAAATTATAAAAATTATTGTGATATCGTTAAACCTGATGCAGTTAATATTGACTATGATGTTGATCCTGTTTCAATATGTAGAGAAATAAAAATACCAGTTCAAGGAGGTCTTGATCCTAAAGTTTTATTAACGGATAAAGAAAATTTGAAAAAAGAGACTTTGAAGTACTTAAACACCTTTAAAGATCATCCCTATATATTTAATTTGGGTCATGGGGTGTTGCCTGAAACCAATCCAGATATGGTAGAGTATTTGGTTAAAACAGTGAAAGATTATTAAATGAAAAAAGCAGTAATTTTATTTAACCTTGGTGGTCCTGATAAAATTGAAAATGTAGAGCCGTTTTTATTTAACTTATTTAATGATCCTGCAATTTTAAATTTACCAACTATATTAAGATACCCTTTGGCAAAACTGATATCTAACAGAAGAGCACCCGTTGCTAAAAAAATTTATGAAGAGCTAGGTGGCTCATCACCGATACTAAAATTAACCAAAGAACAATCAGAAGCACTAGAAACAAAATTAAACCAAACCGAAACCGATAGCGAATATAAATGTTTTATTGTAATGAGGTGTTGGAACCCTAGAGCAAATGATGTGATCAAAGACGTTCAATCATTTAACCCCGAAGAAATTATTTTAATGCCTCTTTATCCACAATATTCTGCCGCAACTTCTGGGTCTTCAATTAAAGAGTGGAAAAATGTTTGTAAAAAAAACAACTACCATGTTAAAACAAGTACAATATGCTGTTATCCAACAGATCAAAATTTTATCAACGCACACACAAAAGAAATAGTAAAAAAAATTAAGAATCTTAAAAACTTTAAACTAATATTTTCTGCTCATGGCCTGCCAGAAAAAAATATTAAAAAGGGAGATCCGTATCAATGGCAAGTAGAACAATCTGTTAAAAAAATAGTTGAGAATTTGAACATTGAAAACTTGGATTGGATATTAAGTTATCAAAGTAGAGTTGGTCCACTGAAATGGATAGGACCATCGACAGAAGATATAATTGTTGAAAATTCTAAACTTGGTAAACACATTGTTTTGGTCCCTATCGCATTTGTTTCTGAACACTCAGAAACATTGGTTGAACTAGATATAGAATATAAGGAGATTGCAGACACTAATGGATGCAAAAATTATACACGTGTTCCGGCTCTTGGCACTAATGAGGATTTTATTAAAGCAATGTCGGAATTAATAATAAAAAAAAATGAATATAAATTAAGTGAAAATCTTTATCCTCCAAAAATTCAGTGTCCTTCAAATTTCAAAAAATGTCCTTGTTTAAATTATGAATAGTTATTTACTGTTTAAAAGTCTTCATCTGATAGCTGTAATTTCTTGGATGGCTGGTCTTTTATATCTTCCAAGAATTTTTGTTTACCATGTTGAAAATATTGATCATAAAATTTCATCCTCAATATTTAAAACAATGGAAAGAAAATTATTTTATTTCATCATGATGCCAGCAATGATTTTATCTTGGATCTTTGGATTAATATTAATCTCTGTTATTGGACTTGAGGTCATCTTAACGCTTTGGTTAAAACTAAAATTAATATTAATAACTTTATTAACAATTTATCATTTCTATTTAGGTAAATTACTCAATGATTTTAAACTAGATCAAAATACTAAATCCTCTAAATTTTTTAGAATAATTAATGAAGTGCCAACAATATTGCTTATTTTGGTTGTTTTTATTGTTATATTTAAACCGATCTAGACTTGAAATACTCGTTAGAGTATATATATTCAAATCATCCAATAACCTTAATCACAATCCCTCAACATGAATATTCAAGAACTAAAACTAAAATCGTCTGAACAATTAATAGCTCAAGCAGAAAAGCTTGGGATTGAAAATGCTAGCACACTTAGAAAACAAGAAATTTTATTTGCGATACTAAAAAAAGTTGCAGAAAAAGAAGAAATAACTGGAGCTGGTGTTTTACAATTATTACAAGATGGATTTGGTTTTTTAAGAGCAATGGAATCAAACTATTTAGCTGGACCAGACGACATCTATGTTAGTCCAAGTCAAATTAGAAAATTTGGTTTAAGAACAGGAGACACAGTCGAGGGTCCTGTTAGAGCGCCCAAAGAGGGAGAAAGATATTTTGCATTATTACAAGTAGAAAAAATAAATTTTGAAGAACCAGAAAAAGCTCGTCACAAAATTGCATTTGACAATTTAACTCCACTCTACCCAAACAAACAAATGGTGATGGAAGTTGAGACAACCAAGATTGAAAAAAAACCAGACTTAACTCCAAGATTAATTGACCTTGTGAGCCCTATCGGAAAAGGTCAAAGATCAATAATTATATCACCTCCTAAAGCAGGTAAGACAATGATTTTACAAAGTATTGCAAACTCAATTGCAAAAAACTATCCAGAAAGTTATTTGATGGTTTTATTGATTGATGAAAGACCAGAAGAAGTAACGGATATGAAAAGAACAGTTAAAGGAGAGGTTATTAGTTCTACTTTTGATGAGCCTGCATCAAGACACGTTGCTGTAGCTGAAATGGTAATTGAAAAAGCAAAAAGATTAACTGAACATAAAAAAGACGTGGTAATTTTATTAGATTCGATCACAAGACTGGGTAGAGCTTATAATGCAGTAATTCCAAGTTCTGGAAAAGTATTAACAGGTGGAGTTGACGCGAACGCTCTTCAAAGACCAAAAAGATTTTTTGGTGCTGCAAGAAACATTGAAGAAGGTGGATCTTTAACAATCATCTCAACAGCATTGATTGATACGGGATCAAGAATGGATGAAGTAATTTTTGAAGAATTTAAAGGAACTGGAAATAGTGAAACAGTTCTAGATAGAAAAATTGCTGAAAGAAGAATTTATCCAGCAATTGATATAACTAAATCTGGAACAAGAAGAGAAGAATTACTTTTTGATAAAGATGACCTTTCAAAAATGAATGTGCTAAGAAGAATTATCAGTCCGATGGGAACAATGGATGCTATTGAATTTATTAATTCAAAACTTAAAGAAACAAAAAGTAATGCAGATTTCTTTAGCTCAATGAATAAACCAGCATAAGATTATTAAAAATAATCTTTTTAAATATATTTATTATAATAATATATTTCAATGGAAGAAAAAAGTTTAACATTCAAAAAATTATTTTATGAAAAAAAATATAATGAACTAATTTTTGCAATTCAAACTACCCCAGAAAAAAAACAAAAGACAACACCAATACAAAACTTATTAGGCGCCTGTATAACATTAAGATCTAATGGAAAATCAAAAGAAGATCTTCTTTGGGCAACAAAAATTTTTAAGCAAGCGTATTTTAATGAAAAACAAACAAATGATGGTTTGTTTTCCTTAGTAAACTTTATCAACACTTCTGTTGATATTAATAATTTTTTTGATGCTGAAGTTAATTTTAAAGAAATATTTCATTATTTTGAAGAAGCAAATTCGTTTTTTGGAGACAATGAAGGATTAATTTTAGCAATCCTACGTGTTTATAAACATCTTAACAATTCAGAAATGATTTTGTTTTATTTAAAATCCTTGGTTCAAAAAAAAAACTGCAAAATTAGTACTATTTGTAGTTATATTTATTTTAATTGTTTTAAAAAAGAACAAAACCAAAAATTTTTTCTTGATCAATCAAAACTTCTAGAACAGAATTTACCAAAATATGATGAGAAAAAATTAGTTAAAATCCATAAAAATAAAAATGATAAAATTAGGCTAGCTTTTCTGTCAGCTGATATTATTGGGAGGCACTCAATAACATATTTTTTAAAAACAATTTTACTTAAATATGACAAAGAAAAATATCAAATATTTTTATTTTTTAATAATACTAAAGAAGACCAAACCACAAACTTTTTTAAAGAAATAGTTGATCAGAGTTTTAACCTTAAAACATTGAATGATACTGATGCTATCAATTTAATTAGAAAAAATAAAATAGACATAATCATAGATCTTATGGGTATTACATCTGAAAATAGAATTGCACTTTTTAAAAATAGGTTGGCACCAATACAAATCTCCTGGTTAGGATATTGCAACACAACAGGATTGAGAAATATGGATTTTATTATTTCAGACCGAAATTTAATTTATCCAAACGAAGAAAATTTATACACAGAAAAAATAATTTTTTTACCAGAAATTTGGAATTGTCATTCAGGTTTTGACTTGAAAAGGAAAGACAACCCTCTTCCCTTTAAAAATAATAAGCACATAACCTTCGGGTCATTTAATAATTTTAATAAGATAAATAACAATGTGGTTGAAACTTGGTCTAAAATTCTTAAAGAAGTTACTAACTCAAAGTTGATTTTGAAATCATCGATAAAAAAAAATACAGAAAAACTAAAAGAGCTTTTTAAAAAGAATGATGTTTTAGAGTCAGTAACCTTTATTGAAAGAACCTCGTCTTACGAAGATCATTTGAATGTATATAAAAAAATTGATATAGCACTCGATACATTTCCTTATAATGGCGTGACCACATCTTTTGAAGCCATTTGGATGAATGTGCCCGTTCTAACGATGAAGGGCTTTAATTTTAATTCAAGGTGTGGCGAATCTATTAATAAGAATATAGGATTAAACTATTTAATAGCTGATGATGAAAATGATTATATATTTAAAGCTATCGAATTAAGTAATGATACTGAGAAACTAATCACCATTAGAAACAAAATATTTAAAGAGGGAACCTCAAGTTCATTGTTTGATATAAGTAAATTTTCTTTTGAGTTTTTTAAATCTTTAGAAACAGTTTATAATCAATTATAATATTTTAATGAACATCTATGCTTTATCTACTGGGCCAGGCCTTTCTGGAATTGCGATAATTAGAGTATCAGGTCCTGAAACGGATAAAATTGTAAAATTACTAACAAATGAAGAGATTCCAAAACCAAGAGTTGCCACATTAAGAAAAATCAACAAAATCAACACTTCCGAACTTATAGATGAGGGTATAATATTGTGGTTTCCTGGTCCTGAGAGCTACACAGGTGAGGATATGGCTGAATTTCATATACATGGTAGCAAGGCAGTAATTAATGCCCTACACCACTCTATTTCAAAAATTGAAAATTGTCGTTTAGCCGAGCCGGGTGAATTTACAAAACTTGCATTTCAAAATGGAAAAATAAATTTACTCAAAGCAGAAAGTATTGCAGATTTAATTTCGGCAGAAACTGAAATTCAAAGACAACAAGCAATAAAAATTATGAATGGAAATTCTGCAGATAAGTTTAATAAGTTAAGAGAAAAACTTTTAAAAATTTTATCACACGTTGAAGCAAAAATAGATTTTCCAGATGAAGACCTGCCTGAAGATATTTTGAAAAATATAAAAAAAATTTCTAATGAAGTAATTTCAAATATAAAAAAAATTTTAGATGATCAGAAAGTTGGTGAAAGAATTAGAGAAGGTTTTAAGATTGCAATCATAGGACCAACCAATGCTGGAAAATCTAGTTTACTAAATCACCTTTCTAATCGAGATGTTGCAATTGTTTCAGAAATAGCTGGAACAACAAGAGATGTAATTGAGACTCATTTAAATATTGATGGTTATCCAGTTGTTGTTTCTGATACTGCAGGAATTAGAGACTCTAAAAATGAAATAGAAAAAAAAGGAATAAAATTAGCACTTGATAAAGCAGAAAATGCAGACCTAAAGTTGATAGTTGTAGATGCCAAAAGTTTTGATTTTAAAGGAGTTTTGAAGGAATTGATGGATGAAAATGCAATACTTGTAGTTAATAAATCTGATCTTTTAAAAGAAGATTTAAATTCTGAAATAAAAAATTATGAACATGTTTTAATTTCAGTAAAAAATAATCTCAACTTAGAAGATTTAATCTTAAAAATTAAAAATAAATTGAAAAATAAATTTATCACAAGTGAAGATATTTTAATTACCCGTGCAAGACACAGACAACATCTCGAACAAAGCTTAAATTATTTAAAAAACTTTGAGGAAAAAAATGAATCAGATGATTTTGATAAAGCTGCAGAAGATCTTCGTTTAGCAACACGACATTTAGGAATGATAGTCGGAAAAGTAGATGTTGAAGAGATATTAGGTAGTATTTTCAATGATTTTTGCATTGGCAAATAATCAACATTTAAGGGGTTTTTTAGTCTATTTTTTCTATTTTAGTAGATAACCATAACTAATTCTTCAATTTTAATCATAAAAACGTAGCCTTAATTAACTTAAGAAATATTTATTAAAAAAATACTGTCTGCTTGTAAATATTTATATCAGTTATAAATTTAACTTATGAAAAATGATTTATCATTTGAGGTAGTAGTTATTGGAGGAGGACATGCTGGCTGTGAAGCTGCTGCAGCGTCTGCTCGTCTTGGTGTTAACACTGCCCTATTTACACACAAAATTGAGACCATAGGAGAGATGTCTTGTAACCCAGCGATAGGTGGTCTTGGTAAAGGTCACCTTGTAAGAGAGATAGATGCCTTAGACGGTGTGATGGGAGAGGTTGCAGATAAATCAGGTATACAATTTAGATTATTAAATAGAAGTAGAGGGCCAGCGGTACAGGGGCCTAGAACGCAATCAGACAGATCATTATACCGTAAATATATGCAAGAAAAATTACTAAACTATTGTAATTTAAGCATTTTTTCTGATCCTGTAATAAAATTTATTTTTAATAAAAACACTATAAGTGGTTTTGAAACAAAGTCAGGTAAAAAAATTTTATGTGGTAAGTTAATCTTAACAACGGGCACATTTTTGAATGGTTTGATTCATATTGGTGATGAAAGAACACCAGCTGGAAGGTTTGATGAAAAGCCTTCAACAGGGTTAAGTGAACAACTTGAAAAATATGATTTCAAAATAGGAAGACTTAAGACAGGAACACCACCAAGGCTTGATGCTAGAACAATTAAGTATGATAATTTAGAAGAACAGTTTGCAGATGAAGATCCTTACTTTTTTTCTTTCTTAACAAAAAAAAATTTAAACAAAAAAATTTCATGTCGGATGACTTATACGAATGAAAAAGTTCATAAGATAATCCAAAAAAATTTAAAAAAAAGTGCGATGTATTCAGGTAGCATACAGGGGGTTGGCCCAAGATACTGTCCTTCAATAGAGGATAAGATAGTAAAGTTTGCAGATAAGGACCGTCATCAGATATATTTAGAGCCAGAGGGCCTGAATGACCACACAATATACCCAAATGGAATATCTACATCTTTGCCTGAAGATGTTCAGCAAGAAATTTGTAACAATATCAATGGTTTAGAAAATGTTAAGATAATTAGACCAGGTTATGCCATAGAATATGACTATATTGACCCCAGAGAACTATTTTTAACTCTTGAAACTAAAAAAATTCAACATTTATATCTTGCTGGACAAATAAATGGAACGACTGGTTATGAAGAAGCTGCAGCCCAAGGATTAATTGCTGGAATTAATGCTGCGCTATCTTTTAAGAAAGAAGAGCCATTTATTTTAGATAGATCAGATGCATACATTGGAGTTATGATAGATGATTTGGTAACAAAGGGTGTTGCAGAGCCCTACAGAATGTTCACTTCAAGAGCAGAATATAGACTAAGTCTGAGAGCAGATAATGCCGACCAAAGGTTAACAAATAAAGGTATTGAAATTGGATTAATATCAAAACAAAGAGAGGATATTTTTAAAGATAAAGAACATAAATTAGCGATAATATCCAAAATAATGTCTGAGTCATCAATATCTCCAACAAAAATAAATAATTTTGATATTAAAATTGCAAAAGATGGCATTATAAGGAAATCTTATGAAATATTAACCCAAAAAGGTGTTGATATGAAAAAAATAAGAGAAATTTGGCCTGAAATTCCTTATTTTGATAAAAAAATAGACGAGCAAATTGAAATAAATGCTCATTACAGAGGTTATCTTAAAAAACAAAAAGCAGATATATTAGCATTTAAAAGAGACGAAAATTTAGTTATACCTGAAAATGTTAATTATGATGATCTTTCTGGACTATCAAATGAGGTAAAAGGCAAATTTAAACAAATAAAACCAAAAACTATGGGACAAGCACTGAGAATTGATGGAATAACTCCAGCTGCTGTATATATTTTGTTGTCACATGTAAAAAGAAAGTCTATTAAGCTAATAGCTTAATGGAAGAAATTTTTAAAAATTATCCACTACTAAAAAATCAAAATGTTCCACGTGAAACATTAATTGAGTTTGATCTATTCAAATCTATGCTTCAGGAGGAAAATGAAAAAATTAATATAATAAGTAAAGAAACAGCTAAAAATGAGATAATTAGAGAGCGTCATATAACTGATTCAGCGCAAATTATTGAATTTATTGATTTAAATAGTAATATTATAACAGATATAGGTTCAGGTGGAGGTATGCCAGGTATAATTATATCAATTATGATTAAAAATCAAAAAAATTTAGCCAAAGTTCATTTATATGAAAAAAGTCACTATAAAAGCTGCTTTTTAAGAAAAGTGTCTAGAGATTTAAAATTAAATACTGAAGTTATGCAAGAAAATATTTTTGAAGCAGAAAATTTAGACTCGGGTACAATAATGGCAAGAGCTTTTAAACCTTTACCAATAATTTTAGATTTAGTTTATAAAAATTTTAGCAGTTATAAAAATTTAATTGTATTCATGGGAAAAAATGGAGAAAAAGTTTTAGAAGAAACTTTAATGAATTGGGATTTTGATTTTGAAAAAAAAAAAAGTATTACGAGCGATGATTCATTTTTATTAAATATAAAAAAAATTAAAAAAAAAATTAAAAAACTAAATGCAAATTATTTCTATCATAAATCAAAAGGGTGGGGTTGGAAAAACAACAACAGTAATTAATCTTGCAGCAGGTTTAGCCCAACACGAAAAAAAAGTTTTAGTAATAGACCTTGACCCACAAGGAAACGCTACTACAGGTCTTGGTCTTTCAAATTTAGAAGATTCGACAGATACTATTTATGGGGTGCTGAATGGAACAAGAGTCATTTCTGATGTGATTAGAAAAACAGCGTTTAAAAATTTAGATATTATCACTTCAAATGTAGATTTATCTGGGCTTGAGGTTGAGACAGCCGATGATAGCATGAGAGCATTTATTTTAAAACGCGAATTAACCGCTTATTTAAATGATTCTAGAGCAACCTATGATTATGTGCTTATAGACTGTCCACCATCACTAAGCTTGCTTACGGTTATGGCTCTTGTGTCTTCTCACTCACTACTAGTTCCACTGCAGACTGAATTTTTTGCTTTGGAGGGTTTAACCCAGCTAATGAAAACCATAGAACGGATAAAAGTTAATTTAAATCCTGAATTAAAAATTAGAGGCATACTTTTAACAATGTTTGATAAAAGAAATAAGCTATCTACACAAGTTGAAAAAGAAGCAAGAGACTATTTTAATGAAAAAGTTTATCTAACAGTAATTCCAAGAAATGTTAGACTGTCCGAGGCACCGTCCCATGGCATGCCAGTTTTAATGTATGATAAATCTTGTCCTGGTAGTAAATCATATTTTAACTTTACAGATGAATTTATTAATCAAGAACAAAAAATAGGGAGCGCCGCATAATGGATGCAAATAAAATAAAAAAAGGCCTAGGTAGAGGTTTGTCATCTTTAATAGGTGAAACAAAAGCCGAAATAAATATCAATAAAGTTTCGATATCTGATCTCGTAAGTAATAAATTTCAGCCAAGAAAAACATTTGATGAGGAAAGTTTACAAGATTTAACTAACTCAATAAAAGAGAGGGGTATTATTCAGCCGATTATTGTCAGAAGATCTAGTGAAGGTAGCTCAAAGTATGAGATAATTGCAGGAGAGAGAAGGTGGTTGTCAGCACAAAAAGCAGGACTACATGAAGTTCCAGTGGTTATTACGGACGTAGGTGATTTAAAATCTTTAGAATTTGCAATTATTGAGAATGTTCAAAGAAATGATTTAAATGTAATAGAAGAAGCACAAGGTTATCAGCGTCTTATTGAAGAGTTTTCATATGATCAAGAAAAAGTAGCGCAATTTATTGGAAAAAGTAGAAGCCATATTGCTAATTGTTTGAGATTACTTAACCTTCCTCAAGCAGTTTTAAAGTTAATTGAAACGCAAAAATTATCAGCAGGACATGCAAAAATTTTAGTAGGTCTGGATAATGCAGAGTTTGTTGCAAATAAAATAATTGAAAAAAATTTCTCAGTTAGACAGTCAGAAAATTTTGTTAAAATATTTAAAACTAAAAAGCACTCTCTTAAAAAATCTAAGGATATTAACTTACAAGTCTTAGAGAACTCAATTAGAGAAAAAATTGGTCTTAATGTTTTAATTAAAAATAAAAAAAATAATTCAGGATCTTTATTATTAGAATATAAAGATTTAGATCAGTTGAATAAAATAATTGAAATTATTAAATCTAATTATTAGTTTTTTTTGAATTATTAATTATAAAATCTGCCAATATATTTTTAGCAAGCGCTGAGTTTTTTTTAACTAAAAGTTCAATTTCATTAGTTTTATAAATTAACTGCTCTAACCCATCTTTTTTCCAAGACCTTATTTGCTGAGTAACAAGAGGTTTATCTTTCCAAAAAATTGGTGGTTTACAAGCAGAAATTGCTTGTTCAATATTGTTTTTTTCATTAACCAATTCATGAATTTTAACTAGTCTTTTTAGTTTAGCTAATAATGTTCTAATTATTATAATATTATCTTCGTCTGAATAGTTGTTTTCACCTAAAATAGCGACTGTTTTCCTGGTATTTTTAGCAAGAGAGTGATCCACTAGTTCAGAAGCACTATAATTGTCTGCAAGGTTAGTTAATTTAATTATTTCTTGAATGTTCAAATTTTTTTTATTTAATGAAAAATTTTCAATCTTTTCTAATTCATTATTCAGGTTTTTTCTATCACCCCTGCTTCTTTCTACTAAGACATTAATTAATTGTTGAGATATTGGGATTTTTTTATTTCTAAAAAAAAGACTAATAATTGAGTTTAAAGTTTGATTATTATCTTCATAAAACGGGATACATACAATTGATCCTTCTTTTTCGAAGAGTTTTCTTAAGCTAGATCTTTTTTCCAAATTTTTTGAATTTAAGATAATTTGTATATCCTCAAGGTTTTTCTCCATCAACTCTTCTATGACTGTTTTAATTTTATCTGTAGCTCTATTAATAATTATGAGTTTTTCATTATCAAAAAAGGATTTAGTAAGAACACTATTAAAAAAAATATTAATATCATCTAATATCTCTTTTTCTTCATATCTATGAATTTTATCTTTATAATTTTTTTCAAATAAATTTTTAATATTTTCTTCTTTTAGACCTTCATTATCACCATAGAATAGATAAAATTTATAATTATTTAGTTTTATTTTGTTCAATTCAAACGACTTTAGTATCATTGAATATCAGATAGTTTAAAAATTAATTTATCAGAAGCTGTCTCAGCCAAATTATTTTTAATATCTTTTTCAAGCTGCTTTAAATCAAATTTATTAGAAATATTATTATAATTAAAACTTTCCAAAATTACGAAATTGCTTTTAAATTTATTGTTCATCAAAACTTCTACATTAATAGAAATTGAATTTTTAAAGGAAGTTGCGTCACCAGCAGTATTTTTTGATAAAATTACTTTTTCTGAAGTGCTAGAAATTTTTAGTATAAAGTCTTTCTCTTTTTTATCTTGAGCATAGTTATTTAGTTTTTCTTTGATCTTTAGATTAACTGTTTTATCTCCAACAAAGTTTAATTCACTTACTGAAAAACTATAATTTATAGAATTCTTTTTGGAGTATATTGCTTCATACCCACAAGATGATAGTAGCAATAAAAGAAGAAGTATAATTTGTTTTTGGAACATTTTTTATAGTATAATATTTATAAGTCTATTGGGTACAAATATTGATTTTTTTATTTTTTGGTCTTTTAGAAATTTTTCAATTTCTAGGTTTGTTTTTATGATCTCTAAAATTTCTTTTTCAACAACATCTCTTTTTACCTTTAAAATAGCTCTTTTTTTACCATTTATCTGAACAACAAAGTTAATATCTTCTTCTATTAAATCTTCCTTTGAAATTTTTGGCCAATTTATTTGATTTTCATTAATGGTATTTAAACATTCATTTGAAAAATGTGGAATAAATGGATTCATTAGAATTAAAATTTTTTTATAATTTTCAATTAAAATCTCTTTTTTTATAGGTTTGTCTATTTCTTTGATTAAAAAATTATACATTTCATAAAAGTTAGCAACTATTACGTTATAATGAAACTTTTCTAGGTTTTGGGTTATTTTATTAATTAGTTGATTAGTAAATTTAGTTAAATCGTTACCTTCACCGCCTTGGTCATTATTTTTTATTTTATTTAAAATTTTAGAATTTAATGTCCATAGTTTTTGAACAAATTTAAATGACGCTAACATTCCTTGATCAGACCATTGTACATCTTTTTCTGGAGGACTGTCTGATAAAATAAATAATCTAACAGAATCTGCCCCATAATTTTTTATTATATTCTCTGGATCTATTGTATTTTTTTTAGATTTTGACATAGACTCGGTTGGTCCAACAATTACTTTTTCAGAAGGATTATCTTTTTTATAAAATTCTTTACCATCTTCAGAAGACACTTCTTCTGGACTTAACCATTTATTATTTTGGTCTTTGTAAGTTTCGTGACAAACCATTCCTTGTGTAAACAATCCATCAAACGGTTCTTTTAATTTAAAATCATCATTTTTAAAAGAGAGTGCTTGCATAAAAAACCTTGAGTATAATAAATGTAAAATAGCATGTTCAACACCTCCGATATACTGGTCAACTGGCATCCAGTAGTTAGCTTCTTCTTGAGTGAAACCAAGATCTAAATTGTGAGGTGAGCAAAACCTTAAAAAATACCAAGAAGAATCCACAAAAGTATCCAATGTATCGGTTTCTCTCCTATATTTTTTGCCATCTAAGATAAAAAATTTCCAGCTATCTTCAGAGTCTAAAGGGTTTCCCGTATTGTTTAATTTCTCAATTTCTGGAAGTTTAACAGGCAGCATATCTCTTGGAATTTTAATAGGTTGATCATTTTCATCATAGGCCATTGGAATGGGACAACCCCAATATCTTTGTCTTGATATACCCCAATCTTTTAATCGATAATTAGTTTTTTTTGTCCCCAGGTTATTCTTTTCAAGAAATTCTATAGTTTTAACAATAGATTCACTTGGAACTTTTAAACCATCAAGAAAATCTGAATTATAAAGATATCCTTCACCCGTATATGCCTCGTTATTTATTTCAGAGTCTTTATCTTTTTCAGGCTTTACAACAGGTGTAATTTTTAAATTATATTTTTTTGCAAAATCTAAATCTCGTTGATCATGTGCAGGACAACCAAAAACAGCACCTAATCCATAATCCATTAAAACAAAGTTTGCAAAATAAACTGGAACTTTCATATTTTTATCTAGTGGGTTAACTGCAATCATATCAGTTTTAAAACCAAGTTTTTCTGCAGAAGCGATGGACTCTTCAGTAGTTCCTGTTTTAGAGCATTCTTCTCTAAATTTTTGAAATTCTTTATCTTCCTCATAATATTTTGCTATAGGGTGATCAACTGAAAGAGCAAGAAAAGAAAAACCAAATAATGTGTCAGGCCTTGTTGTGTAACACTTAATACTTTCAATAGGCTTTTCACTTTCAATTTCAAACTTAACTTCACAGCCAAATGATTTACCTATCCAGTTTTTTTGCATCACTTTTACTTTATTGGGCCAATTATCCAATCCATCTAACCCTTGCAAAAGTTCTTCTGAGAATTTTGAGATGTTAAAAAACCATTGATTTAACTTCTTTCTTTCAACTATGGCTCCCGATCTCCAACCCTTGCCATCTACAACTTGCTCATTAGCAAGAACAGTTTGATCAACCGGATCCCAGTTAACATAATTCTCTTTTCTGTAAACTAATCCTTTGTCATACAGGTCTAAAAAAAATTCTTGTTGATGTTTATAATATTCAGGCGAACAAGTTGAAATTTCTTTATCCCAATCAATTGATAGCCCAAGTTTTTTAAGTTGGGATCTCATAGTTTCAATATTTGATTCAGTCCAAGTCTTAGGATCTAAATTATTTTGTCTTGCGGCATTTTCTGCTGGCATACCAAACGAGTCCCATCCCATTGGATGAAGTACATTATAACCTTGTAAGGCCTTATAACGTGCTAGCACATCACCAATTGTATAATTTCTTACATGACCCATATGAATTTTCCCAGAAGGGTAAGGAAACATTTCTAGACAATAAAATTTTTCTTTTGTCTTATCTACTTTTGTGGAGAAGACTTTTTTTTCTTCCCAATAGGTTTGCCATTTTTTTTCAATGGTTTTGAAATTATATCTTTCCACAAAACTTAAATTAATTGATATATTGTTAATTAATTACGAGCGTCACTTGATACATAAGGTTTAAAATTCTTATCAATATTTTGTTTTTCGTAAATTGATGCTGTTTTTAAAATTTTGCTTTTTAATTCAGGAATTAGTGTCCCAGTTTTTTCTGATATCGTACAATTACTTTGAGCTGTACATACCCTATTAAAAATTTTTATGTCTAATCCATCAGCACGTATTTCATTTGACAAAAATCTAATTGAGATTTTAATACTCTCGTTTGAATTTTGATCGGTTGAGTACCAATCGGTAATTATAATACCACCACTATAATTAACAGAAGCTAAAGGCATAAAATCAATAGTATCAAGTGAAGCTCTCCATAATTCATTTGAGCTTGCAAATTCAAAAACTCCACTTCCTTTATTTTTATTCATGTCCATCAGCCTAAAACCCCTTCCTTCTTCGAGGTTTTTTTTAACTCTCAAAGTTGGATCTGGAGGGTTCTTTTTTGCATCTCCACCCATTTTTGCTAGTTGGCAGGACGTTAAACTTATGGATGCTATTAAAATTATAATTAAAAAGCGTAATTTATGCATTATATTAGTTTTATTATTAAGAATGAGAATACATATACCATATATAAAAAATATGAGAAAAAACTATATAATTAAACGTTTAAATAATGTGATAAAAATATCACATTTATAAAAATTTTAATCTTAAATAGCAGAAAATCAATAATTAAGCAGATTATCTGGTATTTATTCGGAGTTTAATATTAAACAATAACAACAAACAAAGGAAAAATATGAACAACTTTAAAAAAATCGGATTATCAGCTTTAGCTGGTTCTCTAGTTGCATTTTCTGCACATGCTGGTGAATTATCAGTTTCAGGTGGTGCTTCTTTAACAATAGCAGACGCTGATACTAACGGTACTGCTATCAGTGGTAACCAATTCTCTATGGGTGATTCAATCACTTTTAGCGGATCAGGTGAGATGGACAACGGTATGACTATCAGCGTATCTTATGAGCTAGATGGTGATGCTGCAGATACTGGCAATGAATTGGATAGCCACAGCATGACTTTAGACACTAATGGAATGGGAACAATTACGTTCGCAGGTCACGGTGGAAGTTCTGCAATGAGTGCAATTGATGACGTAACTCCAAACGCTTATGAAGAGTCTTGGGATGCTGTTACTGGTGCTGATACAGGTACACTAGTTGGTGGTTTATCAGGTAACAATATGTTTACTTATACATCACCATCATTTAGTGGTGCAACAATAACTATGGCATATTTAAATGCATCTGATGCTGTTACTGATGTGTCATACTCTGACTTTGCTATTGCATACTCACCAGAAATGGTTGACGGTTTAACTGTTGGTTATGGTCAAGGTGATACTGAAGAAACAACTGGTACAGAAATCGAACATACAGCTATGTATGTTAAATACACTTATGGTTCAGTAACAGTTGGTTACCAAGAAAATGAAGCTGATGCAGCTGCTGATGCGAGTGATATCGACTTCGAAGCTTTTGGTATTTCATATGCAGTTAGTGATAATATAACTATCGCATACAACCAGTCTGAGTCTGTAGTTGGTACTACTGGAACGCAAGAAGCTTCAGGTATCTCTGCTTCATTCACTTCAGGTGGTATGACTATCGCAGGTGTGATGAACGATGTAGATAATGTTGCTGGTGTTGCTACTAACGACACAGAAGGTTATGAACTTAACTTATCATTTGCATTCTAATTAATTTAGAACACAAATTAATAAAAGGGCCCCTTTTTAGGGGCCTTTTTTTTGTTCAAAAAAAGAAATACCAGCAAAGCCATGGCAATTAATAAGATTTAGTTTCTTTAAGTTGTCGTGAGAAATACCACCAAGGGCTATAACAGGCTTATTACTTAAAAGAGAGAGAGATTTAAATTTATTAAAACCTAAATAATTTTTATTTTTTTTAAATATTGAAGATAGAAATATAGCATTAACAAATTGCAATTCTTTTGTTCTGATTTCATAAATATTGTGAGCTGAGCCCAAGATAATGAATTTTTTTTTAAGTGAATAAGAAAGGTGTTTTTTATCTTTATTAAATGATGGAATATAAGCACCATCCAAATTAAGTTTTATAGCTAATTTTATATTATTAGAAATTAAAAACTTATTCCCTTTTTTCTTACAATAATTTTTTATTGTTAAAATTATTTTTTTATCAATTTTGTTATCATAATTTCTAAATATTATGATTGTTTTTTTATCCTGTTTATCTATGTGACTTTGGTCAAATTCTTTTATAAAGTAATATCTATCTAAAGTTTTATTATGCATAACACTGTTAAAAATTTAATTTATATAGAAGAGCTTATCAAATCAAAAGCAAATGATGATGAATTAGCTAAAGTTATAGCAGTATCAAAAACTTTCCCTATGGAAAACATTTTACCCCTAATAGAGCATGGGCACTTGCATTATGGAGAAAATAAGGTTCAGGAGGCGCTAGATAAGTGGAGTGACATAAAGCTTAAAAATAATGCTATTAAGCTTCATTTGATCGGAAGACTTCAAACTAATAAAGTTAAATTTGCATTACGAATATTTGATTATATTCACTCCTTAGATAGTGAAAAACTAGCAATTAAAATTTCGGAAGAGCAAAAAAAACAAGAAAAAAATACTAAGATATTTATTCAAGTTAATATTGGTAATGAAGATCAAAAATCTGGAATAAATAAAGACAACTTAATGGATTTTTATAAATTTTGTAAAAATTTAAATTTAGATATTATTGGCACCATGTGTATTCCACCAAATGATGGAAATACAGAGCAACACTTTTCTGAGATGAGTAAAATAAATCAACAATTAAATTTTAAAGACTTAAGTATGGGTATGTCAGGAGATTATCTAGAGGCAATTAGATATAATGCAACATATGTTAGAGTGGGATCAAAAATATTTGGTAGCAGAAGTTAACCTATTTTAATTTTAGTTTTTTTATCAATTAACTTTAGTAAAATTTCAAAATCTTTTTTTTTTAAAGCAATACATCCTGCGGTTGGTTTGTAATTATCTGTTAAATGAATAAATACTGCGCTCCCTTTACCTGGAATTTTTTTTTCATTGTGGCTAATTGAAATTATATAATCATATTTATGATCTTTTCTATACAGGTTTTCTCTGAGATTTTTATTGTTTGTTTTAATTTCTTCATTATATTTTTTATCATTTGGATCATCACACCAACCCATATCTTGTTTAATGATCTTTTTATTAATTTTACATTTTGGAATACCAATGCGATCTTTTCTAAAATACAATTTTCTTAAATTAAATGACCCTTTTGGGGTTGAATGATCCCCCTCTTTTTTATTAATATTTATGCCACTTTTTCCAACACAGCATTTCAATTTAAAGTCATCAATTATAAGAGTGTTTTTATTTGGTACATGAATTATCATAAGTAATATTAAATATAATTATGCAAAATGTTTTTATTTTAAACTTTAATTCACTATATGAAATTTTAGACGAGATAAAAGAAAATTTATCTTTCACAATTATAAAAATTGAGAATGAAGAAGATTTTAAAAAGAAATTTGATCTAAATAGATTAGATTATTTAGTAATTTCAAAAACAGATCATAAATTACTATTAAATGATGATATAAATGCTAAAAATTTTTCAGCTTTTATTGATTTGCCTTTATCTTTTAAAAAATTAATAGAGTTAATAAATATTAAATTAATTAAATTAAAATTTACCCAACAGTCTAATATTACAATTAAAGATTATGAATTAAATCTAAATTCTAAATTTTTTTCTAAAGATAATTTAAAGTTGAGATTAACAGAAAAGGAAATTGAAATTATATTATATTTAAATGATAAAAAAATTAAACACAATGTTGAAGACCTACAAAAAAATATATGGGGTTATGCAGCAAATATGGAAACCCATACGGTAGAAACACATATTTATAGATTACGAAAAAAAATAAGTGATTTGTTTAAAGATGAAAAATTTATATTAAGCCATAAAAATGGCTATTTTATTGACTAAAATAGGTTAATTTAATCTAGCTCCAACTTTTTGAATTATCTTTGAAGACATTTCAGTACCTTTTTCGAGACATTCTTTTGTTGAACTATTATTAATTAGTCCATGAAGAAAACCAGCTGCAAAGAGATCTCCAGCACCCGTTAAGTCTACAATTTTTAAATTTGGTTTAGTTTGACATTCTACAATTTCTTCATTTTTAATGGCAATACTTCCTTTTTCACCGCGTGTAACAATTAAAAGTTTCCCCAAATGTTTGCCAAATTCAATAACATCCTCAAAGTTTTTAGCGTCAATTAATGATTTAATTTCTTGTTCGTTAGCAAAAGTAATATCAAGTTTATTTTGAACTAAATCTAAAAAATCACTTTTATGTCTCTCTACACAAAATTGATCAGATAAGGACATTACTTTGGTATTAGAGAGCAACATGGTTTTATCAAAAGCTGACTTTGGTTCACCCTCATCCCACAAATATCCCTCTAAAAATATCATTTCGCTTTCTTTTACAGCTTTTTCATCAATATCACTGGGGTTAATTTTTCCAGCAATACCTAAAAATGTAACCATAGTTCTTTCAGCATCTGGTGTGATTAAGATTAAACAAGTCCCCGTCGGTGAGATTTCCTTTTTTTTATTATAAAAATATTGAACTTTTTCTTTAGTCAGACCTTCTTCGTATTTTTGTCCTAAATCATCATCGTTAACTTTACCTATAAACCCGACATCATTTCCTAATTGTGATAATCCAACAATAGAGTTTGCAATTGATCCACCAGAGATAGTTTGGTCTATCTTAAGACTTGATAAAAGTTTTTTAAATTCTATTTCGTCAACCAGTTTCATTGTACTTTTTGTTAATTGATTATTTATTAAATATTGGTCATCAACTTTACAAATGACGTCAACAATGGCATTACCAATTCCTAGTATTTTCATATTAAGTTTTTTTTATTTTAACTGGATTTTTTCGATTAGGATAACAAGTCGTGCAAATTTTACAAGTCAAACCATAACATTCCCTTGCCTTACAAAATTCTCTTCCATAATAAATTATTTGTAAATGCAATTTGCTCCATGTTTTTTCTGGGAATATTCTTTTTAAATCTTTTTCAGTTTGAATTACATTTTTGCCATTCGTTAAACCCCATCTTTGAGCCAATCTATGGATGTGAGTATCAACGGCAAATGCTGGAACTCCAAAACCTTGAGACATAACTACACTTGCAGTTTTATGGCCTACACCCGGCAGTTTTTCCAGCTCTTCAAAGCTTTTGGGTACTTTGCCTCCATGCCTTTCAAGAAGCTGTTTAGACATCAAATAAATACTTTTAGCCTTAACTCGAAAGAGACCAATACTTTTAATCAATTTTTCTATTCGTTTTTTGCCTAATTTTACAAAATGTTCAGGTCTATTATATTTTGGATATATATTTTTAGTTACATTATTAACATTTAGATCAGTACATTGTGCCGATAAAAGAACTGACATTAAGAGAGTAAAGTTACTAGTATGATCTAGCGGGATAGGAGTTGTTGGATAAAGTTTATTTAAAATCTTTAGTATTTTTTTTGCTTTATCTTGTTCATCCATTATTTAAAGTTCAATAAATCTCTCATCGAATAAAGTCCTGGTTTTTTATTAATCAACCATTTTGCAGCAGTTAGAGCTCCATCTGAATAAAGTGCTCTATCAAAAGCCTCATGATTTAATTTTATTATTTCTTTTCCACTAGAAAATGTAACTTCATGTTCACCAATAATTTCACCTTTTCTAATTGAATTGAAATTAATTTTTTTTCCATAAGGAAAAGATTTTTTATTTAAAAATTTTTTACCCATTAAGTTATAAAGGTTTTTATTTTTTCCATCTGCAATTCCTTTTCCTAGCATTAAAGCTGTTCCTGATGGGTAATCTTTTTTGTGTTTGTGATGAACTTCAAATACCTTGCTCAAATATTCTTCATTTAGTGACTTTGAGGCAATTTCAGTTAAATACATTAATAAATTAACACCAAGGCTCATATTCCCAGCTTTTAAAATTGGAATGGTTTTTGAAAATTTTTTAATCAAGGCCTCTTCTTTTTGATTAAATCCTGTTGTTCCAATTACTACTCTTTTTTTTAATTTTGAGGCAATTTTTAAAATATCTAAAGTACAGTTTGGGACTGTAAAATCTATTATTACATCAGTTTTTTTAAAAGTTTGTTCGGTGTTTACATCAAGCTTGATACCAGCAATTTTTTTATTGATAGCTTTGTTTTCTGTTAGAGCAGTTAGTTCAAAGTTTTTATTATTTTTTGAGGATTTAATAAGCTGTTGACCCATTCTCCCTAGACAGCCAGAAATAGCTAAATTAATTTTTTTCATCTAGGAAAATATTAACCTTTTTTAGTTAATTAGTCTTTAGTTTTTCCAAAAACTTTTTGCTTTTTGAAAGAATTGTTTGATACTTGGATTGGACTTTTCATTTTCAATTTCTCTAAATTTTTCAAGTAACTCTTTTTGTTCTTTATTTAAAGAAATAGGAACTTCAGTATTTACTTGGACATAAAGGTCTCCATTTCCACTACCTCTCATATAAGGCATGCCTTTACCTTTTAGCCTAAATTGTTTTCCATTTTGAGTTCCATCAGGTATTTTAATTTTAGCTTTTCCACCATCAATTGTTGGTATCTCTATTGTGGTTCCTAAAGCTGCATCAGCAATGGATATAGGAAATTCAAAGAATAAGTTTTCATCAGACCTTTTAAATAAATCATGTGAATGAACATTTACAAATAGATAAAGATCACCACTTGCTCCACCTTTAGAACCTGCTTCTCCTTTTCCAGCTAATCTAATCCTAGTTCCATCATCGACACCCTTAGGTATTGTAACTGATATTTTTTTGGAGGCTTGTTTGTTTCCTTGACCATTACAATCTGTACATGGATTTGTTATTTCTTCACCAGAGCCTGCACATTGAGGACAAGTTTGTTGAACTGTAAAAAAACCTTGGTTAGATCTTACTTTTCCATTTCCACCACAAACCGTACATCTATCTGGAGAATGACCAGGTTTAGAGCCATTACCTCTACAAGTATTACATTTTTCTGTAGTTGAGAATTTTATATCTTGTTTTTTACCCTCATATGCTTCTTCGAGGGTAATAGATAAATCATATCGAAGATCAGAACCTCTATTATTAGTTTTTCGTCTTCCTCTTGATTGTCCACCACCAAAATCTCCAAAAAAATCTTCAAAAATATCTGAAAAATCTGCTCCACCAAAACCACCACCAAAGCCTCCACCTTGTCTGCCTCCACCACCCTCAAAAGCAGCGTGACCAAAGTTATCGTAGTTTTGCTTCTTTTCTTTATCTGAAAGGATGCCGTAAGCTTCACCAGCTTCTTTAAATTTATCTTCTGAGGCTTTATCACCTGGGTTTTTGTCTGGGTGATATTTTACAGCTAATTTACGGTAAGCAGATTTTAATTCTTCAGGACTTGCACTTTTGCTAACCCCTAAGACGTCATAAAAATCTCTTTTAGCCATAAGTTACTTTAAGATGATAGTTGCTGTAAGTCTTAGGCGCTTTTTTCTTTATCTTCTTCTTTGCCTTCTTTGCTTTCTTCTTTAACTTCTTCAAAGTCAGCATCAACTACATTATCGTCTTTTTTTCCTTCATCATTTTTATCACCTTCTTTTGGTGAGCCTTCTTTTTTCTCTTGAGATTTATAAATTGCTTCACCTAACTTCATAGAGGCTTGAACTAAAGTTTCAGTTTTCTTTTTAATTTCTTCGGTATCAGTTCCTTTAATAGCTTCTTTTAAGTCAGTTGAGGCATCTTCAATTGCTTTTCTATCAACATCAGAAACTTTGGCACCATGCTCTTTTAGATTTTTTTCAGTAGAGTGTAAAAGAGTGTCTGCTTGATTTCTAACATCAACAGATTCTCTTTTCTTTTTGTCCTCTTCTTTATTTGCTTCAGCATCTTTTACCATTTTTTCAATCTCTTCATCACTTAAGCCACCTGAGGCCTGGATTTGAATTTTTTGTTCTTTCCCAGTTCCTTTATCTTTAGCAGAAACACTCACAATTCCATTTGCATCAATATCAAAAGTTACTTCTATTTGAGGCACTCCTCTTGGAGCAGGCGCAATTCCAACTAGCTCAAAATTTCCTAACATTTTATTGTCAGATGCCATTTCTCTTTCACCTTGAAGCACTCTGATTGATACAGCAGGTTGATTGTCATCAGCTGTAGAAAATACCTGGCTTTTTTTTGTTGGTATTGTTGTATTTTTTTCAATTAATTTTGTTGAAACCCCACCTAATGTTTCAATTCCAAGCGATAAAGGTGTTACATCTAAAAGAAGCACATCTTTAACGTCTCCTTGAAGAACACCAGCTTGGATTGCAGCACCCATTGCAACAACTTCATCAGGGTTTACACTTTTATTAGGTTCTTTACCAAAAAAGTTTTTAACTTCAGATAGAACTTTAGGCATTCTTGTCATTCCACCAACCATTACAATTTCATCAATTTCACTTGCAGTAAGCCCTGCATCTTTAAGAGCAGTTTTACATGGTGGTAATGTTCTTGAGATTAAATCTTCAACCAAAGCTTCTAATTTTGCTCTAGTCATTTTTAGATTGATATGTTTTGGACCAGTTTTATCAGCTGTTATAAAAGGTAAATTAACGTCTGTTTGCTCTGCAGAAGATAATTCAATTTTTGCTTTTTCAGCAGCTTCTTTTAATCTTTGAAGAGCCAATTTATCTGATCTTAAATCAATTCCAGAATCTTTTTTAAATTCACCAATTAAATAATCAACGATTGTATTGTCAAAGTCTTCACCACCTAAAAATGTATCACCATTTGTAGATTTAACTTCAAATACACCATCACCCAACTCAAGGATAGAGACATCAAAAGTTCCACCACCAAGGTCATAAACAGCAATTTTTTTATTTTGTTTTTTATCTAAACCGTAAGCAAGAGAAGCAGCTGTTGGTTCATTAATAATTCTTAAAACTTCAAGACCAGCAATTTTACCAGCATCTTTTGTTGCTTGTCTTTGAGCATCATTAAAATATGCGGGAACTGTAATTACAGCTTTCGTTACTTCTTGGCCTAAATATTTTTCAGCTGTTTCTTTCATCTTTTGAAGAATAAAAGCTGAAATTTGAGAAGGTGAATATTTTTCCCCTTTAGCTTCAATCCAAGCATCTCCCTTTTCTGAATTCACAATTTTAAAAGGTGCAGCTGCAATATCTTTTTTTACAGTAGGGTCTTCAAAACTTCTTCCAATTAATCTTTTTACAGCAAAAATAGTATTTTCAGGGTTAGTTACAGCTTGTCTTTTTGCAGGTTGACCTACAAGTTTTTCCCCATCCTCAGTAAAAGCTACAACTGAAGGAGTTGTTCTTGCACCCTCAGCATTTTCTAAAACTTTTGGCTGACTACCTTCCATGATAGAAACACATGAATTTGTTGTTCCTAAATCTATTCCTATAATTTTGCTCATAATTTAATTCCTTCCCTTCATATAAGTGTTAATTTTTAATCTACAAGTTCTTACAATTATAATTAATTGTCTGAATTTTCTTTATTTTCCTCGCTTTTTTGTTCATCTGGAGTTTTGGTTTTTTTTGAAACTCCGACTAATGCTGGTCTTAAAAGTCTATCTTTCATCATAAAACCTTTTTGAATTTCTTGAACTATTGTTCCAGGTTCTTTTTGATCGTCATCAATTTCCATCATAGCTTGGTGTTGATTGGGATCCAATTTTTTACCAATAGAAACAACAGGTGTAATTCCATTTTTTGAAAAAATTGACACCATATCTTTACTAATAATTTCAAAATGCTCTAAAGTTTTTTTTAAAGCTTCAGTATCTTTTAGTACTTCATCACTTTCTAAAATTTGTTTTGACCTTTCAAGATTATCAATTAAATTTAAAGCTTCTTTTGCAAAAGAAAATCCACCATAATCAAAAGCATCATCTTTTTCTTTTTCAAATCTTCTTCTTTGATTTTCCATTTCAGCAAAAGTTCTAGTAAGCTTATCTTCTAACTCCTTAATTTTTTCTTCAGGTGTAATCTCTTTTGCCTCTTCTGTTTTATCAGCTGAAATTTCTTGTTCTACTTGGTTTTGCTCCTCAGCTTTATTCTCTTTAATTTCTTCATTTTGGTTTTCAGAATTAATGTTTTGATCTTTTTCCATGACAACTTATATGGTATGAAATTTGATAATTGCTAGATGTTAAAGAATAAAATTATAAAATTGTTGGTAGGCACTAATAATAAAGGAAAATTAAGAGAAATTAAGGATTTATTGCCTAAAAATGTTGAAATATACTCTCCACAGGACTTTAAAATAAAAAGCCCTCCTGAAAATGGCAAAACATTTAAGGAAAACTCCTTAATCAAAGCTAAATTTTTTTCTAAAAAATCAAAAATGATATGTCTGTCTGATGACTCGGGCTTAGAAATAGATGTTTTAGATGGAGACCCTGGAATTTATTCAGCTAGATGGGGAGGTAAAAAAGGTGATTTTAAAAAAGCAATGAATAGAGTTTTTAAGGAGTTAGATAAAAAAGACAAAAATTGGCGAGAGAAAAAAATTAAGGCCAGGTTTATTTGTGCCTTAACCATTTATAATAAAAATAAAGAAATAATAAATTCTATTGGAAAGGTTGAAGGTTTTATTTCACCAGTTATAAAAGGTAAAAATGGTTTTGGTTATGATCCTATTTTCATACCACTTGGAAAAAAAATTACATTTGGTGAAATGAGAGCATCACAGAAATATAAAATAGATCATAGATTTAAAGCTTTTAAAAAAATTAAAAAACTTTTTTAAATTCTCCATCTTCAGCTTTATAAAAATTTAAAATATGATTAATTTTATTGTTTTTAATTTCAAAAACTCCAACCTTTCCTTTAAACAAGGTTTTTTTAGTAAACATTTTTTTATCAATAACAGATTCGTTTTGAAGAATTAAATAATACACAAGCCCAACCAAGTCATAACTTAAAAATGACAATTGATTAGGGTACTGATTATATTTTTCAAAATATTCATTAGAAAATTCATCATAATTATCTTTATTTGCAGAAGGAAAATACAAGGGTTGTGAGCTTGTCTCTTTTAAAAGAGACTCATCAAACCATTGATTAAGAGTAATAAAATATTTTTCTTTAGGAGTTATATCCGTATAAAGCAGGGAAGTTGTTACACTTTTTAAACTTTCATCAAAATCAGAAATTACCACTGAATCAAATTTTACACTACCAAGAGTATCTCTCTTTTTTAACCTTTCAATTAAGAGCTCTTTATTGCTTTGTTCCGATTTCTCTAATCTATTTATTTCATCTTCAAGGTTTTGTTTTCTAATTTCATAACGTGTAATTTTTTCAATTTGTTTGGTAAGTTTAGTTGGGTCAGTATTATAAATATAATTTTCTAATATTTTTATTTTAGAATTAGAAATAGCTTTTTCAATTTCATTTTTAAAACCTACATCTGGAGTAAGAAAGATAGTTTTTTTTATTTCGTTTAATTCTATAAACTTCTTAATTGCATTTAGTTGTGAAGTTGCATTAATTCCAGCGTTGATAATGTTTTTGGAAAAATTATCATTCTTATTCGTTAGAGCCAAGAATGTTAATTCACTTAACTCACTTAGGTAAATTAGACTTTCGTTAAAAACTGGACCAATTACAATTTTTATTCCTGAATTAGCCAACTCTTTAGCTGCCTTTAAAGTGACCTCAGGGTTTGACTGTGTATCTTTTGGTATAATCTCAATTGATGCATTGTTAATTGTATTAATTGCAAGACGTGTAGATTTAATTATAGATTGTCCTATTTCAGAGTTCTTTCCAGTTAAAGGGACAAGAAGACCAATCCTAATTTTCTCATTTGCCAAGAGTGCTACTGGAGTAATTGAGAAACCAAAAGCTAAAAAAAGTATAATTTTAATAATTTTGTTCATTTTAATGTTATTATTATAACTATTATAATTTGATGATTCTACATACTGAAAATATAAATAATAAAGTTAAAAGTGGTCTTTATATTGTATCTACTCCAATTGGGAACTTAAGCGACATCACTTTAAGAGCCCTAGAAGTATTAAAAAAATCGGATTATGTACTGTGTGAGGATACACGTATTTCAAAAAATTTATTAGAACGGTATGAAATTAAATCAAAACTTATTGCAAATCATAAATTTAATGAAAAAAAAAATTTATCGAAAGTAATTGATATTTTAAAATCAGGATCGGTCGTTTCTTTGATTTCTGACGCTGGAACTCCATCTATCTCAGATCCAGGAGCTATATTAGTCAATGAATGTGTTATTAATGAAATAGATATCTTTCCAATTCCGGGTGCGTCAGCTGTTTCTTCTGCAGTTTCCATAAGTGGATTTAATGAAAAATATTTTTTTTATGGTTTTTTTCCAGATAAAAATAGCAAATTAAGTGAAGATTTCGAAAGACTTGCAAATTTAGAGGGCTGTATTGTTTTTTTTATTTCTCCACGAAAATTTAATAGATCGATAAAAGATTTAAAACGTTACTTTTCAAATAGAAAAATTTTGGTTTGCAGAGAAATGACAAAATTTTATGAGGAATATATAAGAACAGATGTGGAGACACTTGAACCATTTAAATCTGATCCCAAAGGAGAGTTAACAATTGTTATTTCTGAAAAGGTAAAAGAAAAAAATTCATCGATAATATTAAAAGAATCTGATAAAGTAATTATTCAAAAATTAATTAAAAAACTAAGCATAAAAGATATTACAGATTTAATTAGCCAAAATACGAATGTATCAAAAAAAGAAATTTACAATTATTGTTTAAAAATAAAAAATGAAAAATAAAATATTTTTAATAAGTTTAATTTTTTTAATCTTAACAGGGTGTGTTGGGATTAGCTCAAAAGGAGTTTTTGGAACAGGTGTTAGTGTTGCGTTTGATCCAAGATCTTTAGGGACCCAAATAGACGATTCTGTAATGCAAAAAAATTTAGCTGCGAGATTAGCCCTAAGAGACAAGAGCTATATCTTAGCTGTTAGCACAAAAGTTTTAGATGGAAAAATTTTTGTAACAGGAAAAGTAGATGATCCTGAAGAAAAACTTCAAATTACTAAACTTGCATGGGAAACAAAAGGTGTCAGATCAGTTAAAAACGATATTAAAATAAAAGAAGATTTTAATTTCAAACAATCAGCTAAAGATTTGTTAATTACATCTCAACTTCGTACTGCTTTAATATTTAACAAAAAAATTAAAGCAACCAATTATCAAATTGATACTTATAAGAAAAAAATATTTATTTATGGGATTTCTTTAACCACAGAAGAAAGAAAAGAAGTAATAAATGAAGCAAAAGAAATACTAGATGTAGAAGATGTTATTGCAAGTATTGTCTTGGTTGAAGATTTAAGAATTCAAAAAAATTAACTTTTTTTATAATCAATTACATCAGCAGAGTAGGCAGCAACTGAAGCTAAATTTATGATTTCTGAAGTAGATGACCTTAAAGGAGCTATTTCAATGGGTTGACCCAATCCAATTAAAAGAGGACCAATAACTTTTGTGTCACCTAAGCTTTTCATCATTTTATAAGAAATAGCAGCACTGTGTTGGCCCGGCATTATTAATATATTTGCATTTCCTACAATACTTGAGAAAGGATATAATTCTTTGTACTCTTCATTTAAGGCAACATCTGGCTGCATGTCCCCATCAAAATCAAAATCTACATTTTTATCTTTTAAAATTTCAACAGCCTTTTTTATATGTTTAGTTCTACTTGTTAGAGGTTGACCAAAAGTAGAGTGAGAAACAAAAGCAACTTTTGGAACAAATCCAAACATTTTAACAACCCTAGCTGATGAAATTGCAATTTCTGCAAGCTCCTCTGAACTTGGATATTCATTTACACTCGTGTCTCCAACAAAAATAGTTTTTCCTTTAGCAACAACCATATTTAATCCAAACATGATTTCACCTGGTCTAGCATCTATAACTTGTGTAACTTTATCAAAAGAAGCTCCAAATCTTCTAGTATTTCCAGTGACAGCACCATCTGCATCACCACAAGCAACCATACAAGATGCCCATACAACCCTATCATTTCTAACTAATCTATCACAATCTCTTTCCAAAAGACCTTTCTCTCTTTGCAATTTTTCAAATAAAAAGTTTACGTACTTTTCTCTTTTTTCTTTGTCTTCAGAATTAACTATTTCAATATCAAAATTTTGATTGTAGCCAATTTCTTTTATTCTTTCTTTAATTTTATTTTTTTTACCAATTAAAATTGGTGTACCCAATTTAGAATTTTTAAATGCAATTGCCGCCTTAAGAGTGTTTTCGTCTTCTCCATCTGCAAAAACAATTCTCTTTTGATTTTTTTTGATATGAGAGTTAATACCTTGCATAATAGTTACTGAGGGATCTAGTCTTTGTTTGAGTTGGTCTCTATAAGCCTCAAAATCTTTTATATGTTTTTTTGCAACACCACTATCCATAGCAGCTTTTGCAACAGCTGCAGGAATTACACTAATCAGTCTTGGATCAAACGTGGATGGAATTATATAATCTTTTCCATATTTAGGACGATCTCCTCCCATTGCGGCAACAACTTCATCTGGAACATCTTCTCTTGCTAATTTTGCAATTGCGTTTGCAGCTGCAACCTTCATTTCTTCATTAATAGTTGTAGCTCTTACGTCTAATGCTCCTCTAAAAATATAAGGAAAACCAATTAAATTGTTTACTTGATTGGGATAATCAGATCTTCCAGTTGCAATAATGGCATCATCTCTAACTTCCATTATTTCTTCAGGTGTTATTTCAGGATCAGGATTCGCGCAGGCAAAAATTATTGGGTTCTTAGCCATAGTTTTTACTAACTCTTTTTTCAAAGCTCCTTTGGCAGATAATCCTAAAAATACGTCAGCTCCATTTATAGCTTCTTCTAAAGTTCTTTTTTTAGTTTCTACTGCATGGGCAGATTTCCACTGGTCCATTCCCTCAGTTCTACCTCTATAGACCACTCCTTTACGATCAAGCATGATTACATTTTCACTAAGTACACCACTATTTTTAAATAAATTTGTACAAGCAATTGCTGATGCACCTGCTCCATTTACAACAACTTTAATGTCTTTTATTGATTTACCACTAATATCTAAGGCGTTAATTAATGCAGCTGTAGTTATAATTGCTGTTCCATGTTGATCGTCATGAAAAACTGGAATATCTAAAATTTCTTTTAATTTTTCTTCAATTATAAAACAATCAGGAGCTGCGATATCTTCTAAGTTAATACCACCAAAACTGCATGCAAAGTTTTTAATACTATTAATAATTTCATCGGAATCTTGAGAGTCAATTTCTAAGTCAATAGAATCGATATCGGCAAATCTCTTAAATAAAACTGCCTTTCCCTCCATGACAGGTTTAGATGCAAGTGCTCCTAAATTACCCATTCCTAAAATAGCTGATCCATTACTTATCACTGCAACTAAATTTCCTTTAGATGTATAATCGTATGCTGTCTCTGGATCGTCAGCGATTGCTTGAACTGGAACTGCAACACCAGGAGAATAAGCTAATGCCAAATCTCTCTTAGTTGTCATTGGTTTTGAAGAATTTATTTCTATTTTTCCTGGCTTATTTAAGCTGTGGAATTCTAGAGCCTCTTTATCAGTATAATGATCTATTTTAGTTTTTTTCATTTATGTTAATTAGATATACAAATGGAGCAAATTTAAGACTAATATGATTTATGAACCTTATTAAGTCAACAAGCACGTTTAGCTTTTTTACAATAATTAGTAGGTTACTGGGCTATTTAAGAGATATTTTAATAGCAGTATTCCTTGGAACTGGAATTTTGGCAGATGCTTTCTTTGTGGCGTTTAGAATTCCCAACACTTTTAGAAGGTTATTTTCTGAAGGAACATTTAATGCAGCTTTTGTTCCAAGCTACTCATCATTATTGAATAAAAAAAAAGAAGCACAAAATTTTGCTAATAGTATTTTTAATCTACTCACCCTAGGTCTAATAATTTTAGTTCTGATTGTAGAGATATTGATGCCTTTATTTGTTTATCTAATTGCACCAGGTTTTGAAGGCGATTATGATAAAATGGAACTAGCTATAACCTTAACAAGAATTACCTTCCCATTTTTAATTTTCATAAGTTTGGCATCATTTTTTTCTGCAATTTTAAATTCACATAATAAATTTGCAATAGCGTCCGCTGCGCCAATTATTTTAAATATACTTTTAATTGGAGTTTTGTTATTTGCAAAAATATTAGACGATAATCTTGTTTATTATTTATCTTATGCTGTAACCATTTCAGGCGTTGTACAATTTATTTTTCTATACTTTTTTGTAAAAAAAAATTTTTCACCTAAGATTAAATTTAAAATTAACATTAATAAAAAAATTAAAAACTTTTTTAAAAAATTATTACCTAGTATTTTTTCATCAGGTGTTACTCAAATAAATATTTTAGTAGGAACAATTATTGCATCTTTTCAAGCTAGTGCGGTTTCTTACCTTTATTATGCTGACAGAGTTTATCAAATAAATTTAGCCATTGCTGGAATTGCAATTGGTACAGTTATTTTACCCCAACTATCCAAATATGTTAAAAGTCAAAATAAAGATAAAATAAACTTAATTCAAAATAAAGCTTTAGAACTTAGTCTATTCTTGAGTATCCCAGCAACAGTTGCATTATTAATTGCCTCAGAAGAAATTATTTCTTCATTATTTGGCTATGGTTCTTTTGATGAATTAAGTGTTAAGAATTCAGCAAAAGCTCTATTTTATTTTGCAATTGGTTTGCCTGCTTTTTCATTAATAAAAGTTTTTTCGACATTTTTTTTCGCAAGACATAATACAAAAATACCGTTTTATATTTCATTATTATCTGTTTTATTAAATATATTTATAAGCGTTATCTTTTTTAAACAAATTGGTTTTATAATCATACCAATCGCAACTACCACTTCATCCTGGTTTAATGCATTGCTATTGTTTATCTTTTTAAAAAAAGAAAGTTTTTTCAATTTTAATCATATCTTTATAGATAGATTAATTAAAATTTTAACAGCATCAGTGATTATGGGAATATTTTTTAATTATATAATTTATTTTTTTAATAATGAATTATCCTATCAAGAAAATTTTAAAGCGATCTATTTAGTGGGTGCTGTTATTACTGGTCTTATATTTTATTTTTTCATTGCAGTTTTAATCAAGGCTTTTAAAAGAACAGATATTAATTTAAACTATTGATATGATTAAAAAAATTTTTTCTGGAGTACAACCTACTGGTAACTTACATTTAGGAAACTATCTCGGAGCAATTAAAAATTTTGTAAAACTCCAAAATGAAAAAGAAAATGAGTGTATTTTTTGTGTAGTTGACCTTCATGCAATTACAGTAAAACAAGATCCTAAGGAACTAAAAAAGAATATAAGAGAAACTGCGGCAACATTTATTGCAAGTGGAATAGATCCTAACAAAAGTATAATTTTTAATCAATCAATGGTTCCAGCTCACTCTGAAGCCGCATGGATATTAAGTTGTGTTTCAAGAATTGGCTGGCTTAATAGAATGACTCAGTTTAAGGAAAAAGCTGGAAAAGATAAGGAAAAAGCTAGTATTGGCCTTTACTCCT
Source organism: Candidatus Pelagibacter sp. PS_40 (assembly GCF_059417765.1). Classification (NCBI taxonomy): domain Bacteria; kingdom Pseudomonadati; phylum Pseudomonadota; class Alphaproteobacteria; order Candidatus Pelagibacterales; family Candidatus Pelagibacteraceae; genus Candidatus Pelagibacter; species Candidatus Pelagibacter sp. PS_40. The sequence goes on from NZ_CM182064.1 coordinate 1,267,161, forward strand.
ATCCAGTATTAATGGCTGCTGATATCCTGTTGTATGACGCAACTCATGTTCCTGTTGGTGATGATCAAAAACAACACTTAGAACTTTGTAGAGATATAGCACAAAAATTTAATAACGATTTTAATGCAACAGATTTTTTAAAAGTTCCAGAGCCCTTAATACAGAAAGAGTTTTCTAGAATAATGAGTCTTAAAGATGGTTTAAAAAAAATGAGCAAATCAGATCCTTCAGATTTGAGCAGAATTAATCTTACAGATAATAGCGAAGAGATTTTAAATAAAATTAAAAAAGCAAAAACGGATCCTTTGCCACTTCCTTCAGATATTAAAGATTTAAACGAAAGACCAGAAGCTGAAAATTTATTAGGGATTTATTCAAGTTTAAAAAATCAAAATTTAGAAAAATCTATTATTGAATTTAAAGGAAAAAATTTTTCGGAGTTTAAAGAGAAGTTATCAGAGACTTTAATTGAAACAATTGATCCAATTTCAAAAGAAATAAAAAAATTATTAAATGATGAAGGTTATTTAGATAAAATTCTTTTAGAAGGTTCTAATAAAGCTAATAAAATTGCTTCAAAAAAAATAAAAGAAATTAAAGATTTAGTAGGTTTTTAATAAGATTATATTAATTAGTTTAAATTTTCTCAGTAATCATTATATATAAAAAGATGTTTATTCAAACTGAAGTAACACCAAACCCAAATTCACTAAAGTTTTTGCCTGGAAAAACAGTTTCCAATAATGGATCATTTGAAGTGATAAAAAAAGAAGAAACTGATAATGAATTAGTAAGAAATATTTTATCAATTAATGGGGTAACAGGCGTATTTTTAGGAGAAGATTTTATATCTATAAATAAAAATGAAGAAGTAAATTGGGAAGATATTAAACATATAGCCATTTCACTGATTAATGATTTTTATTCTACAGGAAAAGAATTTGTAATTGCCAATGAGTTACTTGGAGAAAAAAAAGAGGAACACACTGAAATCGAAAAGCAAATTATAAGTATCTTAGAATCAAAGATTAGACCTGCTGTTGCAAAAGATGGTGGTGATATTAAATTTAAAGAATTTAAAGATGGAATTGTTAAGGTAGAATTACAGGGAAGCTGCTCTGGTTGTCCCAGCTCGACAATGACCTTAAAACAAGGTGTACAAAATCTTTTGTGTCACTATTTACCTGAGGTTAAAGAAGTGGTTGCAATATAGTTATGAGAAAAAAAACAATTATTAGAAAAAAACTTACATCATTTTTTCAAACTGCAAAAAATTTAAAAAAAAAAATAAACTAGATGCACAAAAAAGTGGACTAGATAATCTTTCAAGAACTTTTTTATCAAGTTTAATCATTATATCGATTTTTTTTATAGCTCCATTAGCCATTAATCTTACAAAAGAAAAAATGATACTTTCTAAGGACTATGAAAATAACTCAAAGAATAATTTAAAAAAATTATTAGAAAACAAAACAACAAAACTAGATGAACAATTAAATAAAAAGTTTTTATATGAAGATGTTTTAACATTCGATGAACAGCCCTCAGATGCCATACTATTAAGTGCTGCAACAATTGAAGAACTTTTTAAATCAACAAATTATAATTTAAAAGATGTTAGAGAAAATAAATTAGTAAAGCCTATAAATTTAGATCTATTACCAAAAGAAATTGGAAAAATAGAAAATACTAAAAAAAGAAAAGAATTATTCATTCAGATAATTTTGCCTTTAGTCATTGATGAAAATAATAGTATTAAACTAGATAGAATAAAGCTCTTTAGTATTTTAAATAAAAGCAAAAATACAAAGACAGAACAAGAGTGGTTAAACATAAAATTTAAACAATATGGAGTTGTAAACAAAGATTTATCTACATTGAAAATTAGAATGGATGAAGTGCCCGTTTCAATGGCAATTGCACAAGCTGCAAAGGAAACTGGTTGGGGAACATCAAGGTTTGCTCAAGAGGGAAATGCATTGTTTGGTCAGTGGACGTGGAGTGGTGAAGGAATAAAACCGGCCGATGCAGAAGATGATAGTACACATAAAGTTATGAGATTTAAGGTTTTGCAGGCGTCCGTAAAAGCATATCAAAGAAATTTAAACACACACTCGTCTTATAAAGATTTTAGAAGTGCAAGAGCAGAATTGAGAGATGAAGGAAAAGAATTAGACAGCATGATTCTTACCGAATACTTAGATAAATATGCAGAGACAGGAAAAGAGTATGTTAAAATTTTACAACAAATTATTAGACAAAATGATTTAACAGATTTTGATGATGCGAAGTTATTACCATCTAGCAAAGATTTAGAAAGTTTAATTTAATTTTGATTCACTGAAAATTGAACGCCGAACCATCTCCATATTCCATCATCATTAAGTGAACAATTAACTCTACCTCTTCTGAATGTGAATTTTTCTCTAAAATTTATGTTTAGTATATTTTTATTAAAAGTAATATTTGACTTATCCCATCCACTACCCTCATCAGAGAAACAATTAATATTTTCTATATTTTTTTGATTTTCAAAAAATTCAACAGATAGTTTTGGTGGATTGTTATTGATAATATACTTGTCTTTAGGGTTTAAAGATTTGTATGGAAGTGGGCCAAGATTAATTAAAAATTTGAATCTTTCTAAGTCACCATATTTTTCATTAATTGGGAATCTGGGTAATTCATGAGGATCTTTATTAATATCAATAACACCAGAATGTTGTCCAAAAGCAAAATCAAAATTTTTGGAAATAAAATCTTTAATAGTTTTGCTATACTCACCAAATGGGTATGAAAAAAAAATTGGGTTATAGCCTAAGTTCTGATTAAAAATTTTAATTGAAGTATTAATATCAGCCAAAAAATTTTTTGTTTCTAGATCAACCAGGTAATTATGAGAATGTGAATGATTGCCAATGTAAGCATATGGCTCTTTTTCTACTTCTTGTATTTGTTGCCAACTCATATAGCCAGTTTTACCTACGGTTTCAGTTGAAACAAATAAAATAAAAGGAATTTTCTCTTTTTTCAAATATGGCCACGCAATTTTATAAAAAGATAAGAAAGCATCATCTACAGTGATAAGTATTTCTTTTTTATTTTTTGGAAAATTAAATTCTTTTTGTAAATATTGTGGATCAAAAAATTTATAATTTGAGGTATTGATTATAGACATTTGTTCTTTGAAAATATCCATTTGTATATTTGTTGAAGGATACTTATTTTCATCAAATCGGTGATACATCAAAGAAAGAATACCACTATCTTCAGAATAATATTTGATATTATTTTCTTCTGCTTTAGAATTGACAGCAAATAACATTATTATAATGAAAAATTTAATAGTAGATGCCACAAGAGATAAAATTTTTTTAACACTCATAGTTAGTGAAAATATTTATACTTGTACTCATGAAAATAGTAAAATTAATTTTGAAAAATTAATGATCTTAATTAATGATTTTTTAAAGGTAAATTCCTCTACTTTAGATCAAATTGATATTATTTATGTTAATAGAGGACCCGGTAGTTTTGCAGGAATTAGAAATTCATTAGCGACGATTAAAGCTTTATTTCTAACAAAAAAAATCAATTATTATTGTTTTAGTTTTGAAGATTTTAAAGGATTTAAAGAAGTTAAGTATGAAGAAGTCCCTAGTTTATGTGAAAAATTTAAAATTAAAAAGAATTTGATTAATCCTATTTATTTAAGTTAAAATTAAAAAATGTCAGAAAATATTGAACAAAAATGTTTAGCTAAAGGAGTTAAACTAACGGATCAAAGAAAAATTATCGCAAAAGTAATGTCAGAGTCTAATGACCATCCAGATGTAGATGAACTATATAATAGAGTTTCAAAGATTGATCCAAAAATAAGTATTGCCACAGTATATAGAACAGTAAAACTTTTTGAGGAGTCTGGAATTTTAGCTAAACATGATTTTAAAGGAGGCAAAGCTAGATACGAGGAATTAAATGAAGGACATCATGATCATTTAATTGATGTTAAATCAGGAGAAATTATTGAATTTGTGGATGAAGAGATAGAAAAGCTACAAGAAAAAATTGCTGATAAATACGGTTATCGATTGGTTGATCACAAATTAGAGTTATATGGGGTTAAAAAAAAATCCTAACACAATGTTAAAAAAAATTTTTATTAAAACTTTCGGTTGTCAAATGAATGAATACGATTCAAATCGTATATTCGATACTGTAAAAAAAATAGGCTTTGAAAAAACTGAAAAATATGAGGATGCAAATTGTTATCTTTTAAACACCTGTCATATTCGTGATAAAGCAAAAGAAAAGGTTTACCATGAAATAGGAAGAGTCAAAAAAATTTTTAGAGAGAAAAAAAAACCAATTGTAATTGTTGCTGGTTGTGTTGCTCAAGCTGAAAATCAAGAAATGTTAAAAAGAGAACCTTATATTGATATTGTAATTGGTCCACAGTCTTACCATAAAATAAATGAGGCAATATTAAATCATTTAAAAAACAAAAAAAAAGAGGAAGAAACAGAATTTGATACAATTTCTAAATTTAATTATTTAAGTCAGATTAAAAATAAAGACAGTAAAGTCTCTTCATTTTTAACAATCCAAGAAGGTTGTGATAAATTCTGTCATTTTTGTGTAGTGCCTTATACTCGTGGACCAGAATACTCCAGACCTTTTGACCAAATCATAAATGAAGCAAAAGAATTGGTTCAAAGTGGTGCAAAAGAAATTATCTTGTTAGGTCAAAATGTAAACGCATACAGTTATGATGAGGAAGGTAAAGAATATAGACTATCAGATTTGCTAATCAAACTTGATAGCTTTGATAAACTTGAAAGAATTCGATACACAACATCTCATCCCAAGGATATGACAGATGATTTGATTAACGTTTATAAGACATCATCTAAACTGATGCCCCTTGTACATTTACCAGTACAAAGTGGATCAAATAAAATTTTAAATCTAATGAATAGAAAACATACCATTGAAGAATACCTGCTAGTTTATGAAAAGTTAAGGATGATTAACCCAAAAATTGAGTTTTCTAGTGATTTTATTATTGGATACCCAGAAGAAGATGAGCAAGATTTTAAAATGACAATGGAACTAATTGAAAAAATAAAATTTATCAACTCTTATTCGTTTATTTTTAGCCCAAGACCAGGAACCGTTGCTGCAAATTTAAAACTCGTGGATCAAAAAAAATCCAAACAAAGATTAGAGATAATTCAGGAGAAATTATTTAATAACCAAATACAAAAAAATAAATCTCTAGAAAATAAAATTTTAAATGTTCTAGTAGAAAATAAAATGAAAGACGGGATTAAGTTATTTGGAAGAACAGAATATATGACATCAGTAATTTTTGATGGCAATATAGAAAATATTGGAAAACTTGTGCAAGTCGAAATAACAAGTAGTAATCAAAATAGTCTTTTTGGAAAATTAACTGAAAGCTCTAAAAAAAAGGTAGCTTAAAATTGAATAATACAGTTTCAAAAAAAATTAATTCAACATTAAAATTTGTATACTCTGATAATAACTCTTTAAGCGTTATCTTTCATGATAATGATTTATTAATGGGAGTTGTTGGTGAGTTTAATGAAAATTTAAAAGAACTTGAAAAAATTACTAATACAAATCTTTATTCAAGGGGAAATTCTATTTTAATAAAATCAACCCCAGAACAAAACGAAATTACAAAAAATGCCATTCAATTTCTTGCAAATCAATTTATTAACAATGGCAGTATTGAGAAAAAAGATATAATCTCATCTATAGATAAATTTATGATTGAGGAAAAAGTAAAAAATCAAAATGTTTCTGACATAATTAAAACACCAAAAAAATCTGTTATCCCTAGATCAGAGAGACAAAAAGAATATGTCAGAGCTTTAAGACAAAGTGATATTGTCATATCTGCAGGCCCTGCAGGGACAGGTAAAACTTTTTTAGCAGTAGCAGTTGGGTTAACTATGCTGCTTGATAAAAAGATTGAAAGAATTATTCTATCAAGACCAGCAGTAGAAGCGGGTGAGAGACTTGGGTTTTTACCAGGAGATATGAAGGAGAAAGTAGATCCTTATTTAAGGCCTCTATATGATTCTCTCTATGATTTATTTGATTTCGAAAAAATACAGAGAATGATTGAAATTGGTGATATTGAAATAGCACCACTTGCTTTCATGAGAGGAAGAACGTTAAAGAATTCTTTTGCAATTTTAGATGAAGCCCAAAATGCAACAGATACTCAAATTAAGATGTTTTTAACACGTATAGGTGAGAATTCTAAAATTGTTATAAATGGTGATCCTTCTCAAATAGATCTACCAAATAAAAACATGTCAGGCCTAAGTAGATCTAAGAAATTACTTGGACACTTAAAAGAAATTTCAGTTGTAGATTTTGATCATTCAGATGTGGTGAGACATCCTTTGGTATCTAAGATTGTAAAAGCGTACTCTGACCAAGAAAATGATTAAAATTGATGTAGTTTCGGAGTGCACTCTCTGGAGCAAAAAAATCAAAAGAAATAAAATTTTTTTTAATTCTATTCTAAAATTTTTTCCAAAAAAATATAAATTTATAGGTAAAAAAATAAATCTAACAATTTTACTTTCAAATAATAAGAATATTAAAAAGCTAAATAAAGATTTTAGAAATAGAAATAAACCTACAGATGTATTATCATTTCCATTTGAAAAAAAATTTAACCCAAAAAAATCAAATTATCTTGGTGATATAGTAATTAGCTATGAGTTTATGAATAAACCAAAAAATATAAGCATTTTAGAGTTTAAACAAAAAGTAGTTAAAATTTTTATTCATGGATTTCTTCATTTATTAGGACACGATCATATAAAACTAAAAGATTTTAAAAAAATGATTAAAGAAGAAGATTTAATTTATAAATTTATCAAAACAAAAGTTGCTTAACTTGCTTAAAAAAAATTTTTTAAACATATTATATGTATTTTTTTTAGGTGCTATCAGCTCTTACAGCTTGCCACCTTATAATTATTTTATAATTAATTTTTTTACTTTTTCGTTATTTTTTATTTTTCTTTTTACACAAAAAAAAAATAATCAAAATAATAAATCTTTCTTTAAATATGGATGGTTTTTTGGTTTTGGTTATTTTTTATGTAGTTTATATTGGATTGCAATTTCCTTAACTTTTGATGAAAGCTTTAAATTTTTAATACCTATAGCTATAGTTTTATTTCCTGCTTTTCTTGCAATATTTTATGGATTAATAACTTATTTGTTTTCTGTTTTTTATTCTAGAGATGTTGTTAGTACATTTTTTATTTTTTCAATTTTATTTGGATCTATTGAATTTATTAGAGGGACCATTCTTACTGGTTTTCCATGGAATTTAATTGCTTTTAGTTTTTCAGAAAGTATTTATTTTATTCAAATTCTTTCAGTAATTGGGACTTATTCTTTCAATTTAATTTGTATATCTTTGTTTACTGTTCCAGCTGTATTTATCTTAAGAAAAACCAGAAAAGAAATTATTGTCTGTTTTTTCTTTATAATAATTTCTGTAGGTTTTTTAGTTTTTGGCAATTTAAAATATAATCAATTTAATACTACAGCTGATATTAAAAATAATTTTACAATAAGAGCCGTATCACCCAATATTCGTTTAGACCGATTTTATTCAAAGCAGGATGAATTAAAGATAATACAAGAACTAATTACCTTGAGTAGTCCAGAAAAAAAAGAGCCAATGATTTTTTTATGGCCTGAAGGAATTATTCCAGACAGTTATTTAAGAGATATGGATATATATAAGGAATTATTTTCAAATAGTTTTTCTAGTGATGATTTAATAATCATGGGTCTAAATAGTGTAAAAACTAAAAATAATGAAAATTTATTTTTTAATTCAATGGCGATTTTTAACAATAAATTGGATTTAATTCATAGTTATAACAAAAATAATTTAGTGCCATTTGGAGAGTTTACTCCATTTGAATCAGTACTTAGTTTAATAGGACTTAAAACAGTAACCAATGATTACCAATCTTTTTCAAAAGGTGAGAACCAAAAAGCACTCTTAATAAAAAATGACAAGATAGAATTAAAATTACTACCCTTAATTTGTTATGAAATTATTTATTCAAATAGATTATTTAAAGACAAAAACTTTGATTATATAATTAATATTTCAGAAGATGGATGGTTTGGAAATTCTATTGGCCCAAAACAGCATTTTGCACACAGTATCTTTAGATCAATTGAAAGTGGAAAATATGTAATTAGATCAGCAAACAATGGAATATCTGCCATTGTTAATCCAATAGGTATTATAGAAAAAAAAGTTGAGTTTGGCACTACTGGTTATGTTGATTTTAAAGAGAGTAAAATCCTTAAATCTACACCTTATATAAATTATGGGGATAAGATATTTTTTATACTTATTTTATTATATATTTTTTTAATTTTTTCATTTAAGAAAATTACACATGAGTAATTTAAAAAATTTTTTATTTACAAGCGAGTCTGTTTCTGAAGGACATCCAGATAAAGTGTCAGATCGTATTTCTGATATGGTTGTGGATAGCTTTCTTTCAGGTGATCCTTTTTCAAGAGTAGCATGTGAAACTTTAACCACTACAAATAAAGTTGTTTTAGCTGGAGAAGTAAGAGGACCGAGCATCAAAGAAGAAGACCTTATTCAAAAAGTAAGAGAATGCATCAAGGATATAGGGTACGATCAAGATGGTTTTACTTGGAGAGAAGCTACAAAAATAGAAAGCCACCTTCATGCACAATCTGCTGATATAGCCATGGGTGTGGACTCATCAAGTAATAAAGATGAGGGAGCGGGTGACCAAGGAATAATGTTTGGTTATGCTTGTAACGAAACTGAAGAATTAATGCCAGCACCAATTCATTATTCTCATAAGATTTTGAGATTAATGGCGGAAGATCGAAAATCTGGAAAATTAAAAAATATTGAGCCAGATTCAAAAAGTCAGGTCACGTTTGAGTATATAGATGGAAAACCAACCAAAGTAAAATCAGTTGTTATATCTTCACAACACTCAGCAGATGTAGATCAAGCTAAAGTTAGAGAATTATTAAAACCTTATTTATTAAAATCAATTCCAGAAAAGTTTTTGAAAGATTTTAATGAAGAAGAATTATATATAAATCCAACTGGAAATTTTGTAATTGGTGGCCCAGATGGGGATTGTGGTTTAACAGGTAGAAAAATTATTGTAGATACTTATGGTGGAGCAGCACCTCATGGTGGAGGAGCTTTCTCTGGTAAAGATCCAACTAAAGTTGATAGATCAGCTGCTTATGCAGCAAGATATATTGCTAAAAATATTGTTGCATCTAACATTGCTGAAAAATGTTTAATTCAACTAGCATACGCAATTGGAGTTTCTAAACCTTTATCAATTTATGTAGATTTATTTGATAATGATTTAGAAAAAAATAAATTTGTAACAGAAAAGATCTCAGAAAATTTTGATTTAAGCCCAAGAGGTATAAGAGAAATGCTTGGCTTAAATAAACCTATTTATGAAAAAACAGCAGCTTATGGTCATTTTGGAAGAGTGCCTGAAGCTAACGGTTCATTTTCATGGGAAAAAACTGATAAAAAAGACGTTTTTTCTAAATAGTTGCTATTGAATTAAAAAAAAATCTTTATATATTGCCCTTACATTATTGAAATTACAGAATGGGCTTTAGCCCATTTTTTTTTGGAGCTAATAAACTTATGTTAAATAGAAGATCAGATAAATTAGAATTATTAAGAATTGCTGAAGCAGTTGCTTTAGAAAAGTCTATAGATAAAGAATTAATTATAGATTCCATGGAAACTGGAATTGCAAAAGCTGCCAAATCAAAATTTGGACAGGACAATGAAATTAAAGTTTTAATAGACAGAGAAAGTGGCGATATTGGAATTTTCAGAAAATTAATTGTTGTAGAAAAGCCAGAAAATACAAATACAGAAATTAATCTTCAAGATGCAATCATTTTAAATGAAGTCAACAAAGATAAAAAAATTGGTGACGAAATTTTACAACCGCTTCCCTCTTTTGATTTTGGAAGAATAGCTGCACAAACAGCAAAACAAGTTATTAGTTTTAATGTAAGAGAAGCAGAACGTGAAAGACAATACAATGATTTTATAGATAAAAAAGACTCAATTCTAAGTGGAATTGTTAAACGTCTAGAGTTTGGAAATGTGATAGTTGATTTAGGTAGAACTGAAGCAATTATTCAAAAAAATGAAATGATCCCTAGAGAAAACATTAAAGCTGGAGATAGAGTTAAAGCTTACTGTTATGATGTTAAAAGAGAAGCTAGAGGACAACAAATATTTTTATCAAGAGCACATCCAAAATTTATGGAAAAATTATTTGTTCAAGAGGTTCCTGAAATTTATGATGGTTTAATTGAAATTAAATCATCAGCAAGAGATCCTGGAAGTAGAGCAAAAATCTGTGTTAAAGCAGTTGATACTTCATTAGATCCAGTAGGAGCTTGTGTTGGAATGAGAGGATCAAGAGTCCAAGCAGTGGTTAACGAATTACAAGGTGAAAAAATTGATATTGTTAATTGGTCTGAAGATCCAGCAATAGTAGTTTCAAATGCATTGTCACCGGCTGAAGTTCAAAGAGTGAACGTTGATAGTGTTGCAAAAAAATTAGATGTAATTTTAACAGAAGAAAATTTAAGTAAAGCAATTGGTCGTAGAGGTCAAAACGTAAGACTTGCTACTAAATTATTAAATTACGAAATTAATATAATGACTGATGCAGAAGATTCAGAAAGAAGACAATCTGAATTTAAAGAAAAAACTGAAAACTTTGTTAAAAATTTAGAGCTGGATGAAACATTAGGACAATTACTTGTTGCTGAAGGTTTTTCTTCAATCTCAGATATTAAAGATAGTTCACCAGAAAATTTAATGAAAATTGAAGGTATAGAGGAAGACACTGCCAAGGCTTTGATTGAAAGAGCAAAAGAGTTTTACCAAAAAGATCAAGAAGATATTACTCAAAGAATTAAAGATTTGGGACTTCAAGATGATCTTATAAATCACAAAGGACTGACCCCTGGAATGTTAGTTACTTTAGGAGAGCAAAAGATTTTAAAATTAGAAGATTTTGCAGACCTTGCCTCTGATGAATTAACAGGTGGTTATGATGTTGTGAAAGGTGAAAGAATTAAGATTCAAGGATACCTTGAAGATTTTGCTTTATCAAAAACAGAAGCGGATGAATTAATTATGTCTGCAAGAAGCATAATTTACAAAGATTGAGTAATGAAATATGGAAAACAAAAAAACAAAATTAACACTGTCTGGCATAGCCAAGAAATCGATAGAGAATATAGAGTTAGCAAAAACTCAAAGTAAAAATTCCGTTGTAATTGAAAAAAAGCCCAGCAAATTCGCACCTAGAAGTAACTTTACTAGACCTGCTAGTGTTAGGTCAAAACCAGCAGTATCAACAACAAGTAGTTTCCCTCCAAGAACCACATCAGCACCTAAACCGGCTTCTCCAATAACTAATGATTATGAAAAACGTAAGTTAGCTGAACAAAGAGCAACTAGAAGATTGAAAGGGGATACAGGTAAACCTGAAACTAAAAAAAGAGAATTAAAATTAACAGTATCAAGAGCATTAAGTGATGAGATTGAAGCAAGATCAAGAAGTATGGCTTCGCTTAAAAGAGCAAAATTAAAAGAAAATAGAGAACTTACTAAAGAAGAAATTCAAGAAAGCTTAAAGCCTGTAAAAAGAGATGTAAATATTCCTGAAGCAATAACAGTGAGAGAACTATCTAACAGAATGGCTGAGCAATCAAGCAATGTAATTAAACATTTATTTGGAATGGGTGTTACGGTTACTATCAATCAAACATTAGCAGCAGATACTGCCGAATACTTAGTAAAAGAATTTGGTCACAATCCGATTAGAGAAACAAAAGCAGAAGAAATTATTCAAAAAATAAAAGAGTCTAGATCTGAAAATTTAAAGAATAGACCACCAATCGTAACTGTGATGGGCCACGTGGATCATGGAAAGACCTCGGTATTGGATGTTTTAAGAAGTGCGAATGTTGTCTCTGGTGAATTTGGTGGAATAACACAACACATTGGAGCTTACCAAATACAACACGAATCTAATAAACTGACTTTTATTGATACACCAGGTCATGCTGCATTTACAGAAATGAGAGCTAGAGGATCAAAATTAACAGACGTTGTAGTATTAGTAGTTGCTGCAGATGATGGTGTTAAACCTCAAACAATAGAATCTATAAAACACGCAAAAGCTGCGAACGTTCCAATAGTTGTAGCAATTAACAAGTGTGATCTACCTGAGGCAGATCCACAAAAAATAAAGAACCAACTTTTAGAATACGAACTTATTGCAGAAGATCTATCGGGAGATACTTTAATGGTTGAAATTTCTGCAAAAAATAAAAAAAATTTAGATAAGTTAGTAGAGTCGATTGTTCTACAAGCAGAAATTTTAGACTTAAAAACTGACTTTGAATCTAAAGCTACAGGAATTGTTTTAGAATCTAAAATTGATATTGGCAGAGGAGCTGTTGCAACAGTTGTAGTTACATCTGGAACAATTAAAAAAGGTGATTTCTTTGTTAGTGGATTAAAATGGGGAAAAGTAAGAGCTTTAATTAATGATAAAGGAGAAAATGTTAATGAAGCACCACCATCAATGCCAGTTGAAATTCTTGGAATTAATGGAGCGGCTAAATCTGGAGATGATTTTATTGTACTAGATTCAGAAAAAGAGGCAAAAACATTAAGTCAGAATAGAGCAGAAGAAAGCAAAACTGGTGGAAGTCCTTTAACTTTTGCTACTCAAGACTCGGCTTTTGCTGATAAGTCAGCTGCAGAATTAAATATTATCGTAAAATCAGATGTTCATGGATCTGCAGAGGCAATCAAAAGTGCGATTAATCAAATTACCCATGATGAAGTAAAACCTAAAATAATTTTATCTGATATTGGAATGGTAACAGAAACAGATGTAACTTTAGCAAAAGCATCTAACGCTGCACTAATTGCATTTAATGTTAAACCAAGTAAGGAAGCAAAAAAATTAGCAGAAAATGAAAAAATTGTAATCTCTTCTTATAATATTATTTATGAAGTTTTGGATTATATTAAATTAAGAATGTCAGGACTTCTTGCTCCAGATGTTCAGGAAAAAATTATTGGTACAGCTCAAATTTTAGAAATTTTCAAAGTTTCAGGTACAGGAAAAGTTGCAGGCTCAAAAGTAACTGAAGGTGAAATAACTAGTGGCGCAAGTGCTAGGGTAGTAAGAGATGGAGCAATTATTTATACGGGTAAAATAAGTACTATTTTTAGAGAAAAAGATCAGGCAAAACAGGTTAGTAATGGCCAAGAGTGTGGAATAACGCTTAAGGACTTTATCGATTTCCAGAAAAACGATACAATAGAGGCCTTTAGTACGACTACAACGGATAGAACAGTATAATGGCTGATAGAATAGGAAAACCAGTATCACAGAGACAATTGCGTGTTGGAGAGATGATTAGGCAATCTTTAGGCATGATTTTTGCCAGAAATGAAGCTAAGGTCCCAAATTTAGAAACTAATACTATAACGGTTACTGAAGTAAAAATGAGTCAAGACCTTAAAATTGCAAAAGCTTACGTATTACCATTAGGTGGTAAAGATTCGGAGTTAGTTATTAAAAAATTAAAAGAATATTCTTTCTTAATTAGAAAAGCTTTATCTAAAAAAATAATTATGAAATATTTACCAAAAATACTTTTTGCTAAAGACGACTCATTTGAGTACGCAGAAAAAATAGAAAACTTAATAAAACAAACAAATAAATAGGAAAATAAATAGTATGACGAAAAAAGCAGAAGAATTAAAAATGCACGAGAAGGACACTGGTTCTTCAGAAGTACAAATTGCATTATTAACAGGAAAAATTGAAACTCTTTCAGCACACATTAAACAATTCAAAAAAGATAAACACTCTTCGGTTGGATTATTAAGAGCAGTAAATAGAAGAAAAAAATTGTTAGAATATTTAAAGAAAAATAAATTTGATTCTTACAAAAATGTATTAACTCAATTAAATTTAAGAAAATAGACAGAAGGAAACGGAAAATAGATGTTCAAAGTATACAAGAAGGAAATTGAAGTAGCAGGTAAGAAGATAAGTTTAGAAACAGGTAAAGTAGCAAGACAAGCAGACGGAGCAATCATTGCTTCATGTGGTGAAACAGTTATTTTAGCAACAGTAGTAGGAGCCAAAAAAGTAAATCCAGATATGGATTATTTTCCTCTGTCTGTAAATTACCAAGAAAAATATTATGCAGGTGGTAAAATTCCTGGTGGATACTTTAAAAGAGAAGCAAGACCAACTGAAAGTGAACAATTGATTTCAAGATTAATTGATAGACCCATCAGACCTTTGTTTCCAAGTGAATTCAAAAATGAAGTTCAGTTATTACCAACTGTAATCTCATATGATAAAGACAATCAACCAGATATTTTAGCAATTACAGCTTCATCAGCTGCATTAGCCATTTCAGGAATGCCATTTATGGGGCCTGTAGGTGCTTCAAGAGTTGGTTTAGTTGATGGAAAATACATATTAAACCCATCAAAAGCTGAGTTAGAAAACTCTACTTTAGATTTAGTTGTAGCTGGTACTAAAGATGCTGTGCTGATGGTTGAGTCAGAAACGTCAGGTTTAACAGAAGAAGTAATGTTAGATGCAGTTAAGTTTGGTCACGAAGGTTTTGTTCCAGTAATCGAAATGATCGAGGAACTTGCAAAAGAATGCAGAAAACCAGAATGGACTGTTGAGAAAAAAGATTTATCAGAAGTTAAGAAAAAACTTGAAGAAAACTTTACAGAAGATTTAACTAAAGCTTTTGCAACAATAGACAAACAAGATCGATCAAATCAAATTTCAGAAATTTCTGATAAAGCAAAACAACTTTTTGCAGATGATGAAAATTACTCTGATTTCAATGTTAATGATGAATTAAAAAATCTTGAAAAGAAAATTGTTAGAACTGATATTCTTAAAAATAAAAAAAGAATTGATGGCAGAGGCTTGGCTGATGTAAGAGCTATTGAGTGTGAAGTTGGTGTTTTACCAAGAACTCACGGATCAGCTCTATTTACTAGAGGCGAAACACAAGCGATTGTAGTTACTACTTTAGGTACATCTGATGACGAACAAAGATTGGAAAGTTTAGATGGACAGCATAGAGAAAGATTTATGCTTCATTACAACTTCCCTCCTTTCTCAGTTGGTGAAACTGGAAGAATTGGAACTGGAAGACGTGAAGTTGGTCATGGAAAATTAGCATGGAGAGCAATTAACTCTTCATTACCTCCAAAGGAAGAGTTTCCATATACTTTCAGAATAGTATCAGAAATTACAGAATCCAATGGTTCTTCATCAATGGCGAGTGTTTGTGGTGCATCTCTTGCACTTATGGATGCTGGAGTGCCAATTAAAGAGCCAGTTGCAGGTATTGCAATGGGGTTAATTAAAGAAGGCGATGATTTTAGTGTCTTGTCAGATATTTTAGGTGATGAAGATCACCTTGGAGATATGGACTTTAAAGTTGCTGGAACTAAAGATGGAATTACTTCTCTTCAAATGGATATTAAAATTACAGGTATCACATTTGAAATCATGGAGCAGGCTTTAAAACAAGCAAAAGAAGGAAGAATTCATATCTTAGGTGAAATGAATAAAGCTTTAAGTGAATCAAGAGCTGATGTTGGTGAACACACTCCAAAAATGGAACAAATTACTGTTGATAAAAAAGATATTGCAGCTGTAATTGGAAAAGGTGGAGCAACGATTAGAGAAATTGTTGAAAAATCAGGTGCTAAACTAGATGTGAACGATGAAGGTGTGGTAACTGTTGCTGCTCCGGACGAAGAGTCCAGAAACATTGCTATGCAAATGATCAAAGACATCACAGCAAAAGCTGAACTAAATAAAATTTATTCAGGTAAAGTAATGAAGATTATGGAGTTTGGTGCATTTGTAAATTTCTTAGGTAAACAAGATGGTCTTGTTCACATTTCAGAACTTGCTACTAAAAGAGTAGAAAAAGTTACTGATATTGTTAAAGAAGGTGATGAAGTAAAAGTTAAAGTGATTGGTTTCGATAGAGGTAAAGTTAAACTTTCTATGAAACAAGCTGCTGAATAATTTTAAATTAAAATTCTAAACCTCTGGAATGAAAGTTCTGGGGGTTTTTATTTAAAAATTACTAAAAAACTTAAATGATTTTTAACTACTTAAAAGATATATACAAAAAATTATACATATTACAAAATTTATATATTAAGAATAAAATTTACAAAAAAAGAAAATTTTATTCTCAAAGCAAAGAAGACATCTTTGTATTAAAGTATTTCAAAAACAAAAAAAAGGGTTTGTACGTAGATGTGGGCTGTCATCATCCATCTAGAATTAATAATACATTTCTTTTATACAAACATGGATGGAGAGGTGTAAATATAGATATGAGCAAACTATCCATAGATTTATTCGATGTATCAAGAAAAGAAGATGTTAATATTCATGCTGCTGTTTCAACTAAAAATAAAATAATAGACTATTATACAAACAAAAATTTATTTTTAAGTGCGAGTATTATTCAAAAAAAAGGTAGCTCAAAATTTAAATATAAAGAAAAGGTTTCTTCAAAGCCTTTAACAAAAATTTTAGATAAAACAATTTATAAGGATAAGCAGATAGACTTTTTAAGTATTGATGCAGAAGGAGCAGATTATGAAGTACTAAAATCTTTAGATTTTAAAAAATATAAACCAAAATTAATTTGTATTGAAATTTGGCAAGATCAAATAGAAGAGTTTAATATCAAAAAACATGAAATTTATAAATTTTTATTTAACAAAAAATATAAATTAGTTACAAATTTAGCTGATAATTTTATTTTCAAAAAAATTATATAAAAAATATAAACACTCTATTTAAGTTAAGAGGTTTTTTTTATATGTCTTTAATTGAAAAAACCTTTAGCCACTCTTTTGTTTTGCTGGAAAGTATTCTACTTCTGAAAAACGATCTGTCGGAAAAATCCAATAAAATTCAAGGGTTTCTTTTCCATTATTTTTCAAGGCATGTTCAGCATTTCCAGCTATATAAACTACATCGCCCTTTTTAATTGTTTCAAGTTTACCTGATTTATTTAAAATTCCTTTACCATTCGTAACCACATATATTTCTGCTGGTGAGTGATAATGAAGTGTTAAATCTCCACCAGGCGCTATTTCAGCAAAACCAAGGGATAAACCAGAACTACCATCAAAATCTGCATCAATTAAAAATTTCCACCTTACTCCAGGATACTTTTCAGTTGATGACCATTCTTGACTCAAAACAGAAGCAAGATTTTTTACAAAAATCATTCAAAATCTTAGCTTATGTCTTATTTTTTTTAAATATAAATTATTAAGTCTAAAAAATTCTTCCAAATTTTTTTAACTAAATTTAACTATATTTTAGGTAATATTTTTAGGATCTGGCATTCCAACCTTGTTATATCCAGCATCTACGTAATGAATTTCACCAGTAACACCATTTGCAAGGTCGCTTAATAGATATAATGCTGAATTTCCAACATCATGAATATCTACGTTTCTTTTAAGGAAAGAATGATCTTCATTCCACTTGTATAAGAATTTTGCATCTCCAATAGCAGAAGCTGCTAAAGTCTTAATGGGTCCAGCACTTATAGCATTCACTCTCATGCCTTTAGCACCTAAATCTCTTGCAAGGTACTTAACACTTGCCTCAAGAGCTGATTTACAAACACCCATTACGTTATAATTTGGAATAGCTTTAGTAGATTCGTAAGTTAAGGTTAACATGCTTCCACCTTCTTTCATTATTTTAGATGCTTCTTTTGCAACTTCTGTAAATGAAAAACATGAGATTAACATACTTCTTAAAAAGTTTTCTCTAGTAGTGTTTAAATACTCACCTGATAATTCTGATTTATCTGAAAATGCAACTGCGTGAACCACAAAATCTATTTGTCCCCATTCAGATTTAATATCTTCAAAAAGTTTTATTACTTCTTCTTTATTCTCAACATCACAACTAAATGTAGCTTTTGAATTTAATTTTTCTGCTAAAGGGATTACTCTTTTCTTTAATGCATCACCAAGATAAGTGAATGCAAGTTCAGCTCCAGCTTCTGCAAGTTTCTGCGAAATACCCCAAGCGATAGACCTTTCATTGGCAACGCCCATGATTAATCCTCTTTTGCCTTTCATTAAACTCATTTAAACCTTTTCAAAAATTAAAGTTGCATTTGTTCCACCAAAACCAAAGCTGTTAGACATAACAGAGTTTAATTTAACATCTGTTTCAGTTTTAGTAACGATTGGGAATTTTTTTGCTTCATCATCCATGTCAGTGATGTTAGCTGAAGCTGTGATAAAATTATTTTTCATCATGATTAAACTATAAATTGCTTCATGAACAGAAGCAGCACCTAGTGGATGACCAGAAAGGGATTTAGTAGAGCTTATTTTTGGTACCTCAGCACCAAATGCTTCTCCAACACCTCTAAGTTCTGTTATATCTCCAACAGGAGTTGAAGTTCCGTGAGTGTTTAAGTAGTCCATTTTATTTTTAGCAGTTGCTAAAGCCATTTTCATACATCTAACAGCACCTTCACCAGATGGGGCTACCATATCATACCCGTCAGAAGTCGCTCCATAGCCTGTTAATTCAGCATATATGTTTGCACCTCTTGCTTTTGCATGCTCGTATTCCTCAAGCACCAAAACTCCACCACCACCTGCTATTACAAAGCCATCTCTAGTCTTATCATAAGCTCTAGAAGCAGTTTCAGGCGCATCATTGTATTTAGAAGATAATGCAGTCATCGCATCAAACATTGCAGTCATTGCCCAGTGTAATTCTTCACTACCACCTGCAAACACAACGTCTTGTTTACCCATTTGAATTAATTCACTTGCATGACCGATACAGTGTCCGCTAGTTGCACACGCAGAACTCATCGTATAATTAACTCCTTTAATTTTAAAAGGTACAGCAAGAGTTGCTGAAGATGTACTAGCCATAGTTCTTGGAACAATAAATGGTCCCATTAACTTTGGAGTTTTGGCTCTAGTCTTATCAACTGATAAAACAACATTCTCTATTGAAGGACCCCCAGAACCCATAACTATTCCAGTTTTAAAATTACTTATATCTTTATCCTCTAATCCTGAATCCTTAATAGCTTCTTTCATTGCAATGTAATTATATGCAGATCCAGAGCCCATAAATCTGATAGTTTTTCTATCGACATGATCTTCAAGTTTAATATTTGGTTTGCCATGAATGTGGCTTCTTAAATTATGCTCTTTATATTCCTCGCAAAAAGATATTCCAGATTTTGAATTTAAAAGAGATTGATAAACTTCTTCTTGATTATTCCCCAAACAAGAAACAACTCCCAAACCTGTAACTACTACTCTTCTCATTATTTAAATAACCCCACTTTTAAACTTTCTGCTGAATATATTTTCTTGTCATCGGCAAATACTAAACCATTTGCCAAACCAACCGTTGTTCCACCTGGTGCCATAATTTTTTTCATATCAATTTCATATCTTACATTTTTAACATTTTGTAAAACTTCACCAGTGAATTTTACTGTACTCACGCCTAAAGCTCTCCCTTTGCCTGGATTGCCAAGCCAACCAAGATAAAAACCAACTAACTGCCACATAGCATCCAAGCCAAGACAACCTGGCATAACAGGGTCTCCTTTAAAGTGACAATCAAAAAACCAAAGGTCTTTTTTGATATCAAGCTCCGCTTTTAAAGAGCCTTTGCTAAAAGCACCATTGTCCTCGTTGATTTCAGTTATTCTATCAAACATGAGCATTGGTGGAAGCGGTAATTTTGCATTACCTGGGCCAAAAAGTTCGCCATTTCCGCAGCTTATTAGCTCATCATATGTGAATGAGTTTTTTTTCATAAATTTCAGTCCCTTAATACTTGATTTATGATGATTATAATATAGAAATAGTTTAGAATTATTATAAACAATAATGAATAATATTAATATATACAAAGAAAAACTGAGAGAATCTGGCTTAAGACCAACTAGACAAAGGTTAAAAATCTGTGAAGTATTGTTTTCACCTGAAAAAACTTTTCATTTTACGATAAATGATTTGACCAAAATTATTGAAGAAAAGTTGAGTGAAAAAATTTCCCTAGCAACAGTTTACAATACAATTCATGCATTTAAGAAAAAAGGATACTTAAAAGAAATTTCAATTAATAGTGATAAAAGTTATTTTGACACTAACGTAACTGAACACCATCACTTTTTTGACGAAGATACAAATGAGTTGATTGATTGTAGCAACGAAGAAATTGATTCAGTGAATATAAAAAGAAATATCACAGGAAAAAAAATAAAATCAGTAGAAGTATTGATTAAAGTTGCAACTGATAATCAAACTCAAAAATAATTCAATAATTTCAATAATTTAATAATTACATTAAAATAATTCTAAACTGTTGACTTACAGTTTAGAATGATTATATGTACACCATAATCATTAAGGAGAAAAATATGTCATTAAAAGGAAGTAAAACAGAAGAAAACTTAAAGGATGCATTTGCAGGCGAGAGCCAAGCAAACAGACGTTATTTATATTTTGCTCAAAAAGCAGATATCGAAGGCTATAACGATGTAGCATCTGTATTTAGATCTACAGCTGAAGGTGAAACAGGTCATGCACATGGACACCTTGAGTATCTTGAAGAAGTTGGAGATCCAGCAACGGGACTACCAATTGGTGAGACTAAAGCAAATTTAGCTTCAGCAGTACAAGGTGAAACTCATGAATATACAGACATGTACCCAGGTATGGCAAAAACAGCTAGAGAAGAAGGTTTTCCAGAAATAGCTGATTGGTTTGAAACTTTAGCAAAAGCTGAAAAATCACACGCAGGTAAATTCCAAAAAACATTAGAATCTATTGCGTAAATAAAACTTAATTTATGGTGGGGTTTTCCCCCACCATTAAATCCTAAAATTTTAAATATGAGTAAAGAAGGCAGTATAGACGCACCCATTAGACACCCAATCAATTTTGAGCATCCAGATTTTTTAGATCCTAAAAAATTAGATGACGAAATGAGAAGAGCATTCGATATCTGCCATGGATGTAGAAGATGTTTTAATTTATGTGACTCGTTTCCAAAATTATTTGACATGATAGATGAGTCAGAAAATGAGGATGTAGAAAGTTTAAAAAGTGAACAGTTTGAACCTGTAGTAGATGCTTGCACATTGTGTGATATGTGTTTTATGACCAAGTGTCCTTATGTACCGCCACATGATTTTGATTTAGACTTTCCTCACTTAATGTTGAGATACAGAACAGCTCAAAAAAAATTAAATAAATTACCTGCAGTACCGGCACAATTAGCTCGAATTGATAGAAATGCAAAAATTGGTGTAATGTTATCATCCCTTATAAACTGGGCATCAAACATTAAAAATACATTTTTTAGAAAAATATTAGAATTAGTTGCTGGAATTGATATGAGGGTTAAGCTTCCAACCTACAATTCAGAAACATTTACAAAATATTTTAAAAAAAATAATATTCCAGTAAACAGTGAAGCTCCATCTAAAGATAGAAAAGTTGTAATTTATTCAACATGCTTTGTTAATTTTAATAAAAAAGACACTGGTGTAGCTGCATTAAAAGTTTTAAAAAAAAATGGAGTAGAGGTTCAAGAGGCTTACCCAGGTTGTTGTGGAATGCCTTATCTCGAGCAAGCAGATTTACCAAAAGTTGTGGAGCAAGCTAAAAAAGTTTCCAAAGATTTATTAGAGTGGGTAGATAAGGGTTATCAAATTATTACTCTAACAGCCAGCTGTGGTCTAATGTTAAAATTTGAATGGCCATTGCTATTACCAAACGATGAAAATATTAAAAGACTTTCAAAAAGTGTTAGTGATATAGATGAGTATATCGTTGATATAGCACAAAACGAAGGCTTAGCAGAGGGCTTACAAGAAATTGATGGTGGGGTTACAGTTCACAACGCTTGTCATGCAAGAGCACAAAATATGGGTATTAAATCTAGAGATATGCTTAAATTCATTCCTAATATAAAAATGGATGTTGTTGAAAGATGTGCTGGTCACGGAGGAACTTTTGGTGTGATGAAGGAAACTCACGATCTAGCTATAAAAGTTGGAACACCAACAGCAAAACAAATTAAAAATAAAAATAATAAATACATGGCTTCAGATTGTCCTTTGGCAGGTAAGCATTTGAAACAATTAGAAACAGACACAAATATTTCAAATGATGAGGCACTTCATCCTATCGAATTAATGGCAAAAAGTTATAGATTGTAATTATGAGTAAAGAAAAAAGACTAATAGAAAAAGAAGACTTGCTACCATCTGATGTTTACGCAAAAAGTAGAAAACAAATCAGAAAAGATTTAGTTGAGTTTAAAAAAGATAGAAGAATAGCACTTGGTCCTTATGCTACTTTTTATTTTGAAAGTTTTGAAACTATGGTTGCCCAAGTTCAAGAAATGCTTCACATCGAAAAAGGTGGAGATGAGCAATTAAAAGATGAATTAATAGCCTACAATCCCTTAGTACCAAGTGGAAAAGAACTTATAGCAACATTAATGTTTGAAATTGATAATCCAATTTCAAGAGCTAAATTTTTAGGTAAAGTTGGAGGTATTGAAGAAAAGGTATTTATGAAAATTAATAATGAAATTGTTAAAGCAGTTCCAGAAGCAGATGTTGACAGAACATCAGCAGAAGGAAAAGCTTCTTCAGTACAGTTTATCCATTTCAAATTAAATGATGATCAAATTTCTAAATTTAAATCAGATAGTGCAACTATCGAACTTGGGATTGATCATAAAGAGTATACTCACACAACAAAACTATCAGAAAATAGCATTAAATCGCTATGTGATGATTTTATCTAATAGAACCCCAAATATTTTCAGTTTTGATCCAGCCTGAATAATCTTCAGTTTTTACGTTACACCATATATTTTCACATTTTTTTAAGATTAATAGTCTTCCCTTTTCTAGTTTGGCTATTGGTTTTGAAAAGTTAGATGGTTTTTTATATAAAATTTTATCTTCTAAAATAATAATAGAATTTGATTTTTTAATCTGAGAAATGTGGATCCATCCACTATTATTTTTTAAATCTACAATTCTCCTAAAATTTTCTTTTTGATCTATTTGTTTTATCGGTAAATTTATTTTTTTATAAATATATTTGATTTTTGAATCAAAACTTGGTCCATATCGAACATTTACTTTACTTTTTTTTAAAGAAAGAAACTTTTCTTCTGCCATTGAAAATTGACCAAATAAAACTGATAGACACAAAAACCAGATAGCTATTTTTTTTATCATTTACAAAAACAGTTTTTTCTTTTTTTAAGTTTAACTTTTCTAAAATTTAATTGTAATAAATCTAAGATAAAAATATATCCATCAAGACTTTTTCCAATACCAAGTATTTTCTTTAAAACTTCATTTGCTTGTATTGTTCCAATTATACCAGCAACAGTGCCAAGAATACCTTCTGACTCGCAATTTAATAAGTCATCTGAAATATCAGAGTCTTGAAAAAAACATCTTAAACATGGAATTTTTTTATTTTTAAAATTAAAAGTAAATATATGACCGTCAAATTTACTTATGGCTCCGGTTACAAGTATTTTTTTAAATTTATAACAAAAATCATTTAATAAAAATTTTGTTGAAAAATTATCAGAACCATCAACTATATAATCATAATCTTTTATAATTTTCTTAAAGTTATTTTTATCAAGTCTTATTTTGTAAATTTTAATTTTAATACTTGGGTTTATTTTTTTAATTTTAACCCTTGCTACTTGAACTTTAAATTTTTCTATATCGCTGGTGTTATAAAGACTTTGTCTGTGTAGATTAGATAAACTAACTTTATCATCATCAACTATACCTATCGAACCAACCCCAGCTCTTGCAAGAAATTCTGCAACAGGAGATCCTAAACCACCCATTCCAACAATTAAAACTTTTGAAGATATAATTTTTTTTTGTCCAATAGTGCCAATATCTTTAAGTACTATTTGTCTTGAGTATCTTTCTATTGATGCTTTTTTTAATTGGCTATTCATTTACCTGTTGAGCCAAATCCACCATCACCTCGCAATGTATCAGGTAAATTATCTGTTTCTTCAAACTCCATCTTAATTACAGGCATTAAGACCATTTGTGCTATTCTATCTTTATTGTTGATAAGGAAATCTTCTTTACCATGATTAAAAAGTATAACTTTAATTTCTCCTCTATAATCACTATCAATTGTCCCCGGAGTGTTTAAAACTGTAATACTTTTTTTAGCAGCCAAACCAGATCGAGGACGAATTTGAACTTCATAATCCTCTGAAAATGCCATTGAAAGCCCTGTAGGAACCAAATATGAGCTATTAGGTGCTATTCTAATAGGCTCCTCTATAAAAGCCATCAAATCCATACCTGAAGCACCATCTGTTTTGTAAGCAGGTAATTCTACTTTAGGATTTAATTTTTTGATTAATACTTTAGCCACTGAATTTTAATTTAATCTTTTAATAACTCTATCTACTATTTCATCAGAAATTTCAGATTTACTTTTTATTGTAAGCCTTTCATCATCCATATTTTTATCTCTATAATAAATCGAAACTTCATTAAAACTAGAGTCAAATCCAATTGCTTTATTGGAAACATCATTTGCAATTATCCAATCACAGTTTTTTTCATCTAATTTTTTTTTTGCATTTTCTTCTATATTATTAGTTTCTGCAGCAAATCCAATTACCAACTTTGGTCTAAGAGAATTATGTTTTGATACATAATTTAAAATATCAATATTTTTTTCTAGTTCTAGATTTAATTTTTCTTGCTTTTTAATTTTGCTATTACTTATTTCTTTAACTTTAAAGTCAGCAACAGCTGCTGAAAAAATTGCTACATCTGTTGGTAAATTATTTTGTGCAGCTTTAAACATTTCGTCTGCAGTTTCTACTTTAATTAAGTTTATATTGTTGCCTACTTTTAAATTTGTAGGTCCAGAAATTAAAGTGGTTTGAAATCCTTTTTTAGCAAATGCTTTTGCTAAAGCATAACCTTGTTTTCCAGAAGATTTATTTGTTATAAATCTTACAGGGTCAATATATTCATTAGTTGGTCCAGCCGTTACTAAGGCTTTTAATTTATAATTTTTATTTAATTCACTAAAGTATAAATTAATTTCTTGAACAATATTATCTGGTTCAGTCATTTTCCCTTCACCAAATTCTCCACAGGCCATATCTCCAATTTCAGGACCTATAATTTTATAACCAAATGATCTTAATTTTTTAAGGTTTTCTTTCGTCGATGGATGGTCCCACATTCTAACATTCATTGCTGGTGTTAAAAAAATATCTTTATCGGAAGCCAAAATTACAGTTGAGGCAAGATCATCTGAAGACCCTGTGCTTAATTTTGAGATTGTATTAGCGGTAGCTGGAGCTACAACAATTAAGTCTGCCCATCTAGATAGTGAAATATGATCCATTTCAGCCTCATTTTCAGGGTTAAATAAATCGTCATAAACTTTTTCTTGAGATAGTGAGGCAACGGACAAAGGAGTTACAAATTCTTTAGCACTTTTAGTAAGAATAGTTTTAACCTTTGCACCTAATTTTTTTAATGATCTGATTAATTCTAAACTTTTGTAAGCAGATATGCCACCACATATTATTAAAAGTATTTTTCTTTCAGATATATTATTCATTGTGAGAATTAAAATACTACTAGACCAAAAATTACAAGCAGTAATAAACCAACAATAGACTGATTTCTAAAGGCAGTCATTTCAGATCTCTTTTCATTTAAGGCAGTAAATGAATTTGAATTTTGGGGGATCTGTCCACTTGCTAAAAATGATAAAGCTTGATTGGCTTTATCCATAATCTCTGGAAAATCAGGCAATCTTTTAATTACTTCAGTAGTACTTTTTAAACTTTCATTTAAGGTATTAATTGGATCTTTTGTTTCTCTTAACCAACTTTCTAAAACTGGTTTTGAAGTTTCCCATATATTGGTATTAGGGTTAAGTTTTCTCGCAACACCCTCAACCACTACCATTGTTTTTTGTAACATTAATAATTGAGGTTGAGTTTGCATATTAAATTTTTCAGTAACTTCAAAAAGTTGTTTTAATAATTTTCCCCCAGAAATATCTTTTACAGATTGACCAAAAATTGGTTCACCAATTGATCTTAATGCTTGTGCTAAATCATTAACAGGCACATCTTTAGGAACTAGACCAGCAACCAAATGTACCTCAGCAACTTTTTTGTAGTCTCTTTGAATAAATCCAAATAAAATTTCAGCTAAAAATCTTTTGCTAAGATTGTCTAATCTTCCCATTATTCCAAAATCTATAGGAACAATTTGCCCATTATCGTCAATAAATATATTTCCTTGATGCATGTCAGCATGAAAAAAACCGTCTCTAACAGCATGTCTTAAAAAATGCTGAATTACATCAGAGGCTATTCTCTTAGTATCTATATTTCTTTTTTGTAAATCTTCTGTTTCACGAATAGAAACGCCTTCTACCCAATCAAGTGTCATGACATTTTCGCTTGTAAAATTCCAATAAATAGCAGGAACTCTAAAACCTGCATCATTCTTTGTATTTTCGGCATATTCATTTGCAGCTGCTGCTTCAAATCTTAAATCCATTTCTAAATTAGTTATTTCTTTAAGAAGAAAAACTACTTCTACCAATTTCAGCCTTTTTGTTTTTTTTATAAATGACTCAACCATAAAAGCAAAAAGCATCAAAGCATCTATCTCTTCATTAAATACTTTTTTTATATTTGGTCTTAAAATTTTAATAGCAACATCTTTTATGGTTCCATTGTCATTTATTTTTGCTTTATGAACCTGTGCTATTGAAGCTGCTGCAACTGGTTCACTTAAATCAATGATTGAATTGAAAGTATCATCTCCTAGGTCTTTTTTAATTATTGCCTTTGCTTCAGTTAAAGTAAAAGCGGGCAATCTATCTTGTAAGCCCTCTAACTGTTTTGCTAAATCATCTCCGATAATATCAGGTCTAGTAACCAAAAATTGTCCTAACTTAATAAATGTAGTTCCCATTGATTGTAGCGACTTAGAAAGTTTTGCTCCTTCATTTTCGTTTAAATTATTTTTATTAGGTGGAGAAAAAGAAAATGAAAGTATTTGGAAGAGAATCTTAATTGCTAATGGTGGTTTTTTAAATTTAGAAAGAATAGTTAATATATCAGAACGAGCTAATTTTCTTCCTAATTTAAATAAGATGAATATTTTTTTTAACATTAGATTTTCCAGCCTGAATGAATAGCTACAATTCCACCTGATAAGTTTCTATAACTGCAGTTAACAAATTTATTTTTATTCATTAAATCAATTAACTCTTCTTGATTAATAAACTCTTCAATACTTTTAACTAGATATTCATAAGGTTCTTTTTGTCCAACTATAGCTTTTCCAACTAAAGGAATAAGTTTTGAATAATTTTTATATATAAAGTCTAAATTAGAGTTTTGAATTTTAGAAAATTCTAAACATAAGTAACGACCTCCTGGTTTTAAAACTCTATAAGCTTCTGATAAAGCTTTATTTAGATCTTTAGTATTTCGTAGTCCAAAACTAATTGTATAATAATCACAAGAATTATCTTTAATAGGCAACTTTTCAGCTGGAGCAATTATCCAATTGATATTTTTATAAGTATTTAACTTTTCTTTGCCTTTACCAATCATCCCTTTATTTGGATCAACGCAAAATATTTCACCATTTTTATCAGTTGCATCTAAAAAAAGTTTACCAAGATCTCCAGTTCCGCAGGCGACATCAATTAAAGTTTTATTATTTGAAGGGTTCATCCAACTTAATAGATCTTTTTTCCAAATTCTATGAACACCCAATGACATAAAGTCATTCATTAAATCATATTTGTCATAGACATTATCAAAGACACTTTGGACAAGGCCCTTTTTGTTTTGGAGATATTGCTGCATATTAAATTTATTATTTATTGATAATATAGTCTCAAATGCCAGAATTACCAGAAGTAGAAATAGTCAAACAATCGCTATCTAAAAAATTAGAGCATAAAAAAATCAAAAAAATAATAATTACGAATAGAAATTTAAGGTTTAAAATTCCTTTAAAATTTGAAGAATTATTAAAAAATAAAATTATTAAAAAAGTAACTAGATTTTCAAAGTATTTGATCTTGAATTTTTCTGATCAATCTTTTTGTTTAATTCATTTAGGGATGTCTGGAACTGTTCATTTAATAAAAAAAAATAATATTAGTAAGTTTACCAATACTAGTTTTTATAATTCACCAAGCCTACCAAAAAAACATAATCATGTTGAAATTCATTTTAAAGGTTTAAGAGTTATATACAATGATCCTAGAAGATTTGGATTTTTTAAATTTATAGAAAACAAGAAGGAACTTGAAAAAAGATTTAGTCATTTAGGACCTGAACCATTTTTTAAAAATTTTAACTTAGAATATTTAATTGGTTATTTCACAAATAAAAAAAAGGATATAAAAAGTTTCTTATTAGATCAAAAATTTGTATCAGGAATTGGAAATATTTATGCTAGTGAAATTTTATTTTTATGTAAAATTAATCCAATTACCTATGCATCAAAGTTAACCAAGCAAGATTGCAAAAAAATTATTACTTATTCAAAAAGTGTACTTAATAGGGCTATTAAAAAAGGAGGGTCAAGTATTCGAGATTTTAAAAACATCACTGGAAAAAGTGGAAATTTCCAAAAAGAATTTAGGGTGTATCAAAGAGAAAATCTAAGCTGCTTAAGAACTAAATGTAATGGGAAAATTCAGAAAATATTTATATCTAATAGGTCAACATTCTTTTGTAATACATGCCAAAAATAGGGAATTATTCTATTGACCACTATAAATTCTCAAGCTATACCACTGCGCTTATGGCAAACACAAAATCAGCAATTAAAAGAATTAGAAGAATTGCTACACAAACATTGGTTAATAAGGCTCGTAAGAGCAAGTATAGAAATGCTATAAAAAAAATGAACCTTCTTCTGGTAGAAAAGAAAAAAGACGAAGCTCTAAAATTCTTGCCAAAGTTGAACTCTGAGTTAATGAAAGTTGCAAAAACTGGAATTATAAAGAAAGCAAATGCTTCAAGAAACATTTCGAGAATAACAAAGAAAATTTCAGCCTTATAATAAATTTATAAGACTATTTTAAATTTCAACTAATAGTACTTACATCATATAAGAAATCAAATTTTTAGATTAACTATATATAGATTTAGTAAAATAAAAAGAAACATAATTTATAAATCACACAATCATAGATTTTAAATTTGTAAAACTTAATCGTTCAATCAAACAACACTGTGGCAAAATAATTTTTAAGATTTAAAACAGACCACCTCTTGGTTGTAATATTATATCAGCTTAGAGAGAATATTCCCGTTTGAAATGAATCACCTATAGATTTAATTTATTTTTATTTTTACTAAATTATTTATTGCAAATATTAATTTTATTTATTTTTGCTTTTACAAAATTATTTATTGCAAAAAAATTATTTTGCTTCTAACTGACCTTATTCCTACAAATTTTT